>CAXTEE010000042.1:0-3153 GCA_964243375.1 uncultured Acidobacteriaceae bacterium | reverse complement strand
CGCACACCACCCGCGTTGTTGACCAGGATGTCGAGCCCGCCGAGGGTATCAAGCGCACGCTGCAAGGTCTGACTGCGTCCGTCCGTGTTCCCGATATCTGCGGCGATCCCGGTGACCACTCCCCCGCTCTTGCGCAGCTCTTCCACAGCGGAGGAGAGCACATCCGCACGGCGGCCGCTGACTGCAACTTTGACGCCTTTACCGAGAAGAGCCTTGGCGATCTCAAAGCCGATGCCGCTCGAACCGCCAGTCACGAGGGCGCGCTTTCCATCCAGGTTCATGATCGTCGTCCTTACGCGGCGGGTGGGTAGTTGGACGGGAAAAGCGCGCGCTTGGTTTCTTCGTCGTTGACCTTCTTGAATTCGTGAGTTTTCCCAACTGCCCGTGCACGCTGCACGGCTGGCCGCGCATCGACCGTTTGAAACAGGCGCTTCAAATGCGGATACGGCGCAAGCGGGTCGTCGGACCCCTTCATTACGCGCGCCGCGCGATCGAGCCAGCCCCATGCCGACATGTCGGCAATGGTGTAGGAGCTGCCGACGATGAATTCACGGTCTGCAAGGTGGTCGTTCAGCACTTGGTAGTGCCGCTCGGCCTCGCGGCGGTAGCGATTTACTGCGTATCCGAGCCCCTCCGGTGCGGCGAATTGGAAATGCACCGCCTGGCCGGAATATGGGCCGAGCCCTGACGCTATGAAGAGCAGCCACGATAGCAGCTCAGGCCGGTCCTCCGGTGAGCCAAGGAAGTTCCCGGTCTTATCGGCGAGGTAGATAAGAATTGCCGTAGAGTCGAACACGCGGGCCTCCTTGCCGCCAGGCCCGTCCGTATCAATGATCGCCGGCACCTTGCCGTTCGGATTAACCGCACGGAAGGCCGACAGGTGCTGTTCACCTTTGCTGGTGTCGACCGGCACGGTCTCATAGGGCAGGCCGGCTTCTTCCAGGAACAGCGCGACCTTCGCGGGATTCGGCGTCGGGTGAAAGTAGAAGCGGATCATGAGGCATTCCCTCCAGGCTGGACACTTCGTTAAAGATGAGGCAGGCGGGGGCTCTCAGCGGCGACTTGCCAGGCTACTCGCCATCCTCAGGAGGGTTGAAGCGATCGAAGCGCGTCCAGGATCGCCTCCGGCTCGAGCCGCTTCCTGTAATCGACTTCGACATAAGCCAGAGCGATACGGCCGTCCCGGGCGATCACGTAGGTCGCCGGTACCGGCAATTCCAAACTATCATCACCATTGATCCCTGGTAGCGCCTTGTTGTTTGACCGCAGTGCGGCGCGCAGTTCCTCCGGCAGCGCATACACGAGGCCGAAACGGGCCGCAGTGTGATTGCCCACGTCACTCAGGACGTCGAACGTCAATTCGTCCATTTGCGCCGTGGAAAGAGATTGGTCCGGGAGCTGTGGCGAGATCGCGACGAGCCTTGCGTCCAGAGCCGCAATCTGCGGCAGGATGGCCTGATAAGCCCGCAGCTGGATATTGCAGTAGGGACACCAGCCCCCGCGATAGAACGTAACGACAACCGGACCTTGCCGGACCAAATCGGCCAGGGAGACAGGATTGCCCTTCAAACCGGGTAGCCGGAACTCAGGGGCAACAGCCCCGACACCGGCGGCCGCCGCAAGCGCGAAACTAGCCCGAAGCTCCTCGATCTTGGCTTCGTAGAGGGCGGCCCGCCCTGCCGGAGCCGTGCGAAGGAATTCGGCCCTGAAGTCTACAAGCTGTTGGTCCAACGACATGACGGTACACCCTCCATATTGTTTAGCGAGCCGAAGCGCCAGCCTCAGAGGTTGAAAGCAGCGTAGCCCGGCCGCGTTGTGGTATGTGTATTCTAGAATGACCGATGCTGTGGCCTGTGGCAAGATGCCCAGCGCGAGTGAATTGGGATAGCAGAATGGCAAGGCCGAGAGAGTTCGACGAAGGGGTTGTTTTGGACGCAGCCGTCCAATGTTTTTGGGCGCGTGGCTATCAATCGACCTCCATCAAGGACCTGATGGAGAAGACTGGCCTTACCGCCGCAAGCTTATACAACGCGTATGGTGATAAACTCACGATGTTTCGGACTGCCCTGGACCATTACATCGAAAACAGCATCGGAAAGCGTATACGGCGTTGCGAAGCTCTGCCACCGCGTGAGGCGATACGGGCATTTTTCGACGACATCTTGAGCCGTTCGATCAATGATCGCGAGCGCAAGGGTTGCCTGCTTGTGAACTCTGCCTTGGAGATGGCGCCACACCACCCGGAGTTTAAGGAAACGATTGCCGAAACGCTAAAGCGGATCGAGTCGTTCTTTCTGGCTTGCGTGGAAAAGGGTCAAGCCGATGGAAGTATCACCTCTTCCCGACCGGCAGTCGGCTTAGCGCAGCATCTGCTCGGGGTATTGATGGGCATCCGCGTCCTGGCCCGTGTACGTCCCGAGCGCGCGCTCCTCAATGGTGCGATCGGAACGGCACTCACCTCTCTCGACAATCCACAGCAATAGGGCAGGTCAGGACCTCCTTTGCATCGCCAGCGGGCGATGATGATGCCGGACCTCCGAACCCGAGCTTGATCCGCCATCTTCGAGACGGGTTTCCCCCGGCACTTCGTCGGATCTTGCGACAGCTGTAACCCCGTCGCGCTTTCCTCCGAACATGTTCATCGAGACATCTTCAGAGGTGCGACGATGGCCAGACGACGCGAACTACTCGGGATGACAGTCCTTGCTGCTGGTGCGGGACTATACGGGCTGTGGCCCCGGCAACGAGCTGCGAAGGCGGCTGAGTCCGCCGTCTTCCCCGTGACCCACACTGATGCAGAGTGGCGTTCTCTTCTCAACCCGGCGGCTTACGACGTGCTGCGACGGGACGGTACAGAGGTCCCCTTCTCCAGCAAACTCGACTTCGAGACGCGGGCGGGAACGTACGCCTGCGCGGGATGTGATCTGCCGGCGTTCTCGTCGGCGACGAAGTATGAAAGCCATACCGGCTGGCCGAGCTTCTGGCAGCCGCTGGTCCATGCGGTTTCGGGGACCGATGACACGAGCTTCGGGATGGATCGCACCGAGATCCACTGCGTCCGTTGCGGTGGACATCTTGGTCATGTGTTTCGAGATGGGCCGGCTCCCACCGGTCTTCGCTATTGCATGAACGGTGTTGCGCTCACCTTCAAAG
>CAXTEE010000041.1:0-3908 GCA_964243375.1 uncultured Acidobacteriaceae bacterium | reverse complement strand
ATCTGGATGTGCTTTTTGGCGTCCTTGATGTCAGGTGGAATCTCAAGCGCGCGGAAAGTAAGCCCATTGTCAGTGGGCTCGCGGGCTGTAACATCGGCTGCTCTATCTCCCGGAATCTGATTGTTGACGGGCAGTTCAGTTGTTGCCCAGAGTGTGGAGCGCCAGAAGATCTGAGGCGTTTCCTGGTGGTTGGTGGAATCTCGAAAGAGAACAGCAGACTTCTTATCTTTCCCTGCACCGACGACGACACGGTGAACTGTAGGCATTGGAGTGGTCCTTTCTGAAGGGTTGTGGTTTGGTGTTTAGGGCAAGTTGCGGTGGAGTATTGTGGGTGTGAGAACCCTCAAGCTTTGAAGCCCCAGTCCTGCTTGGCCGGCCGCTTGTACTTAGTTCCTTTTGCACCTTGATCAAGCGCGTCCGCCATGCCTTGACAAGCATCTCTGAACACGACCGAATCAAGACCGAGTGAGAAAACCCGCACGCCAGCTTCTATCGCTTGACGACAACTGTCGGGGTCAGCCGCTAGAATGGGACCGCCAATCACGGCAACGTTATGTTTAGCTCCTGCTTCCAGGACCTGCTTGTATGCCGCGTTAACCTTGGTCCCATTCAGCATGTCCATGCCTTCTCCTACTGAGAAGCCATAGTCGCCTGCAGCATAGACAGCCATGTGGACGTCAGGATGGGCGAAGATGTTGTCTAAATCAGCTAGCCCGCTCGGGTTTTCGATCATGGGCACGAGCATGATCTCATTGTTGTTCCAAGCTGTGTAATCCACAAAAGTCTTAGGATTGTAATGAGCGGCCCGGACGGCTGGGCAGATACCACGATCTCCCTTCGGGTAGTAAAACGCCGCGTCTGCTGCAGCTTTCACATCTTCTACCGAGTTGATTTCGGGAAGAAAGACACCCATAGCTCCAGCTTCAAGAGCTCGGTGAATATCAGCTTCGTCGGTAGCCTGATGGACACGGACAAATGACACCAATCCCACGCTATCTGCCGCGCGTATGAGTGTCTCCATGGCCCGCGGGTTATTGCCGGAATGCTCGCTATCCAACATCACCCAGTCAAACCCGGTGAGTCCCATGACTTCGATTAGAGTTGGATCGCCCGTGAAGCATTGCATGCCCAACGGTAGCTCGCCATTGTCGAGCATCTGCTTGATCCGATTCTTCTTGTACATTTCTCCCCTCCTTCTTGAGGATGCTGTCCCGTTTGGGAACATATCCCTCGATTAGAGCTGCATGAACGATCCATACGAAGTCGGCTCGCTGAATCAACCTTATTCCAAGACGATAATGATGTGAGTGAGGCAGCGTCTTCCAGCTTCCTCATCTATCAACATCCGATTTGGGGGAGAGAAGAAGCTTAGCTGCGAGAAGTCAGAACGTGCTTATCTGATTCCGTAGCTTGCGATCACAACATCGGATTCGCGATGGAGCTGTCCGTGATGTGTTGGGACCCAACAGCGAGCGGAACAACGCTGGTTGTGTCGAGGCTCAAGCGCCAATGTTGTCATCGCAGAATGTACTTTCAGCAGCCGCAGGTCAAACTTGTTCAATTGCTTGCACAGCTGTAATGATCGGCGCTTTGAGGATCGCCAAACCCGTCGTACTTCGGCCAGGTCGGGTAAGCACAAAGAGGTCGCGTGCGTCCCCGGCCAGCTCTGCTCTTATCTTGGATGATTAGTCTGGGAGCTACCGACCCGCTTTGCAACCAATCTTCAAGCGCGGAAAGGGCATCCATTCCCGCATAGAACGTCCCGGTCCCGTGGCCGAATCCCGGGATTAGGTAGAGCTTTAGAAACTGATCAGCGGTTTGATCGCCCATGGTCGCCCTCACGCGGTTGTAAAACATCACCGAAGAGTCTGTCGGAATGATGGCGTCTGCTGTCCCATGAATCAGCAAAAGCTTGCCTCCATGGTGAGCGAAGCGAGACAAATCGAAATCACTCGCATCGTAGCCACGGGAATCCGGGAGGAGTTCTTCCCTGTAACTACCTCCACTTACTGTGTCGAAAGTAAGCGCATTGAAGCTTCGGTTCTTCACGACGAAGTGCTGAATAATCCGGCTTCCGATGGTGTACTGGGACGAGTTCAGCAGGATTTGCGGATTGCGCTCGGGGTGGTGCAGGAAACCTAGACTCCCAGTGAGATTGACGCCGCTGAGAACATTGTAGCCAGGGATTGACCGCACACCGTTCCCGAGCGGATCTAGAGTTTCCTGCCCGGTAGCGAAGGTTCGCACAGTGTGGAGTTGCTGCGGGTTTAGGCAGCCCTTCTGACGATTGACGCTACACAACAGAGTTGCTGGATCGAAGTGACAATCCCCTACATCTGACACGAGACCGTCTCGAATGCCGTCCAAGCTGTCGCAAACGTTGAGGACGGCTCTAAATAGAAGCTTCGTGGACGCTCTGGGTAAAAAGCCTCCATGAGAATACAACGCCTGTGACGTACGGATAAATTGCAAGACGAGTTCCATCCCGTCCCAAGAAGGATAGCCACTCAGGACTCCGTCGTAGTCCTCCGGCCAGTGCTCGACGACTGCTAAGGCCTCATGCCCCCCGCTTGAGCTCCCAAGAAAGAAGCTGCGTGCTGGAGCTTGGCCGTAGCGAAGACGAATCAGGCTTGTGGCCACATCATGCGTCTTCTTCAACGCATCCTGAGAAAAATTGACGCGTTCTTCAACATTCGCGCCGAAGGACCCGTTAAGGACATTCACGACATCTGGCAGAAAAAGGTAACGCTTATGATGCCCTGAATCACTGCCGTATGTGGCATACCCACGCTGGAGAGGCGTCGGGCCGTTCTTTGGACCTATGGTGGGCTGTTTGAGGCCATCGCTGTATCTAAGGGAACCATCAAAAACAGCGCCCCCGAAGTGGACAGCCTTTCCGTTCCACGACGTGGGAAGATTTAATTCGAAACGAATGTCCTGCGCTTTCGGATCGATCGACCTGATTGCACCGAGAACTTTACAAAAGGTTGCAGATCCTTCGCGCTGGGTCTTGGTGTGCCACACGAAAGCGCCACGAGTGGGCAGCCCTATTGCACTTGCAGGTAATTCCGCCCTTTGGAGTCCTTTACATGATTGCCTAGCAGCATTGTCCGCGGCCTGTTCTGCCACTTGCGACTGACCGACAGCCGTAGACGTACTCAGAACCGAGAACAGCCCGATCACAGTCAAAATGATAATTCGTCGTACCCAAACGCCAGTGCCATCTGTTAGGCCTAGTTCCATAGAGAGCGCATCGCCGATCAGTTCGCATTGGGAGCATGCGCTCGAGAAAGGCTCAATCAGCCTCTGCGTCGAACAGTAAAGGCTCGTTGCTTCCATCTTGCATCTTCCAGAGACAATCTTCTCGCCATCTGTTCCTGAGGCTCTAGCGCCCAGGTGTGGCTATTACCTTCGGAGCTTTGCGGCAGCATGCCGTTCAATCCCTCGTACTGTAGGCTAGTGGCCGTTCTGGCATAAAAGCTCGTAGTCGATCCCAATTCGGCCTAACCGCAAAGCAGACAACATCAGAAAGCCTGCTTCCCCAAAGCGGCTTCCATCACTTCAGTAGTGAAGCCGGCTTCTTTGCCTCCTGCGAGAGCGCACGCCTCGTCGTTATCTGGCACGTCGCCTGTTGCGCCCACTGCTCCGATGACAACATCGTTCCGCAACAACAAAACGCCGCCGGCAACCGGGGCAATTCTTCCTTTGGAGATGACATTCAGAGATGCCCAGAACTCTGGGCTCTTCGCTGCACGGTCACCCATAGCACGTCCACCTATGCCCATTCCTACTGCACCCCACGCTTTCGCGAGGGCTATGTCTGGCCGCAGATTGCCGCTTCCGTCTTCTCGCTTGAGTGCCACCAAGCATCCGCCGGCGTCGACGACCGCGATCGTCATTGGATGGCA
>CAXTEE010000040.1:0-4082 GCA_964243375.1 uncultured Acidobacteriaceae bacterium | reverse complement strand
AGACACTTCCTGGCACTGGCCCAAGGAGTGGAAGAGCCAAATGCTCAGCCTCGCAATCCAAGCGCATCCATGATCTTCGAATGGGATGGAAGCCATTTCCAACCCTTCCAAGAAATAGAGTCGGTATGGGGTTATAACTGGCTCTACTTCAGTTCGCAAGGTCAGCACCTACTCGCGTATGCCGACCACAAAGCTCCATCGCGGCTTTTGCGTTGGACAGGGCGGGTGTTTGAGACACTGCAAGTTCTGGATGGCGATGGTGGTCGCGCCTTCTGTGCGTTCAACATCGGAGAATCTGACTTCCTCGCTTTTGCCCGGCTTACCGGTGACACGGTACTTTTTCGTCGGAGCGGCGAGCGGTTTGAGCCATACCAAACGCTGAGCGGGCCGGGGGGACGGGAGTTTGCCTTTGTAGAGAGAGGCGATGCTCGCGTCCTGATCCAGGTGAACTTCCTCACCGGTTCTCGCGAGAACCCAAAGACGGATCTCTCTAGCCACGTTTACCAGTGGACCAATGGGGAAATGAAACTTGTCGAGAGTTTTCCCACCAAAGGGGCTACCGGCGCTGCAATTCTGCATGTGGGAAGCCGCATCCTTGTTGCCGTGTCGGAAAGCTTGAGCGCGGCGATTCGCTTTCGAACAGACAGCCATATATATGAACTGCGGGTCTGAGGTGAGCATGGAAGAATCGCGAGAGAGCCCTGAGTTGATTGCCTTGTACGAGGGATACACCGGAGGCGGTGGTACGATCGGCAGCGATCTTACACAGCTCGCCGTAGAAGCGGTGAAGGACGTTCCTCTTCTAGTAACCACCTCTACCGACATGGCTCTGTACCCGGGTAATGGCAAAGCTCCACTACTCCTGCCTTTCCGGCTTTCAACTCAGGGCTTCAAAGAGCTTGCCGGCATCTCTCATCTCGGGCCAGCAGTCGCCACTCTTATCGAGATGAAGTCCCGCTTCAACGCAACAGATATGTGGCGAAAGGGTGCCGAGGACCTTCGACGCCGCCTTTCTGCTGCGAAAGAAGCGAACTCCGCAGAGTTGTGGCGCGACAAAATATCGGTCCGCGCGTATCAGGGCCGAGAGGCGGCTATTGCGGCCATGATCGACTATTCATGTGGCTTGACGCAACGGCTGCTTGATGCAGTCCTGCTGGATGAAGAGAAGCTTGAGTCGTCTTATGTGCGCCGTGAATATTTGGAGGGGAAGGGCCAAGAGCTTCACGCTGTGATTCCTTTTAACGCGGTGATGATCGCAACTTTCTTTTTGGTGGGCATGGATATCGCGTTCCGAACGATCGAGTGGCTGAAGAGTCATAAGCTCGATTGGAGTCAGACTATGGTCATCGTCGCGGGTCAGCAAGGAAGACCAACAGCCGGCGTAACCTGGACCAGCAATTCGATAGCGCAAATCATCCTGTCCGCTTCCGGGCACACACTTCCGTTAGACCGCCTGTACATTGCACCACACGCGCCAACCTTCAAGACAGAGGGAGCCGACGATCTGCAGCCTGTGCGCGACGTTGAGGGGCAGTTGAGAAAGTTGTGGGCGTACACTCGTGCAATCCACGATCTCGGTGAGGTCATGTTCAAAGGTTTCCCGGCTTTTGATCCCGCGTGTGTTCTGGTTCCTAAGTTGACCCCTGATACGAAGGCTTTGGGAGAAATGCCCGCGATCCACGACGCCAAAGACATGACAGCCATGACCACTCGTCTGCGGCTGGTGCTCGAGGATCCTCGTCAGTTGCTTTCAGGTTGTGTAACAGACTTCGCGGCTGAACAGCTTTCCGCAAATGGGAATGACCCACGACGTGTCGTCGTACCAGGACTGGACGGCTATGAGTACACGGTTGGGCTCTAGTCTCGGGACTCCGCGAAGAAGAACTGGATGTGCATGCAAAGGAGATTGATGCGCTCGCAGTGGAAATATCTCGCAGTCAACGGCGGAGAGACCGCTTGGTGGGAGGAGGGTGAGGGCGAACCCGCCATCCTGTGGCTGCATGGATTGCCCCTTGACAGTACCTCCTGGGAACTCCAGCGGCGGTATTTTGCACCCCTATGCAGAAACGTTTTTGTCGACTTACGGGGCTATGGTCGCTCTTCGAAGTTGCCAGTCGGCAGGGCCGATGTAACGGAGATGTATTGTGAGGACATTGAAGCGCTCATGCGCGCGGCTGAGTTGAAGAGTGTCGCGATAGTAAGCTTTGCATCTGCGGCGCATGTTGCTCTACGCCTGGCTAGCCGTAGCAATCCGGGGGTCGGGAAGCTCGTCTCGATCAACGGTTCTCCACGCTTCCACAAAGGCGGTTCAGATTGGCCATTCGGATTTACCGACGAAGCTTTAAAGGCCTTCATCGATCCGTTGCGTTCGGGGGACATCCAGGGGGTTACTGATCGGATTCTCGATCCTTCTCAGGTGTTTACCGACGTCTTACCCACTGACGGTGCGCAGCTCGCGGCTGAGTTTCGAAAGATGAGTCTGCACGCAGGAACAGGAACCTTACTGGGCTTCTTTGAAAGCATCTCTCGTGACGATGACCGGGATCTGCTGGAGAAGATCTCCGTACCTACGCTCCTGGTAAGCAGCGTGCTTGGCAAGGAGGTCCCGCACGGAGTAGCACGCTACATTCGTGAGCGCGTTGCTCAGTCTCTGCTCGTAGAGATCGGGGGCGCTGACCATTTTGTCTTTGCAACCCGATCTATCCTTGTGAATGAATTAGTTTGGGACTTCCTCATGCGCCCAATCGAGCCGACTCGCGAGCCGCCGTATTGAATGGCGCAAGGACACCCGCCTTGAGAGTTCCGTTACTCACCGCTCGAAGTACGAAATATCTCATTTCCCGCCACTTAGTCCGGTTCGGAATGATGGTATTCGCTATTGCGCTACCCGCTCAAAGTGTGAAAAGTACTGTGACGCCCCCGCTGACTCTGATTCGTTTTGACGAGGACTGGTCCCCGTTTTGTCAACCTACTGCAAAGCTAAGTGGGATCGATGCACTCAAGTGCATTCCACTCAGCCGCAATCCAGAGCGAGCCTATCTCTCGCTGGGCGGAGAGGTCCGGGGCACTTGGGATCGCGTATTAAATGACAACTGGTCGGATACTCCATACGCTACGAAGTCCTTCGGTTTGGAACGGATCCATCTCCATGTAGATCTTCACCCTTCTTCGCACGCTCGCCTCTTCCTACAGTTTGAAAGCGGCCTCACCCAGAGAGAGCCTGGCGGCCCTCGGCCCGTGGATGAGAAGCGGCTTGATTTCCTGAACGCCTTCGCCGAACTCCGGCCCTTCACGGGCAAGTCTGCTCCATTTATCCGCTTTGGGCGGCAGGAAATGAACTTTGGCGCGGGTCGCCTCGTGTCAGCAAGAGAAGGCCCTAACGTATGCCAGAGCTTCTACTCGGTGCAAATTGAACAAGCCACCGGCTCTTGGAGGAACACTGGGTTTTTCAGCCGTCCCGCAGTGGACAATCCGGGATTCTTTAACGATGTTCCACAGCACGCCACGGGCTTCTGGGGAGTCTTTTCCGAGCGTACGTCGCAGAAGGTTTCGACCCGAGTAGTAGACCTCTACTATTTCGGGATAAATAACAAGAACATGCAGTTCAATCGCGGTACAGGACATGAGGTCCGTCACACCCTCGGTGCCCGGGTTGCGTCCAATCCGGACGGAATAGAGAAGCCTCGCAAGATTACCAGGCATTACGACTTGGAGGCAGCCTATCAATTTGGTGATTTTGGGCAATCTGCAATCCGCGCCTGGACTGTGGCTTCTGAGACGGGCATCGAGATCGCCAGTGTTCCGGGGAGGCCGCGCATCGGCGCGCGTATCGATGCCGCGAGTGGAGATGCAGGCAAGGGCGCGCTTGGGACCTTCAATACGCTCTTTCCCAACGGCAACTACTTCGGCATTCTGCAGGACACAGGTCCGGGGCCACAGAACTTCTATGACCTGCATCCAGAAGCCCAGTTTAGTGTGTCCTCTCAGGTTAAGCTCACGCTGGATTGCCTTCTGCTGTGGCGACAGAAGAGCAGCGACGGAGTCTATACCGGCTCCGGTACACTGTTGGTTCCAGCGGGGAA
>CAXTEE010000039.1:0-4136 GCA_964243375.1 uncultured Acidobacteriaceae bacterium | reverse complement strand
GGTGGAGAAGCGGGTCCTTCGCTTTGCTCAGGATGACAGGCGAGAGGGGTGATGGGTTATGGCTGGCGGTAGATGCGGGACTCCCAGGGGGCGAGGTGGAGGGTGGCGGTGTTGCTCTCGGTGGTGGTGGGGAGGTTGGCGAGGGCCAGGCTGCCGGCCTGGAGGTTGTTGGGGAGGGTGTAGGTGATGGGGTCGTTCGAGACGTTGAGGACGACGAGGTACTGTCCGGCGGGGCGGCCTGCGGCCTGCGCGGAGGTGAGGGTGCGGGTGTAGGCGAAGACGTGCGGGTGGGCGGGGTCGAGGTCCTGGAAGTCGCCGTAGACGAAGGCGGGGGTGTGGACGCGGAGGGTGATGAGCTCCCGATCGAAGTTGTAGACCGAGTGGGGGTCGGCGAGCTCGGCCTTTGCGTTGACGGCGGTGTAGTTGGGGTTGATGGCGAGCCAGGGGTGGGCGGAGGCGGAGGAGAAGCCGGCGTTGGCGGAGCCGTCCCACTGCATGGGGGTGCGGGAGTTGTCGCGGCCGAAGCGGTGGGCCTCGGCGACGAACTGGGCCTCGGACATCTTGCCTGAGAGGACGCGCTCCTTATAGGCGTTCTTGACCTCGATGTCGTTGAACTGATCGAGGCGGGTGAAGGGGTAGTTGGTCATGCCGAGCTCATCGCCCTGGTAGAGGAAAGCGGTGCCGCGGAGGGTGAGGATCATGGTCTCGAGGAGCTTGGCGGAGGGCTCACGGAAGGCGGCCGAGTCGTTGCCGAAGTTCGAGACGAGGCGCGGGTTGTCGTGGTTGGAGAGGAAGACGGTGTCCCAGGAGCCGGTGCCGAGGGCGCGGGCGTGCGCGGTGTAGAGGGCTTTGAGGGTGGGGAGGTCGAGGGGCTTTTCGGTGTAGCCGGCGCCGCGATTGGAGCGGATGGCGTCGAAGTTGAAGACCATGTTGAGCTCGTGGCGGGCGGCGCCGACGATCTGCGGCTCTTCGGCGAGATCGATGCCGATGGCTTCGCCGACGGTCATGTCGTCGTATTTGGCAAGGACCTCGCGGTTCATCTCCTGGAGGTACTCATCGCGGTGGGGGCCGTTGGCCCAGAGCTGGACGAAGCCGCCGTTTTTGAGTTGGGCGGGAGTGAGATCGGGGAGGCCGGGCTGCTTGGAGATGAGGGGGATGACGTCCATGCGGAAGCCGTCGACGCCTTTGTCGAGCCAGAAGCGCATGAGGCCGTAGACCTCCTGGCGGACCTTGGGATTATCCCAGTTGAGATCGGGCTGCTTGGCGGCGAAGAGGTGGAGGTAGAACTCCCTGGTGGGCGGATCGTACTTCCAGGCGGAGCCCGAGAAAAAGCTGGGGTAGTTGTTGGGCGGCGCTAGGCCGGCGGGGACGGCGGGGTCTGGGAGGCCGCCGGAGTCGGGCTTTTTGGCGGCGGGATCTTCGGGCTTGCCGGGGCGCCAGATGTAGTAATCGCGGTAGGGATTGTCTTTCGCTTTGCGGCTCTCGACGAACCAGCGATGCTCGTCGGAGGTGTGGTTGACGACGAGATCGATGATGAGGCGCATGTGGCGCTGCTTGATGGCGGCGAGCATGCGGTCGAAGTCGGCCATGGTGCCGAACTCGCGCATGACCTTGCGGTAGTCGCGGATGTCGTAGCCGTTGTCGGTGTTCGGTGAGTCGAAGTGGGGGCTTAGCCAGATGACGTTGACGCCGAGTTTCTGGAGGTAGTCGAGGCGCGAGGTGATGCCGGGGAGATCGCCGATGCCGTCGCCGTTCGAGTCTTTGAAGGAGCGCGGGTAGATCTGGTAGACGACGGCTTCTTTCCACCACTTGGGCTCGAAGCCGTTGACGCGGGCTGGCTGAGGGGCGGTGGGAGTTCGGGCGGGAGCGAGGGTTGCAGCAGCGAGAAGGAAGAGGAAGGCGGCGAGTTTCATTGGGAGTGCAGGGACCTCGGGCTGCAGACACGAACAGGCAGCAAGCTATCGCACCCAGCGATTCTAAGCGGAATTGCGATGGAATTTTGATGAGATCCGCACACGAGGTCTGTCGGGACATGGAGGTCCTGACGGCGGCGGCGTTGCGGCTACCAGCTTGAAGCTGGCTGGCCACTCAGCAGCTCTTCGAACCGAGGTGGCCCTTTGACTCAGAAGACGCGCCTGATGGTCTGCGCGATGACCTCCTGATCGCCCCGGTTGCCAGCGAAGGCGACTTTGTGCAGTTCGGCAGGCCCTTCGAGGCCAGCAAACTGCTGGTAATTCGAGGTGACATCCCCAGCGTAGCCAGCCACCTGTATGTACCGGTAACCCATCTTTGCCAGCTCCTCCTTGAGCTGCAGGGCGAAGGAACGATCGCCGACTCCGGAGTTGCAGGTGTAGATGCGCAGGTCGCGAAAGCCGAAGGTGAGACCTTCGCGCCTCAACAGTTCCGCCATCGCTTTTGGGCCGTACCACTTCTCGCTTCCGTCGGCTCGCGTACCGGCAACGACGGCGATGTTGCCGTGGCCACTCACGTACAAGCGGTCCGTGGCACTCAGCTCGCGAAGACATCCGCCGCTGACCGAGGAGGTCAGCCCCTTCAGGACGCCGGTTGCGAAACGGCTCCGCAGAATGCGCATCGGCGGCTTGCCTTTTTGGATCAGCCCCTTATTCCACGTCTCGTCGAATTGCATGATTTGCTGGTCATGGATGGGCTCAAAGATGAATGCGGCCATACGTGTCTCCTCTTCGGGGGCGTCTGCGAGGCGCTCTCCCCAGAGGCAAAACACCGACGTGGCGAAACTATTCCGGCTCCCTGCATGCCGGGAGCGACTGCGAAGAGGAGGCGGAGGCTGAAGGAGAAGCGGGCGACTGGAAGTCAGGTGAGATGACTAGTTGATTTTGGTCCAGAGAACGTCGCTGGTGGAGTAGCGGAGGACGAAGCTGGTGACTGTGCCGTTGCGGTCGCGTTCGAAGACCCTGCGGATACGCGGACTGCCGGGGGTGAAGAGGACGTCGCGGGTCTCGGCTTTTTGTTCTTCGTCGGGGCGGCCGTCGCGTTTGGCGAGGATGCGGTCGCCCTCGCGGCGGATGGTGATGGTTTTAGAGCCGGAGTGGTAGGTGCCGGTCAGCTCGTCGATCTGGGTGTGGGTCAGAACGATCGCGGGCGGATCGCCGAGCACGTTGCTGATGTGGAGGATGCGCAGGCGCCACTCGCCATCGAGGCGCTGCCAGGTCTCGGTGAAGAGGTAGTGGGTGTGCTCGTCGTCGGTGTCGCGGTGGATGACGGAGGCGGTGTCGCCGGAGCGGGTGAGGGTGTAGCTCTCGATGACGAGGGGCGGCGTGGACATGGGGGCGAGCTCGTTGAGGAAGGCGGGGAGAGGAGTGACTCCGCCCTCTTCATCGACGTAGGCGAAGTCCGGGGCGGCGAGGCGCTGCCAGGCGGCGCGATCGGCGGTGTGGACGGCCTTGAGGAGGACTTCGTCGTCGGCGCGGAGGCGAGCGCTTAGATCGGTGTCGGGTGCGGGGGTTTGCGGGGAGGGCAGGAGCAGCAGAAGGAGAGCAGGGGCAAGCAGCATGCAGGGGAACACCTTTGAGTTGCTGGATTCTGTGACAAACGTAAGACGGCGGACACGGGCGGGGGTCACCCTGGACGGAGGATGGTGGCGGAGGAGTGCTCTGATTTGGCCGGGTTGGTGGTGCGAGGGCGCAGGCCGCTCGGCTCCGTTGTCAGGAGCAGATGTTGGCCTTCGCCGCGCCGGTGGGAAGAAGCCTACCGAATTAGACCTTGGGCTGCCAGCCTGGGGCGTACGCGGAGCGTTTGGTCATGCTCTGGGCTTCGTTGTCGTTGAGGATGGCGGCGGTGGCGGGGTTGAGGGTGAGGGAGCGGCGGGTGAAGTAGCTGATGTTGGCGAGCTGGAGCTGAGTGACAGCGACGTTGCCCTGGGCGACGGGCTGATTAAGCTTGCCCTGGCCTCGGATGGCGGAGATGAAGTTCGCGAAGTGGGCGTCGGTCATCTCGTCTGCGCCGACGAGGTCGGTGGAGCTGGTGGCGGGCTTGGCGGGGACGCGATAGTTGGAGGTCATCTTATCTTTGAGGTCGTAGACCTCGTAGCCGTCGCGATCGATGATGACGGTGCCCTCGGTGCCGTGGACGGCGGTGCCGCGCTCGCGGTTGTAGGT
>CAXTEE010000038.1:0-5447 GCA_964243375.1 uncultured Acidobacteriaceae bacterium | reverse complement strand
AGTTTGCACCCAGGTACCCCAAATCGTAGGGAAAGTAACTTCCACCACCACACCACGGCAGAGGCAATCACTTTCTCTGGTAACGTCCCCACAGAATCCCGCCCGCCAAAGGCGCCAAACACAGCCCTCGTCTGCCACACGACATCGTCCTCTATCGCCGTCTACACTCAATGCGCCGCTCCGGAGCCTCTATGTCCCTCGTTCGCGCCACCCTCCTCGTTCTTCTATCGTCCGCTCTGCGCGCCCAGGCACCCCCCTCGCCCGCCACCATCGTCCTCGAAGGCGCCGACCGCCGCCCCGCCAGCTCCCTCAATGGCGACTGGCACATCATCGTGGACCCCTACTTTACCGGCCTCTACAGCTTCCACAACGCCGAGCGCAAAGACGGCTTCTTCGAGGACAAGCCGCTTCCTGAGCCGGGCGACAATACCCTCGTCGAGTACTCCTTCGCCAAATCGCCCACCCTCCACGTCCCCGGCGACTGGAACACCCAGCGCCCCGACCTCTTCTTCTACGAAGGCCCCCTCTGGTATCAGCGCGACGTCAACTTCACCCCGCAGCCCGGCCACCGTACCTTCCTCCACGTCGGTGCCGCCAACTACCACTCCTTCTTCTGGATCAACGGCATCCGCGTCTGTGAGCACGAAGGCGGCTTCACGACCTTTGACTGCGACGCCACCGACGCCCTCAAGCCCGGCGCCAACTCCATCGTCGTCGCCGTCGACAACACCCGCCACCCAGAAGACCTCCCCACCCTCAAAACCGACTGGTGGAACTACGGCGGCCTTACCCGCGACCTCTCGCTGATCGACGTCCACTCCACCTTCATCCAGTCCTACGATCTCCACCTCGACCGCGCGACCCGCAGCAAAATTGAAGGCTGGGTACAGGTTTCTCCGGCCGGCACAGCTCATAACAGTGCTGTGTCCGTGACAATTCCCGAGCTGCACCTCAGCACCACAGTGATAACCGATGCCACCGGCCGTGCTGTCATCTCACTTGCCGCCTCAAAGCTCGTCCCCTGGTCCCCTGAGTCCCCTAAGCTCTACAAAGTCGACATCGCTTTCGGCCCAATGTCCGGCGGTCAACTCGAACCGCTGGGCGGCATCGGCGACACCATCCACGAAGAACTCGGCTTCAAGACCATCGAGACCCGCGGCTCCGAGATCCTGCTCAACGGCAAACCCATCTTCCTCCGCGGCGTCTCCATTCACGCCGAAGCCCCCTATCGCACCGGCCGCGCCAACACCGAGCAGGACATGGACACCCTCCTTGGCTGGGCCAAAGAGATGGGCTGCAACTTCGTCCGCCTCGCCCACTACCCGCACGACGAGAAGATGACCCGCGCCGCCGATCGCCTCGGCCTGCTCGTCTGGTCCGAGATCCCCGTCTACTGGGCCGTCGAGTTCTCCGACCCCGCCGTCCTCGCCAAGGCCAAAGGCATCCTCCACGAAGAGATCGACCGCGACCGCAATCGCGCCTCCATCGCCCTTTGGTCCGTCGCCAACGAGACCCCAAACACTCCCGCCCGCACGGAGTTCCTCACCGCGCTCGCCGACGAGGTCCGCGCCGCCGATCCCACCCGCCTCGTCACCGCCGCCCTCCTCGTCCACAACGGACCCGTCGGCCCCGACGGCAAATCCCACACCAAGGTCATCGACGATCCGCTCGGCAAATCCCTCGACGTCATCGGCTTCAATGAGTACATCGGCTGGTACGAAGGCTCCCCCGCCACCGCCGACACCACCACCTGGACCGTCGCCTACGACAAACCCCTCATCGTCTCCGAGTTCGGCGGCGGCGCGGTCTCCGGTCGCCACGGCCCCGCGACCCAGCGCTGGACCGAGGAGTACCAGGCCGACATCTTCTCGCACCAGCTCCCCATGCTCAACCGCATTCCCCAGCTCCGCGGCATGAGCCCCTGGGTCCTGATGGACTTCCGCTCCCCGTCTCGCCTCCTCCCGGGCACCCAGGACTACTTCAACCGCAAAGGCCTCATCAGCGATCAGGGAAACAAAAAGCTGGCGTTCTCTGTACTGCAAAAGGCGTACAAGCAGGGTGGCGTCGGTCACGCCGAGTAGGTCATACTCGATCTTTAGCCGACCTTCCGCGAGTCTCAGATCGTGCATGCGGCAGACCTCGGCGAAACCCCGCTTAACCTCGGCAAAACGCGTCTTACCTACCCATGATTGACATCCACAATCACCTGCTTCCAGGCCTCGACGACGGCTCTCCCGACATGGAAACCTCGCTCGCGATGGCCCGGATAGCGGTCGCTGATGGCATCACCCACATCGTCTGCACGCCCCATTCTAATCACCGCTATCCCTATGATCCGTTTAGGGTTGAAGACCTGATCGCCACCCTCCGCGCCCGCCTCGCCGACGCCAGCATCCCCCTCCAGCTCGCCCGCGGAGCCGACTTCCACCTCACCTACGAGAACATTCAGGAAGCTCTCGCCGACCCCGCCCGCTTCTCTATCGCCGGCCGCGGCTACCTCATGACGGAACTGCCTGATTTTGGGTCGTTTAGCAGCTTCGACGAAACATATTACGAGCTCCGGCTCGCCGGCATGACGCCCGTCCTCACCCATCCCGAGCGCAATCCGACACTTCAGGAAAGCCAAGCTAAGCTATACGACTGGCTCCACTTAGGCGTCCTCGTCCAGGTCACCGCCAACTCCGTGCTCGGCCACATGGGCAAGAAAGCCCAGCGCCTCGCCTTTGATCTGCTTGAAAAAAAAGCGGTTCACTTCATAGCCACAGACGCGCACAACACCTCATCCCGGCCACCCAAGATGCGCGAGACCTACGATGTTCTCGCGAAACGGTACAGCGTCGCTTACGCTGACACTCTTTGTAAGACCAATCCCATGTACGCCTTTCACGGAACTCCCTTCCCGGAAGATCAATATCAACGAGATCCGGACGAGACCAAAGACTTCAGCCGAAGCTGGTGGCAGCGCCTCATCGGTCGCTGACTTACAGCCCCAGGCCGCCGTCCACCGCCAGCAGCTGCCCCGTGATGAAGTGCGGCGCCGTAGCGAAAAACACCACAGCCTCAGCAACATCACCTGCCGTTCCGTTGCGTTGCATCGGAGTCTTCCCTGCGATGTGCTCGTACATCTCGCCCACCTCGCCTTGGACAATCATCCCCGGAGCCACGCAGTTCACGCTCACCTCCGGAGCCCACGCCTTTGCCATCGTCTTCGACAGCATGTGCAACGCAGCCTTCGACGTGCAGTAGTGAGCATGTGTCTCCCATGGGTGTAGCCCACCCAGCGACCCGATGTTGACGATCCGCCCCCGCGCCTGTTGCAGTGCCGGCAGAGCCGCCTGCGCCACAAAAAAGGGAGCGCGCGTATTCACCGCAAACATCTCGTCCCACGCAGCGATCGAGATGGAATCCATCGCCTCTGAGGCAAAGACCCCGGCATTGTTGACCAGGATATCCAGCCCACCCAGAAATGCCGTAACCTCCGCAACCGCGGGAGCAATCGTCTCGGCGACTGCGAGATCGCAGCTAAAGCCCTCCGCCCGAACCCCCAATCGCCTCAGATCCTCAACTGTCGAGCGCGCGGCTTCAGCCGACTCCTTATAGGTCACGCAGACGTCCGCGCCAGCCCGGCCGAGCGCAATCGCAATCTCGCGCCCAATCCGTTTCGCCGCCCCGGTTACCAGCGCCTTTTTCCCGGCAAGTTGCTTCTCAGGAGAGCTCACGAAATCAGGGCTGCGGGGCAATCTGCGCCGGCGCACTGGGAGCAGAAGAAGGTGGCGGCGGCGTTGGCGCCGGAGCAGCAGGCTTGGGCGTGGCCTTCGGTTCCTGAACTCCAGCCTTGCGCTCAGACTCCTTGCCGCTGTTGTCCTCGTACGCCGAAACCTGCTCCTGCGGCTTCAGCAGCGCAATATGAATCTCCCGGCTGGGCTCATCGACTTGGTAGGAGTCGGCATACGTTGCAAGTCCGTTCGCAATGACCTGCACCTGCACCAGGCTTCCCGAAGAGATTACGTCGATCGTCGCTTTTCCATCTGGATCGGTCTTCACTTCAAGATTGCCGTCGTCCTTGCCATCCCGAAGTGCCCGGAAGATCACCGCCGCGTTCACCACCGGCTTCCCTGTCGACTTCTTTGTCACATACACCTCAATATGCGAGGTTGGCGGTGGAGCCTTGTACTTGCGAGTGTGCCGGCGCGACGTGCTGTCGTCCTGCGCAAACAGGTGGACACCTGACGAGAGCAGCAGGCCGGTAATCAGAAGACGGCTACGGACGGTACGTAGAACCATATCGCGTATTTTACGCCGATCCCCTCCCCGGATTACGAGGCCCTACCATCCCGTACTGAGTCGAATCAGTGTCGTACTTAGCCCGGCGCTGGAGAGCGCCGGGCCCATCGGCCAATCGATTCCTGCGCGTCATTCACTCACATTCACGTTCCGAAGTTGACATGTGTGATCTCGGTGGCCTATGTTAGCAGTCGTAGCGAGAGAGTGCTAAGGCACACACCGTCCGCTGCCGCAACCTGTCGGGCAGACAGGTTCCCAGCTTCTACCAAGGTCTCGATCCGCACGACCCGGTCAGGCTACCGTCAACAACCGCGAAGGAGCCCAGCGCTCTTAGCCAAACTCTCATGAAGGAGATGCAGCAATGGCAACAACCTCATTTACTCCCCTGCACGATCGCATCCTCGTCCGCCGTGTTGAAGAGGGCGAGACGCAGCGTGGTGGCATCATCATCCCGGACTCCGCCAAGGAAAAGCCGCAGCAGGGCGAAGTGATCTCCGTCGGTAAGGGCAAGTCCAACGACGAAGGCAAGGTCTTCCCGCTCGATGTCAAAGCTGGCGACAGCATCCTCTTCGGCAAGTACTCCGGCACCGAGATCAAGCTCGACGGCGACGAGTTCCTCATCATGCGCGAAGAAGAAGTCCTCGGCATCCTCAAGAAGTAAGCATTGCATGCAGCACACGCGACCTCGTCGCAAAAGATCGAAAGACCGCAGCACGGTATGTGCGAGCACGAACAGTAATGGCGTAAGCCGATAACTACATAGGAGCAACAAATG
Organism: uncultured Acidobacteriaceae bacterium; assembly: GCA_964243375.1. Lineage (GTDB taxonomy): Bacteria > Acidobacteriota > Terriglobia > Terriglobales > Acidobacteriaceae > Edaphobacter. The sequence continues at coordinate 388 of CAXTEE010000038.1, read as the reverse complement.
GCAAAGCAGATTCTGCATGGAGAAGATTCGCGGCAGGCGATCCTGCGCGGCGTAAACATCCTCGCCGACGCGGTCAAGGTCACCCTTGGCCCCAAGGGCCGCAACGTCGTCATCGAGAAGAAGTTCGGCTCGCCCACCATAACCAAGGACGGCGTTACCGTCGCCAAAGAGATCGAGCTCAAGGACGCCCTCGAGAACATGGGCGCCCAGATGGTACGCGAAGTCGCCTCCAAGACCTCCGACGTCGCCGGCGACGGTACCACCACCGCAACCGTTCTCGCCCAGGCGATCTATCGTGAAGGCGTCAAGACCGTTGCTGCCGGCGCCAACCCCATGGCGCTCAAGCGCGGCATCGACAAGGCTGTCGAGGCCATCATCGGCAAGCGCG
>CAXTEE010000037.1:0-5619 GCA_964243375.1 uncultured Acidobacteriaceae bacterium | reverse complement strand
TGGTGCCGAAGGACGAGGACGAGCTGGCGGACATGATGTACACGGCGATGCTGCAGGACGGGCCGGTAGCGATCCGGTATCCGCGCGGGATCGGGCCGGGGGCGGTGATGAAGGGGCAGCCGGTGGCGCTCGAGATCGGCAAGGCCGAGGTGATTCGCGAAGGTCGCGGGGATGAGGTCTGCATTTTCGGGCTCGGAGCGATGCTGCCGGAGGCGCTGCGCCTGGCGGATCTGTTGCAGGCTGAAGGCATCCGGGCGGCGGTGGTGAATCCACGCTTTGCGAAGCCGGTGGACGCGGCATGCGTCCATCGATTCGGACAGAGCTGCAGGCTACTTGTAACCATGGAAGATCATGTATTGGCGGGCGGGTTTGGCAGTGCGGTGCTCGAGGCCGTGAGTGATACGGGACTGGAGACGCCGGTGGTGCGGGTGGGGTGGCCGGACGCGTTTATCGAGCATGGCAAGGTCGAGGCGCTGCGGGAGAAGTACGGGTTAACAGCGGAGGCGGCGCTTGAGCGGGTGCGGCCATTGATTGGGGCAGCGGTGGCGCGGCGCTAGATCGCTTGCGGCGGTTGTGTGTCTGCGGTAGAGAAGCAGATCCGCACGGGATGATAAAGAAACAGCGGGTCTCGTAGCTCTTCGGGGTCGGGCAGATGTGCGTCGCTTTGCTCCATCGTCTAATGCGAAATGCCGGGGTTTCTGGCTGCGCCTCAGAATGACAACCAGAATCACAGCTGCCAGACAGGCTTACTGCTGGGTTAGATCTGGGAGCAGGCGAGCGGGGTGAGGATGAGGTTGGTGATGTTGGAGACGATCTCTTCATAGCTGTAGCGCGGATCGTGGGAGAGTTTGGCCCAGGCGGGGTCGTTGCGGAAGCGAGTCCAGCAGGCGTCGAGATCGGCTTGGTCGTTGAAGACGAGAAGATAGGTGAGGTTGGGCAGGTGCGCGCCGATGAGGGTGTCGCCGTAGAAGACCTGGCCGAAGCCGGATTTGGCGAAGATCTCGAACTCACCGTTGTTGAACATTTCAACTTTGCGGACGTGCGCGGCGGGGCTGGGGCTCTCGTAGGTGCGGAGCTGGAAGGTTCGTTTGCCGGCGGTGCCCTGTTTTGGCGGCGTGAGATTCGGCCAGCCTTCGAAGGCGATCATGAGCGAGCTCTCAACGCGGAGGAACGGCGGCGCGCTGGCGGGAGCAGCCCAGAAGGGTTGGGCGGCGGCGAGAAACTGCTCGTCTTTGGCGAGATGGAGGTCGACGGTGACGAGAGCTTCCGCCGAGGGGCCCGGGATGAGGAGGTAGAAGCTCGGTGTTTCGGGGCCGACGTCGAGGCGGAAGGCGCCGACAGGCGAGAGGCCGAGGCGATTGAGCGCGGGGATGAGGGCTTTGGTAAAGAAGGCTTCCGCGAGCGCGGGCTGCGGGCCGTTGGTGAGGTGGTAGCGGCGGAGCTGGTAAAAGGTGCGGGCAGCGGGATTCGGCTGCGGAGCGGAGGTGGGCTGGGCGAGGGTCATGGGCGCTCCTGCGGCGGCTGCGGCCGAGAGGGTGAGGGTGGAGACAAGGAAATCCCGACGATGCATCATGCGGCTCCAGCAGAGGTGTGGTTCCTGAGAGAGTGTAGAGGTTTGAGGTGGAACAAGAAAGCACGCCCCGTGAGGGCGTGCTTTGGCGTGCGGGGGAATCGATGTCGACTACTGTTTGGCGAAGAAGGCGACCTGCTTCTCGGTCTCCTTGCCGGGGTTCCAGCTGGTATCGAGGATGGTCTTGCTATCTGGAGCGAGGCTGAGATAGCCGATCGAGACGGGTTTGCCGGCGATCTTTTCCACATAGTTGATCTTGTGTGGGGATGCTGGTTTGAGCGACATAGTGAGGCCCTTCGGGATCTGCGGAGCGGCGATGGCGATGTCGTTGCCATCCATCTTGCCCTCGAGGACACCTTTGTAGTCCGGGATCTCCCATCGGATCTCGGTGGGTGAGGGCATGGCGATCACCCAGGAGTTCGGGGCGGAGATGGTGACCTTGGTTGAACGCCACTTGCCTTCGGGACCACTCTTGCCAGAGAGGCGGGTGTAGGTTGCGTCATCGGAGAAGGGCGAGCCGTCGGGCTTGTTGCCGGCGTAGTGAATGGAGAGAGTTTTTTCGTCGGGGGAGAGGGTGTAATCGTTGGTGGTGAGGACTTTGCCGTCGCGTTTGACGACTTCGGTCCATGCGGAGGGGGACTTGCCGGTGAGGGCGATCTTCGCGCCGTACGGTCCGGAGTATTCCTTACCGTCGGGGTTGAAGGCGTAATCGTCGGTGCCGCCGTTGCTGAAGTGCATCATGCCGTCGGCCGAGCGCGCGTAAGAGAAGGTATCGCCGGTGAACTTGGATTTTGTGGGATCGAGTTTCCAGGTACCGGTCCAGGGATTATCGGCGGCGACGGCGGGAATGGTGAGGGTAGCGAGGGCGAGAACGAGGCGGATTTTGCGCATGCGAGAGATCTCCTGAGATCGACGTGCTTCTGCAGGGCCCAACGCGATGGGGAGGGTGGCTTCGCGATGGCTGAGTAAACCATGCGGAGCCCGGAACGTAAAGAGGATTCAGCGGACGGCGGCGGCGAACGCGGGGAGGAGCTCCGCGGTGCGCTGCTGGCGGTAGCGGAAGGTGCTGCGGAGCTGCCATCGAACGAAGAGCGCGTTTGCGATGGAGCCCAGCGGGCCGAGTGGCAGATCGTACTCGAGCTGATCCGTGAGGAGTGTGCCGGGAAGGACGGTTCCGGGGGCGGAGGTGCGGGACTCGGACTGGAGACGATGGCAGTGACGCCAGGACTTGAAGGGACCGCGGTGCTGGACGTCACAGAAGTGCTCGTTCCAGACGAACTCGGTGATCTCCGCATCCCAGGGGAGGCGGATGGGCGCGAGAGGAAAGGCGCGGAAGGAGATGGTCATGCGGGTTCCGGCGCCGGCGACGATGCCAGGCAGGCGCGGCGTGGCTCGGGGACGAGGGGGCGGCGGAGCGAAGGAGGCCTCTTCGATACGGGCCTTCTGCCAGGCGGGCATCAGGCGCGGGAGATTCTCGGGGTTGGCGAAGAAGGCGAAGACGAGGTCGATGGGGAAGGGAAGCCACTGCTCGGCGTGAAAGGTGTGGGGCATGGGTGTCCTCGGGGGTGAGATGCCGCCGCCTGGTTTGCTAGTGACGGGAGAGGTACGTCGCTCTGTTCTGGTTTGAAGGCTGAGGCAGGTTCTGGTTTGAAGGCTGAGGCAGATTGTCGGTGCGCTCACAGTGACACACAACTTGAGGCTATCTGGCGATTGCACACATCGGGGTGAGGCAGGGGTGAGCGTTCCCGATCGAGAAGCAGGTTCTTCGCTGCGCTCAGAAGGACAACCAGGGTGTTGCAGGTTCGGTTGGGGGCAAAGAGAAGAAGGCGCCCGATGATCTGGGCGCCTTTGTAGTGGAAGGGAGGTTGTCGTGCGGGATCTTGTTGCAGGTTGTGATGCAGATTTTCGAGCGAAGATTTGGGGTCTGCGGAAAAGGTCTCCCGAGGCCCTGTGACACTTTAGTTAGGCATGAGGACAGTGTCAATGACATGTGCAACACCGTTGGACTGGTAGACGTCCGCAGTGGTGACGGTGGAGGTGCCACCCTTCTCATCGGTGAGGACGAGCTTGCCGCCATCCATCTTGGCCATGAGCTTGCCGCCCTGCACGGTGGTAAAGGTCGCGGTGCCCTTGCCCTTCTTGATGGCCTTGGCGATTGCCTTGGAGTCCATCTTGCCGGCGACGACGTGGTAGGTGAGGATCTTGGTCAGATCAGCCTTGTTTTCGGGCTTGACGAGGGTATCGACGGTGCCGGCGGGGAGCTTGTTGAAGGCATCGTTATCGGGCGCGAAGACAGTGAAGGGACCGGGGCCGGAGAGGGTGTCGACGAGTCCCGCAGCCTTAACGGCCGCAACGAGGGTCGAGAGATTGGGCGCGGTGGAGGCATTCTGGACGACGGTCTTGTTGGGATACATCGGCGCGCCGCCGACGTCGGGATCCTTCATCTGAGCGGAGACAGACAGTGTGGTAACGGCGAGAGCTGCGGCAGCAAAAGAGGCGAGCAGGGACTTCTTCATGGGTTCTCTTCCTTTTCGAATGGATGATGCGTGGTGCGCTTTGGTCGACGGCTGGAGGTCGAGATCGACCTGCACGCTGTATGTGTTCACTAGCATCTACGGTCGCCTCCAACGAACGGATTGGAAGCAAACGTACCGCTGCAATCTTTCGGTGCCAGCGCCGCCGTGCGAGGGCAAGCGCAGGAAAGTTCTGACAGCTTGTTGATGGCACGGAGGGATGGGTACGGCGGGACCTGACCCACAGGCAGGGGGTCCAACCTGACTGCGTTGACATTTGCCGGTCACCGCCGTCAACTGAAGACTCCGATGAAGGACGCAGAACAGAGGCTGGTGGGGCAGACGGTGAAGACAGAGGAGCGAGGTCGCGGCGAGTCCGGCGGCGAGAAGCGAGCCAGCGTTCATGACAATGGATTGCTGCTGATCGGTATCTTCAAGCTGACGAAGTCTCTGTTCTTCTTCTGCATCGGCATCGGCGCGATCCATCTGCTGCATAAGGACCTGAGCGATGAGGTGATGCGGCTGGCGACGGCGCTGCGGTTCGATCCGGAGAGCCGGGTGGTGGGCTTGGTGATGGACAAGGTGGATCTGATCGATGCGGAGCGCCTGCGGGAGATCGGGTTTGCGACGTTTGCATACTCGGCGCTGGCGCTGACGGAGGGGATCGGCCTGCTGCTCGAAAAGGTTTGGGCGGAGTACCTGACGCTGATCCTGACGATCTCGTTTCTGCCGTGGGAGCTCTATGAGCTGGCACGGCGCCCGAGCTGGGGTCGACTGGCGCTGCTGGTGATCAACCTGCTCGTATTGTGGTACCTGATCTGGCTGCTGAAGCGAAAGCGAGCGGTGACCGGGGCGCGGCAGCTCGCAGCATAGAGAAGGGGCGGGGGACGGTCACAAGGCCTCAGGCGTGAAGATTGAGGCGCTGACCTCTGATTGAGTGCCACGCAGGCACGTTCCAACCGCGTAGCAGAGACGTTCCGATATCGTCTATAGCGAACAGAAGGCGAAACCGAAGAGACTCACGCAGGTTAACCACTACATATTGTGGTTTTGAAAAGGTTGCCTGCGGTATAGCGGACGAAGGCGATTTTCTCCGCAACATTCTGCGTTTCTCCGCAGATTTTCCACCGGACACAAAGATTTTCCACTTGCTTCGAAGATGGGGGCAGGTGAGTATGTGGATCGAAGTGGTCAAAAGTGGAGTGAAAGGGACTGAACGGTGTCACTTTCGAGATGAGTTTACCTCCGGGATCGCTTTTCGAGGTAGGACAACATGTTTCGCGGAAATCACCCGACGCGCGTGGACGAGAAGGGCCGGCTGAAGCTGCCGGCGGACTTCCGTTCGCAGTTGGAGGATGGGCCAGAGGCGAAGCAGGTGTTTTACATCACGAGCAAGGATGGGGAGCGAGCTGAGTTGTGGCCGATCAAGGCGTGGGAGGAGATTGAGGCGGTTCTGGCCAAGGTTCCGAGCACGAATCCGGCGAAGCGGAAGTTTCTGGACGTAACGAACTACTACGGGCAGATGGCGGAGATGGA
>CAXTEE010000036.1:0-5744 GCA_964243375.1 uncultured Acidobacteriaceae bacterium | reverse complement strand
CCGGTCTCGTAGCCGAGCTTTTCGCCCAACACCAGCCCCGGGCCATCGTCCACTTCGCCGCCGAAAGCCACGTCGACCGCTCCATCAGCGGTCCGGAAGCCTTTCTCCGCACCAACATTCAAGGCACCTTCACGCTGCTCGAGGCCGCGCGCGGCTACCTCGCCACCCTGGCCGCCGTCGAACGCGCCGGCTTCCGCTTCCTCCACGTCTCCACGGACGAGGTCTACGGCACCCTCGCCCCAGACGATCCGGCCTTCTCGGAAACCACTCCCTACGCCCCCAACAGCCCCTACGCCGCCTCCAAGGCCGCCTCCGACTTCCTCGCGCGCGCCTGGGTCCACACCTACCATCTGCCGGTGCTCGTCACCAACTGCTCGAACAACTACGGGCCCTATCAGTTCCCTGAAAAGCTGATCCCCCTGATGATCACCCACGCCCTCGCCGGCAAGCCGCTACCCATCTACGGCGACGGTCTCCAGATCCGCGACTGGCTCTTCGTCGAAGACCACTGCCGCGCCATTGAGACCGTGCTTGCCAAAGGCACAATCGGCGAAACCTACAACATCGGCGGATGCAACCAGCGCAGCAACCGCGAGGTCGTCCACACCCTTTGCGCCCTGCTCGACGAACTCGTGCCCGGCTCCCCCTTCCGTCCGCACGCCCAGCTCATCACTTCGGTGAAGGATCGCCCCGGCCACGATCGCCGTTACGCCATCGATGCCCGCAAGATTGAGCGCGAACTTGGCTGGAAGCCACAGGAAAGCTTCGAAACCGGCCTCCGCAAAACCGTCGAGTGGTACCTCGCCAACAGAAGCTGGACCGAGAACGTGACCAGCGGCGCCTACCAGCAATGGATCACCGCCCACTATGGGCGAAGCTCAGTTGAGGTACCCGCTTGATAAAAGGCATTCTCCTCGCCGGCGGCTCCGGCACCCGTCTTCATCCCGTAACCCAGTGCATCTCCAAGCAGCTGCTTCCCGTGTATGACAAGCCCATGATCTACTACCCGCTCTCCGCGCTCATGCTCGCGGGCATCCGGGACATCCTCCTCATCTCCACCCCACAGGACACGCCACGCTTCGAAGCCCTGCTCGGCTCCGGCAGCCAATGGGGCCTGAATCTCCAGTACGTCGTCCAGCCCTCGCCCGACGGCCTCGCCCAGGCCTTCACCCTCGGCAAAGACTTCCTCGGCGACAGCAGCTGCTGCCTCGCGCTCGGCGATAACATCTTCTTCGGCCATGACTTCGCCAAATCTCTTCGCAACGCGGCTGCGCAGGAGCACGGCGCCACCATCTTCGCCTATGCCGTGAAGGACCCTGAGCGCTACGGCGTCGTCGAGTTCGACCAGGACCGCAACGTCCTCTCCCTCGAAGAAAAGCCCGAAAAGCCCAAGTCCCGCTACGCCGTCACGGGAATCTACTTCTACGACAACCAGGTTGTCCGCGTCGCCGCCGGCATCAAGCCCTCCTGGCGCAACGAGTACGAGATCACCGACGTCAACCGCTGGTACCTCGAGCAGGGCCAGCTGCGCACCGAGGTCCTCGGCCGTGGCACCGCCTGGCTCGACACCGGCACCCATGAATCTCTCCTTGAAGCCTCCAACTTCATCCAGACCGTGGAGCACCGCCAGGGCCTGAAGATCGCCTGCCCGGAGGAGATCGCCTATCGCCTCGGTTTCATCACCCGCGATCAGCTCGAGGAACTCGCCGCCAAGATCGGCAAAAGCACCTACGGCGCCTACCTCCGCATGATCCTCACCGAGACCGTTTATTAATGGCTCCCAACCAAGCGCCCATTCTGCTCACCGGTGTAACAGGCCAGGTGGGCGGCGAACTGCTTCCGCTGCTGCAAACGCTAGGCCCGGTCGTGGCCCCTGCACGAGCCGAACTCGATCTGGGCGACCTCGCCGCCGTCCGCGCGTACGTTCGCCAGGTCCGTCCGCGCTGGATCGTCAACCCTGCCGCCTACACCGCCGTTGATAAGGCCGAAGGGGAGACCGAAGCCGCCTTTGCCCTCAACCGGGACTGCGTGCAGGTCCTCGGCGAAGAAGCCGCACGCCTCGGCGCCCCCGTCCTGCACTTCTCCACCGACTACGTCTTCTCCGGCGCCGGCACGGAGCCCTGGCAAGAGACCGATGCGACCAGTCCCCTCAACGTCTATGGAGCCTCCAAGCTCGCCGGCGAACAGGCCCTCGCCGCCACCGGCGCCCCGCACCTCATCTTCCGCACCAGCTGGGTCTTCGGCCCCGAAGGCCGCAACTTCCTCACCACCATCCTGCGCCTCGCCGCCGGTCGCGACGAACTCCGTATCGTAGCCGACCAGCACGGCGCCCCTACCCCGGCCCGCGCCCTCGCCGCCCTCGCGGCGCACGTCATCACCACCTCGGAAACGAAGGCGGCCGGCCGACCCCTTGCCGAGGTCCTGCATCCGGTCTCTGGCGTCTACCACGCCGTCGCAGCCGGCGAGACCACCTGGCTGGGCTTCGCGTCCCGGTTCGTCGAGCTTGCGGCCGCTGGGCAGCCCGAACAACGCTTCGCCCGGCTTCTTCCCATTGCGACAGCCGACTACCCCACCCCCGCGCGCCGCCCGCTCAACTCCCGCCTAAACTGCGGCAAGCTGGAGAGCACCCTCGGCTACCGCATGCCCCCCTGGGATGCGGACCTCGCGGCCACCGTGGCCGAGGCCGTCAGTCACTCTCCGGAAGATCTGCCTCACTAAACAGCTTGCCGACCGCATCTTTGGCCGAGACCGAAGGCGTCCCGATCTCCGCCAGCGGCCAGGCGATGGCCAGCGTCGGATCGTCCCACCGGATGGTGCGTTCTCCGCTCGGAAAGTAGAGCCGCGTCGTCTTGTACAGCACATTCGCCGTCTCGGAAACCACCGCGAACCCATGCGCAAACCCTTCCGGGATCCACAGGTACTCCAGCGTCTCTTCCGTCAGGCCGAATCCGGCCCAGCGCCCAAAATCCGGCGACGACCGCCGCAGATCCACCGCCACATCCCAGATATGCCCGGAAAGACACCGCACCAGCTTTCCCTGCGGCTCTCCCAGCTGGTAATGCAGACCCCGCAGGATTCCCTTGCGTGAAAAGGACTGGTTCTCCTGCACAAAACGCTCCGGCAACCCCGCCGCAGCATAGCTCTTGGCATTGAAAATCTCCGCAAACCAGCCACGCTCATCCTTATGCTGCTTCGGACGCACCAGCTTCACATCCCGCAACGGGGTGTCCAAAACTTCCATTGAAGTATGCCGCCCTCATCCAAGTAGGTATTGGTTGATTCTACCTTCCGGGACGGCTCCGCCAGTGCATAGAAACCGGGGGCAGAGGAACAAGCAACCAGCCTGCCTCGTGCCAGGTGACATCGGTTGGGGACGGGCTTGAGGACCACATTCCACAGTACCCGGGGGAGGGGTACCCCTACCACAGCGAGAAGTCGCCTCGTGCCAGGACCCAAACAGCAATGCCCAGGTTGGCAACGGCATGCGCCGCCACGGCCTCCCCAAGACGGTCCCTGTACTTCGCCACCAGGCCAAAGGCAATGCCCGAGGCAATGCCCGGCCCCCACATGCTGCCATGCATCAGCCCAAAGCACACCGCACTAAGCAGCACGGCCACCCCGGTAAGCCTGGCATACGGCACGGCCTCCACCTCGGGGTGTACAAACCGCCGCGCCAGAAATCCCCGGAACGCCAGCTCCTCCGCCAGCGGAACAGTAACCACCGCCGCCAGAACCCGGAAGGCAATCCAGACCGATCTACGCCCGGCGGACATCGCCGCCAGAGAGCCGGCCAATGCATCCCCATTGACGTGCTGCAGCCGGTGCAGACCGATCCACAAGCCGGCCACCGCCAGCCCAGTCACCACACCCACAACCCCGAACCGCAGATCCATTCTCCTGTACTCGGCCCGGTACCACCACAGCACCACCAGCGGAGCCAGCAACCGCAGCGGATAAAACCACTCAAAGTCCGCGGACACCGCATGGCTCACCACCGAAGCCGCCGTGATCGCCAGAAACGGCAGAAGATAGATCGCCGGCACATTCCGCGCCACCCGCTGCGGAATCCCGCTGCCCACCACCGCCTGAGGCTCAACTCCAACCGCTGGCGCCACCTTACGGAACCACGGCACCCGCTCCAGCACCACCAGCAGCGCCAATGTAACCACGTTCAACGCAATCCACCCTGCCTCCGAGTGAAAGCCGTTAATCGCAAACCCTGGATAGCCCGCATCCCCGATCGCAATCAGCGCTGCCAGCCTGACAATATTCAGGCTCCACATCACCCCCAGCGCCAGGCACCCCAGCAGCAGCACACGCCCCAGTCGCAGACGTCGCCTGTCGTACAAAGACCAGGTCAGCAGCAGAACACTCAGAAGGGCCAACCCCTGCACCCCCGAGCAGGTGCTTCCAATGATGATCTGAAAGCGCTTGGTCCCCAGCAGATAGGAGTGCGGGTCCGCCACCACCCCTGGGTAGAACCGGCTGAGAAGGTGTTCTGCGCCGTGAAAGGCGGAATCCTGCAAAAAGACACCTAAACCGCCGCCCGGCCTCGCCCAGGAACGATGCAACCACTCCATCAGCACCACAAGAGCGAGGGAGGACACGGCAGCATAGACCCAGACACGTCCGAGGCGGCGCGCCACACCCAGCAGTCTCGGCAGCGGGAAAAACGCAATCAGGAGCGATGGAACAAGGCCGAACAACAGGACCGGCCACGCATACGCGACCACCTCGTAAGCTGTTGAGCCTGATTGTTGCTGAAAGCCCAGCAGGTATAGCTCCGCTACCGCAACCAGGGCCAGCAGGACAGCATGGAAAGCAGTCCATCTCGCCTGAAAAACAGGACTCCCTAGCCCCCGGAGCTCCTTGCGCCCAAAGAACAGCAGCATTAAGGCGAAAAAGACCGGCACTCCCCGGAACAGGTAGATGTTGAACCAGGGATGAGGAAACTGAACGGCAGCCGTAGTTTCTACGGCCAGGATCAGAGGGATCAGCCAAACACGGTAGGACAGCTCAGATCGACTGGATCGATCTGATTGACTTGCGAACATTGCCGCAGATCCTTCCGCTTAGACCTGGGCTCGACGCCGCCCTCGTACGATCAAACCGCCGCCCAGCAGAAGAGTCAACCCGCTCAAAGTACCTGAGGTGCTGATCTCCGGTGCCTTAACAGGAACATATTTCTCTCCCGCACTATGGTTTTGCAGTGCCGCGGTGGCTCCGCCAATCGCCCCGGCTACCCCCAACGCTTCAAGAAGTCCTGAAGAGGAGTGCAGCCCCGCCCCGATCTTAGAACCGACGGAAACAGAGGACGACGCAGTCGAAGGATCCGGGGCGTCCGGTCCTGATGGACTGGCCATCGCTACGCTAGACGACAAGAGAAGTACAGCAGGTAGGGCAAGTTTTCTCAGCATAGATGTTCCTCGTAATACAGCCTTACTGTACCTGTAAGAACGCACAGTACAAGGGAAAGTTGCTCGATACCTTTAGACAACGGTAACCAGCCTAGCACCAAAGTTATGTACTGGGCTACATAGCTGAAATAGGTTCACCGCCTCAAAACCAATACCTTTTGGTCGTGTGAAGACATACGAACGGGTCGAGCGGCAGCTCGGAATGCGCTAAAAAGCCTTGTAGACGATATCCGGAGCCGGCTGCTTCAGCAAAGCCGTAACGACGAACTCAACAAACACCATCGCGGAGCCATAAACCACCAGGGCATAGCGATTCGTAAGCACCGG
>CAXTEE010000035.1:2906-5762 GCA_964243375.1 uncultured Acidobacteriaceae bacterium | reverse complement strand
AGAGCAGCGACGGAGTCTATACCGGCTCCGGTACACTGTTGGTTCCAGCGGGGAAAAGCTCCGCAAAGTTTATTGGCACCCGGCCCGGAGCTGAACTGCACTGGCAAGCTACAAAGCATGCGTATGTTCAATTGGACTACGGACTGTTTTTTAGCGGCACGTTCCTCAAAGATTCGGGCCGGCCCCAAAACCTAAACTACGCAACGACCTGGCTAGGCTATCGGTTCTGAACACTCGTCCTTTCGCCTGCGCATTACGTGACGATACCGCCATTGGCGCGAATAACCTGTGCAGTAATCCAGCCGCCCGCAGGTGAAGCAAGAAAAGTTACCACATTCCCTACATCCTCCGGCCGGCCGAGCCGGCCAAGCGGTGTGTTTTTTATCACTGTTGCGAGCCTCTCCTCAGGAACTACCGCGCGCATCGCTACGGTATCAGTGAGGCCAGGGGCAACGGAGTTGACTGTGATGCGCCGAGATCCCAGCTCGATCGCGAGTGTTCGCACATACGCTTCGAGGGCGGCTTTCGCACCGGCGTACACTGAGGTTCCAGCGTAGGAGTCCGAAGCCATGCTGCTGGAAATGACGACTATCCGTCCATCGTCGTGTAGCACTTCTGCAGCCTTCTTCAGCAGGAGAAACACGGCACGTTGGTTTAGAGCCGTACTCTTGTCCCACTCTTCTGCCGAGGTATTCAAAAGTGGTTTGAATGCAGCGCTGCCTCCGGCCGCTGCCACGACTATGTCAAGCCCTTCGCCGAAAGTTTGAGCCGCTTCTATGAGACGGTCGAGATCTACCTGGTCGGTGACGTCCGCACGAATGGCCTGTCCCGTCCCGCCAGAGCGACCGATTTCCTGCACAACCTTCTGGGCCTCACCCTCGTCTTCTTCTTTGAGATAATTCACGGTCACCACTGCGCCCTCGTGTCCTAAAGCCAGCGCGATCGCGCGGCCGATACCCGAGGAAGACCCCGTGACGACAGCTGACTTGCCCACGAGAGTACTCATAATGCCACCCTTTCTGTTGCCTGAGCGGGGTACCACTCGTCCGGTTCAGGTGATTGGAATCCAGGAGAACTTTCAGTGAGCTCAAGGTAGAATCCGAGTTCGTCGAAGGTGTCGATGAAGGAGAATGCTATCCCGCCGCCCCAGACACGGCCAGACTGTGCAACGGGAAAGCTTTTCTGACCGAAGGCAGTGATCATCTCGGTGACACTCCTGCCCTTCGGGGGCTTGATACCGAAATGATGGACTCCTTCTCCTCGTTGCTCTAGAAAATCAGCGAAGATGCTGGTTCCCCCGATAGGCTCCACGATTTCGAACTGAGTGTTCGCTGAGTTTGCATACCCCATCACTGCGCTGAAGCTATGCGGCTCTCCCTTGTAGAGAGTTTCCGTCGTTGTTTGTGGATTGAAATTGTAGATCCGCCACGGGCCAACGCCGAGCTTCATTAGGCTACACATAGTCCTCTTATGGTTGTTCGTTACACAACAGACCTGGGTGATGTCACCCAGGATGTCAGCTGCAATCCCGATATTGTCGAACGTCGTCATGGGCTCCTCCGGACCATTCTTCTTGCGTGATGACTCGACTCCACTGGTCATCCGGTGATTCATACCGCTGATCGTCAGCGTCAGGCATTGTGAATGGTCACATTGAGAATGCCCACGTGCTGGATCTCAGCGCGGATGCGATCCCCCGACTGCAACCAGCGATCGCCATGTTGCGCGGCAGATCCTCGGGGAGACCCTGTAAACAACATATCCCCCGCCTCAATCGTCATGAACTCACTCAGGGTGCTGAGTTGTTCCTCTACCTTCGAGATCATTTCGCACGTGGACGCATCGATCATTTTCTCTTCATTCACGTACATCTGGATTCGGATGTTGTTCACGTCTGGAATGAACTTCGCCGGCATAATAACGGGCCCACACGGCGCCATGGTGTCTTGAGACTTGCCTCGCACAAGATCAACCTTAAGCTCGTTTTCTACCTCGATGAGATCTCTGCAAGCGAGGTCAAGGCCGACAGCGTATCCGGCCACAGCGGCAGCGGCTTCTTCTACGGAAGCATTTCTTAGACGACGGCCGACGAAGACCACGAGCTCGCACTCCCAATCGAACTTCTTCGTCATCCTAGGCTTTGCCACCGTATCACCCGGGCCTACCAGTGTGGTTTTAGGGGGACGAAGAAAGAATGCTAGAGATGTCGATCCCCTTGGCTTGGGCGCTTCTCCCTTCGGATAGTTGGCCCCAATTGCGAGGAGAGAATCTGGGTAGAGGACAGGTGTGGAAAAGGATACCGAGCCCTTGTCAATCCCACGCTGTTGCGCTGCGAAACAGGAGGCTATCTCATCCGCCAGTGCCTGCAGCACAGGCATCATCGCGTCCCAATTCTGCAGAATGCTTTTACAGGTGGCATCAGCAAGGGATGGGGCTAACGGTCCTACTAGGTAGAACTTGTCATCAACGCCCAGTGCCGCTTTTGGGCCGTCAGAGGTTTGCAGAGTTGCCAATGTGAATCGCGTCATATGACCTCCACCTAAGGCATTGCTGTAACTTTGCCCGGGTAAGCTTGAGAAGCAGAAGCTAACGTCCAGTTGAACTGTTTTGAGTGTGTAGCAACCAACTCTGCCCATAGTCCTGCTTTGCGTACACGGGGCCAAGCCTACGAAGGGATTCCGGTGCGTCCATGCGATCCATCATCACCTCTATAAAGAAGCATTTTTCCGCGGTCGCTGCTGACTCTAACGCTGTCTCCAACTCCTCGACTGAGGAGACGCATCGACTATCGAAAGAGGCACCAGCTGCAAACGTGGCGCAAAGGGAGGCATACTTCCATGGCTGAATGTCGTTGTA
>CAXTEE010000035.1:0-2806 GCA_964243375.1 uncultured Acidobacteriaceae bacterium | reverse complement strand
ATCGGACAGCCCAGCTTCGCTGCTAGCCTTCTCACCTTCTCGGCCTGACCATAACGAGCAACGTCGGCGTCCAATAGGATCGCCACACTGGAGGATGCCTCGATGCGCTGCTTTGCTGCGTCTGTGAATTCCCGCAGCATCTCTGGGTCACTCTCGAAGGTGACGTGCAGCGGTTCGGGAGGCGTCCTAATTCTTAGAAAGGCAATGTCAGAGGGTAATTGCAGATATACGGGTTGCTTTTGCAAAATGCAAGCACGAAGGCATCGATCCACCTCAGCAACCGCGTTTTGAGCTGACAGCCGAACGTGAGCGACACTGAACTGACTCCCGCAAATTAGCATGTTGTCGACATTGCCATCACCTGCGGTGTGATGAAGCAAGCTCCTTCGCTCTACATCGCTAAGTGGAGGTGAACCCACAATGGAGACAATCGGCAGATGCTCTGAGTAGGCACCCGCTATGCCGCACAATGCACTCAATTCACCAACGCCATAGGTCGTGACTAGGCAACTGAGGCCGCGGGTCCGAGCATAACCATCCGCCGCATATGCAGCGTTGAGCTCATTGCAGCAGCCTACCCATTCAAGCCCATCAAAAGTTTCCAATTGCTCAAGAAACTCGAGGTTAAAGTCACCTGCGACCCCGAAGATATGTGATAGCCCCACTTCGTGTAGGCGACGGAGAAGGAATACGCCTATAAGCTCCTGATGATGGTTGCTGGGACCTCTATCCATACAGCCCTCCTTAACGCTAGCTCGAGAACGAATCCAACATAACCTGTGCTAGCAATGTCGTCTTCCACGATCTACGGTTATCGCAATTGATCGACGAAATGCAAGCTGTGCACAGCGTTCAGCTCGAAGCTCGAGCATTCTTATCGGCAACGGAGCCGGTGACAGCCGAGGTAGCAGATGGCCTGAGCCTACTCGCCCCCACGGGAGAAGGGTTAACAACTGTCGGCTCCTAGGTGGTCACCTTAGGGTGAGACACTAGCCGCGGCCTTAGTTCGTATGAGTTTCTTGTTCATAAACTCCTGAATACCTAAAGAGGACAGCTCACGCCCGTAACCGGATTGTTTTATTCCACCGAAAGGCAAGTCTGGAGCGGTCCAAGCAGGATGATTCACGAAAACCATCCCTGCCTCGATCTCCCTAGCTACACGCCCCGCCCGTTCGTTGTCTTGGCTAAAAACTGCACTAGCCAAGCCGTAAGGAGTGTCGTTTGCCAACTGAATCGCTTCATCGTCGCTTGCCACCCTGAACATCAAGAACACAGGACCAAAAAACTCTTCTTTGTAAGCTGGGTTGTCCTTCTGTATGTTCTCAAGAATCGCTGGTTCGAAGTACGATCCAGGACGATCGATCGGTTTACCTCCCGCGACGAGGGTCGCGCCGGCCTGGATCGCTCGGTCTATCTGACCGAGCAACAGATCTCTTGCTTTCCCTGATGCAAGTGGACCCAGTTGTGTGTCCTTCTCCATCGGGTCGCCTACGCGCCGACTACTGAGTGCCTCTTTAACTCCTTCGACAAACCTGTCGTAAAGCGGCTCAGCGATGATGAATCTTTTGGCGCAGACGCAGCCTTGGCCACAATTTAAGAGGCGACTCCACAAAGCCCATCTCAATGCGTCATCAAAATTCGCGTCATCGAGTACAACGAACGGATCACTTCCACCAAGCTCCATCGTAGACCGCTTCATAGCCTTGCCAGCTTGGCTTGCCACAGATGCGCCGGCGCGATCACTTCCCGTAACAGCAACACCCTTGATCCGCGTGTCCGCGATGACGGTTCCGGCTTGTTCGTCTGATAGCCTCAGGTTCGTGTAAATACCTTTGGGCGCACCTGCATCTAGGAAGATTTGTGCAAAGGCGTCCGCGCACTGCGGTACTGAAGGCGCGTGTTTTACAATCACGGTGTTTCCACCCATCAGGTTCGGAGCGGCAAATCGAACCAGCTGATAATACGGAAAGTTCCAGGGTTCGATCCCGAACAGCACACCGATTGGCTGACTGATTACCTGGGCAGTACCTTCTTGTTGGGTGAGTCGTTGCGGTGCGAGAAAGGCTTCGGCATTATCCGCGTAGTAGCTTAGAATGTCCGCCGTGAGCTGAACTTCTGAGCGGCTTTCGTCAATCAGCTTTCCCATCTCTAAGGTGATTAGCTTGGAAAGTTCCTCCGCCTTATGTCGAAACAGTTCAGCGGCGCGAGAGATAATTGCACCGCGCTCAACGAAACCAAGCTTCCGCCAGACATGGTACGCACGGTCCGCCACCCGTAAAGCAGACTCTACCTCTTTGGGCGTATGCTCAGCATAGCTTGCCAAGTGTTCTCCAGTTGCCGGATTAACAGTCTCGTATGACATGTCGAGCTCCTATGGAATCAGCTGCGGGATTCGTAGATGGAAAGCAGAAGTGTCCTTTGAATGGTCCGTTGACGTTCCACTATTCGCTTCATCTGTTCCGACCAGATCGGGGATGGGCGTCCCGGCGAGAACTGCCGGGACGCCCCCGTTCTACAGACCTTCAGCGGGATAGAGATCCTTTGGCCACGGGTTAGCATGGACCATGACTCCGATAATCATGCACGGTGACTCGGATCGATTGCTCCAGGCGTGATTGACCCCTTGAACAACAGCGGTGTCACCGGGTTTAAGTAGGGTCTCGTCAGTGTCGCTGACCAGATAGATCTCACCGTACGCAACAGTGAACATGTCCACCGTGTCGGTTCGATGCATGCTTGGGTGGCGCTCCAGATCTTTCTCGGTCGGAGGATACTTCTGCTTGACCTTCTTGTTCAGGTCTTCCAG
>CAXTEE010000034.1:0-5771 GCA_964243375.1 uncultured Acidobacteriaceae bacterium | reverse complement strand
GCAGCGACACTTTGGCTTTGCACAGCTACGACATTTTGGCTTTGCGCTTACAAGATCAGTAGCGAGAAACGCGGTTATCGGAAGTGACAGTGCGAGACTTTCCATCTACGCTCCGAAGTAACGGCTAGCGGAGGGTGACGCTGGGGCGGGTGGGCAGGGTGAAGTGGAAGGTGGTGCCCTGGTTGGGTGTGGCGGGGTTGGGCTGCTCGCTGGTGGCCCAGATGCGGCCGCCGTGCTGGGTGACGATGGAGCGGCAGATGGCGAGGCCGAGGCCGGTGCCGCCCATGGCGCGAGAGTCGGAGGCGTCGACCTGCTGGAAGCGCTCGAAGATGCTGTCGAGCTTGTCGGCGGGGATGCCGCGGCCGTGATCACTGACTTCGAGGACGACTTCGTTGTCGTCGATGGCGTGCGCGGTGAGCAGGACGTCGGAGCCGGCGGGGGAGAACTTGATGGCGTTCGAGATGAGGTTGGTGAGGGTTTGGAGGATGCGGTCGGAGTCGGCCCAGGCGCGGGTGCCGCTAGCGATGCAGTTGAGGTGAATGCCGGCCTTGGCGGCGGCGGCCTGCTGGAGATCGGAGGCGCGCTGGAGGAGATCGTCGACCGAACACATGGTGAGCTGGAGCTCGGACTTGCCGGAGGAGATGCGCTCGAGGTCGAGGATGTCGTTGACGAGGCGAACGAGACGATCGGTGTTGTCGAGGGCGATCTCGAGCATCTGCTGCATCTTTTCCGGGCGCGCGAGGAGAGCACCACCGGTGACGAGGCCGAGGGCGGCGCGGAGCGAGGTGAGTGGGGTGCGGAGCTCGTGCGAGACGGTGGAGATGAACTCGTCCTTCATCTTGTCGAGGGCGCGGCGCTCGGTGGTATCGGTGAAGGCGACGACGACACCGATGGCCCTGCCGGCTGATTTGGGGACGCCGGAGGCTTCGGTGTGTGTGTCGATCTGGGGGCGGGCGACGTACTCGACGGGAAAGCTGGTGCCGTCTTTTCGCCAGAAGACATCATTGGCGACGCGAACGGTGTCAAGGCTGGTGAGCGAGCGACGAATGGGACTGTCTTCCGGCGGATACGAGGTGCCGTCGGCGCGAGTGTGGTGGGCGACGGCGTGGATATCTTTGCCGAGGAGCTCTCCCGGCTTGTAGCCGAGCATCTGCGAGGCGGCGGAGTTGATGACGGTGACGCGGCCGTCGAGATCGATACCGAAGATGCCGTCGCCGACGGACTCAAGGATGGAGTCGGATTGGCGGGTGAGGGTGCGGATGCGACCTTCCATGCGGGTCTGGTCGGTAATGTCGACGCCAAAGCCGAGGACATACGGCTCGTGACCGGGCACGGAGATGAGCTTGTTGCGATAGGCTACGACGCGGATGTCGCCGTCGGTGTGGCGGAGGTGGAGGAGGCCCTGGGCCTCGCCGGTTGCGATGATCTCTTTGAGGTAGACGCCGAGGTTGCGGTGGCGCTCTTTGGGGATGAACTCGAGCAGGGAGTGGCCGACGAGCTGCTCGGTAGTGCGGCCGATGGTGCTGGCGCCATGGCCGTTGATGGAGAGGAGATTCCCCTGGAGGTCGTGGGTGCAGACCATGCCGAGGGAGCCTTCGATGAGCTGGCGGTAGCGGGCCTCTGACTCGCGCAGGGTGGACTCCGCGGCGCGCTGTACGGTGACGTCGATGCCGGTGGCGATGATGAAGCCGACCTGGTCCTGCTGATCGACGAGGGCGGTGGCGGACCAGGCGATGCGATGGATCTCGCCGTCGCGGCTGGCCCAGCGATTTTCAAAGGCAGCGGGGAAGCCGCCGGCGCGGATCTTCTCGAAGGTGTCGATGGCCTCGGGGACGTCTTCTTCGGGAATGAGTCGGTCCCAGGCGTAGCGCCCTACAAGGATATTGAAGTCATAGCCGCTGGCGATCTCGCAGGCGCGATTGAAGCGGACGATGCGGCCGGCGGTGTCGAAGACGACGACGAGGGCGCCGACGGTATCGAGGACGGCGGAGACGAAGTTTCGTTCGACGGTGAGGGCAGATTCGACGCGCTGGCGGGCGCGGGCGGCGCGATCGATCTGGCGGACGCGGGCGTTGAGCTCGAGGCGGCCAATAGCAAGTCGGGCGAGGGTGATGAGGCTTTCGCTCTCGGGGAGGGTGAGGCGACGGGGCTCGAGATCGAGAACGAAGAGGGAGCCGATGGAGACGCCGCCGGGTGTGGTGAGCGGGGCACCGGCGTAGAAGGGCAGATCGCGACCGTCGACGTGAATGCCGTTGGGGGCAAAGTCGGGATCCTGGCGAGCGTCGGTGAGCTCGTAGACGCTGTCGCCGAGGATGGTGGTCTCGCAGGGGGTGCTGCTGACGGAGAGCTCGGCGGACTTGATGCCGAAGCGAGCCTTGAGCCAGATGCGATCGGTGTCAAGCAGCGAGATAGCGGCGAAGGGTGCATCGCAGAAGCGGGCGGCGAGGCGCGCGATGTCGTCGAGGATAGGATCGGACGCAGAGTTGAGGACCTCATACTGATTGAGGGCTTCGAGCCGGAGAGCTTCGTCTTTGACGAGAAGAGCGTTCATTGTCCCAGTTCAACGGTAGAAAAGGTTGCGGTGCGATGCACTGCCACTTTCGAGTGAGTGTGTTGGGCGGATCAAGGTTTAGGGAGCGAGCAGCAGGCGCCGGCATCGGGTGCGCCGTCCGCGCTGGCGTCCATGGCGACCTTCCATTTGCCGTCGGGCTGCTTGCGCCAGACCGTGATGTAGCGGCCGGTGGTAAGGACGGGTTCGCCGTTCTTATCTTTGGAGTGACCCTGGTAGGTGCCCCAGGTGAAGCCCATGTCGTTGGAGGGGCCCATCTGTGCGCCTTCGGCGACCCAGGTGAGCTGGTAGTCCTTGGGATCCCAGGTGGCCTGGGCGCCGATGTTGCCGCGGCCGAGCACGGCGGGACGGCCGTTGTTGAGGGTCACGGCGTCGTCGGCGAACCAGGAGGTAAAGGCCTTGCCTCCGCCGGACGCTACGGCCTGGGAGAAGCGGCCTTCGAGCTCGAGCAGGGTGAGCGCGCCGGGGGTGAGGGTCGGGGTGCGGACCAGGCTTTGAATACTGTAGGGCGTTGCCGGGGAGCCTGGAGGAAGGGGGATGATGCTGGGGCCGGCACCGGCCTGGACTCCGGTTTGCGGCGAATTGACGGGTGCGGCCGGCCGCACGGGCTGTGCCTGCTGAACCGTCTGCCCGTGGAGGCAGACGGACGCGGCGAGCAGAAGGGCGGCGGCGATGGAGTGGCGATCTGGACGGCGACGGGACACAGGCATGGGGGAGAGATTTCGAGGTGCAGAGGACGAGATCTACGCTGCTCCGACCGGATGGAAAGGCCGTGAGGAGCTCTCATCATAGATGCCTTTCAGACGCGGCTGGGGGCCTCGCCGACGGGTGAACCATTGCGGGCAGGGTGGCGGGAGAAGGCGGTGGGGACGGAGATATCTGATGAATGGACGTAAGTGTTGAGGGGCTGACGTTTGGCGTGTCCGGCAACACTTCGCTGGTGCCTGGCTGGTATTCTTCGCGCCATGACGAAACATTGGGTGGGGTTGCCTCTGCTGCTATTCGCGGCGGTGGTGCTGATCGGCGGCGGGGCGGTGCTGCAGGGTGGCATGGGGGTGATGCACGCGGCGGAGGCGCTGCGGTGGGCGGGATTGGGGGTGCTGGCGGTGTGGTGCTGGCGGCGGCGAGGACTGACGCCGTGGATCTTCTGGGCGATGGTGGCGGGCGTCGAGCTGGGGCTGGACGCGCCGAAGTTTGCGGTGGAGCTGCGGGTGCTGAGTGATGTGTTTCTGCGGCTGATCAAGACGATTGTGGCGCCGCTCATTCTGGCGACGTTGATTACGGGGATCGCGGGGCATGGAGATCTGAAGGGCGTGGGGCGCATGGGGGTGAAGGCGCTGATTTATTTCGAGGTGGCGACGACGCTGGCGCTGGTAATTGGATTAGTGGCGATTAATGTCACGAAGGCTGGGGTGGGGTTGGCGATGCCGGTGGCGAAGGCCCAGGTCTCAGAGGCGAGACCTGGGGCACCCGGTTTGGTGGCGTCTGCAACCGCGCCGGCCGGGACGCGGTGGGATGAGTTTCTGCTGCATGTGTTTCCGGAGAATTTGGCGAAGTCAGTGGCGGAGGGGCAGATTCTGCAGGTGGCGGTGTTTGCGGTGATCTTCGGGATCGCGCTGGCGACGCTGAGTGAGGAGAAGCGCGGGCCGGTGCTGCGGCTGACGGAGAGCCTGAGCGAGGTGATGTTCAAGTTCACGAATGTAGTGATGTACTTTGCGCCGGTGGGGGTGGGGGCTGCGATGGCATACACGGTGGGGCAGATGGGGCTGGGTGTGCTGGTGAACCTGGGCAAGCTGCTGCTGACGCTGTACGGAGCACTGGTGGCGTTTGCCGTGCTGGTGATGCTGCCGGCGGCTCTGCTGTTCCGGGTGCCGGTGCGGCGGTTTGCCCGGGCGGTGGCGGAGCCGGCGACGATTGCGTTTGCGACGTCGACGAGCGAGGCGGCGCTGCCGCGCGCTATGGAGGCGATGGAGGCGCTGGGGGTGCCGCGGCGGGTGGTGAGTTTTGTGATTCCGGCGGGGTACAGCTTCAACCTGGATGGGTCGACGCTGTATCTGGCGGTAGCGAGCATCTTTGTGGCGCAGGCGGCGGGAGTGAAGATGCCGTGGGGCGAGCAGCTGCTGATGATGGGGACGTTGGTGCTGACGAGCAAGGGAGTGGCTGGAGTGCCACGGGCGACGCTGGTGGTGCTGCTGGCGACGGCGGCGACGTTCAAGCTGCCGACGGAGCCGATCTTCGTGATTCTGGGGATCGACGCTTTGATGGACATGGCGCGAACGATGGTGAACGTGGTGGGGAACTGCCTGGCGAGCGCGGTGGTGGCGCGGTGGGAGGGGGTGTTTGGGGAGGAGGCGGTGGATCCGGTGGTGCTGGAGGGCGTTGGCGGCTAGGGTTTGGCGTTGATGTGGGGACCGAGGAAGTCCGCCATGTCGGTGTAGGCCTCATGGGATTCGGGGAGGCTGACGTCGTTCCAGAAGGCGTGGGGGAGAGCTTCGAAGACGATGAGGCGGGCGTCTACGCCGTGGCGGAGGAAGGCGCGATGGAGGATGGTGGTGCCGCTGAGCAGGAGATCGCGGCCGGAGGTAATGAAGAGAGTGGGTGGGAGGCCGTGGAGATCCGCGAAGATAGGGGAGAGGACGGGGTCGTGCGGGTCGGTGGTGCCGATGTACTCCGCGTCGAGGGGCTTCGCCGGGAGGGGGTCGAGGTGACCTGAGAGGCCGTTGAGGGCGTACATGGACTCGGAGTCGCCGAAGCGGGAGAAGTCGCCGAGGCCGGAGAAGATGCCGAGGGCTGCGGGCTGCGGGAGGTGGAGCTGCTTGAGGCGGACGGCGACCTCGGCGGTGAGGATGGCGCCAGCGGAGGTGCCGTAGATGGCGATGTGCTCGGGTTTATAGGTCTTGAGGAGCTCGCGGTAGACGGCGACCGCGTCGTCGAGGCCGGCGGGAAAGGGGTGTTCGGGCGCGAGGCGGTAGAGGACGGCGACGACGCGAGTGTGGGTGAGATTGGCGATGGGGATGGACTCGGTGAGAGAGCCGGAGTCGGAGTTGAAGCCACCGCCGTGGAGGTTGATGAGGACGCTATGTGGGTGCAGTGGGGTGGCGTCGGTGGGCGTGATGTCGCGGATGGGGACACCGGCGAGGGTGGACTCAGCGATGTGGACGGGGAAGACGGCGGCGGAGGCTTTGCCGGCTCCGGTCTGCCA
>CAXTEE010000033.1:0-7872 GCA_964243375.1 uncultured Acidobacteriaceae bacterium | reverse complement strand
GGGGGTGGCGGAGGGCGCGGGACGTTTTTGAGGGTGTCTGGGCATTGCGGGGTGTGTGAATAAGGGTATCAAGGTGTCGTCAACATTCTGAGAACGATGCGGGAAGGCCGGTGCGGCCTGGTGCGGAAAGATTTAGTGGACGCGGAAACAATCGTTTGTCTAGACTGGTTCGGCTTGACGATAAACGCCTGGCAGATCCTGCACAGAGGCGAGAGACAAGCGCACTTGGGATGATCCTGGAGTTTTATGACTGCTATGTTTGCTCGTTCGCGTCGTGCCGTTGCGCTGGCTGTCTGCGTTGCTGTTGCTCAAAGTGTGTCGGTCTCGGCGGCTGGGCCGGGAAAGGTGAGTGGGGCAAAGGCGGTGGCGCCCTCGATTGCGGATGATGGGAAGGCGGACCGGTTTGTGGAGGCGTTGTTGAAGAAGATGACGCTCGAGGAGAAGATCGGGCAGATGACGCAGATGGCGCTGAACGGGCCGGCGGACGGGGCGACGCCGGAGGAGCATGCGCGGCGGGGCGAGGTGGGCTCGTTCCTGTTTGTGAAGGATGCGGCGCGGATCAATGCGCTGCAGCATGAGGCGGTCGATCACAGCCGGTTACATATTCCCGTGATCGTCGGGTTCGATGTGATTCATGGGTTCAGGACGATCTATCCGGTGCCGATTGGGATGGCGGCGAGCTGGGATCCGGCACAGCCGGAGCGGGCTCAGAGGATGGCGGCGAGGGAGGCTTCGCTGACGGGGATCAGCTGGACGTTTGCACCGATGCTGGATATCGCGCGGGATCCGCGGTGGGGACGGATGATGGAGGGCGCGGGGGAGGATCCATACCTTGGGGCGCGGATGGCGGAGGCGCAGGTGCGTGGGTTTCAGGGTGCGCACATCGGCGAGAAGGATCACATTCTGGCGTGCATCAAGCACTTTGCCGGGTATGGGGCGGCGAATGGTGGGCGGGACTATGAGGAGTCGAACATCTCGGACGAGCAGCTGGAGAATGTGTATCTGCCGCCGTTCCATGCGGCGGTAAAGGCGGGGGCGGGCTCGCTGATGAGCGCGTACATGGATCTCAATGGCGTGCCGGCGACGGGGAACAAATGGCTGCTGCACGATGTGCTGCGGGAGCGATGGGGCTTCAACGGGTTTGTGGTGTCGGACTGGGAGTCGGTGAAGAGCCTGACGACGCACGGGTTTGCGAGCGGGCCGGATGACGCGGCGGTGCGGGCGGTGAACGCGGGTGTGGACATGGAGATGACCAGCCACACCATGCGCGACGGGCTGCCGGCGGCGGTGAAGGATGGCCGGGTGAAGCAGGCGACGATCGATGCGGCGGTGCGGGACATTCTGATGGCGAAGTACCGGATGGGTTTGTTCGAGCACCCGTATGTGGACGAGGCGCGGGCGAAGAGCGAGATGGTGACGCCGGAGCAGCGGGCGGCGGCGCGGGCGGTAGCGGTGAAGACGGCGGTGCTGCTGCGGAACGACGGCGGGGTGTTGCCGCTGAAGAAGACGGTGCGATCGATAGCGGTGATTGGGCCGCTGGCGGATTCGAAGCCGGACACGATGGGATCGTGGAGCCTGGCGGGGCACTATGACGATACGGTGACGGTGCTTGAGGGAATTAAGAACCGATTTCCGAGCGGGGTGACGATCCGAAGCGCGAAGGGTGTGGAGATTTCGCGTGGATCAAAGACGATCTTTGATGAGCAGTTTCAGAGCCCGCAGCCGACCTTGACGACGGAGAAGGAGCGAGAAGCGGAGTTTAAGCGGGCGATCGGGATGGTGAAGGAGTCGGAGGTTTCGGTGCTGGTGCTGGGCGAGAGCCAGGATATGAGTGGAGAGCGGGCGAGCCGATCGTCGCTCGCGCTGCCGGGCCGGCAGGAGGAGCTGCTGGAGGCGGCGGTGGCGACGGGCAAGCCGGTGGTGGTGCTGCTGCTGAATGCACGGCCGCTGGACATGCAGTGGGCGGCGGAGCATGCGCCGGCGATGCTGGAGATGTGGTATCCGGGGACGGAGGGCGGGAACGCGGCGGCTGATGTACTGTTTGGCGATGCGGTTCCGGGTGGGAAGCTGCCGTTTGCCTGGCCGCGCAGTGTGGGGCAGATTCCGATTAACTATGCGCGGAACCTGACGCAGATCCCGGAGGACACGGATCATCGCTACTGGGACGGGCTGAGCACGCCGCTTTATCCGTTTGGATATGGGCTGAGCTACACGACGTTTGCGATGGGCGAGCCGAAGTTGAGTGCGGCGACGGTGAAGGCGGGTGGAGTGACGACGGTGTCGGTCGACGTGACGAATAAGGGCGCGATGGCTGCCGACGAGGTGGTCGAGGTGTATACGCACCAACGGGCGGGATCGGCGTCGCGGCCGATGCGGGAGCTGAAGGGGTTTAAGCGGGTGACGGTGGCGGCGGGTGAGACGAAGACGGTGGAGGTGGTGCTTGATAGCAATGAGCTGTCGTTCTGGAGTCCTCAGACGCGCCAGCGGGCGATCGAGCCAGGGGCGTTTGATGTGTGGGTGGGGACGGATGCGACGGCGAGCGCGCACTTAGAGATGACGGTGACGCCGTAAGCGACGTGCGGTGTTCGTGGCGGGAAGCACAGCGGTGGCGGGGAGCGAAAGGGATCTCTCCGCTTCGGCGCTTTGCACCTTTGGTCGAGATGACGGTTGATGACGGTGACGGCGTCTTCGGTCGAGGTGACTGTTGGTCAGCAGTCGCGGACTGGCTTTGGTCAATCGAAGCAACGTCTGCGGGAGTCGGGGTATCCTAAGCGAAACGGCGGAGATATGTTCCTGCTGTTCTCCCGCGCCACCGCGCACCTGACAGGTCTGTTTCGATGAGTTCAGAAAGTCCGTGGCTCGAGCGACTTCGGGCGCTGAAGAACCTACCGCCCGTCCTCGGGATTCTGTGGCAATCGAGCCGCACGGCTGTGTCGTGGGGACTGGCGCTGCGGCTGATTGTGGCCACGCTGCCGTTTGCGATTGCGAAGGTGGCGCAGTACATCATCAATGGAATCGCGGGGGTGCTGCGCGGGCATGCGCTGCAGGCGCAGAGTGTCGATCTGCTGGGACACCACTGGTCGGTGCCGTTCTGGCACCTGGTGGCGGCAGAGGTCGGGCTGAATGTGTTTCTGGGGTTGATCACGCGGGCGATCGATTACTCGGACTCCCTGCTGGCCAACAGTTACACACAGTATGTGAGTGTCCGAGTGATGGAGCAGGCGGCTCGGCTGGACCTGACGACGTATGAGAATCCGGTGTTCTACGACCGGCTGGAACGGGCGCGGGTGCAGGCGACGGACCGGTTGGCGATGATCCAGCAGATGGGCCGGCTGCTGCAGCAGGTTATTACAACATTGGTTTTTTCGGCGGCGCTGGCGGTGGCGAGTCCGTGGCTGATTCTGCTGTTGGCGCTCGGCGTGCTGCCGTCCTTTCTGGGCGAGACGCACTATGCCTTTCTTGGCTACGCCAAGAACTTCAGGCAAACTCCCGCCAAGCGGCAGATGGATTACCTGCGGCAGGTTGCTGGGTCGCGCGAGGGTGCAAAAGAGGTCAAGCTGTTTGGCCTGAGCAAGTTCTTTACGGATCGGTTCCAGGAGCTGGCGGGGCAGATCTACCGCGAGGATGTGGCGCTGTCGCGGTCGAAGCTGATTGTGGGCGGGCTGTTGGGGATCATCGGCACGCTGGGCTACTACGGTGCGTATATCTATGTGATCTGGCGGACACTGCACGGGCAATATGACATCGGGCAGTTCACGTTCCTGACGACGGCGATCCAGCAGGCGAGTTCGAATCTGCAGATGGTGTTCTCGACGGCATCGGGGATTGCGGACCAGGCGCTATTTCTGACGGACCTGATTGCGTTCTTTGAGATGAAGCCGACGGTGGATCAGAATTCGAACGGGGCGGCGGCGCCGCGGCCGATCGTGCGCGGGTTCGAGTTTCAGAACGTGAGCTTTACGTATCCGGGAACGAACCGGACGATCTTGAAGAACTTCACGTTTCACCTGAAGCCAGGCGAGCGGATCGCGTTGATCGGGGAGAACGGGCAAGGCAAGACGACGGTGGTGAAGCTGATCACGCGGCTCTACGACCCGACGGAAGGGCAGATCCTGCTCGACGGCAAGGATCTGCGGGAGTACGCGCTCGAGGATCTGCACCGGGAGATTGGGGTGATCTTTCAGGACTTCATGCGGTACGAGATGACGGCGCGGGAGAATATCGCGGTTGGGCGTATCGAGTGGAATCACGAGCAGAAAGAGATCGAGTTCGCGGCGCATAAGAGCCTGGCGGACACGGTGGTCGCGAAGCTGGAGCACAAGTACGACCAGACGCTGGGGCGGCGATTTGAGGGCGGCGTCGAGCTTTCGGGTGGGGAGTGGCAGAAGATTGCGCTGGCGCGGGCGTATCTGCGGGATGCGCAGTTGCTGATTCTGGATGAGCCGACGGCGGCGCTCGATGCGAAGAGCGAGCTCGAGGTGTTCGAGCGGTTTGCGGAGCTGACGCTGGGGAAGATGGCGCTGCTGATCTCGCATCGCTTCTCGACGGTGCGGATGGCCGATAGGATTGTGGTGCTCTCGGGTGGGCAGCTGGTGGAAGAGGGAAATCATGCGGAGCTGATGGCACGCGGCGGGCTGTATGCGGAGATGTTCGAGATGCAGGCGGCGAGCTATCGTTAAGCGACGCGCGGGAGAGAGTTCGAGAACGGAGGGGTATGGCAGAGTCGCAGCAGTTTAGCGCGGTAGACCAGACGATTCCACTGACGGCGCCGCTGACGGAGGTTGCGACGGATCGGCTGCCGGAAGCGCCGCCTGTCTCCGACGAGGAGTTGCGCCGGCATGCGGCTGCGCTGGCGGCGGGATGGCAGCTGACGCACCACTCGACGGTGAAGGACAACAATCTGCCGGAGCGGTTAAAGAGCCTAAAGAAGCGGCTGTCGGAGCGGCTGGCGGCGTGCCGGGCGATTGCGCATACGAAGGAGCTGACGCCGCAGCTGGAGTTTCTGGAGAGCTCGCGGGCGCTGCAGGGGGTGCTGCAGGGGATGTCGGCGGCGGCGCCCGAATTTCGCGAGCTGCCGTATGTGACGGTACGTGGCGGTGAGGCGATTCCGCGGGTGATGAACCTGGCGGAGGGGTATCTGTCGGCGGCGGAGGGGATCTGGTCGCCGGCGTCGCTCGCGGCGTATGTCATCGCGGCACAGAGCCATGACGCACTGCGGCTGGGTGAGGTGCTGCTGCTGCCGGTGGCGCTGAAGCTGGCGCAGCTGGAGTTTCTGCTGGACCGGGCGGACGAGGTGTTCGGGCTGGGGACGCCGCGGCCTGTGGGCGAGCTGCCGACGATTGAGGAGTCTCCGTTTTCCGCGCCATTGCACAGCCTTCGGCGGCTGAATCAGTTTGAGTGGCCGGAGGTGCTGGAGCCGCTGGTGCCGTTTACGAGGGTGCTGCTGGCGGACCCGGCGGGTGCGTTTGGACGAATGGAAGAAGAGACGCGGGATGCGTACCGGCTGCGGGTGGCGGAGCTGGCGTGCTCCTCGGATGCGAGTGAGCTGGAGGTGGCGGAGAAGGCGCTGGTGCTGGCGCATGCCGCGGCGGGACGAAGCCACAGTGATCCGCGGCTCGATCGGCGGTTATCGCATGTGGGGTACTACCTTTTTGAGCAGGGATTCAAAGCGCTAGCGCAGGAGATTGGGTACCATCCGCCGCTGACGGAGCGGGTGCGATCGCTGATTCTGGCGAACAATGAAGAGTTTTACATTCTGGGAATCTTTACGATCTCGGTGCTGCTGATCGTGGCGTTCATTGCGCCGCTGGTGCCGCATCATACGTTCGCGCTGGTGATTGCGACCTTGTTTCTGGCGCTGCTGCCGGCGACACAGGGCGCTGCCGACCTGGTGAACAATATCGTGACGGCGGGGCTGCATCCACGGGCGTTGCCGAAGCTGGATCTGACGGATGGGATTCCGGCGGACGAAGCGACGCTGGTGGTGGTGCCGACGCTGCTCTTGTCCGAGGGGCAGGTCCGGGAGATGTTCGAGGACCTGGAGGCGCGGTATCTCTCGAACGAAGATCCACACCTGCACTTTGGACTGTTGACCGATCTGCCGGACTCGCTGGCACGGCCGGAGCCGGAGGACCGCAACGCGCTGGTGGAGCTGGCGCTGCGGCTGACGAACGATCTGAACCACAAATATGAACAGGGAAGAGGCGGCAAGTTTCTGCTGCTGCACCGGCACCGGACGTTCAACGCGCGGCAGGGCGCGTGGATGGGATGGGAGCGCAAGCGCGGCAAGCTGCTGGATCTGAACAAGTTTATTCTGGGGGACTTCGACAGCTTTCCGGTAAAGGGCGGACCAGTGGAGGTACTGCACAGCGTTCGGTACGTGATCACGCTGGACTCTGATACGCAGCTGCCGCGGGGGACGGCGTCGCGAATGATCGGGACGATGGCGCATCCATTGAATCAGGCGATTGTGGATCCGGCGTCGCGCATTGTGACGCTGGGGTATGGGATTCTGCAGCCGCGGGTGGGCGTGAGCGTGTCGTCGGCGGCACGATCGCGACTGGCGGCTCTGTACTCGGGTGAGACGGGTTTTGATATCTACACGCGGGCGGTCTCGGACGTATATCAGGACCTATTTGGCGAAGGAATTTTTACCGGCAAGGGCATCTACGAGGTGTCGATTCTGCACAAGGTGCTGGATCGCCGGTTTCCGCGAAACTCGCTGCTCTCGCATGATCTGATCGAAGGAGCGTATGCACGAGCCGGGCTGGTGACGGATATCGAGGTGATCGATGACTATCCGTCGCATCATTCGGCGCATACGCGACGGAAACACCGATGGGTGCGAGGCGACTGGCAGATTGTGCAGTGGCTCTTCGGTCATGTGCCGGATGAGTCTGGCAACCAGGTAGAGAACCCGATCAGCACGGTCTCGCGATGGAAGATCTTCGATAATCTACGGCGATCGCTGGTGGAGCCGGTGACATCTCTGCTGCTCGTATGCGGCTGGTTCTTTCTGCCGGGCGGACCGCTCTACTGGACGCTAGTGACGCTGACGTTACTGTTTCTGCCGATGCTGGTGCAGCTGGCGTTCAACCTGGGGCGAGCGGCGCTGAAGCTGTCGACGACAGCGGCGTGGGGCGGGATTACGACGTTCGGCACATCGATGTTTTTCGCGCTGCTGAACCTGGTGTTTCTGCCACACCAGATGCTGCTCTCGGTGGACGCGATTGTGCGATCGCTGGTGCGGCGATTTGTAACTGGGAAGCGTCTGCTGGAGTGGGAGACGGCGGCGCAGTCCGAGGCGGGACGGAAGAAGACGTCGCTTGATCGGTACCTGCAGCTCTCGCCGGTGCTGTCGCTGGTGATTGCGCTGCTGTTGTTTGCGACACACCATGTTCCGGCCCTCGTGGTGGCATCGCCGGTTCTGTTGCTGTGGGCTGTGGCTCCGCTGGTTGCGGGCTGGTTGAACGCCTCACCGACGCGCGAGCTGGGGCCGATCTCGGAGACGGACCAGAGATTTCTGGATGACCAGGCGCTCTCGGTGTGGCGCTACTTCTCGGATTTCGGCGGGGAAGAGAATCACTGGCTGATTCCGGACAACGTGGAGGAGAAGGATACGTTTCAGGTGCGAAAGCTATCGCCGACGAACCTGGGCATGCTCTTCAACGCGCGACAGGCGGCGCTGGAGCTGGGATTTCTGACGCTGCCGGAGTTTGCGCGCGCGACGCTGGGAACGCTGGCGACGTATGAGCGTCTGGAGAAGCAGCGCGGGCACATCTACAACTGGTACGACATGGAGACGCTGCAGCCGATCTCGCCGAAGATTGTGTCGGCGGTGGACAGCGGGAACCTGATGGCGTCGATGTACTC
>CAXTEE010000032.1:0-8297 GCA_964243375.1 uncultured Acidobacteriaceae bacterium | reverse complement strand
CGGCGACATCTTCCTTGGCAAGGAAGCACTCTACCACTGAGCTACTCCCGCTCGTCTGTCTGAGTATAGCGGTGACTCTGTGCGGGGTCAACGACGGGTGCCGATTGCTGGACGGCTCTGCGACGCGTCGATCAGAGCAAACTCTTACCGCGACAGAGGAGAGAAACTGCCAGCCCGGGCAGGAGGGTGGCCCGCGTTTGCATCCATAGGAGATAGCAGTCTTTGGATGACCACCTGACAGGGAATGTATGACAACGATTGACTCCACGCAGCAGATGCATCAATGGCAAGCGCTGCTAGATTCCGCGGGTGAGGGGATCTGGGGGCTGAATCTCGATGGGGTTTGCACGTTCGTCAATCGCATGACGATGCGAACTCTCGGGTTTGCGGCTGAGGAGATGGTCGGGCGCAAGATGCATGAGTTGGTGCACCACCACTATCCAGATGGAAGACCGTACCCGACTGAAGAGTGCTCGATCACCGAGATTCTGCGCGGTAAAGAGCCGTTTCGCGGGCAGCTCGATACGATGTTTCGGAAGGATGGAAGTTCGTTTCTAGCGGAGGTTTCGGCACAGCCGGTGGTGGTTGAGGGTGTGGTCATCGGGGTAGTGGTGACGTTCCGTGATGTCTCTGAGCTGCATCGAGAGCGGCAGGAGTTGGAGCGTGCCTACAAGGAAGCAGCCAAGCGGACGGCGGAGCTCGATGCGGTGATCGAGAGCATGCCACATGGCGTCTATGTGGCCACGGTAGACGGTTCGCCAGTGCGCCTGAACCAGCGGGCGAAGGCAATGAAGGGCGATCCGTTTCCTGAGGGATTGAAGACACTCGATCTGGCACTGCATGGGGAGTCTTCGAGCGACGTCATCGAGAAGAATGGGCGGTGGCTGCGAAGCACGGGAGCGCCCATTCTGCTTGATGGTGAGTTGATCGGTGGGGTCGCGGTGAATAGCGACGTCACACAGATGCGCCTGCAGGATGAGGCGTTGCGCAAGAGTGAGAAGCTGGCTGCGGTGGGGCAGCTGGCGAGCTCGATTGCTCATGAGATTAACAATCCGCTCGAATCCATCACGAACCTGCTGTACCTGATTCGCCAGTCGGAGCAGATGACGGAGGTTCAGGAGTACGCCACGATGGCGCAGGTAGAGCTTGCCCGTGTGACAGAGATCACGCTGCAGACGTTGCGGTTTCATCGGCAGCAGAGCAAAGCGACGGAGGTCGATTTGGCGGAGCTGGCTCGGGCGGTGATGGCGCTTTATACGGGGCGGCTGCTGGTGCGCAACGTGACGCTGCACTGGAAGGTGCGAGCGGCACCGAAGGTTTGGTGCCTCGACGGCGAAATGCGACAGGTGCTGAACAACCTAGTACGGAATGCGCTTGATGCCATGAGCACGGGCGGCCAACTCTTTATCGGGATCCAGGCGCAGACGGAACTGGTTGCGGTGAAAGGTGAGGCGCGGCCGGGAGTTCGGCTGACGATTGCGGACACGGGGGAGGGCATTAGCCCACGCATTGCCGAGCGACTCTTTGAGCCGTTCCAGACGACGAAAGAGAGCACGGGAACGGGGTTGGGGTTGTGGGTGAGCCGCGGCATCGTCGAGAAGCATGGCGGAACGATCCGGACTCGCACGCAGACGGGCGTGACGCATGGGACAGTGTTTTCGGTCTGGCTACCTGTTGAGGGCGGCGCTACTCTGATGAGTCAACAGACGGGCTGACGGGGATACGCGGTCCTACGGTGAGATTGCTACGGTGGCGCACGATGCGGGGTGTAATCAGCAGAACAAGCTCGCTTGAGTCGACCTCCCGAAGATTGTCGGCGGTTACGGTCTGAAAGCCGGGAAGCTCGGAGAGTCCGGGAATGCCGCTGACGGCAACGGACTCGGTCTTGGTGAGACTTGAGAGCATAAGGGCGGTCTGGCCCTCGGCCACCGTGACGTCCGAGGCGAACTGACGGCTTGCGAGTATGGGGATGTTGTTGATGGAGGAGCCGCTGAGAGCCTCGATTTTTACGTCGAGGTGCATGGTGATGTTGCCGGAGGTCTGCACATTCGGCGTGGCCTTCAGCGTAAGGCCGAGATCTTCGTATTGAATCTGGGGGATAGTTGTTCCGGCCGAGTTCGATCCGAGATACTGGCTGAGCAGGCTGGAGACGCTGACACCGTTGATGGTGGCACCCGCGAGCGCGGCAGAGTTGGTGCCGGAGAGGCCGGTCGAATAGGTAGAGGTGGTGATGGGATAGCGCGTGCCGGTGCGGAAGATGGCTGATTGGCGATCGGTGACGCGGAGCTGGATGCTATCGAGGGTTCGGGTGTCGGAGGTGTTGAGAGCGAAGTTGAGGGTGGCCGGCCCAGCGGTGAGGCCGCTCAGGGCGAGACCCTTGCCGAAGAAGCCTATGGTGTCCGTCAGCAGAGAGCTCTGCGCGAGACCTGCCTGGATCAGGAAGACGGCTTCGTAGATGAGGCGGGTGGTCGCGTCAGCACTCGCGGGGATGGTGAGCGCGCCCTGAGCTATGGCCTGGTCGATGGCGGACTGATTCGCGGAGACGATGGACTGGGCGGCACTGGCGACGTTGTAGACACCAAACTGCTGCGGGATGCTGGGGCCGAAGTTTCGTTGACGGGTGGTGTCAACGGCGTAGAGGCGAAGGTCGAAGATGACCTCGGCGGTGCCGTCGAGGAGATCGAGCAGGGTACGGTTGAGGGCGTCGAGGGTGCTCGCGGGAGCGCGCAGCGTGATGTTGCCGGCGGTGTTCTGCATGCTGAGCTGCTTGACGTCGAAGACCTGGCGGATCACATTGGTGACTTCGCCCATCTGCTGCGGAGTAAGGCCCGGGGTGTAGAGGGTTTCCTGGTAGAGGTGCTCGAGGCGAGTTCGATTGGCAACGCTGTCCGTGGCAATCAGGACGCTCGAGCTATCGAGCGGAACGGCAAAGAGGCGGCCCATGCTCAAGATGAGAGGAATGGCCTGGGCGGCAGTAGTGTTATCAAGGTCGAAGTGGATTCCCTGAGGTGTGGCGGCGGGGGTGACGGAGTCGTCGAAGGTCGTGCGAAGACCGAAGCTCAAGAAGACTTGACGGACGGCCGTCTGCAAGTCGCCGTGAAGATGGAAGTTCTGATGAGATTTGTTGGGTCTGGGGACGATGGGGCCGGCGAGGTCATCTGTACCGTCCGCAGCCGGAGCGAAGGTGGAAGGGTCCAGCTCGGATTGAAAGGCGGGTGGTGCTGCGGCTGGCTGCTCATGCTGGAGCACGATGTCGTTGTGAGGGTCCAGAGTGCGGGCCTGAGCAAGCAGGGTGTTGGCCTCAGTGACGTGGCCCAGCAGGCGCGCCTGGCCGGCCTGCTGCACCAGAGCCGTGACGCGATGCTCGAGAGCGAGGGTGGCGGCGATGTGATAGTCGGGGACAGACGGGTCGAGTTGCTCGGCCCGGTTGAAGGCGGCCTGTGCTTCCGGAAGGTGATTGTCTTCGAGGAGTTTTGCTCCTGCGACGTAGGCGTTGCGAGCGGCATCCGCGCTACGGGCGCTGGCCCGAGCAGAGGATGGGGACGACTTTGCGAGATCAGAAGAGGGGATGGTCTGCGCGGACGCACTTAAGGGACAGACTGCCAGCAGAAGCGTGGTGGCTGTGATGCCGCGCAGAATGGGAGAGAGCAGGAGCATGTGGGGCGATCGGTACCAGCGCAACAGCCAGCGGGTGACGGGAGATCCAGGGAAATAGCGATCTGCCGTCTGCCGCGAGCGATAGAGCTTGGACGAAGGCCGAGGGTTATCGGGCACCGGAGATGCTTTGCACCTTAGCCTGCGGACGCTCGCTGACGGGTGGACGGCGCATTCCATTGCGGATGCCGGTCCGGATCTGCGCGGAGTCCATTTCGAGCTCGGTGAGGAGGCGGGAGAGGGTATTGCGGTGCATATCCAGCTCTTCAGCGGCTTTGCACTGATTGCCTTTGTGCTGGGCGAGGACTTCGAGGACGAAGCGCTTCTTGAACTGCTTCACAGCCTCGGTGTAGGTAACGCCGGAGCTATGCATCTGGGTGACGAGGCTTTGCAGTTCGCGCTTCACGATGGTGTTGTCCTCTCACTTCCTCCCACTGCCGGGGAGGTTCAGGAACATTGTCCACCATCCCCGGAGTTTGATCCAGCAGGAATCTATGTGCTACCGCGACACCCGGGGTAGAGTGGCGATGAGAGCCGAGATGCGCTGCTCGAGTCCGGCCGGCGCAAGAAGTGCGGCCGTATGTGCGACGCGAAGGAGCGGCGGGGTGAGCCGCGAGTGTTGCATCCAGGGCTGTGGGGGCAGGAAGGTGAGGCAGGCCATGAGGATAGCGGCTCCGAGCAGACAGGCTCGAGCAAGGCCAAAGACCGCGCCGGCGAGGCGATCAAGCAGGCCAAGACCGACGAGGTGAGCGGCGGAGCGAACGAGACGACCAGCAAGCAGCACACCGAAGGTAACGGCAAGGGTGAGGAGGAGGAAGGCGGCGATGTCGGCTGAGGTCGGCTGCGGGATCCAGCGGGCGAGCCAAACCGAGAGGGCCGTGTAGTTCCAGGCGGCAACGGTGATGCCGGTGATAAGAGCGACGAGGGCGAAGAGTTCACGGATAAGCCCCCGGACAAACCCCCTAATTACGGACCAAAGAGCGAGGGCGAAGATTATCCAATCGAAGGGCGTGAGGCTGGCGAAGAAGGTTAAGAGCGAGGAGATCCCGGAGGTTGGCACGAAGGGCGCTCAGGCGCCCAGAGTTGTGCGGCCGGTTAGAAGATGGAAGGCGTCGAGGTACTTGGCGCGGGTGTTGGCGATGATGTCGTCGGGGAGCGCGGGGGCGGGTGACTGCTTGTTCCAGCGGATGCGTTCGAGGTAGTCGCGGACGTACTGCTTGTCGAACGAGGGCTGCGGACCGCCGGGTGCGTAGGTGGAGGCGGGCCAGTAGCGGGAGCTGTCCGGGGTGAGAACCTCGTCGGCCAGGATGATCCGCGGCTTGCCATCCGTTCCGGTCACGGTGCCGAACTCGAATTTAGTGTCGGCCAGGAGGAGTCCTTTGGAGGCGGCGTGGGCGGTGGCGCTCTTGTAGATGGCGAGAGTGAGATGACGAAGTTGCTCTGCAGCGGGCGCGCCAATGCGGGCGATCATATCGTCGAAAGAGATGTTCTCGTCGTGGCCAGTATGGTTCTTGGCCGCCGGGGTGAAGAGCGGCTCGGGAAGCTGGTCGGACTCGCGCAGGCCGGAGGGAAGCGGGATTCCGCAGACTTCTCTGGTGGCGAGATAGTCTTTCCAGCCCGAGCCGGAGAGATAGCCGCGGACGACGCATTCGACGGGAAACATCTGGGCCTTGCGAACGAGCATGGAGCGTCCGGCGAGTTGATCGGCGAAGAGCTGAAAGGCGGGTGGAAGATCGGCAGTGCTGGCGGAGAGCAGGTGATTGGGAACGATGGCTTCGAGGTGATCGAACCAGAAGAGAGAGAGTTGGGTGAGGATGCGGCCTTTATCGGGAATGCCGGAGCCGAGGATGCAATCGAAGGCAGAGATGCGATCGGTGGCGATGAAGAGCAGGGCATCGTCGCCGGCGGCGTAGATGTCGCGGACCTTGCCGGTGGCGAGTGGACGCTGATCGCCGAGATGCGTTACGAGGAGGGCAGGCGCGAGAGCAGACGAAGAATCGGGCATCAGGATGACGGTATCACCGGTGCTGGCTGCGGGCGAGCGCCGGAGATTGAGCGCCGCGGGGAATGAGGTACTCAAGCTCGGTTCCCGAGGGTGGGGCAGCAGGATCAGAGGTGAGGGGAGGACAATGCACGGCGATGTGGGCCGTCGCAGGATCGATGGTGGCGGTGGTGTTCGGCGTCAAGCATTGCGTGCCGTACAGGCGAGAGCCCATGAAGGGGCGGCGCAAGAACCGCAAACCATTCGGTTGGTAGAAGAGGGTGAAGTCCGCGCCGGTGTTTCCGCTGGGGCCGCTTGACCAGGGGGCGAGTTCCAGAAAGTAGTTGTTGCCTATAGGACGAACAGACGGCTGAACACTCGAGAAGAGAGCAGAGGCGGGACCGACGATGCTGCTGGAGAAGACGGGAAGCAGAAGGACGATGGCGATGATCGTGGTGACAAGACGAGGCTGAATCAGCGTGAAGAAGACGATACAGAGTTCGTAGGCGAAGATGCGGATCCAGAGAAGAGACGCGTTGAGATGGGTGCTGGTGGTATCCCAGCGGGAGACGGTGCTGAGCAATGCGGGTAACAGGAGAAGCGCGAGAGCGAGAAAGATCTGACGTCGCGGCCGCATAGCGAGACGAGGCCACAGCAGACGAATGCCGATAGCGACAGCCGTGAAGCAGACGAGAGCCAGATAGGTGACGATCACGTTCATACTGCTGCAGGTTAGCTGAAGCGCGTCATGCCACGGCGCGACGGTTGCTGGATGCGCGGCGGTTCGCGAGATTGACGGAGACGATCTTCGAGACGCCGGGCTCCTGCATGGTGACGCCGTAGATGACATCGGCTTGGGCCATGGTGCGCTTGGAGTGGGTGATGACGATGAACTGCGTGGTATTGCTCATGTCGTCGATCAGCTTGGCGAAACGACCGACATTCGTCTCGTCGAGCGGCGCGTCGACTTCGTCGAGGATGCAGAAAGGCGCGGGCTGGAACTGGAAGATGCCGACGAGAAGTGAGAGCGCAGTGAGTGCTTTCTCACCGCCGGAGAGGAGGAGGATGCTTTGAAGCTTCTTGCCTGGAGGCGAGGCGACGATGTCGATGCCGGATTCGGCCGTGTTCTCGGTGTCGGTGAGCTTCATGAGAGCCTGGCCGCCGCCGAAGAGCTTGGTGAAGGTGAGGGAGAAGTTTTCGTTGATGACCTTGAAGGCCTCGTCGAACTTGATGCGGGAGACGTCATCGATCTCCTTGATAGAGGCCTGCGTGTTCTCAATGGAGTCGAGAAGATCTTTGCGCTGGGTCTCGAGGAAGGCGTGGCGCTCGGTGGTCTCGTGGTACTCCTCGAGCGCCATCATGTTGACGGGACCCATGGCATCGAGCTTCGCTTTGAGTGTGCGCGCTTCTTCTTCGTGTGCGGCGAGGGCGTCGCCGGTGATGAGGGTGACGGAGGCATCGTCGCGAAGGCTGACGGGGTCGGCGCCGAGGTCGTTGAGGCAGGTGGCTTCGACGTGCTCGATGTCGGAGGAGAGCTTGGCGGCCTGTGCGGTCAGGGTGGCGCGCTGCTCGCGGAGAGCATCGGTTTCCGCGCGCAGAGCACGGAGGCGAACGTCGAGATCGGCCATGCTGGCGCGGAGATCACGCGCCTCGGCCATAAGCCGCGCGGCCTCAACCATTGCGATGGCTTTCACCTCGGCCAGCTCGCTCGACTGTGCGGCCAGCGTGGAGGTCTCTTCTTCGCGGCGACTGCGCTCGGCGACTGCGATTGCGAGCTGGGCTTCAAGCTGCTGGAGACGAGTCTGCTGCGCCTGGAGGAGACGGTAAGTCTGGTCGAAGTTGGCCTGTGCGTTGCGGCGACGTTCGTCGATGCCAGCGGAAATCGCGGCGGCTGCCGCAGCCGCGGATTGGAGCTGTTCCCTCTGGTTGCGAAGGTCGGCTACCTGCTGCTGTAGCTCCGCGAGAGTTGCTTCGAGGGCCTGGTGATCTCGATCGGCCGCCTCGGCTTCGGTGCGCTTGCGGGCGACGAGGTCAGTCTTGGCATTGCGCTGGTCGCGATTGCGCTCAGAGGAGAGCTGCCAATCCTGCAGGCGGCGCTCGATGCGCTGGGCTTCCGAGTCCATCTGGCGAAGGGCAGCGCCGGAGTTGGCAGCTTCTCGTTCAGCCTCGCGACGCTCGGTCGTCTTGGAGTCGATGGCGGTGCTGGCCTGCGCGATCTCACGGGCAAGTGTTGCGGTCGCGATGTCGATCTGGGAGAGCTCGGCCTCGACGGCAGCGGCTTTCGCAGAGAGCTCGCGAAGATCACGTTTGAGCGCCAGCGGTCCGCTGGCGGTTGTGCGGCCTGCAGTTACGGTGAGGGCGTGGAAGGTCTCGCCGGAAGGTGTAAGGAACCATGCATCCGGGTACTGCAGGGAGAGCTCTCGCGCCTGCCCCGCATCCGCGGCTACATACCCGTTGCGCAGTTTGGGGAGGAGCGTTTGGAGAGAGTCGGCGAATCCGTTCAGAACGCGAACGCAGTCTCGCAGTGGTACGAGACCTTCGGCTTGGGGACGCTGCGCGTCGTCGGCTGCTGGATGGGTGGCGCCTTCGGATGGGTGGACGAAGAACGTCGCGCGGCCAGTCACGTCCGAACGAAGAAGACGGATGCCCTGGTCCGCGGCGT
>CAXTEE010000031.1:0-10271 GCA_964243375.1 uncultured Acidobacteriaceae bacterium | reverse complement strand
GCAGGACCTCGAACACGGCACTGCCAAACCGGAAGAAGACGAGCACATCGAGCTCCTCCCCACCCCGCTCTCGCATTGCCTGGATCTCATTTCCGCCAATAAACTCCACGACGGCAAGACCATCATCGGTCTCTCGCTCCTCACCCAGCGCCGCCGCGCCGGTACGCTCTAGTCGCCCCATGTCCCATCGCGGCACCGTCAAATGGTTCAACACCGCCAAGGGCTTCGGCTTTCTCGGCCGCCCGGATGGCCCCGACGTCTTCGTCCACTACGCCTCCATCCTCACCGACAGCTACAAGACCCTGCGCGATGGCGACGAGGTCGAGTTCGACATCGTCGAGTCCGACCGCGGCCCCAAAGCCGCCAACGTTCTCCTCCTCCGCAAAGCCCTCTGACTTGCCACCCCGAAGGGCGGGTGCCCCCTTTATGACACTTCCATCGTCATAAGTGGGCCGTCGCGCGTCAGCGCGATCTCAGCCGTCGCCTCCTCCACCGCATCCAAATGAAAGAACGCCCATGGATAACATCACCATCGCACGCCTGCTCGACGAGACCGCCGCCCTCATGGAGATCGACGGCCAGGACCCCTTCCGCATCCGCTCCTACCGCCGCGCCGCCGAAGCCGTCGAGCAGCAGACCACCCAGCTCGCCACCCTCACCGCACCCGACGCCGACCCGAAAGCCTTGCTCGCCATCAACGGCATCGGCAAAGCCATGGCCCAGAACATCCGCGATCTCGTCGCTACCGGCACCATGCCGCTGCGCGCCGAGCTCCTCACCAAATACCGTCCCACCATGCTCGAGCTCCTCCGCCTCCCCGGCATGGGCCCGAAGACAGTGGCCCTGCTCTGGTCCGCCCTCGAGATCGCCGACATCGACAAGCTCGAGGAAGCCGCAAAGGCAGGTCACCTCCTCAAAATGCCGCGCATGGGCCAGAAGTTCACCGACAAGCTCCTCAAAGGCATCGAGGACCATCGCCGCAACACCGGCCGCTTTCGCATCGATCAGGCCACCGACTTCGCCGAGCGCATCTCCGCCCTTATCCGCGAGTTCCCCGGCATCGAGACCATTACCCCCGCCGGCTCGCTCCGCCGCGGCCGTGAGACCGTCGGCGACCTGGATTTGCTCGTCACCGGCCCCGCCTGCGAGCCCGACGTGGTCGCCGCTGCCGTTGAGCATGTTGCCGCTCTGCCTCTCATTGATAAGCTCCTGGCCAAGGGGCAGAACAAGGTCTCCTTCACCCTCCGCAACCAGCTTCAGGTCGACGTCCGCCTTCTCCCGCGCGCCTCCTACGGCGCCGCCCTGCAGTACTTCACCGGCTCCAAGCACCACAACGTCACCCTCCGCCAGCGCGCCATCAAGCGCGGCCTCACCCTCTCCGAGTACGCCCTGCTTCGTCTCGAAGACAACACCATCGTCGCCGCCGCAACCGAAAAAGAGATCTACAACGCCCTCGACCTCGCCTGGATCCCGCCCGAGCTCCGCGAGAACTGCGGCGAACTCGAAGCCGCCGCAGCCACCTTCGCCGGCAAAGCCGAGGGCGGTCTGCCCACCCTCATCACCCGCGACGACATCCGCGGCGATCTCCACATGCACACCTTCGAGACCGACGGCACCTGCTCCATCCGCGAGATGGCCGAGGCCGCCCTCGCCCGCGGTCTCCGCTACATCGCCATCACCGATCACTCGAAGAACCTCGCCATGACCAACGGCATGGACGACGCCCGCGCCCTCGCCCACGCCGCCCGCATCCGCAAAGTGAACGACGAGATGGAAGGCAAGATCACGGTCCTCGCCGGCATCGAGGTCGACATCCTCAGTGA
The DNA here is from genome assembly GCA_964243375.1 of uncultured Acidobacteriaceae bacterium. Lineage (GTDB taxonomy): Bacteria > Acidobacteriota > Terriglobia > Terriglobales > Acidobacteriaceae > Edaphobacter. Next base: position 8,448 of record CAXTEE010000031.1, on the reverse strand, counting down.
AGGCCGGCTCGATCTCGACGACAGCACCCTCGCCCAGCTTGATATCGTCGTCGCCAGCGTCCACTCCCGCTTCGATCAACCCATCGAGCAGATGACCGACCGCGTCCTCGCCGCGCTCGAGAACCCCTACACCCGCATCCTCGGCCACCCCACCGGCCGCAAGCTCCTCCGTCGCGATCCCTACGCGATCAACATGGAGAAAGTCCTCAAACGCGCCGCCGAGCTCGGTGTCGCCGTCGAGCACAACGCCGCCCCCGCCCGCGCCGACCTCAACGATCTCCATCTCCGTATGGCCAAACAGCTCGGCTGCCGCATCGTCGTCAACACCGACGCCCACGCCATCGAAGACCTCGACTACTTCCGCTGGGGCATCACCCAGCTCCGCCGCGCCTGGCTCACCGCCGCCGACATCCTCAATACCCTGCCCACTGCCGAGGCCTTCCTCGCCCGGATGCGCCCCAAACCCTGAGCTCCCCGCTCCCATCGAGACCCTCGCCCATGTCCATGGCACAAAGCGCTCCCGAGCACGACCCTCGCGTCTACTTCGCCGCCGAGCGAACCTTCCTCGCCTGGATCCGCACCGGCCTCGGCCTTATGGGCGTCGGCTTTGCCGTCAGCCGCTTCTCGCTCTTCCTTCGCCAGCTTGACGCCGCGCAGGGCCACCCCGCCGTCCACACCTCAGCCCTTCCTCGCGGCTCAGGCATTGCCCTGGTCGCGCTCGGCGTCCTCGTCAATCTGCTCGCTGCCCTCCGCCATGTCCAGCTCATCCGCGAGCTCCGGACCGGCACCTGGCAACCCGGCCGCATCTCCACCCAGGCCGTCATCCTCGCCGTCGTCCTCGCCCTCGGCGGTCTCGCCATGGCCATCTATCTGGCAATCGTCCGTTAGCTCAAACCCAAATCTGCTCTACGTCACCCCAAACAGCCGCACAAATCCCGCCGCGATCGCAGCCCCCACGCACGGCCCAAGAATCGGCACCCACGCATACCCCCAGTCCGATCCGCCTTTGCCCGCAATCGGCAGCAGCGTATGCGCCAGCCGCGGCCCCAGGTCGCGCGCCGGATTGATCGCGTACCCCGTGCTCCCACCGAGTGACAGCCCAATGCCCCACACCAGCGCGCCAATCAGCATCGGCCCCAGCCCCGGCGCCAGCCCACCCGGCGACACCCGCCGCGAAAACAGCGCCGTCGCCACCAGCACCAGCACAAACGTCCCGACCACCTCGCTGAAAAAGTTCCAGAACGGGTTACGAATCGCCGGCGACGTCGCAAAGCAGGCAAACTTCAGATCAGTCTCCGGCGTCGCCGCCCAGTGCGGCTTGTAGTGCAGCCAGACCAGCGCCGCTCCCACGAACGCCCCAAGGATCTGCGCGGGAATATAGGTCCAAAGGCGCGACGGATTTCCCGTCATCAAGACTGACGCGACCGTGAACGCGGGATTCAGATGCCCATCCGAGTCGCCCATCGCGGAAGCCGTCGCAACTCCGGCAAACACCGCCACAGCCCACCCCGTCGTAATCGCCAGCCATCCCGCCCCCTGGCTCTTCGACTTCGCCAGCAGCGTCCCGGCGACGACACCATCTCCAAGAACAATCACCACCATCGTGCCAAAGAACTCGCCCCAGATCGGCGCCGTGAAACTCATGCTCGCTCCTTCGGAGATCAGCTCTCCATGCCCTCACGAAATATGTAACCATCCGCGATCGCGAGAAAAACGGCTAGGTCTCGCTCGATCGCCGCTTCATCCCGGCCCAGCTCTCTCCCCAGAAGCGCCGCAACCTTCGGTGCCGCTTCGATCGCCGCCCGCGCATCCAGAAACAGCGCCCGCAGCCTTCGTGCCAGCACATCCTCGGTCGTCCGCGCCATCTCCTGCCGCACCGCCCAGACGACATCTCGGCCGCGATATGGCAGCCGCGGATGCAGCACGTCCGCAAGCTCAGGCGTCGCATCGCTCAAGGCCCGCACCGCATCCGCATCAGTCCCGTACACACCCTCCCACGCCTCAAGAGCCGCCCCCTGAGCCCCCGTCGCGCCATGCAGAGCAAGCGTCTCCGTCCGCGACGCCACCTTGGTCAATCCCGCAAGTTCGGCCACACGATCCACCGTGTCCTGCCCCATCCGCCGGTACGTCGTCCACTTACCCCCCACCACCGTCACCATCCCATTCGGCGCCACCAGCACCTTGTGGTCGCGAGAGATCTTCGAAGTCGCCGCATTGCCCGTCTTCACCAGCGGCCGCAACCCGGACCACACACTCAACACGTCATCCTCCCCAACATCGCGCCGGAGATACCGTCGAATGTGCTCGCGCAAAAACGCCTGCTCCTGCGCACTCGACCGCGGCTCCACCTCCGCCCGCGGCACGCCCACGTCGGTCGTCCCCACCACCAGGTGCTCATGCCATGGAATCGCAAACAGCACCCGTCCATCCTCTGTCCTCGGCACCATCAGGGCGTCCGTCCCGGGAAGAAATGTTCGCGGCAGCACAAAGTGCGATCCCTGGCTGATCGCCAGCAGCTCCTCCCGCGGCTCCCCATCCAGCCGCAGCACCTGCTCGGCGAATACCCCCGCAGCGTTCACCACCGTCTTCGCCCGGATCTCCCACTCATTGCCGGTCTCCGCATCCCGCACCCGCACCCCCGCCGCCCGTCCGTCGCGTTCCAAGACCTTCACCACCGCGGCGTGGTTCAGCGCCACACCTCCCGCATCAAACAGCGTCAGCAGCAGAGAGATCGCATACCGCGCATCGTCAAACTGCCCATCGAAGTACAGCACGCCTCCACGCAGACCGCTGCGCTCGACCGTCGGCAGCCGCTCGATTGTCTCCGTCCGCGACAACATGCGCGACGCTCCGAACGAAAGCTTTCCAGACATCCGCTCGTACACCTTCAATCCCAACCCGTAGTACGGCATGTCGATCGCACGATAGATCGGCACCAGAAACGCCTGCTTCCGCACCAGGTGCGGCGCATTGCGCAGCATGTACCCGCGCTCGCGCAGCGCATCCATCACCAGCGTCACATTCATCTGCTCGAGATAGCGCACGCCGCCATGCACCAGCTTCGTACTCCGGCTGCTCGTCCCCTTCGCGAAGTCTTCCCGCTCCAGCAGCAGCGCCTTGTACCCGCGCGAAGCCGCCTCAACCGCTGTCCCCAGCCCCGTCGCTCCCCCGCCGATCACCAGCACATCCCACATCGCCGGCCCCGCCGTCTCGCGCAGCAAAGACTCTCGATCCGGCATCACTGCTGCTCCCATCCCGCCGCCCTTCCAAGCGCCTGATTCCACCGCTCTCGCATCGCACTCCGCTGCCCGTCGGGCATCCGCGGCTCAAACACCCGATCCGCCTTCCACTGCTCCGCAATCACCTGCGGCGTCTTCCAGTACCCAACGCTCAAGCCTGCCAGATACGCCGCTCCCATCGCCGTTGCCTCGGTGTTGCGCGGCCGCACCACGCGCACTCCCAGTAGGTCCGCTTGCATCTGCATCAGCGTATCGTTCGCGGAAGCTCCGCCATCCACCCGCAGCTCCTTCAAGGGCAACCCGGAGTCCGCCTGCATCGCTTCAAGCACATCCACCACCTGCAGCGCGATCCCTTCGAGCGCCGCCCGCGCGATGTGCCCCTTCGTCGTCCCACGCGTCATCCCCAGCAGCGCGCCCCGTGCGTTCTGGTCCCATCGCGGCGCCCCCAGGCCTGCGAACGCCGGCACCATCACCACACCACCCGAGTCCGGCACCGACGCCGCCAGCGCCTCCACATCGCTTGACTGCCGGATGATCCCCAACCCGTCCCGCAGCCATTGCACCACCGCGCCCGCCATCAGCATGCTTCCCTCAAGCGCATAATCCACACGCCCGTTCGCCCGCCACGCAACCGTCGTCAGCAGCCGGTTCTTCGACGGCATCGGCTCCGCGCCGGTCTGCAGCAGCATGAAGCTGCCCGTCCCGAACGTGCACTTCACCATGCCCGGCGTCGTGCACATCTGGCCGAACAACGCCGCCTGCTGATCGCCCGCCACACCCGCGATCGGAATCCCCGCGACGCCCGCCTTGGTCACCCCGCAGACTCCACTCGAATCCACCACCTCCGGCAGCATCGACCGTGGAATCCGCAGCAGCTCCAGCAGCTCCGCATCCCACGCCATCGTGTGGATGTTGAACAGCATCGTGCGAGACGCGTTCGTCACATCGGTCACGTGCCGTTCGCCCTCCGTCAGCCGCCAGATCAACCAGCTGTCCACATTGCCAAAGCACAGCTCGCCGCGCTCCGCCCGCTCTCGCACGCCTTCAACCTCATCCAGAACCCAACGCAGCTTGCTGGCCGAAAAATACGCGTCCGCCAGCAGCCCCGTCTTTGCCTGGATCATCTCCTCGTGCCCGTCCGTCCGCAGCCGCTCGCAGAAGTCGGCTGTCCGCCGGTCCTGCCACACAATCGCGTGGCACACCGGCTCGCCCGTCTTCCGGTCCCACACCACAGTCGTCTCGCGCTGGTTCACAATGCCCACCGCCGCGATATCTCCGGCGTCCAGCCCCGCATGCGCCAGAGCCTCCGCCGCCACGCCAATCTGCGACGACCAGATATCAATCGGATCGTGCTCCACCCAGCCGGGCCGCGGAAAGATCTGCGGAAACGTCCGCTGCGCCGTCGCCGCTACCGCGCCATCCTCGTCAATGATGAGAGCCCGCGAGCTCGTCGTTCCCTGGTCCAGCGCCAGAACATACCGTCGTCCCGCCATGCCTGCTCCTTACGTCGCACGTCGCACCGCGATGGTCGTCGCCGCGGCACAGCCGACGCTAGCAGGCAGCGGATCACACGGTCAACGATGTAGCCACTCTCCTCGCACATCAATGAAGGCATCCGCGTCCGAAGAACACCACACCCCGTCCACCGCAGCGACGTTCCTCACGATGGAAGGTGAACCCTCTCTTTTCCATGAACCAATGTCGCAAAATCATTCACGTTTCCGGCGGCGCAAACTATCGTTACACTCCTGCTCACAGCTACGCGTTACTGTTCGACGCTGCTCTGCTTCGCGGGCCCTCGCTCTTGCACTCAGGCAGCGTCTCCACTAATCGCCCCTCGTGGGTGACGGAACGAGTGCGTGTATCGAACATTGAGGTTCTTAGGAGAGCTCTACATGCGTCATCTTCCCCACCACGCGGCTCGCTTGTCTCTGCGACGGCTTGGTCTCACCCTCCCCACGTTGGCTCTCTTCGCCAGCTCGCTCGTCCCCGCCCACGCCCAGACCACCGCGAAGCTGACGCCCGCCGCGCAAAAGCAGCTTGCGGAGATCACAGCCTTCAAAAAGACCTTCACCGACGCGGAGAAGAAGATGTCCTTCAATCTCATTCTGCTCTCCCGTCAGGCGCACCACCAGCCACTCGGCACCATGGCCCGCTTCATCGATCCTGGCGCGATCGACGGAACCGGCAAGGTCGTCGTCAATCTCCACGCCGATCTCTCCCCCTCTCTCATGAGCAGCCACGCCATGATCGTCTCCAGGCAGATCGATGGTGAAGTCCCGCAGTCCGCCTTCTCCACCCACAGCGTCCACGCGCACGTCGCCGCGACCGACCTGCTCGCGCTGGCCAGCAGCTCCGACGTGCACACCCTCCGCGAGGCCTCGCACGCCCACACCAACGTCGGCTCCGTCACCTCGCAGGGCTACGTCACCCACACCGCCAACAAGGCCGTCGCACTCGGCGTCGCCGGTGCCGGCATCAACGTCGGCGTTCTGTCGGACAGCGCCTCTCCCACCCGCGTCGCCGCCCTCATCGCCAGCGGCGATCTCCCGTCCAACGTCACCGTCCTTCCCGGGCAGGCCGGCGATGGCGAAGACGAAGGCACGGCCATGATGGAGATCGTGCACGATCTTGCGCCCAGCGCCCATCTCTTCTTCGCCACGGCCTTCAACAGCGAGCAGAGCTTCGCCGACAACATCCGCGATCTCCGCTTCAAATACCACTGCGACATCATCGTCGACGACATCAGCTACTTCGACGAACCCGTCTATCAGGATGGCCTCATCGCGCAGGCCGTCAACGACATCACCGCCGATGGCGGCCTCTACTTCTCGGCCGCCGCCAACTCCGGCAACCTGACCTCAGGCACCTCCGGCACCTGGGATGGCGACTTCCGCAACGGCGGCGCGATCGCCGGTCTCGGCCAGCTGCATAACTTCGGCACCACCGGCAATCCGCAGCTCTCGGACGTTCTCACCAGCATCCCCGCCTCCGGCGTCTGGCTCCATTGGTCCGACGCCCTCGGCAAAGCCGCGGATGACTACGATCTCTACATCCTCGACTCCACCGGAACCGTCGTAAAAGGCGCCAGCACGGACACCCAGGACGGCACGGAGGATCCCCTCGAGTACATCTACCCCAGTCCGGACGAGGTCTGCGCCAGCGCCACGCCCACTGGCTACTGCCCCGCCATCGGCGATCAGATCCTCGTCGTTCTCTATGACGGTTCCACCCGCGCCTTCCACATCGATACCGAACGCGCCACCCTGTCGATCGGTACCGCCAGCGCCACCTTCGGCCACAACGCCGGAAAGAGCACCTTCACCCTGGCCGCCACCTACTGGAACAGCGCCAGGACCGGCACCAAGCCCTTCACCGGCATGGCCAACCCCATCGAAACCTTCAGCTCTGACGGTCCTCGCAAGATCTTCTTCAACCCGGACGGCAGCGCCATCACCCCCGGCAAGTTCACCTACGCCTCCAAAGGCGGCGTCACCCTGCAGAAGCCCGATGCCACCGCGGCCGATGGCGTCTTCACCAAGACCCCCGGCTTCCTTCCCTTCTTCGGCACCTCGGCCGCTGCACCGCACGCCGCTGCCCTCGCAGCGCTCGTGAAGTCGGCCCATCCCTCGCTCACCAACACGCAGATCGTCAACATCCTGCACACCACCACCCTGGACAACATGGAAGCTGGCGTCGATCGCGACGGCGGCTACGGCATCCTCATGGCGCTTCCCGCCGTGCAGGCCGCGCAAGCCATCAAGTAGCTCCGTAACCCGTATCCGAGCGGGAGGGCCCGCAACAGCTCTCCCGCCAGCGCACCGCACTCTTCTCAGGAGACCCAATGAACGTACCGAAGATCCTCTTCCCTGCCGTCTGTGCCTTTGCTTCGCTCTCCCTCACCGCCGCGGCCGAGACCATCAGCCAGTTCGACACCAAGGTTCCCGCCGGCTCGGCAACGCAGAACGGCCGTCTCAGCCGCTCCGGCACACCCTCCGACTGGTCAGAAAAAAAGACCTTCCCCGGCACCATCAACACCACCACCAAATACGAGTACGTCACCTTCGACTTCTCCGCCGCCTCTCTCGCGCAAACCCCCTACCTCCAGATCTCCATCTTTGACTATGCCGACACCGGCGATAACTTCCTCGCCGCCTACGCCGGCAGCTACAACCCCGCCAACCAGGCCCTCCACTATCTCGGCGACGCCGGCTCCAGCCCCGATTACTTTGGCACCGACGCCGTCAGCTTCCAGGTCATCGCCCCGAAGAACCAGGACCTGATCCTCGTCCTCAACGACACCCACGCCGGCAACTACAAGGGCGCGGGCTCCGCGGTCAATATCCTCGTTGAAGGCTTCACCGATACCGAGTTCGACGATCCCACCCCCTCGGCCGTCCCGGAACCCTCCACCTTCGCCCTCCTCGGCACAGGCCTCACCGGCCTGATCGGTCTTGGCCGTCGTCTCCGCCGCGCCTGAGCAAAAGCCTGCAATTCCCCAGCCCCATCTGCCGCTCAGCACACCTTCGAGCGGCAGGTGGGGCTCTTCTTTGCCGTCCTGTCACATCGGCGGGACTTTCCTCGCACCCCCCTCCCCAACGCGATAAACTTCTCCTGTGGCCATCACCGCGACATCGTCCTCTGAGCCCGCCTCGCGCGCACAGGCCATTCCGCGCTCTTCCCTGCTCGCCGACTACATCACCCTCTTCAAGCCCCGCGTCTCGACCATGGTCGTCATCACCGCCGGCGCGGGCTTCTACCTCGGCTCGCTGCAGAGCGGCATCAGCCCCTTTCACATCAGCCTCGTCGAAGCCATGGCCGGCATCGCCGCCGTCACCGCCGGCTCCTCCGTGCTCAACCAGGCGCTCGAGCACCGCTCCGACGCCGCCATGCGCCGCACCGCCTCCCGTCCCATGGCCGCCGGCCGCATCTCCTTCCCGCATGGCCTTCTGCTCGGCTTCGCCGCCATCATTCTCGGCACGCTCTACCTCGTCTACGTCACCAATCCCCTCACCGGCACCCTCACCCTGCTCACGGCAGCCGGGTACGTCGGCATCTACACCCCGCTCAAACGCATCACCACGCTCAATACCTTCATCGGTGCCTTCCCCGGCGCCCTCCCGCCGCTCATCGGCTGGACCGCCGCCCGCGGCATCATCGAGTGGCCCGCCGTCGCGCTCTTCGCCGTCCTCTTCGTCTGGCAGTTCCC
>CAXTEE010000030.1:0-10909 GCA_964243375.1 uncultured Acidobacteriaceae bacterium | reverse complement strand
CCCTGGGTGTTGATGGTGGTGAGGAGATCGTCGAGATCGTCCGGCGTGGTGATATCGCCGGGCAGCAGATCATTGACCTCCCCATAGGTCAGATAGCCCTTTTCCTTGCCGGTATCGATGAGTTTATCGATGTCTTCTTCGTACTTGTCGAGTTCTTCAGCCACGGTGGCGTGTGCTCCCTGCGATCGAATGGTTTGGGTCTCCCGCGCGAACGGCACGCACAGCACAGCGCACCGGGAGGATTCCCTGAGGTTTACCTGATTTCGAGACGTGTTGAGGGGCGGTAAAGACCGCTAAGGCCGGCCGTGATCTTGGGCAAGATCGGGGCATCGAGGGCGCACGTTCCCGAGCAACAGGATAACACTCTTTTTTAGATGAGCCTGTGGGTAAAACGGTTCACCGGCGGCGTGGCGCTACCCGAGCGTCATGGAGCCTTTGCGGGGACGGTGATCTGGGCTTTTATGCGGTTGAACTGGGGCCTGGTGAGGATGCGGCGTTTGACCAGATCGGGAGGCGCGACGTAGGGGCGGCCGGCGAGGATGGCGGTGGCGAGAGCGGGTGTGATGCCGGGCAGCTTACTCAGCTGCTGGGCGGAGGCGGTATTGAGGTCGAGCGGGCCCTTGCGGGTAAGGCCCTCGAAGACGCCTTTTGCAATCTGGCCGGCGCCTCGCCTAGCGGCGGCGGTCGCGTCCGCGGTGTGCTCCTTGAGCGCGTCGGGATTGCTGGAGAAGCAGCCGGAGAGCAGGAGCATGCAGACCGAGATGACGGCCAGACGTTGCTTCATGTGCTTTTCGATGCGTTTTGGCCTGCCGGGATATGCGAGCGGAAGGTTTTCTTGCGATCTTGCCGGGAGAGATGGCGTAGTGGGTGGGTGGGAAGAGCAGACTTGAAGCAAGGACAGAGGGTCTCTAGCTTTCGAGCCCGGGTCTGGAACGGCGGATGCGGGCGAGGAGGGCGGCGGGACGAAGGAAGTGCGGATAGGTGAGAAGGCCGGCGAGGAAGGCGGGGAGGTGGTCCTCGGCGAGGCGGAGCGAGGTGGGAAGTACGTAGAGGTTCATGACGGCCTCTGAGATGAGCAAGGACCAGGCGGCGGCGTAGAGGCCGGTGTGTTTGGCGGCGAGATAGGTGATGCAGACGGTGACGCTGGTGCCGGCGATGTACCAGGCGGCGAGGCGCTGGTGCTGGTTGGTGGAGGTGATGAGGACGGATGAGGTGGACCAGAGGGCGTAGGCGATGACGACCAGAAGCAGGATGGCGAGCAGCGGGCGGCTGGGCGGGACGTGGCCGGCGGTCCAGTGGTGCAGGAACCAGGGGCCGACGGTGATCATGCTGAGGACGACGACGATGGCGACGATCAAGGCCAGCTGGCAGGCGCGGCGATGGAGCGAGCGGACAAGGGGGATGTTGCCGGCACCGAAGGAGAGGGCGAGCTCGGGCTCGAAGGTGGCGTTGACCATTTGGACCATTTGCAGGGCGACGCGGGAGACGGTGCGGGCGGTGCCGAAGATGACGACAGCGGTGGGGCCGAGCGCGTAGCCGACGGCCATGAGGGTGCCCTGGAGGTTGAGGGCGTTGCCGATGGGGAAGCCCATGAAGGCGAGGGCGGGGCCGGTGATGCGGCGAATCTCGGCCCAGGAGGCGTGGTGGAAGCCAAACTCGATCCAGGGGACGTCGCGCTTGACCATGATGGAGAGGATTAAGGTGCCTAAGGCGTTGGCGCAGGCGAAGACCAGAGCGACGGAGCGGACGCCGCCGCCGAGGCAGACGGGGATGAGCATGGCGGCGAAGGCGCCGAGGGTCATGATGGTTTTGACTAGGCCGCCAAAGGGGTAACGGCCTATGGACCGGTAGGCGGCCTGGAGGAGCTGCTCCAGCTGGCCGAGGAGGACGGAGACTCCGAGGTAGAAGATGACCCACTTGGTGTCGGTCTCGCCGATGGAGAGGAGCTTCAGGTGGCGGGCGACGGGAAAGAAATAGAGGGCGGCGGCGCCGATGACGATGGTGCCGGTGCAGATGCCACAGATGAGCCACCAGGAGGACTGGAAGGAGCGGAGGGCGGCCTCGCGGTTGCCGGCGGCCTCGGCCATAGCCATCTCGTTGCCGGCGACGGAGCCGAAGCCGACGTTGGCGAAGGAGAGGGTGGAAGGGATGGAGGAGACGATGAGCCACTCGCCGTAGAGCGGGACAGACCAGAAGTGGAGGAAGACGGGGACCTGGACGAGCTGGATGATGGTGCTGGCGAGCTTGCCGATCCAGTTGGAGACGAAGCCGAGGAAGAGCCGGCGCTGGGTCTTGCTGTCCATGGTGGGTGGGGAGCGTCCTTGAGCGCGATTGTAGCTGGGGTGGTAAAGCTGATGGCGCTCAAGGTAGAGCCGTGAGCTTTGAGCGGGGGCAAATGCGGGGATGCCGCGCTTCGCTCGGAAGGACAACCAAAACTTAGGTCGACCCGGGATGACGATTCCGAGCGCCAGGCGGGTAGCGGTCAGGCTTCGCGGGGGGTGTGGAGGCGGAGGGCGCGGTCGAGGGCAACTTTTTCCTGCATGAGGGAGGTGAGGACAGCGTCGTTGTTATGGCGTTGGGCCTCGGTGAGGAGGTGGCGGATCTCGCGCTGGCGGCGCTCCATGCGGCGGCGCTCGAGGGTGTGGAGGGCATTGGCGACGAGCTCGGGGGTGGGATGGCCGGCGTGGGGGGAGTCGGAGGCGATGGAGACGGTCTCGAGGGCGCGGGCGAGCAGGGCGCGGGAGGCGTCGTCGGGGGCGGCGTCGAGGGGGTTTGACGGCGCGGGGGCGTTGGCGAGGATGTCGAGCAGCTCGCCGGCGGGAAGACCGTCGATGTACTCGGGATGGTTGATGAGTTCGGTGGCGGCGAGCTGGCGGGCGGGGTCGGACTCGAGGAGGACGAGGGCGCGGAGGAGGACGCGTTCGGTCTCGCTGGCAGGCTCGTGGGTGGGGGTGGAGCGAATGCTTTCGACCTTGGTGGCGGCGGCCTGGCGAATCTCCTGGCGAAGGATGGCGGACTCGATGCCGAGCTTCTGGGCGGCGTCGGCGGCGAACTCGTCGCGGTGGAGGGCGTTGGGCATGCGGCGGATGTGGGGGAGGAGGAAGTTCATGGCTTTGACCTTGGCTTCCGGAGTGCGAGCGGGAAAGAGCTGGCGGGCGCGGTCGATGAGGTAGTCGGCGTGGCGTTTGGCGCCGCGGAGGGCGGCCATGTAGGCCTCCATGCCGCGCTCGCGAACGAAGCGGTCGGGGTCAAGGCCGCCATCGAGGGCGACGACCTTGACCTCGAAGCCTTCTTCGGTGAGCAGGGCGATGGATTTCTCGGCGGCGTTGGCACCGGCCTGATCGGGGTCGAAGTTGACGACGACGCGATGGGTGAAGCGGGAGAGCAGGCGGACCTGGTGCTCGGTGAAGGCGGTGCCGGAGGTGGCGAGGACGTTGCGGACGCCGGCCATGTAGACGGAGATGCAGTCCATCTGGCCCTCGACGAGGAGGGCGAAGTCATGCGAGCGCATGTCGGCCCTGGCCTTGTCGAGGTTGAAGAGGATGTGGCCCTTCGAGAAGAGGGGAGTTTCGGGTGAATTGAGGTACTTGGCGATGGGCCGACCCTTGTCGTCGGTGTCGTCGAGGGCGCGGGCGGTGAAGGCGATGACTTTGCCGGCCTCGTTGGCGATAGGGAAGGTGATGCGTTTGCGGAAGCGGGCGTACATCTGGCCCTGGCTGCCGTCAGCGCCTTCCTTGGCGCTGAAGAGGCCTGACGCGCGCATGGCGTCTTCCCCGAAGTGGGGGCGAAGGGCGTCGCGCATGTGGTTGAAGTCGTCGGGGGCGTAGCCGAGGCGGAACGTTTTGATGGTGTCGGCGGTGACGCCGCGGCCGGTGAGGTACTCGCGGGCGCGTGCCGCCTCGGGAGAGTTGAGGGCCTGCTGGAAGTACTGGGTGGCGGCCTCGTGAATGTCGATGAGCTGGCGACGGATGCCGGCTTCGCGGGCCTCTTCGGGGGAGGAGAACTCCCGCTTGGGAAGAGGGATGCCGGACTTGGTGGCGACGACGCGGATGGCCTCGGGGAAGGGAACGTTCTCGAGCTTCATGACGAAGGTAAAGACGTCGCCTTTTTCGTGGCAGCCGAAGCAGTAGAAGTAGCCGTGGGCGGCGTTGACGGAGAAGGAGCCGGTCTTCTCTTTGTGGAAGGGACAGAGGCCGGTGTAGTTCTGGGCGCCGGACTTTCGCAGGCGGACGTAGTCGCCGATGATCTTGACGATGTCGACCTGCTGCTTGACGAGTTGGGCGAAGTTGTCGGGCATTTGCGTAGAGCGGGTACCAGTGTAGAGCGGAGGTATCGCTCCCCCCTGTACTTCTGGGGCAAAGTCTTGGTGACGCTGGACTTAGGTCCGGGCCTGCGAGCGGCAGCGGAGGAACAGGGGTCCGCGGAGGCAGATCGCGACCAGCAGCGCTCGCGAAGATTCGGTGCAGTTTCAGGATAGCGGGGTGGAGCCGGTGATTGCGCCATGGGGGTGTGGATTGTTGCGTGAGGGCGACGACGCACAGAGGGGGAGGCATCCGGGAGGATGCCTCCGCGGCAGCTTGTTCACCCGACCTCGAGCCACATCGCCGGCGCGGATGAGAGCAGGGCTGTCAGACTGGAGGTAGCGATTCAGGCTGAGCTACCGGTTTCAGGAGGACCTCGATGCGGCAGACGGAGAGGGTGCGTGGGCGTGCCCTGGGAGGGAACGAGACGCTGCTGTTCGCGCTGGCGTTTCTGACGATCTACGTGGTGTGGGGGACTACGTTTCTGGCGATACGGGTGGCGGTGGAGGAGATGCCGCCGCTGCTGGCCGCGGGGCTGCGCTTCTTTGTGGCGGGCGTGTTGCTGTACGGGGTGACGCGGTGGCGTGGGGGTGCGCGGCCGACGGCGGCGGAGTGGCGCAGCATGCTGGTGATCGGGCTGCTGATGTTTGCGGTGGACTATGGGTTGCTGTTTTCGGCCGAGCGGGTGGTGCCCTCGGGGGTGGCGAGTGTGCTGCTGGCGACGGTGCCGCTGATGACGATGGTGCTGGAGGTGATGGTGTTCCGGGTGCAGCCGATGCGGGCCTCGCTGCTTGTGCCGGTGCTGCTGGGGCTGGGTGGAACGGCGGTTCTGCTGTGGCCGAGCGGCGGTGCGGGTCTGCCGCGGGGGCCGAGTCTGGCGATTCTGGTGGGTGCGGCGGCGTGGGCGACGGGCGCGGTGCTGCAGGGGCGGCTGCCGATGCCGAAGGCGAAGGCGGTGGGGTCAGGCGCGACGATGCTGCTGGGCGGCGGCATGCTGCTCCTGCTGTCGGCGGCGACGGGCGAGCTGCGGACCGTGCCGCACCTTTCGACGCGGGGCATCGGGGCGGTGCTGTACCTGGTGGTGTTTGGGTCGATTCTTGGATACACGGCGTTTGTGTGGCTGCTGGCGCGGCTCTCGGCGACGGTGGTCTCGAGTCATTCTTATGTGAATCCGGTGATTGCGGTGCTGGTGGGGGCCTGGCTGGGCGGGGAGCATGTGACGAAGCGGATGCTGGTGGGGGCGGCGGTGGTGCTGCTGAGCGTGGTGCTGGTGTTGCGGCGGAGACCGGCAGCGATGGAGACTGTGAGGGACGGCAAGGAGGCCGGACGGGATGGACGTTGACGGGTTTCGAGCATCGCTAACGAAGGAGGCACCGATGGCGGAGATGACGGCTCCGCTGGCGGCGCTGTGGTGGGATGCGAAGGGGGACTGGAAGCGGGCGCACGGGCTGGTGGATGACCTGGAGACCAAGGACGGGATGGCGGTGCATGCGTATCTGCACCGGAAGGAGGGTGATGTGGGGAACGCGGGGTACTGGTACCGGCGGGCGGGGACGATGCCGGAGCGAGGGCCGCTGGAGGCGGAGTGGGCGGCGCTGGTGGCGGGGCTGGATGGGTGAGTTGGTTCCCGGGGATGCTGTGTTTCCGGTAGAGCAGCGGGTCCTTCGCTTCGCTCAGGATGACAGCGGTGGGGGGGGCGGGTGTTCGGGGTGCTGTTGTTTTCCGGTAGAGCAGCGGGTCCTTCGCTTCGCTCAGGATGATAGCGGTGGGGGGGGCGAGTGTTCCGGGGTGCTGGTGTTTCCCGGTAGAGAAGCGGGTCCTTCGCTTTGCTCAGGATGACAGCGGTGGGGGCAAGTGTTGCGCGGGGTGCTGGTGTTGCGGAGGTTGCGAGCCGCCCTCGTTGGTTTCGGAGGCGATGTTCGGGGACGGTTTCCGAGATTTAAGGGAGATCGTCGGCGGGGAACATGCACTCGATGCGGAGCTCCTGGGCGGTGATGGTCTGGGGGGTGCCGACGGTGGTGATGAGGGAGAAGAAGGAGGTGCGGCGGCGGCCTTTGCGGAAGGTGATGGGGATGACGGGGGCGGAGTGCCTGCCGACGGAGCGGAGGCCTTTGACGCCGGGGTAGCGCTTGAGGCTCTTGAGGAGATCGAGGGTTTTCTGATCGACGACGTGGCCGATGGACTCGCGATGGACGCGCTCGAGGAGAGAGGCGGCGACCTCTTCCCAGTTTTCGACGAAGGGACGCATGGCGCCGGGATCGAACATGAGGTGGAGGAGGTTTCTGGGTTTGGGGTGGGCGGCGAGACGGATGAAGGAGCCGAAGAAGCGGGGCGCGGCCCGATTGGTTTTGAGGACGTTCCAGAAGCGATCGAGGACGAGGGCGGGGAAGGGCTCCTGCTGCTGGAGGACGCGATCGATGGCGCGGGCGACGACGGTCATGTCGGGGGCGTCGAGGGTGCTTTCGGCAAAGATGGGGGCGTAGCCGGCGGCGAGCAGGAGGCTGTTGCGCTCGCGCAAGGGCAGGTCGAGGCTCTTTGCGAGGGTGAGGAGGAGATCGCGGCCGGGGACGCTGCGGCCGCTCTCGATGAAGCTGATGTGGCGCTGGGAGATGCCGGTGTCGAGCGAGAGATCGAGTTGGCTACTGGCGCGGCGGCCGCGCCAGTAGCGGAGGAGATCGCCGAGGGGTTGCGGCGTTTGCGGGGCTGCGGGGGTCATGGAGCGCTCCGGGTGAGAGGAAGGATGGCGCCGGGCACGCGAACGACCTTGCGCGGCTCCTCCTCTCCCCAAGCAGTATGAACGACTAGAACTGCACGGGGCCGACGGAGCCGATCCAGCTGCTGACCTTGGTGGGATCTTTTTCGTCCATGTAGAAGAAGTGGGTCATTACGGGTTTGACGACAGACTGGGTGGGGTCGTCGGGCTTCATGGTGACGATGCCGCGAAAGACTTTGAGGCTGCCGCCGTCCCAGTATTCGAGGACGTCGTGGTGGGCGGTGAAGCCGGTGTCGATGAAGGCGCGGAGGCTCTCGCGGATCTGCTCGCGGCCGGTCCAGTTGCCGACGCCGAGATGAGCGGTGGCGTCTTCGGCTAAGCAGTCGAAGCCGGCGCCGAAGGTCTTGTCGTCGATCTCTTTCCAGAAGGCGAGGAGCCAGGCGGGGGCGTCGGTCTTGGTCATAGTCATGGTGCTCATGTTGGGGTTTCTCCTTGAGATGGCCGAGCCGGAGTGGAAGCGCGCGGCCTGATGTCTGGTATTGACTATCGACCGGGGAGGGAATTGCAGCAATTACGTCAAACGTAATGAGATCGAGCCTGTTCCAGAGGCAGTGCCGCGGTTGGACGGCGATGGTAGAGTTTCGGGATGCGACGGATGAGAGTGGTTCGATGGATGGCGATGGGGCTGGTTGCTGCCGCGGGCGTGGCGGCGTGTGGTGTTGGGGCGGTGGCGCAGGGTGGCAGTGGAGATGCAACGGTAGAGCTGCTGCGGCGGCTTTCTGAGGCACCGGGACCGCCGGGTGCGGAGGAGGCGGTGCGGGCGATTATGGTGCGGGAGATGACGCCGCTGGCGACGGCGGCGATCCGCTATGACGGGACGGGGAGCGTGGTGGCGCAGCAAGGGGGCACGGGGCCGCGGATCATGATCGACGCGCACATGGATGAGCTGGGCGGGATGGTGCGGCGGGTGACGCCGACGGGATTCCTGTCCATGCAGATGCTGGGTGGGTGGCTGGACCAGGCGCTGGTGGACCAGCGGTGGATCATTATCGGGTCGAAGGGACCGGTGCGGGCGGTGACGGGGATCCGGGATATTCATGTACTGCCGGCGGGGGAGCGGAACACGGTGTTTCCGCGGGACGGGATCTACCTGGATGTAGGGGCGAAGACGGCGGATGAGGTGAAGGCGATGGGGGTGCAGGCGGGCGACCCGGTGGTGCCGGACGCGCCGTTTACGGTGATGAACGGGACGGACAACTACCTGGGTAAAGCGTGGGATGACCGGATAGGGTGTGCGGTGATGCTTGAGGCGATGCGACGGACGGCGAAGCTGCCGCATGCGAACCAGCTCTTTTATGTGGCGACGACGCAGGAGGAGGTGGGGCTGCGCGGGGCGCGGGCGGCGACAGCGATGGTGCGGCCAGAGATCGGGGTGGCGCTCGAGGGCGGGATTACGGGCGATGTGCCGGGCGACAAACCAGAGGAGACGCAGGTGAAGCTGGGCGCGGGGCCGGGGATGTTTCTGTATGACTCGAGCACGATCGCGAACCGGAAGATGGTGGCGTTTGTGCGGAAGACGGCGGCGGACAAGGGCCTGCCGCTGCAGAGCGATCTGGTGCAGGGGTACGGGGATGACTCGGCGGAGATGCAGACGGGCGGAACGGGCGCGCCGACGGTGAACCTGGTGGTGCCGGTTCGGTATACGCACTCGCACAACGGGATCGTGAACCGGAAGGACTTCGACGAGGCGGTGGAGCTGCTGGTGGGGATGCTGGTGACGATGGATGCGACGACGGTCGAGGGCTTGCGGAGTTTTGCGCCATAGAGTGGCCGGTCGCAGACAGGGTGCGAGCGAGGATTAGCTGCGGTTAATGTTCGAGGGATGAGTGTGCTAGATTCTGATCGGGTTCTGAAGTGGAGTCTGCCGCGTTCTGAGGATTGCGAGCGCTCTTCGCTCTGAAGGACTTCCTACCTTTTCCAAACCCCCGGGCCCTTGGTACCTACATCAGGAACGGAGCGATCATCTATGAGACACATCTTTCATTTTTCCGCGGCGGCTCTGCTGCTGGCGGCGACACTGCCCTCGCGAGCGAAGGCTGACACGTACCACTTTGATTTTGGCGGCCCTGGGGTTAGCGGTGCGGTGTCGCTGACGTATGGGACTGCCACGGACGCGAAGTATCCGAGTGCCTTCGAGGTGACGGGTATCAGCGGGACGTTCTCGGATGCGGCGCTTGGGATTGTTGATGCGTCGATCACGGGGCTGCAGGCGCTGACACATGCGACGCCCGAGCCGGGAAACACGCTGGCGCCGGCCGACTTCAGCCGATTTCCTGTGGCCGTTGGGACGCAGCACGGATCGATCTCGTACGACAACCTGTTCTGGCCGCTGGGGTCTCCGCAGACGGCGAACTCGTACCCGCCCCATGGCGGATTCATGGATATCTACGGCTTGCTCTTCACGATTGGTGGCGGCGATGTCGTGAACTTCTGGAGCAATGGCGTGTTCCCGGGGGACCCGTTGGCGGACTACGGGGTGACGGTTGCGACGAGCGCCGCGCAGCTGGACTCGGTGCCAACTGCCGTGACGGCGACGCCGGAGCCGGGCACACTGTTGCTGCTGGGCACAGGGGTTGTTGGAGCGCTGATGTGGCGACGCCCGTAGTCCGGAGATGATGGTTGTTCTTGCTGGGGAGGTGGAGCGCGCTGGCGTCTCTGCTTCCCCAGAGTTGTCTGCGGTGCAGAGGAGGGATCGTCCCACAAAAGTGGGGCAACTATCGGGTGGAGGTCGTGTCAGTATGGGAGGCTGCTGAGCGAATGAGCTCTGCAGTGAGACGGCAGTGGCGCTGTGAGGGCCGCGCCGAGGAGAACGCCCATGCGGCTCTTGACGACGATTCGATCTTTCTTTCTGGCGGCGACGGTTGCCGCTGCCTCCGTGCCGGCGTTCAGTTCGGTGTTTATCTCGGTCGGCATTGCGCCGCCGGTGCTGCCGGTGTATACGCAGCCGATCTGTCCCGGTGATGGTTACATATGGACGCCGGGGTACTGGGGATACGCGGACGCCGGGTATTACTGGGTTCCGGGTGTGTGGGTGCAGCCGCCGAGCGTCGGCGTGCTGTGGACGCCGGGCTACTGGGGATGGGGCGGAAGCGCGTTTATCTTCCACGCCGGGTATTGGGGGCCGCACGTGGGCTTCTATGGCGGCGTGAACTATGGGTTCGGGTACGGCGGTGTAGGGTATGGCGGCGGCTTCTGGCGCGGCAACTCGTTCAACTACAACCGCACGGTCAATAACGTAAACGTGACCAACATTCACAACACGTACAACACGACGATTGTGAACAACAACGTGAGCAACCGGGTGAGCTACAACGGCGGACAGGGCGGTCTGCAGGCAAGGGCGAGCGCGCAGGAGATGCAGGCGAGCCGCGAGCAGCACTTCAACCCGACGGCGAACCAGATGCAGCACCAGACGACGGCGAGCCAGAATCGCGGGCAGTTTGCGAGCGTGAACCATGGCCAGCCGGCGATGGCGGCGCAGGCGCGAGTTGGAGACCGGCAGAACGTTACGCCGGCTCGGGGTACGTCGAATGTCCGCAGCGCGAACCAGCAGCAGCGGATTGCGAACGGCTCGGCGAGTGGCCGCATGACCACCGGCGAGACGGCGCGGGCGGACCAGCGGCAGGCCAACATCGACCGGCAGGTGCAGACGGACCGGCAGGCGAATGGCGGGACGATGAACGGCCAGGAGCGGCGGCAGGTGAATCGTGAGCAGAATGGCGCGAGCCGGCAGATCGATCGGGAGAACCACAACGATCGCGAACGGCGGTAAGGCTTCTGAGCACGGAAGAAGGGGCGGCCGGCGGGAGAGATCCTGCCGGCCGCTTTGTTTTTG
>CAXTEE010000029.1:0-11106 GCA_964243375.1 uncultured Acidobacteriaceae bacterium | reverse complement strand
ACTAATGCGCGATACCTAGTTTGTTTCACAAACTACGCGCACCTGCGGTGGGCAGAAGCAAAAGCAGCCGCAACAGCAAAACAACCGCAACCGCAAAAGCAGCAGCAACGACAACCGCTACCGCAAAGGCAAGAACAACCGCATGGCTATCGTGCACGTCGCCTTCAAGTCGTCGAGCAAAGCGCCGCCCGCAGCGGCGCACGCGCAGTACCTTGCGCGCGATGGCCAGTACCAGGAGCGCGGCGGCCTGGAGCTGGTCGAATCCGGCAATATGCCGGAGTTCGCCCAGGCTGATCCGCACTCGTTTTGGGTGGCCGCCGATGCTCACGAACGTGCGAATGGCCGCACCTACACGGAGCTGCAGATCGCTCTGCCGCGTGAGCTGGAACCAGCGCAGCGCCAGGAGTTAGCTCGCGAGGCGACGCGTGAGCTGCTGGGGGATCGTTTCGCGTACACGCTGGCCGTCCATACTCCGCTGGCGAAGGACAATATCGAACAGCCGCACATGCACCTGATGTTCTCGGAGCGTGCCGTCACAGACGACACGCGAGGGTTTGCGGAGGATCGCTTCTTCAAACGCAACGGGGCGAAAAAAGATCCGGAGTGGAACGACCGGAACAAGCCGGAAGAGGTGCGGGAGAAGTGGGTTGAGATGATGAACACGGCCATGGAGCGGCACGGCCATATTCATGATCCGTCGCAGCGCCTGGACGCACGTTCCTGGGTCGAGCAAGGACGCGGGGACCTCGCCTCCCTGCGGGAGGAAAAGACCCTGCGCGGGGATGGGCCGGAGGCGATGGAGCGACACGCCGAGATCGACCAACTGCGTCAGGAGCGGGCAGAGCTGCCGCCGCCCCATCTTGACCGTGCGGGCGCGATTCAGCACCTGGAGAAGCAGGCCGAGCAGCAGATCGCCGGGGTCGAGGTGCGTACGGCCCAGGAGCTGTCTCGCCTTGATAAGTTGATCGCTGCCGCCCGCGAGCTGGCGACTGAAGTGAAGGAGCGGACGGTTGCCGCCGCCCAAACGATTGCCGAGCGGATGGAGGAGTTCCGCGGACGATTTGATCGCTGGCGGGAGCAGAAGACCGAGGGCAAACCGGAGCAACAGTTAGAGACTCAAAAGGGATCTCCAGCCCAGGGGAAGCAGGAGATGGAGCGAGCCGGTCCGGAGCTGGTTGTCAACGATCCGGTTGCGCAAGGCCGGGAGGCTTTCCGGGAACGCTATGAGGCGTACAAGCAGGCGAAGCAGGCCGCAATCGTTCCAGAGCCGAAGCAGGAGCAGGCCCAGGAAAAGGGTCCTGAGAAGGCGCTCGAAAAGGATGTGGAGATCGAACGCGGGCATGGGTTTGGTATCGGACGGTAGGGTTGGATTTCTGTAGAGGAGTGGGGCCATGGCAGAGCAGCAGCCGGAGCAGCAGCAACCAGGGAGTCGTCTCGGCGACTCGATGATGTTCGGTCTGATCGAACACACCGAGCGGATCGAGGAAGCGATGGCGGAGACGCAACGCGTTCTGACCGAGCGGATCAAAGAGCTTGGGCAGGTTCAAAATTGGGCGGTGCAGGCAGCCGTCGACCTGCAGAAGCGGGCCGACGCCGCGATCAAGAGCCTGGAGGCCGAGCGGGCGCGGCTTCAGGGAGCCCAGGTAAATCTGGAGCGCAACGCCGTCCAGGCGATCCACGATGCCGTGCGGAAGCAGAGCGGGGATATCGAGCGGCAGACCGTAGCGGCATTTGCGGCGCCGCTCCAGGAGATGAAGCAGGCAGCGGGCTTCGTGCGCCAGAGCCTCAAGGAGGTGAGCTGGCTCCTGATCAGCTTGATGGTCTGTATCGGTCTGGCCCTGGGGCTCATGCTCGGCTATTGGCCGATGCGGACCAGCCAGAACAACATGCAGGAGCAGTTGAACCGGATCGAGCAGTACCTGGCCGCCCAGCAGCCAGCGGCAGCGGCACCGGCACCAGCAGCGCCCGATCCGCATGGCCCAGCTCACAAGGGAAAGGCGAAGTAAGCCCCCGAGAGCATTGCCGCCCCCGAAAGCAGGCTATGGATTTGACGCGCAAGCGCTTGGAACGAGCAAAGAGCGCTCGTCCCACAAACCCACAGCCTCTACGGCGGGAATGCTTGTTTTGCGCTTACGCGAAAGCCCACTATACTCAGCAGTCCATGACAAAAAATAAGCTCACGAGTGCGGAGCTCGTGCCTCTCTTACAAGAACACGCAGAGTGGCTGAGCGATTCAGGAAAAGGCCGTCGTCTAGAGTTGACGGACCGTAATCTCGATTTCGACGAGCTTCCCGCAGCTAACTTTCGAAAGGCGGCTTTTCGTCGATGTTCCTTAATTAGCGCGGAATTGACAGGTGCAGACTTCACCGACTCAGAAATTTACAATTGTGTGTTCAACAAGGCGATCTGCCGACGTACGTTGTTCAAACAGGCGGTGTTAAGCGAAAGTACATTCATTGATGCGGATTGCACAGAAGCTTCTTTTGAAGATTCGACACGTCTCTTGCCGGGCGCTTTCCGGGGAGCTCTACTGGAGGGTATTTCTCTTCCTGCTACCGTGGTTTTTTCAGCAAAGGACCGCATTAGTGAGCTCTCCAAGCAAATTTCAGCTCTGACGCTCACGTTGTTAGGAGCGTGCGCATACTGCTTCCTGACGGTAGCGTCAACGAAGGACAGCGGTCTTATCATTGATTCTTCGGCGACCAACCTCCCCATCATTCAGACCCCCGTTCCTCTTGGGTATTTTTATCCCGGGGCTGCTTTTCTTGTTCTCTGCATCTTTCTCTTCCTGCAACTGACAACCCAACTCCTTTGGGAGAAGATGTTGCAAATGCCGCTCGTTCTGCCTGACGGAACTCGTCGGTCAGAGCTAATGATTGAGTGGTTGAGCATGCCATTCCTTGACCAAGGGCATGACAATACGGCGAAACTTCGGAAAGCCATCGTAGCGATTTGTGTTTGGATGACAGTGCCGGCAACCATGCTCGTTCTCTGGTGGCGGTATTTACCGCGTCATAGTGAGCTAATCAGCATCTTCCAAGGGGTTCTTACCGTCGCAAGTTTTTTCTTAGCGGGCGGCTCTTTTTTCAAGGGAAAACGTTCATTCGGAGCCGGTGTGATGAACGCGCAGCCCAAAGCGTGGAGGGCTTATCTTTTACTCGTGCTGGGGCTCATTTTGGCTGTTGTCGTCCCGCGAATTGCTTTCTCCTTCATAACAGCCGACCTCCGCAACGCTGATCTCTCCAAAGCACACCTTGAAAAGGTCGATCTGCGAAAAGCACGGATGGAGGGTGCTGATCTCACAGAGGCGAGCCTAGATGGAGCAGATCTCCGTGGCGTCACGCTAGACCATCGCACTAAGATCAGTGACAAGTGGCGAAGAGTCGCCTGCCTTCTTCGAGACATCCCCACCACAAACAACGATGAAGATTGCGAGCGATTAGCGGGTTTGGCTTGGGCTGATCTCTCCGGAGCGAAATTAGCTGGGCTCGATCTTAGAGGCGCAACTCTAGTCGGAGCGAACCTGAATGGCGCTAACCTGCTGAGTACTAACTTGGATGAAGCGGATCTCCGACTCGCCGATTTAACGCACGCCGTTCGCCCTAAAAGTAGTTTTAAAGCTCATAGTGAAGGAGCTCTGGGGGTCGAGGGTGATAGTCGTTTCTCGTCAGGCCCACTCGTTGCACCACTGGGGCTTCTCAATCGCCAAAGCCAGGCATGTATCACGCTGCCAAGACTGCCCAAAAACTTAAAGCCGCCGAGCCATTTAATGCAATGTGCGCCCAAGATAAAGGAGCAACGAACGTGGTTATTTGAGCGGTTTACAAACGGATCTTTCGCGATCTCGGGACCGCCTCAGCACGCAATGTGTCTTGACGCGTCAGGCTTTGGAAATGGTGCGCCGATTGAGATGTACGACTGCAATGAAACGAACCAGACACAGCAGTGGCACATAGAGCCAAGAACCACAAATTTTGTGGAATTAAGAAAGAATGCAAGTACGCTTTGTGTAAATGGCACTGCATTACGCAGCTCTGAGGGCAACGCAGTTCTCCAAGAATGTGATGCGATAAACCATGAACAAGAGTGGCAGATCATTCTTCCTGATTTGCCACCCCCAACCCACCTTGGCTGGGTCGTCAATCACATCAATGTTCGGCGGCGGCAAGACGCCGACCTGGCCGCAAGGGAGTATCAGCTAAGCCCTAAAGATACGGAACATGAAGGGTTGGATTACAGACGTCAGTCTGTATCCGGGAGGAAGGTTGAGTCTCTAACGAACTTTTCGGGGCGTTAATGAAGTTTCGTATCAATTACGCACGCGAAGTTGATGCTCGCCAACTGAACCTGCGTCTCGGCCAAGATTTTTTTCCGCGTCGTGGCCTACCACGACTACTTCTTTTTGTGGCCCTGTCGGTGGCGTTTCTATGCCGGTCTATTAAACTCATATCCCTCTTCCCGATTTTGGTGGACGAGGCTATTTACATGCGGTGGGCCGAAATTATTCAGCACCAGCACGAGTGGTTTATTTCACTACTCGATGCAAAACCACCTCTTCTATTCTGGCTTACAGCCGCTTTACGGCCGATAGTTGGAGATCCCCTCCTTGCGCATCGTGCTGTGTCAGTCGTCGCAGGTTGCATTACCACCGTTGTTCTTTACCGGATAGGTTTTCTTTGTGGGGGGCTGCGCTGCGGACTGATATTAGCTTGCATTGACGCGGTTCTACCTTTTGGTGTTCTTTACGATCGCATTGGTTATGTTGATGCTGTAGTGAACTTATGCGGCGCATGTATTGTGTACGCGTCGCTCTGGACATTTGGGAATGTTGTACTGTCTTGGAGGCGGCCAGTAGCACTTGGGTTGATTTTAGGCGTAGGGCTCTTTGTAAAGACGACGGTAGTACTTTACGCAGCTTGTCCATTGCTGATCGCCGGTTATCTTCATCGAAAACTGGATTGGAAACTTGGCTCTAGGCTCCTCACTTCGTATGCCATTGCCGCGTTATTTCCTTTGTGGAGCCATTTTGCAATTCCGTACGGTCCTACCCCTACGATTAACAATACGTTCGTGCATCATACGAACTTCTTTACGCCCCTCGGCCAGCTAATCCGTAATCCATGGATAAATGCGGCCTACAACCTTCCTCTGCTCAAGGCATACGGCTCCGTTTATTGTGGCGATCTCGCCATGAGCATTGCATTCGGCGCCTTCCTAATACTGTTGTTGAGACGCTCTTATCTTTTTCTCTTGATCGCCGCCGCTAGCATTGGACCTCTCCTCATGGTGTCGTTTGCTCTTACCTACTTTCCAAGCAGGTACCTGTTTCCCCTAACATGGCCGCTGCTCTTGATGATTGCGGGGGGAGTTTCGTCTATAGGCATCGAAGTAAAAGGAAGGTTTCTTGGCAGCCTATGCGCAGGAGCGATTTTCTTTTCCATGCTCGCGCGAGACGTTCGCATTCTTCATGCGCCGGAAACGGCTCTCTTTAAGGATGATGCTGATGAGTTCCTTGGAGCCGGCGCCTATTCAGGGTCTGGAGTTCGGGAAGCCGTCACTTTTCTCCTTAAAGAAGCGGGTGGTCACAGGGCCACCATCCTCACTGATCCCTGGTGGGGGCCGCCTACCGATGCCGTATTTGCATATCTAAATCAAACAAACGGAATAGAAGTTTACGAGGCATGGTGGCTCCAGTCTAAGACAGCGTACCCGCTCGTACCCGACGGAGCGCTTCCGGTCTGGAGGTCGCAATATCAACGCATCTCAACGGCCGCCGTTGATTTCTCTGTTGCATCGCCGCTGTACTACTTGACTGACACCATTTACCACAGCCCAAATGATGTCCGTTTGCTCGACAGTAGTGCTGTGCTGCTCCGGCGCTTCCCTAAGCGAAATAGGGGTGAGTTTATCGACGTGTATCGTTTGAAATGATGACTATATAGCGCACCATACAACCGCTTGTTTGGCGGCTCAGCTGAGCACTCGCTGAACTTGAGTAGCTGCCCACTGCCCACCCCTTGGAGCTTCAATCTCCCTAGAATTGAGCTGAGCTGCGATCTCCCGAAGCGACGTGCAGCCAGAGGCTCGTATTTGGCTGATGATCGGAAACAGTTCAGCACGCTGCTTCACAACCAACTCACTCCTCATATGCCGGGCATCGGCTTGAATCTCAGCAAATCGCTTAGCCGAGACGCGTCGGCCACCCAACTTCGTTCCCCGAGCCTTCGCCGCTGCGAGCGCCGCTTTAGTCCTTTTGGAGATGGCATCCGCTTCCTGCTCAGCAACGGCAGCCAGGATGTGAACGACGAAGCGATTGGCCTGGGGCATATCGACCGCGATAAACTCCACGCCTGACTCCATGAGGTTCGAGATGAAAGCTACGTTGCGGGCGAGGCGATCCAGTTTGGCGATCACCAAGGTCGCTTTGTGCTTGCGGCAGAGTTTGAGGGCGGCAGCGAGGGCTGGCCGGTCGTTACGCTTTCCGCTCTCGACTTCGAGAACCTCTTCCACGAGGGCCCAGTCGCCACCATTAAGGTATCCGGCGACAGCGGTTCGCTGTGCTTCGAGACCCAGGCCGCTTGCTCCCTGGCGTGCGGTCGAGACCCTCAGGTAGCTCACAAACCTCTTCTTTGCCATTGGTTTGGCCCTCTGTTACGTTTCTTCTACGTCCGTAGAAAGAATGTAACAGTTTAGGCAATCCGTCAAAATCTGGGGAGTAAAGGGGCTGCGTGATCACACGAATTGCTAAGAACTCAATGACTGAGGAACTCTTTGCGTTGCCAGCCGCCCCCCCAATTCACGAGCAGCACCGTTTTTGCCTTCATGATCGACAGTGAACGCGAGCGGATTCTCTCTGTTAGGGGGACGAATTTCCGCTATTTGCTTGTGATCGCTAATACTCACGATGACTATACGGTCCCCTTGAGAGATGTAGTTATCAACCAGGCAGCACGCAAGCTTGCTCATTGAAACGCTAAACGCCAGAATGTCTCCGTCTGGTGAAAGGGCAGCGACACCGCTCAGGGAATCATCCCTGAAACTCGAATGAACGGTCATCTGGTGAATTAAGCCGTCGTTGAGAGTTGTGATCCAAAGATAGTGTGCTGGGTGTATGCCGCTGGCCGGGTAACCAGCAATGATCAGAGAGCGACCGGTGTCTGCATAAAATTCTGGCTGACTCCATTGCAATACACCTTTTTGAGGCGTAACTACGGGAGAGACAACCGTAGGACCGATTTTCGGGGGGCCAAGAAGCGAAGTGGCAACCAACGAACAGGGTTCCGCTTTTCCAAAGATCTTCTGGTGCTGATTGCAACTTCCCCAGAAGCGATTGTGGGCAGTGTTTATAGAGGTCAGCGTTGCGAAGAGGTCTGTGGACAGGTTTGTCGAAACCTCGACACTTTTACCATTTTTCTCACTAAGAATGGCTCGGTCATCCGAACTTACCACTACAAGATCTGATGATTCTTCTCGATACCCAACAAGGCGGAAAGCATTGAGATATCTGCCGTTTAGGTAGCTCTCCATCGGAGCGGGAGGATCGAGCTGCAGGGGTTTGCTCCAGGCCATCTTTTTGAGGTCGAACCTAGCTATCAGCAGGGATGTCGTTGAGGTCCCCATTTGATCCACCATGGGAATCCCTATAGCAACTTCGTCTTGTGCTGAATCTATGACCATCGTGCAACTGTGGATTCGCACGCTAAGCGCCGATCCTGGAGGGAAGGTTAAGGAGATGGGGCTCTGTGAGGCAATCGTTAGGGACACCTTTTCAGGTGTGACGTCCGCTTCTAGGCTCACGCTTGCGGCGGTGAAAAGAGCGCACGCCTGAACGTCTCTGTCTGCAGCTACTAGTTGCGCGGAAGCAGGTTGCATCCAGAGCAAAGTGAAAAGTAGTAGAGACACAGTTCGAAACATGGATTCATTATGCCGCGTCGTGGATGCCCTCTTGTCCGCACGTCTTGAGCAGAGTTTCCAAAAGCCCGTTGATAAGAGGGGTATCAGGCACGATACGAACCAAGAGAAAGCCCCTTGTAAAGGGATTGCCTAGCGGTATACTCGTCAAATCGTCGTAGGGTATAGGTGTATACACGTATGGTTATTATCGCGGTCATAGCTGAAAAAGGCGGAGCGGGCAAAACCACGCTGTCTCTCGATCTAGCCGTTACAGCGGTGCAGAAGGGGCACAAGGCCGCAATTTTTGACGTGGACCCGCAGGCTACGGCGTCCAAGTGGACCGACCGGCGCACCGAGGAACTTCCGTGGGTCGTACCTACACATGCCGTCAGGTTGGGCGCAGCCATTGAGCAGGCCAAGGCTCAAGGGGTTGATTTCATTGTGATAGATACTCCCCCGCATTCGTCCACCGATGCAGCCGAGGCAGCACGTCGCGCCGATGTAGTGGTAAGCCCCGTGGAGCCTCATCTGTTCGGCCTTGAGACCGTTCGCAAGCTGGCCGACCTATTGCGCGTTGCCGGTGATCCTCCATCGTTTTTTGTAGTCAACAAGGCACCCACTCAAGGTACCGAGGGCGCTAATGCCGTTGAATACATCAAGCAGCAGGGGTTTAAAGTCTGTCCGACCGTGATCCACCTGCGGGCCGCTCACCGCCATGCAAGCAACATAGGAAAGACTGCAGCAGAATACGAGGCCGACAGCAAAGCCGCGCAGGAAACACTACAGCTATACGTGTATACACTCAAGCTTGTAAGCACCCAGAGGAAAATAGATGCCAAAGCCGAATCCGCTCTCGCAGGGGCTTGAACAGCAACAGGCTCCGTCTCGTGTCACTTCAGAGCCTATAAAGCTAATAAAGTCGTCTGTCCGACCGTCACGTAATGGCCGCGTCTTGGTCGGCGGACATTTCGCGCCCGAGGTCCAAACCGCCTTGAAGATCGTAGCCGCCCAGGAGCGGACGACAGTTCAGGCGTTACTGGCCGAGGGGATCAATACGATTTTCGCCAGTCGTGGAAAGCCAGAAATCGCGGAGTTCACTGCAGGGAACTAAGCTACTCCTATACGTGTATACGCGTAGGCCGAGGAAATCAGGACCGATGAGCCGAAACAATCCAGACGACGCGCTACAGCCCCTAACGGCGTTCCTGCCGGGGCTTGACCTTGGAGCCGGGCTCAGAGCCCCGGACAAGAAGGCCGGGGCAGGGAAGCGTCCTAGGGCGACCATTACACCCATCGAGCGGCGGTTGATCGAGGCGGCGGCGGCAGACCAGGCCGATCAGTCCATCCTCTACCAGCACACCGTGTTCTGTCAGACGGGAATGCCTTACCGCGATCCAGGGGAAGACGTTCGAGTATGGGACCGTTCCAACGGCCATGCAGCATTGCGGATCACCGCAGGGTCTTATATGAGTCCCGCGACATCGAGCTTTGTAGACGTTGGCTTGCCCTTCGGTCCTAAGCCGCGCTTGATCCTTGCCCACCTGAACACCGAAGCCCTGATTACCGGAAAGCCGGAGATCGAGACTGAGCGGACCCTCACAGCCTTTGTGTCGAACGGCTTAGGCCTGGCGAACTCGGGCCGGAATATGAACGTCATCAAGGAGCAGCTCACCCGCCTCGCTGCGTGTTCCGTACGGCTTGGCATGGTGAAGGACGGCCAGGCTGTGACGGTGAAGTCAGACGTTATTTCGACGTTCAGCGTGTGGCTCGAAAAGGACGTGCGGCAGCGGGTCCTATGGCCGTCCATCATCCAGCTAGACCCCAGGTATTTCGATAGCTTGCAGCGTCACGCCGTGCCGCTCGATGCACACCACCTGGCGGCGCTATCTCACTCGGCTATGGCGCTTGACGTGTATTCATGGCTGGCGCAGCGGTTGCACCGTATCGATCATCACAAAGCGGCTTTCGTGCCATGGGTCTCTGTTTCTCAGCAGTTCGGCATGGGATACGACGAGATCCGCATGTTCCGACGCGCGTTCAAGGTAGCGCTCAGCCAGGTTCAGGCGGTCTACCGTGAGGCGCGGGTGAAGCCGGGCACCGGTGGCCTAACCCTCTGGCACAGCCCCCCACCGGTCAAGCGCAAGCTCTTTCCGACCTTCATGGGCAAGCCCCAGAAATAAAGTCCGGACGTTCAGCGGCGTTTGATGTGGGAAAGCCTGTTATTTGTGCAACTTATCCACGATCACTTTGTCACGGCATCCACGATCACTTTGTCACGCTAAACCCAGAAAACAGGCTCAAAACCACGATCACTTTGTCACACAAGCCTATAGCTTTAAAAATCCTATATATGAACCGATAGTTGTCCCTCAAAATCTGTGGACAATCGAACGAACAGCAAACGGAGCGCATCCTCCGGACGCGGACTAAGTGCCTAACGGCCCATTTCTTGGAGCTGCGCCCCAAACCCGGCAGAAGCAAAAACAAAACCTTCCTAATGAGGGTGGGGTTGGTCTAGCGGTTGTGGCTAACGATCTAAACCTGTTGCCCAACAATCAGAAAGGCACCCACAGCACGCCGATGAGGGTGAGATGAACACTCTAGCCGTTGAGAAAACCAAGAGCCCCTGTACGAGGCTCCTGTGACGAATAGGGATAGGCGTCCTCAAACCCTTGAACATTTGTAATCGTTCGATTACACTCGGCGTATGTTCTCGATCCGGCCACTGCCCGAATTTACCGCCTGGATCGACGAGCTGAAGGATCAGACGGTACGCGGTGTCCTCGCCGCCAGGATCAAACGCCTTGAACTCGGTTTGATGGGAGATGTTCAGCCGGTGGGCGATGGCGTCTCCGAGTTGCGCATTCACCTGGGCGCGGGATGGCGGTTGTATTTCACCCAGCGCGGTACGCAGATCATCGTGCTGCTGGTCGGTGGCTCGAAACGAACCCAGAAGAAAGACATCAAGCGCGCCAAAGCTCTGGCCGCGCTGCTCGATTGAACGGAGGAAACGATCATGAGTAAACGCATCAAAGTGGCCGATCTACCCGAGTTCGACGCAGCCCATTATCTCGACAGTGAAACGTCCATCGCTGCCTACCTGACCGACATTCTGGAGGCGAACGATGCATCCTTGCTGGCATCGGCGCTGGGGGACATTGCCCGCGCTCGTGGCATGACCGAGATCGCCAAGACAGCGGGGATCACGCGGGA
>CAXTEE010000028.1:0-11244 GCA_964243375.1 uncultured Acidobacteriaceae bacterium | reverse complement strand
AACCTCGCCGAGACCTTCGGCTACGTCGCCCGCGAGCTCGGCCGCCGCAAACTCGCCTTCCTCATGTCGCGCGAACACCGCGCCGGCGGCTGGCTCGGCCCGGAGCTCAAACGCGAGTTCGGCGGTGTCTACATCGCCAACGAGCAGTTCACCTTCGACGCCGCTAACGAAGTCCTCGCCAACGGCGAAGCTGACGCCATCGCCTTCGGCAAGCTCTTCATCGCCAATCCCGACCTCCCCATCCGCTTCGCCAGACAGGCTCCCCTCAACGAACCGCAGCCCTCCACCTTCTACGACCACGGCCCCGAAGGCTACATCGACCAGCCCAGCCTGTAAGCCTAGCCACGGAATAACGAAGAGAGGCCGCGACCTCGCGCGGCCTCTCCCTTTTGGCTCCCCTTCTGAGCGCCCAAAAAACACTGCGTTTGCTTTCCACAAAGGGGCAAATTGAGGCGAACAAAACCTGGCCTGTCTACTGGGTAGTCCCCGTCGTAAACACCGCCTCCGACCGCGACCCCAGTACCCGGTACAACGCAAACTGCCGGCTCCCCTGCTCCCGCATCTCGAACAGCAGGCTTGCCCGGTTCGACGCCTCCGCATCCACCACGCCCACCAGTCGCATCCACGGCGTCTGGTCTAGGTGCGCCGCATCCGTCACGCTCGAGAACGCCGTCTGCAGGTTCCCAAACGCATCCTTCTGCGCTACCACTGTGACATACCTCAGCGCCGCCCCCGTCCCTGCCGTATGCGCCGTGTACACAAACGTCGGTGCGCCTCCATAGCTGAGCAGATACCCGCGCAGATCCTCGTCCTGCAGCGCTGATCCCTTCGCCGCAGCCGCAGCCTTTCGCTTCGCCGCCGCAGCCGTCAGCGCAGCCCGTCGCCGAGCCGCCGGCGTAGTCGGCGTTGCGGCCTTCGCCACCGGCTTTGCGGCCGTCCCCGCGGCGGAGCCAGCAGAGGTCGACGCTCCAGCTCCAGTCGCCGCAACCGCCGGCATCCCCGCCAGCTTCGCTGCCGCCAGCTCCTCCATCTTCGCCGTCACCGCCTTGTGCTCCGCTTCGTCATCCCATGCCCGCACAAAGTCATGCTCCGCCCGGTTCTTCGCGTCACTCACCGCGATCATCTGGTGCAGATCCGCCGGTAGCCCCGCCATCTTTGACATCGCCTCGCCATCCGCCGTCTTCTGCCCACCCACCGGCTTCCCCCTGTGCAGCAGCGGTCGATCCGGATCGTTGTTCAACGCCCCCGTCGCGATCTCCTTCTTGGCCGTCGCATCCGCTCCGTCCATCGCCACATCCTTCTGGCCGCGCTTCTTCAGCACGGGTCTATCCGGATCATCCGCCGGCGTTCCCGCTGGCGTTGTGTCGGGCGTCGAAGCCGGCGCGTTCTTGTCGTTCTTGCCTGCCGGACTCCGCCGCCGCAGCGTCGGCCGATCCGGATCCACCTTGTTGCCGTCCTCGTCCTTGCCCCCGCCCTTGCCGTACTCCGCATCATCCTTGCCCGTCGTAATCGGGCTGATACGCCGCGAGGCCTTCAGCTGCGCCGCCTTGACCTCAGCCTCCGGTTTGAACGTTCCGTATCCGAACCACCCATCGTCATACGGACTCTCCGCCGCATTCAGCTTTCCCGCCGAGTTCAGCTCCACCAGCCCCTTCACCACGCCCGCCTGCTGCAGCTCGTACGCATTCCCCGGCAGCAGCGCAAATGGAATCGGTCGCGGCTGATACACCGCCGCATCCTCATACTCACCGTTGATGTACAGCGACACCGGAATCAACCGGCTCGCCGCCGGCTTCGTCAGGTCCCCCGTCCACTCGTACACCCCCACCGCTCGCACCACCGCCTCCGGCTTCTCGACCTTATGCGTCTGCGCCAACCCAAGCCCGCTGACCCCAAACACCAGGCCACAGATCAAACCGCGTTCCGCCACTCCAACCATCGCAACTCGTCGCCACACCATAGCTCTCCATTAGACGACGCCACCCGCCCTTTCGGACCTGCCACGCGCGCTTCGAATGACGACCGGCAGTCGAACGCTTCTTTTGGCTGTCAGCCCGTAGGGATCTGCTTCTCCAAACGCGCTCCCCGCGCCTGCTTTATTTGTTGTCATCCCACAGGAATCGGCTTCTCTACCCTGAGCAAAGACGCGCCCGAAACACTCGCCCAACCGCGCAAGCTTTGGTTGTCATTCTGAGCGAAGTGGAAGAACCCCCGCATTTCGCTTTTACCGATAGAGCGAAGCGACGCGAATCACTTCAACAACCTACCCGCGCTACCATCACCCCAGATGCCCCCGCTCCTCACCGTCCCCTCGCTTCTCAAGGTCTCCGACCTCACCATCCGCTTCGGCTCCCATCCCGCCGTCGACGGCATCTCGTTCACCATCGCCTCCGGCGAAACCCTCGGCCTCGTCGGCGAGTCCGGCTCCGGCAAGTCCGCCACCTCGCTCGCTCTCCTCCGCCTTCTTCCCCCGTCAGCCACGCTCACGGGCGAGATCGAGTTCAACGGCCGCGATCTCCTCGCCGAGTCCGAACCCGCCATGCGCCAGATCCGCGGCCGCGACATTGCCATGATCTTCCAGGAGCCCATGACCGCCCTCAACCCCGTCATGCAGATCGGCACCCAGATCGCCGAAGCCATCCGCGCCCACCACCCCGGTCTCTCCCGCTCCGAAGTCCGCACCCGCACAGTTGCCGCCCTCCACGAGGTCGCCCTACCCGATCCCGAGCGCCGCCTCACCGACTACCCCCACCAGTTCTCCGGTGGCCAGCGCCAGCGCATCCTTATCGCCATCGCTCTCGCCAATCGCCCCCGCCTCCTCATCGCCGACGAGCCCACTACCGCCCTCGACGTCACCGTCCAGGCCCAGATCCTCGTCCTCCTTCGCACGCTTCGCGCCACTCACTCGCTCGCCATGCTCTTCATCTCGCACGACCTCGCCGTCGTCTCGCAGGTCGCCGACCGCGTCGCCGTCATGCAGCGCGGCCGCATCGTCGAGCAGGCCGCCGCCGCGGACCTCTTCCGCTCCCCCCAGCATCCCTACACCCGCCAGCTCCTCGCCTCCGCCCCCACCATGCACACCGACCGCTCCAAACCCCTCGCCACCTTCCCCTAATCCACTCCGAATCGTTTGTGCCCGTCAGGGCACCTCTGACTTCGCTCCGCCGATCCGAAGGCGGGTGGACCATTCGTGACAGCCGCATCGTTATCAGTGGGCTGCCACGAACCACATCATCGCCAACGCGTTATCCTAAGATCGAACTTCCTGATCTCCCCAGCATTCTTCGCGTCCACCCCCATCCATGCGCGCCCTCATCCTCTCCGACATCCACGGCAACCTCGAAGCGCTCACCGCCGCCCTCACCGCGGCCGAGCATCGCTTCGACACCGTCTGGAACCTCGGCGACACCGTCGGCTACGGCGGCAGCCCCAACCAGGTCATCGACCTCGTCCGACCGCTCGCCTCGGTCACCGTCCGTGGCAACCACGATCGCGTCTGCTGCGGCCTCTCCTCCTCCATCAACTTCAACCCGACCGCCCGCGCCGCCGTCGAGTGGACCAAAGCCGAGCTCACCCCGGCCAACCTCGCCTGGCTCCGCGATCTCCCCCAGGGCCCGCTCCACCCGCACTCGCGCCAGGCACCCGTCGAGGAGAAGGTCCTCATCGCCGCCGGATCCACCGCCGCCACCGACGAAGAAGCCCCGCTCTCCACCGTCCCCGATCTCGACCCGACCGCTCTGTTTCCCGCCGTCGCCCTCGCCCACGGCTCCCCGCTCCACGAAGATCACTACATCCTCAGCATGCGTGACGCCTGGGCGCCCCTCCAGCAGAGCCCCGCGCCCATCACCTTCATCGGACACACCCACGTCCAGGGCGGCTTCGCCCTTGATGGCAACACCCCCGCCGCCCAGTGGACCGAGGTCCGTCCCGCCTTCCGCTCCCGCAACCTCGCCGAGTCCTGGACCCTTAAGCTCCCACCCACCCAACGCCATCTCATCAACCCCGGCTCCATCGGCCAGCCCCGCGATGGCGACTGGCGATCCGCCTTCGCCCTCTACGACACCGACTCCGCCGAGATTACCTTCCATCGCGTCCCCTACGACGTCACCGCCGCCCAGGGCCACATCCTCATGGCCGGCCTCCCCGAGCGCCTCGCCGCCCGCCTTCGCGAAGGCCGCTGACCCCATCGCGCTGCGCAGACCCATCCGGTCGGCGAGTTGTTGCTGGGTGATCCGACGCGCAGCCCCTCAGCTCGAGAACCCTGCCGCGAACGCCGCCCATTAGATCGACCCGATCGTGAACACCACACGCGGCTTCCCGCTCGCCCTCTCCCAGACGCCTTCCACCGCTGCAAGCGGAACCACCTCGGTGGCAATCCTCAGCCCCGCCGCCGCACTCACCTCGAAGACACTTCGGATCGACTGCACCAGCCCCTTCCGGCTCACGCTTCCCACGCCGCTTCCCATCAGCGTGATCGCCGCCGAGCGCAGCGCCGCTCCGGCAAGCTCGAGGTTCGGCTCGCCACCCGCGCTGCCCACCTGCACAAAGCGAACCGGCCTGTCCTCCACCGTCTTCGCCAGCGCCGTGATCGCCGCCTTCGCGCTCTCGCCCCACAGGTAATCCAGCACCACGTCGATGCCGGTCGCGAACGTCTCCTTCAGCGCCTCGTCATACTCCCTCCTCCCTGACGGATGGTCCACACCAAGAGCAAACGGAATCACGTCGGTCGCCCCAAGCTCCCGCACCTCTTCGAGCTCCTTCGCATTCCGCCCCGTCGCAATCACCCTCGCGGCTCCCAGGTACTTCGCCAGCTGCACGGCGATTCGTCCCGCCGTCCCCGTCGCACCATTGATCATCACCGTCTCGCCTGCCACCAGGTGAGCACGCTCCACCAGCCCCGCCCACGCCGACATCCCCGGATTTGCCAGAGCCGCAGCCGCGACGTCATCAAGCGTGTCAGGGATCTCCACCGTACGCCGCAGATTGGTCGGGCAGAACTCCGCCAGCGAGCCATACGGTGCATCAGGCATCGCAAAGTACACGCGCCGTCCATCCTGGGTCAGCCCAACGCCATCCGTTCCAGCCACCGCGGGAAATACCCCCGCGGAGCTGTAGTGCGTGCCCGTAGCCCTCGACTTGGTCAGGTTGCTCAAGGCACCGGCTCGCACCGCGATAAGCTCCTCGCCCTCCTTCGCGACGGGCGTGTCGAAATCCAGGTAGGCGGGCGTCTTGCCGGCGGCGGTCACAACGGCTGCTTTCATGGTAGGACCCCTTGCTGTCGGCGGGCCGGGTGAGCCGGCCAGAATCTAACACTGTTAGTAAGTATCTAACAACGTAAGGCTAGCACTTGTCAAAACGATATGCTGGATGCATGAAAATCAACCGGGACATGGTCACTAGAGCAGGGTTGACGCTCCTCAACGAGATCGGCCTGGAACAACTCACCCTTCGCCGCCTCGGAACAGAACTCAACGTACAGGCCCCCACGATCTACTGGCACTTCAAGAGCAAACAGGAGCTACTCGACGAGATGGCGACCACCATTCTCACCGAGGGCGCCCCCCACTTGCTGCCGCGCCGGCGGTCCGCTGCCTGGAAGGTCTGGGCCGCAACCTACGGCGCGGGTCTCCGCAAGACCCTGACGGCCTATCGTGATGGCGCTCGCATGGTCAGCGGAACCAGGCTCACCACGACCGAGCCGCTCAAATCCACCGAAACCATCTGCGCCCATCTCGTCGAAGCCGGCTTCACCCTGCGCGCCGCCATCGTTCTCCTGAGCACCATCTCCAACTACACCCTCAGCTTCGTCATGGAAGAGCAGGCCGTCTTCCCCTACCCCGGCGAGCGCTCTCCCGCCTACTCCATCGCAGGCAGAAACGCGCGGCTCGATCCCGCCATCTTCCCCCACCACCGCCAGGCTTCCTCCATCCTCTTCGATCGCTACGACCGTCGCTTCAAAGAGGGACTGGCGCTCATTCTCAAAGGCGCGGAGTGAACCGGTCGCCCGGCACTCCGCGAGACGCGATACCCTTGCCCCAGCCAGCATGCTCGTCCCCAAAGTCCTCTTCGCCGCCATCCTCCTCGTCACCGCACGCGTCCTCGCGCAGGCGCCCACCTTCGGCTACACCGTCGTCGCCCGCTATCCGCACAGCACCTCCAGCTACACCGAAGGCCTCTTCTTCCTCGACGGCCTCATGTACGAGGGCACCGGCCTCGAAGGTCACTCCGCCCTCCTCGTCTACCCTCTGAGCACCGGCACGCCTGTCCAAACCCTTACCCTCGCGCCCGATCTCTTTGGCGAGGGCATCGTTGACTTCGGCCCGGACCTCTACGAGTGGACCTGGAAGTCACACCTTTGCTTCGTCTACGACCGCTTCAGTCTCCGCCTTCTTCGCCAGCTTCCCTACACCGGCGAGGGCTGGGGCATGACCCGTACCGCCACCGAGATCGTGACCTCGGACGGCACAGATACCCTCCGCTTTCGCGATCCTGCCAGCTTCCGCGAGACCCGCCACATCACCGTGCATGACGGCTCCTCCCGCATCCGCGATCTCAATGAGCTCGAGTTCATCCACGGCGAGATCTACGCCAATCTCTGGCACTCCGACCTCATCGCCCGCATCTCGCCCGCCGACGGTCGCGTCCTCAGCTGGATCGACCTCACCGGCATCCTCCCCGACGTCCAGCGCCTCACCCCCGAGTCGGTCCTCAACGGCATCGCCTACGACGCCGCCCACGACCGCCTCTTCGTCACCGGTAAGCAGTGGCCCACCCTCTTCGAGATCAAAGTAAAACGTTCCCCGAAATAAGACCGGCGCGGCAGCTTAATGCTGCTTCAGGGCCGCACGCACCGCCTCCACCATCGTCATCGTCGCTCGCCCGATCAGCCCATGTAGATCCCGCGACTCGCTCTCAAGCTCACCCGCCTTCGCGCTCTCATCCGCATTCGCCAGCATCTCCGCCACCGGCTTCGGCAGCCCCAGGCTCTCAAGCGCTCCCGCATATGCCGTCACCGGCATATCCGTGTAAACCACCGTCTTCCCTGCCTGCTTCGCCACCTCCGCCGCCAGTTCGCCCAGCGTATGCGAGCTATCTCCCGCCAGCTCGAACGTCTTATCTTCAAAGCCCTTGCCCGTCAGCACCGCGGCTGCCGCCACCGCGTAATCCGCTCGCGCCGCGAAAGAAAACCGTCCCTCGCCCGATGCGCCCAGCATCGCTCCATGTTCAAGCGCAGGCTGGAGGTTCGCTGTGTAGTTCTCGAAATACCACCCGTTCCGCAGAAACACATACGGCACACCCGAGGCCCGAATCGCCACCTCCGTCGCCTTGTGGTCCGCCGCCATCGGCAGCGTGGCCGTGTCGGCGCCGAGCACACTCGTATACGCCAGCAATCGCGCCCCCGCCGTCTTCGCCGCGTCGACCACCGCCACATGCTGCTTCACCCGCGCCGGACCCATCTCGGTCGACGAGATCAGCAACACCTTCTCTGCCCCGACCAGCGCCGTCCGCAGCGTCTCCGGCCGCGAATAGTCCGCCTCCCGCACCTCTACGCCCAGCGCCTTCAACTCAGTCGCCTTCTCCGGCGACCGCACCGCTACCGCAATCTCCGTCGCTGGCACCGTCTTCAACAGCTCTCCGATTACCAGACGTCCCAGCTTACCCGTCGCTCCTGTCACCACGATCATCTCTCGTCTCCTCACGTGCCGTCCCGCGGCACATCATCCATAAAGAGACTCTACCCGCCCAGCTATCTTTTAGTAAGTACGTACCTTCAGGTAAGCTACTGCCATGCCGATTGCGACCTCTCCTTCCCGGCTTCTCCTCGCCCGCAAACGACACGGCAACCTCTACGCCGCCGATTGCCCCTCGCGCGGCGTGCTCGATCACCTCACCTCGCGCTGGGGATCACTCATCCTCATCCTTCTGCTCAAAGGCACCCACCGCTTCTCCGAGCTCGGTCGAGAGATCGGCGGCGTCAGCGAAAAGATGCTCGCCCAGTCGCTGCAGCAACTCGAAGCCGACGGCTTCGTCACCCGCACTGTCTTCCCCACCATCCCGCCCAAAGTGGAATACAGCCTCACCCCGCTCGGCCGCGAAGCCGCCGCCCACATCAAGACCCTCACCAACTGGGTCGAAGAAAACGTCGGCAAAGTCGTCAAGATCCGCAACAAACGCGAGGCCGCGGGAACTCGCTAGCGCTTACTCCTGTGTCGCATCAGCGTTCCCGCCCATGCGCGAGCGTGCATCCTTCATCCGTCCTGTCGCCGGCACCATCTCTCCCGCCGCTGCCAGTCCCATGCGAGGAATATTCGCGTACACACACTCGTATCGCCCCGCACTCACGCTGTACGTCTCGTGAAAGATCCCCACCGACCCGTTCCCGCCCACCGCGCGATTAAACGCCGCCCACGCCGGCAGATGCTCCAGATCCTTCGCATGCGCATACGCATGCAGCAGCTCAAAACTCCGCCAGTACTGCACTGTCATCACCGTTCGACCGCTCCGGTAAGCCTCTGCATGCAGCAGCCCCAACTCCGGCTGCCGCTTCAACTCCGCCAGCATCCGCGGCATTGCTCGTGCCACCGGCATCCACTTATGCACCAGGCGCAGTTTATTCACCCGCATGCCGATCAGGAACACCACAAAGTCTCCCTCAATCTGTCCCGCAAACCTGCCTTTGTAAATCATCGTTGCCTCCTAATTGATCTCAGATCTACGCCGACCGCTGTTCCTCAAGCTCGCCCGCCATCTGCTCCCACTCCCGCGTCAACACCGCCAGCCGCACTCGCATGCCCTCCGCCCGCGCCGCCAGCTTCTGCGCCTCCTCGGCCGAGGTAAACACCGCCATCTGCCCCTCCGCCTCGGCAATCGCCTCTTCAAGCGCCGGAATCTCTTCCTCCGCCGCCGCCACCTTGTCCTCCAGCAGCTTCAGCTTGATCGGGTTCAGCTTCTTCACCGGCTCCTTCACCGCCACGGCAGCAGTCACAATCGGCGCCTTCTCCACCGCATCCTCAATCACCGGCCGCTCCGTAGCACTCCCCACCACACTGTGCCGCGCGAGCGACGTCACCACGTTCTCAGGCCCACCCTGCTTCCGCCACAGGTAGTCCTCGTAGTTGCCCGGATACACATGCACCCGCCGGTCCTCCACCTCAAACACCCGCGTCGCCAGCCCATCAATAAAGTAACGATCGTGGCTCACAAACAATACGGTACCCGTAAAGTTACGTATGGCATCAAGCAGCACATCCTTCGCCCGCAGATCCAGATGGTTCGTCGGCTCATCCAGCAGCAGCATATTCGCCGGGCTCACCAGCATCTTCGCCATCGCATACCGGTTGCGCTCACCGCCGCTCAGCACGCCAAGCTTCTTGAACACATCATCGCCCGAAAACATGAAGCATCCCAGCAGACTCCGCAGCTCAACGACGGGTACCTTGGTAGCCGTCCCCGCAATGTCATCCAGCATCTCCGCCGCCGGATCCAGCACCTTGTATTGATCCTGCGCAAAGTAATCCGCCAGCACATTGTGCCCCAGCTTGATCTCGCCCTTCGTCGGCGGCTCCAGATCGGAAAGCATCCGGATCAGCGTCGACTTCCCCGCGCCATTCGCTCCCACCAGCGCAATCCGGTCCCCGCGCTCGATCGAAAAGCTCACGTCCTCCAGGATCGTCTTTGTCCCGCCATCCTTCGTCGGATACACCTTCGTCAGGTGCTTCACGTCGATCACCGTCCGCCCACTCGCCGGCGGCTGCGGAATCGTAAAGTGAATCGTCGCCTCCTCCTCCGGAATCTCGATCCGCTCGATCTTCTCGAGCTCCTTGATCCGGCTCTGCACCTGCTTGGCCTTCGTCGCCTGCGCGCGAAACCGATTGATAAACGCCTCCAGCGCCTCAATCCGATCGCGCTGATTCTTATACGCACTCAGCAGCTGCGTCTTGCGCTCTTCCTTCTGCTTCACAAACTTCTCGTACCCGCCCACGTAGAAGTGCGCCCGTTTATTCCAAAGCTCCACGATCTTCCCCACCGTCACGTCGAGAAAGTACCGGTCATGCGAGATCAGCACAAACGCCCGCTCGTAGTTCTTCAGGTACTCCTCAAGCCAGTTCCGCGTCTCGAGATCCAGATGGTTCGTCGGCTCATCTAAAAGCAGCAACGAGGGCTTCTCCAGCAGCAGCTTCGCCAGCGCAATTCGCATCTGCCATCCGCCCGAGAACTCCTCGGTCCGCCGCTCCCAGTCCTCCTTCGGAAACCCTAGCCCGCCCAGCACCGTCCCGACTTGATAGTCGAGTGTGTAAATGTCATGGGTCTGCATCAGGTCCATCACCTCGTTGAAGCGTTCCGCCGCCGCCTCGTACTCCGGGCTTCCCTCCGTGTGCACGCTCAGCTTCGTCGACAGCTCCTCGGACTCCTGCTCCAGCCCCCGCACCGCGTCAAACACGCTCAGGCACTCCTCGAACACCGTCTTGCCGCGCATCGTCAGCCCATCCTGCGGCAGGTACCCGATCGTCATGCCCTTCTGCTTGGACATCGTGCCGTAGTCCGACCCCTCGATCCCGGCCAGCAGCTTCAGCAGCGTCGACTTGCCCGTCCCATTCCCACCCACCAGCCCTGACCGCTCGCCCGGCGTGATCAGCCAGTTCACGTCTTCATACAGCAGCTTCTGCCCGAAGCGCTTCCCAACACCTGAAAGTTGCAGCATCCCTCTATCTTCTCATTCACCCCCGCCCCTCTTGGCTTGTCCTCCTGATCCCGTCGTGTCTTCGCTCGCTCTCCTGAGAACATCACCTTCCCCCTGCTATCTTTCGCCCGCACCGATCTTGCTCCGTCCTCCGGAGCGCAGCGGAAGGACTCCCGCATCTTGCTTTTATGTGACGGAGCGAAGCGATGTACCGTCTTCCGTCTGACCAGCCCTCAACTTCACTCAACTCCGCTCCACCCCGCAACCCACCACCAGTCTGCTAAGGTCAAGACTGAGAGCTTGATGTTGGCAGAGCAACTGAACCTCCCGGACGGCGACCGCAGCACTCCCTCCTCCATCACCACCCGACCTCCGTCCGCCGGCAGAGCCTCGGCCAGCGCCCCCGTCTGGCTGCAGCGCCTCTCCCTTCTCGTCCTCGTTCTCTTCTGCGTCTACCTCGGCGTCCTCGTCATGGTCCTTCCCTGGTGGAGCCGCATCTGGGACCACAACGCCTTCATCCAGGCCCGCCCCACCCTCCGCGCCATCCTCCACAACGGCGCCGT
>CAXTEE010000027.1:0-14703 GCA_964243375.1 uncultured Acidobacteriaceae bacterium | reverse complement strand
ACGAATTCGGAGAGGAAAGGAGGTCGCGGAGAATCGCCAGAGCCATTGTGCGGGCGCGACCGATATCAACGACGGCGCAGTTAGCCCAGGTGATCTCGGCCAGCGCCCCATCAATGAAAGGTGACAAGATTCATCCCGCAACACGGACTTTCCAGGCTATCCGGATTCGCGTGAACGACGAGTTAGGGGAGATTCAATCGCTGCTGAAGAGCGCGGGGTCTCTGATGAAGGTTGGCGGGCGGGTCGTTCTGATCAGCTTTCACTCGCTAGAAGATCGGCTGGTCAAGGACTCCTTCCGGGAGGCCGGTCGAGAGAAGAGGTTCGAGATGCTGACCAAGAAGCCGGTGGTTGCGGCGGAGGAAGAGCAGCTCAGAAATCCGAGAAGCCGCAGCGCGAAGCTGAGGGCGGCGGAGAAGGTTTAGCAGTTGAAGTCTCTTGTGGAAAAGCGGTATTCCACCTGCACCAGATTTAGTGCAGTCTTGTCATGAGAGAGGGATGACAAGAGATCGGGCTGGGGTTGTCCTACCGTGCTTTCAGGCGAAAGACAACTTGGTACTACCCATCCCATCCTCCTATAGCAACCTCAGCCCGGTTGACTTGAGGATGTGGCGAAGATTGGCAGGACCCGGACAGTGAGCCGGCATGGTGTGGACGAGGTAGGGCGATGGCAACGGCGGCGATGGCAGGGCGAGAGATCGAGATGATGAGTGCGGCAGCGTCGCGTGGGACGCGGCGAGATCCGCGACGATCGCTGACGGAGCACAACGCCATGCTGTTCGACGCGCAACGCAAGGCACGCCGCGGACCGACGCCGGAGGTGTTCTTCGCCAAGCACCTGGATAACAGCCGGATTGTGAAGGCCGATGACCCGGAGCGGCGGCGGGAGATGCGTCAGTTCTCGGTCGTCATGAGTGTGCTGTTCTGCCTGGTGATGGTGTATGTGTGGCAGCACTTTTCGGCGATCGAGGTGGGCTACAACGTTGAGGCGCAGAAGACGGCGGTAGAGCAGATGCGTGAGGACAACCGGCAGCTTCGGCTGGCGGAGGCGCAGCTGACGGATCCGCAGCGGATTGACGTTCTGGCGAAGCAACTGGGCCTGAGCGTACCGCAGCCGGGCCAGGTAGTTCGACCGGACGGTCTGGGCGCGAGCGATCCGAACGCACCGGTGATGGCGCAGGCTGGACCAATGGTGCTGCAGTAACGAAGCGCAGGGAGCAAGAGCGGAAAACAGTAGCGGAAAGAGAACCAGATGCAGCAGACAACGCCACGGCAGGTGATGACGGCTCCGATACGGAGGATCCGCTTCACTTACGTGGCGTTTTTTTTCTGCTTCTGGACGGCTCTGATCGGACTGCGGCTGACTTGGTTGCAGGTGGTGCGGCACGGCTACTACGTCCATACGGCGGCGATGCAGCAGCAGCGGACGTTTGAGGTGGCTCCGCGGCGGGGGGTCCTCTATGACCGCAACCTGCGAGAGTTAGCGATGACGGTGCTGGTGGACAGTGTGTACGCGGTGCCGAGTGAGCTAGGGGAGAACCGGCCAGAGGCGGCGGAGATGCTGGCGAAGCTGGTGCACAAGGAGAGCTGGGACCGCTTTACAAGCGAGCCGCAGATGCTGGCGCGCTTCAACGCGTCAAAGAACTTTGCCTGGGTGGCGCGCAAACTCGATCCGGAGACGGCGACGCGGGTGCGTGAGCTGAATTTGAAGGGCGTGTACCTGCAAAAGGAGTTCAAGCGGTTCTATCCGAATGGCGATCTGAGCGCGCAGGTGCTGGGGTATGTGGGAACGGATGACTCGGGGCTGGGTGGTCTTGAGAGCGAATTTGATGGAGAGCTACACGGCGAGCCGGGGCACATGCTGACGGCGCTCGATGCGAAGCGACATGTGCTGGGCTCGGAGGAGCAGCAGCCGCAGCCGGGCGAGAACCTGGTGCTGACGATCGACGCGAACATCCAGTACATGGCGGAGCGCGCGCTGGACGCGCAGATGGAGAAGACGAAGGCGCTGCACGGGACGGTGGTGGTGCAGGACCCGCATACCGGGAACATTCTGGCGCTGGCGATTGCGCCGCGCTTCAATCCGAACGATCAACGGCATATGGATGCGAGCGTGCTGCAGAACCTGGCCGTGAGCGATGTGTATGAGCCGGGGTCCACCTTCAAGCTGGTGACGTATGCGGCGGCGCTGGATGGCGCGGGTGTACAGCCGACGGACATGGTCGACTGCCAGAACGGCGCGATGACCATGTATGGACGGACGCTGCACGACGACAAGAGCGACCACTTCGGGGTAGTGACGGTGCAGTATGCGCTGGAGCACTCGAGCGATGTGGGCGCGGCCAAGATGGCGCTGAAGCTTGGACCAAACAAGTTCTACGACTACATCAAAGGATTCGGGTTCGGCGATCGATCGGGGATCGAGCTGCCGAGCGAGACGCGGGGTCTGCTGCGCGCGCCGAAGAAGTGGGGCGCGACGAGCATCCTATCCGTGGCGATCGGCCAGGAAGTCGGCGTGACGCCGGTGCAGCTTGTAACGATGGTGAGCACGATTGCGAATGGTGGGGTGTACATGCCTCCGCACGTGCTGCTCGAGAGCGCGGATGCGATGAAAGGCGACCCACGGCTGAAGCCGATGCCGTTCCGGCCCTCGAACCAACTGCCGACGACTCTGCCGGACGGGGCACATCGAGTGGTTACGGAGATGACGTCGGCGAAGATGCGCAGCATGATGCAAGGCATTGTGGTGACGGGCACGGGAAAGAACGCGGCGCTGAATGGCTACAGTTCGGCGGGCAAAACGGGAACCGCACAGAAGGTGGATCCGGCGACGCACACCTACTCGCATACGAAGCTGGTGGCGAGCTTCGCGGGCTTTGCGCCGGTCAGCAATCCGGCGATTGCGGTGGCGGTCGTGATGGATACGCCGCAGGGTAGCGATGTGCAGCGGTACGGCGGATATGCCAGCGCGCCGGTGTTTGCGCAGGTGGCGCAGCAGGTCCTGGAGTACCTGGGTGTTCCGCATGATCAGCCGCTGAAGACCTCGAAGGAGATGCAGGACGCAAAGAAGGATGTGCCGGACGAGGCGCCATCCGAGGCTGGTCCGGATCTGCAGGCGATGTTCGACGACATCAACTCACTGCCAGTGGATGACCCGCTGCGGTCTCCCGGTCTGCTGGTGCTAAAGACGGATGCGGATACGAAGCCGGTCACGACAGTGCCGACGCCGCG
The DNA here is from genome assembly GCA_964243375.1 of uncultured Acidobacteriaceae bacterium. Taxonomy (GTDB): domain Bacteria; phylum Acidobacteriota; class Terriglobia; order Terriglobales; family Acidobacteriaceae; genus Edaphobacter. Next base: position 11,475 of record CAXTEE010000027.1, on the reverse strand, counting down.
GCATATCGATGGATTGATGAAGCTGCTGCCGGAGCGAGCGCTGGCGGCGTTCCGGGCAAATGGCGGAACGTCGAGTGCGATGCCGGATGCGGCGGAGGGTCAGACGGCCAAGCTGACGGCGGTGCCCACGACGAAGCCCGCGGTGCAGGGCGGCGGCGTTGTGGTGGATGCGTCCAGGCAGATCGCTGTACCGAGTTTTGATGGGGTGGATCTGCGGCTTGCGGTAGAACGTGCGGATGGGGCCGGATTGAGGCTGCGGCCGGTCGGTAGCGGCCTGGCGCGCGAGCAGGTGCCGACGGCTGGAACGATGGTGCCATCAGGAACCGAAGTGGTTGTTCGCTTCCTGCGATAGTCTGCAACTTACTTTGTTACAGATTGCGTGCTCTGGACACCGACTGCGAAGCGCGTCTGATTGAAGGTGATGCCTTTGGCTGCATCGCCGCAGAGAGTTCCGGAAAAAGGAGCGTTGAGAGCGGCTGATCCGAAGTCGACACGAAGTTGACTTGGTGAGATGCAGGCGTTGTTGTCAAAGACAGGGCCGGAGACCCATTGCAGGGTGGCGGTGGCGATGGCACCCGCAGGAAGCACGATTGGCAGGACAACCGGGCCGGGGTGCAGGAAGCGAGCGCCGGGAAGAACGCCTTTGGCCGGAAGATCTTTGCCTGCGGAGTCGACCATCGTTACCTGAGCGATGGGCTGGATGGCGCAGGCCTGGGAGCTTAGATTGCGAATGAGGACGAGTGTTCCGCTGTGCGACATGCCGTTGAAATCGCCGTTGCTGCCATCCGTACTCAAGCTGAGTTGATCGGCGCGGCAGGTCGGCGCTTGCGGGGTCTGCGAGAGAGCCGCCGTTGCGGTGAGCGAAAGAGCAGTCATCAGCGCGAGAAGACATGAGGAGCGAAGGTTGATCATCGGGGGGTGGCCTTTCGGGGTGTTGTTTTCCGCTTGAGATGCATCGCGCACTCAGAGTTTGAACCCGTGGGTACAACAGGAGTTGCGACGTAGAATGACGGGATGCGATGGGTGGATGTGCTAGCTGAGGTGCGAACGCTGGACGCGGAGGGAAGCGCTTCGATTGAGATCTCGGGCGTGCAGTATGACTCGCGGCGTGCGGGTACGGGTGATGCGTTTGTGGCGATGCTCGGCGAGACAGTTGATGGAAACAAGTATGTCGACGGAGCGTGTGCGCGAGGCGTGACTGCGGTCGTGACGGACATGCGCGAGACCTACGAGAGGCTGCGTGGATCGGGTTTAGGACTGGCGCTGGTGGAGCGTGGCCGGCGCGGTCTGGGCGAGGTAAGCGCAGCCGTGTTCGGACATCCGGAGAGGACACTCAAACTCAGCGCCGTGACGGGAACAAACGGCAAGACGACGACGGCGTGGTTGCTGGAGCAGATGCTGCGCAGCGTGGGACGGAAGAGTGTGTTGGTGGGAACGATCGAAACGCACGTGGCGGGAGAGGTGCGGGAGAGTCCGCACACGACGCCGGAGTCGCGCGATCTGCTGCGAACGTTTGCGGATGGTGTCGCGATGGGGTGCACGGAAGCGGTGATCGAGGCGAGCAGCCATGCGCTCGAGCAGGAGCGGGTGTGGGGTATGCCGGTGGATGTGGCGATCTGGACGAATCTGACGCAGGATCATCTGGATTACCACGGAACGATGGAGGCGTACTTTGCGGCGAAGGCCCGGCTCTTTCAGGGAGTGGGGACAAGGGCGCCTCGCGTGACGGTCATCAATTCGGATGACGCGTATGGAGAGCGCGTAGGGATGTTGGCCGCGGCGGCGGGATGCGAGGTGTGGCGCTACGGGATGGGAGTTCGCGGTGGCTTTGGGCCGGAGTTTCGCGCGGAGCGCGTGAAGCTGTTGCCGGGAGAGACGACGTTTGAGTTCAGGACGAGCTTCGGCATGGTGCCATTGCGTTCAACGCTCTCGGGCGCGGTGAACGTTTATAACCTGATGGCAGCGAGCTGTGCGGCGCTCGCACGAGGCTTGCGGCTGGAGGAGATTGCAGCGGCGGCTGAGCGGCTGAAGCAGGTGCCGGGTCGATTCGAGGTTGTGCCCTCGTCGGTTACAGATGTCGCAGTCGTCGTGGATTACGCACACACCGACGACGCGTTGCGGAATCTGATTGCGCTCGCACGAGAGATGGTGCGAGAGCGCGGCGGTCGTGTGATTACGGTGTTTGGCTGTGGAGGAAATCGGGACCGGACGAAGCGACCAAAGATGGGACGGGTCGCTGGAGATGGCAGCGATCTCGTTGTTGTGACGAGCGATAATCCGCGAATGGAGAGGCCGGAGGCGATCATCGAGGAGGTGATGGTGGGCGTGCGGGAGACGAGTGCGGATGTGATTGTGGAGGAGGATCGGGCGGGTGCGATTGCAATTGCGATCCGTGCGGCCGCGACGGGCGATGTGGTGTTGATCGCGGGAAAAGGGCACGAAAAGGTGCAGATCTTCGCGGACGGTCCAGTGCCGTTTGATGATGCGCTGGTGGCGGCCGATGTGTTGCGCGAGAGAGAGGCCGGATGATGCTGACTTTAGAAGATGTGGCAGCTTGCGGGTTGAGCAGGGGTGACTTATGAAGTTGACGTTGGGGCAGATCGCGGACTGGATTCACGCGGAGGGAGACTTCACCACAAAGCTTGAGGCTGTGGGGTACTCGATCGATTCGCGAACGATCGGCGCCGGAGAGCTGTTCTTTGCGGTGACGGGCGAGCGAACGGACGGACACGATTATGTGGAGGCGGCGCTCGCAAATGGTGCGGTGGGTGCGGTCGTGAGCCAGCACTGGCTGGTGCCTGATGACTCAGAGCCTTGCCGGATACTGCGGGTGCCGGAGAGTGAAGATTGCGTATTGCGAGCCATGCAGACGCTGGCACGACGAGTGCGCGAACGATGGGGTGGACGCGTGATCGGCGTGACGGGTTCGGCGGGAAAGACAACGACAAAAGAGATGGTCGCGACGGTACTGGCCGCGAAGTTCAAGGTGCTGAAGAGTGCGGGCAATCTGAATAATCAGTTTGGGATGCCGCTGCAGCTCCTGAAGCTTGAGCCGGAGCATGACGTTGCGGTGCTTGAGATGGGGATGAACCATGCGGGCGAGCTGCGGGCCCTGGCGGAGATTGCGCAACCCAACTGGGCGGTGGTGACGAACGTGGCAGCAGTGCACCTCGAGCACTTTCCTGAGGGCATTGCGGGCATCGCGGCGGCGAAGCGGGAGCTGGTGGAGGCTTTGCCGGCGGGCGGCGTCGCTATTTTGAACGCCGATGACGCGCGGGTGCGAGACTTCGCGGCGGGACTGGATCTTCGCCCGGTGCTGTACGGAACGGCCGCAGGCGCCTCAGTACGGGCCGAGGAGGTCGTTGAGATGGGGGCAGAGGGGCTGCGATTCACAGCGACCGTCGCCGGAACGGAGGAGCGGGCCGAGGTGCGATTGCATCTGCTGGGGCGGCAGAACGTCGCCAACGCGCTGGCAGCGGTCGCTGTGGGTGTGGAGAGTGGCACTGCGCTGAAGGAGTGCGCTCGTGCGCTCGAGGAGATGCGGGCGAGCGAGAGACGCGGGCAGGTGCTGGAGTGGCGCGGCGCACGGATTGTGAACGATTCCTACAACTCAAACCCGCGAGCGCTGGACGCGATGATCGACGCGCTGCTGACCATGGAGGCAGAGCGGCGAATCGCGGTGGCGGGAGAGATGCTGGAGCTGGGGACGGAGGGAGCGACGTTACATGAGAGCTGCGGCGTGCGGATGGCGGAGCTGGGGATCGACCTGGTGATTGGGGTGCGCGGGCTGGCGCGGCGGATTGTAGATGGGGCCGCAGGAGGCGGAGCGGAGGCGATGTTCTTTGAGACGCCCGAGGAGGCTGGTGTGTGGATGCAGGAGCATGTTCGAGCGGGCGATGCGGTACTGGTTAAGGGATCGCGCGGCGTGCGGCTGGAGCGAGCGCTGGCGATGCTGGGGGAGTAGCGACGGCGGTGGACTCTGCTGTGGTTCGGGTGTGGAATGCGAGGAGAGACGGTCGGATGTGGCTTGTAGGATAGCTAAGACCCGACGTTCGATCGATCTCTTCAAGGCGGATGACTTGCTCTATTGGCTGCTGTACCAGAAGCTGTTTCCCTACTTTCGCCTGTTTCGCATCTTCCGCTACCTGACGTTCCGCACAGTCTTTGCGAGTTTGACGGCGCTCTTGATCGGCTTGCTGATTGGACCGTATGTCATTGAGCGGCTGCGCGAGTTTCAGATCGGACAGTACATTCGCGAGGAAGGGCCGCAGAGCCACCAGAAGAAGAAGGGCACGCCGACCATGGGCGGGGTGCTGATCTGCATTTCGATCCTCGTGCCGACGCTGCTGTGGAGTGATCTGTCGAATCCGTTTGTTTGGATTGTGATGCTGTCGACGCTGGCGTTTGGGGCCATCGGCTTTGCGGATGATTACATCAAGGTGGTGCATAAGCAGAACCAGGGGCTGACGGCGCGGGCGAAGATGGCGCTGCAGCTGTTGGTGAGCTCGGGCGTGGCTGTGGTGCTGGTAGTGATGCAGTCGCGCGGGAGCTACTCGACGCGGCTGGTGGTGCCGTTCTTCAAGCGATTTCGGCCAGATCTGATTGTCGGGTGGATGGCGCATATTCCGCACTTCTACTGGCTCAGTTTTTTGCCGTTTATCGCATTTGTAGCCCTGGTGATTACATTTTCCAGCAACGCCGTGAATTTGACGGATGGGCTGGACGGGCTGGCGATCGGCTGCACGATCATTGCAGCGGGTGCGCTGGCGGTGCTGACGTATGTGAGTGGCCACGCGGTGTTTTCGGACTACCTGGAACTACAGCGAATGCCAATGGTTGGTGAGCTGACGATCTTCTGCGGGGCAATGGTGGGCGCGTCGATCGGATTTCTTTGGTACAACGCGCATCCGGCAGAGGTGTTCATGGGGGATGTGGGATCGCTGGCGCTGGGCGGGGCGATCGGGACGGTGGCGGTCGTGATCAAGCAGGAGTTGCTGCTGCCGTTTATCGGTGGCGTGTTCATCCTCGAGGCGCTGAGTGTGATGCTGCAGGTTGGCAGCTATAAGTTGCGCGGGGGCAAGCGTATCTTCAAGATGGCACCGCTGCATCATCATTTTGAGTTGATGGGGTGGAGTGAATCGAAGGTCATCGCGCGGTTTTGGATTATGGCGCTGGTGTTTGCGCTGTTCGCGCTGACGACGTTGAAGCTGCGGTAAGACTCTGTCCGGCTAACAAGGACGTGGCGCATCCTTCGCTGGGAACCCATACACTTAGCTAGCGGACAGACTCTATGGATTTGAAAAACAAGCGTGTGTTGGTGGTTGGTGCCGGTAAGAGCGGGATCTCAGCGGCTCATTTTTTACTGCGGCATGGAGCGAAAGTGACGGTGAGCGACTCGCGGAGTGCGGCGGCGCTCGCGGGGGAGATTCCCGCGCTGATGGATGCGGGGATCATGGTCGAGACGGGTGGGCATGGACTGCTGACGTTTAGGCGGCAGGACTTCATTGTGATCTCGCCCGGGGTGCCGACGCTGACGCCGGAGGTGGTGCGGGTGCGGGCGCTGGGGATGCCGGTGGTGGGTGAACTGGAGCTGGCGAGCCGATATTTACAGGGACAGGTAATTGCGATCACGGGGTCAAACGGAAAGACGACCACGACGACGCTGGTGGGCGAGATGCTGAAAGCGGCGGGGATGCCGACGCTGGTGGGCGGGAACATCGGGACGCCGGTAATCGATCTGGTTACTGAGAGCACACCCGAGACTTGGAATGTGCTTGAGGTGTCTAGCTTTCAGCTAGAGACGATTGAGACGTTTCGACCACGCATCGCGGCGGTGCTGAACATCACGCCGGATCACCTGGACCGGCATAAGACGTTTGAGAACTATGCGGCGGCGAAGACGCGGATTACGGAGCGACAGGATTTGGAGGATTTCCTGGTGCTAAACGCGGAAGATAAAGCGACGCAGATGGTGGCGGCGAAGACGAAGGCGCAGATCTTCTGGTTCAGCCCGCGGCGACCGATTAAACAGGGGGCATTTCTGCATGGCAGGAACGTCGTGTTTCTGCCGAAGGAGGGCGCGAAGGCGGTGTCGGTAATGCCGGTGAGCGAGATCACGCTCAAGGGCTCTCACAATGTGGAGAATGTGCTGGCGGCGGTTACAGTTGCGCGGCTCGCGGGGGTGCAGGTCGAGACGATTCGCGAGGTGGTGAAGAGCTTTAAAGCAGTCGAGCACCGGTTGGAGCTGGTACGGGAGCGCAATGGTGTTGCCTTCTACAACGACTCGAAGGCGACGAATGTGGATGCGACGATGAAGGCGTTGGCCTCGTTTCCCAAGGGAATTCACCTGATTTTGGGAGGCAAGGACAAGGATTCGGACTACAGCGTTTTGGCTCCCCTGTTGAAGGAGCGGGTGAAGGTTGTTTATACGATTGGTTCAGCGGCGGAAAAGATCGGCGGGGCGTTGGCGGGAGTCGTAAAGATGGTGGAGGCGGAGACGCTGGAGCATGCGGTTGCCGCGGCTGCCGCGGCTGCTGTGAAGGGCGATGTCGTGCTGCTGGCGCCTGCCTGTGCGAGTTTCGATCAGTTCGAAGGCTATGAGCATCGGGGCCGAGTGTTTCGGGACGTGGTGATGGGGCTGTAGGTTTGAAGAGCGAAATACAGGGATCTCCCCATTACGACCTTCGGTCGAGATGATGGCTTCTGGTACATGGGTGAACGATGGCGAAGCGGGTTGGCGTTGACAAGTGGCTGTTCGGGACGGTGCTGTTGCTGGTCTTGTTCGGGCTGGTGACGGTGTTTTCCGCTTCAGCGGTGATGGCGCAGTCTACGCTGGGCTCGCCTTATAGCTATGTGGCGAAGCAGGCGCTGTGGGTGCTGCTGGGGATGATCGCGCTGACAGCGCTGATGAAGATTGACTATCGGCGGTACAACAGTCCTAAGGTGGTGTTCACGGCGGTGGCGGGCACGGTGGTGATTCTGCTGGCCGTGCTTGCGATGCATGACTCGCACCACACGCATCGATGGATCCGGTTTGGCGGGCTGTTTACGTTTCAGCCGTCGGAGATCGCGAAGCCGGTACTAGTGCTGCTGCTGGCGTACTTTCTGCAGAGCAAGCTGCATCAGATGGAGGATCTTAAGAACGTGGTGCTGCGGGCGGTGGCGCTGCCGGCACTGTTTATCGTGCTGGTGGCGGGCGAGCCTGACCTGGGGACGGCGATCGTGCTCGCGTCGACGACGGTGCTGATGCTGTATCTGGCGGGTGCGAAGCCACTGCATCTTTCGTTTCCGCTGTTCGCGGCAGTGCCACCGCTGTTCTATATGCTCTTTATGGTGCCGTGGCGGCTGGCGCGCATGAAGGTGTTCATGAATCCGGAGGCGGATCCACGCGGCGCTGGATTCCACATCATGCAGTCGCTGATTGCGGTGGGGACAGGCGGCTGGCATGGGCTGGGATTGATGGAGGGGCGGCAGAAGCTGTTTTACCTGCCGGAGCCGCATACCGACTTCATCTTCGCGAATGTGTGCGAAGAGCTGGGGCTGATTGGAGCCCTGTGCGTAGTGGGACTGTTCTGCTTTCTGGGGTATCGCGGGCTGCGGGCGGCGGTGCTGTCGACGGATCCGTTTGCACGGTTCCTGGCATTTGGGCTGACGGTCACGATTCTGGTGCAGGCATTCTTTAACATCAGCGTGGTGGTCGCGCTCTTGCCGACGAAGGGGATTCCGCTGCCCTTTATCTCGTCGGGCGGAACGAGTGTGTTTATTACGCTGGCGAGCATGGGTGTGCTGCTGAACATTACGCGCGAGATTGATTGAGACAGGACGCGAAGGCTGTGGCGTTGCGGGTGTTGATTGCGGGTGGGGGGACGGGGGGGCATGTGATCCCGGCGCTGGCGATCGGGGGAGAGCTGCGTGACCGCTATGGGGTCGAGGTGCGGTATGTGGGGACGGCGCGGGGGCTTGAGACGCGGCTGGTGCCGGCGGCGGGGTTTGCGCTGGAGCTGATTCATGTGGGGCAGCTGAAGGGGGTTTCGCTCAGGACGCGGACGCGGACGATGGGGGATCTGCCACGCGGCGTCTGGCGCTGTGTGCGGATGTTGCGGGAGTTCAAGCCGCAGGTGGTGGTGGGGGTGGGTGGGTATGCGTCGGGGCCGGCGATGATGGCGGCGGTGTTGCTGCGGGTGCCGACGCTGGTGTATGAGCCGAATGCGGCGCCTGGGCTGGCGAACCGGATGGTGGGACGGCTGGTGTCGGCGGCGGCGGTGAGCTTTGACGAGAGCCGGCGGTTCTTCCGGAGTGCGGTGCTGACCGGGGTGCCGGTGCGGCCGGAGTTCTTTACGATCCCGACGCGGGATGCGGTGGCTCCGCCGCAGCTGCTGGTGTTCGGCGGCAGCCAAGGGGCGCGGGTGCTGAACGCGCGCATGGCTGAGATCCTTGCGGCGCTGCTGGACCGGGTGCCCGGGCTTACGGTGCTGCACCAGGCGGGGGCGCGGCATGCGGAGGCGACGGAGGCGGCGTATGCGGCGACCGGGGCGGATCCGGCACGGTGGCGCGTGGTGCCGTTCCTGGACGACATGCCGGCGCGCATGGCGGAGGCGAGCCTGGTGCTGTGCCGGAGCGGGGCGACTTCGGTCGCGGAGCTGGCGGCGGCGGGCAAGCCGTCGCTGCTGGTGCCTTTTCCGCAGGCCGCCGATGACCATCAACGCAAGAACGCGGAGGCGTTTGCGCGGGAGGGCGCGGCGGCGATGCTGGTGGAGGTGGAGATGTCGGCCGAGGTGCTGCTCGACCGGCTCACACAGCTACTCAGTGATACGCGCGGACTCGAGGAGATGGCGGTTCGTGCGCGTGCGCTGGGGAGGCCGGAGGCGCTGACGACGATGGGTCGAATGGTAGCGGAGCTGGCGGCTGCCAAGCGATAGGGTACCCCTCGTTCTTTGTTGCGTAAAATATTCAAAACATTGCATTTGCCTTTGGATCAGAGTCTCCTTTTCTCCGGGCATGACCTTCCCGGAGATAAGAACATACCCTATGGGCCAACGCCCATGTTGTGGCCCGGTGGGATGTCCGGGCTAAAGCCCGGACCTTAACGCCGTCGGCGCAGGCTGGTACCAAACTCCGGCTTGGAGCCGGACCAGGTCCAAGTTGGCAAAGCTGCGTCGCTGAGCTCCGGACCCGGGTGCAAGGCTCATAGATCTACGTGGTCTGTCTTTGGAGCGGGATGGAGACAGTTTACCGGGCGAGCATGGGTGGTTGCGCCACGACTCCTACTTGGCCGCTCGTTCGGAAGGTGAGGTGGAACGAGAGAAGGTCCAGGCTGCGCCTGGACCTTCCTGGTGTCTGCCTTGCTGCAGGTGGAGCGGTTCAGGTTAGCGGTGACCGCCGCCGCCGCGGGATCCGCCGCCACCACCGCTGTGAGAGCCGCCGCCGCCACCTCCGTGGAAGCTGCCACCGCCGCTGCTGCTGCCGCCGTGGAAGCTGCCACCGCTGGGCGCGCTGCTATGACCGCCGCCAGCGTAGCTGCCGCCACCGGATTGCATGCGGCCCTGGGTGGTGTAGTTTCCAGCGCGGCCGGTGTACGCCTGTGAGCTGCCGAAGCCGCCGCGCTGCCCGCCGTTGTAGGCCTGCATGGTGCCTCCACTGTACGAACCACGCTGACCACCGCCGTAGGTTTGCGCGCCGCTATAGCCCTGGCTACCGGCATAGCCACGTCCGGCGGTGTTGCCATAGCTGCCTGCTCCGTTGCCATAGCTTCCGGTGCTGCTGCCCGCGAATCCGTGCTGGCCACCAGTACCTCCAGTGCCGCCGTTGTAGCCACCGGCGCTGTAGCCGCCTCGGCTGCCGTTATTGAAACCGCCGCCGGAGTTGCCGGCGAAGCCTCGCTGGCCGCCACCGCCGTTGTAGTTGTTGACGGTGGTGCGGCTTACGTTGTTAAAGCTGCCGCTGTAGCCGTGGCCGCCGATGCTGGACCCGCGGAAGCCACCGTAGCCACCGCCGGCGAAGCTGCGACCGCCGCCATGGAAGTTGCCACCACCCGCGAAGGGGTGATCGTAGACGTGGCCAAAGCCGCCGCCGAAGCGACCGAAGTTGTTATAGCCGCGGTTGTACCAGAAGTGGCCGCCGTTCCAGTAGCCGCCGTAGAAGCCGATACCGAAGTAGCCGAAGCCATAATTGATGCCGCCGTAGTAGCCGACAGACGGGCCCCAGTAGCCGGCGTTCCAGAAGTAGTTGCCGCCATCACCATTGCCCCAGTAGCCGGGAGTCCAGAGGGCACCGTCATAGGGGGGCTCAACCCAGGCGCCATCGACCCAGTAGTAGCCTTCGTCACCGTAGGCCCAGTAGCCGGGGGTCCAGATGTAGCCGTCGCCGGGGATGGCGGGCTGGGTGTACACGGGGATCTCGGGCGGAGCGACGCCGATCGACAGGAAGACGCGGGCATGGGCGGCGGCGGGAGCGGCGAAGATGGCTCCTGCGACGAGGGCGGTGCCGAAGACGTTGCGAAGTGCGCGTGTGATCTGCATGGTGCGTACCCTTGCTGCCTGCCTTCGCTTGCCCGGTGTGGCGGTAAGGCCCGGATTGCGTGGCTGGCCAGCTCCTGAGAGGCCGGCCGGGGGAGTCGGTCTGCCTCACAATAGATTAGACACAGGATACAGCTGGAGGTTGCGGGGAGGGGTTTTGATGGATCGATAGGCCCTGGTGGGGAAGCGGGTCCTTCGCTGTGCTCAGGATGACAGAGGGTGCGAAGTGTGGTGGTGGGAAGCGGGTCCTTCGCTGTGCTCGGGGTGACAAGGGGAGTTCGGAGGGCGGCGTCTGGTACTTGCGAGGACAATGGAGGTGGAAGCGGTTCCCGGCGCGTGACTGACGGAGCGTGGTTGATGCTGTTGCAGGGAAGAGGCGGGTTATGAGTGTGGTTGGGATGAAGGCGGGGCATCTGCTGTTTGCGGTGTCTCAGCGGGTGCACTTTATTGGGATTGGCGGGATTGGGATGAGCGGGATTGCGGAGATCCTGCTGACGATGGGGTATGCGGTGTCGGGGTCGGACCTGCGGCGGAGCCCGACGACGGACCGGCTGCTGGGGATGGGGGCGCGGATCTTTGAGGGGCATGCGGCGGCGAATGTGGCGGCGTGTGATGTGGTGGTGACGACCTCGGCGGTGAACTCGGGGAACCCGGAGGTGGTGGAGGCGCGGGCGAGGAGGATTCCGGTGATTCCGCGGGCGGAGATGCTGGCGGAGATGATGCGGCTGCGGTACGGGATTGCGATTGCCGGGATGCATGGCAAGACGACGACGACGAGCATGGTGGCGGCAGTCTTGGCGGGAGGAGGGCTGGATCCGACGGTGGTGGTGGGCGGCCGGGTGGATGCTCTGGGATCGAACGCGCGGCTGGGGACGAGCCAGTACCTGGTGGTCGAGGCGGATGAGAGCGACCGGAGCTTTCTGAAGCTCTCGCCGGTGCTGGGGGTGGTGACGAACCTGGA
>CAXTEE010000026.1:0-17181 GCA_964243375.1 uncultured Acidobacteriaceae bacterium | reverse complement strand
GAGCTCGATGTGCTCGTCTTCTTCCGGTTTGGCAGTGCCGTGTTCGAGGTCCTGCGCGAGGAAGATCTGCATCCACTCGCCGAGGAAGCCGGGGCTGGCGAAGTATTTGGTGAGGACGGTCCAGCGCTTGGCGCGGATGCCGGTCTCTTCGATCATCTCGCGTTTAGCGGCAGCGAGCGGGCGCTCGTCAGGCTCGATGCGGCCGGCGGGAAGCTCGAGGAGGAACTGGCCGGCGGCGTGGCGATACTGGCGGATGAGGATGACGGCGGGGTCTTTCGGGCCGGTGCCGAGCTCGCGATTCCTGGTCTCGTCGATCGCGAGGATGACGACCGAACCGTTGTGACGGATGACGTCTTTCTCCCGGGCCTTGGTGTCGCCGGGCTCGATGAGGGTGTCGGTGTAGACGGAGAAGACCTTCCCTTTGTAGGAGAGTTTGGAGTCGATCAGCTCGGGCTTGCCGGAGTTTTGGCGCTTGCGGGTCTCAGGGGCTCCCTGCTCTTCTTCGCTCGAGACGGGGCGCTCGGCGGAGGTGGAAGGCTCGGCCGCGCCGGTGTTCAGGCGCCTGGTGATCGGAGGGAGGGTGGAGGATTTGTCGTTGGGGGCCGGCTGCTTCTTGACAGAGGATGCCATGCGGCTACGGTACCATCAGCCTGGATCCGCGAACATCTGCATCGTGGTGTTTCAAAGAGGCATCCAACTGCCTACACGACGGGCTTGCTGTGACCCAAAGGTGTGGCTCTTCGTCATACCGACGGATGCCTTTCAGCGGACGGTGTGTGCCTGGATGATTTCGCGATGCAAGGTGGGGACGGATACGAATGAATGTGGCTGTGAGTGCTGAGTGTTACCCGATCACTGTCTTGCCGCACGTTACGGCGCTTTACAGGGCCTATCTGGGACTGAGCGGAGCTGACGGCGACCCTGTCCCGGCGGCGTGGTACGGCTCTGGTCTGCGGGGCGGGGCCTTCTCCGGACAGTGGATGGAGCACGCTGCTTCCGGAGGCCGCGAACGCGAGCGGCTGGTGGCTGAGTTGCAGGCACAGGCGAAGCGCTTTGGCGCGGGTGCCGTGACGTTGGCCAACATCGCGCGACTGGGTAGGGGAGCCCGCGCTGTGGTGACGGGGCAGCAGGTGGGATTGCTGGGTGGACCGCTGCTGGTTCTGGAGAAGGCGGCGACGGCGATTGTGCGGGCCGAGGAGGCGACGGCGCGAACGGGCGTGGATCATGTGCCGGTGTTCTGGCTGGCGACGGAGGATCACGATCTGGCGGAGGTTGACCAGGTTGCGCTGCTGACGAAGACCTCCGTGGAGACGCTGCGGGCGGGGATGAAGAGTGGCGGCGCGCCGGTGGGCGGGGTGGTGCTGGGCGACGAGATCGAAGCCGTGCTTGCGCAGGCGGAGGAGTTGCTGGAATGGGCGCCGATCGCCGGGCTGCTGCGGGAGTGTTACACGCCGGAGCAGACGCTGGGCGGAGCCTTCGGGCGATGGATGTCGCGTGTCTTTGCCGCGCAGGGGCTGATTGTGATGGACGGCTCCTCGCGCGAGTGCCATGCGATGGGGGCGGAGGCGCTGCGGTATGCGATCGAGCAGGCCGAGCCGCTCGAGGAGGAGTTGATCGCGCGCAGTGCGGCGCTCGAGGCGGCGGGATTTCATGCGCAGGTGAAGGTGGCGGATGGGATGAGCCTGTTGTTTCTGATCAGCGAGGTGGATGGAGCGAAGCAGCGGGTTTCGCTGCGGCGGTCGGCCGAGGGATGGAAGGCTGGACGGGAGACGTACACGACGGCTGATCTGCTGGCGATTGTTGAAGCGGAGCCTGAACGGATCAGTCCGAATGCGCTGTTGCGGCCAGTGTTTCAGGACACGATTTTGCCGGTGGCGGCCTATGTGGGCGGCCCGGCGGAGATTGCATACTGGGCGCAGAGCGCAGTGGTCTACGAGCGAGTGCTCGGCGCGGTGACGCCGGTGCTGCCGCGCTTGACGGCGACGCTGCTGGAGCCGGCGGTGGCTACGGTGATGGACAAGGATGAGGTGCAGCTGCCTGACGGTCTGAGTACGGCGGGTGAGCTGGCGATGCGGCTGGGTGCGCGGGCCATGCCGATTGAGTTGAAGCGTCGTCTGGCGGCGAGCGGTGACGCGATGGATAAGGAGCTGGAAGCGTTGACGGCTTACCTGAGCGGCATGGATGCGAGTCTCGGGCGATCGGCGGAGACTTCGGGATCGAAGATGCGATACCAGATGAACCGGTTGCGGAGGCTGGCGGCACGGGCGGAGCTCGAGAAGGAAGAGAGCCTGAGGAAGCATGCGGCGGCGATCACGCTGAATGTGTTTCCGGACGGTCATCCGCAGGAGCGTGTTGTCGCCGGGGCGTGGTACCTGGCGCGCTACGAGGGGCTGGTGGATCGGCTGCTTGAAGCGGCGAAGGGCATGTGCGGCGGCCATGCCGTTATCCGGTTGTAGGGCGCATCTGCGAGAAGCCGATCGCTCTTACAATGAGATGTGAGGTAAGTGGCGATGGGGATGAGCGATGCTCCGTTTGAGGTGACGTGCCCGGATTGTGGCGCGATGATCAAGGTGGATCCGGTGACGCGGTCGTTGATCTCGCATACGCCGGTTGCGCGCAAGAAGACGTTTGAAGATTTTGGCGAGGCGGCGCGCGCGCTGCGGGAGCAGGATGCCCGACGGGATTCGATCTTTGCGCAGAGTGTTGAGGCGCAGAAGAACAAGGATGATCTGCTGTCGAAGAAGTTCGCCGAAGCGGTGAAGAAGGCGAAGGAGAATCCGCACTCCGGCAAGCCGCTGCGGGATTTTGACCTGGAGTAGAAAGCTTCTGTCCGGGAAGAGATCTGTCGAGACGATAGACTAGGGGTATGCCGCCGATTTTGAATGCTCAGGGCCTGACCAAGGCCTTTGGAGCCACGCCCCTCTTCAAAGATATTTCATTCACTGTTTCGGAAGGCGAGCGCATTGGGCTGATCGGGCCGAATGGCGCAGGGAAGTCGACGCTGCTGGCGTGTCTTGCCGGCGAGCAGGATGGCGACGCGGGCGAGGTGGCGATGCGCAAGCGGGCGCGCGTCGGGTATGTGCGGCAGGAGTCCAACTTTGCGGACGGTATTAGCGTGCGCGAGGTGCTGATTGCAGCGCTCGACGAGGCGAAGGTTGCTGAAGGCGAGCACGAAGGGCGGCTGCGAGAGACGAGCGGGCGCATCGGATTTGCATCGCTTGAAGCGATGGCGGCGTCGCTGAGCGGCGGATGGAAGAAGCGGCTCGCGATTGCCGAAGCGATTGTGACGGCGCCCGATGTGCTGCTGCTCGATGAGCCGACGAACCATCTGGATCTTGAGGGCATTGAGTGGCTGGAAGGGATGCTCCGCACGGCTCCGTTTGCGTGCGTGATGGTCAGCCACGACCGTTACTTCCTGGAAGAGGTCGCGACGGAGATTGTGGAGCTGAGCCGGGTGTATGCCGAGGGGATGCTGCGGGTGCGGGGGACGTACTCGAAGTTTCTGGAGGGACGCGAGGCATACATGGAGTCGCAGTCGAAGATGCAGGATGCGCTACGCAACCGGGTGAAGACGGAGGTGGAGTGGCTGCGGCGGGGACCGAAGGCGCGGGCGACGAAGGCGAAGGCGCGGATCGACAACGCGCATGGGCTGATCAGTCAGCTAAAGGATGTGGATCAGCGGACGCGGACGGCGAGCGCGGGGATTGAGTTTGCGGCGACGGATCGGCAGACGAAGCGGCTGATTGAACTGGATGATGTTTCGGTCGAGCTCGGTGGACGCGAGATCGTGCGCGGGCTGAGCTTTACGGTGACGAACGGAACGCGGATTGGCCTGGTGGGGCCGAACGGATCGGGTAAGACGACGCTGCTGCGGCTGATCACGGGAGAGCTCGCGGCGAGCTCGGGCGAGGTGAAGCGTGCGGGCGCGCTGCGGATGGTGTACTTCAGCCAGATGCGCGAGCTGCCGGAGTCGATGACGCTGCGGCGCGCGCTGGCGCCAGATTCAGACTCGGTGGTGTACGGCGGGCGTGTGGTGCATGTGGCGAGCTACGCGGCGAAGTTTTTGTTTACGGGCGAGCAGCTGAACCAGCCGGTGGAGCGGCTGAGCGGCGGCGAGCGGGCGCGGGTGCTGATTGCGCGGCTGATGCTGGAGCCGGCGGATGTGCTGCTGCTGGATGAGCCGACGAACGATCTGGACATTCCGACGCTGGAGATTCTAGAGGAGAGCCTGCTCGAGTATGCGGGGGCGCTGGTGCTGGTGACGCACGATCGATACATGCTGGATCGCGTCTCGACGGTGGTGCTGGGGCTTGATGGAACGGGGCGCTCGGAGGCGTTTGCCGACTACTCGCAGTGGGAGCAGTGGCGCGGGATCAAGCCGGGACGGGACGAGGGGGCGACCGAGCCGGTGAGCTCGAAGAAGGGCTCCGCATCCTCGTCGAAGAAGAAGCTCTCTTACCTTGAGGCGCGAGAGTTCGATGGCATTGAGGCGGCGGTGGAGGCGGCGGACGCGCGGCTTGAGAAGGCCCGCGACCATGTCGACGATCCCGCGGTGGCGACGGATGCAGCGGCTCTGACAGCGGCGCTCCAGGAGATGGAGGCGGCGCAGGAAGAGAGTGATCGGCTTTATGCACGATGGGCGGAGCTGACGGAGAAAGCTGGCTGAGCTGGCAGCGGGCTAACGTATGCTGCTGTCACGATGAAACTTTCCCTTGATCGACACAGCTGGGTGCGTGCTGCCGTGTGTGCCGCCCTGCTGACGAAGGTTGTTGCTGCGAGCGCCCAGTTGGCTGAACCGAAGCAGGTGGTTGTGCTGCATGCGGCGCGCATGCTGGATGTTCGGGCCGGAACACTGATTGCGCCGGTGGAGATCCTGATTGAGGGAGATCACATTGCCGAGGTTGGGACGCATGTCTCACGGCCGCCTCTGGCTCAGGTGATTGATCTTGGCGACCACACGTTGATGCCCGGGTTGATTGATGCTCACGTGCACCTGTTTCTGCATCCTGGCGATGAGGGCCTGCAGACGGTGCAGGAGAGTGTGCCGCAGCGGGTGTTGCTGGCAGCAGAGGCGGCCCGTGCGGATCTGCAGGCGGGGTTCACGGCGGAGCGGGACATGGGAACGGAGGGCGCTGGATCGGCCGACACGGCGGTGCGCAATGCGATCGACGGCGGGATGATCCCGGGGCCGCGGATGCGCGTGTGCGGGAACGCAATCAGCCTGCTGGGTGGGCATGAGGATGCGATCGGCTTCAACCCGGCGCAGAAGGTGCTGGGGAACGCTGACTACGCGAACACGGCGGACGAACTCGTGGCCACGATACGACAGCAGCGGAAGGACGGCGCGGACTTCACCAAGGTGTATGAGACGGGGCGGGCGAGGCGTGGCGCGGACGGCGGTATCGCAGTGCCATACCAGTACACGACGGACGAGCTGAAGGCGGCGGTGACGGAGGCGGCGCGCTCCAGCCTGGGAGCTCCTGGCCATGGCGTGGCGGTGCATGCGGAGGGTGAGCCGGGAACGGGGTACGCGGTGGCCGCGGGCGTCGCAAGTGTGGACCATGCGGATTTGCTGAGCGATGCGACCATGGCTGCGATGAAGGCGAAAGGCATACCGGCGGTGCCGACGTTTGCAATTCAGGAGTACTTTGCGAAGACGGCGACGACGCAGGCGGGAAGAGAGGCTGAAGAGGCACTGATCAAGCTGCATGCCAGTGAGTTCAAGCGGCAGATGGCGGCGGGAGTGCCGTTTGCGGTGGGCAGTGATGTGGGGCCGTTCCCGCATGGAACGCAGGCGCGCGAGCTGGAGATGATGGGCGAGTTTGGGATGCCGGCAGCCGATGTGCTGCGCGCGGATCTGCTGAACGGCGCGAAGCTGCTGGGGTGGGAGGGAACGATCGGCGAGTTGAAGGCCGGCTTGATGGCGGACGTTGTGGCCGTGGAGGGCGACCCGCTAACGGATCTGTCCGCGACCAGCCGCGTTCGGTTTGTGATGAAGGGTGGCGTTGTGTTCCGGCGCCCCTAGGCTTCTACGAGGTATACCGGATCGCCGACGGAGAGGGTGCCGGGTGTGATCGCTCGCGCGTAGACGCCGACCCGGCCCTCGTGGGAACGTGCGAGGGCGCGCAGGATGGTTGGATCAGAGGCGGCGGTCTCGGGATCGAGTGAGACCATGCGGCAGCGTGGGATGCGCTCCAGGATCTTCAGCTCGGCTGTGCGGCCGAGCCGGAGGATGTTGCCGGAGAGCGCGTCCTCCGCGAAGGGCTCAGCGGTGAGGGCGAGGATGATGTTCGAGCGAAGCCGACGCGGGTCGAAGCTGCCCAGCTCTCTTGCCAGGGCTTCTTCGGTGGCGAGCGAATGCAGAGCGATGGGGCGGACGTCGGTGAAGGGCCGACGCTCGTGGCGTAAGTGGAGACGCGCTTCCTGCTCTGGATCGGTGTTCAAGCTGCTGAGAGGCCGGGATGGGTGATAGGCACCGACGCGCCGCGTGGCGTCCGCACCTGGACCTCTCCCGCGACGGAATGGGTGGCGTGGGAGTGCAGCATGGCGGCACGTTCGAAGGAACGCAGCAGCGGTTTGCCGACGGGCGCATGAGAGCTCTCGAAGGCGAAACGACGGTCGCCATCGATGCCGTATAGGTCCGCCGTAACCGAGGTACACGGTTCGCCCTGCATGCTCTTTACCGGATATCGCCAGAGCTGGGCGATGTGGCCGAGGAGTGTCATGCGCGGTGCGACTGGATCATGGGCCCTACTTCGGAACGCGACCGTCTGTTCGCGTCTGTCAGATGCCGGTGATGTTGAAGCCGCAGTCGACGAAGGTGATCTCGCCTGTGATACCGCTGGCGAGCGGGCTGGCGAGGAAGAGCGCGGTGTTGCCGACTTCGTTCTGCTCGACGTTGCGGTGCAGGGGAGCGCGGCTGGTGACGGCGTCAAGGATCTTCGAGAAGTCGCCGATGCCGCGAGCGGCGAGGGTTTTAATGGGGCCGGCGGAGATAGCGTTAACGCGGATGTTCTTCGGTCCGAGCGAGGCTGCGAGGTAGCGGACGGTGGCCTCGAGAGCGGCCTTGGCGACGCCCATAACGTTGTAGTTGGGGAAGACCTTGTCGGCGCCGTAGTAGGTGAGGGTGAGGACCGAGCCACCGTCGGTCATGAGCGGAGCGGCGCCGCGCGCGAGCGCGATCAGAGAGTAGACGCTGACATCGTGGGCAATACGAAAGCCTTCGCGGCTGGTGAGCAGGAAGTCGTTCTTGATCTCGTCGGCTGGCGCGAAGGCGACGGAGTGAACGAGGGTATCAATCTTGCCGAAGTGCTCCTTGATCTGCGTGAAGACGGCATCGATCTGATCGTCGTGTGACACATCGCACGGGAAGGCCCGGCCGACGCCGGTCTGACCGAGGTCTTCCAGGAGCTGCTCGGCTTCGCGCTGCAGGCGCTCGGACTGGTAGCCGAGGACCAGCGTAGCGCCTGCCTCGGCGAGCTTCTGCGCGATGGCATAGGCGATGCTGCGCTTATTTGCCAGGCCGAAGACGACGGCGACTTTGCCCTTCATGTCAATCATTGCTGCGATGATCTCCTCTTCAGTGACTGCCTGCTGTTTTCCTGTCGTCGGTAAGGATAGCAGTGGACACCTGTTCCTCGACACGTCAGCCGTGTTGCCCGCCATACATTCAGCTGGCTTGCGTGTCAAGGATGAGACTGAAGGCTGACCACAACTCCTCCGAGAGCGTTCGTTTGGCGGCGGCGACATTCTCCTCGAGATGCTCGATGGAACTTGTGCCAGGAATCGGCAGCATCACCGGGGAGCGCTGCAGGAGCCACGCGAGTGAGAGTTGATTGAGGGTGAGACCCTGCTCCGCTGCGAACTGCTGTATGCCTGTGCCTGCATGGGCGAGCTTGCCCGCAGCGAGCGGATACCAGGGAAGGAAGGCGATGCCGTGCTGCTCGCAAAAACGGAGTGTGGCGTCGCTTTTGCGCTCGGTGAGGTTGTATTTGTTCTGCACGCTGACGATGTCGACGGTTCTTTGCGCTCGTTCGATCTCCTCCGGGGTGACTTCGGAGAGGCCGATGTGGCGGATCTTGCCTTGCGACTGCAGATCTTTGAGAGCGCCGAGGGTCTCTTCGACGGGGACGGTGGGGTCGATGCGATGGAGTTGATAGAGGTCGATGCGATCGAGCTTGAGGCGGCGGAGAGAGAGCTCCACGGATTGCACGAGATAGTCGGGGCGGCCGAGCGGCTTCGATTTTGCAGGACCAGTGCGGGTGAGGCCGCCCTTGGTCGCGATCACGAGGCCTGAGGGATAGGGGTGGAGGGCTTCGGCGAGCAGATCTTCGGCGATGTGCGGGCCGTAGGCGTCGGCCGTGTCGAAGAAGTTGATGCCGAGATCGACGGCGCGACGAAGCAAGGCGATGGCGGCTGGACGGCCAACGGACGGCTCGCCCCATGCACCCTCACCGACGAGTCGCATGGTGCCGTAGCCGAGCCGGTTTACGGTCAGATCATTCCCAAGCAGGAGGGTTGTGGCGACGCTCATTCCGTTTGAGATGCAGAGGCTACGGACCGGGCGGTCAGCCGTGCACCAGCCAGTCGTACTGCTCGTCGGTGAGCGGGACGACGGAGAGGCGGAACTGGCGGAAGAGGATGGAGTTGTGAAAGACAGGAGCTTCGCGGAGGGCGGCGAGGGGGCGCTCCTCCTTGAGGCGTTTGCCTGCCTTGATGCGGACCTGCGGGTTCCTGGGATCGGCGGCATCGACCGAGACGACGGAAGCCAAGCCGACGGCGGCTTTGCCGACGTTCGAGTGATAGATGACGAGCTTCTCGCCCTTTTTCATGTTGCGGAGGCTCATGAGCGCTTGGGGGTTCGAGATGCCGTCCCAGACGGTTTCGCCGTCGCGGACGAGGTCGTCGAAGGAGTACTTGTCGGGTTCGGTTTTGAGAAGGAAGGGCATGGCTGCTGGATCTCCAATCTGGCTAACCGTCTAAATCTACCAGGGTTACGGGTGGCAGAGGACGGCCGAGAAAGCGTGAGCCGAGGCGCTCGAACTTCTCGACAGAGTCGGTGGCGAAGACAGTGAGTGGCTGGGGTTCGGTGGCAAGCGGAGGTGATTTGGGGAGGTGCTGGAGAATGGCGGCGGCGGTGGCTTGGGCGGAGTCGATGATCGTGAGCGGGTGAGTGAGATCGTGCAAGGTTCGCTGTAATAGGGACTTAAGTAGGGGGTAATGGGTGCAGCCGAGGAGCAGGGTGGACGCCTGAGGGGCTACGGCGAGGGCTTCCGAGAGGTAGATGCGGGCGACTTGGGCGGTGACGGGGTGGTCGGTCCAACCTTCCTCTACGAGGGGGACGAGGAGGGGGCAGGCTTTTTCGGTGGATGTAAGACTTGCCGAATGAAGGGCTTGGGTATAGGCCTGCGCCTGGACAGTGGCGGCGGTGGCGAGGACGAGGACGTGTCCGGAGGGGTTGGCGGCGTGGGCGGCCCGGGCTCCGGGATCGATGACGCCGATGACGGGGATGGTGCCGGCGGCGGCGCGTATGTCGTTGAGGGCAAGGGCGGTCGCTGTGTTGCAGGCGATGACCAGGAGATCGGCACCCTGATCCAGCAGGAAGTGGGTGCTGGAGGTGGCGTAACGGGCGATGGTGGCCTGCGATTTCGATCCGTAGGGCAGGCGAGCGGTGTCGCCAAGGTAGATAAAGCGTGCGTTTGGAATGAGATGCAGAAGCTCGCGAAGGACGGTGAGGCCACCGAAGCCGGAGTCAAAGACGCCGATGGTCAAGGGTTTAGACGAGAGATGCGGGGTCATGGGTGGGTGGATGCGGTGTCGATCGCAGGGTAGGTGCGGGTGAGATCGGCATGGCCAGCGAGAGTGTCACGCGGGTGGCCGTCGACGACGAAGCGTATCTGACTGATCTGAGGGAGGTTCGCGTGGAGCGTGCCGATGATGGAGTCGATGGTGAGAGCTTCGACCTCGACACCGGAGGGGTGATTGTCGGCGAAGGCGCCGTGCAGATTCACAACGGCGAGCTGCCCGGTATAGCCGTAAAGAGGGGCGTTTTGGTTGAGGTTGAGCGGCTTTTTGCGGAGGTTCGAGGTGGTTTGGGTGGGTTCCTGCAGAGGTAGGGTGAGAAGAAAGACGTCATCGACGGCGGGACCGGTCTGGACGGGGTGGGCGGAGCCGGGGAGGGTGTAGATGACGAGGAGCTGCTCAAGAAGAGAGCGGGCGCGGGTGGAGGGTTCGGCGGGGAGGGCCAGGGGGCGGGAGTCGACGGTGATGGCTCCGGTGGCGTCGGAGGCGAGATAGAGGTTGACGGTCTCATTGCCAGAGGCGGTGGGGGCGGAGATGGGGGTTTCGTCGTGGGGGGTGGCGAGGCGCTTCTCGGCCTCCCGGCAGCCGTGGAGAAGGAAGGCGAGTGCGAGGAGGATGCCGGCGGCGAGGGTCCAGAAGAGGTAGCGCTGGTGGCGAGGGATCATGGCTGGGCGTTTCCGGAGGAGGTGCCTGGATCACCGGCGGCGGGGAAGTCGGGCTCAGCGTGGCCGCGCCAGAAGAGGAGCGCGGTGGCGACGGCCTGGGCGACGCGGGCCTGGTAGCCGGAGTCGGCGAGGGAGGCGGAGGGCAGCGGGGCAAGCTCGATGAGGACGGCGGGACAGGTGAGGCTATCGAGCGGGCGGAGGGTGGCGCGGCTGCTGTGGACGGGGATGCCGGCGCGGGCGATGGCGGTGGAGAGCTCGGCGGCGAGGCGATCGCTCTGCGGGAGGAAGCTGGCCTGGGCGGAGTCCCAGGGGATGAGGGTTGGCGTGTCTGACGAGGTGGAGGAGGGGAGGGCGGAGGTGATGAGGTGGACGCCGGTGCCAGTGCCGGTGGCGTGGAGAACGATACAGGCGAAGGGATGGACGTGGTTCGCGATGCCAGCGCGTTGATCGGGAGTGGGGGGCGCGGGTGCAGGGGCGGCGCCGACGGTCTCGGGCTCCCGTGTGGTGAGGACGGTGAGGCCGAAGGAGGCGAGCTGGGAGCGGAGGCGGCTGGCGAGGGCGAGGGTGAGGTCTTTCTCGAGAAGTGGCTCGCCGGCGGTGTTGATGAGACGGGCTCCGGGATCGTCGCCGCCGTGGGCGGGATCGACGAAGACGATGGCGTGGTTGAGGGTGGGTTTCGGGGCTGCGGGAGCCGGGGGTTGGATGGGAGTCTGCGCGGCGGCGGGAAGGAGGAGGGTGAGAAGGACGAGATGGCGGCGCGGCGGGATCACTTCAGGTGTTGATTGTACGGTGCAGGATTGAGGAGGGACGGCTTCTCAACGCCCCGAGGGTTCTCTTCGGCGTGATCCGGCCGGCTGGGGCTTACGGTGACGTGAACCAGGACCTGCGTCTCGACAGGTATGGCCCTGCCACGCAGAAGAAATGGCCGGTATTGGTGTTGCCTGGCGACAGAGACTGCCACTGGTCTTAGTGTCTGCGGCCACGGAGAGCGCTTATGGCCTGAACCCTGCCTTCCTGTCAATCTCAAGCTTTAGGAGCACCTCAGGGTGATGGGACGGTTGGCTTGTGCCTTCCGGAAGAACTGCGGGACTTGCGTGGAGCAGATGGCGGCTCGCCACGTTTGGCGGAATGAGGAGGGCTTCTGTATGGCCGTGTCCCTCCTTATCAAAGAGACAACGGCGGGATGGAAGGGCAGCTGGGGTCTGGGAAACCTCTTGGGATGGGAAGACTGCCGCCAGAAAAAGGCCAGCGCTCGAAGGTAAAGCATGGACCTGTAGACACCGACCGCTTGGTACTTGTTCCTTGGAGGGGCCGGCGAGATGCGGGCCCCCGCCTTGGGAGGAGTGACAAGCCAGGGTGGGTTCGGAGCCAACGCGGGGGTTGGAGTGAGGAGTCTAACTGTGCTGAGGAGAACGTACGATGAGACTCAATCGATATGGTGCTGTTCTGACACTAGCTGCGGCATTGACGGGCTCGGGGTTTGCCCAGAGTGCGACGACGGACACGGCGGATACCAAGGCTCAACTGAAGCAGAATGAGGATGCGCAGAAGAAGAGTGCGGACGCGCATAAGGCGCAGGCCAAGGCCGACAAGGCGCAGCGGAAGGCGCTGAGTACGAAGGCGCAGAAGAACGCGGACAAGGCGCAGGATAAGGCGACGGCGGAGAAGGACCGGGTGGCGAGTCCGCAGTAGGCGCCCGCGGTAAAGGACAAGGGACGCGCGAGGGGAGATGGTGAGCCTTGCGCGTCGCCTCTTTGGCGAGGAATGTTTTTGCCTTCAGCGCCGCAGGCTCGAGGACCGTTTGGGACTTCCGTGGAGAGCTAAAGAGTTGCTGACGACAAAGTTCGTCCAAATGCACTTACGAGACGTCTAAGTCTGCATCGATTGAAGTAGCGGGACGCTCTGCACGTGCCGCGGTACCTGTGAGGGCTGTCTGCCTTGGCGGAGAGCTCAAGCGGTGTTGGTTTGTTTCGCTTTTGACGGCCTGAGGAGTGCCACTGGACGATGTTGAAGAGTTTGTGTGCTGGGGTGGTGGTGTTGGGATCGGCGTCGCTGGTGCAGGCGCAGGGGGTGGCTGCTTACGAGCCGATGATGGCGGGGACGACGGCGTGGGCTCTGCCTGCCGGCGACGGGCTTGACGTCTCGTCGAGCAGTTCGGCGCCGGCCAGCGTGGGAAGTCTGCCGGATGCGCCAGGTGCGGTGAGCGACCAGACGCCCGCGGCGGAGGGGCCGCAGCAGACGAAACGCATTCTGGGGATCATTCCGAACTTCCGGTCGGTGAGTGCGGGCGTGACGTTGCCGCCGCAGACACCGAAGGAGAAGTTTATGACGGGTCTTTCGGACAGCTTTGACTACTCGGCCTTCATCTTTGTGGGGATCCAGGCGGGGATCGCGCAGGCGACGGACTCGTATCCGGCGTTCCACCAGGGCGCGGCGGGGTATGCGCGGTACTACTGGCACACCTTTGCGGATCAGGCGGACGAGAACCTGCTGGTGGAGTCGATTCTGCCGACGGTGCTGCATGAGGACAGCCGGTACTACACGCTAGGGCACGGGGGATTTTTGAAGCGGTCGGTGTATGCGGCATCGCGCACCGCCATTACGCGCAAGGATGATGGCGGCCCGACGGTGAATGTGTCGGAGATTGTGGGTGCCGGAGCGGCAGCGGGTATCTCTTCGGCGTACTACCCGGGGCAGTACTACACGTGGACGAAGACCGGGCAGCGGTGGCTGACGAACATCATTCTGGATGGGGCGACGCTGTATGTGAAGGAGTTCTGGCCGGATATTAATAAGAAGTTTTCTAAGGGTGGTGAGTAAGGGGCGGACTCTGATCCGGCTCGCAGATCACTAACGACGAGCGGAGGAGCCCAGGAAATACGGCCATGCGAGTAACCACTTCGTTTTCTCTCGTGGGCGCAATAGCCATGCGGTACTATCCCGGAGAAGCGGGTCATGTGAGGGGTGCTGCAGCAGCGAACTGTATGAGTAATCTTTCCCGCTGGTTTAAGCCTCTGGCCTTTTGTTCGATTTGCACCCTGATGGGATGCGGGAGTGCGTCTTCGCCAACGGCTTCAACTCCTCTTCCTCCCACTTCGCCTCCGGTGAGCTCTACTCCAGTACCGAAGGCAAAGTTCGCTTACACAGCCAATCAGGGAGCGAGTCTGTCTGGCTACTCCGTCGATCCATCAACGGGCGAGCTAACTTCTCTGAGCGGCTTTCCCTTTGCTGTTGGAGTGAATCCTTATGTCATCATTCACGATCCAAAAAATCGTTTTCTGATTGTTAACGACAATTCGGTATTCATGCTGCACGTATACGCGATCAATTCCACGACAGGGGCACTTGCCGAGGTTAGTCCGTCCCCGTACAACACCATGATCCAGCCCGGTCCCATGGTGATCGATCCTTCCGGAACTCACCTTTATCTCTACCGGACAGGAGCTAATGTTGCCTTTCCCGGTGTCAGCGGAAATCAGATGGTTTCCTACACTCTGAGTTCAACAGGAGTCTTGAGCGCGGATACAGGCGCACCATTGCTCGTTGGATCGGCGGGAGCCCAGTTTCTTCCGGGTATCGGAATGGCGATCCATCCTTCTGGAAGTCGTCTGTACCTGCAAGACTTATTCAACGTGTATACCTTCAGCATCGACGCCGTCTCCGGTGCACTCTCCCTGCTGCAAACCTTGTCTTTACCTTCTCAGTTCGGTGAAGGGATTGTTCTCGACCCTGGTGGAAGCTATCTGTACGCAGCGGATCGTTACTCACTGCGATCGTATGGGATCGACCCGATCTCTGGACTTCTGACCCTTTCGAAGTCGAGTGCTCAAGCAGAACCCAATGGTGCCTATACCCTCTCGGTCTCGCCGAATGGACTCTTTGCGTACACGATCGAGAACAACAACGATCTGGTCTCATACTCCTTGAGTGGCGGTGTCTTCACTCCCGTGGGTGCGGTCTACTCAGGCGTCTATGGTTTCCAGATTGCTGTCGATCCATCCGGCAGCTTTGTGTATGTACCGCAAGCTTGCAGCAACTGTCCGAGCGGCCTCTATAACGTCGTTCACCAGTTCTCCATCACGAAGACGGGAGGACTCGTTCCGCTCGCCACTTCGACGATCGGGGCGGGGATGACGCCGTTTGGGATTACGGTAACGAGTCAATAGCAGAGCCCCGGTCGATACCTGTTTGCAGAACGTCGCTTCGAAGTCTCATGCCAGCAACTTCGAATGTGAGCGTTCAGTGTTCGTCCATGCTGGCATGAGACAGGCGCAAAGGCTGAGAACCGAGGCCATGTCTTTGCGAAGTGCATACCAGAGAGTGCTAGGCCATAGTTGGGTCGACGCTGGGCGGGTGCATCAAACGATGAAGGAGAGACACAATGGCAGAGCAGGGATCGCCGGTTTGGTTGATTACGGGATGTTCGAAGGGGTTTGGCAAGGAGCTGGCGAAGCTGGTGTTGGCGCGAGGGTGGCGGGCGGTGGTGACGGCTCGCAAGGTGGATGAGGTTAAGGAGCTGGTGGCCGAGCATGAAGAGACGGCGCTGGCGGTGACGCTGGATGTGTCGAAGCCTGAGGAGATCAAGGCGGCGGTTGAGCAGGCGGAGGAGAGATTCGGGCGGATTGACGTGCTGGTGAATAACGCCGGCTACGGGTATCTGGCGGCGATTGAGGAGGGCGAGGATGAGGAGGTTCGGAAGCTGTTTGAGACCAACTTCTTCGGGCTGGTGGAGCTGACCAAGGCGGTGCTGCCGGGGATGCGAGCGCGGAAGAGCGGGCACATTGTGAACTTCTCATCGATTGGCGGGCTGGTGAGCTTTGGCGCGACGGGCTACTACCATGCGACGAAGTATGCGGTGGAGGGTCTGTCGGAGTCGCTGAAGATCGAGGTGGAGCCGCTGGGGATCAAGGTGATTGTGGTGGAGCCGGGGCCGTTTCGGACGGAGTGGTCGGGCTCATCGATTCTGGAGTCAAAGACGGTGATCCCTGACTACGACGAGACGGCGGGCAAACGGCGACAGCAGACGCACGCGAATAGCGGGAAGCAGGCGGGCGATCCGGTGCGGGCGGGCGAGATGATCATCAAGGCTGTGGAGTCGGATGATCCGCCGCTGCACCTGGTGCTGGGGAAGACAGCGCTGGATCTGGCTTATAAGAAGCTGGAGACGGTGAAGAAGGATCTGGATGGGTGGAAAGAAGAGTCGCTGGCGGCGGACTTTCCAGGAGCCGCGAAGTAGGTGTACGGCAGGTGTGCAAAGGGCCGAAGATGAGCGATTTTCGGCCTTTTGCGTGGGTGAAATGGAGGGACTTCCAGTCGAGGGCGACGTATTTTAGAGGAGGCCGGTGAGGATGTGGACTGGCGATCTGTCTCTGCACCTTTAATCGGGGAGTTTCGATGGCAATTTCTGTGATGTCGTTTGTTCGGCTGAGCTGCTTTTCGTGGATCGTGGTGGCGTCGCAGCTCGCTCTGCCTGAGTTACGAGCCCAGGAGATTGCTTCCCTGCAACGTATTCCGTTGCTTGCGAACGGGGCCGATGCGCCACCAGCGAGTGCGTCAGCTGACACCAAGACGATTATGGATCGGGCAAAGAAGCAAGCGGCGCGGGAGCATAAGGAGGTGCTGGTCAAGTTCAGCGCCTCGTGGTGTGGACCATGTCACCTTGTGGACGCGGTGCTGGCGGACCCACCGGTCAAGGCCATCATGGATCCACGTTTTGTCATCGTGGATCTGGATGCGGCGGAGAATGTTGGAGACAGCAAGCATCAGGAGACGCCGGGGGCGCAGGCATACATGGCCTCGCTGGGGAGCAAGGAGATCAATCTGCCTTTTCTGGCAGTCCTCAAGCCTTCGGGAGCGCTGGTGTTCAACTCAATTCGGCCGGTGCAAGGAAGCGACCCGGGCGGCAATCTTGGGTACCCGGAGAGTCCTCAGGAGCTGGACTGGTTCCTTTCCAAGCTGCACGACGCCCAGCCTTCCATAAGCGGGGCGGAGCTCGCTACGATTCGGCAGTCGCTTATCAGCCATGATCGCAAGCATCCCGGGCACTAGGACGGAAGGAGGGCTGCGAGAGCCAGGGTTGCCGCTCTTGCGGGCTAGTCGAGGGCGTAGATGGCCAGGCCGCTGAGAAGTTTGGGGTAGAAGTCGGTGGACTTCTGGGGCATGACTTCTCCGGACAGGGAGACTTCCTTAAGCTGGTCGAGGGTAATGGGTTTGATCAGGAAGGCGAGGTTGGCGGCGCCGGTCTGGACCGAGGCGACGGCTTCGGCGGCGTCGCGGACGTAGCTGATGTTGCCGGTGGCCCGGATGCGGTCGGGGGTGAGGCCTAGGAGGTGGTCGAGGAGGACGGTGTGGAGCTCGACGACCTCGAGCTGGCGCTGCTTGGGGGAGAGTTGGGCGAGGAGGGGGGCTACGGCGTCAGGTTTCGGCTGAAGGAGATAGTTGCCGTCGAGGGTGACGGCGATGAAGGCGTGGCCGGTCGTGGCGTTGAGGGTGGCGAGGAGTTTGGTGGCGGCGGTGGCGGCGATCTCGGCGGGTGGGGCGGGGGAGATGGTGGGATTGGTGGGGTCGAGTTCGGTGATGGTGTAGAGAGCGGAGGCGCGGGTGAGGAAGTCGGGGGAGGAGAAGCCGCGGTCGTTTGCGGAGAGGCTGGCGCTGCCATCGGTGGGGCCGCCGTTTTCCTCGGGCAGGGTCACGGGGGCGGTGGCGAGGCCGGTGA
>CAXTEE010000025.1:0-17372 GCA_964243375.1 uncultured Acidobacteriaceae bacterium | reverse complement strand
CCACACCCCCGACGGCGGCTACTTGAACTCAGAAATAGCTGCGCTACACTAACTCTTCCAACGGCACAAAAGATCGGGCACTCCAACTGAAGAAAGCTCGGACTTCCAACGTACAAGCGGGCAAGATGACCCAGGCAGCGTACTGAGGAACGATCCCGCCAATTGGCCCAAACCGCTCGCGGAGGCAATCGGAAAGAGAGGGAGATGATTTTGATTATCGGGAAAGATGCGATAATCTGAATACGCACGATTACTGAAGGAGGTGCTCTCGATGTCTCATGTCAAGCAAATTGAGCAGGTTACGCCGCTGGTAATGAGCGGCACCGGCCAGGATGTCATCGCATTGCTCCACAAGTCCCCAAATCGGCGAACGGTGGCGGTGAGCTTTGCGGACGACGAGCAGGTGGCGGCAGCGGAAAGTGTCTTTCAGCGCGTAGCCGAGTTCCTTCCGCAACTCATCGAGCAGCGGCAGACGGATACCCTGAAGAAATTCGTCAGCATCTTCCTGACGGATGTGGCACCTTCGAAGGCGACGCGAGAGCAGGCCCGCATGCTCATCGACGCCAAGACGGACATCCTTAACAGCGGTGACTTTCTTCCCGCGGCCGAGATAGCGAAGCTCGCCGGGTTCAGCACCATCAATCCGAGCGTGCAGCCGAACAAGTGGAAGCGAAACCGGGACATCTTTGCGATTCAGCATGGGAGAGACGACTACTTCCCGTTGTATGCGCTTAATCCGGACGACTACCGTCCCCGTAAGCAAATGGCGGAGATTCTCCGTATCTTCGGCAAGGCCAAGGATGGATGGGGTTTGGCCTTCTGGTTTGCTGCACTGAATAGCTTTCTCGATGACGAGCGACCGCGGGATGTGTTGGCCGTCGATCCTGATCGCGTGATCGCAGCGGCGGAGGACGAGGTCGCTGGAGTGCAGCATGGCTAAAGCGGCGCCGGGTAAGGCGCCGCCTGCTGGATCGCTCGACGCCAAATTGGTCACATGGGGTGCGGGCGAGATCATGTACCGCGTTCACAATGAGGCGTACGCGGTTGACTCGTTCAATGCCAGCCCACTGGGAAACGCGCGCTTCAGTCCGATCCACGATTCTGCCGGAGAGGTGATCCCCACACTCTATGCGGCCACCACGCCGCAAAGCGCGCTTATGGAAACCGTCTTTTATGATGTCCCTTACAAGCCCGGATTTAAGAGGGTTTCGGTAAGCAGGCTGGAAAGCAAACTCATCTCCACACTAGTCTTCATCCCGAATTTTGAGCTTATTGACCTCAGCAAGGTCGGCTTGAGGCGACTCGGTGTCCACCCCCATGACCTCGTCGATACGACCAAGACGCACTATCCCGAAACGAGGAAATGGGCCGAGCAGCTGTATACCCAATATCCTCAAGCGCAGGGTTTGCTGTGGACTAGCCGGCAGGATGATCGCGCGAAGGCGTTCGTTCTCTTTGGAACAAGAATCGGAACAACCGAGCTTCGTCCCGCCGACGTCTCTGTTCCTCTGACGGAGAACGGCGTCATACATGATCTCGTAATGGTGCTGGCTACAGATCTGAAAGTCTTGATCGAGTAGGTTGGAGGACGCCTTCGTCCGGCGCTGCCAGATGCAAGAGTTGCAGTGATCACAGCGCTAGAGGCGACGAGCACGCAGACAAGTATGCGGACCTCGAAACCCATTTGCTCCCGTTTGTCAGAATGGCGAAGCAGACCCTAAGGTGCGCTGGGAAGGCTGGAGGCACCAGCTACCGTTGCAGCATCGGCCCACCCTTCGCTTCCAGAGAGTTCCTCCCAATCGCAGCTTGAGCGCCGCTCCTCGAACCCACCTAAGGACAATCCATGAAACCCTCCAAGCTTTATGAAGCGCTTCATGCGCTTGTTGGCGAGCGTGTGCCCCTGCATATTTGGGGACCGTGCGGTGTCGGGAAATCGCAGATCGTCGGGCAGGTCGCAGCCGACCTCGACTTCAGCTTCCTCGATGTACGAGCCGTGCAACTCGATCCAGTCGATCTACGGGGTCTACCTCGCATTGCAGCGGACCAGACCGAATGGGTGCCGCCGAAGTTTCTGCCCACCACCGGCAAGGGCATCCTCTTCCTCGACGAACTCACCTCCGCTCCCCAGATGACCCAGGCCGGTTGCTATCAGCTTGTGCTCGATCGTAAGCTCGGCGAATACGTGCTGCCGGAGGGATGGGTCGTCATCGCCGCCGGCAATCCAGCCTCGGAGCGGGGCGTCCATTTTGCGATGCCGCGTCCGTTGCGCAACCGTTTCGTGCACCTCGAACTCGAGGCTGACTTGGACGATTGGTGCAAGTGGGCAGTCAAGGCACGCATACGTCCTGAGATCATCGCCTTCTTGAGGCTGAAGCCGGAACTGCTGCACGTGGGCGATACGGCGGCCGATGCCAACGCGTGGCCCACTCCGCGATCTTGGGAGATGGCCTCGAATGTTCTCTCCGGGGTCGCCAAACGTCGGAACGCGGCACTACTTTCTGGGACCAGCGGATTCGAGGCGCAATTGCTCGACGGTACGGTCGGCCAAGGTGCGGCTTCGGAGCTTATCGGGTTTCTAAGGCAGTTCCGTCAGTTGCCCTCAATCGACGAAATTCTCCTCAATCCGACGACTGCGGTCGTCCCCACTGAGACCTCCGCACAGATCGCCGTCGCCACCGCGCTCGGCCGAGTGTTGACCGACAACTCCATCGGCAGGGGGCTGACTTATCTCGACCGAATGCCGACCGAGATGCGCGTCATGGCCGTCCGCGACGCCGCCGCACGAGAGGCGGCAATTACCCACACGCCGGAGTTCATTCGATTCGGCGTGGAATACCGGGAGGTACTGCAATGATTACCGAACGCGCTATGCTCGCGGCCGTCCACATTAGCATCTGGACTGCCGTCAAACACGACCGCAAGATCAGTCGCGACGTTGCTCAGCAGCATGGAGCGCATCAGAGCGCCGGACGCTACAACAAGCAGCTTCTGCGTGGTGCCAACAAGCTGGATGACCTGCGGACGCTGGCTGGCCAGATACGGCAGCACTTCTACAAGATCACTCTGCCTTGGTCCGACGAGGGCTTTCGCCTGTTGCCATCGAACTTCTACTTCGAGCTGATGGAGCGGACGCGGGAGTTCGAGGCGAGCTTTGAGCAGGGAGTAAAGAGCTTTCTTGCCGTTTATCCGGAATACATCGACCAGGTGCGCCCGGAGTTGAACGGGCTGTTCAGGGAGGAGGATTATCCCTCCGCCGAGAAGCTGCGGACGAAGTTCGGCGTGAAGCTCGAAATCCTGCCGATCCCCTCGGGCGCGGACTTCCGAGTCCAGATGTCGGCCGAGGAGCAGGCACGTGTCTCCCGTGAGATCGACGCGAATGTGCGCCAATCGTTGGCTCGCGGCACGGAGGATTTGTGGAAGAGGATGCGCGAAGTCGTTTCACACATGGTGGACCGGCTGAACGAACCGGAGTCACGCTTTCACGCGTCGCTAGTGACCAACGTCTTCGACTTGGTGGAGATTCTCCCGCGCTTGAATGTGCAGGGCGATGAAGACCTGAATCGGTTCGCAGAGCAGATCAAGCAGCGGCTCTGCAACTACTCCGCGCAGGACCTCAAGAAGCACGACCTCCTGCGCGTCACCACGGCAGCAGATGCGGCGAATATCGTAGCGCAGATGGACGGACTCTTGCAGGACCGCGACGCTAGCGAAGGTTCGCAGGTAGAGCCACCACCGAGCGTCGACAGCATCTTCGAGCATATGTCTGCCTACATGGGAGCAGTCGCATGAAGGCCCAGACGACCATCGAACGACGCCTTCAGAAGGCGCGCACCGCTCTACTGCTGGATCATCCCTTCTTCGGCTCTCTTCTTTTCCGGTTGAAGGGACGGGAGAGCCGGTCGATCAAGACGATGGCCACGGATGGCGTCTCGCTGTTCTATAACCCCGACTTCGTGGACACGCTCAATGCTGCGACCCTTTGCGGGGTTCTGGCGCACGAGGTGCTGCATCCGGGACTGCAGCATCATGTGCGCCGCTCTGGACGAAACCAAGAGCGTTGGAATGAGGCCTGCGACTATGCCATCAACCCGATCCTGCTCGACGCCGGCCTTCACCTGCCGGAGGGAGTTCTGGTCGACGACCGGTTCCGCGAGATGAGCGCGGAACAGATCTACAACCAGCTCCAGACCGACGCAGAGCAAGAGCCTGGCATTGGGGACGACACGCACGAACGCGGAGGAGACGGAACTGCTGCTCCTCATGTCTCTCCGGATGATTTCGGCGAACCGTCGGCCCCGGTCACAGAAGGTGGAATCGGGCAGGTGCTGGATGTGCCTGCGGCGAACGAGGAAGTTCCAACCGTCGAGGAGCAGGCAAGGGAGTGGAGCATCGCCGTAAACCAGGCGGTCACCCTCGCAAAGCAGGCTGGCAAAGTTCCCGCGGGCATGGAGCGCTCGCTCGATGGAGCGGCCGAGGCAGCTGTCGACTGGCGAGAGCTGCTGCGCCGGACGTGGTCCGAGACCACGCCTGCGGACTACAGCTGGATACGTCCCAACCGTCGCCACATCTGGACGGGACTCTACCTCCCCGGAGTGGTACGGGAAGGTGTAGGCGAGGTTGCGATCGCTGTCGATTGCTCGGGCTCGGTGAACTCGCGGCAGTTGCGCCTGTTCGAGGCCGAAGTCCGCTCGATCCTTGAAGGCCAACGGCCGCAACGCGTCTACGTTCTCTACTTCGATGCGACGGTCACTAAGGCCGAGACCTTTGAGGCCGGGCAGCGTGTTTCGCTCAGCCCAGTCGGCGGCGGGGGTACAGAGTTCGGTCCTTGCTTCGAGTGGCTCGACGAGCACAGTGTTCGCCCGCAAACGCTCGTCTTCCTGACCGATCTCTATGGAACTTTCCCAGACTCGGAACCGGCATACCCAGTCCTCTGGGCGTCCACCGGAGGCCGGCGGGCACCGTTCGGACAAGTTGTTCCGATGCAGTCCGCCTAATTTCTTCCAGTGGGATTATGAGGAGATTCAACATGGAGAGAATCATTCGTATTTTCACGGATGGCTCGGCCATCGGTAATCCCGGGCCTGGCGGCTGGGGTGCCGTGGTCATCGACGGCAACCAACTGCGAGACATGTCTGGGGCCTTCCCTTGGACCGATATCTCGGAGATGGAACTTTTGGCGGCGGTCGAAGCTCTCCGCTCGACACCAACTGGATCACGGATTCACTTGTACTCGGACTCCGAACTTCTGATCCTCGGCATGCGCAGCTTTGTCTTTCGTTGGCAGAGCCAGGGATGGCGCAACCGGCGCGGTGTCGCAGTTCAGCACCGAGATCTATGGCTCCAACTCCTCCAACTCGATCTTGCCTCTGACATTCGATGGAGATGGCTGCGAGGACATAACGGGCATCGGTGGCAGAGTCGGGCCGACGTCCTCGCCTATCGGGCAGCGAGGAGCCTCGCCGTCCCTCAGAGAATCGCTGCATGAAACCACCTGTCCACCTATAGGTGACAGCGTAAAGACACTCTAAGGAGCTTAGTGGTGACGAATGTCGTGGGATTCCGTTCCTTGTTCGAAATAGACTGCGAACTAGATAGCCTGATCGAGCAGATCGAGGCGCAGGTCGAGGCTGAGGGAGAACCCTCTGAAGAGTTGCTGTCACGCTTCCGGCAGTTTTGCGCAGCGCACGGAGAAAAAGTCGATCGGATCGGTCGCTTTGTGCGAATGATGGAGGCCCGCGAACAGTTCTGCCGGGCTGAAGCTGCGCGGCTTGGCGAACGGGCGCGCGCGACAGCGAATAAGGTCGACCGGACCAAGTCAATGGTTCTTTTCTATCTAATGAGCCGGGACCTCAGAAAGATTGAAGGCCGGGAGTTCGCCCTGCGAATCCAGAAGAACAGCCAAGATTCCGTTCGCATCCTCGACGAGTCAATCTTGCCGACGGCCTACCGCAAGATTGAGGCACAGATCAATGGCGTTCTCTGGCAGACGGTGCTTTCCTGTCTGCCAGAAGAGTTGGAACGCGACATGGCAGCTTGCGTCCAGGAGACGAAGCCCGATACCGAGGCGATCAAAGCAGCTTCGATGCGCCACGAGCAGGTTGCCGGAGCTGAAGTGCGTCGCGGCTATCATCTGCGGGTGGCTTGAATCAGAGGTATGGGCATTCTGGGCCGTCTGCTGGATAGCGTAAGGCGTTTGGTTCTGTCATACGTCGCTGCTTCTAAGGGTTTTAGTGGACACCAACTCGGCCGATGTTTGCTTGAGGCGATGCGTAGCTGCGCCTTAGTGTTCCATTACTGTTCCGCACGTCAGGACGATTGGGTCATGGGCGTAATCTGCGACTCAGAGGCGCGCATGACCTGCTACGCAATAGAGGCGAGGCGAGGCGAAGCGAATGCGATGTCCTGATCTCGCGACAGCCAAGGATGCGATGATCGCTGCTGCAAACACGATGGTGGACGCAAAGCGTTCGCGATCTCGGCGTTCCTCCCTCGCGTTGCTCGACGGATTCTCGTCCATGTCAGGTAGTATAGGCGAATAGAAAGCGAATTTACCTATGGAGAGAATCGAACGGCTCCTCTTCTGGTTAGGTACTTC
Source organism: uncultured Acidobacteriaceae bacterium (assembly GCA_964243375.1). Lineage (GTDB taxonomy): Bacteria > Acidobacteriota > Terriglobia > Terriglobales > Acidobacteriaceae > Edaphobacter. The sequence goes on along the minus strand of CAXTEE010000025.1, from coordinate 10,777 downwards.
ATTTCCACAGAAATCTGAACGCTAGCGTTCTTTCACGCAAACATAGATTGCGTTCAAGCGTTCATGAAGACTACGGTGGCTAAAGACTATGGCTCAGCCGCAATCATCGCCGAAACGGCAGAAACCCGTCGCATCTTCCTCTGAGCACGTCCTTGTGCCTCTCAATTTTCGGGTCCCCAGCGAATTCCGAAGAGAGTTCAAGGTCTATGCCGCCCAAAAGGGTGTTCATATGAACGAACTCGTCCAACACGCATTCGCAGCGCTAAAGGAGAAAGATCGTGGCTGAAGCCAATCGGAAAACAGCTACGCCCAACGGAGGAAACCTCGGCTTCGAGGCAGATCTGTTCTCCGCTGCAGATAAGCTCCGCAAGAATCTGGAACCGTCGGACTACAAGCACGTCGTGCTCGGGCTTGTGTTTCTCCGCCACATCTCAAACGCCTTCGAAACTAAACGTGAGCTGCTTCTAGCCGAAGATCCAGCAGCTGCCGAAGATCCGGACGAGTATCTGGCCGACAGCATCTTCTGGGTGCCGAAGGAAGCTCGGTGGCCCAATCTGCAGGCGAACGCCAAGCAGTCGAACATCGGCAAGCTTATCGATGAGGCAATGGGTGCCATCGAAGTGAACAACGCGTCGCTCAAAGGCGTGTTGCCTAAGGACTTCAATCGCCCAGCGCTCGATAAGGTGATGCTTGGTGAGTTGATCGATCTCATCTCCGGCATCCGGCTCCGTGGACCTGACGATCAAGCCCATGACATCCTTGGCCGCGTCTACGAATACTTCCTCGGAAGTTTCGCGGGCTCAGAAGGAAAAAGAGGCGGCGAGTTCTACACGCCGCGCTCTGTTGTGCGTGTCCTAGTCGAAATGCTTGAACCATTCAGAGGTCGAGTCTACGACCCGTGCTGCGGATCAGGAGGCATGTTCGTTCAGTCGGAAGGGTTCGTGGAAGATCACGGAGGACGCCGGGACGACATTGCAATCTATGGTCAAGAGAGCAATTACACGACCTGGCGACTTTGCAAGATGAACCTGGCTGTGCGTCGCATTGACGCCGATATCCGCTGGAACAACGAAGGCAGCTTCCAAAAGGATGAACTGAAGGACAAACGCTTCGACTTCATAATGGCTAATCCTCCCTTCAATGTCTCGGATTGGGGTGGCGAACGGTTACGTGAAGACCCGCGCTGGAAGTATGGTGTGCCGCCTGCCACAAACGCAAATTATGGCTGGCTTCAGCACATCCTCTGGCACCTCGCGCCCGAAGGAACGGCTGGTGTTGTTCTAGCAAATGGTTCGATGTCATCTACCCAAGGCGGCGAAGACTCGATTCGTAGAGCGATGATCGAAGGCGACGTTATCGATTGCATGATCGCCCTTCCGCCACAGCTGTTCTATTCGACTCAGATACCAGCGTGTCTGTGGTTCATGGCGAAGAACAAGAGCAACCACGGGTTCCGAGCGCGCAATAATGAAACGCTCTTTCTCGACGCGCGAAAACTCGGCCACATGGTAGACAGGACTCGGCGCGAGTTTTCCGACCAAGACATAGCACGAATAGCCAACACCTACCATGCCTGGAGGGGAGAGCCGGATGCAGGCGTGTACAAGGACATTCTGGGCTTCTGTAAGTCGGCAGGCATAGCGGAGATTCGGGAACGCAATCACTCCCTTACGCCAGGTCGATACGTCGGTTCCGTCGAAGTCGAGGACGATTCTGTACCATTCGCGGAACGATTCGTCGCACTTACGAATGAGCTGGACGGTCAATTTAGTCTTGGCGAATCGCTGGCTCAGCAGATTAGGTCAAGTCTTAACCGAGTGAGGATCAATGAATAGATACTCCGTAATCCCGCTCAGCAAGATTGCGCAGCCTTATTCCGGAGGAACCCCGAGTAAATCAGAGCCATCTTTTTGGGGAGGCAACATTCCATGGCTTACGCCCAAAGATATGGGTCTATGGAATGGATCGACCGAAGAGAGCGTGTCGGAAAGTGCCATAGGAAACGGGACACGGTTGGCACCAGCAGGGGCTGTGTTCATCGCTGTGCGTGGCATGTCGCTACACAACGAAATCAGAATCATACGATCCGAAGAAGCATTGACATTCAATCAGGACATCAAAGCCCTGGTTCCCAAAGAAGGCGTCGACGGAAGATTTCTTTACTTCGCTCTGGTTGCTAGAAAAAAAGACCTCCTCGACAGCGTCGAATCTGCTGGTCATGGAACAGGGCGACTGCCGACAGATCTGCTTGAGTCTGTGAGCGTGCCCGACATTGATCCCTCCGTCCAAGTTGAACTTGGTTTGTTTTTCGGAGCAATTGAAGACAAGATCAATCTCAACCAGCAAATGAACAAGACGATGGAAGCGGTCGCATCTTCATTGTTCAGGGAATGGTTCGTAGACTTTGGACCAGTGCGAGCCAAATCCGAAGGACAACCTGGGTATCTGTCGGAGAGTATATGGTCTCTATTTCCTGCAAAGTTCGACGCATACGGAAAACCTGAGGGTTGGGAAGCGTCGAAGATTGGTATCGAAACGAATTGCGTCGGCGGAGGAACACCGCCTACGTCTAATCCAGAATATTGGGGCGGCGGAATCAATTGGGCTACTCCGAAAGACTTATCTCGTCTGAAAACGCCGGTTCTTCTGTCGACTGAAAGAACGATTTCTGCGGCAGGGCTCGACAAAATCAGCTCGGGACTTTTACCGGTGGGTGCGGTGCTGCTGTCCTCGCGCGCGCCTATAGGCTATATAGCTATTGCAGAATGCCCCGTGGCAGTTAACCAAGGCTTTATAGCTATGAAGTGCGAGGGACGCCTCTCTAACCTCTTCGTGTGGCAATGGCTTCGTGCAAACATGGACGCCATACTCCAGCAATCAAACGGCTCGACATTTCAAGAGATCAGCAAGACGAACTTCCGCCCTTTGCCAGTCATCGTTGCTTCTGAGCAGCTCCTGAGTGAATTTGATAGGGCGATTCGTCCGCTCTATGAGCAAATTCGTGCGAACGAAGTCGAGAGTCAAGCTCTGGCAAATATGCGGGACATGTTGCTTCCCGTCCTCATGTCCGGAGAGGCTGTCTTAGAACCACTTGTGAGGGCATCATGACGTTGGATTGGTACCCAGCGATCAGAGAATGCTGCGCTCATTGGCCCGGCGCGCCGATGTTACAACAGACCTTCGAGGCTCTGGAGAAGAGCTTCAACGAAGATAACGATGCTTGCATCGATTGCGCGAAGGCCACTGTAGAAGTCGTCTGCCGGATTATCGTCGATGAACTTGACGACCCTGCGCAATCCGTTAAGCCTCAGGAAAAACTGCCGTCCTTCGGAACGTGGGTGAGCACGGCTGTACGCACGCTGAAGCTGGGCGATGTTCGAAATTTAGCGTTCCAAAAGCTGGTATCGCAACACCATAAGCTCACTGAGACAATCGGCGATCTTCGGAACGAGGCCGGGCCGGTTAGCCACGGCCGGGAAGGCTTCATCGAACGACTCTCGGTTTACCATCGCCGCGCCGCCGTCCTATCCGCGGATGCAATCGTCGCGTTCCTCCATCAGGCTTACCTTGAAAGTGATCTCAACCTCGGCCTATCCAGGGAGCCATACGAGCGGTTCGAAAAATTCAATAAGCTGATCGACGATGCTATGCGTCTTGACGCAGAAATAGAAGAGGACGGTAACCTTTCCGTCCGCGTGACGCTACCCGGTAAAGATTTCCTTGAAATCAGTACGAATGCAAGTCGATTCCTGTACCAAATGGATCGCCAGGCATACATCGAAGCCCTGAATGCCGCCCGGTCTGCGCCTCAGTTGCCAATCGAGGCGGAAGAATGATGAAACATATCGTCGAGAGTCATGTTGAAGAAGCCGCGCTGCATTGGCTAGAGAGCCTCGGCTACTCGGTGGCGAACGCATCAGAGATCGCACCCGACAGTCCGGCTCAGGAGCGGTTTACCTATGGGGACGTGCTACTGCTGGATCGGCTCAAGAGATCCGTGTCTCTGTTGAATCAGGCAATCCCCTCAGAGGCACAGGCGGATGCGTTGCGACGAGTGCGGCACGCAGAAAACCCATCCCTAATCGAAGAGAACCGTCGAAGCCATAAAGCGCTTGTCGAAGGTATCGACGTCGAGTTCTACGGCGAAGACGGTGTGATCCGAGGCGAACAGGTCAAGCTAATTAACTTCGATGATCCTGGAGCCAATGACTGGCTGGCGGTCAATCAATTCACCGTGATCGAAGGCAAGGCAACGAAACGCCCCGACATCGTTATCTTCGTTAACGGTATTCCGCTGGCGATACTCGAACTAAAGAATCCCGGCGATGAGAATGCGACGCTTGGTGGCGCGTTCAACCAACTCCAGAATTATAAGGATCAGATACCATCCCTCTTCCGTACTAACGCATTGCTGGTCATCTCGGACGGTCTTGAGGCAAGGATTGGCTCTCTCACGGCAGATCCCGAGCGCTTCATGCCATGGAGAACCATAGACGGCAACGAAATCGTAGCAAAAGGTATGCCTGAACTTCAAACCCTTTTGCTAGGCGTGTTCGAAAAGCGGCGCTTCCTTGATCTAATCCGGCACTTTATCGTATTCGGAGAGTCGCCAACAGGGATGAACAAGATCTTGGCCGGATACCATCAGTACCATGCGGTCCGGCATGCCGTGGAAAGCACGCTCAAAGCGACTAGCCTGGAAGGGGATAGGCGTGTGGGCGTCGTATGGCACACGCAAGGCTCGGGAAAGAGCCTTCTGATGGCCTTCTATGCGGGCCAGGTTATCAAGCACCCGCAGATGGAAAACCCGACACTTGTCATCATTACAGATCGGAACGATCTGGATGATCAGCTGTTCGCAACGTTCGGCATGTGCCGTGACCTGATCCGCCAAACACCTCAACAGGCCGAAGACCGCGAGCATCTGCGAACGTTGCTGGATAGACCTGCCGGCGGAGTGATCTTCACGACCATTCAAAAGTTCACTCCCGAAGAGAACGCAACGACATACCCGTTGTTGACGGACCGTCGCAATGTGATCGTCATCGCCGATGAGGCTCATAGAAGCCAATATGGATTCAAGGCTAAAATTGCGCTTGATACGGGCGCAATAACGTATGGCTTTGCGAAATATCTTCGCGACGCAGTTCCGAATGCATCGTTCATCGGGTTCACAGGAACTCCGATTGAGAAAGACGACGTGAATACACCGGTCGTGTTCGGAAACTACATCGACATCTACGACATTAGTCGTGCTGTTGCAGACGGTGCAACGGTGCCAATCTATTACGAAAGTCGGCTTGCTCGGATCGAATTGATCGAAGAGGAAAGACCAAAAATCGACGCCCAAATTGCCGAAGTGTTGGAGGGGGAAGATAGCGAGGAGCAAGAGCGTATCAACAAAAAACTAGCAGCGGTCGAGGCCTTGGTCGGCTCTGACAAGCGGCTCGAACTGGTCGCAAGTGATTTGATCAAGCACTTCGAAGACAGGATGGCTGCTCTGGAAGGCAAGGCGATGATCGTCTGCATGAGCCGCCGCATTTGCGTGGCGCTCTATAAGGAAATCGTTCGTCTTAGGCCCGAATGGCACAGCGACGAGGATGACGAAGGAACGATCAAGGTTGTGATGACGGGGTCGTCTGCCGATCCTGAGGATTGGCAACAGCACATCGGGAGACGCCAGAAATCGCGCCGTGAACTCCTAGCAAAAAGGGCCAAGCGCCCAGACGATCCCCTCAGACTCGTCATTGTTCGCGACATGTGGCTTACCGGCTTCGATGCTCCGTGCATGCACACGATGTATATAGATAAGCCGATGCAAGGCCATGGTCTCATGCAGGCAATCGCACGCGTCAACAGGGTTTTTCGCGATAAGCCGGCTGGTCTCGTCGTTGACTACATCGGCATTGCTCAGGATCTGAAGGAAGCTCTAAGCCAATACTCAAGCGCAGATCGTGAAGAAGTCGGGATCGACGAGGCTCATGCTGTTGCTGTCCTTATGGAAAAGCACGGAATCGTTCGTGACATGTTCTGGCCGGAAACAGGAGGATTCGACTACCGGCCCGCACTAGCCGAACAAGCGACGTCCCACGAACGACTTGTGATTATGGCCGGAGCCATCGACTGGATACTTACAAACCAGCAGCGCGAGGCAGAGCGCGAGGAATCAGAAGAAGCGAAAAGGCTGGTCCATAGGCGTTATGCCGATGCGGTGCTAGCGCTTTCCAAGGCGTTCGCCTTGGCCGCAGCAACGGACGAGGCGCGCGAAATCCGTGATGAGGTCGGGTTTTTTCAGGCGATAAGATCGGCGATGGTGAAAACGAGCCTTTCGGCTGGCCATAATGCGGCCGAACGCGAGTTTGCAATTCGTCAGATCATCAGCCGGGCAGTGGTATCGACCGAGATTATCGACATCATGAAGGCGGCTGGTATCAATACGCCTGATATTTCTATTCTCTCCGACGACTTCCTCCGCGAAGTTCGCGAACTGGACAAGAAGAATCTTGCGCTCGAAGCCTTACGGAAGCTGATCAACGGCGAGGTGCGCTCTCAATCCAGCAGAAACATCGTTCAGGCTCGGGCGTTCTCGGAACGCCTGGAGGACGCTATCGCCCGATATCACAACAATGCGATCACGACCGCCCAGGTGCTCGAAGACCTGATTCAGCTTGCGAAAGACATCCGTGTTGCGCGAACGCGAGGCGAGGAAAGCGCCCTTAGTCCAGATGAAGTCGCTTTCTACGACGCATTGGCGAACAACAGGAGTGCTCGAGATCTTATGAGCGAGCCGACCCTGCGGGTAATCGCCCACGAACTTCTTGTAAGCGTGCGGAGAAACATCTCGGTGGACTGGATGCACCGGGACGCTGCGCGTGCGCGAATCAGAGTCACCGTGAAGCGAATCCTACGCAAGTATGGATACCCCCCAGACCTTCAGGACGCTGCCGTACAAACCGTCTTGCAGCAGGCTGAGGCGCTATCGGCTGAGTGGGCTGAGGTGCTATAGCTCAGGCGCCACGCGAAGCTGCGCAGTCGGTGATGTCATCTACCCTGAGAAAGCGGGAAATGAAATTCTCATCGGGCGGCCGTCCATATCCTTCGCCGTTGAGAGATGAGTCAGGCCGTCTGCGGACGTGAAACCGAATGGCACTCGCTACCTCGCGCAGTGGCCGACCCAGACCCCACCCGACACGTTTCTATAGATCGAGACCGTTGCAGAGTCTCAGAAGTACATTCAATGAGGTTCTATGTCCAATCGTTTGGTTCCATCCGGTAGTGGCTACATTGCCGTTTCTCTTAGCGTGCTCAAGGAAAGACCATAAGAGGTTTATATATCTATCAAACAGACGACACACTCAACGTGAACCTCCGTTTCGATGATGACATCGTCGTTGAATTAAGGTTCGTAATCGCATTGAAGGCATCTGCCACATTGCTCCAATACAAGCAGGGAGATGCACGCGTCATCAAAGGGCTGGACTTAGAGTCGCACAAGTAGCTCGGCGGGTCGGCAAGGGCCGCGATTCACGTGCCAGGGCGCGCTGTCCGAGCAAAGCACATTTGTCCTTTCAGGTGCGTGTTCTGAAGAAGACGCCTTTGCTTCCGTGCCGGCGCCTCCGCGTCGCTTCTTCAATCCCAACTCTGAAGCGGCTCTCTCCAAACCATACGATCACTTATCTTATGCATCTGCAGATCAAGCCAATGGCCGGCGACCCGATAGATCAGGATTGAAGCCGATAGAAGGAGAATGGCGCAAGCGATATTCAAGAACACCTCGCTCGCAGAGATCGAAGGCATGCTTCTACTGCGGCCGCAGTGCGGGCAAACTTCACTCATAAGAGTCTTCTCCTTTCCCGCCTTCCGATTCAAAGGCGGCCAAGTCTGCGTGGTAGTGCCCGAGCGACTCAGTTGGCTCGTCTTCCTTCTCGACGTCGTCAGGGTCTGTCGATGTCGCGGCGGCAAATGCAGCCCGCTCCCGTTTGTCCCGTCGTACATCGAGCAGTTGCTCCCCGACCGTGTGCTTAGGGGAAAAGCAGTATTGGAGGTAAGCCTCAAAGAGAGACAAGTTCCTGATACCCCGTCTGAGCAGGTCCGGCTGATGATTCTTGTAGAGCAGCGAGAGCGATTCTGGCGTGATGAGAAAGAAACGCCGCTTCCCTCGCTCGACGATCGAGGCATCAAGCCATTTCTGATCGATCCAGAAAAGGACTTCAGTTTTGCGAACGTGAAGCACTGTGGCCAGACTCTCCACAGAAAAGAGATCGCAACGAATCTCTCGCAGGCTGAGATGATTCCTTCTCAACATGTTCCGGATTGCCTTCGGGCTTCGCTTCAGCTTCTGCGCGACCTCGTCGACGGACTTCTTTACCAACTCCTCGCGTACCGTCTCAAACTCGGCTTCACTCCACCGACGGTACTCAGTCTTGCTTTTGAGTCCATGCTGAATGATGAAACGCCAACAGGCTTCCTTGGATCGGCCAGAGTGCCGCTGTAGGCGGACAACAAGCTGTTCAAGTTTGTTGCCCGAAAGGACCTTTGCTTGATTAGCCATCGCAAAGGCTTCATGGCTCCAGGTTGAGGATCGCAACATCAAGTCATTAGCAGTGGTCATAGGAGCACCTATCTGGTGTAAACCTATGACCATCGTGGCCAAGTGTCGAGCGAAGTTTCGTCCAGGGTCTATTCCGCGCCGGCATACGTGATGAGTGTGTCGAACACTTTCAGAGCCTGCGGAAGATCAAAAACCTATACGAAAGCAGGACGTGCATATTCAAGCTCAGCCAACTGTCGGACGCCATGAGCGCCGGTTAAGCATCCCCGCCGCCAATTTGACGGAGGTCATAAGCCTGAATCAACTCCGGATGACCGACTCCGGGTCGGATCAGATTTGCCTCTAGAGCAGGCTTGACGCTGAAGCAACATGTGAAGGTGGTTCCATCGGGAAAGTCAATCTGCAACTCTGTACCGTCGCCAGCGTCCCGGTAAATTCGTAGAGCTTGGATCGTCCTTCCATTAAGCTCCTTACACTCGACGTATTCACCAGCCATAATACGTAAACCTCCCCGTTTACGATGTTCCGTGATTGATTTGCCGGAGAAGCGAACCGGCGGTCGAGGCCCAAAAGTCTTGAGCAGGGTTGAGAGAACAGCCCTCCAAAAACGGCTGCGGAGCGTCGCTCTAACGCATCCAGACCGGGCACACCCCATCTATTGCGGCCATCCTTGTGCGTGAGACCACGAGAAAAGATAACACTCATCGTGTGTAGACTCATAGTGGTCAGCCCGAAACGATGAGAGGTGCCCTCTCAGTCGGTGAAATCGCGGTTCGGAAACTCGGTGCGAACGTTTCGCATCGAAAGGGGCCTGTCTCAAGAGGAACTTGCAGAAAGGGCTGGACTCCACCGGAATTATGTCGGCGGAGTGGAGCGCGGCGAAAGGAACATCGCGCTCGAGAATATCGTCAAGCTCGCCAAAGCTTTGGCGATAATGACGAAGGAGTTGTTCAACGATTTTCCATGATGATGACATGAAAATGTACATGAGAAGTGGTTGGTTGGATAAATTGTACTGCGAGCCTTTCGATAATTCCATCATAGAAAAGAACGGCATCAACCGTTCCACAGATTGCGCATAAACGATATAAAAGTGCGTGTATTCCTGTATGGAATATGAATTGTCGGTGCATTCCATTCATGGTTCGGGTGGGTGTCGCTTCGGTTGATACACGATGCGTTAGGGATGAACACTGAACCATACCGGGGCAGTTACCCGTCCGCGCCCTGATGATTTACCGGGGGTGGGGCTATGTCCAAGATCGACACGAAGCACTTGGTAGCGGCCGTGGCGGTAGCGGACGAAGGAAGCCTCTCCAAAGCTGCCATTCGATTGAATATCACTCAGTCGGCAGTCAGTAGACAGATCCTTGCGCTGGAAGAGTACCTGGGCCACGAACTCTTTAAGAGGAATAATCGCCATCTACACACGACCGCTGCGGGCGAGGTCTTCGTCAATCATGCTCGTTTAGCGCTCCTGATTCAGGATCGTGCTGTTCAACTGTCAAGGGAAGCATTTGCCGAGTCGAAGACCGTGCTTCATCTCGGCAAGTCGCCCTATGCTGACCCTTTCTTCATTTCAGTCTTGACAGCGATTCAACGCGCCGAGGTCCCGGAACTTCGGCTGGATGTTGAAAGTAACTTCTCGGTAGAACTCGGCCGGCTAAGTCGATGCTGTTGCGACCATGATGCAGTTTGTCTCTTCTGGACTCGGCATTTCTATTGTTCCCGCAGTTCTGGCTGCGGCTTGCGCACCGACCCTTAAATTACAGGTATTGTCTCTGTACCAGCAGCAGGCTCGCATACCGCAATGGAAACTAGTCATCCTGGCTCGTACGATTCGCCAGAGGTTCGCCGGGAGAACTCTTCCGGAACTTATACTGAGCGCTATCGCCGACTCTGCCAGGGCTCCTGGCAGTAAGCTGCGGAAAGAGCGTCGGCGCATTCATCATGTGGGCTGATAAAAGAAGTCTACAGCTTTCATGAGCAATCACGACAATTCCGGAGCAGTTCCAGACCGTCAACAGATAAGTAGCCATACGGTCGACAGCGCGGCTGCTAATTTGAGGTGTTTGGAGCTGGATCAGGTGGACGAAAGAAGCGCGAAAGCAAGTTCGGCTACAGCTTCCGAAATTCCGTTTGTGCCTACGCGATCCTGCGAGTAACGCTCGGTGTCGACATGCTGTTCCATTCAGCAACGCGCTGGATGCACGGCAGGGTAAATCT
>CAXTEE010000024.1:0-18866 GCA_964243375.1 uncultured Acidobacteriaceae bacterium | reverse complement strand
TGTTGTCAAAGATCCGCGCTGGTTCCGCCTTAGCGGTCAGCTTTGGATCAAGGACATCCACCGGGCTGAGCCTGAGTGTGTGTCCTCGAACTTGTGCGCTTGCTTGTCTGGGAGAGTGTTGCTTCTCAGGGGCCTTGTTTCAGCCTACCAGCTCTTGGCGAACTTTCTAACAGTATCGCTTCTTCTTGCCGCTGTCAACTTTATTCTTCTTTCTCTGCCAGCTCTCTCCTCTCATGGGGAGCAGCAGGAAGTAAGCGAAGACTAAAGATAACCATCAAGGTGTTGCCCTGAAGCGACTGCGCAAATGTGTAAACAACGGTTCTTCCAGATATCTGGAAGCGGAGCACTCAGCTCCGTGTCTTGCAGTAGCTTGGGCTTGGATGCGGCGGCCTCAGCCATTCCGCGGTCAAACACTTGGACTGCGCTTCGACATCGTGGCAAACCGCCAGGAGTCAAGCTATGTTCCGTCGCCTGTAATCACGCTCTGCGTCTATTCTCGCTCAAGCGCTCACTGCGACTTCCTGAGAGTACCAGCGGCGGTGCCGTTACGCAACCTTGCGGCTGTGGAATTCTTAAAAGATCGCGGTTGCTCCCTCCCTCCGATCCCCTCTTCGGGAAACGGATAGACCACCGCAATCGCCAGAAGAACGCCCAGGCAAACAGCCTTCACGCTTCCTGAATACAGGTATGGTCCCTTGCTTAGGAAGAACTCCGGCCCAAGAAGTACCGTGAACAGTCCCATCGCCCAGAGGCTTCCCGGAAGAATCTTTCCTCGATGAGCCGCACTGGCCACACGCAAACCAAGCCACGCACACGGCACCAGCAGCACAAGCAACGTGTAGTCATACGAGGTGGCCGGCAGATAGATCATCGAAATGCAAAGCACCATCACCTGATTCAGGAGAGGGGCCCACATCACCCGCCCAAAAAACACTATCAGCATCACCGCCGCCACGGTCAACATGTACAGCGGAATCAGGGTCTGCAGCAGATCCGTCTGATGGAGCAGTCGCATCTTCAAAAGATGAAACAGGGAGTGACTATACCCCTCCGTCTTCCAGTTGATATGCGCTCCATGCTCGTCGATGAAGCCTTTTACTCCAAGACCGATATGCGCCGCCGCACTCCGCAGCGTCGGGCCCACAAACGCCAACGCCGCCAAGGTCGTAGTCACCGCTACGAGGACACCCGCTACAAGCTCCTTCCATCGGCGATCCCGCAGAAATAGCGCAAGCAGCAGAATCGGGTACAGCTTGAAGGAAGCTGTCAGCCCGATCAGCAGGGCGGAGACCATCCACCTGCGTTGCGAAAACGCGTACAGACTCAACGCCAGCGGTATCCACAACACCATCTCGATATTTCCGCGTTGCAGCGTCAGAAAGAGAGGCCAGCTCATCAGTGCACCCACGGCACTCAGCCAGACTGCGTCACCTTGCCGTAGACCACGCTCAGTAAACGCACGCGTCAGTCGCCACGCCATCCAGGCCAGCGTCGCCAAGGTAAGCCCGACCATCACCGCGTAGCCCCGGTACGGCCGCACCACACCAGGCGGATCGAACAGGTAGAAGAACCTGTACACAAACACCGCCGGCGCAGGGTACCCCCATCCCGATCCGAAGATGCGCGTATCGGGTGCGGTGTGGAACGCCTCCGTGTGCAGGAGTTTGAGCCTGCCCCAATAGCAGAAAAAGTCTTCAAACCTTCCCGGCAGGACCCAGGGATCCTGCACCCGCAGGATCACGCGATCCAGAACAACTCGCCCCATCGAGAGCAGCCAGAGCAGCGGCACTCCCCAGGCGAAGATCACCAGTGGAGTAGGCAATGCAATCGGCGCCAGTCGCTCGCCAGTCGTGTTTGACTCCTGCATGACTCGTCCCTTCACCACGAAAGTTGCGCTCGGCGCCGCCTCGACTGCGCACCGCCACACAGCCGTTGCGTTTCTCTCCGGTATCCTACCTGCCGGAGGATCACATGGACCTTGCAGCCCGAGCCACCATCCTGCTTCTTTTGGTTCGCGCCTCTCTGCGCCTCAGCAGCCGTCGTTGCGTCTCGCATGCTGTCTCTGTCGCGAAACACACCGGAGTCACGTCCTCTTCATCCTTTTACAGGCAGTCCACATGCAACCCTTAGCCGCCGTCAACACTCCTCTGTCTGATCACAACGCACAATGGCCCGGCAGCCTTCCCCGCCTGCTCCGTTCCTTCTGCCTTTGGTCTCTCGTTCTCACCGCCTGCTCCTGGATCGTAGCTATCCTTGTCTGGGCAAGCGGGCGCACAGAGCAGGGCGGCATGTGGGCACACTACGACGACCGCTTTGCCGATCTCACCCACTACGACGCCGTCTTCCTCTTCTTTCATCGAGCCCTCTTCTTCACCGGCTCCGAGCGCTTCGCCTATCCCGCTCCCGCCGCTGTCATCTATGACCTCCTTCTGCACTTCGGCCATCTGCGTCTAGCTGCCTTCCTCATCTTCACGCTGCTTCTTGGCATCATTCCCGCCCTTGTCTTCGGCCGCTCCCTGCTGCGAAGAGGTCTCGCTCTCGCATCCACCGCGGCTTTCCTCGCCGTTCTCGTCCTCACCTCCTGGCCGCTCCTCTTCCTCCTTGAGCGCGGCAATATCGAGTGCGTCGTCATCCTCTTCAGCTTCCTTGGTGCGGTCTCGTTCTGGCACAATCGGCCGATCCCCGCAGCGATCTTCTGGGGCCTGGCCGCCTCTCTCAAGATCTACCCGATCGTTCTTCTTCTGCTGCTCTGCAGTCGCCGTCAGCGCAACGCGGCTCTCCTCGGCGTTCTCACCTTCGCCTCATCCCTCCTGCTCAGCTTCTGGTTTGTGGGTCCGACCGTCCGCATCGCCGCTCTTGGAACCATTCACGGCATCGGCGGCTTCGTCTCGACCTACGCCATGAAGACCCGCGGGGACGAGCTGCGCTTTGACCACTCCTACCTCGCCTTCTTCAAGGCTCCGCTCGCCATCCGTCACCTCCACGTCAACCCCGACGTCAGCATCCTCAGCCGCACCTACCTCGTCCTCTTCGGGCTCAGCGCCGTCATCCTCTACCTCATTCGCGTTCGCAAGCTGCCCCGCCTCAATCAGTTCATCCTGCTCAGCATCGCAATGGTCTCTCTCCCGCCCGTCTCCTACGACTACACACTTCTCCACCTCTACCCCGCCTTCGCGCTCCTCACGTTCCTCGCCCTGGACCAGCGCCATCGCGGCACCACCCCCGCCGTTCTCGCGCGGCTCTTCTGGTGCTTTACGCTGCTCCTTGCCTCAGAGAACTTCGTCTACTTCTCCGGCCTGCGCCTTAGCGGTCCCATTAAAGCAGTCGCGATGTTCGTCGCCACCGTCACCCTGCTCCGGTACCCTCTGCCGGATCCGCTCGCCGTCTTGTCTGCAGACGAGCGCTCTTCCGCCCAACCCAGCCTGACTCACTACTGCGCCCGGAAGCTCGCCAGCATCGCGTCGAACACAGGCTTCATCGTCCCGAACTCCCGCTCCGGCGCCACAAACACCAGATAGCTCACATCCCCATCCGGCCGCGCCACTGTCACCAGCCAATCTCGCTCCCCCAGCTGGGCTCCGCCATCGGCCACTGGAGACGTTCCTCGCAGCATGACTGCCTGCGCCGGTCGTCCTCCGACTTGCATCGTCGTCGCCGCGCCCGTCTGGGAAAGCCCGGAACCCTGCCCCATAAAACCCTGCACCAGTGCCGCACTCGCTGTCGCCAGCGAAGCCGCGTCCGTCACGCCGTTGCCGTCCTGTTTGGCAATCCCCAATACCACCCCATACGCCACGCCAAAGCTCCCCGCACCGCCCACCGGCGCCACTGTCACCGTGCCGTCCGCATCATCCATCCGCTTCCAGCTCGAGGGAGCCTGCATTGCATACCGCGACACCTGCACCGCCACGAACGGATCGCGCAACCCTATCGCCGCTGGACTCAATGGCACAATCGTCTGCTGCGGCACAGCGGACTGTCCACCTGTGGGTGTCGTCGTTGGAGCACTCGCCACGACGGCACCATTCCCGCCCGGCTGCGCCGCGTACAGTCCACTCTGCCTCCAGCCGCCAGCTTTGACCTCCTTCGCCGTCAGCGGCTTCCTGCTCATGGCCGTCACATGCATTGCCGTAAATGCCGGCGTCGTCACCACCGGCTTGTTAAGCGGCGGCAAAGTCGCAATCTCCGCATTCACGTACTCCGTCCTGTTGCCCGGGTTCGGGTGATCGCTCAGAAACTGCGCCCCACCTGCACCATATTTGGCCTTGATCGTCTCGAAGAACTGCGGCAACCCGCGCGGATCGTATCCAGCCCGATTCAGAATGTTCACGCCCTCCAGGTCCGCCTGCTGCTCGTCCCCACGTGACATATGCAGGAAGTCAAGGTTCTGCCCATACCCGATCCCCGCCTGCGCCAGCGATCCCGCCGCGCTATCGCCCAGCAGAATCGCCGACCCGATCGCTCCCAGCCCATACAGAATGCTCTTGTTCCGCTGCTTACCCATGTTGCAGGTTGAGTGCCGCATCACCACGTGCGAAATCTCGTGCGCCATTACACCCGCCAGCTGCGCCTCCGTCTCCGCCGCCTGAATAGTTCCTAGGTTCACAAAGATCGATCCGCCCGGCAGCGCAAAGGCATTGATCTCTTCGCTCGCCACTACATGGAAGTTGAACGGCCACTGCCGCTGCACGCCCGGTAACACCGGAGCCTGCGCCACCAGCTTCGCTCCCAGCGCCTGCACATACCTTGTCAGCGGATCGTTCTCCGGCAGCACTGGCATCTGCTGATAGATCTGCCGCGCCACTTTGTTCCCCTCGGCGATCTCCTGGTCTTCCGTAAACGAGTTCCGGCACGTCACCGGCTCAAACCGCGCCCACGCTCGCTTGCCGCATCCCGCCGTCAACAGCAGAACACTCAGCAACATCACCCGTATCCGTCGCACTCGTCGCATACCTCAGTCCCCTGCGTGGACCTAGCTTCCCTGCTTCGTAATCACGCCCAGATCCGCCATGCCGTTCACAAAATACTGCACCGCCAGTGCCACCAGCAGCAGACCCATGACCCGAACCAGAATTCGAATCCCGGTCTCGCCCAGCGCCTTCGCCACGCGGTCCGAGTTCCCCAACACCAGGTAGCAGATCACCGCCGTCAGCAGAATCGATCCAAGAATCGCCGCCATCTGCCACCACACCTGCACCTGCCCCACCAGCACCATCACGCTCGTAATCGAGCCCGGCCCCGCCAGCATCGGCACCCCCAGCGGCACAATCCCCGCATCCTGCTTGTGCGTCGCTTCTTCGGCCTCTGCGCTCGACTCCTGCGTCGGCGATCGCTTCGCCTCCAGCATGTCGAGTCCGATCAGCAACAGGATAATGCCGCCCGCAATCTCAAATGCCGCCAGCGAAATCCCGAACAGCTGAAACAGGTACTTGCCCGCCACTGAGAACACCGTCAGCACAATCCAGGCCGTCAGCGTCGCCTTTCGCGCAATCTGCTTACGCCGTGGACCATCCGCGCCCGCCGTTACCGCCAGAAACGTCGGCAGCGCAGCAAACGGGTCCACCAGAAAGAAGATCGAACTCAGCGCCAGCAGAGAAAACCGCACGTACACGGAGTTTCCGAGCCCGGCCAGGTTCACAGAATGAAGATCCAGACTCACCACGTCATTCTCCCATGCTCCGGGCGATCAAGCCTCCGTGTTTCGGCACCTTGCAACTCTCCCGGCAAACTCACCCAACGTCAATCTTTTTCGTATTGACTCACTGCGATCGTCAGCAAAACACCAGTTCGAGCAACAAACAGTAACCACCAAAGCTAAAACGTGCGTGCTAGACTTCGTCTGATGCCGACGCTCTTTCCACAAAGGCAGAAGGGCCCGGGCGGAAGTTCTTCTTCCTACATTCCAGCGCTAGATGGGCTCCGGGCCGTCGCGTTTCTATGCGTCTTTGGCGCCCATGCGACGGCCCACACCATCAGTCGCTTCATCCCCGCAACCTTCGGCGTGACGATCTTCTTCTTTCTAAGTGGATACCTCATTACAACGCTTCTTCGCGGGGAGCTCGAGAGAACCGGCACTGTCTCACTCAGAGACTTCTACATCCGCCGAGCCCTACGCATCTTCATTCCCATGTACGTGGCCTATCTCGTCGCGTATCTCTTAGCGAAACTCTTCCACCAATCGGCAGGCTCCGGCGAAGGTTTGCTTGCGGCACTCTTCTACTGCTTTAACTACGTCCGAATGCTCTCCCCACAAGCGACTCTTCCAATCGGGATAGATGTCACCTGGTCGCTAAGCGTAGAAGAGCACTTCTACATCCTTTTTCCCCTGCTCTTCCTCACACTCGCCAGATATCGAGCCTCTGCTCAGACCAAGGTCATACTCTTGCTCACTCTCTGCGCCATCGGCCTCTGCTGGCGCATCTTCGTCGAATTGCATCACTTTCCCGCTGGCTGGACGTACTACGCTACAGACTGCCGCTTTGACTCCATCCTGTGGGGTTCACTCCTCGCGCTGTGGAGTAATCCCTGCTTTGATACACCGCCGCCCTTCCTCAAGCGCCACAGCGGGCTTCTCGCTTTCATCGCGTTCATCGCCACGATTGCGACCATGTTCAGTGGTTCGCTCTTCTATCGTGATACCGTCCGCTACAGTCTTCAAGGGGTCTGCCTTTATTTCATCTTCTTCTTCGCGATCTCCTCCATCACTCATTGGAGCGTTCGCTGGCTAGAGAACCCTGCCCTTCGCTATCTCGGCTGGATCTCCTACTCCATGTATCTCATTCATGTTGTCTTTCTGCACATCCTGGGCGGGTACCTCCCGCCGAAAGATTGGATCGCGGCACCCATCTGCTTTATCCTCACCCTACTCTACGCAGTCATCATTCGCCACACCATCGAGTTGCCTCTACAAGCAGTCCGCGCTCGCTTGCGTCACGCTCCCCCACCCATCTCTGAAACCCTTCCGGTCGAGGGCATCTAACAGCGCTTAGCTTCGACCAAGCAAGCTCATAACATAGAATCGCGCTATCACCTGCTGCGACTCAGGAGCCACATCCATGCCCTTACAGACTACCCAGAACATCTGGCACAACGGCGACCTCATCCCGTGGGAAAAAGCCCAGATCCACGTCATGAGCCACGTCGTTCACTACGGCTCGTCCGTGTTTGAAGGCATCCGCTGTTATGCCCAGACAGGCGGCTCCGAAGCCAGCAACGGAATCTTCCGTCTCAAAGAGCACATGGCCCGCTTCATAGACTCCGCCAAAATCTATCGCATGCCGCTCCCCTTCACCCTCGATCAGCTCTGCGCCGCCGTCGTCGACGTCGTCGAGTCCAACGGCGTCGCACCTTGCTACATCCGCCCCATCGCCTTCCGCGGCTACGGCGAGATCGGCGTTAATCCGCTCCGCTCGCCCGTAGAGGTCTACGTGGCCAACTTTCCCTGGGGCAAGTACGTCCCCGGCACAACTGGCGCGGATGTCTGCGTCTCCTCCTGGTCCCGCCTCGCGCCAAATACCATGCCCTCGCTCGCCAAGGCGGGCGCCAACTACATGAACTCCCAGCTCATCCGCATGGAGGCCGAGATCAACGGCTACGCCGAAGGCATCGCGCTCGACGTCAACGGCTACCTCTCTGAAGGCTCCGGCGAGAATCTCTTCCTCGTTCGCGAAGGTACCCTCTACACCACGCCGCTCGCCAACTCTGTTCTCAACGGCATCACCCGCGCCTCCGTCCTCACCATCGCCCGCGAACTCGGCATCCCTGTCGTCGAACAGTCCCTTCCCCGTGAGCTCCTCTACATCTCCGACGAAGCCTTCTTCACCGGCACCGCCGCCGAGGTCACCCACCTCCGCAGCGTCGATCGCATCCTGATCGGCGACGGCTCCATGGGCCCCATCACCACCGCCATCCACGACGAGTTCTTCGCTCTCGTCAACGGCACCAAGCCCGACCGCTTCAACTGGCTTACTCCGGTGAAGGTGCGCTCCGCCGAAGCTGTCCCCGCCTGAGTTCACTTCACACACCATCGCAAAGGCCGTCCATCATGGACGGCTTTGCATGCCTCCTGCACTCACTTCCCACCTTCCGCTCTCACATCCACGTCTCGTGATGGCCACACGCCCCGACTGCATGCCAGGTCAAACCATGTCCCAGTCGAAATCTTTCTGCCGCCACATTTTTTTGTTGTGAATTCGTCGCGCTGCTCGTAAGGTGGAGCCACCTCTACAACTGATTTCCAATCTTCAGGCTCACTGAACCACTGCTCTTTCTTTCAGAACCCGCAGTCCGTCAGCTCGTACGCCCAAGTTTGTAGCCGCGTCCGCACGTCCTTAGACCAAAAACACCACCACACGGTGGTCATAGACCCGTATTCCTTAGGAGCGCCTGTGTTGACTTCCTTACGCCGTTGCCTCGCCGTCTCTCTAGCTCTTGCTCTTCTTGTACTCGCTCATCCCCTGTTGCTGGCCCAGACCTTCCGTGGAGGCATCAACGGAACCGTCACTGACGCCTCCGGAGCCGCTGTCTCCGGCGGGACCGTCACCTACACCAACGTGGACACGCACGCCACAGTCTCCGCCACCACCACCTCTGCCGGCGAATTTCTCTTTCAGGATCTGCCTCTCGGCACCTACTCGGTCGTCGTCTCCGCGAGTGGATTCGAGACCGTCAAAACCGACAAGATCATGGTCTCCGCCGGTGTGATCTACACACTACCGGTCAAGCTCGCCGTCTCCAGCGCCGGCACAAACACTGTCGTCGAAGTCGACGCCGCCGCCATTGCCCTCGATACCACCACCGTCACGCAAAACACCGTACTCGACGCCAAGGAAGTCGCCAATATCCCGCTTAACGGCCGTGACTTCACCCAGCTGGTCGCCGTCACTCCCGGCTACTCCGGCTACTCCGGCGGCGGGTATGGCTCCATGAACGGTACCCGCGCCAACCAGATGAACTGGCAGATCGACGGCGTCGATAACAACGATCTCTGGCACAACATCCCCGCCGTCAATCAAGGCGGCGTCTCCGGTATCGCAGGCATCATCCTTCCCCTTGACGCGGTCGATCAGTTCTCGGCACAGACCCAGGCTGGCCCCGAAGGTGGCCGCAATCCCGGCGGCACCATCAACCTCACCCTGCGCTCCGGCACCAACTCCCTCCACGGCACCGTCTACTACTTCAATCGCAACGAACTGTTCGGTGCCAAAAGCCCCTTCTCTGACACCAAGCAGAAGGTCCGCAACTACAACACCGGCTTCTCCGTCGGCGGTCCCTTTCTCAAAGACAAGCTCTTCGGCTTTCTGACCTTCGAACATCAACGCTTCGTCATCGGAGAATCCGGCGTCGCCACGGAGCCCTCCGTAGGTTGGCAGACACAAGCCAGAGCCATCCTGGCCGCAAAAGGCATCCCCGCTCTCCCCGTTATGCAGAACGTCCTGAACACTCTTTGGGGCGCGAACAACCTCGCGGCAGACACCGTCGGCGTCGCCAACAACTTTCATTCCAACGATCCAGAGTTTGGCTATAGCTGGAATGGCCTCGCCAAAGTCGACTACCGCCTCACCGACAAGGACAACATCTCCGTCCACTGGTTCGTCGGCCAGGGAAATCAGGTGGCCCCAGTCGGTTCGCAGCTCCTTGCGTACTATGAAGTAGCTCCGATCCATGTGCAGAACATCGCGATCGTCTACAACCGCGTCCTCTCGTCCCACATCACCAACCAGGTCCTCGCCGGCGTCAACTACTTCAATCAGGTCTTCAACGACAATCAGACCAACCAGGACGTTCAGGCCCAGGGCTTCGTGACCGGCGCCACCATCCCCAATGCACCGAACATCGTCATCGGAGACTCCAGCGGAACCCACTTCGATGAAGTCGGTCTCACACCTCCCGAGGGCCGTAACGACATTACCGGCCATCTCACCGACCAGCTCTCCTGGGTCAAGGGTGCCCATCAGCTCCGCTTCGGCGGCGAGTATCGCCAGGCGCAGCTCGACGAGTTCTACAAGCGCCACGTCGTCGGTGCCTTCACCTTTGACGGCTCGCAGATCGGCGGCGCCGGCTACGCTGGCTCCCTGGCCGACTTTCTTGCCGGCCAGAGCTCTGCCGCCTCCATCACCATCGGCGATCAGGAGCGGCAGGTCTTCGTCAATACCTTCTTCTTCAACGCCGGCGACTCTTGGCAGGTCAGTCCGAAGCTCAACCTCAACTACGGCGTCCGCTACGACTACACCGGCCCACTCCACAATGGCGTCAAAGACATGTCCGTCTTCCGTCCCGCTCTCACCCAGTCCGGCGGCCTGGCCCTTCAGGGGCAGCAGATCAGCTCCCTCTTCCAGCAATACTGGACTTCCATCAGCCCCCGCCTCGGCATCAGCTACGCGCTCGATGACAAGACCGTCCTTCGCGCCGGATACGGCTGGTACTTCGATAGCCCGAACCTTAACCCGTTCCTCGATAACCGTCCCGGCAACCAGGCCCCCAACGGCGTCCAGGGCAATCCCACCGGTCCAAGCCCCGTCTTCAGCGTCAGCCCCAACGGCGGCAAGGTACAGATCGCGCAGGGCGCGCCCATCTTCCCCACCACCGGAGCCTGCACCTACGCTGTCGGCAATACCTCTTCAACCCCCTGCGGCATCTTCTCCGTCAATCAGAACTTCCGCCCCTCCTACAACGAGAACTACTCGTTCAACCTCGAGCACTCGCTCTCTCCGAACATCATCGCCCAGATCGGCTACGTCGGCAGCCAGGGTCGCCACCTGCTGAGCCTGCTCGACATCAACCAGGCTGTCCCTCAGGCAAACCCCACCGGCGATCAGGTCCAGACCAGCCGCCCGTACTACTCTCTCTATCCCACCTACCTCAACATCAACCAGCTTGAGAGCATCGGCACTTCCAACTACAACTCCCTCCAGACGCAGCTGCGCTTTCAAAACTTCCACGGTCTGACCTCGCAGATCATCTACACCTGGAGCCACAACCTGGATGAGGTCACCGCCTATCGCGGCGCTCTCCCGCAGGACAACACCAACTTCAAGGGCGACTACAGCAACTCCGACTTCGATAGCCGAAACGGCTTCGTCACCTTCGTCAGCTATGCTCTGCCCGGTTCCTCACATGGCCCTCGTGCCCTCTCCAACGGCTGGACCGTAGGAAGCCTCATCAGCCTCCACGGCGGTCAGCCCTTCACCGTTCACGCCTCTGGAGATATCAGCGGCACCAACGAAGGCAACGATCGCGCGGTGCAGATCGGCGATCCACACAAGGGCTACCAGGGTAAGAACCCGAACGCGAATTGGCTCGACCCAGCCGCGTTCGCCGATCCCGCTCCCGGCACCTTTGGCACGACCCGTCGCAACGGCTACTATGGCCCAGGCTACTCGGATGTTGACTTCTCCGTCTTCAAGGACACCCACATCAAGGAGCGAGTCACCGTGCAACTTCGCGCCGAGATGTTCAACCTCTTCAACCGAACCAACTTCGCGCCTCCCGGCAGCGGTGATGTCTCCGCTGGCGGTAACTTCTCCCTCACCGATACCATCGGCGACTACAACGGCGCACCCGGCATCGGTGCCGGCGAAGCCTTCAACACCCAGTTCGCCGCAAAGATCATCTTCTAACTCCTACCAACATCGCTTCAAGACAGAAACGCCCTGCATCGCGAGATGGCAGGGCGTTTCTATTTTCCGCTTCGCAAACTTTGCGGTGCAAAGCGACTTCACCTTCTGTCGTTCTAGCTCGGCACCACCACAGCCTTCGCCTTCGCAATCCCCTTCAGAAAACTCTCCCCTGTCTTCAGGTGCTCATTCACAATGCGCGCCGGCGTATGCGCCAGCCACTCCGCCGCAGAGATATCCTGATACGTCCCAATCGGAAACACCTCAAGGAACACCAGATCCTCGGCTCCCGTGTTCTCGATGTAGTGCGGCGTCGACATGTTGATATACCCCACATCGCCCTCTTCAAAATCGAAGGTCCGCGCCAGCGCTCCCGCCTCGAAGACCGTCATCCGGCCCTTTCCGCTCACGTAGTACTGCCACTCGTCGCTCAGCGGATGCCAATGCATCTCCCGCAGCCCGCCAGGCTTCAGCCGCACAATCGCCGCCGCGATTGGCGTCACCGGAAACAGAGTCGAATCCACAATGCGCACCTCGCCACCATGGGACACCTTCGTCGGCGGCATCGTGCTCGCCTTGAACATGAACTTGCCATCCACCGCGCCCGTGCCCTGTGCCGCCGCATTCTGCTCCTCAGCCAGTGGCCCCGGCTCTTCAGTCGCAAAGATGAACAACTCCTTCTTCGGCGAATCCGCAAACGTCGACTCCGGTACACCGAAGTTCTTCGCCAGCACCTCCTTCGGCGTATGCGCAAACCAGTCCGTCAGCAGGAACGTTCCGAACTCGTTGAAGTCGCCCTCGTTGAACACCAGCAGGAACTTGCACCCATCCGGTCCCAACCCTTGGATCGAGTGCGGAATTCCACCCGGAAACAGCCACAGATCGCCCTCCGTCACATCGTTCACAAAACTCTTTCCATCCGCGTCGACAGCTGTAATCCGGGCATTGCCATAGATCATGAACGCCCACTCAGCGCTCGCGTGCCAGTGCAGCTCACGCACGCCACCCTTGATCAAACGCATCTCCACGCCCGCCATAGCCTTTGAGATCGGCAGCTCGCGCACCGTCACCTGCCGCGTCCATCCCCCATCCGTGATCCGCTTGTGCGCCAGCCCAAATGAGTACTTGAACGGCTTTACCGTTCCCTCGTCCGTCTCGGGCGGCCACACTGAACTCGGGTTCTCTCCATCCAGCGCTGCGTTGTTCGGCCCGGGCTGCTTCTCGTTCGGCAGATGATGATCCGTCGATCGCGGCACCGCTTTCTGCTGCGCATCGACCATCGGCGTGGCGGCCACCGCTGCCAGTGCTGCTCCGCTCACTTCCAAGAAACG
Organism: uncultured Acidobacteriaceae bacterium; assembly: GCA_964243375.1. GTDB lineage: Bacteria > Acidobacteriota > Terriglobia > Terriglobales > Acidobacteriaceae > Edaphobacter. The sequence continues at coordinate 5,923 of CAXTEE010000024.1, read as the reverse complement.
CCGCCGCGTTGTCCTCTTTGATCCTTCTTCAGCCACCTTGACCCCTCGTATCTCTTCCTGCCACTTCTCTAGTTACAGATTAGGAGCGCGAGACACTCCCTCGCGAATACCATGTGATCGCCCCCGGACTTATGTCCGAACCGTAGCAATCTGTTCATCGCTCGCCCGCAGCTCATCGGATGCCGTCGCCAGCGTCTCCCAACCCGGCAGGTCCTGGCTTCCAGTAATTAGTCGTGCCCCATCGTTCAGCGTCAGATACGTCCACGCCCACTGCCGGAAGACTGAGAACCGGTTCCGGAATCCAATGAGGAAGAAGATGTGCACCACCAGCCATGTAGCCCAGGCCATGAATCCGCTCCAGTGGGCGTGAAATGGCCATTTGATGTTCGCTACCGCCTTTGACCGTCCAATGGTCGCCATGTCGCCCTTGTCAAAGTAGTGGAACATCTTGTCCTTCGCCGCTCGCCCGTCACTGCCCGTTGAAGTAAGGAGAGCAATCCGTTTCGCCGCATACGTTCCCATCTGCATCGCCGGCTGCGCCACACCCGGCACCTGCTTGCCGTCCTGCTCCACATGCGCCAGGTCGCCGCAGATGAAAACCTCCGGATGCCCGGGCGGGTTTAGATGCCCATCCACCACCACGCATCCCTTCTTATCCGTCGGCACTCCCAGCATCTTTCCCAGTGGCGACGCCTGCACGCCTGCGCCCCACAAGGTCACCACCGCATCGATCTTTTCCTCTCCCACCATCACGTACCCCGGCTGAATATCCGTCACATGCGCGCCTGTCCGGACCGTCACATCCAGTCCACGCAGCTGCTCGACCGCGCTCTTCTGCAGGTCTTCGGGGTACGCTCCCAAAACCTTGGGCGACCCCTCCAGGATCAGCACCTTCGCCAGCCGCGGATCAATGTGCCGAAAATCTTTCGCCATGTACAGCTTCGCGATGTCAGAGATCGCCCCGGCCAGCTCCACGCCGGTCGGGCCTCCGCCAATCACCACAAAGTTCAACGGCGGATGCGACCCCGTCTCCAGCATCTGCCGCTCAGCCAGCTCAAAGGCCAGCAGCACACGTCGCCGGATCTCCGTTGCATCTTCTACCGACTTCAACCCCGGAGCCAGCTTTGCCCACTCATCACGCCCAAAGTACGAGTGAGTCGCTCCCGTCGCCACAATCAGGTAGTCATACTCCAGCACCGGCCCGGACTTCAGAGTCACACGCCGATCGTCGAGCGCCATCCCGACCACCTCATCCATCAGGACCTCAACGTTCTGCAGCTTCTGCAAAATCGATCGGATCGGCTGAGCAATATCGGCCGGCGAAAGCACCGCCAGCGCCACTTGGTATAGCAGCGGCTGAAACGTGTAGTGATTCTTCCGGTCGATCAGCGTCACATCTACCGGCAGCTTGGCTAAACCTTTCGCCGCATTAATCCCGGCAAACCCTCCACCTAGGATCACCACCCGCTTCCGGCTGTTCCCTTCCACCATTCCCGGCATCGCCATTAAGAAGTCCTCCTCATACATCGCCTTCATGAGATGCAAACGATTCAAGTAACGACCCACGCGAGAACTCTCGACTCGGCCGCCACTTTCATCCACCCAACACACCGCGGCTGCCTTGGATCCAGGGAACTTGAACCTTCCGCGGTCTCCGGGTTGATGAGCAGATCACCACCCTTCTCGGCTCGACGCACCCAGCTACGGCAGACGAACCACCGTCACCGTAGCCGTACCCTGCGTTCCCGCTGCAGCCGTAATCTGTACGGCCGCTCCCGCGGCGCCCATGCCAGCCAGCACCTCGTTCTCCTGCACCGTGACCAGCCCCGCAGCGTCACTTACCAGTCGCACCATCGATGAGCTCAGGACCGCAGCCGCCGGGCATCGACCGTGGTCGGCACACGCCTGCTGCCATGCCGTCGCAGCCTGGTAGATCGCCACACTCGCGCCCACTACCGCATGTCCGGCGGCATCCGTCACCTGCAGCACCACCGGCTGCAGCGTCGCGCCGGCATTCACCTGCTGTCCGGCGCCGCTCACCACCTGCACCTGCCACTCCGCCGCGCTCACACCGACCGCCGCGACCGTTCCGCACACGTCGCCCCACGCACAGGCTGTTCCCTGAACCTTAACCCCCGCACCCAGCCCGGCAACCTGCACCGTCGTAGCCGCCAAACTCCCCTTCGCCGCTGAACTCGCCGCGCCAAACTGTATCCCGGCCCCAGCCGTCCACAGTACCGGCACACCGTCCGTCGACGCCGCGTTGTCGCTCAGAGCCACCTGCGCCATCCAGCTCGCCGGGACACCCTCCGCCAGGTACACCGTTGGCTGCATCGCCGCCACCGACTGTTGCCGCGCCAGCACCGTCACCCCGGCCGTCTGCGTCAGCGCTCCCGTTCCTCCCGCCGCCTGCGCCGAGAGCACCAGCGCCCCCGCCGCCGTCGCTGTCACCGTCGTGCTCGCCATCCCGTTCGCATCCGTTGTCACCGTGCAGCTCGCCGCGCCGCAAACTCCCATCGTCGCTGCTCCCGTGCTCACGGAGAAGGTCACCGTCTGCCCGGCCACCGGCGTCTTTCCATCCGCCAGCACCAGCCGCACCGCAAACCCCGGCGTCATCGCCTCACCGGCATACACAGTTCCCGTCGGGACCTGCACCACCTGCAGCAGGTCCGGCAGTGCCGTCCCCGTCACCGTCGCACTCGCGCTGCCCGCGTTCGAGCTCGCCGTCACCGTCACCACACCCGCCGCCATCGGCGTCACCGTCACCGTCGCCATGCCGCGAGCATCCGTCGTTACCGTGCATGCCGCCGAGCCGCATCCGCCTAGCAGCGCCGATCCCGTCGTCGCGAACTGCACCGCGTCTCCAGCCACCGGGCTCACTCCATCCGCCGCCAGCACCCGCACCGCGAAACTTGTCGCCGTCGCCGTCCCGACCGTCACCGATCCCGTCGGCGCGCTCACCACCTGCATCGTCTCCGCACCCGCCGTGAACCCAGCCCTCACCGATCCGCTCGTCGCCGCGGCCGAGAGCACCACCGCTCCGCTCGCCGTCGCCGTCACCGCACTCGACGCCACACCCTGTGCATTCGTCGTCACCGTGCAAGTCGATCCGCCGCACACCGCATACCGCACGCCGCCACCCATCGCCGTCAGCACCACAGACTCACCCGCGATCGGAGACACGCCATCGCCGCCAACCACCTTCACAGCAAACACCGTCGCCGCCGGAGCTCCCACCGTCACCACCCCCGCCGGCGCACTCACCAGCGACATCGTCTCCGTTGCCGCTCGGAAGCTCGCAGAGACTGTCCCCGCCGCACTCGTTGCACTCACCGCAATCGCCCCACTCACCAGCGGCGTCACCATCGTCGCCACCGTACCCGTCGCATCGGTCTTCAGGCTGCAGCTCGCCGCACCGCATGCCTCCATGCGAGCCGCACCGTTCGCCGCCGTCACCGTCACCGTCTGCCCAGCTCGGGGCGTCACGCCATCGCCCGCCATCAGCCGTACCGAGAACACCGCCGCCGCCGGAGCTCCCACCGTCGCCACACCCGCCGGCGCACTCACCAGCGTCAACACATCAGGCGCCGCCGCCACCATGAAGCTCGCCGGTACCGAGAGCAGGCTCGTGCTCGCCGAAAGCGTCACCGTTCCCACCGTCATTGGCGTCACCGTGGTCGACGCCACACCCTGTGCATTTGTCTTCACCGAGCAGCTCACCGCGCTGCACGCGCCAAACGTCGCATATCCCGTCGTCACCGCAAACGTCACCGTCTCATTCGCCACCGGCGTCACTCCATCCGCCGCCATCACCTGCACCGCGAACGCCGTCGCCGCCGCCTTGCCCTGGACCACCGTCCCGGCCGGCGCGCTCACCACCTGCATCCGCTCCTGTACCGTGCCGTACCCCAGTGCCGACGTCATCGTCGTCACGCCATTCGTCGTCACATCCATCACCGCCACCGTTGCCAGCAGCGCCTTCGTCGATCCCAGCGTCCGCAGGCTCGGCGCCACCGCTGTAATCGAGTTCGCCGTCACCGCCGTCACCGCCGCCGCCACGCCGTTCACCGTCACCACGTTCCCTGCTCGAAAGCCCGTGCCCGTAATCACCACCGTCCCGCCGTTCGCTCCCACATTCGCCGGCTGAATTGCATCCGCATACAACACCCGCGCCTGGTACGCAAAGTCCGGCCGTCCCGCTCCTCGTGCATCAGTAATCGTCATCCTCAGACTGCCGGCGGCCGATCCGGTTCCACCCACCGTCACTGACGTCAAACCCACGCCAAAGCTGTTGAACGCCACCGGGGTCGCCGCCACCGTCGGCGCAATCCCCGTCGCATCCGTTCCGCGCCACACCCCGACCATCGGCATCGCCTTTACCATCGATGCCGATCCAGTCTCATCCACCGCCGTCACCTCCATCGTCAGGCTCCGGTTCGCCTTCACCGCAACGTTCGTCCAAGAAGTGTGCGAATAGCCGCACAGCACGCCCTTCCACCAGCCGGTCTGCGCCATCGTCACCGGAGCAACCTCCGTGCCATCCGCACCCGCAAAGCAGTCACTCACCGCATCGTTCGCCGTCAGCGACTCCCGCACCGAGTAGTACCGCGACACAATATCCGTCTCGATCCGCATCGCCGATCCTGAAGGCGCCATCGTCAGCGATCCCGACGCCATCGTCGACAGCGCATACGGCCCCGTGTACAGCGGATTCACCGGCTCCGTCGTGATCACCACGTTCTGCCACGGATCCGTCGCCGGCAGCGGCACCTGCGTCATCAGCCAGTAGCCCTCACGCCATCCCTCGTATGTCCCAATGCTCTCGAGCGGCGATCCGTCCTGTCCCGCCACCGGCGTTCCCGTCTCCCGCCGGAACGAGAATCCACTCACCGACGACACCGTCTGCCACTCCTCCACGGTCGACGAAAAGTACGGCAGCCGCCGTGCCGTCACGTTCACGCCTTCCATCCCCTGCCCGTTCGGAAACGTCACATACCCGTCGATCGTCGTTCCGTTCGCCAGCGAATCCTGCTTGCCCGCCTGTCCCGCGCCCTGTCCCTGCCACAGGAAGTACAGCTGCGACAACGCCGAGATATCATCCGCCCGCAACGTAAACGGCTGCGGCAGGCACTGGTAGGTATAGGGCCCGCAGATCACATCGATCGGGTGCATGATCGGCCAGTTCGCCGCGTCGTTCTTCGTCGGCACCGGCACACTCGTAAAGACATTATCGTTCGTCTGCGACCAGCCCAGCCCCAGCACCCGCCCGAACGCCCGCACCAGCTGGTACTGCATCTGCAGCTGCTTCTCCGGCTCCGGTCCCGTGCATCGTCCGTTCAGGATCAGCACCGCATGCTGAATCGTCGAGTGCACTCCAAAGGAGTCCACGCTCTCAACCACCCCACTCTGCAGGCATCCGCTCGGATCGCTTCCGCCCGCGCCCAGCAGCGCATCGATCACCGATCCATCCGTGTCATAGATCACCGCAATGTTCTTCGCCTGCCAGTTCGTGCTGGCCACATCCGCCGGCATCACCGGCGCCGTCTGTCCCGCCACCGTGATCCCCGCTCCCGTCACATGCTCGTCGAGCGATCCACCCTTGGCCAGCACCAGCGACGCCGTCGGCACATTCCACACCGCCGCCGCGTTCGCCACCATCGCATCCGCCGCCGCATGGTTGACCGACGCACTCAGATCGCCCGGATCCGTGTAGTAGAGCGGCTGATTCGTATACCAGGCAATCGAAAATCCCGTCGGCCAGAAGTACGGCGGCCCACTCACCCATCGCGGCCCCGCAGCCTGCGCCGCGGCACACACCAGCAGCAACACCACACCCTGCATCATCGCAACCACCAGGTTCTTAGCGCGCATCGACCGTCTCCTTCTGCCATCCCGCCATCATCTGCAACACCGTCGCCACCGA
>CAXTEE010000023.1:0-19883 GCA_964243375.1 uncultured Acidobacteriaceae bacterium | reverse complement strand
ACTTGCCGGCGTGGGCACGATGACCGTCTCGCGCGTTCTGAACGGAACCGCCCGCGTCAGCGAAGAGACCAGCCATCGCGTCTACCAGGCGATCAAGCGCCTGCAATACAAGCCCAACCAGGTCGCCCGGGCGCTTCGCGGCTCCAGCTCCAAAAGCATCGGCGTTCTCGTCCCCTACCTCTATGATCCCTTCTTCGCCACCTGCGCTCACGCCATCGATGAGGTTGCCAAGGAGCAAGGCTTCTCCGTCATTCTCACCACCACCAACGAAGATCCGAACATCGAACTCGATGCGGTTCGCCAGATGATCCAGCGCCACGTCGACGGCCTCATCGTCATCCCCGCCGAAGGCAGCTCCTCAAATCTGACCTCATCCGAGTTCCGCGATCTCCCGATCGTCACCCTTGATCGACCGATCCCGCAGGGAACCTTCAGCAGCGTTGAGGCTGAAAATAAAGCGGCCGGCATGCTGGCCGTCAATCACCTCGTCGGCCACGGCCATCAACGCATCGCCTTGATCGCCCTGCACAAACAGCTCTTCACCATGAAGACACGCTATGCTGGCTACAAAAGCGCCATGAACGATGCCGGCCTGAAGGTGGAAGCGCACTTCGACTGTATGACGCAGGCCATTGTGACCAACCTCATGAAGACGCTCTGGGCCCGGCGCGATCGGCCAACAGCGCTCTTCACCACAAACGGCCTGACCACCCGCTACGCCCTGCAGGCCCTTGCCGATCTTGGCTTGAGCATCCCCAAAGAAATGGCGCTCGTCGGCTTCGATGATGTCGATCTCGCCGAGCTGATGCGCCCTCCGCTCACCATCATTCGTCAGCCTGTCATGGATCTCGGCCGAACCGCCGCTGAGCTTCTGTTCAAGCGCCTCAACGGTGTCACAGCCAAAGAGCCTCCGCAACACATCACCCTGCCGGTAGAGCTGGTGCTGCGCAGCTCCTGCGGCTGCGTCGGAAAGCTCAAGCCCGCCTCCTATCGATCGTCCAGCACTGGTCTGCAGGAGTCTCGCGTTCAGCCGTAGGCGCGCGTGTACGGCTGTGCAAAGAAGTGTATGCCCGCAGAGCTCGGCTCCATCCCCGTCGCCATCCGCGGCGCATGGCGCACCGAAAAGGCATTCATTTTGTTCCCGGGACCCTCGATTTGTTCCTCGCCCTCTCGCTTTTCACCTTTTCCGTTGACATGCATGCGAGCGGCACTCTAGAGTTTCGCCGTTCTTTGATAACGTGATCATTCGGCGGTCAGAATCTCTTCTCCTTCCCCGACTTCCCATCAGACACCACGGTTCGGAAGCGGGAAACTCCCCGGATGATCGCCCAAACGCAGGATCTACGATTGGAGCGCCAGAGATGAACCCAACTACGCAATACCCTGCTCAGACTCCGCACAAACCAGCAGAGATCTCCCCGTGGGAGGCCCTGCGCGCCAGCTTCAGTGTGCGTCCATGGCTCCTTTGCCTCATCGCGCTGCTTGCACTCTCGCCGGCGGCCCTCTTTGCCCAGAACGGCTCCATGCAGGGAACCGTTGTGGATGCCCAGGGAGCCCTGATCCCGAACGCAACCGTACGCGCCACTGACCAGCAGAAAGGCATCCTCGCGCGCGAGGTGCAATCGAACGCCAGCGGTGAGTTCCAGCTGCAGCCCCTTGCCGCAGGAACCTACACTATCGAAATCACCGCACCAGGCATGAGCACGCTCAAGCGGCAGAATGTCATCCTTGAACTCTCGCAGGATCTCAATCTCGGCCCCGCCACACTCACTGTTGGGTCGCAGGACACCACCGTCACGGTCGACGCCCAGCCAAACCTGATCGAGACCACGACCTCGGAACACTCCGACGTCATCACCTCGAAAGAGGTCACCGAAACCCCGCTGAACGGCCGCGACTTCGCCTCGCTGATTCGTACCCTGCCAGGCATCGTCTCCACCAGCAACACTGACTTCAACCTGGCCTTCAACTCCACCACCGGCTTCTACGTCAACGGCTATCGCAGCAGCGCCAACAACGTCTACCTCGATGGCGCCATCAACACCGACGTCGGCGCCAACGACGGACAGTACACCCAGCTCAGCCTGGACGCTGTCGGGGAGTTCCGCGTCCTCACCGGAAACTACAACGCCGAGTACGGTCGCAGCCCCGGCGTCAACATCCAGATCAATACCAAAAGCGGTACCCGCCAGTTTCACGGCACCGGCTACGAGTTCAATCGAAACGATTTCTTCGACGCCAACAAGTACGAGCTGAATCACACCGATCCGCCCACCAAGATATCCAAGCTCCGCTTTAATCAGTTCGGTGCAAACATCGGTGGACCAGTACTCATACCGAAGTTCTCCTCCGGCGATCACAAGAAGCTGTTCTTCTTCTATAACTTCGAAGGCACCCGTGCCACCCGGCCGAACCCCGCTCCCACCACCGGCCGCGCCGCCTATGACCTGCCCGCACCCGCGCAGCTCACCGGCGACTTCTCCTCTCTCTACAAGTCAGGCCAGATCTCAACGGCGCCACAGTTCCAGAATGGACAGATCTTCCAGCCGGGAACCATCCGCTACGACGGCAACGGCAACATCATCGGTGGCGTTCCATACGCTGGCAACATCATCCCTGCCGCCCAGTTCTCCAAACAGGCGCCGGCATGGCAGAAGCTCCTCGGCCGCGGCTATACCTTCGGTCCCAATACCCCGGTCAGCGGCGATCCGTCGCAGGTGGAAATCACTTTCCAGGACTCCTACCAGTTCAACAAAAATCAAAACGCCGCCCGTGTCGACTACGCCGCCAGTGACAAGCTGAACATGTTCTTCCGTTGGGTCAACGACTCCCAGCGCGAAAGCCAGCAGTTCGGCATCTTCGGGTACAACGCCTTTCCGATTCTCCCAGAGTTTCGCGAGAAGCCCGGAGCCAGCTGGGCCATCGGCGTGAACAACATCATCAGCCAGTCGCTGACTAATGAGGCCATCTTCCAGTTCGACCATCTTACTCAGCGAGTAGACGTCAACACGCCTACCGCAAACTACGATCAGACCGCGCTCGGCTTTACCTTCCAGCAGCTTTACCCCGGTACCAATCTGCGCAACAAATATCCGCAGTTCAATGCGGGTGGCTTCTTCGATAACACCTTTGCCCCCGGCTGGCACAGCGAAGGCCGTACCCTCGGCATCACCGACACACTCTCCAAGGTCGTCGGCTCCCACACCCTCAAGACCGGCGGCTTCATCAACGAAGTTAAATCAGGCCAGCAGCCCTCCTTCACCGAAGCGCCCAACTTCAACTTCAGCTCCGGCGAGGCCAACATCAACGACACCGGAAATCCGGTGGCCAATCTTCTGCTCGGAAACTACGCCAGCGTGAGCCAGAGCAACGGCATATACTTCGGCAGCTTCAAGTTCTACCAGTGGGAGATCTTCGGCCAGGACACCTACCGTGTCACACCGCGTCTCACCGTCGACTACGGCCTGCGCTATGCCTACCTGGGGCCGACGTACACCTACGGCAAGTTCCTGCAGAACTATTTTGACCCGACCCGCTACAACCCTGCCGATGCTGTCAGCTTCCAGCTCACCCCCGGCGTCACGCAGGGGAGCATCCTTCCGAACTCAGGCAATCCGTTCAACGGCATCGTTCAGGAAGGCACAGACGGTATCCCGAAAGGACTCGCGCAGCACCGCTACAACAACTTCCAGCCTCGCGTCGGCTTCGCCTATGACATGTTCGGCGACGGCAAGACAGCCCTACGTGCCGGCGCCGGTATCTTCAACGAGCGCATTCGTCAGAACAACCAGAGCTTCGATGGCCTCGGCAACCCGCCGCTCTCCTATACCCCGACGCTCTTCAACGGCAACATCGACAACCTATCTCCCGCGCTCGTCACCACAGGCGCTCGCTTCCCGGTGGGCATTAACGCCTTCGACAAGGCGGGCCAGATCCCAACCTACTACGGTTACAATCTCGGCATCCAGCAGCAGCTGCCGCAGAGCACAGTCCTCTCCATCACCTACGTCGGCAACACCGGCCGTCACGAACAGTACTCCTATAACCTGAACACCCTTCCGGTCGGCGCAGCCAATGCCGTGGTAAACGCCGCCGGCCAGTCGCTCCTGCAGAGCGTCAACAATCAGTCCCAGGCCATCGTTCCGTACAAGGGCTACACCAGCATCTTGTACACAAAGTATGGTGCAACCTCGAACTACAACGGTCTGCAGACTCAGCTTCAACGTCGCTTCAGCCGAAACTTGGTCATCACTGCCGACTACGTCTGGAGCAAAACGATTGATCTCACGGATGACGATAACAACGTCAACGAACTCGTTGACGCCTATCACCCTACTCGTGACCGCGCGGTCGCCGGTTGGGACAGGACCAATGTCTTCAACACCAACTTCGTCTACACCGCCCCGGACTTCCGCGGCCGAAGCTTCCTCAGCCGCAGCGCTCTTGGCGGATGGGAGCTCAGCGGCATCGTCCGTTACTGGAGCGGTCTTCCCTTCAGCGTCTTCTCCAACGGCAACCCCGGCACCCTCGGCCCGGGCCAGCTCAACACCGCCTCCAACAGCAACGCGAACGTCTACGCCGACTACAATCCGCAAGCAGGCCGGCCTCTCTATACCCGGACCTACACCCAATGGTTCGACCCAACGCTGTTCTCCCGTCCCGCGGACAATACCCTTGGCAACACCAGCCGCGATCAGTTTCGCGGCCCTGGTATCGCCAACTGGAACCTGTCCGTCTACAAGAACTTCCGGTTCACCGAGAGCAGCCGTCTTCAGCTCCGGCTGGATACCTTCAATAGTTTCAATCACACGCAGTTCGTAGGATTGCTAAACTCCATCAACGCGAATAATCCGGGTCAGTCAATCGACGGTTCGAACCGCAGCAACTCGGGTGGCGTCGCCAGCACATTTGACGCTCGCAACCTCCAACTTGCAGCCAAGATCTTCTTCTAGCGGCCAATCTCGGCACCAGCCGGCACAGCCGCACCCACACGGTGCGGCTGTGCTGTTTGTATAATCCGCGTTCAGGGGCACTTGTTTGAAGCGACTCGCAACATCCGTCCTCTTTGCGGCCCTGCTCCCGCCAATCCTCGGCCAAGCGCCTCCGAAAGCGGAACCATCGCTCGAAGCTACCTTTAATAGCGCAATTGCCGCCATGCAGGCCGGCCAATACGCTGAGGCCGAAGCCGGCTTCTCCGCTGTGCTCTCTACCGACCCGCAGAGTCTGCCCGCCCTCGGCAACCTCGGCGTCCTCTACTCGCGCACCCATCGCCTTGCCGAGGCCATCGCCGTCGACCAGCGCGCGCTCAGACTGGACCCAAACGACCCCTCTCTCCTGCTCAACCTCGGTCTCGCTTACATGAAGCAGGAGGCCTACCCGCAGGCCCAGCCCTTCTTCCAGCGTCTCACTGCCGCCCAGCCGGAGAACGCGCGAGCCGCACTCCTGCTCGCCACCTGCATGGTTCTTGGCGACGCGCCGCAGCAGGGCATCACCCTCCTCACCACGCACAGGCTCGACACCATCGACACCTCCGCGCTTTATCTCGAAGCCGTCGGCTATGCGCGCCTGAACCAAATGGACGCCGCCCAGACCATCTTCAACCGCCTCCTCGCAAACAGCGACACCCGTGCCCAGGCAGACTTCCTCATCGGCCAGGCGCTGCACGACGGCCATCGCCTCGAAGACGCCGCGAAGTCCTTCAAAGACGCTCTCGCGCTAAACCCCACCTTCCCCGGCGCGCATCGCGAGCTCGGCAAGGTTGACATCAGCATGCAGCACTTTCCCGACGCGCAGCGCGAACTCCGCGCCGCCATCACCCAGGATCCGCAGGACGGCAGCGCCCTCTACTTTCTCGGTGCCCTGCTCATTCAGACCTCGCACGAAGCCGAAGGCATCCCCTATCTCGAGCGCGCCGCCACGCTCATGCCCGACTCCTGGGCCATCCCCTTCTATCTCGGCAAGGCAGCCCTGCATCAGGGTCATCTCGCGGACGCCGTCCCGCTCCTCAAGAAAGCCGCCTCCATGAATGCCGATGAGCCGCAAGTCTTTTACCTCCTCGCTACAGCCCTGCGCGGCTCCGGCCACCCCGACGATGCCACAGCAGCCCTTGCCCGCGTCGCCGATCTTCACAGTTCCGCTCTCGATGCTGAAAAACAGGCCATGGGCGCTAAGGTCGCGGGCATCCACTAGAGCCAAGCCCGGAGCTGAGTCAAGGCCGAGCGGCCGACTACGTGAGGACGTCGCCATCTCTGCTGATGCTCTTCTTCTCGTCGTCCGTCCCTAGAGGTCGGTTTCTACCCCGACAGCCGCCGCTCGAGTTACTCGGAACCCGGAGCCCACGGCGCCGCTACTTCGGGCTATCCGCCGCCAGCCGGTCCAGCCTCTCTCTTACATTCATCAGCGCGCGTGCCTCATGGTAGCTGGCCTTCCACATCCGCCCCTTGCCCGGGAACGTCGGCGTCCCGTCCGCCTTGATCAGCTCATACTCCCCGTGGAACTGGTGGTCCACCTGGTACTTCTGGATCCATTGCCACTGCAGCTGAAACGCCTTCCAGTACACATCCGTCTCTCGGCCGTAGCGTTCGTGCAGCAGCAGCAGTGTATTCAGAGACTCCATCTGTACCCACCACTCCTTCAGCAGGTCCGCCGCCGGCCCGGAGAACGAGCCCGAGTGGTACAGCCCTCCATGCGCCGAGTCCCAACCGTACGCCAGCGCATGATCCATCAGCATCCGTCCCACCTTCTCCGTCCGCTCACGCTCGCTTGCAGACTCCCCAGCGCCCGCCTGCTTCAGCTGCGCCGCCGCTTCATCGATCAGGTAGGTCGCCTCCACGTCGTGGCCGTAGGAGTCATGGTCCGGCACCGCATGCCAGTCATTGGTCAGGAATAGGTTCATCGCTCCAGGCTGCACCGTAATCACATCCCGCACTAGGTGCTGCAGCTCCTGCACACGCGCGCGCAGCACCGGATCCGGCCACACGCGCAGCAGCTCCGTAAAGCTCTCCAGCAGGTGAATATGCGTGTTCATTGACTTGTAGCCGATCGGGAAGTCGGTCCCCGGCAGCGAGCGGATCACCGCCTCATACGGCGACGCCTGCATCGGCACACCACTCCGCGTCAGCCACTCGTAGTAGCCGCCGTTCTTGGCATCATGCGCGTGCTCGTCCGTCCACCGGAAGGCCTTCTGCGCCAGCTCGAGATCGGCAGCATCGTGCGTCGCCTCATACGCCGCGGCCAGCCCATAGATCCCGAAGCTCACGCCATATAGCTGCTTCTTATCGGTAAACGTCGGCGAGATCGACCCGTCATCCGCCAGCCCCCAGAAGAATCCGCCGTCCTGCTTGTCCCACAGCACGTTGCGTAGATAGTCCGCCCCATGCCGCACGTACGGCAGGTACTGCTCACGTTGCGCCGCCCGATGCAGCACCACCTGCGCCGCCACCCACGTCATCCGTCCCTGAAACACTGAGAATTTCCCGTGGCTCGGCATCGCGCTCCAGTCCCGCGCAAAGTCCGCATTGAACCCCCCATGCACGGAGTCGATCGCCCGCGGATACCAGACTCCCAGCACATCTTCCTGCAGCATCGTCTCCGCATCGACTGAGAAGTGCTGGTACGCGCTCTTACCCGCCGGCAGATACGTGATCGGGTCCGGCGTTGGCTTCGCTTGCACCGACCGCTGCGCCTGCACTCCCGGCACAAAGCACACGGAAACCAACACGGCACTCAAGCGGCGCAAAGCAGTCATCGACATTTCCTGAAGTTCCCCATCCTACGGTTCGCGATACGGTTGCTGCGTCGGCGGCGTCACCAGCGGCGCGAAGCTCTGGCTATGCCCGTTCAGCACCTGGTCCGCCGCCAGCACCAGAAACATGTAGTTCGACGATCCGCCGCCCAGCACATACTCCATCTGCTGCCACAGAAACCCGAACTCCTTCAGCTCCGGAAAGTCCGGCCGGATCAGCGCCGTCCCACTCACCACGCCACCCGGGATATACGACGAGTCCGCCCGATTGAAGCCATACGCGATCGTCGTCGACCGCGCACCGACCCCCGACGCAAACGACGACGTGTTCGACCCCGGATGCACGCCCAGCATGAAGTTCAGCGCGTTCAACAGGTACTCCGCACTCACCACATCCGGGAACGCCTGGTGCAGGTAGAACTGCTCCACCCCAAACCGCTCGATCTCCCATCCCGCCCCCCAGATATACGGCGTATACGGCACCCCGAACGGCGAGTCCGTCGCCTGCTTCTTCGCAAGCGCCACGAAGTCGCGCCGAACCGCCTCGCGGAGCGCCTGCGTAAAGCCGGCATCCTTCAGCGACGCCGCCACCGGCGCAATCGCCCACGCCACCTTCGCCGAGTCCTCCACGATGCGCGCCCGCGCTCCGAGAATCTCGTCCCGGTACATCGTCTTGCCCGTCGTCTTCCACAGCTGCGCCGCCGCAATCATCCGTGCGTCGAACCCTTTCTTCGCGTCGCGTTGGACCAGCCACAGCGCCTCCGCTGCCGCCACGCACTCCCCCGCCAGCTCCGGCTTCGTCGCCTTCAGCACGCGCCCCGCAGACGCCAGCGCCGCGATCGCCTTGTACTCATGCACCGGATCCTGCTCCGTAAACACCCATCGATCGTCCGGCTTGCCCGACTCCGTTCCCGATCGCTGGTCCTCCTTCATCGACGCATTGAAGTGCAGGTTGTCCGTCGCATTCGACGGATCGCCCAGCAGCACATACTGCTCAAGCGTCGCCTCCTGGATCCCGCGATACACCCGCCCCATCGATCTGTAACCACCAAGGATCGTCAGCACGCCATGCTCGATCTGCTCCAGCGCATCCGCTCGTCCATCCGGCACATGCAGCTGCGTCCGATGCCGCGCCTCATCCACCGTTGTATCGTCGTACTCCAGGTGGAACGTCTCATACGCCGCCGCCAGGATCGACACCTCGTCCGCCTGTGACTCGATTCGCAGATCGCCGTCGCCCGCATCGTGCCAGCCGCCCTGGTCCAGCCCCGGAACTGTCTCGCCTCCCTTGTACTTCGTCAGCGTCGACGGCCCCTGCTCATACCCGTCAAAGTGGTTGTGGTCCGTCAGGCTCATTCGCGCATCATCCAGATGGCACGCGCCATGCCAGACCCGGTACTGCTGCTCCACCCGCATGTGGCACATCTGCACCGGCAGAAAATACTCCAGCACCGGCTGCCACACGCCGCGCTGGTACACATCCGCCGCGATCCGAAACGGCTGCGAGACCGTCCCGCCATACGCCACCTGGTACATCCCGGGCTCTTTGATCGCGGTAAAATCCAGCTGCGCGTATTTGTAACGAAGAAAGTTCCCCCACGCCGTCGGCGTTTTCGAGAGCACCTCCTTCGTCCCGCCGTCCTCGGCAATGCGCAGCACCCGCATCGGCTCCGTCGCCGCACTGTCGCGATCCAGCTCGAGCGTCGCCAGCTTCTTCTGCGCCGGGTGGTAACCCACCTGGCTCACGTGGATCACCGGCTGGTAGGTCCATCCCGGAATCGCGTGCGGCGTAATCACCCACTCGATCGCCCCCTTCGTCGCTCCCGCCGCCACCAGCGATCGCACCACGAACCAGCCGTTGTTCCGCTTCGATCGCGCGTCCAGCAGCTCGAGGTCGCCGGTCTTTGACTCGATTAGCATCCGCTGGCCTTCCGTCTCCGGCGCTACCGAAAGCTTTCGTCCCGTCGCCAGCGGCACGGGCTGCACCTCGCCCGCACCATCGCGCTGCTCCGGCCCATTCGCCTGCCGAGGAAAGATCCCCGACTCCTGCCCGAGATACCAGCTGCGGCCAAACAGATCGTTTGGAAACAGCTCGAAGTTGAACCCGACCTTGCCGGCAAACGCCGCCGGAATCGGTTTGTCGAGATCGACGATCACATGTACCGTCTCGCCCTGCGCCTGCACCCGCACCTTGTACGTGAACTGCAGGTCCGGATAGTTGATCGGGTTGAAGCCCGTCCGGTTCTTCGTCGGGTCCGGATACGACAGCGTCGTCGTAATCGAGTTCGTCGCCGCATCCACCGTCCGCCCGTCCTGCTTCGGCATCGGTTGCCACTGCCCCGGCGCGGGATCAAGCCGCAGGTCACCGTTCGTCGCCACCCGCACCCCGTTCTGAATGATCGAGACGCCCCCCTGGTGGCCATCCGGATAGATATCCTGGAACGCCATCACATTCACACCCGGCGCCTCGAAGTACTCCTTCGCATTTAGCTTCAGCGCAGTGTCCTGTCCCGGCAGCGTGGTTGTCGCTCCCAGCGTACCCACCATCACGAGCAACCCACGCCCCACCACACCGCCACACCAGCCAGCCACTCTCATCCGCAATCCCTCATTGAAGCCGTCATCTCGACTAAAGGCCGCAGGCCGTAGCGGAGAGACCCCCGTATCTGTAACCGTTGTTGTTCTTTCGTCACCGAACCCCGTCCGCCCGTTGAGCAACCCATCTACGCCGACCGCAGCATCTCCAGCATCTTCCGATCCAGCTTGTGCCCTTCAAAGTCTTCATACGCCACGTCCTTGCGGCCGCTGTCCACAACCCCGAAGTTCCCGCGCAGGTTCCACAGCGCATTGCCCCACCCGGCCTCCCGCCATACCGCCAGGCAGTCAGTCATCCATCCCAGCGCCACATCGTGCGGCGTCTGGTTGTAGCATCCCCACTCGCCCACGTGCACCTGCACACCAAGATCCACCAGCGGCTTCCACTTGTCGACATACTCCTGCTTCAACTTGGCCTGGTCCCACACCTTGCCCTTGTCGTCGGTCAGCGGCCACGTCGGCAGCTTCATCGTCTCGTACTCATCAAGCGGCACCCACGTCGCACCGTAGTGGCTCACCGCTTTCGGCTGGTACCCGCGCGTGCTCTGCACCAGACCCAGGCTCGCCAGCTCCAGCACCGGGTTCTGCCCAATGTTGATGCCATCCGCGAAGATCGGCCGATGCGGATCCTCCGCCCGGATCGCCGCGACCAGTGCCTGCGCCACCACCGTGTACCGCTCCTCAAAGGAGCCTTCATAGCTCTTCATCTTCGGCGGCTCGTTGATCAGGTCGAACGATAGCTGCGAGCTCGGCACTCCCTTGTACCGATGCGCAAACGTGCTCCAGTGAAAGCACGCCGCCTTCAGCGCCCGCGGTCCCTCATCCTTCCGTCCCGTAAACAGGTCCGCCGGCTCGAGCTCCCGACCATTGATGCAATATCCCGGAATGCGATGGAAGTTCAGGTTAATGTGCACGCCATACTGCTTGCCGAGCGCGACCACCCGGTCGATCTCCTTCAGCGGCTCCTCATCGATGTACGTCCAGTCCGTCGGCTTGCCCCAGATCCAGTACGACAACGGAATGCGCGCGAAGTTGAACCCCCATTGCTGCATCCACGCAAAGTCCTGCTCTGCAAACGCCGGCTTCGTCGTCTCCCCCGGCCGTCGCTGCCACTGAATGTTGAACCCGCGATACCGCGGCAGGGAATGCGCTGCGCTTGGCTGAGCCACTACTGCCGCCTGCGCCGCATCCGCTACCTCGCCATTTGCCGCTGCCGACACAGCCACACCGGACGCAGCCAGCCCAGACAAAAACGATCGACGATCCATCACCCCTCCACAAAACCTGTTCGGTACCATCTCAGGAACGCGCCATGATAACGTAATCATTCCTTATGAGGCAACGTGTGATGCCGCATCGCCTACTCCCCCCACCTTGAGCTCTAACTTGTGGTCGCTTCCGATGGCTCTCACGCCCATCGCTTGGAACGCTCTCCTGACGTAATAACACCAGAGGAACGGACGATCTATGACGCACCTTCGATGGATTGTGCTTGCTTTGTCGGCAGCGTGGCCCATGGGCGCCCCGGCTCAGGTTCACTATGATCCAAGTCCGTCAGCCATCGTTCGTCTAGCGAGTGGCATGTTGCAGGGTGCGGAACCGGCTGCGGGAGTGCGTGCTTACCTGGGCATTCCGTACGCAAAGCCGCCGGTCGGCCTGCTGCGTTGGCGGCCGCCGCAGCCGTTTGGTCCGCTGAGCGCCGATCGGGGCACACCGCGTCTGGCGGTGGCGCATGGTGCTCCCTGCGCGCAGCAGAGGTTTGGCTGGAATAACGGCTCTGCCGAACATGGCACCGAGGACTGCCTGTTCCTCAACGTATGGGCGCCGGCTGCAGGCGGTGAGCATCCGGTCATGGTCTATATCCATGGGGGCTCCAATACAGCGGGCAGCGCATCGGAAGAGCTCTCCAACGGCCTGCAGCTGGTGCCGCGTGGCGTTGTGCTGGTCACGCTGGATTACCGGCTGGGCATCTTCGGCTTCCTTCGCGCGCCTGCGCTCGACGCGGAATCCGGCTACGGCGGATCAGGCAACTACGGCCTGCTGGACCAGGTGGCCGCACTTCGCTGGGTGCATGACAACATCAAAGCTTTCGGCGGGGATCCTGAAAATGTAACCATCTTCGGACAGTCTGCCGGAGCCGTGGACACGGGGCTGCTCATGGCCTCTCCGCTCGCCCGCGGACTGTTCCAGCGAACCCTCGAGGAGAGTGGTCAAGTGCTGGGACTGATGCCTACCGCCAGTCAGCAACAGTCCGAGGATGCGTGGGCGACCGTGGCGAAGGCGCTCGGCTCCGAGACAAAGGCGATGCGCGAGGTGTCGACCACGGATGTACTGGCCGTCGAACACAGTGCGCCGAAGCCGCCGTCAGAGAACTTCTGGGGATATCGCGGTGCGTCGGTCGATGGCTATGTCCTGCCGGCGCTGCCTGCACGAATTTTCGCAGAAGGCCATGAGGCTCCAGTGCCCTTGGTGATCGGCTCGAACGTCGAGGAGATCGTGCCACAGTCGCAGACGGCTGCTGAGACCAAGCACCTTATCGCGTACGCCGTCGGTCCGCAGTATGCGCCGGCTTTGGAGGAGATCTATGCGCAGCCAGCGGCCAATCCGCTGGAGGGTGATGCGGGTGCCCGCTTTCGGACCGATCGTGACTTTCGCTGCGCGGTACGGCAGGTTGCGGCGTGGCATGCGAGTCATGGATTTCCCACCTTTGTTTACCAGTTTGATCGTTCAGCCGGTTCGGCCAAGGCGGCTCAGCATTCTGCTGAACTGCGCTTTGTCTTCGGCTTTCCCATTCCCGCTGCGAACAGCTCCCAGGCCCCTTCTGCGGACGACGGCACCGTGTCGGCGGAGGTTCAGACGCTCTGGACGACCTTCGCGCGCACCGGCGCTCCCTCACCGGCGGCAGAGCTGCCAGACTGGCCGCGCTTCGACCCAGCCCGTGGCAACTATCTCCACTTTGTCTCCGGCTCCGCGCGGCCGGTTGTCGCTCAGGGGTTGGGCGGTGCATCATGTTCGTTGTTGAAAGGCGATCTTCTTCCGGGGTCTCATTAGGATTGTCGGCGCGACCGACGGATGAGTCGCTCTCACGATTGTTCACGATGATGGTGAAAATCAGACACCATGAAAGTCGGAACCACTCTGGATGTGTTTGCCTGAAGAGATGACCAGCGAGGATATGGGACGATGCCTTTCCGTTTGAGGTGGGCGGCGATCGGATTTGCGATGCTGCCATGGATCACGATTGCAGTCACGGCGCAGAGCTTGCGCACCGAGCCAGCTCCTCCCACTATCCGGGACCAGGTCTGGGGCCCGTACAACGTTCACGTGCAGCAGGGCGGGGTGCAATGGTCACGAGCACTTCCCGCAGCCACCACGCAGTTCCAGCAGCTGTTGCCCTTCAGTCTCTCGCTTTGGGTAAACATCAGCGAAGTCACTCCTGCGGATACGCTCATTGCCGGTGTGGGCAATCCATCCGACGAGGATTCGCGCTTTCTGGGCCTGCGTTCGCATCGTGCGATCGTCCGCTTCGGCGTGCATGCGGAGCTTATCGGCGGGAAGGCGCTGGGCTCTGGCTGGCATCTGCTCGGAGCAAGTTTCGACGGGCTGCAGACGCGCCTCTACGCGGATGGCGTCGAGGTCGCATCGGGTGCGCTGGCGGTGTCATCGCTCCCAGGAAGTAGCGAGGTCAGTCCAAGATCACCCCGGAACTCGCCTGCGACGGAACTCGGCCCCCTGCTGGTGATTGGTCCGACACATACGCCGGAGGGGAATTCGTTTCAGCACTTTGGCGGAGACGTGGCGGAGTTCACGCTGACCCCGACGGTGACAGGGGCGCCAGCCTTTAGAGCTACGGCGGGAACTCCACCTGACGTGGCGATGTTGCGCTTCGATGAAGCAAGCCATGGCTGGCCGGTGCAGACACGCGCACAGTCGGGCTACGCGGAGCAACAGGATCCCTCGGTGATGCCGCACAGTCGTGCGCCTTACAGCAAGCCCAGCGCGAAGCCGCTTGCGCCGCTAGCCGCCTCCGCTCTGCTGCAGAAGGACGCATCGACTTGGGTGATTGGGGCCAACTGGATGCTGATCGCAGCGCCCGATGTCCATGCAGACGGCGCTGTCTTGTCGAGGGCGGGCTTCGAAGACAAAAGCTGGATGCGCGCCACCGTGCCGGGTACTGTACTGACGACCATGATTGATCGCGGACTCTATCCGGATCCCGATTTCGGTCTGAACAATCTCGCCATCCCGGAATCACT
Organism: uncultured Acidobacteriaceae bacterium; assembly: GCA_964243375.1. GTDB lineage: Bacteria > Acidobacteriota > Terriglobia > Terriglobales > Acidobacteriaceae > Edaphobacter. Next base: position 5,288 of record CAXTEE010000023.1, on the reverse strand, counting down.
CAATAAGCAGAGCTACTGGTACCGTGTCGAATTTGAAACGCCGGAAGCCGCGGCAAGCAAGCAAGTAGTAGTTACCTTCAACGGAATCAACTACCTCGCAGAGGTCTGGCTGAACGGTCACGACCTGGGTGAGGTGAAGGGTGCGTTCCTTCGTGGCCGATTCGCTCTAACGCCATTTCTGAACAACACCGGACGCAACGCGATGGCCGTCCGCATTGACCCGCCGCCACACCCCGGCATCCCCCAGGAGCAGTCGCTTCTAGGTGGTCCAGGCGACAACGGGGGGACCATGGAGCTGGATGGTCCGACGTTCCTCGCTACGGAGGGCTGGGACTGGATCCCTGCCATCCGGGACCGGAACTCCGGAATCTGGCAAGACGTGATCCTGACGGCGACGGACAAACTTCAGCTTGGCGATGCGCAGGTCATCACAAAGCTTCCCTTGCCGGACACCTCTTCTGCAGACGTCAGCGTCACCGTGCCTGTGACCAACGTATCTTCCGCAGCGGTACAGGTCCCGATCACGATGTCCTTCGAGGGTGTCAGCGCTACAAAGACAATCGATGCGGCTCCTGGCGAGACAATGGTGCGTTTCACTTCAGCCGAGTTTCCGCAGATGCACGTTGATCAGCCTCGATTATGGTGGCCCAACGGCTACGGCAAGCCTGAGCTGTATCACCTTCATATCTCGGCAGGTAGCTCCGACCATAAGGAACTTATGTTCGGCATTCGCGAGGTCACCTATGAGTTGAGCCTCTACCGTCCCAATGGCCAGCTGCGCCGCGTTGAAGTTTCCCCGACCGAGGCACACCAGCGGAATGAGCAGGTGGTGGACGTTCGACACGAAGGCATGCTTCAGCGGGGCGAGGGATTTTACTCTGCGTCGCTGACCGCCTCAGGCGACAATCACTCGCCTGCCGTGAAGGACGTCAGCAACGAACCCGGCCTGACAGATCTGGTTATAAAAGTGAATGGTGTGCGCATCGCCGCGCGTGGCGGCAACTGGGGCATGGATGACAGCCGCAAGCGTGTCAGTCGTGAGCACCTGGAGCCGTACTTTCGGCTGCACCGCGATGCAAACCTTAACATCATCCGAAACTGGGTTGGCCAGAACACGGAAGAGACATTCTTCGAGTTGGCTGACGAGTACGGCTTGATGGTGTGGAATGACTTTTGGGAGAGTACTCAAGACTACAACCTTGAGGCGCAGGATATCCCGCTCTTCTTGGCGAACGCTAAGGATACGGTCGACCGTTTTCGCAACCATCCTTCAATTATTATGTGGTGCGGGCGCAACGAGGGTGTGCCGCAGCCAGAGCTGAACGAAGGGCTCATCCGTTTGCTAGCCAAGGAAGATGGCACCCGATACTACTCACCCGGCTCAAATCGGATCAACCTTCAGAATAGCGGACCCTATGCTTATCGTGACTTGACCTTCTACTACGGCAACAAGAAGGTTTCCAGCTATGGGGATAATAGCGGTTTCTCCGTAGAGCTCGGTGTCTCTTCACTCTCTACCCTGGAAGGTTTGAAAGCGCAGATGGCACCTGCGGATCAATGGCCGATCAGTGACGCGTGGGCTTACCACGACTGGCACTGGGGTGGAAACGGCGACCTTCATCCTTTTGTGGACCTTGTTGCAAAGCAGTTTGGGGCAGGACAAAGTCTGGAGGACTTCGAGCGCAAAGTGCAGATGCTGAACTACACCACACATCGCGCGATTTTTGAAGGTTTCAATGAACATCTTTGGGCACCCAACAGTGGCCGCATGCTTTGGATGACACAACCTGCATGGCCCAGCAATAGTTGGACGATCCTGGGTTCAGACTATGACACGCAGGCAAGCTTTTACGGCGTTAAGAAGGCCTGCGAACCGCTCCACGTGCAACTGGATCTAATGAGCTACGACGTAACAGCTGTGAACACCACGCGCGACGATGCCGGGCCAGCAAACATTATCGCCAAAGTCTTCTCTCTGCATAATGAGCTGCTCCTGAGCAAGACAGCAACCGTGAATCTAAAGGCGAACGCGACCAGCGCGGGAATCCCTCTCGGCATGGCCCCGCTGCTCCCACAACAAGGCGTGGTGCTGGTGGAATTAAGCATGCAGGATACCAGCGGCAAAATGATGTCTCACAATGTTTACTGGCTCGCAGCTGATGACGCGCAATTCCGCAAAATGAACGAAATGAACAAAGCGAAACTATCCCTCTCTGCCATGGCACACCACGAAGCTGGCGAGGATGTCGTAACGCTCCAGATCACCAACAAGGGAGATGTCGCGTCTTTAGCTACCAAAGCAACCTTGGTCGGAGACAAGGGGGAACGTCTTCTGCCCGCGTACTACACCGACAACTATGTCTCGGTCATGCCGGGTGCGACGGAGACGATCGTCATCCGTGTGCCGAATGTGCCTACCAGCAGGATGAAGGTGAACATTCGCGGCTGGAATGCGGAAGAAAGCAGTGTCGACGTGCGCTGAAACTCAGCACAGCTGGCATCCTGTCGAGCTCTCATTAATAGATGGCGAGCCGGTCTCCCACCAGGAGAGTAGGAATCTAGAACGCTTCTCACCCAGATTCCAAGTTGTAGATCCTGAGTGCAATAAAGGATCCACGTTTGTGGAAGTCCGCGGGACGCCGTTGTCGTCATTTGCCCGATCAGCTACCCAGAAGCTGAGCCGATCGGTCCCGAGAAGTCGCACAGTTATTCCAAACCATGCTGATCGGCCCCATTTGGATTCGGCCGGCAACTTCCCAGAACGGCGTTTATCGTTACTCATGCCTTCTGGACTGAAGTATTTGCGGTACGCAACAGGTGTGCTCATCATGGGCGTGTCTTGCATGGCCGCTCAGTCGCAAGTGGTCTCCCTGCACCGACAGAGAGGCTAATGCAAGCGGCGCACCGTAGAGCCGAATCTACTTGTGCATGAGCCCGTGCATGTGAACGGCACGTTCTCGGATCAGACGGGAGACTTCTTCAGGCATTCCAGAGTCGCGCTGCGAGTATGGCACAGTCGATCTCACCAGGTTCTGGTCAGAGAGGTAATGACGGATGAGAGAGGACGTTTCGATCTCGGAAGCGTCGGTGCGGGCAGCTACCGCATCCTGGCTCTTGACGCAAAGGGGATTACACAGCCCACCCCTGTGACGTGCCCGAAGTCGGATTGCAAGATCGACCAGGTGCTACGCGTGGGATCGACCGATACGCTCGAAGCAATTTGTCCAATCAAGTAGTCGCGTGCATGCACTACTCCCAGGGAGCATCGGTTAGTAACGACATGTCGCATTATTGGAAGTGATCCGGCCGAGTGAACCGCCTGGGCGAGTGAGAGGTCAACTTCCGACAACGGCGTTTGTGGGAGGTAATGGCCTCGTCTTTTTAGACGCTGCTCAGTCCATCACGCTGAATGCAAGGTAGGGTCGTGAAATCGTTGCGATTTCATCTCGCCCGTTTTTGACCGGCGTCACCGCAGCCCGAAAAGTGACATCAACCTTGAAGAATGGGCATCCTGACTCACGTAGGTCCGCTGCGGGCGTGTTGATAGTCCACCCTCTGCTGTGAAGACCTTCAAAATATCACTTCGCGTCATCCCCGGCTTGACACGACTCATCTTATCCAGCACTTGCTGCACCCATTGAACGTTCGCCGAGCCCGAGTTGCTCTGAGCACTACAAACCGTTTATCCAGGTGGCCACGACAGCAACGCTAGCGACGGAGCAAACAGCGCGGCGACGGTTCATAGGGCAAAGCCTCCAGAAGTATGGAGAGCGCGGGCAGAGATAGTTGCGGTGTACCTACCTAATTTCGATCAATCCTCAAAGTCGCATTCTCTTCAGCAATTCCCAATCGACAAGCAGCGCTTTTCTTAGGGCGAGACCGGCAACGTTTGAGGACCGGAGATCTCAATTCTTTCTACGAATGCATTAAGCAGACGATTACTTCGGTGATGTGCCGCCATATGGTCGGACGTAGCGTGGACTAGCCGGAATGATGTCGACCGGCGTGTCTCTTAAGGAACGACCAAGCATGATCTCAGCTCGAACCATCTCTCGTCGGAAGTCTAGGTCTAGGTAGAGGTCAGGTGACTCGGGTGAGCGAGTCAGCGTTCTTGCGGGCCCCAGATAGAGAAGCGCGTCTGCGCTCACGCCCGATTGCTGTTGTTCCATCATGGCTACGGCTTGGGCTTTTTGCTCCGCAGTGAAGTCAGGTGGAACTAAACCTAGTGACTGCGGCAAGACGTGACAGCCTGCTCTACTCAAAGCCGCCGCGAGAGATGAGCCACGGACTGGACTAATGAGTTCGCTTCGGCCCCACACAGCCGTTGAAGCTTCAAAGCCTCCGAGCAAGTTGCCTCCTGAAACTCAGTGTAGGGACTGATCAAGAACATGGCCGTTGGGTACTTTTGCCTCACCCCGGGAATGGAGGTGGAGCCATAGAAGTGACCGGTTCCATAAATCAGCAGCGCCTTTTCCCGCTTCTCAAGAAGATGTACGAGAATGTCAGCAGGCAATTGGTCCCGCGATTCCTTTGGGATTTCAGCAAGCGTGTGCACCTTTGTCCAGTCTACTGCTGGGTCGCCGAGCCAAACGTGAATCCGACGCTCTGGGATCAACTTCCGATGGACTTCCCTGACCACCGCGAAAAATTGATGTGCCCCAGCGAGGTTACCGTCGGAAGCCGACCTACGGTGTCCGCCCACACTTTTCGCAGTTCTAGGTAAGGCACATCTTCACCGGAAAGGAATCGGTCAAGCGTCTGCTGCTGAGCTGCGTCGCCGAACTCCACGACGACATTGCCACTTTCTGATGCAAAGCGCGGCGAGCGTACGAGAGCAGCATAAAATCCTCCTCTTGCGCCATCCCGTGGGCGTCGCCAAGCGCAATCACCGAGTTTTTTGAAACGCGTCGAGAGCTCCGTCGACTGCAGGGGCGACAGTTGGGCTCGGGGCTGTCGATTCTTCGGGGTGCGCAACCAGAGTCGTAGAGCTCAGAAGTGCCACGAGAACAGCTCAGAACATTCGGCCACCTTGACGTGCTTGCACGTGTTTCTGCTCTCCTCGACTCGCGATTGTCGGTGCTTCACTGCTATAGACGAAGCAACTCACGACGTACGCGGAGTATTTTGCAAATCAATTTAGGGGAGGAAGTTTCCTCCCCTGCTCCGGCTGGCTTGTGTCGTCCTCCGCGACCCACCTCCGCGGGCCGTTCCTTCCCGCAACGCCTCCCTCGTAGATCCGGCTTGCTGACGCAAGCCCATAAGGAAGCCAGACCTTCCTGAGGGACGGC
>CAXTEE010000022.1:0-21308 GCA_964243375.1 uncultured Acidobacteriaceae bacterium | reverse complement strand
TGCGGGACAGGCTGGGTTCCGGGGCGCGGGTCGGTTCCGGTAACGCCGGCGTGGAGTGCCGGAACGCCGGCGAGGGAGATGGTGGCGGCGAAGACGAGAGAGCAAAGGGACTTCTGCATGATGGATCTCCTTGAGCGCTGTGCGCTGGCACAAGGGTAGCCGGGGTAAGCCCCATCGATACAGAGAATTGTCAAGGATTAACAGACCTTAAGCGGTTACCTGAGTCTGCCGTTCGACACGGCGTTCAAATACGTGCGGGGGAGCATACCCTTGGCCAACAGGAGTGGGCGCTACTTGATGACACCGCGCGTGCTGGAGGCGATGAACTCCGCGAGGTAGCGGACGTGCTCGGTGTCTTGTGTCTGGTCGAGGAGGCTGGCGCGCATGGCTGCAAGGGCATCGGTCGTGTTCAGCCTGGAGGCTTTCAGCAGGCGATACGCGCCGCGTAACTGCTTCAGCTGCCCAGGTGTAAAGCCGCGCCGCTCGAGACCGACCTTGTTCAGGCCGTAGGCGTGATTGTTGCGCTCGATCGACGTAAGCGAGTAGGGGAGAACGTCCTGGGTGATGGTGGTGCCACCACCGATGTAGCTGTGGCGACCGATGCGGCAGAACTGGTGCACCGGACAGAGGGCGCCGACGCTCGCAAAGTCTTCCACGACGACGTGGCCGGCGAGGGTCGCGGCGTTGGCCAGGATGCAGCTGCTCCCGATCTGCGAGTCGTGGCCGATGTGAACGTACGCCATGATGAGGCAACCAGAGCCAACGCTCGTTTCGCCGCCGCCGCCTGCCGTTCCGCGAGAGATGGTGACGTACTCGCGTATGGAGTTGTCGTCTCCGATGGTGAGACGGGTGGGCTCGCCGGCATATTTCAGGTCCTGCGGAGCGATCCCGAGGCAGGCGAAGGAGAAGACCTGGTTGCGGGCACCGAGGGTCGTATGCCCGTCCAGGACTACGTGCGAGACGAGCTCACAGCCCTCGCCCAGGATCACGTGCGACCCGATCGTACAGAAGGGGCCGATGCTGCAGGAGGCCGGGATCTGCGCGCCTGGAGCGACGATGGCGGTGGGATGGATGGGCACCGGCTACGCTACTCCGCAGCCGGCGCGGTAGCTGCTTCGGCCGTCGTCGTCGACGCTGAGGGCGCCGGTGATGCTGCTGGCGCGGGAACGCGGTTGATGAGCGCGCAGGTGACGGTCGCCTCGCAGGCGATCTTGCCTTCAACCGTGGCGACGCCTCGCATCTTGACGGCGGAGGTGCGCCAGTTAAGGACAGTGACCTCGATACGGAGTTGGTCCCCCGGCGTGACCGGACGGCGAAAGCGGGCCTGCTCAATGCCGGTGAAGACCATCAGCTTGGAGTCGCGATCGGGAATCTCGGTCAGCAGCAGTGCGCCACCAGCCTGGGCGATGGCCTCGACCATAAGCACACCGGGCATGATGGGGTAGTGAGGGAAGTGGCCGGCGAAATGGGGCTCGTTGGCGGTGACGTTCTTGATGGCCACGATCCGCTGCTTGCGCTCGATCTCGACGACGCGATCGATGAGGAGAAAGGGATAACGATGCGGGAGAATGGCCATGATCTCGACGATGTCGAGGGTCTGTTTCGTGGCAAATTCAGCCGGGTGTGGCTCCTTGGGAGTATCAGTCATGGCAGGTTGAGTATAAAGGCTCGGATGGTTGGAGTTCCGCCGACCGCTGGACTGGCACGAGACTCAATTTGCAGGTCTGGAGTAACTACCGCGGCATCTTCTTTAAGAAAATTCTAATGACTTTCATGTCCAAATCTGGTCTTCTTGCGGTGGTTACTTTGAGTTACTACTTTCTGCTGAGCAAGGATCGACCATGGGCCTCCGAATACTCGCGCGTCTGCTGACACTTGCATTTACCTCTGCTGCCATCGCCTACGCGGATGCAATTCCCTATCCTGAGCCGGGAGTTCCAACCTCTGCCGTTACCCTTACCGCGATGGCGAGTGGGGCCGTGCAGGGGTACTTTGTGGGCGAGAGCGCGGGCGATCTGGACACCGTTGCCTTGCTGGATCTAACAACCGGTGTGACCAGCGCCCACTTCTTCCCGAACCTGACAACAACGCCCGGCGCGACGGCCAGCTTTGGTTCGGTGACGGCGGGAGACAAGCTGGTATTCCTGCTGTTCAATCAGCCGCTGAACACCACCTTGCGGTCCGATGCGAACAACGCGGATGGATTCGCACACGCGTACATCACGCCTTTCTCGGGCGGCTCGCTGCAGGGAACCAGCTTCCCGGCGGGCGTGTATGTGGGCTTTGAAGACCTGCTGGTCTCGCAAGGATCAGACTTCGACTACAACGACAACAGCTTCATCTTTACCAACGTCGGCGTAACGCCCGTAAGTCCCTCTGCTGTGCCAGAGCCGGGATCCCTGGCGTTACTCGGGACGGGTGCTCTGGGGGCGGTTGCGCTTCTGCGGCGCCGGATTGTGAAGCAGTAGCTAGGTGAGAAGACGTTTTATGGAACGAGCCATCTCACGCGAGATGGCTCGTTTTGCTTTGCTGGCGACGTCACTTTTTTTTCTGCTGGAGTGGCGCGTCAGGATTGAAGGTCTCGGGTGGCAGGGTCTGGTTGTAGTCGATCTTGCTAAGGAAGCGCTGGTTGACCAGGTCGCCGTTGCGGTAGCGCGAGAGCGTCAGGGGTGTGGGGATGCCGCCATAGGTCTGGTAGTTGTCGTACTCCTCGCGGTCTTCATCGTGGTCTTTGAACTGCTGGTTGCGCCACTCGAACGTGCGGGCGAGGGGGAGGTGGGAGTTCGCGTCCAGCTCCAGCGTGACGGCGTCGTTGTTGGCGGAGAGGATCGTGACCTTGTCGGCCGCTCGCCGCTGGACCATCGTTGTACCTTCCGAGACGACGACGACACCAGGGGCCTTTAGCCACACGGCGATGACTGCTTCAATGGAGTGGGCGCGGCGGCGGAGGTAGTCCTCCACCTGCTCTTTCGGCAGTGGGCTCTTGCCCTTGTAGGTGAGTTCGTAGCCCTGGTCGGCGGTCCAGACCTGGACGACATCTCGCTTCTTGCCGGGCATGATCATGCCCTTGGGAGTGATGAACTCGATGCGTTCCACCTGCGGTTTTCCGGCTACAGAGAATTGGAAGTATTCGGCGAATTCGATGTTGGCGCCGGTGGGCTGGTCGCGGAAGAAGGCGGCGGTGTGGCCGAGGGTGGACAGGGTCTGGCGGTTGAGCCAGGCGGGGCCGCCGAGGGCCGCGACCATCTGGTCCAGGAGCTGACGGCCACGCTGTTCGGGGTTGGCGTTGCTGGAGCTGGGAGCGGCGCTGGGGATCTCGCTGGCCTGCGCGTGAAGGGCGGCAGGTGTGGCGAGCAGGGCGAGGAGGAGCAGGGCGTGACGGCGCATGGTGATCCTTGAAGGCTGGGTGATGCTTACGAACTGGGCCGGAGGCAGATGGGAGCTTATGGCTCAGCCGGTGAGGACGGCGCCGCCGTTGACGTTGAAGATTTCACCGGAGATGAAGCCGGCGAAGGGGGTGCAGAGGAAGAGGATGGGGCCGGCGATCTCGTTGACGTGTGCGGGCCGGCCGAGGGGGATGAGGGACATTGCCTTGTTGGACGCTGCGGGGTTAGCAAGGGCAGCGGCGGACATCTCGGTCGCGACCCAGCCCGGGGCGACGCAGTTGACGAGGATGCCCTGGGGGCCGAGCTCGGAGGAGAGCGATTTGGTGAGGGAGACGAGGGCGCCCTTGGAGGCGGCGTAGTCGGCGTGGAAGGCCTCGCCGCGCTGGGCGGCTGTGGAGGCGACCAGGATGATGTGGCCGCGGGGGCTCTCGCCGGGGTGGGGACGGGTGAGCATGTGAGCGGTGGCGGCCTGGACGAGGCCGAAGACGCTCTGGAGGTTGATGGCGAGGGTGGAGCTCCACTGCTCGTCCGACATGGTGTTGATGGGCTGGTCGTGCGATGGCCAGACGCCGTGATTGATGACGAGAATGTCTAAATCGCCGAAGGCCGCGAGGGTTGAGGCGACGAGGGCGCGGCCGTCGGCGGGGGTGGCCAGGGGCTGCTGGAGAGCGCGGCAGACCGTGGGACCGCCGCACTCGGCGCCGAGCGCCTCAGCCGGGGTGGTGGCGGTGTTGAAGGAGAAGGCGACGCGGGCGCCGGCCTGGCGGAAGAGGCGGACGGTGGCGGCACCGATGCCGCGGGAGCCGCCGGTGATAAGGGCGGTGCGGCCGGGGAGGGAGAGGGATGGCGATGAGACTGAGGACGGCGACGGCATAGGTCGAGGCTAGGGGAGATGCCGAGGTGATGCAAGGCGGCGGACGTGATACCGTCGCTCGTGTCTGTATTCGCCGGAGCGGACGCGATCCTGATGGCGTTCGAGTCCGGCACTTCCAAGAACGAGGTGTGGCATGAAGAGGGTCATTCTGGTTGTGCGCATTCTGCTCGGGTTGGTGTTTGTGTTTTTCGGCGCAAATCTGATTCTTCACTTCCTGCATGCGCCGATGCCTACGGGGGATGCGGGGCAGCTCAGCGAGATCATGGACCGCAGCAAGTGGATGACGTTTGTCGGGCTGGTGCAACTGGTGGGTGGCATTCTGCTGCTGGTCGGTCGATATGTTCCGCTTGGGCTTGCGTTGCTGGCGCCTGTGATCGTGAATATTCTGCTGTTCCACTTTCTGCTGCTGGGCGGAGCGGGGGTGGCTCCGGCGCTGGTGGTAACCGTGCTTGAGGCGTTTCTGATCTGGGCGTACCGCGGGTACTTCCGGACGCTGCTGGGATCGGCGCACGAGGTGAGCTAGAACCCTCCCCTTCCTCAGGTTGTTGTCTAAAATATTCAAAAAATTGCGCTTAGGTTTGGATCTCGAGGCTGGATCCGTGTGGCTTGGAGCACTGTTGTTCTGTGGGTGACTGCTTTCATTCTAAGGAGCGTGGACGAGGAAGTACGCCAGATGGGGCTGGCTTTCTCGGCTGGTGTGAGCCATGCGGTGAACGCTTCGGTGGGGCCGAGCGGATCTTAGAGGCTAGATCAGCCTTGTGACCTAGTGCGGCATGGCTGAATACCTCCCTCCCATGGACCTTTCAGAGCCTTTACGGGGCGGGGCTCTTGCTCTTCGGCTTCGGGCCTTTGGTCTTGCTGCGGGCCGCGGCTAGTTCACGCCGCTGCTGGGTGAGAGGGAGGGCGAAGATCCTGCGGGTGCGGGGGGCGAGCTTGGCGAGGGTGAGGGCGTGGGCGTGACGGAGGTGTTGCTGCCACTGGGTCGTGGTGAAGACGGACCAGCCGGTGGCGGCGACCCAATGGGCGCGGGCGAGATAGGGGGCGGGGATGAGGCCTTCGATCTCGAGGAGGTCGGGGAAGGCCTCAGCGCCCACGGGGAAGGAGATGACGGGATGGCTCGAGCGGCCGGGGTCGAGATCGGCCAGGGCGAACATCCTGCCGCCGATGGCTTTGTCGCCGACCCAGAAGACCAGATTGTCGCCGAACTGCACTGTTTCGACGACGTGCGGGAGAGTGAGCAGGAAGGCGCGGGTGCTCTCGACGTTCATGCGGGAAGTGTAGAGGACGGCTGTTGAGTGTGGCGCGGGTTTGCGTTTCCTCACTGAGCAGTGAGGTGGATGCATGTGCTTATGGCCGCGTCGCTCCGCTCCGTCGCGAAAGGCGAGATGCGGGGGGTTCCTCACTGCGCTCGGAACGACGTTGAGGGTTGGTGGCCGCGCGAGCGAACGCGGTCACTGGAGAACAAGACTGGTGAGTGGTGAGGCTACTTGCGTTGGCCGCTGAGTTTCGAGGCGGCGGCGGCTTTCTGATCGCCCTTCTTTTCGCCGGAGCTCTGGTTCTTCATGGGCTTGCAGCTGCCTTTTTCCCCTTGCTTCTTGCCCGGGGTTGGTTCAAATCCGGGCCAGCAGGCATTGGCGCTCGAGTCCTTCTTGCCGCTTGAGTCCTTCTTTGCGCTTTTCTTCGCGGGGGTCTTTTTGGTGTCAGCGCCGGTGACGTGTTTGCGTGCGGCGGCGGTTTTGGTGTTGGCCGATTTGGTCGCGCCTTTCTCTGGTGCTTTCTTCGCGGAGGACTTTTTTGCTGGAGCTTTTGTCGCTGCGGAGGCGGTGGAGGATTTCGTCGCGGTCGTCATAGGCACTTGGAGGCAGATGCGGGCTCGATCGCCGCCCTGAAGGTGCACGCTATTTTGCGGGTTTAGCGAAGTCGTAAACGGATCGGACCTTTTGCAGTAGAGGGCTCGACGACGTGGCCGCCCTGGGTGATGAGGATGCGGCCGGCGGCGACGAGACGGCGCGCGGCGGCGCGGGCGGGTTCCATGAGGGGCTGCCAGGTTTGTGCGTCGTCGCGGGCGTGCGGGTCGATCTGCTCGGCGACGGCGCGTGCGGCCTCCGAGGGGCAGATGGTCTTGTCACGGCCACGCTGGTCTAGGAGATGGAGGATGGCGTGTTCGAGAGCGGCGTCCTGTGCGGTGGGCTTGTGGGTGCGGCAGCTATCGGAGCAGAAGCGGATGTTGCTCCAGTCGCGCTCCCATTTTTTGCGCCAGGTGATGGTGCGGCCGCAGGTGGCGCAGGACTTGTCCGGGTGCTCGGCTGTGGTGGATTGTGATTTGGGTTTGCGGTCTGGCATGGGCTGATGATTCGATGCGTTGGCGGGCATCACGAAGAGGAAGACTCTTGAGGTATGACCAGGCTGACCTCAGCGGCTGAAGCCGCAGTGCATGCGATGCGATGACGGCATGGCTGAAGCCATGCCCTTGAACGGGCAAGGGGGTGACAGTGGCTTAGCCGTGCCGTTCGCAGTGGCGCTGCCGTTTGTGACGCGAGGCGATGATGCGGCCGCAGGCGGCGCAGGTCTAGTTCGGGTGTGGCGGTCGTGGAATGCGGTTGGGGATTGCGGTCGGGAGTGGCATGGTTGGCTGCAACCGGGATACCTTCCGAGAACGGCGTTTACAGGGACTGAGGGTCGCTGCGATCAGGCTTGAGTCGCCGCAAGGTTAACCACGGGCGAGTTAAGGATGCGCTGTTCCACTTCGTGGTCCGTTTCTATTACTCGCAACTTGGATCGTGTGCGCCGTCACGATGGCGAGCAGCAGCCCTGGGTAGCGAGCGTCCACCTCGGCGTATCGCGAGAAGTTGCGCATCTCAACGCCGTGACGCTCTCCACGGACAAGTCCTGCCTCCCGAAGAACACGCATGTGCAGGGAGAGCGTGGACTTTGGGATCGGCTTATCGAACACACTTACGAGCTTGGTGCAGTTGCTCGGGCCTTCCCCATTCAGAACTTCTACGAACAGCGCCGCCCGAACCGGTTCAGCCAATGCATGCAAGATCGCGTCGAGCGGAACATCTTCGATAGCGGGATGGACCAGAGGCTTCACTTGTACTTTCCTCGTAGCGGGGTTCCCAAAATGAGCTTTCGTTTCCCCTAAAACAATTGTACACATTTTCGGAACTAATGCATCAGAAGAGAGGCGGTCACAGAACGTCCGCATGACGAGACTGACACAGGTCGAAGGAGAGGAAGTATGGGGAAACTAGACGGTAAGGTTGCGGTAATCACAGGCGGAACGAGTGGCATGGCACTGACTACAGCTCAGCTCTTCGTAGAGGAAGGTGCTTATGTCTTCCTTACCGGAAGACGCCAGGAGAAGGTCGATGAGGCCGTAAAGCTGATCGGACGAAACGTCACCGGAGTGCAGGGAGACGCCGCCAACCTTGACGATCTCGACCGCCTGTTCGAGATAGTGAAGCGCGAAAAGGGCAGCCTCGATGTGCTCTTTGCCAGTGCCGGCACCGCAGTCGCGAACGGGATCGGCGATGTAACCGAGAAAGAGTTTGACATCCAGTTCGGTCTGAACACGCGGGGTACGCTCTTCACGGTTCAGAAGGCACTGCCGCTCTTCAACGATGGCAGCTCAATCATCCTGAATAGTTCGATCGCATCCGTGAAAGGGTGGCCGAAGTATGGTGTGTACTCCGCGAGCAAGGCCGCCCTTCGATCTTTCGCGCGTACATGGCTGAACGAGCTCAAAGATCGAGAAATCCGGGTGAACGTCCTCAGTCCCGGGCAGATCTCTACACCGATCCAGGATGAGCTCTTCGACCCTGAGACCAGGAAGCAGTTCGAAGCCCTGATCCCACGTGGAAAGATGGGTCGGCCTGAAGAGATCGCGACGGTTGCACTATTCCTTGCTTCGGACGACTCTACCTATGTCAATGGCGTGGAGCTGTCCGTTGATGGCGGTACATCCGCGATATGAGCACGTAGTTGGGAGAGGGTGGGGCAAGTTGATTCCCACCCCTGTCACTTCCGCAACTCTATCGATGATGCCGTCCTATCTTGGGGCCGTTGGTCCTCACAAGTTGCAATATCGGAACTGATCCTGCCGGAGGTCGGCAAACCCGGGGCCGGTCCAACTTCCCACAACGCGTTTCTCGGTACTGATTCAGCAGCTTAGTCGGCCTGACACTGAGGCGCTGCGGCGCTGCGGCGGTCTTAAAACCAGGGAGACGAGATCGCTAGGCAGAGGTCGCTTTCTGTACGCCAGGTGAGAGCCAATCGATTGCAGAACATCTATTAACCTTGTCAAAGGAGCAGAGGAATGCCGGCAGATCGTAAGAGACTTTCGACGTGTCCAATTGAACGGACTCTGGCCGTTTTATCCGGAAGGTGGAAAGCGACCGTTGTCTGGAATTTGTTCCCCGGCAGCAAACGATACTCTGACCTTTTACGTCTTTGCGTGGGCATAACCGAGCGAGTTCTCACCCAGGTCTTGCATGAGTTAGAGGTCGACGGCGTTGTCCGCAAGACGGACGGACCGTGGTGTTTAACCGAACTTGGCTCAGATCTCATCGCCGCCATGGAAGGCTTGTGGACATGGGGTTTGCAACACGCCAGTGCTCGGCCGGAGCGCTGAGAGCGGAGATATTTCTCCGTAGATTTGCCTCTCCCATTAGGACACACTACTTCTGCAGGCGTGATTCGATACATGTCGCTCCGGAGCGCGCACCTACCCGGACGAAGCCAAATCAGATCCAGCGAAAGGTTACTCTCTCACAATGACGGAACAGCAAGTCGTCATCATAGGCGGCTCTGAAGGGATCGGCCTCGCCGTCGCAAAGGCTGCACGTGGCCTCGGAGCTCGGGTTCTTGCCGTCGCGAGAACCAAAGAGAAACTCGAGGCTGCACGCGACGCGGTGAGCGGCCTAGACATTCGCGTCGCCGATATTAACAACACCACCTCGATTGAAAACATCTTCACTGAGCTGTCAATTGTCGATCACGTCTATATTGCGGCCGGCAGCACAAAAATCGGAGGACCGCTTGACCACCCACTTGCAGACTTTCGGCATAAGTTCGATGAACGTCTGTGGGGGTCGATTGGTGTAGTCCGCGCCGCACATCGCTTTATGCGTCCCGGCGGATCGTTTACCTTTACTGGCGGACTTTCCTCTGATCGCCCCGTAAGCGGCGCCTGGGTGTCTGGCATTGCGACGATGGCAACGGAACAGTTAGCGCGCGTCTTCGCTTTGGACCTGGCTCCGATTCGCTTCAATGCCATTGCACCCGGGTACACCGACACCCCCATGTGGGGCCAGATCTTCCCAGGGGACGGGGCGCAGGCGCTCAGCGACGTGATTAGCAAACAGCCGGTCCCCCGTTTGATCACGGCAGATGAGGTTGCCCAGGTGGTCCTGCTACTTATGCAGAACAAGGCGATCACGGGCGAAACGATTCACATCGATGGTGGGGCACGGTTGGTCTGAAGAGTTGCCGAGAAGAACGGGACAGACTCGATCCGCATTCCGGATTCAGAAAAGGGCAGATCGCAACAGGCTATTTCCAGCGGCACTCTAGAAGATGAGTCCCGACAAGTCGCATTAGCGGAAGTAACGAGAGCGGGAACTCCCTCGGGCCGGGTTGCCGTCTCAGCTTCCCACAACGGCGTTTATCGTTACTTATACGGGAAACGCGCGGGCAAGAATCTGGAGGATGCCTGCGAGCGAAAGCGGCAGCAGTTGACCGCTACAACTCCGGCACTGCAGACGTCCCATGTAAGCAAGTGGCAAGCCTGATAAATAGATTGGGCAGCCATCGACATGACGCGTGAACAAAGTTTAAGAGAAACAGCTACTCAGGGTGTTGAAGCGAACGATTGCCCTTGCGAACACTGCAAGTCCCCTTCGAGAAGTTTGGACCTGACCTTGAGGCAAGATCTTTGCTGCACCGTCTAACAGTCAAGACCTTTGCAGGGGCTGCGTTATCTTTCGGCCCGGAACACTCTGGTAGGCGCGCAGGAAGAGGCCCACCACTTCCTCGATGTGTGTCTGAATGGCGTCGTCGTCGATTGTGTCTTCGTCAAAGCCCAGGACGAACCAGCGGATGGGGCTGCCGGTGACCAGGCTTATCAGGTGACGAGCCATGGTCAGGGGTACCTCATCGCGCAGAAGCCCCGATTTTATCTGGGTAGCCAGATAGGCGGCGAGCGACTCCTCGCCGCGTTTTGGGCCGTTCTCGTAGAAACGCCGTGCCAGTTCCGGGTAGCGTTCAGCCTCCATGCCAATCATGCGTATCAACGACATCTGCTCCGGCGACAGAGCAATGTGGATGAGATTCGAGCTGAACTGCCGTAGTGACTTCTTCATGGTTCCGCGTTCCGGCAAGCGCGTCACCTGCTCGAAAATGCTCGTCATACGGCGCTCAATGACCGCGAGGAACAGCTCCTCTTTGGTCGGGAAGCGCGAGTAGAAGGTGGTCTTCGATGCGCTGGCAAGCCGGGCAATCTTGTTCATGCTTGCAGCCGCAAAGCCTTCCGTGATGAAGACCTGCGCGGCCACATCCAGCAATTCGTCGAGGCGAGTGTCCTGCAACCTCTGCCTGGTTGCTGGAGCGGGCTTCTTTGTTCGCATTACGCTGACCGCCGCCGCCTTCATTCCTGATCGATTATAAAGTTCGTCGGAGTTTGCTTCGCAGGGCACATGTAATGCATCTTATGTTTAAGTAGCGATACCATGTGGTACTGATAAGGGCGGTGAAGGAATGGTTGCAGAGAAGCAACAGGCAAAAGTTCTCATCATCGGCGCCGGTCCGACCGGCATGACGGCAGCGATGGAGCTCTCGCGTTTGGGCATACCTGTCCGGATCGTCGACAGGATGGCCGAGCCGGCGACGACGTCGCGGGCGATCGGGGTCCAGGCTCGAACCTTGGAGTTGTTCGAGCAGCGCGGCATCATCGCGCCGATGCTCGAGAAAGGCAACCGTGGTGTAGCGGCCAGCATTTACGGAGAAGGACGGCGCATCTTCCGGCTCGAGTTCTCGCATAACGGCAGCAAGTATCCGTATCTCCTGTTTCTGTCGCAGGCGGAGACGGAGGCGAACCTTCGCGGCGCTCTGGAGCGGCAAGGTGTCGCCATCGAACGCAGTGTGGACTTCGTCGCTCTGTCGCAAACCGAACATGGCGAGACGGTAACGGCCATGCTGAAGCACGCGGACGGGTCACTGGAAGAAGTGACCTGCGAATACCTGATCGATTGTGAGGGGGCGCACAGCCTTAGCCGCACCACGCTGAACCTGCAGTTCGTAGGCAAAACACTGGAGGAAGACTACGCACTCGGTGATGTGCGGGTGGACGGCGACCTGCCCCCGAGTGACTTTTATGTTTTTTCCTCACCCTATGGATTTATGGGTATGTTTCCCATGTCTGAAGGCCACTTCCGGCTGATTGCAAGCAATCCGCTGAGCAAACCGGACAAGAACACTGCGCCTTCGCTCGAAGAGTTGCAGAAGATCTACAGCCAACGCTCGCCCATTCCTGCTCGCTTTCACGACATGGTCTGGAGCAGCTGGTTCCACATCAATAGCCGTATGGCTGAAAAGATGCACGTCGGACGCGTGTTCCTAGGTGGGGACGCGGCCCACATCCATAGCCCGGCCGGTGCCCAGGGAATGAACACCGGCATTCAGGACATGATGGATCTGTGCTGGAAGATGGCGTACGTGCTGCAGGGCAAGGCTGAGGCAAAGCTGCTGGACACCTACGATGATGACCGCCTGCCAGTAATCAAAAATGTCCTGACCAAGACGGAAGGTCTGACGGAGGCTATCGGCAGCGAGAATGCGGTCTTCCGTTCTGTGTTCAGCCATCTCGCTCCGTGGATCGTGGGTACTGACTTTGTGCAGAAAAACAGCACGGAGCGAATGAGCCAGCTTTCGCTGAACTACCGTAACAGTCCACTGTCCGTGTCGGACCATCCCATCGGAGGCCTGCATGGCGGAGATCGTGTGCCCGATCTGCACGTCCGGCAGGTGGGCGGGCAAGGCAGCGCCACGCAGGAGCCCACCGCGACTCGCATTTTCGCCTTGCTGAATCCTGATCGCTTCACGCTTCTTTGCAGCCACCTGAAGGACCCCGAAGCAACACATCGCGAGGTACAGCAAGTGCTCACACCGTGGAAAAGCATGCTTGCCGCTTACAGCATCGCGCCCTTAACCGGGCAGGATGAGGCGTACAAGGAGAACTTCGGTTCTGCGCCGTCGCTGGTGCTCGTGCGACCAGATGGATATGCCGCTTTTGTCGGTGGTGGAAACTCGGTCGAGGCGCTCGCGCCGTATCTCCGCAACTGGTTCCCCGTGGCGGAAGCCGAAAAGGAGGCTCACCATGCTTGATCGTAATGAAGTTTGGAACCAGCTCTCGATGTCCAACAGCCAGGTGCTGATCTGCGACCTTCAGGAGCAGATTGTCGCCCGAAGCAAAACGACAAAACCGGATGCCCTCTCACAATCCGCACAGGTGGCTTGCGCGATCGCTCAACTGTTCAGCATTCCGGTGACATTCAGTGTCGTTCCGGAAAGCGAACAGAACCCCAGGCTCATTCTGCACCTCAAGCCGTTCGTTACGGCAGCAAACCAGTTCCTACGTGCAACGGCAAGCGCGTTCTTCGATGCGCCGACGCGGGATCACCTCGATTCACTCAAGCGGTCCACCCTGCTGCTCGCGGGCTTTGCGACCGAGGTGGTCGTCTTGCATACGGCTCTGCAGGCCTTGAAAGCTGGCTACGCTGTCGTCCTGCTTGCCGACGCCTGCGGCGGCATGTCCGAGCGCACCGAGTCCGCGGCCCTGGAGCAGATTCGCGATGCAGGCGGCCTGGTTTCTTCCGTGGTCTCGGTCGCAACGGCGCTCAGTCCCGATTTCACCACTGCGCAAGGTAAACAGATGTTTCAGATCGTGCAGACACTCCGGCTTGCCTGACTGCACGCACCTGCCCGCCTTCGCCATTTTGGAATGGACAAGCACCTCGAAGGTCATTAGGACGCAACGGGAGGAACCGTGGAACTTGGAGTAGATCGCTTCATCAAGCGCCCAGCGACGGCCGCGGATAGCACGAGCCATGTAAGGAATAACCCAGTTCCGGACGTCATCGCTGAGGCTGTACTTGCCGACAGTGTCGGGCTGGACGCCTTCGGCATCGGGGAGCACCATGACGTAGAGTTTCTTGATTCCGCTCCGGTCGTGATTCTGAGTGAAATCGCAGCCAGACGTCACACATACAGGTATCAACGGCGGTCACGGTGCTAAGCGTGGCAGACCCGGTGCGGGTCTTCCTGGAATTCGCAACTCTGGATCTGGTCTCTGGCGGCCGCGCTGAGATCATCGTTGGAAGAGGATCGTCTCCGGGCGCCTTCTCGCTCTTCGGTCAAGATTTACAGGCCTATGATTCGTTGTTTCAGGAGAAGCTCGACCTCCTTCTGCAACTTCGCGACAGCGTTCACGTTCATTGGTCTGGAAAGCACCGGCCCAGCCTTACAGGCCAGGGCGTTTACCCTCGACCACTTCAGCGAAAGCTGCCGGTCTGGCTCGGCGTAGGGGGCTCTCGGGAGTCTTTCGTGCGTGCCGGCACGCTCGGCTTGCCTCTGGCGCTCGTCGTTCTTGGCGGGGACTACGCGCTACAAGCCTCTTGCGGATCTTTATAGGGATTCAGGAGCACAGGCAGGCCACGCAGCCGATCAGCTTTATGTCGGCTTCCCGCCATAGGCTTCGTCGGGGCCACTCCAATGACTGCGCGAAACACCTTTTACCCTGAGTACAGCACCTTCATGAGCTCGCTTGGAGGCAGGCGAGGGGAGCCGGCGATGAGCCGCAGAGATTTCGACGGATTCTCGTCTGACGATGGTCCCCTCATCGTCGGTGACCCCGAAGAGGTGACACACAAGCTGAGCTTGATCTCCAGAGTTCTGGGAGGCGTGTCGCGCGTCAGCCTGCAGATGAGCATCGGCCATCTGTCCCATGACGATGTCATGCAATCCATCGCGCTACTCGGCCAGCAGGTGCGCCTGCAAGT
Source organism: uncultured Acidobacteriaceae bacterium (assembly GCA_964243375.1). GTDB lineage: Bacteria > Acidobacteriota > Terriglobia > Terriglobales > Acidobacteriaceae > Edaphobacter. Next base: position 6,993 of record CAXTEE010000022.1, on the reverse strand, counting down.
GATGTTTCTGGAGAGCGCCTCTTCTGATCGGAACGATTCGCTCGAACAGCTCTTGCTCTGAAGCGCACCTGCCATCCAGGCACCCAGGAGATGTCACCCTCAGGAACGACAAGTACGTAAGACAGCTTTCACGGGATTCCGTAACGGGAAGCTGCACAGGGGAGTTGAGCGCCTGCGATGCCGTTTAAGCTGGCCAAGTGCGCTGACTAGCGTGAGAGGCGTTTCTCGTTACGAATGGAAGGCGAGCCTCGTACACTGCGCAGATGAAGGCCGCGAAGTCTCTTCTAGAACTCATACGATTCTCGCTATTCACGGTAGCGGTCTACTTCGTCTTACAGGGAATCATTGTTGTACTGCACGAACATGCGCATAGCATCGCTGCCTGGGTACACGTCTAACCCGTTCACCGTGGTTTGGGGGAATCCGCTTACGATACAAGGCTGGGACGAGGGGGTTCCCTACGATCAGTTGTTTCCTGACCATCCTGCAGAAGCAGTGATCGGCGGCGTTTCACTGTTCATGCAAGCGGCCTTCGCTGGGCTGGGCTTCTACTTGCTGCGGCGTCTGTCCATGAAGCAGAAGCTTACCTCGTACGTCATGTACCTGTTCGTCGTCGTTAATATGACCGAACTCGTTGCCTACATTTTGATGTGCCCCTTTGCAGGGAACGGCGATACGGGGCGCTTCAACGAGGGTTTCAGGCTTTCTCCCTGGCTCCTCTTCGTCTTGGGTACGGTGCTCCTTTGTCTTGCTCTGAAGGTCCTTCTGCGCACGATGATGCCGAGGCTGGACCATGTCATGGGGTGGCCAACGAAGAGCACTGGATGGTCGTGTGCTTCACGGGTTTTGTCATGTTTCTATGGGGAAGCGGCCTCCGCATCATGGCACTCTACCCAGACCGCCAATGGAAATGGGGTCTCATTGGCATCGTCGGCTTTCTGATCTGGACTTATCTTTCTCCTCGATATCTTTCGGATCAGTAACGACAAGTCGCACAGTGTTGACTAACGCCGGTCAAGGCGGGTCCGGTTGCACGCCGCAGCATTCGCATCGCGCTCTGGAGCGGCGAGGAATAGGGAATCCTTGGCTCGCTGGGCTACGTCCAACGCCACTTCGCGACCCTGCATACCTCCGACAGCAAGGGCGATGCCAACCTTCCGCAAGCCATGCGCCTCACGAGCGCCCCACCCACCCTCAAGCCCGAGGCAGCCGGCCTTGATGCGTACTTCAACCTGGACTCTGGCTCCGGAAGAATCACCGGCGTAGGCACACAAGGAAGCCAGGGAGCCGCCACGATCTTCGCGGAGTGGATGAAACCTCTCGTCGACCTCGGCGTCACCTCCATCTCATGCAGTCAGGCGCGGGCTCTGATGATGCGTCCTTCCAGATGGCGGGCCCTCCCGGCTTCGGCTTTATGCAAGTGCAACGCGACTACCAGAGCCGCACCCATCACTCGAATCTCGATACGTACGAGCATCTCAGCGAGCCGGACCTAAAGCAGGCCGCAGTGGTCGAAGCCATCTTTCTCTGCAATACCGCCATGCGCGACGACATGCTTCCCCGCCCAAGGCTCCCCGTCGATATCGTCCCCTATAAGCCACTCGAAGGTCTCTATCCGGATGCGGCAAAGTAGCTCAAAATCGCTGAAGCCCAGAAGAGGCTCTGCGCGATCGCCTTCGGCGCAGACTGACCGAGTAGACGTAAGATGTGGCCGGAGCAATCCTGACAAGTCGTCTAGGCGGAAGTAATCCGGCCTGGCCGGATTATCCAAGCCGCCTCGTAGATCCAAACTGACGTGAACGGCATCTTTCGTTACTTACGGCTGCCGCTCCACTCCAAATACGTACGCCAGTCACCTTGCCCCGGCATGTGCATCTGGAACCTGCCTGTCATGACCCGTCCAGAGAGCTGATAGCTAATCCGAAACTGCGGCCCTGGGCCCGGCGTTGACAGGAACACAACACTCGTCGGTGTCGGTGTTGAGACCTCATAGTGGATGACATGGCCCTCATTGTCGAAGTAATCAGCTTTGAGGCAAGAGCCGGGCGCATCCTGAAAAATATAGAGCAGATCACTGTGGGAGCAATCGAAACTGGTTGGAGCTTTGCAGCCGGGATCGTTTGTTGCGTGACGAGCAAGGATGTGGCCGTCGAGTTCGCGCGTAAAGGTGTAGCGCCCCGCCAGCTTGACCGCGGCGTTGTTCTGTACGTTTGCGTCCCACGTACCCTCCAGGAACGCCAGCGATCGAAATGGGTCCGCGGCGGCCACGTTCAGGGGCGCTTGAGCAACTGATGGCAAGTAGAAGAGCGCTGTTACGACAGCACAGCAAACAATCTTCATCGCACTCTCCCTTTCATTTCCGCTGCAAAACCGCGCATCCGTTGTTCCACCTCTTCAGGGGTGAGCATTTCCTGAACCTGAGTGAGCGCCCACACGTGACCGAATGGATCGCGGAGCCATCCATAGCGATCTCCCCAAAACATCGTCGTGGGAGGCAGAGATGGACTGCCTCCTTCATCAACAGCCTTTTTGTACGCCGCGTCCACGTCCGGGACAGAGACTTGAAAGACACAGGTAGAGCCACCGAGGGATTCGGGCGCTGCCAGCAGGGCACCCTCGATACGGCGTTGCTGATGAGCAGGCTCCTCTGAAGAGACCTGTACAAGGGAGTTCCAGAGCTGTAAATGCAGGTGCTCGCCATCACCGCTTGGCGATGGCGACCGGTATAGAAGAGTGGCTCCAAAGGCCCGCTTGTAAAAGTCAAGTGCTTCGGCTGTATCGCGAACAACCAGGTGCGGCACGATTACCCCTGGCTGCGGAGCGGACCCTCTAACGGCCATGCTTTCCGCCTTTCGCCTTGACCAACTTCGCGGTGTTTTGCTGTTTTCCTACGAAAGCCCAGGCATGCCCCCCAGGATCGAAGAAACGCTTGAAGCCGTTCGACCAATCGAAGACCACACGTAAGGGCTGACCGGTCAATCTGTAGATCTGCTCGATTCCAACCTTCTCGGAGGACACCAGGTCGGCTTCCTTTAGCTCTCGCAGGTGCTGAGAGACGGCTGGTTGCGTCATCGAGAAAGCAGTAGTCAGCTGTTTCACAGAGCAATGGGATTCTGACAGCAGCGACATGATCTTCCGCCGTGCCGGGTGCGCAATGGCCTTGAACACAACATCGGTCGAAGTCATAGGAGGAGGTTACATAAGCATTTGCTTATGGGCAAGGGTTCAGTTGGACGCGAGAAAAGAAGGCTTCTGGCGCAGCCAGGTGGGCTGGTTCCATATACTCAGGGACGATGACGACGATGACACAGTTTGCTCCGGTCGAGGAGCAGTGGGACCTGATTGCCAAGGGTGTGGCGGAGATTCTGCCGGTGGAGGCGCTGCGCGAGCGGCTGGGGGAGAGTGTGCGGACAGGGGTTCCGCTGCGGGTGAAGGCGGGGTTTGACCCGACGGCTCCGGATCTGCACCTGGGGCATACGGTGTTGATTCGCAAGCTGAAGCACTTTCAAGACCTCGGGCATACGGTGATTTTCCTGATTGGGGATGCGACGGCGCTGATCGGGGATCCGACGGGCAAGAGCCAGACGCGGCCGGCGATGACGCGGGAGCAGATTGAGGCGAACGCGGCGACGTATAAGGAGCAGGTGTTCCGGATTCTGGATCCGGAGCGAACGGAGGTTCGGTATAACTCCGAGTGGCTGAACGGGCTGGGCTTTGAAGGGATGATCAAGCTGGCGGCGACGTTTACGGTCTCGCAGATGCTGGAGCGTGATTCCTTTCACCAGCGCTTCAAGGAGGAGGAGCCGATCAGCATGCATGAGCTGCTGTATCCGATGGTGCAGGGGTATGACTCGGTGATGCTGAAGTGCGATGTGGAGCTGGGCGGGACGGATCAGAAGTTCAACCTGATGCAGGGGCGGGTGCTGCAGCGGGAGGCGGGGCAGCGGCCGCAGAGCGTGCTGATGGTGCCGATTCTGGAGGGGCTGGATGGCGTGCAGAAGATGTCGAAGTCGCTGGGCAATGCGATCGGCATAAAGGAGCCGGCGGCGGAGATGTACGGCAAGCTGATGAGTGTGTCGGACGAGCTGATGTGGCGGTACTGGACGCTGCTGACGGACCTGCGGACGGCGGAGATCGATGCGACGCAAGCGGCGGTAGCTGGGGGAACGCTGCACCCGATGCAGGTGAAGAAGGACCTGGCGCGGACGATCACGACAGACTTCCATGGAGCGGAGGAGGCGGAGCAGGCCGCGGAGGGATGGGCGAAGCAGTTCCAGCAACGGGCGGTGAACGAGGATGTGGCGGTGGTGGAGGTGGCGCTCGATACGGAGGGATTGATGGCGATGGTGGCTCCGGAGGGAGGGTCGTATGTGGCGACGGATGACCGGGCCTTAGGCACGGCGATGCGGCTGGCGAAGTTACTGGTGATTGCCGGGCTGGCCAGTTCGTCCGGTGAGGCGACGCGCAAGTTGAAGGAGAATGCAGTCAGCGTGAATGGTGAGAAGACCTCCGCGGCTGTGATTGACCGGGCTTTATTGGGCGAGGAGCCGGTACTGCGGCTGGGGAAGCGGGCGGTGCGGGTGCGTTGGCTTTGAGATGCTTTCGGAAGTGGTTGCAAGAACGTCGAAGAGATGAGGCACGGTTCTTGGGCAAGTGGAAACTGATCGTGATGGGGATGTGCCTGCTGCTGCCGACGGTGGGCGAGGCGCAGGATGCGGTGGCCTTGATCCGGCAGGCGGTGCGGACGGAGCTGGCGGCGAACGAGCACGACCGGTCGCGCTGGCGGTACCGCGATGATGAACAGGATAAGAAGACGGTATCGATCGTGGTGGAGACCGATAGCGGTTCCGTGAGGCGACTGGTGATGCGGGATGGAAGGCCGCTTTCGCCCGAGGAGAGTGCGGCGGAAGACGAGCGGATCCAGGCGTTCGTGCATGACCCGGCGAAGATTGCGAAGCAGCGCAAAGACGGGGCCTCTGACGATGAGAGCGCGCGGCAGCTGCTGGAGATGCTGCCGGAGGCGTTCACGTGGAGGGTCGCGAAGGTAACGGAGGATGAGGACACGCTGCAGTTCTCTCCCAAGCCGGATTTCAAGCCGACGAACCTGCAGGCTCGGGTGCTGAGTGCGATGGCGGGTGAGGTGGTGGTGGATCGGCGACAGCACCGCATGAAGACGCTGAGCGGACGGCTGACGTATGACGTGACGATCGGCTTTGGTCTGCTGGGCCGGATGAAAGAGGGTGGGACGTTCCGGGTAGAACGGCGCGAGATCAAGGCGGGGCTGTGGCAGATCGTTGAGACGCACGTTCATATCGATGGAAAGGCGCTGATGTTCAAGCAGATCGGGCAGCAGCAGGATGAGATCCAGAGCGACTTCGTGCAGGTGCCGGGGAAAGCGACGATGGAGCAGGCTGCGGTGGCTTCGAAGACGCTGAAGTAGAGGCAAAGCAGATCGCTGCGCGAGGACGACGGAGCGGCGAGAGGAGTCGCTTCGCGACGAAAGCAGAAGAGCAAACAGATCGCTTCGCGATCGAGACAGAAGGCGAGATCCCATTGCTGCGCATGGAAGCAGAGGAGCATAAGCAGGTCGCTTCGGCATCCCGACAAAGCAGAGTATGCGTTGGGAACAGGGCGCACGGGGCCGGTGGAGCAGGAGAAGCCGCGCGCGTATTCTGGCGATATGGGCAAGACACCGACTCCGCGGACGGATCGCGAGCTGATCAATCGAGTGACGCGTTCGGCAGGGCAGAGGGCCGGGTATAAGCAGCTGGTGCGGGAGCTGGGGCTGGGCGGCGGGCGGGAGCGGCGACTGCTGCTGGAGCAGCTGGCGCGGATCACGGCACGCGGCGAACTGGTGAAGGTAGAAGAGGAGCTGTGGGCTCTGCCGACGGCCACGCCGGAGCGGACGGCGCGGGTCTCTCGCAGTGAACAGAAGCCGGAGGAGCGGCGTGGCGGCGGTCTGGGTGCGTCGCGTGACTCGCTGCTGGCTGGAAAGCTGGATCTGCATCGGGATGGATACGGGTTTGTGCGGCCGAATGGGAGCTCCAGCCGGGAGGATGATCTGTTCATTCCTCCGAGTGAGCTGAATGGTGCGATGCAGGGCGATGAGGTGCTGGTGGACGAGGCGGCGCCGGGCCGGGATGGGCGGCGATCAGGGCGGGTGATGCGGGTGCTGACGCGGCGGAATCCGACGGTGGTGGGCATCTTCCACTATGCGCGGTCGCGGAAGAGCTTCCGGAAGCGGGAGAGCGAGTGGGTGGATGGAACGCTGATCAAGGGCAATTATGTGACGCCGCTTGATGAGCGGATGGGCGCGCCGGTGCTGATTCCGGAGGGTGCGGAGGAGGTGGCGGCGCGGGAGACAGTCGACCGGGTGCTGGGAGAAGAGGCGCTGGCGGCGAGGCGGGAGCGGAGGGGCGAGGTTGGAGAAGCGGGCCCTTCGCCTGCGGCTCAGGAGGACAAGGAGTTTGGGGAGGACGAGCTGCAGCCGCTTGAGGGGATGGCGGTTGATGTGGAGATTACGGAGTTTCCGCAGCCGGGGCGGCCGGCGAAGGGACGCGTGATCGAGGTGCTGGGGCCGCCCGATGCGTTCGGCGTTGATGTGGAGATTGTGATTCGCAAGCACCATCTGCCGCATGTGTTTCCGGCGAATGTGCTGGCGGAGGCGGCGGAGAGCGCGGAGGACACGGTGGCCGCGGCGGAGGCGGAGGAGATTGCGCGGCGGAGGGATTTTCGCATGCTGCCGGACGGTTCGCCAGCTCCGGTCGTGACGATTGATGGCGAGACGGCGCGGGACTTTGATGATGCGGTGCTGGTACGGGAGCTGCCGAACGGGAACCAAGAGCTGCAGGTTCATATCGCGGATGTGAGCTACTACGTGCGGCCGGCGACGGCGCTGGATCTGGAGGCACGGCTGCGCGGGAACAGTGTGTACTTTCCGGATCGCGCGGTGCCGATGCTGCCGCCGGCGCTTTCGAGCGGGATGTGTTCGCT
>CAXTEE010000021.1:0-22643 GCA_964243375.1 uncultured Acidobacteriaceae bacterium | reverse complement strand
TCATCGAGTGGCCCGCCGTCGCGCTCTTCGCCGTCCTCTTCGTCTGGCAGTTCCCTCACTTCATGGCCATCGGCTGGCTCTATCGCAACGACTACCAGGACGGCGGTATCCGTGTCACCGCTGCGCAGCAGCCCGTCGAAGACGCCGCTCGCTCCACCGTCATCCAAAGCATCTTCTACGCCGTCCTCATGATCCCCGTCTCGCTCTGGACCACTTGGCTCGGCATCACTGGCAAGCCCTACGCGGTCGCCGCTCTGCTCCTCGGTCTCGTCTACCTCGGCTACACGGTCCGCTTTGCTCGCATCCTCCGCGCCCCGCTCGCTCCGGAGTCCCGAACCCTCGCCCGCGACCTCCTCAAAGTCTCCGTCATCTACCTGCCGCTCCTGCTCGCCGCCATGATCCTCAACGCACAAGGCCGCCTCATCTTCTAGCGAACGCGGCAGATAGCGATCAGCCTGCCTTCCGCTGGAATCGCAGAGCAATCGTCCTATCTCGCTCCGCATCAGTCAACTCTCCGACTCTCACTACTCCCGAAAGCTCACCATGCCGCCCTCAGCCACTCTCGAGCCCGTCTCCTACCGCACGCCGCCCTCGGTCATCCTTGGCATCATCGCCGTCTCCGCCGCCGCCAGCGCCTTTCTCGCCTGGCTCGTCTACTTTCACGCCCCCATCGACGTCGCCGGCACCCACCTCACGTTCCTCCCCGCGCTCAACGCCGCCCTCAATACCTGCTGCACCGTCGCCCTTCTCTTCGGTCTCTTCTACATCCGCCACCGCGCCATCACCGCCCATCGCAACGCCATGTTCACCGCCTTCCTCTTCTCCTCCCTCTTCCTCGTCGCCTACATCACCAACCACGCGCTCCACGGCGACGCCCGCTTCCCCGGCCACGGCACTGCCCGCTTCGTCTATCTCTGGATCCTGCTCACCCCGCACATCCTCGCCTCCGTCATCGCTCTGCCGATGATCCTCGTCACCTTCTTCCTCTCGCTCTCGGGCCGCTTCGCCGCTCACAAGCGTCTCGCCCGCGTCACCTACCCCATCTGGCTCTATGTGTCCGTCAGCGGCGTCGTCGTCTACGCCATGCTCGCCGCCTATCGCTGAAGAAAGTTTGCTCTCACGCATGCAGCCCGACACCCGCAAGCTCCTCCGCACCGGCATCATCATCCTCGCCATCGGTGCCTCCTGTGCCGCCTCCGTCGCCTTCCTCTTCGGCGGCTACACCCCGCACGGCCCCATCACCAACGCCGGCTGGCTCGCCCTCGTCTTTGCCCTCGGCTGCGTTCCCACCGGCACCCTCACCCTTCTGCTCGCCATCCTCAAGCTCATCGGCGACGCCCGCCGCTAAGCTCGAAACGTAAGTTGGTTGGCGTACCTCAGCGCCGAATCCGATACCATACGAAGGAGGCTGCTGCTCAGGTCAGGAGACCTCGCGGAGACACACTGCATGGTGCCGCATGTCGGGTCTACCCTCGGTGTCGATCCAGACCTAAGCGCCCTGAAGAGAAGATTTTGGACCAGAAGGGCAGAGTTGGAGTAGCCTCGCGGCAGCCGTATCTGCCCACCCCGCTCTGCTATCCTCAACCTCAATCGGAGACATCACATGGCAAGAGGCGTCAACAAAGTCATCCTCGTCGGCAACGTCGGCAAAGACCCGGAGATCCGCGCCACCCAGGGCGGCATGAGCATCGCCAGCTTCGCGCTCGCCACCACCGATCGCACCAAGGGCCAGGACGGCCAGTGGACCGACAAAACCGAGTGGCACAACCTCGTCGCCTTCCAGCGAACCGCCGAGATCGTCCGCGACTACGTCAAAAAAGGTTCGCAGATCTACGTCGAAGGCAAGATCCAGACCCGCTCCTGGGACGATAAGGAGTCCGGGCAGAAGAAATACAAGACCGAGATCCTCGTCAACGATCTCCAGCTCCTCGGCGGTCGCGGAGAAGGCGCTGGCAGCGGCGGCGAACGCTCCTCCGGCGGCTACAGCCAGGCGAACTCTTCGTCCTACGCCAAGTCCAACACCGCCTCCTACGATCAGCGCCAACCCGCCGGCGCCCCCGACTATGGCGACACCGGCATCACCGACGATGACATCCCCTTCTAAGCAACCGCCGTTCCTACACCGATCCAGCCAGACGATCAAAGCGCAAGTAGAGAGCGGAGCCTGAACAGGCTCCGCTCTCTGTTGATCCATGAACGATCATCCACCCGGGAAAACCGGTCATCACTCAGACGCACACGCGCCTCTACAATAACGACATGATTGACGAAGCTACCTTCCGCCGCGAGGCCGATCACGCCCTCGACTCCCTCAAGAAATCCCTCATCGATGCCGAGGAGGAGGGCGGCTTCGAAGCGGAAGAAAACAACGGCGTCCTCAACATCCTCTTTGAGGACCGGCCAGGCAAGTTCGTCCTCACCCCGCAGACCCCGGTCCGCCAGCTCTGGATCTCCGCCCAGTCCACCAGCTTCAAGCTGGACTGGAGCACCGAACAGAAGCTCTTCATCCTTCCCAAATCCGGCGAGTCGCTTAAACCGCTCGTCGAGCGTCTGCTTCGCGAGTTCCTCGAAAACCCTGCCATCACCCTCGCCTGAGCGAAATCTGCCGCCGTGAACCGCCGCCGCTACGCTTCCGTGATCGCTCCAGCTACACTAGCGGCATACCTTTAGCAAACCATAGGGAGACACCCTGAGCAATCTGTCCCACGTCACTCGCCTGGACGCCAGCCAGGCCGCGCCCAGCCTCGGCTCAGGCCCGGACCCGCTTCTGTCTGTCGCCATCATCACGCGCAACGAAGAGACGAACCTCGCGCGCACCCTCGCCAGCGTTCGCTTCGCCGATGATCTCGTCATCGTCGACTCCGGCTCCACCGACCGCACCCTCGAGATCGCCCGCGAGTTCAAATCCCGCATCTTCTCCGAACCCTGGCGTGGCTTCGCCGGCCAGAAAAACTTCGCCATCGCTCAGTGCCGCGGCACCTGGGTCCTCTCGCTCGACGCTGACGAAGAGCTCTCGCCTGAGCTCCAGACCCAGCTCCGCACCCTGCTTCCCTCAAACCCACCCTTCGACGCCTTCCATCTGCGCCGCCGCAATCTCTTCCTCGGCCGCTGGATGCGCTTTGGCGGCTACTACCCCGATCCCAAACTGCGCCTCTTCCGCCGCAACGCCGTCGCCTTCTCCGCCGCGTTCGAAGAGCGCCCCGTCCACGAGACCATCCGCTTCGATGGCGCCTCCGAGACTCTCGACTTCGACCTCATCCATCACGCCTACCCCACCCTCGAGAGCTACCTCGAGCACATGGATCGCTACAGCACCCTCGGCGCCCGCCTTCTGCTCGAGCAAAAGCGCACCAGCGGCTCATGGCTTGCGTTCCATTGGAACGTCTTCCTCATCCCCACCTTCGAGTTCTTCCGCAACTACCTCGTGCGCCTCGGCTTCCTCGATGGCCGCGAAGGTCTTCTCCTGCACCTCTACCACTCCGCCTACGTCAGCTGGAAGTACGCGAAGTCCTGGGAGAGCACCCGTCGCGCCACACATACCAAACCCGGGCCTGAGATCGACGGCGCCGCCACGAGCCGGTAGCCCTCACTTCGCCACACTCACCTCGGGTTGCGCCTCACCTTCCAGAGCCTCGATCACCGCACTCCGAAACGCCGCCTGGTACCGCTCCGGCATCATGCGCTTCTTCATATCCCGTCCCACCACCACGTGGGTCGTCTCCCCCGTGCACAGCACCACCTCATCCGCGAGTCGCACCACCTCGTACGCGAACTTGATCAGCGACGACCGCGCCCGGCTCACCCGCGTCCGGATCGCCAGCTCATCGTCGTACCGCGCCGGCAGCTTGTACCGCGCCGTCGCCTCCACCACCGCGATCAGGCATCCTTCCTCCCGTTCCAGCGTCCGGTAGTCAAATCCCATCGAACGCATCAGCTCCACCCGGCCGATCTCGAACCACACCAGATAGTTCGCGTGGTACACCACGCCCATCTGATCGGTCTCGGCATACCGAACCCGAACCCGCGCTTCTCCTGCTGCTGCTGTCATCCGACCAGTCTACGGGCACCCCACGCAGAACCAACTAAAATCGACGTCATGCAGCTCAGCCCGAACGATGCCCTGCTCGTCATCGACATGCAGAACGACTTCCTCCTCGAAGGCGCTCCGCTCGAGGTTCGCGGCGGCCTCGACCTCATCCTCGGCATCAACGCCCTCGGCCGCCGCTTCGAGCATGTCCTCCTCACCCAGGACTGGCATCCCGCCGGCCACATCTCCTTCGCCAGCACCCACGGCAAACAGCCCTACACGGACACCGTCGAGGCGGCCTACGGCGGCCAGGCCCTGTGGCCCGACCACTGCCTCCAGGGCTCTCCCGGCGCCGATATCCATCCCAGCCTCACCCTCCCGCAGGCCGAACTCCTCCTCCGTAAAGGCTTCCGCACTGCCGTCGATAGCTACTCCGCCTTCTTCGAAAACGACCGCGTCACCCCCACCGGCCTCGCCGGCTACCTGCGCGAGCGCTCCCTCACCCGCCTCTTCTTTGCCGGAGTCGCCCTCGACTTCTGTGTTGGCCACTCCGCTCTCACCGCCGCCCGTCTCGGCTTCGAAACCTTCGTCCTCGACGACCTCACCGCCGCCGTCAACCTCCCCGGCACCGTCGCCTCCGTCAACCAGGCTCTCGCGGACGCGCGTGTCTCCCGCGTCAACGCTGCAAATCTTGCAAATCTCTAGACCTATGAACAAGATTCCCGATTCGCCCAATAACGCGTGGCCGCAGGCCATGGCCACAGTCACAGCGTGCAGCTATGACGCCGGGGCCGGCCAGGCGCTCGCGTTCGGCCTGCCCACCTCCCGGCACTTCCTCATCTCCTTCAACTACTTCGCTGCAGGCGACCTGCACACCGGCCAGTTCAGCTCCAGGAAGGCCATCGCGCAGGGAACGCTCTTCCCCATCGCCTACAACCCGGATGCCCCCCACCAGAACACCAAATCCGACCTCAGCGCCATTGGCACACGCGCGCCTTTGCTGATCGTCGGCATCGTCGGCTCGGTCGTTCTCTCGCTTGCCTGGCTGGCCCTCTTACATAGCTGTCACTGAGCCTGATCCTCGATCTCACCACAACTCGATCGGCCGTTTGCCGGCCGTTCCGTTTCAAGAAGTGTCAAACCCGTTTCGAAACCATCAGGAAGGACGAAGCATCGATCTCTACCCCGTGCAAAGGGCTGCAGGTGCGCAGTGTACGGCTCACTAACTTCTGCTTGAAGAATCTATTTCAGGCTCGCCTGGAACGAGAGATCGCACCGCAAGATCTCCGGAGAGCCGATCCTGTAAACCCATGAATCTCTCACCACAACATCACAGCTTCTTCAGCAATCCCATCTGGTGCGCTCTCACCACCCGGCAGGCGCATCTCGCCCTGCGCATCGGCGACGTCCTCCGGTTCCCGCCAGAGATCGCGCCCTTCTGCGCTATCGAACACGACGATGTTCCGATCGACGCCGAACCGTTGCTGGCACACGGTGACATCTACTTTGCCGGTGCGCTTCCGCGCCTCTCTCCCGGCAACTTCGAAACATCCTCCGGCACCGTCCTGCAGATGATCTACACCAAAATTCCCGGCGCTACACCAGCGGAGCCCCTGCCGCCGCACATCACCGAAGTCGAACTCACGTCTGCTAACGCGCAGGAGATGGTCGATCTCACCACCATTGCCTTCCCCGGCTTCTTCCGCAAAGACACCGGGAATCTGGGCAAATACCTCGGTCTCCGCATCGATGGCCAGCTCGTCGCCATGGCAGGCGAGCGCTTCCGCTTCCCCGGTCTGCGCGAGATCAGCGCCGTCTGCACCCGTCCCGGCTTCACCGGCCGTGGCTTTGCTCGCCACCTCATGCTCCAGCTTATGCGATCAGGTGATCCGGATACGCCATTCCTGCACGTCTCGGCGACCAACAGCCGCGCTGCGGCCCTTTACCCTCTACTCGGATACGAGCTCGTCGGCTCCGTCCCGCTGCTCCAGGTCTCCCCACTGCGCGGCTGACACGTCAGCTTCCCGGCTTACAGCCCCAGCTCCGCCGCCCGCGCCTGCATCGCCATCAAACACGTGCCGACATGCTCCCCAATCGGCACCCCAAGCAGCTCCGCCCCCAGCGTCATATCCTCGCGCTTCACCGCCCGCGCAAACGCCTTGTCCTTCATCTTCTTCAGCACTCCCGCGACCTCCACGTCCGCAATCGCCTTCGACGGCTTCACCAGCGCGCACGCCGTCAGAAACCCCGACAGCTCATCGCACGCAAACAGAGCCTTATCCAGGTGCGTCTCGTGCTTCACCCCGGAGTAGTCCGCATGCGCCAGAATTGCGTGCACGATCTCCTCCGGCCACCCGAGCTCCCGCAGCCGCGCCACACCCACAAACGGGTGCTCCTCGAGCAACGGGTGCCGCTCATAGTCCATATCGTGCAGCAGCCCTGCACAGCAGTACGGCTCCGCAAAATCATCCACCGCATCGCCGCTCAACCCACGCTCCAGCGCCTCGAGCTTTCCGTACGCCTCCGTGCAGATCGCCACCGCCATCCCGTGCTTCCGCAGACTTTCGCCGGTCGTCCACTCAAACAGCAGCGACCTCGCCGCCTCCCGCCCAAACCTCGCATCCGCCATGTGCTCTATTCTCCCACGCAGCCATGGTCTGAAACTCCCCAGCGCCTTCGGGGCACGCCACGACCGCCAACGATGCCGAGCCAGCTGGTGATGCAAAAACTTCCTCTTCCGCTGTTTACTAGGGAGGTTCCATCTTCGGGTTCTTCCGAGTTTCTCCGGTTTCCATCCGGGAATTACCCTTGACTCATCCGATACCTCAGTGCCACTCTAGGCACATCACATGCTTCCGTTATCGGACGTGTGCTGCGGTGCCCGCTCTGGCAACCGCCCGCGAACGACAAAACTATGGCAACCATGATGGCTTCTGTTGAACAGCGTGAGGTCCTGCGCTGCGACCACTGCGATCTTGTGCAATTCCGCCGTGCCACCGCCACCTGCGCCCGCTGCAAGCGATCGCTCGAGGTCAAAGCACCCGAACCCGCACCATTGCCGCTCACCCTCGTTCCCTCGGTGCCCGTCCCTGAAGGTCACATTCAGGTCGCCACCGCCGTCCGGGATCTGCGCCACGTGCGTAATCTCTCGCAGCGACAGCTCGCCGCTCGTATGGGTGTGCCTCGCACCTACATCTCCAAGATCGAGAACGGCAAGGCCATGCCCACGCTGTCCTCCCTCTCGCGTCTCGCGAACGCTCTCCAGGTCGACATCTCCGTCCTCCTGCGCGATTCGCACACCCGCCATGAAGATGAGACCGCCGTCCTCATGACTGATCCCTTCATCGCCGAGATCGCGCACTTCGCCTCGCAGCTCGACTCCCTCCAGCGCTCCATCTTCCTCAACCACGTTCGCGAGCTCGCCGCCGGCCGTCGCCGCAGCGCCTAGCCGCCGCACCTGCTGCAAAACCTCCGCTGCGGACAGCGCTTTCCGCGCTCAGCCATAGAGCCGAATCGTTGTCCGCAGCCTCTCCCGTCTCGCCCATTCCCTTCATTGCACCTGCCTTCCCGCTGTGCTAGCGTCTAAATCTGCAGGGGCGTACGCGCGGCCTGCGAGGTCGCATTTGCGCATCACTCCACTTACTTCGCCCTCGTCGCTCCCCAGCCGCATCCACGAGCTCTCGCCCGAGGAGCAGGCCCTCTTCGCCCAGCTTGACCCCGCCCGTATCCCCCAGCACGTCGCCATCATCATGGACGGAAATGGCCGCTGGGCTGGCAAGCGCGCCCTCAGGCGATTCCTCGGCCATCAGCAAGGCGCCGAAAGCGTCCAGTTCGTCGTTGAAACCGCCTCCCGCATCGATCTGCCCTTCCTCACCCTCTACGCCTTCTCGCTCGAGAACAATCTCCGTCGCCCCAAGTCCGAGGTCAGCTTCCTTATGAAGCTCCTGAAGTCCTACCTCGTCGGCAACGTCAAGCGCATGAACGACAACAACGTCCGCATGAACTACATCGGCCGCACCCACGAGCTGCCCGCCGAAGTGCAGGACACCATGCAGTGGGCCATGGAGTCGACCGCAAAAAACACCGGCACCACCCTCACCCTTGCCCTCAACTACGGCGCCCGCTCCGAGATCATCGACGCCACCCGGACCATCCTCAACAACCTCATTGCCGAGGCCCATCAGCGCGGCTGCTCGCTCGAAGATCTGCTTCAGGTCGACGGCCTCGACACCCGCATCGACGAAGATCGCATGAGCAGCCACCTCTACACCGCCGGCATGCCGGATCCCGACCTCGTCATCCGCACCTCCGGCGAGCAGCGCATCTCGAACTTCCTCCTTTGGCAAATCGCCTACTCCGAGATCTTCATCACCGACCGCCTTTGGCCCGACTTCCGCGGCCCCCACCTCCTCGAAGCCATCCAGTCCTTCCAGACGCGCGACCGTCGCTACGGCGGCCTCAACGAGCAGGAGACCGACGAGAACCTCGCCACCCTTGAGCCCGCCGACCAGGTCGCCGAAGAGATCGAAGGCCAGCTCAACGGCCGCGCCCCCGCTGTCGCCAGACGATAAACCTCGCAACAAGCAAGCGCCGCTGTCTGCGGAGGCGTACCATCCGCGCATGCGAACGCTCTGCTTTCCCTGCGCCCTCCTTTCGGCGGTACTGATCAGCAGCACGGTCTCACCCCCGTTGTTTGCCGCCAGACCAGCCGCGGATCTCTCCTCTCTGACACCCTCGCAGGCAGGCGGTGGACTCCGCGAAGCCTTGTCGCAGGGCATCACAAGCTCAGTCGCCGAAACTGGAAAGGCCGGCGGATTCGAAAACAATCCACTGATTAAAATCACGATGCCAGATAAGCTGCGGATGGTCGAAAAAGCCCTGCGGGGCGCCGGCATGGGCGCACAAGTCGACACCTTTGAGCACAGCATGAACTCCGCCGCCGAACAGGCGACCCCGGCCGCAAAGCCAATCCTCGAAGACGCTCTCAAGTCCATGACCTTTGAGGATGCCAAGGGCATCGTAGCCGGAGGAAACACCGCCGGCACTGACTACTTCAAGCGCACCAGCTCAGACAAGATCTCTGAAGCCTTTCGGCCCATCGTCGACACCGCCATGGCCCACACCGGCGTCTCCGACCAGTTCGAGCAGCTGATGGCGTCGGCCCCAAAGCTCCCGTTTGGCAAGACTCCCACCTTCGACATCAAAGCCTATGTGCTTGAAAAAAGCGTCGCGGGCCTCTTCACCATGATGGGCCAGGAAGAAACCAAAATCCGCACCAATCCCGCCGCACAGGTCACGCCTTTGCTCAAGTCCGTCTTCGGCAGATAGCCAACAGGCCCTTCAACCTCATGCCGCTGGCGAACAGTTGAACGGACGCATGCGAACGCTCTTCCAGAAGTAAGCCAGAATAATCACGCTCGCCACCGCCGCATACGCGCCACAGTGATGTAAGCGCATAGCGCTTCACCGCCATCACTACCAGCAGCATCGTCAGGTTCGCTGCGCCAAACAGCACCATATCCCTCACCTTTGAAAAGAAGAGCGACCCACAGGTGGCGATCACATAGAGCAGCGCCAGAGTGGTTTAATTTGTCCCCTGGTTCACAGACACAATGCTGTTCTCCTTCACATACACCTGTAGCGGAAACGCAATCAGCGCCCACAGGATATACAGCGTCGTCGCCCCGCCGGTCACCACAAATGGCAACATCCGCCGCCACGCCTGCCAGCCGGGCTCGAACAGAGGAAGCACCAGGGGAAGCAGGCCTTGGGCATACAGAATGAAGGCCGCGCTCATCAGGTGCATGACATCGCTGGAGAGTCGCCCGTCCAGCCCCAGCCACACAAATCCTGCGATCAACTGATGCGCCGCAAACAGCGTAGGCAGCGCAGCAAACAACAGCTCTCTTCGATGTTTCACCTTCGGGAGCGTCGCAACGCCCAAACCAACAAGCACCGTGCTGCCGACGAAGTCAGCCGTTGCCGAAAAACACATGCAACTTGGTCTCAACCGAGGATTACTTCCCCGAGACTGCCAGCCAACACCGCAACGGAACTGATGTCCCCCACGGCAGCCACTGTCTCCAGCTATGCGCCAATCCCATTCTCCTTCACAAACGCATCGATCTCTCTCGCCTCGTCCGCCGACAGTCGGAACTTCAACGCATCCGCTGTTCCCACCACCTGCTCCGGACTCCGCGCCCCCACAATCGCCGCCGTCACCGCGGAGTTCGCCAGCGTCCATGCAACCGCGACCACGCCGGGCCCCACATGGTGCCGCAAGCCGACCTCCGCGAGCAGCGTCGACAGCGCAAGATGCTTCTCAAGCTTCGGTGACTTGAAGTTCGCATTGTTCTTCCGCCAGTCGTCGTCCGGCATCGCCGCGATCCGCTCCGCAGTCATCTTTCCCGTCAGCAAGCCAGACTGCATCGGCGAGTAGTTGATCACCCCAATAGTGTTCCGTTCGCAGAACGGCAGAATCTCCGCCGCTACCTTTTGATTGATAAGCGAGAACGGCGGCTGCAACGACGTAATTGGCGCAATCTTCTGGATCCGCTCCATCTGCGCGACCGAGAAGTTCGAGACCCCCGCATACCGGACCTTGCCCTCCTTGATCAAATCCTGCAGCGCGCCCCAGCCTTCTTCAATCTCCTCCTCAGGTTGTGGCCAGTGAATCTGATACAGATCGATCGTCTCGATCCCCAGCCGGCGCAGGCTTTGTTCGCACTCCCACCGCACGCCCTCCGCCGTCAGGCTTCGGTAGATCTCCCGCTTTTCATTCCACCGCATCGAGCATTTCGTGAACACATACGGAATCTCGCCGTCCATCTGCCGCAGCGCTTGGCCCACCACCTCTTCCGAGTGCCCCAGCCCATAGATCGCCGCCGTATCAATCCAGTTCACCCCCATATCGATCGCCTTCTGAATCGCCGCGATCGATTCAGCATCCTCCTGGCTTCCCCAGCCAAAGGCATATTCGCCGCCACCAATCGCCCATGCTCCCAGACCGATCGAGGTCAGCTCCATGTCGGAGTTGCCCAGGGTCTTCGTCTCGATCTCCGCCTTCGTCAAGTGTGTCGTCGTCATGATCGATAGGATGCCGCGAGACCGCCGGCAAGTCTTCGTCGCCGCCGATCTCGGTTCAACCCACCGCGGGCACCTACGTTGCCGAGACCCCAGTCGTTTCGGAGACTCCAGCCGTCGCGGAGACTCCAGCCGCCGTTCGCGCCTTGAGTCCCCGGATGAAGTTCCCGAGCGCCGCATGCACCTCGGCAAACATCGGATCCTTCCGCTCCGCGATCACCACCTCGCCAAAGAGCTTCAGCCCTACCGCCATCGCGGCTGCCGCATTTGCGTTCGCCACCACGCGCTTCTCGCGCACCCGATCCACAATCCCCAGCATCTCGTCATGGCATGCCGCCTCGAACACCAGCGACCGACCATCCACGGGCTGCCCTTGACCATCCGCAATCTGCTCCACCGTCACACGATACCGATACGAGTTCATCTCTACGTCCTCTCAATCTGCTTCGCCGCTGCGTCAATAATGTCCGTGATCGCGTGGATCTGCTCGGTCGTCAGTGGCCCGCTCTTCATCCGCAGCGCCATCTTGAAGTTCATCATCGCTCGCTCAATCTGTCCCATCGGGCTTGCCGCCTGCTCTGTCCGCGATCGATCCATGCGCGCAAAGATCGCATCCACCGTAGCCTTGTTCTCGGCCAGCGCCGATCGTCCCTCGTCGGTAATCGCGTACTGTTTGCGCGTTCCCTCTGTCGTCACCGTCGCATGCCCCATCTCCTCGAGCATCGTCAGCATCGGGTACACCACGCCCGGACTCGGCGCGTAGCTCCCGCCCATGCGCTCGCCGATCGCCTTGATCAGCTCATACCCGTGGCTCGGCTGCTCGGCCAGCAGCTGCAGAATCACGTACCGCAGGTCGCCCGCGCCAAACATCCGCCCCGGTCCTTCCCCACGGCCGAACTCCGGCCCAAATCCGCGCCCGAAACCCCGGCCGCCACCTTCGCGGCCGCCCCAGAACCTCGCCCCGCGTCCCTCGCCACCGCCATGCCCTCCGCCAAACCCATGACCACCAAAATGCCCTTGCCGTCCTTCTACTCCCATCCTGTGCCTCCCTTCATGTTGGTGTTGCTCCTTCGCCTCGCCGCGGCCAAACCCTCTGCCCCAGCACCGTTCTTCCTGTGTATGTGTCTGCATCGTTCTCATAACAAGACTATGTCACGATATATCTTATTGCGTCAAGATCTACTTAGTGACGTCTTGCGTTCTGTCTAGAAACTTTCCCCCCAGACACCGCGACCGGCCGCAACCCACTCCGCGTATCCTGAACAACGATCCATGAAACGCATCCTCACCGCCCTCGTCCTCATCCTCGCCGTCTTCGCGCTCATCTTCTTTGGCAAGCTCTGGATGCTCACAGTCGCCGCGCTGCTCGTCGCGGAGCTCGCCGTCTTCGAGTTCCTCTCACTCGCCCGCGTCGGCGCAGAGGCACACAACGCCCGCCTCCGCATCCCGCTTCCCTGGATGATCGTCGCCACCGCCGCCGTCTTCGCCGTCACTCTCCCCAGCTTCCCCGTGGACGCGCAACTCCCCGTCATCAGCTTCCTCACTCTCGCCCTCTTCGCCTGGAACGGCTTCCGCTCCCCCGCCATTCAGGTCCTGCCGGACACCGCCCAAGGCCTCTTCGGCCTCATCTGGATCGCCTACCCGCTCTCCCTCATCCCTCTGCTCTGGAAGCAGGAAGACGGCCCCGCCCTCGTCGTCTTCCTCATGCTCGCCGTCTGGTCCGGAGACATCGCCGCTCTCTACGTCGGTCGCGCCATCGGCAGACACAAGCTCGCCCCCCGCCTCTCCCCGGGCAAGACCTGGGAAGGCGCCATCGCCTCCATCCTCGGCTCCCTCGCCGTCACCGGTGGCCTGCTCTACGTCAGCGATCTCCTCACCATCCGCGGCAACCTCATCCTCCATATCGGCGAGCCTCTTTGGCAGACCCTCACCCTCGCCGCACTCCTCAACCTCGCCGCCCAGCTCGGCGATCTGCTCGAGTCCGCCGTCAAGCGCGGCGCCGGTGTCAAAGACTCCGGAACCCTCCTCCCAGGGCACGGCGGCATCCTCGACCGCATCGACGCCCTCCTCTTCGCCACCCCCGTCCTCTGGTACGTCCTCGTCCTCAAGGACGCCGTCGGCCTCGGCCGCTTCTAACGCCGCGCAGTCAAGTGCACCCGGAACCGCCGTCCGCGGCAGCATCGTCCTTACATTCCCTTCACCAGCCCTCAATCCTGGAACTTTCCTCTTCCCAGCGGATATCGCACTGGCGTACAGTCAGGTCCGCTATGAACCCGCTCGAAGACAAACACGGTATGCCTTGGACCGCCAACGCCGGGCCGGTCTGGATGACGCTCTTCGTTCTCGTCACCATCGGCCTCGGTCCCGTCCTTTTGGCTCTCTACCTAGGCCTCTGGATCGGCCTTCGCCGTCGCACCTGGCTGCCGTTCACCTGCTTCCTCACCTTCTCTCTCGTCGCCGTCCTCTCCTACTTCGCGGTCGAACACGCCATCCTCAGCGGCATTATGGACGCCCTCATCCTGATGTCCCCCTTCATCTGGATCGGCGGCAACTTCCTCCTCCGCGAAGAGATCCTCAAAGACGGCCTCGACCAGGGCCTCCACCGCGACGTCAGCCGCCTCCACACCCTCTTCCTCTCCTCCCTCTATCTGAACTACTGCCTCAATCCCCACACCTCCACCGCCGAAAAGCGTCACCTGCCGCCACTCAAGCTCACCGACATCTCCTGAGCACTCGCAGTCTGCGAAAATACCCTTCGTGAAGAACATCGCAGTCCTAGGCTCCACCGGCTCCATCGGTACCTCTACCCTCTCCCTCTGCGAGTCCTTCCCCGACCGCTACCGCCCCATCGCCCTCGCCGCCGGTCAGAACCTCGAAACTGCCCTTGCCCAGACCCTCCGCTGGCATCCTGAGCTCCTCTCCGTCGCCACCGAAGACCTCGCCTCTCAACTCGCCGTCCGCCTCCGCGAGCAGGGCCACACCGGCACCGAAATCGTCTACGGCACCGCCGGCACCATCCGCGTCGCCACCCTCCCCGCCGTCGACTTCGTCGTCTCTGCCATCGTCGGCGTCGCCGGCCTCGAAGCTACCTACGCCGCTGTCCTCGCCGGCAAGACCATCGGCCTCGCTAATAAGGAGTGCCTCGTCGCCGCCGGCTCACTCATCCTCGCCGCCGCCAAACAGCATAACGTCGCCCTCCTCCCCATCGACTCCGAACACAACGCCGTCCACCAATGCCTGCGCGGCGGCCAATCCAACGAGGTCAAACAGGTCTGGCTCACCGCCTCAGGCGGGCCCTTTCGCAACACGCCACTCGCCGACTTCAGCAGCATCACCCCCGCCCAGGCCCTCAAACACCCCACCTGGGTCATGGGCCAGCGCATCACCATCGACTCCGCCACCATGATGAACAAGGGCTTCGAGGTCATCGAGGCCTGCCGCCTCTTCTCGTTGCCCCCAGCCCAGGTCCGCGTCACCATCCACCCGCAGTCCACCGTCCACTCTCTCGTCGAGTTCGTCGACGGCAGCATCCTCGCGCAGATCTCCGTCACCGACATGCGCCTCCCCATCCTCTACGCGCTGTCCTACCCCGACCGAGTCGACGCCACCCCCGCTTCCGGTCTCGCCTTCGATCTCGCCACCCTCTCCCACCTCGACTTCGCCCCGCCCGACCTCGACCGCTTCCCCTGCCTTCGACTCGCCTACGAAGCCGCTTCCACCCCATCGCATTGCATCGCCCTCAATGCTGCCGATGAGATCGCCGTCGCTGCCTTCCTCGAAGGTCGCATCCCCTTCCTCGGCATCCCCCGTACAATTGAAGAGGTGCTTCGCCTCACCCCGGCCACCTCCCCCGCGTCCATCCAGGAGGTGCTCGCGGCCGATCGCGAAGCCCGGCGCATCGCCACCGAGCATCTCGCGGCGACCGCCATCTGACGTTCCACCGCTCTACGCTTCACTGAGGTCCCCACTCTCCGCACAATGGCTACCATCCTCGAACTCCTCATCGTCCTCGGCATCATGGTTCTGGTCCATGAGACCGGCCACTTCATCATGGCCAAGCTCTGTGGCATCCGCGTCGAGGTCTTCTCGATCGGCTTCGGCAAGCGCCTCATCGGCTTCAAGCGCGGCGACACCGACTACCGCATCTGCATCCTCCCCCTCGGCGGCTACGTCAAGATGTCCGGCGACAACCCCGGCGAGCACGCCACCGATCCCGGCGACTTCAACGCCCATCCTCGTTGGCAGCGCGTCCTCATCGCACTCTCCGGCCCCTTCGCCAACTTCCTCCTCGCCATCGTCCTCATGACCGTCGGCTACATGCTCCACAACGAGGTCCAGGAATTCGTCACCGGACCCGCCGTCACCGACTACATCGCCGCCAATACCCCCGCTACCCGCACCGGCATCCAGTCCGGCGATCTCATCGTCCACTACGCCACCATCGAAAACCCCACCTGGGAGCAGGTCGGCGTCCGCTCCCTCCTCAACCTCAACCACTCCGTCCCCTTCTCCTTCATCCACGACGGCCATCGCACCGACACCTCGATCTTTGTCGAGAACAAGGGCGACGCCGAGACCTTCTCGCTCGACAAGCTCGGCCTCGTCCCGCGCATGCAGACCATCCCTGTTGAGGTGAAAGCGCTCGAGCCCAATATGCCCGCCGCCAAAGCCGGTCTCGAGCCCGGCGACAAGATCGCCAGCGTCGACGGCCTCCAGCTGCATTCGGTCGACTCCCTCCTCACCTATCTGCAGGATCAGGCCGGCAAACCCGCCAGCCTCGTCGTTCTCCGCGGCGCCCAAACCCTGCCCCTCACCGTCACCCCGCAGTTCGCTGACATCGGCAACGGCACCAAGGACTACCGTCTCGGCTTCCGTCCCGTCCCTCCCGCCGTCAAGATCGAGCAGCTTCCCCTAGGCCAGGCCTTCGCTGAGTCCCTCAAGTTCAACAAGAAAAATGCCTCGCTCATCTTCGAGGTCCTGCACGGTATGTTCACCCGCCAGGTCTCCATGCGTTCCGTCTCCGGCCCCATTGGCATCGGCCAGCAGGTCCATGAGGCTGTCGGCATGCCCGGCTGGATGCCCATCATCGGCATCATGGCCTACATCTCGCTCAACCTCGGCATCTTCAACCTCCTGCCAATCCCCATCCTCGACGGCGGCATGATCCTCTTCCTCCTTATCGAGTCCGTCATCCGCCGCGACGTCGACCAGACCATCAAGGAGCGCGTCTACCAGGTCGCCTTCGTCTGCCTCATCGTCTTCGCCGCCTTCGTTATCTTCAACGACATCACCAAGCTCGGCATCTTCACCAAACTCAAACCCTAACCAGATAAGTGCAGGAAAGCCATCGATCAAACGATGGCCCTCCCTCTGTCCGCAGTGTCTAGTCGAGTCCGCTCGCCCGCTGCGGCTTTGGCGCTACCTTTGCCTTCTCTTCTGTCGGCAGGCCGCTCATGCCCTTCGCCTGCCGGCTGCGTCCGCGAATGACAAACATCCCAAGAAATACCGCCACAATCGCGATCCCACTCAAAAAGAAAAACGTAATCATACTCACCTGCTTCAGCTAATCTGAGTCGACCGTCTCCCTCTCGCGTTGTTCCGCCCTCCCTGCAGCACTCATCATCAGCTTCACCGCATCCACGTAGTTTTGTCATGACACTCGCCGGCCGCCGCAGAGCTTGGAACCAGACTCGCAGCGCAGTCACAAATTCTGGCAAGTGCCAGCACCGTTCTGCCCGTACCATACAGTTCTGGAGGCGCCGCTCATGCACGGTATCCCGGCGTACTCGGCCAATCTCCAGCTCCGTACTGCAAAGCGGACGCACCCGCATCTCCTTCTCACCTTCTTGGTCGCTCTGGTCAGCAAAGCACCCGCGCAAGCCCCGGCAATCCTCCAGAACGTCTCCGGGCTACAGATGAGCGTCGATACCGCCGACCACGACCCCGCACTCCACATCCGTATTCCGGGCGGCCCGGAGGCCGACCGCAGCTTCAACATCCTTTTTCCCGAGCACGTCACCGTCCGGCCCCGCGGCTCGACCGACGCCACCCACCTCTACCTCTTCCAGCCCGGCCTCGCACCATCCCCGCCGCACTGGAGCCAGTCGCAGAATTCCCTCTCGTACATCACAGACCTCGGCCCCGTCCGCTTCTCCGCGCAAGCGACTCTGGAAGACGACGGCATCCGCTTCCGCTACGACTTCGAGAACCACTCCGACACCGACTACGCCATGGTCTGGGCCGTGACCGACCCTCGCTTTAAAGTCTTCTTCTACGATCCACGTCTCGAGCGAACCTACGTGCACGAGAAAAGCGGCTTCGTCCTGCTGGCCTCGGAGACGCCGGAACGCCTTAAGATGCCTCTCTCGAAATGGCTCCCGGCCCGCTACCACGCCCAGTTCACCGCCCCCATCCCCGCACAACGCGTTCAGCATCGCGACGATGGCATCACGTACTACTACCGAAGCCAACCCGTGGACATCCCCCTCATCGCGACACTCTCAGCAGATAAAACCTGGGTTGCCGCCAGCCTCGCGCGCGACCCCGGCAATGTCTGGAGCAATCCGGAGCTCACCTGCCAGCACGTCGATCCGCAGGTCGCTCTGCCGGCGCACGGCAAGGCCTCCTACGAGTTGAAGCTCCTACTCTTCCAGGGCTCACTCGAACAGGCTCTCCAGAAAGCCCAGGCACAGCGCTTCGGATTAGAGGAGACCGAAGCCGCCAGGTAAACCAACCCTGCACTCTTAGCTGCCGGCCTCGCCGCCCCCACGCAGCTCCGCGATAATCTCCCCCGCCGCCACTCGCGCCGCCTCCTCATCGTCCGGCCGGAAGCTCACCGCCCCCACCCGCGCGTGTCCCCCACCGCCATACCGCTCGCAGATCGCCGAAATATCCGCCAGCTCTTCCGCCGGCAGCGTCGTCCACGGATTCGTCCCCACGCTGATCTTCACCCGATAACTCGACTTCGACAGCCCCACCGTGTACGTCGC
Source organism: uncultured Acidobacteriaceae bacterium (assembly GCA_964243375.1). Lineage (GTDB taxonomy): Bacteria > Acidobacteriota > Terriglobia > Terriglobales > Acidobacteriaceae > Edaphobacter. The sequence goes on along the minus strand of CAXTEE010000021.1, from coordinate 4,544 downwards.
CTCCGGATGCAGATAGTACGGAATGAACTTGTTGTAGCCCTCACTCGGCTGATCCGTAATGTCAAACGTCAGCACCCCCGCCTCCACCCGCGCCCGCTCCCGCAGCAGCTCAATCTGCGCCCGATGCTTCTCGAGCAGTGGCTCCAGCTGCGCCTGCACAAACTCCTGCTGCACAATCTCCCCCAGCGGCATCTCCGTCAGCAGCGGAATCAGCTTCGGAATGAGCGTTACATCGTCCGAGCTCTCAATCACCAGCGTCAGCTGCATCGCCGGCTCGCCCATCCCGACCGCCGCCTCCGCACTCTCATACTTCGCTCCATCCACTATGTTCGCCCAATAGATCAGCTCCGCCAGCGGCGCCACATCCATGCCAAATCGCTCGCTCGCCACCTTCGCGATGAACCCCGTGCACGAGATAAACTTCGGATCAAAAAACTTCTGCTGCCGCTCTCCACGCAGCCGCTTCTGCTCCTCATACCGCTCAAACTCCGCCTCATCCTCTGGCGTCAGAAACGCACTCAGATGATGATCGAACCACCACGTCACCTTCGGCGAGTCTGAGTACTTGAAGTCCACTACCGCATTCTCATCCCCAGTAAAGTCGCCCGCATCGAACTGCCCACCCGCCTTGTGCATCAGCCCGCCATACGTAAACTGCGCCCCGGCATCCACACACTCGCGATAAAACCGTGTGAACAGCGACGCCGAGCACGCCCCATCGAAACACCGGTCATGATGCAGAACCTTCACCATCGCAGCCCCACTCTCCTTCCGCAACTCGGCCCGCCAGCAAGGCGCAGCCCCGACCTTCAAGCATAAGGCCGACCCTAGGCATGTCAAGCCGAGCCCACCCATCAGCGTGTGATCGCTATAGTCTCAACACAGCCGTAGCAGCGCCAACCAACTCAAGGGAATGTCTTGAACCAGCAACATCTGCCGTCCAACTATCGAGACCCGACCCCGGAACCCACCGGCCTCGATCCCGTAACCCCCTCCACGCTCCGCCGCATCCTAGTCGGCACAGACGGTCTTCGCGCCGGTTGGAGCCTCGTCCTCTTTCTCACCTTCTTCAGCCTGCTTCTGCTTCTCTTCGGCATCGACCCCCGCAGGTTCTTCTTCCCGGCCACCCCATCCGCCCCCTCCCGCGCCATCAACGTCGCCGAGAGCGCGTTCAGTGAAGCCGTCACCCTCGTCTGTGTCGTGGTCTCCACGTTCCTCATGTCGCGCATTGAGCGGCGTCCCATGCGCACCTTCGGCATCGGCGCCAGCCGCCGGGCTCTGCCGCAGCTCCTCGCGGGCCTCGCCTGGGGAGCCGTCCTTCTCTCTATACTCGTCGTCATCCTCGACAGAGCGCATCTCCTCGTCTTCACAGGCCGTCTTCTCTCCGGAGCCGCCATGCTCCGCTTCGCCTGGGAGTGGTTCCTGGTCTTTCTCCTGGTCGCGTTCTTTGAGGAGTACGGTCTGCGCGGCTATCTTCAGTTCACCCTCGCCCGCGGCCTCGCTGGCGCCATCCGCGCCGCCACCAGCTCTCCCTCCGCCAAAGCCATCGGCTTCTGGAGCGCCGCCGCTCTGCTCTCCGTTCTCTTCGGTCTGTGGCATCGGACGAACCCGGGCGAAAGCCCACTCGGCCTCGCCTCCGCCAGCCTCATCGGACTCCTCTTTTGCCTCTCCCTCTGGCGCACCGGCTCGCTCTGGTGGGCGCTCGGCTTCCACGCCGCATGGGATTGGGCCCAAAGCTTTCTCTACGGCGTCGCTGACTCCGGAACCGTCATCCGCTTCCATCTGCTCGCCTCGCACCCTGAGGGCACCCCACTGCTCTCCGGCGGCCTCACCGGCCCCGAGGGCAGCCTCTACATCCTGATCCTCATCCCCCTCGTCGCGGCCGCAATCCTCCTCACCCTCCGCCAAACCGGCTGGCCCACCCCCGGCACCCACACACCTGGCCTCGAAGCGCCCCAGCAAAGCTCCTCCGGCCCACTCAACCACACGCTCTAACGAAGGAGGCGCAGCAAGTGCATATCCGCCCTTGAGTCCTGCGCGCCCGCACCATCTTTACTTATCATTCTGAGCGGAGCGCAGCGAAGTCGAAGAACCCGCATTTCCTCGCACCGCCCCAACGACCAGCTCGTCCATTACCCTAAACTCACCGCATGCGACGACTTCCTCTCCTCCTCGCGCTGCTCTCTCCCACTCCGGCCCTCGCGCAAGCTCCCGCCGCGCCGCCCGCCACTTCTGTACCAGCTCCGACCCAGCCCGCTGCCCCTCAGCAGCCATCCGATACCCCCTACAGCCTCTCCACCCAGTCCAATCTCGTCTTCGTCCCCACCGAGGTCCGCACCAAAAAGGGCGAGCTCATCTTCGGCCTCACCGCCGGCAAGTTCGTCGTCGAAGACGCCGGCAAGCCCCAGAAGATCCACCTCGAAGAAGACCTTGGCAACGATGGCCTCTCGCTCGTCGTCGTCGCCCAGTGCAGCGGCGCCGCCGCCGAAGAGCTCGGGAAACTCCGCGGCCTTCCCACCATGCTCGACGCTCTCACCGGTGGCGCCCCGCATGAGATCGCCGTCGTCACCTACGGCGATGATCCCACCCTCGTCGGCGACTTCACCTCCGATCCCAACGTCCTCTCCACCGGCCTCGCAGAGATCAAGCCCTGCGACGAGACCCACGTCCGCACCTTCGACGCCGTCGCCTATGCCAACAGCCTCCTCAATCGTCGCCCCGGCAGCATGCGCCACGCCATCCTCCTTCTCTCCGAGACCCGCGACCACGGCAGCCACACCGATGCCAAACAGCTCATCGCCACCCTCGGCCGCTCCAACACCGTCGTCGACGCCGTCGCCTTCTCCCCCGGTCGCGACGAGGTCCTCGAAGAGCTAAAACACGGCGGCGGTGGAGGCATCGTCGAGATCTTCCTCCTCGCCCTCAACTCCCTCCGCAAAAACGCCGCCCACGAGCTCGCCATCCTCTCCGGTGGCGAGTACAGCAACTTCACCTCGCAGAAGGGCTTCGACCAGGCCCTCAACCGCCTTGCCAACCGCATCCACAACTTCTACAACCTTAGCTTTCAGCCCTCCGCCAGCTCCGCCGAACCCGGCTTCCACCCGCTCCACGTCATCGTCCCCGACTACCCCGACGCCGTCATCCGCGCCCGCGGCAGCTACTGGTCCGGCCCAAACCCACCCGCCGACGCCCCTGACCCCACACCCGCTTCACCCAACCCTGGCCCCACACCTGAAGCAGGGCCTGCGCCCACGCCCTGATCATCGATCTCCCACGTCCTGATCGCCTACTTCTTTGTCTGTCATGCTTCTCTTTGTCTGTCATTCTGAGCGCAGCGAAGAACCCGCCTCCCTACCGTGTTGACACACCTACGCCAGAAACACCCACTTGACCACCAAACCCGAAGCCCATCTCCCTCACCCCTCCACCTTCTGCCGAGCCTCCGTCAGGTCCAGCTCCTTCAACAGCCGATTCAGCACCCCATCTCCAATCTTCCCGTCATCCCGCAGCCGCACCGCCGTCCGCCGCTCCAGCTCCGCCGCCTCCCGCGAGAGCTCCCGCACCCGTCGGTAGTTCCGCTCGCCCGCCTCATCCGGCTCCTCCGCCGAAAGCCCATAGTTCACCGCATCCAGCCGGTGCCGATACCGGTGCAGCAGATCCTCAAACCCATGCGCCAGCTCGTCCGCGCCCCGATCCTGCTCCGACTCCAGATACATAATTGCCGTCTCCAGCACCGTCCGCCTCGCCTCCATCTCCTCCTCCCGGCTCTCCGGTCGTCCCAGCCCCAGCCGCCGGATCACCCACGGCAGACTTAGCCCCTGCACCACCAGCGTCACCAGAATCACCGCGAACGTCAGGAAGATGATCAGGTTCCGCTGCGCAAACGGCCGCCCGCCCGAGAGCGTCTCTGGCAGCGAGAACGCCGCCGCCAGCGCAATCACACCACGCATCCCCGTCCACCCGATCACGAACACGCTCTTCGCCGTCGGCATCGGCTCCACCGGCAACCCTGGAATCACCCGCCGCAGCAGATTCGACACCCGTGCCGCAGGAAACATCCACAGCAACCGCAGCGCGATCAGCACCGCGCTGAACACTGCGCCATACTCCACCAGCGTCCATCGGCTGTACCCTTCGATCCCCGCCAGCACGTACGGCAGCTGCAACCCGATCAGCAGAAACACCACCCCGTTCAGCATGAAGTTCAGGCTCTCCCACCCGTTCGTCACCTGGATCCGCACCTCCGGCGAGAAGAATCCCGCACTCTGCCGTCCCAGATAGAGCCCGCACGCCACCACCGCCAGCACCCCTGACACATGCAGCTCCTCACCCACCATGTACGCCGCATATGGCAACACCACGCTGATCACCATCTCCACCGGCCCATCATCGATCCACCGCTCGAAGATCGCCGCCACCCACCCCACCGCCAGCCCCACCCCAATCCCGCCCGCCATCAGCCACAGCAGCCGCAGCAGCCCCGCTCCCACCGTCGGCGTGTCTCCTGTCTGCAGCATCTGCACGCCAAACTCCAGCGCCAGCAG
>CAXTEE010000020.1:0-29848 GCA_964243375.1 uncultured Acidobacteriaceae bacterium | reverse complement strand
CATCCAGCTTCTTGGCAAAAAACCTCGCCCGCTCCACACCGCCCGCGTCTGGTGACACCACGGTCAGGTTCGGCAGGTTCAAGTCCCGGAAGTACGTCACCAACACCGGGCTTGCAAACAGGTGATCCACCGGGATGTTGAAAAATCCCTGGATCTGCGCCGCGTGAAGATCCACCAGCAAGGCCCGGTTCGCACCGGCAGTCGTCAACAGATCGGCCACCAGCTTGGAACTGATTGCCACACGCGGCCGGTCTTTTCTGTCCTGCCGCGCATAGCCGTAGTACGGAATCACAACCGTGATGCGAGCGGCGGAAGCCCGCTTCAACGCATCGATCATGATCAATAACTCAACCAGGTGCTGGTCGACCGGAAAGCTCGTCGGCTGCACCACAAACACGTCCGCGCCGCGCACATTCTCGAGCAGCTGAAAGTAGATCTCGCCGTCTGAGAACCGTTGCATCCGCGTCTCGCCCATCGGCACGCCGATGAACTTACAGATCTCCTCGGCCAGCTCTTTATTCGCCGTGCCTGAGAAGATCTTGAATCGCTTGTCGTCGCTCAGGCGGCCGGTGCGCTTCCTCTCCGGAGAGGTCTTCGCATCCTGGGCCGTCTTCGCTGCGTTTGCTGCGCTCACACCCGGGGCCGGGTTCTGCCCCTGGGCTGCACTTCCGGCCGTAGCCGAAGCACCGTTCTGTCCGCTGTTTTTGGCCGCGGTCGCCGTCTGGCTCTGGGAAGCGGTTGGTTCGCCTTCTTCACCTCGCCCCGAACTTGGGGAGAGAACTGCAGTCGTGTCTCGTTCCGTCACGTGAAACCCTCCAGGCTTGTTGTCCTTGGGACTTCCTTCTGCTGTCTTGCCGAGGCCTTGTTGCGGCCCCGTCACCTCATCTGCACATCACTTCTCGTTGCGAACTGCCATGCACTGCCGGTATCGACTTCGTTCTCTCTAACGCTCATCCATCCGCTCGCTGTTCTCGGCCTCCCGCTTCTGCGAAAGTGACCCGGCGGATCCAATCAACCTCACTCCGGCGGCACGTTGCTGCCAGCCCGGAAATCCCTTGCTCTTCGGCGCCTCCAGACCCAAACCGCGGGGTCCTGCAGAAGCACCTCCTCGACAAACCTCGAGGTTCTTGGTTGGGCGACTAGGATTCGAACCTAGACAAAGTGCGTCAAAGGCACTTGACCTACCATTAGTCGATCGCCCAAAACCGCTGCATCCGACTAACCCGGGCTCTCCGAGCCGGGTCCCGTCGCGGCTTGCCGCGATGGGCTGAAAGGCACTTGACCTGCCACTAGTCGATGGCTCAATACAGCAATCTGTCATCCTGAGCGGAGCGCAGCGTAGTCAAAGGACCCACTGCTCTACCACCAAGGCTCGACCTCTCTAGTCTAACCCGTCAAGCTTCGTTCGCTTTCCAGCCTGGGCTCGTAATCGGCTGCAGGCAGGAGAGCTTCACTCCGCTTCGTCGTACATCCGTGCCCAGTACTCACCTCGCGGCACGGTCTCCGTCAGGAGAGCCTCCGTGCCAGAGGCATGAACACGCCGCTGAGCCGCCCGCGCATCCTCCGTGGACTGATACAGCCCAAAGAGTGCGGAACCCGAACCCGACAACGCTGCATAGATCGCAGGCTGTCCGGAATCTTCACCCATCAAATGTCGCTTGGTTGAACGCAGGGAGGGATGAAACGAAAACACGACCTCTTCAAAGTCGTTTTCGATCCCGGTGCGGACAAGCGAGAGAAGGGTGTTCTCCGCCAGATCAATCTGTCCTCGTCCGCGCTGCTTCTCGGAAGGCCTCACAGGGTCAATACCTGTTTTAGCTGTGGAAAGATCGATACCGGAAGTGTCTGGCTTGACACCACATCTACCGTGATGCCCATCTATCTCGGCGCGATGCGCAAAAGTAGACGAATAAGCGAAACTCAACGAATTTAGTCTATGTTGTTCAGCTTCCGGTGTCAACCCCGGCACCCCGCCCTCCCGCACCAGCCGGTCCCACTCCCGAAATGCCATTGGCGTTGATACTCCCAACCGCGGCACCGCCACCACACACGCCACTCCATCCCCCGCAGCCGCACCCAGCCCCACATCCGGCATCGCCGTCACCACCTCCCCACGGCCCGTTCCCAGCACCGCCCCACCCACCAGAAATAACGGCACGTCCGATCCGACCTCCGCTGCCACCCGCAGCCGCTCCGCCTCCCCGAGCCTGACCCCCAGCTCCCGCTCCAGCCCCAGCAGCGCCGCAGCCGCGTTCGCGCTGCCCGCTCCCATCCCGCCCTGCACCGGCAGCCGCTTCTCAATCCTGATCTCTACCTCGGCCGTGACCCCCATTGCCTCAAGCGCCCGTTCCACCATCTGCCACGCCGTATTTCGCGCATCGGTCGGCACCCGAAGATGCTCCGTCCGAATCGAAATCCGCGTCGCCTCCGCCTTCCGCGCCACCACCGTTACAAAATCGTGCAGCGCCAGCGTCTGATACAACGTCACCAGCTCGTGAAACCCATCCTCCCGCACCGGCCCGATCCGCAGCCCCAGATTGACCTTCGCAAACGATCGCACACGTGTCGCCATAGATACCTGATTCTACGGTCCCTCGCTCAGCTATCCTCCTCCGCATGCACCTCCTGCTCGAGCCCCTGCTCCGGCTCTTCGCCTCGCTCGTCTCTCGCGGCGGCCAACCCCACTCCGACCGCAACCAGTACGGCCCCGTCCTCATCTACCCCCTTCGCCCGGGCGTAACGCTCTTCTTTCTCGGCTGCCTCGCCTTCACCGCCTTCTCCATCGCCGTGGATCTCCGCCCCATCCTCCACCTCGGCCTCAATGCCCCTCACCCCTGGCGCCTCCTCCTCGCGCTCAGCTTCGGTGCGCTCGCGCTCGTCATACTCACCCGCACCCTCTCGCTCGACGAGCAGGGTCTCCACCTCCGCAGCCTCTTCGGCCCTCGCACAGACATCTCGTGGTCCGACCTCCACCACGTCGAGCGTTATCAGAGCCGCTCCGCCGGCAAGGCCACCTGGTTCTTCCGCTCCGCTGACAGCCGCACCTCTCTCACCGTCCCCGAGATGACCTACAACACCACCCATCTCCTCGCCGAGATCCGCCTCCGTCAGCCGCTTCCCGAGCAGCCCCACATCCGCCGCCACTGGTACGGCAACTAGCCTCCTCCTCGCCCACTCGCGCTGCCTTTTCCCTGCTCGTGATCCTGTCGCGAAACACTCATGAAACCAACCCCCGGTCCCTCCCGTCTCCTCGACGTCGGAGTGCAAGAAATCCTTGCGAGGAGAGCTCGTGCGTCACATGGCATGTCGACCGCAGTCGTCCACCGCACCACAACACCATCTTCACCTCTGCGCCCTCACGCCCTTCGCTCTGACGGCCCGCTTGTTAACGAGCCCCGCCGCACTCTGCCTCTAAGGCTGTGGCGGCGTCACTCCGATCAGCCCTCCCACCCTCTCAGTCACCACGAGTCTGACGACCGCTTGTTCCGCTCCCACCTCGGCTGCCCTCAACTCGGGCAATCCGCCCACCATCACCCCCGCCGCAACGTCGCTCACAATGTACCCGGGCCAGACACTCACCCTTCCCGTCGCCATTGCGGCACCGGCCGGCGCTGGCGCCCAGCTCGTCACCTTGGGGCAACCAGCCTGCCTGATGGCCTCACCGTCCCCAACATCACCAGCAGGGCAGGCACTACGGTAAACCTTACCCTCGCTGCCGCTTCCAATGTGGCAACCAGCTGCTTCACCGGCTACCTCGACGGTGTCGATTCCACTGTCGTTCCGCTCACGCTGGAAGCGAGGTCAAGCACCGGAGACACTCAGGTTGCAATTCCGCTCACCATCCTTCTTGAAAATCCTTCCTTCTCCCCCGGCAAAGTCGATCTTCCCGTCTTGTCCATCTCCACAGCGGAAAACGCCTCCATCACCTCGACCGACACCTATGTCAACGCCAGTGTCAGCATCGCCGATAGCACCAACCCATCGAACATCTACAGCGGCACCGGCAAGATCAAAGGCCACGGCAACACTACCTGGCTGCAGCCCAAGAAGCCCTACAAGATCAAGCTCGACAGCAAAGCCTCCATCCTTGGCATGAAGTCCGCAAAAGACTGGATCCTGCTGTCGAACTATGACAGTAAATCCATGCTGCGCACCTCGCTCGCCTTCCACATCTCCGAGATCATGGGCATGTTCGGGACCCCGAGTACCCAGTTTGCAGAGGTCTTCCTCAATGGCAACTACGAGGGCACCTACTAGCTCAGCGAAGAGGTGGAGATCGACTCCTATCGCCTTGACATCAGTGAGGTCAGCTCCACCTCGAACTCAGGTGAAGCCCTCACCGGCGGCTATCTCTTAGAAATCGATCACTATGGCAACAACACCTTCAACACAACATCACCCAAAGGCCTTCCCATAGGGGCGCAGGATCCCAACCCGCCCACCAGCATGCAGGAGACCTACCTCACCGCCGCCATTGCCACTGCGGAAGACGCCCTTTACAGCGCCAACTACGCCAACACCAGCACAGGCTGGTCCGCATTCTTTGACCAGGCAAGCGCCGTCGATTGGTACCTCACCGAAGAACTGATGGGAAATCAAGGCGCCGACTTCTTCAGCAGCGATTTCTTCTACAAGCTCGAAAACGACAACCACCTCTACATGGGCCCGGTCTGGGACTTCGATGTCAGCTCCGGCAACACGAACGGATCTCCAATCACCGATCCCAGAGTCCCCTGGGTTCGCACCCAAGCCCTGTCGTACCAGCAGCTCTTCTCCGATCCTGCGTTTCTCGCAGCCGTAAAAACGCGCTGGACCGCCGTCCGCCCGCAACTGAATGATTTGCCAGCATTCCTCAAAGCCAACGCCGCTCTCCTCGCCACCGCACAAGCCAACAACTACGCCCGTTGGCCAACCCTGGGTGAGACGGTCTGGCCAAACGCGGAGACGGCCGGCACCTATCAAGGCGAAGTCGACTACCTCAACGCCTGGATGACGCAACGCGTCGCCTACATGGATTCCCTTTACCTCAATCACTAACTCTGCCGTTGCTTCATAGAACACTCCTGCAGTTGCTCGGTCCGATAGCAGATAGCAGGGCCCCGCCTGATCCCGCTTGGCCGCATCAGGAGGACTGTAGGATTCGTTTCGCCCTCCCGCCCGCCTTTCTGCATCTTTGCTTTCTAGAACTCGCCATTCCATGCCAGGAGCTCCCATGTCTCTCGACCAGGATCCCTTTCATCTTCAGCGCTTCGTCGATGCCCAATCCCTCGTCTACCCCCAGGTCCACGCCGAACTCACCGCCGGCCAGAAGCGCTCGCACTGGATGTGGTTCATCTTCCCCCAGATCGCAGGCCTCGGCTCCAGTCCCACCGCCCAGCGCTTCGCCATCCGCAGCATGGATGAAGCCACCGCTTACCTTGCCCATCCCATCCTCGGCCTCCGCCTCCGCGAGTGCACCAGCCTCGTCCTCAACCATCCCAAACGCTCCCCCGCCGACATCTTCCCGGATCCCGACGACCTCAAGTTCCACTCCTCGCTCACCCTCTTCGCCGTCGCCGACCCCGACACCCCCCTCTTTCGCAACGCTCTCGACACCTTCTTCGGCGGAAGGCGCGATGAGGCCACACTCTCTCATCTTGGAACCATGTCCTGACCATCCGTCACTCTCCAAAGCCATCGCCTCATCCACCCAACCTTCATCCCATCAATGCGCCGCACCGCGCCCCGCGGACATCGCCCCCTGCCCCGCATCCGACCACATGACAGCGGCAAATCGCTTCAGTTCCCTCCTCCCTCCAACGCACGCCTTAAACCCCCCGCCGCATCAGGAGATCCTCCTCACTATGTTCATGCGCTCAGAAAAGCTCCTTATTCCGTTACAAAAGCCTGCCAACCCGGATCCGAACGGCGCTGCCGCTATCCAGGAGCTGCTCGGCGGCAAGTTCGGCGAGATGTCTACGCTGAACAACTATCTTCATCAGTCCTTCGCCTTCAAGGAAAAGAAGAAGCTTAAACCCTTCTACGACCTCATCGCGAGCATCACCGCCGAAGAGCTCGGCCACGTTGAGCTTGTCTCGACTGCCATCAACCTCATGCTCGAAGGCTCCGTTCCGGAAGGCGATCCCACCTCGGCTCCCCTGCAGGAAGCCGCCAATCTCCGCAACACCCATCACACCATCGTCGGTGGTGGCGGTCATCAGGTCATGGATTCCATGGGCCACTTCTGGTCCGGCCAGCACGTCTTCGCGTCCGGCAATCTGGTCACCGATCTCCTCCACAACTTCTTTCTCGAGACTGGCGCGCGCATGCACAAGCACCGCTGCTACCAGATGACCACCAATCAAGCTGCTCGCGACGTGATCGGCTACCTCATGGTCCGTGGCGGCGTTCACCAGGCTGCCTACGCGCTCGCCCTACGCAAAATCACCGGCGTCGAAGTCACCAAGATGCTCCCCACCCCCAACATCGATGACGCCAAGATCCCCGAAGCTCGCAAGTGGCAGGAGATCGGCTCTCACCGCAAGCTCTACACCTGGAACATGGATGGCGAGTACTCCGACGTCAAGGGCGTCTGGTCCGGTCCCGCTGATTGGGCGGACGGCGAAGAGCTCGAAGTCCTTCCCGGTGTTCCCGACTACGCCGCCGAAGGTCCCGTAATGGAAGAAAGCCGCACCCTCTTCTCGCCCGACTACGCGCCTGAAGAGATCTACGAGATCGCTGCACAGCTTATGGCCAAAGGGGGCATCTCGCCCCTCCAACCCGGGGACGGCCTTCACTCCCGCTTCCAGGGCAGCACGCCCGACAGCCCCGGAGCCTCCGCACAGGAGGGCCGCAAAACCGACCCCAACCCAACGAAGCCGAAAAAGAAAACAAAGTAGTTACAAATATCGTTATCGATTAGGACCCAGGGCGGCCAACACGGCCGCCCTGGCTCTCTAAACCGCATGGTCGATCTTACGCACTACCTTCACTCAGAACCCGACGCGGCTCTTTCGGCCGATTCAGCAAAGACTCGATCCACCTGCCCGCCTTCAACCGGCCCAGCACTCTCGCCACATACTCCGCCGTCCCCTCCACCATCAAGTCAGTCTGTCCCGCCACATGCGGCGTCAGAAACACCTGCGGCAGCTCCAGCAGCGGCTCGTCCGCGCGTATCGGCTCACGCCGCACCACATCGAGCCCCGCCCCGCGCAGGTGCCCGCTCTTGATCGCATCGTAGAGCGCCTTCTCGTCCACCAGCGATCCACGAGCGATATTCACCAGCACCGCTCCCTTCTTCATCGCCGCAATCACCCCGGCATCAATCAGGTTCTCGGTCTTCTTCGTCGCCGGTACCGCCAGCACCACAAAGTCTGCTTCGGCTACGGCCTGTTTCAGCTCTCCCATTGGCCGCGTCGGTATGCCCTTCGGCGCATGCAGCGGTGTTCGCGCTACCGCCGTCAGTCGCACGCCAAACGGCAGCAGCCGTGCCGCAATCTTCTCTCCGATTCTGCCCGGCCCCACCAGGCATACCGTCTTCTGCAGCAGCGTCGGCGGGATTCCTGGCTTCGCCACCGTCGGATCCCGCAGACTCGCCAGCGACGTTCCCAGCTGTCGCGCCGCCGCCAGCACCAGCAGCACCGCAAACTCCGCCACCGAGTCAGCGTTGCCCGTCACGTCTGCCGGCGAGTAGCTCACCCACACCCCCAGCTTTGCCGCTGCGTCCACGTCCACCGTCTCGTAGCCTGCCGTCAGCGCATGCACCAGCTCCAGCTGTGGCAGGCTCTCGAGCGTCGCCCGCGTCACCGGTCCAATCGCCAGCAGCACCCGGATGTCTTCGTTCGGCGCCGGCGTGCCCGGCTCCCACCGCAGCAGCTTCTCTCCGGTGAGCTTCTTCTGCAGCACGGCAAACAGGGCGTCCGAAAACCCCAGCGCCGGCGCTTGAAACGCAATCGTCATGCACGTCTCCTCTTCGAACTATGCTACAGAGCGCCCGGCCGTCTCACACCCCTCTATTCTGCCAGTCAACCTCGTGTGCTCGCCGTTACGCCCTCCTCCATGCACGCCTTGCTCCCTTACCCCGCCTTCTCGCCTGCTGTATCCTCAGCCAAACCCTCACCGCAGGAGCCCTGCCCGTGCCTCGACACACCCGTGCCGCGATTGCCCTCCTCGCCCTTGTGCCCCCAGTCCTCATCGCGCAACAGAGCGTTCCCGCGTATGACTTCCCCAACGAACAGCCCGCCCGCGCCCGGCACGCCATGGTCGTCACGATCCATCACGACGCCACGGACGCCGGCATTGCCATCCTTCAGCAGGGTGGCAACGCGGTCGATGCCGCCGTCGCCGTAGCCTTTGCCCTCGCGGTCGTCTACCCACAGGCCGGAAATCTCGGCGGCGGCGGCTTCATGCTCGTCCGCTCCCACAGCGGCAAAACTCACTTCCTTGACTACCGCGAAAAAGCTCCCGCCGCCGCGACCCGCGATATGTATCTCGATGAGGCACAAAATGTGGTCCCCGGTCGCTCTACGGAAGGCTATCTTGCCTCCGGCGTCCCGGGCACCGTCGCCGGCCTGGCGTATGCGCAGTCTCACTTCGGCAAGCTCTCGCTCGCGCAGGATCTCGCCCCCGCCATCAAACTGGCTTCTGACGGCTACATCCTCTCTGAGGCCGAAGCTGCCAATCTTCAGAACAAGACCCTCACGGAGTTCCCCGACTCCGCCCACATCTTCCAGCGCGATGGCAACTTCTACAAACCCGGCGATCGCTTCCAGCAGCCCGTCCTCGCCGACACCCTCCGCCACATCGCCGCCGACCCCACCGACTTCTACAAAGGCAACATCGCCAGCACCATCGCTACCGAGATGCAGAAGCACGGCGGCCTCATCACCACCGCCGATCTCGCCGCCTACCAGGTCAAGGATCGCGCGCCGGTCATCGGCAACTATCACGGTTATAGGATCATCACCGCGCCACCGCCATCCTCTGGCGGCATTGTCCTTGTCGAGATCCTCAACATCCTCTCCACCTATAAGCTACCGGCGCTCGGGCCAGCCGGCGCAGCCACCCCGGACCGCTCCGCTCCCCAGGTGCACTTCATCACCGAGGCCTTCCGCCGCGCCTATATGGATCGTGCCGACTATCTAGGCGATCCGGACTTCACGCCGCAGCCGTTGCGCGAGATGGCGAACCTGAAGTACGCCGCTGCCTGGCGCGCCTCGATCGACCCCGCCCGCGCCACGCCCTCCGCCACGCTCAAGCGGCCCACCGGCTTTCTCCCGCCGCCTCCCCAGCTCTCACCCGCTCCCCACGAGTCTCCCCAGACCACCCATTTCTCCATCGTCGACAAAGACGGCAATGCCGTCTCCAACACCTTCACCCTCAACAACACCTTCGGCTCCGGCGTAACCATCGGCCCGCTCGGCTTCCTCATGAATGACGAGATGGATGACTTCGCCTCGAAGCAGGGCGTGCCCAACATGTACGGCCTCATCCAGGGTCCGGCAAACGCAATCGCGCCCGGCAAGCGCCCGCTCTCCGCCATGACCCCCACCATCGTCCTCACCCGCCGCTCACTCTTCCACCGCCGCCGCGTCCGCCTCGTTCTCGGCACCCCCGGTGGTTCCACCATCATCACGACGGTAGCCAACAACCTCATCAGCACCCTCGAGAACGGCCTCAACATCCAGCAGGCCGCCGACGCCCCGCGCTTCCACCACCAGTACCTCCCCGACCGCCTCGACCTCGAGCGTCACTTCCCGGGCCCCATCGCGGAGCAACTCGCCGCCCTCGGCTACACCCTCAACCGCCAGATGGCCGCCGACGAAAATCACCCCGGATCCTGGGGAGACTCCGAACTCATCGCCATCGATCCCAAGACCCACACCCTGGAAGGCGGCCACGATAACCGCCGCGCCTACGGCAAAGCCGCCGGCTACTAAACTGCCGCACGCGTAGACCCACTGTTATAAAGAATGCATCGTGCTGGAAGATCTATGAAACTCCTTCTCTGCTCCCTGCTCGCTCTCACCCCGGTCAGCCTTCATGCCGCCGATACACTGCCCCCGGCGGAATCTGTTCTGCACGCCGTTGAGGCCAATGCAGACGCTCAGCATAAGAACATCCTTCTTAGCTTCGGCGCTTCCTGGTGTGGCAGCTGTCACCTCTTCGCCCGTTTTCTCCAGGACCCCGCCATTCACCCCATCATCAGCAAGGCCTTCATCCCCGCCGAGCTCATTACTGGCGAACGAAAAGACGATCCGAAACACAGTAATAACCCGGGCGGGCTAGCGTACGAAGAGTCGCTTGGCGGAAAGGGTGCCGGCTGGCCTTACATCGTCATTCTGGATGCAGGTGGCAAGTTACTCGTGGACTCCTACCGTCCCGACCACAACAAACCTCACGCCCTCAACATCGGATACCCCGACTCCCCGAATGAAGTTGACTGGTTCGTCCACATGCTCCAGGTCGCAGGTCCGGGCCTTACTCCGTCTGATCTTGCAACCATCCGCACTTGGCTCACTGTTCACAGCCCGCATTAGGAGCTTCGGTCTCGGCTGGCCCTTGATCGCAATCCCTCGTGATCGCAACCAAGCTCAAGAGCGATCAGATGGCTGACTTACCCCCATAGGCGAACGCCTGTGTCGTTCTGCGCATCTATTCCCTAAGACATGCGTTGACCCGCGCCCACCAGCCATCCGATCCAAGAGCTCTGAAAGGAACCATCAACATGCCAGCACTTATGGAAAAAGCCGAAAAGAAGCAGAAGAAATCGTCCGTCGCCCCAGGCGCCACCACCCAGATCGTCGACCGCATGTACCCCAACCGCGTCGCCCTCTCCGATGACATCAAGAAGCAGGTCTGCGCTGTAATGCAGCAGCCCCTCGCGGAAGGTCTTGATCTCTACTCGCAGGCCAAGTTCGCGCATTGGAACGTCAAGGGCGACAACTTCTACCAGCTTCACCTGGTCTTCGACCATGTCGCGAAGGTCATCTTCAAGCAGGTAGATCCCATCGCCGAGCGCATCACCCAACTCGGCGGCGTCGCCAATGGCACCGTCCGCCAGTCAGCCTGCAGCTCCACGATCAGCGAGTACCCGGTCGAAACCATTAACGGCATGGATCACGTTCGCGCCCTCGCCGATTCACTGGCGCACTACTGCCAGAATCTCCGCGAAACCTCCGACAAGGTCGATGACATCGGCGACAAGCCGACCTCCGACTTCTTCAATCAGCTCATCGTCGACGCGGAAGAGCAACTCTACTTCCTCGAGTCGCACCTCGAAGCCGGCGACGTTCAGTAAGCGCTCCATTAGCAGGACTAAAAGAGAGAAGGCCGACGCGATTGCGTCGGCCTTCTCTCTTTCTAATTGCAGAAGTCATACCTCGCAGAAATCGCTCGAAATCCCCTCGGACCTCGGCGGAACCCCGCTCAACCTCAGCCGAAATCGACCAAAATGAGCTAGTGAACCCGGTAATTCTGCGTGTAAATGTCTCGCGGCATCCCCTCAGCTCGCGCCTTCGACTTCAACACCGCCGCCTCATCCACACTCATCCACCCCCCCAGCGCCACCAGGTACGGAGCTCTCCCGGAGGGCGTAAATACCTCTGGTTTCAACGCCGGATGCGCCTGCGCGATCGCTTCGACCTTGCGCTGCGCCTGCTCCTCGCGATTGAAGGTATACGCCACCAGCCGCCACTGACTCCCCGCCGGAGCTCCCGTCGGCCGCCCCGATCCAGCCGTCGCCATCCGCCCCGATCCAGCCACCCGCCCTTTCGCCGTAGCCGCAGACGGTTTCACCGGCGCTGCCGGCGCCTTGGCGGCCGGTGTCTGTGCCGGCGAAGGCGTGGGTGCTGCAGCAACAGAAGCCCTTTCGGCTGAGGTACTTACATGCGTGAAGTGCCAGATCAAACCTACCAGCAGCACCGCCGCGACAGCCAGCGCGACCCAGAACACGGATCGAGATTTCCTCCCTTCCTCCGGCTCGAGTACGATTCGATCCTCCGCCGCAGGCCGCCGCATCGGCACGGGTGCCTCAGTCGCGAGCGACGCCGCCACCGCCTGTGCTGACGTCGAGGGAGCCGCCGTCCCCCCGGAACGCCTCACCGGCAAAGCCGCCGGACGAGCAGGCATCGCCATCGGACCCGTCGTGGAACTCGGCGCCTTGACTGGCGCGATCCCGTTGGTTGCAGGAATGTTCTGCTTTGCTGGTAACGATTTAATCTCAGCAGACGGAGTTGAGACACTGGGGGACACGGCAACCGGCCGAACCGCTCCCGCCATCTGTTTCAGCCCCCAGGTACCCGACATCCCATTCCGAACAAAGTCGTCGAAGGGACGTGCCAGCCTGGCTTGGCCAAGATCACGCCGCTGCGTCAGCGCGTATCCCACCAGCATTGCGAGATCATGTGCGTCCCGGCGCTTGAGCGTCTCTCCCTCTGGTCCCTCCGGTGCCTCGCGAACGCAATCTCCGCGAAGCTTTACCTCTTCCCCCTTCGCCAGAACGCTCTCTGCGTCTACATGCTCATGGATAAAGCCCTTGGCATGAAGAGCTTCCAAAGCGGTCACAACACTTGCTGCCATTTGGCGGGTCTCATCTGGCGTAAGCGCTCGTTCTTTCAAGAGATCCGAGAGCTCCGCGTCCGTCGACTCAAGAACCGCGTAGACCAGGTGAACTCCGTCAAGCACCGTCTTATCGCATTCGAGAATGCTCACCAAGCTCGGCTCGTTCATCGCGCGCACTGCGCTCCAGCGGGCAAGGATCTCGTCCTCGTCATTGAGTGATTCGATTATCCGCACCGTGGCGGACTTGCCATCCTTGTCGGTCGTCGTAAAAAAGGCACTTCGTCCTTTGGGACCGATCAGTCGATTCAGCCGGAATTGGCCGTCAAGCAGCTTGCCTTCATAGTCGTTCCAGAGTTCCATGGTTCATCCATTCCTGGGATAGTTTGGCCAAGGGCACACATGCCAGTCCGGCGAGCGAAACGAGAGGCACCGCACATCCTGCGTCCACCAGGTGGGCGCCTCTCAACAGCTTCATTATCCTCCATACCAACGCCGCTGTCTCAGACACAGAGGTAATGCTGTATTCGCGGGCGTCAGTCATCGAAGCCGCATGCATCGAGGTTGAAGAACGATCGCCGACAAGGAACGCCACACTGCCTTTCTGACGTACGGCACAACTTTGCCTCTACCGAGCAACGTACGCCATCCTACGCCAGCTAATCCTCCGCTGCTGGCTTTGCCATTCCTCGAGCGCCTGCGAGTGATGTACTTTGGGGAGGATGCGACCAGGCTTCTCCACGTATGTGTTCTTGCAACAACGCCTTCACCCAGGACTGCTTGACGCGATGCATCGCTCGGGGGCGACGGCGATCGAGGTCTTTGCAGCGCGGCACCACTTCGACTACACGGATCGTGGCAGCATACGCGAGCTGGCGAACTGGTTTCGCGATACAGACGTTCGTCCATCGCTCCACCAGCCGCTCTATCCTGACGCGCAGTGGAGCCGGCATGTCGCTCCGACACTTGATCTGATCGACCCAGATAAAGCTCATCGCATCGCCGCGATGGATGAGATCAAGCGGGTCCTGGAGTCGGCCGAGCAGATTCCGTTTCGCGCGATTACCTTGCACCTAGGAATGAAGGGTGATGCGTGGAGCCCGCGCGCGCTTGAGAACTCACTCACAGCCATCGAGCATCTCAAAGCCTTTGCAGGTCCTCTGGGCGTTCAGTTGCTGCTTGAGACGCTGCAAAACGAGATCACCGCCCCGGAGCGGCTGCTCGAGATCCTTCGCGTCGGCCACTTCGATTCCGTAGGCGTGACCCTGGACGTAGGTCATGCGCACCTAACGGACTACCGGAATCCAGGGGCAGGAATTGACGCTGCTTTTGAGCTGCTGCGGACGCGGATCAGCGAGTTGCATCTGCATGACAACAGCGGCAGCCGGGATGAGCATCTCTGGCCCGGAAGCTCGGGGGTCGGCATCAACTGGGCGAATGTAGAGCGGCACATTGCGGAGCTTTCCGATGAAATCCCAGGCATGCTCGAGATCGCGCACGAGCTGGGAGAGACCGCGGACTCTGTGACGAAACAAGGAACGCAAATCTTTGATCGCTTCCGCCGAAATGCGGAGTTGTCCGCGGAGCGATCCAGCGACACCCAGGCACAGCGCTAAAAAACAGCAGCTCAGCGTGAGCCTCACAGGGAGCGTTGCGGCGAGCCATATAAACTAAGGCTGACCTCATGGCTACCCAAGGAACTCCCTCCGCACCGCTCGCCACAATCGCTTCCCTTGCACAACATGATGGCCAGACCGTCACGCTACGCGGCTGGCTCTATAACCTTCGTTCGTCAGGCAAGCTGCTGTTTCCTACGTTTCGCGATGGCACTGGAACAATTCAGGGGATTGTTCCGAAGGCCGCCGTTTCGGAGCAGGTGTTCGGGACCCTTAAGGAACTGCAGCTTGAGAGCTCACTCACGGTGACGGGTAAGGTGCGAGCTGACGCACGGGCTCCTTTAGGCTATGAGCTGGATGTTGAGACGATAGACGTGATCTCCGCGGTGCGAGCAGACGAGCCGTTTCCGATCACGCTGAAGGAACACGGCGTCGATTTCCTGATGGAGCACCGGCACCTGTGGATACGAACGCCACGCCAGTCTGCCATCCTGCGCGTCCGGGCAACCATCATGCGAGCGGCAGCCGAGTACTTCGACACGAACGGCTTCACCCGCACTGATCCACCGATCCTTACGCCGAACGCCTGCGAAGGAACGTCCGAGCTGTTCGAGATGGACTACTTCGATAACGACAAGGCCTATCTGACACAGTCAGGCCAGCTCTACATCGAAGCGACGGCGCTGGCTCTCGGGAAGGTCTACTCCTTCGGTCCTACGTTTCGCGCTGAAAAGTCTAAGACACGCCGGCATCTTACCGAGTTCTGGATGATCGAGCCGGAGATGGCGTATGCCGGCCTTGACGAGCTGCTGGAGCTTGCGGAGAAGTTCCTCAGCCATATTGTTGCTCGCGTTCTTGAAGCGCATCGAGCAGACCTTACGGTCATCGGGCGCGACGTGACTAAGCTCGAAGCCATCAAGGCTCCCTTTCCGCGCATCTCGTACGACGAAGCGCACGCCATGCTCGAAGAGGCGTTCTCAAGGGGTCTGATCGAGACGCAGCATAAGAACGGCGATGACTTTGGCTCGCCCGATGAGACGTATATCTCGTCGCAGTTTGATCGGCCCGTGATGGTGCACCGCTACCCCGCTGCGATTAAGGCCTTCTACATGCAACCAGATCCGGAAGACGCAACCAAGGCGCTGTGCGTGGACGTCCTCGCGCCGGAGGGCTACGGCGAGATCATCGGAGGCTCGCAACGTGTCGACTCCTACGATCTGCTGAAGTCACGCATTGAAGAACACAACCTTCCACTCGACGCCTTCCAGTGGTACCTCGATCTACGTCGTTATGGGTCAGTGCCGCACGCCGGGTTCGGGATGGGGATTGAACGTGTGGTCGCGTGGCTATGCGGCTTGGATCACGTTCGAGAGACCATCCCCTTTGCAAGAACACTGAACCGCATTTACCCGTAGACGAGTGACGACAAGAAGCTCAACCTATTTCGAATCCAGCCCGTGCAGTGCGCCGATGTGACGCTTCACGATCTGGTCCGTCTGGTGCGCAAAGCTCTTGAAGCTGTCCGAACCATCAATTGCTTCCTGTGCAAACAGCTTTTCGTCCTTGTCATGAATCCCCTGCATATCGGAGACGTACGCCGCGTCGAAGTCCGCGCTTGAGATCGACTTCAGCTTGGCGAGACGTGCGCTGAAGTCCGCGTTCAACGTAGGTGCGACCGGGATGCCTGTGGCAGCGGCGATCTTCTTCAGGTTGCCGCCGACAAGGGTGTGGTCGTGCACCTCCATAATGGCGAGATCCTTTACGTCCTGCGCGACCGCCTTTGTCTCGGCGTAGCGGCTCGCCTCCACTTCATAAGCGCCACCCTGCGAGACCTTGGCGACGAAAGCTCGGTCCGTCTCGGACGCGGTTGCGAAGGCGTTTCCCGCAAGTGGCTGCAGAAGCAGCGTCGAAGTGATCGTGAACCCCAAAACCAGATGTCTACCGCGCATGACGTCTCCCTCATCGCCACGTCGTGGCGGCCTGATCTTCGTTGTGTTGGATGCAAACGACTCATCTGCCTAGCCTGGCGTTTGTAGATTTCGCGCGGCATCAATGCGAGCACGCCGCAGTACCTCGACGGCGTCCCCGGATGGATAGAACTCCATCGCAATCACACCCTTGTACTTCAGCCGGTTGAGCGTATGAAGCAGGTTAGGAACGTTCATCTCACCCGTGCCCGGCTCATGTCGGCCGGGCACATCGGCGAGGTGGATGAGCCCGACTTCGGCAATGTTCTCTTCCAGCTTCTCAATGAGATTCCCACCGCTGCGTTGCTCATGGTAGAGATCGTAGAGAACCTTCAGATTGGGACTCGCAATCGAGCGAGTCAGAGTGAAGGCCTCCATCACCCCGTCGAGATAGATAGCAGGATTCTCGAGCCGGTCGATCGGCTCGATCACACCAACCAGGTCCTCTTTGCGAAGCAGATCGGCTGCCTGGCGCAGCGTTTCGAGCGCGACATCGTGCTGGCGTGCCGGCAGAACAGTGTTGACCCGATTGCCCGAGAGCAGGATGATTTGAGGAGAGCCAAAGCGCCGCGCAAGCGGGATCAGTGCGCGCAGCTCGGCCAGAAACGCAGCTCCATGCTGCGGGTCCGCAAAGCCGGTCTTGACGCCCGCAATCGCATCCACCGTCAATCCGAGCGCCGTTATTCGCTGGAGACGGCGCGCGAACTCCTCACCGCTCCAGTGCAAATACTCGTCTACAAGTTCGATATGCGTGTACCCCGCCTGAGCAACCACCTCAAGCCGCTGATCAAAGCTGCGTCCTGCATTCAGGGTCCAAAGCATGACAGAGAAACACGCCGAGGCCTGATTCGACATTCCGGACTTCATCATCGCGAGGCCGCGTGCTTGCGAGAGACGTGGACCTATCGCGGAGAGAATAGCCATTTGGGTGAAGCTTCGTCGGCTCAGCATGCCGGTCATGCTACAGATCCGAATGCATCTCTGCCACGCAAACTGCGACTTGGACATGCGCGAGCGAGGTATCGCTGGCTAGCCCTCATGTTTCAATAGAAGCAGGACCCATCATGCCTCTGAACTGCGGAATTGTCGGCCTCCCCAACGTGGGGAAGTCCACCATCTTCAATGCGCTCACCTCTGCGAAAGCACAGGCGGCGAACTACCCTTTTTGCACGATCGACCCCAACACCGGCGTGGTCACCGTTCCTGACGAGCGGCTGGATAAGATCGCCGCGCTGATTAAGCCAAAGAGCCTTGTACCAACCACTATGGAGTTCATCGACATCGCCGGTCTGGTGGAAGGCGCGAGCAAAGGCGAGGGCCTCGGCAACCAGTTCCTCGGGCACATTCGCGCGACTGACGCCGTCTGCCATGTCGTCCGCTGCTTTGATGATCCCGAGGTCATCCATGTGGCCGGCGGAGTCAATCCCCTCCATGACATCGACATCATCAACACCGAGCTCCTCCTCGCTGATCTGGATACCGTCGACAAGCGGAATACGAAGGTGGAGCGGGCGGCGAAGGCTTCGAGCGATGGCAAAGTAAAGGCGGAACATGCCATGCTCGGCAAGCTGCTGGCCGTGCTCAACGCAGGAAAGCCAGCCCGCACCGCCGATCTGACCGACGACGAGCGAATCCTCTCCCGTGAGCTCTTCCTGATCACCGCGAAGCCACAGCTCTACGTCGCGAACGTCGACGAGGCTGGTCTGCTCACCGGAAACGACTACACGGCCGCGGTAGAAAAGCGTGCCAGCGAAGAAGGAAGTCAGGTGGTTCGCATCTGTGGCGCACTCGAGAGTGAGATCGCACAGCTAGAACCATCGGAACGGGACGAGTTTCTTAACGATATGGGCCTTGAAGAGCCCGGCCTGAACCGCCTCATCCACTCCGCTTACCGGCTGCTCGACCTAATCACGTACTTCACCGCGGGTGTGCAGGAGGTTCGCGCGTGGACGATTCGGCGAGGGACGAAAGCGCCTGGCGCGGCCGGCGTCATCCACTCCGACTTTGAGAAGGGCTTCATCAAGGCCGATTGCTATGCGTCCGCTGATCTGTTCGCGCTCGGCAGCGAACAGGCGGTTAAAGAAAAGGGGCTTCTCCGCTCAGAAGGCAAGGAATACACCGTCAGAGACGGCGACATTCTCTTCTTCAAGTTCAACGTCTAAGCCATTGTCACAGACGTCTCACCCGTGACATTACGTAATGACGTTGCTGGTTCCGCAGCGCGCACGTTTTGATTTCCTCCGCTTTATAAAGACGAATACCCGACACTGAGAAGGTCATGAAGAAGAAGAAGAAGAAACTTCGCGTAGGCGTCCTATTTGGCGGCCGTTCAGGTGAGCATGAGGTGTCCCTGCTGTCCGCAGCCTCCATCCTTAAGGCGATCGACACAACAATTTACGAGATCGTGCCGATCGGTATCACCAAGCAGGGCCAATGGCTCACTGCAGCAGGAGCACAGGTTCTCCTGACAGGCAGCGGCCAGTCGACCTCCACGCTTCCTTCCGTGATCTCGAAGAAACGATCGACGGCAGAGATCCTCCGCCCTGACGATCATTCCGAATCGACCATCGCCGGAGCAGAGTCGCTTAATCCTCTCGCACTCTCGCACTCTGGCCCGGCCGCACTTGCTTTGGACGTAGTGTTTCCTGTCCTGCACGGCACCTTTGGTGAAGACGGAACCATCCAGGGGCTCTTCGAGCTGGCCGACATCGCGTATGTCGGCTCTGGCGTGCTGGGTTCCGCGACCGGCATGGACAAATCGGCGATGAAGAAAATATTTGCCGCAGCCGGTCTGCCGCAGACGCCCTATGTGGCCCTGCTCCGCTCCGAGTGGAAGACCGATCCGAAGCGAGCGACACGGCTCATCGAAAAGCAGCTGCGGTACCCGGTCTTTGTAAAGCCCGCAAACCTCGGCTCCTCGGTGGGCATCAGCAAGGTGCACGGGCGGGGTGAACTCGCGGCGGCAATGGATCTTGCTGCCAGCTTCGATCGCAAGCTCGTGATCGAACAAGGGGTCGGCGGCGCTGGGGTAAAACCACGCGAGCTGGAAGTCGCTGTCCTCGGCAACGATGCGCCGGAAGCGTCGGTGGTCGGCGAGATCGTGCCCGGGGCCGAGTTCTATGACTACAACGCGAAGTACCACTCGGATGCGAGCATCCCCATCATTCCGGCGAAGCTCTCCCGGAGTGAGGAGAAACAGATCCGTACGATGGCGCTTGAGGCATTTCGTGCATGCGATTGCTCGGGGCTCGCGCGCGTTGATTTCCTGATGGAGCCGCCCGCGGCGAAGAAGCAGGCTGAGCATCAGAAGATCTTCTTAAACGAGATCAACACCATGCCTGGCTTCACATCGATCAGTATGTATCCGAAGCTGTGGGGAGCGAGCGGTTTGGAGTACAAGGAACTGATTACGCGATTGATTGCGCTCGCTCTGGAGCGCCACGCGGAACGGCGGCAGACGGTATTCAGCCACAACTGAACGCATGCGCAGGGGTATTCTTATATCAACGTCTTCGTGGAGAAACCCAGAGATGCTGACAATTCTTCGAGCTCCCAAGGATGACTCCGCACCTACTGGCCCTACCATCGGTGCCGCACTGATTCACGGTGCTCTGCTTGTCTCGCTTCTTGGCGGACCACACATGGCAATCGCTCCCATGCGGCTTCCGGGCACCGCCTCCGGCTCACACCTCAGCATCACGTATTTTCCGGGCCAAACACGCAGCGTGCCTGCTCCGCTGGTAGCCCGGCAGC
The DNA here is from genome assembly GCA_964243375.1 of uncultured Acidobacteriaceae bacterium. Classification (GTDB taxonomy): domain Bacteria; phylum Acidobacteriota; class Terriglobia; order Terriglobales; family Acidobacteriaceae; genus Edaphobacter. Next base: position 9,975 of record CAXTEE010000020.1, on the reverse strand, counting down.
TCCCTACCCAGCGAAATCCTGCACCCGTCCCTCTTCGTATTCCGGTGCAGGAGCAGAAGCCTTCTGTCAGCCCGTCGCCGACTCCCAGCTCTCATCCCGATGCGGCGAACGGCAATGATTCTCTGGGCCAAGGCAACGTCAACATCGCCCTGGCCGCGTCCTTTCCAGCACCGAAGCCCGACCTCACGCCACTTCCGCACGGCACCTCCGGCGACGTTGTGCTCGACATCGTGATCGATGCGACCGGAAAGATCTCAAGTATCACAATGAGCCGCGGTCTCGGCCACGGTATCGACGAGACGGTGATTGCGACTGTCCAGCAATGGAGCTTTCACCCCGCGACCCGCGACGGACAACCCGTGCCGAGTGAGCAGGAGTTGCACTTTCATTACGAGAAGGCCTGATCCCAGCGGGCCCTTAGTCACTCTGTGACGAGACCTCTGTTCCAGGGGGACCTGCGTGCCTTCATTGGTTTCTCCTGCACGTGCAGGAGTAGTATCCCGGGGCATGAGCGACTTGACCCGCCGCAGTCTATGCCAGGCTCTCCCCGCCCTTTCTCTGTTGGCCCTTCTTCCTCGTACGCAGGCGCTCGGACAGGCTGCCAGCACAAACAAGGAGACGGACCTCAGCCACTGCACCGCGTTTCCCTTCCGTTCCCTGCCGGAGCATCCGAGCTCAAGCGGCGTCATACGGCCGGTTCTCTCCGGAGAGGTGCCGACCGGAGAACGCCTGGAGCTGCATGAGACGACGTTGATGCCGGGCCAGATGCCGCACCCGCCCCATCAGCATCGTCATGAAGAGCTGATGCTCATTCGCGAGGGAGTGCTGGAGTTCCAATACGGTGGCGCAAGCCATACTCTTACCTCCGGCGGCGTAGCGTACGTCGCTTCCAACGAGATGCATGGGCTGAAGAACGTTGGCACCATACCCGCGAACTACTTCGTCATCGGGATCGGACGGGAAGATCTGTGAAGCCGCGCTAAAGCACGCGACTGTGCTTGTACCCTTCCGCAGACAGGGCGGTCAGCAGCTCGGTGACCTGGTCTCTTCCTCGTGTCTCCATGGTGATGTCGATGACGGTGTCGCCCAGATTGACGCCGTAGTAGGCACGATTGTGGAGTGTGTCCACGATGTTCGCTCGATGCACCGCAATCAGCTTCGTTAGATCGGCGAGCGCACCGGGCTTGTCGAGCAGGTGGATCCGCAGACGAATCAGGCGGCCGTCCTGCACGAGACCTCTCTCGATAATGCGGCTGAGCAGGGTCACATCGATGTTTCCGCCGCAGACCAGAACCGCCGTTCGCGCGCCCTCGGGAATCAGCTTCGGCCTTCGTTGGAGCAAAGCGGCAAGAGCCGCTGCTCCGGCCCCTTCCGCAAGGGTCTTCTCTCGTTCCAGTAGCACCAGGATCGCGGAGGCGATCTCGTCTTCATCCACAGTGACGATCTCGTCGACATAGCGATCGACGACCGGGAAGGTGATCTCGCCGGCGCGGCGCACGGCGATCCCGTCGGCGATGGTTGTCGCGGGATCGAGTGTGACCGGGCCGCCCTGCTTCATCGCCGCCATCATCGATGGCAGGCGCGCGGTTTGTACGCCGATGACCTTGATGCCCGGCTGCGACTCCTTGATCGCGCAGGCAATGCCGCCGATCAGACCACCGCCGCCGATCGGAACGACGACCGCATCAAGATCGTGAACCTGCTCCATCAGCTCAAGACCGATCGTTCCCTGCCCGGCCATCACCGCGGCGTCGTCGAAGGCATGGATAAAGTTCATCCCGGTGCTCTCTTGCAGGCGCATGGCTTCGGCGAAGGCTTCGTCGTAGTTCGCTCCATGCAGGACAACTTCGGCGCCGAAGTTCCGCGTCGCCGTCACCTTCACCAGCGGCGTCTGTTGCGGCATCACGATCAGGCTGCGGATGCCGCGCTTGGTGGCGTGGTGGGCGACGCCCTGCGCGTGGTTGCCCGCACTGGCCGCGATGACACCGCGGGATGCCTGTTCCGGGGTCAGCAGAGCGATGCGGTTCAGGGCACCGCGTTCCTTGAACGAGCCTGTCATCTGCAGGTTCTCGAGCTTCAGGAAGATCTCTCGACCGGTCAGGGCAGAGAGCATCTGCGAGTGCGGACAGGGGGAGTAGTAGATAGAGTCACGCAGGCGCCGCTGGGCAGCCTGGATGTCCACTAAAGTGATACTCCCTGCTGTGGTGTGGGCTGCCATATCGCTCTAGACTAATAGCAGGCATGGCAGAGACCTCCCCCAGGAGCCAGGAAACGCACGAAGCCGAGTGGAAGCCCAGGTTCAATCCCTGGGCGATCGCGCTTACGGTGACCCTTGCCACGTTTATGGAGGTGCTCGACACCTCGATCGCCAACGTGGCGCTGCCGCATATCGCGGGGTCTCTGGGTGCGAGCCAGGAGGAGGCGACGTGGGTGCTGACCAGCTACCTGGTCTCGAGCGCCGTCGTTCTGCCGATCTCCGGCTGGATCTCCGATCGCTTTGGCCGCAAGCGCTTCTACATGACGTGCGTGGCGCTCTTCACGCTGAGTTCTATTCTCTGCGGCTTTGCGCCGAGCCTGCCGCTGCTGATTCTGGCCCGGATTGTGCAGGGGGCTGGCGGCGGGGGGCTGGCTCCGAGTGAGCAGGCGATCCTGGCTGACACCTTTCCGATCGAGAAGCGGGGACAGGCCTTTGCGGTCTACGGCATGGCGGTAGTGTGCGCGCCCGCGATCGGGCCGACGCTGGGCGGATGGATTACGGACAACTTCAACTGGCATTGGATCTTCTTTATCAATGTTCCGATCGGCATCCTGTCGCTGTGGCTCACGAATCGCATGGTGGAGGATCCACCGCATGTGCGGGAGAGATCTACCAGCCGACGGTCGGTGGATTTTGTCGGGCTGGCGCTGGTGGCGTCAGGGGTTGGGTGCCTCGAGTTCTTCCTGGATAAGGGGCAAGAGAAGGACTGGTTCGGGGATCCGATGATCTCCGTGGTCGCAACGCTTGCCGTGTGCCTGCTTACCTTCTTTGTGTTCTGGGAGTGGTACCACCCGGATCCGATCGTCGACCTGAAGCTGCTGCGGAATCGTAACTTCGGGACGGCGGTCTTTCTGCAGCTCATCCTGGGGATGGTGCTGTTTGGTTCGACGGTGATGATACCGCAGTACCTGCAGGTGCTGCTGGGGTACACGGCGGAGCGGGCCGGGTTTGTGCTGTCGCCCGGCGGCGCCATCCTGATCGTGATGATGATGGTTGCAGGGCGGACACTGGGCAAGATGGATCCTCGGCTGATGGTGTCTCTCGGCTATGTCGCGGTGGCCGCGGGGCTCTACAACCTGACGCGACTCTCGCTCGATACCAGCTTCGGCACGGTGACGCTGTGGCGGATGCTGCAGGTGATCGGGCTGCCATTCGTCTTTATTCCGATCAGCACGTTGAACTACGTCGGCGTACCGCGATCGAAGTCGAACCAGATCTCCAGCCTGTCGAACTTCGCCCGGAACCTGGGTGGGAGCGCGGGGACGGCGCTGCTGACAACCTTTATTGCGCGGACGGCGCAGACACATCAGGTGCAGCTGGCGGCGAACATCATCCCGGGCAGCGTCTCCTACCGGATCTATATGGACGCCGTGATGGGGATGATGCGCCGGGCGGGGATGTCGGCGATGCAGGCGTCGCAGATGGGCGTGGGTTATGCGTACCAGCAGATGCTGCGGCAGGCCTCCATGTTGAGCTACCAGAATGCGTTCTTTGTGCTGGCGGTGGCGATCGTGTGCCTGGCGCCGCTGCCGTTCCTGATGCGGCTGCCGACGAAGGCGGCACGGCCGGCTCCGGAAGAGGTTGCAGCGCATTAGCGGGCACCCCGGCCCCCGTACTTTGCTGCTAAAGTCTTCGAACGATTGCAGTTGCTGGGGTACTTCTGCGTTTCTCCATGGTTGCGGTGTGATTTAGGGACTAGGTTTATTGTAAGGATTCCGTGCGGAAGGTACGCCACGTGGCTGCGCTGAATTTGTCGGAGCGCACCTCAGCGGCTGATGCCGCGCTCCGTGGGGGCTGATGGCACGGCTGAAGCCGTGCTCTTAACACGTCATGCGGTGAGGCGGGCCAGGCTGCTTCGGTAGAGAAGCAGATCCCTACGGGATGACAACAAACGAACAGGCGGCCGCAACGTAGATGCGACGGCTGGCAGATCGCCAGGATGCTGAGAAGAAGAAGCTATGTGGCTATGAGTTGCGGCGGCGACGGAAGGCGTTGGCCTCGGTGAAGGCGTTGCGGAGCTCGGGGGACTTGAGATTTTCGCGGAGGTGGGCGAGCTCCTGCTCGAGGGCGTGGAGCGAGGCGGCGATGGGTTCGGAGTTGGTGAAAGCGATATCGCGCCACATGCTGAAGGGGCTGGCGCCGAGGCGGGTGGTCTCGGCGAGGGCGCGACCGCCGATGGAGACGATGTCGGGATCGTCGGCAAAACGCTCCTCAAGCAGGGCCGCGAGGGCGGTGGAGAGGAACTGCGGCAGGTGGCTGACCCAGGCGCAGAGCTCATCGTGCCGTGCGGGATCAAGGTCGCGGGTGCGGGCTCCGATGCGCTCGACCCAGCTCCTCCAATCAGCAGTCAGATCGGTCTCTGGAGCGATGGGGGTGAAGAGCCAGCGGGCATTCTGAAAGAGGGTGGCTTCGGCGAGGGCGGCGCCGCCGGACTCCTTGCCCGCCATGGGATGGCCGGGAAGGAAGTGGGCCTGCCCGGGCTGATGGAAGAGCGACGTGGCCTGCGTGGCGATGGCGAGCTTGGTGCTGCCGACGTCGGTGACGAGCTGGCCGGTGGTGAGCAGCGGCGAGAGGCGATCCATCCAGCTGAGGATTGCGAGGACCGGGGTAGCGAGGAGGATGAGCTGCGAGTCGCGGAGGGGCAGAGGCTCGGCTGGCCGATCCGTGTGAACTTCCGTGAAGGCACCGAGCGCGAGGGCGCGGGAGAGCTCCGCCCGATCGCGATCGACGCCGATGAGGCGGCCGGTGAAGCCGGCCTGGCGGAGGGCGAGACCGACCGAGGCGCCGATAAGACCTGTGCCGATGATGGTTACATTCTCGATCATCGCGATCTCGATCTCCCCGGGGTGCTACGCGATGGAGCGGCCGACGATAGCGGCGATGCCGCGGAGCTTGCCGACGAGCTCCTCAAGCTGCGCGGGATAGAGGCTCTGGGCGCCGTCGCTCATGGCCTTGTCAGGGTTCGGGTGCATCTCCATGAGCAGACCATCCGCGCCGGCGGCGACCGAGGCCATAGCCATGGCGGGGACGAACTCGCGGATGCCAACGCCGTGCGAGGGATCGCCAAAGACGGGCAGGTGCGTGAGTTTCTTGAGCACGGGGATGGCGGAGATATCCATGGTGTTGCGGGTGTAGGTCTCGAAGGTGCGCACGCCGCGCTCGCAGAGGATGAGGTCGTAGTTGCCGCCGGAGAGGATGTACTCGGCGGAGAGCAGGACCTCTTCGATGGTGGCGGCGATGCCGCGCTTGAGCAGGACGGGCTTGCGCACGTGGCCGAGCTCACGGAGGAGGTTGAAGTTCTGCATGTTGCGCGCGCCGACCTGGAAGCAGTCAATGTAGGGGAGCATGAGCTCGATCTGTGAGATCTCCATGACCTCGGTGATGACGAGCAGACCGGTCTCCTTGCCGACTTCCTGCAGGAGTTTCAAGCCATCGAGGCCCATGCCCTGGAAGCTGTAGGGCGAGCTGCGCGGCTTGAAGGCGCCGCCGCGAAGGAACTGCGCGCGAGCGGCCTTGACCTGTTTGGCGCTGGTGAGGATCTGCTCGCGTGACTCAACCGAGCAGGGACCGGCCATGAGGATGACCTCCTTGCCGCCGACGACGACGCCGTTTGAGAAGCGGATCTGCGTGCCTTCCGGGCGGAAGGAGCGGCCGGCGAGCTTGTAGGGCGAGGAGATGCGATAGGCGTCGTGTACGCCGGAGAGGACCTTGAACTCGGCGACGTCGAAGTGATCGGGCGTGCCGACGCCGGCGAGGATGGTCTGCGCTTCGCCGGTGGTGCGGTGGACGTTGAAGCCGAGCTCCACCATGCGCTCGATGACGTGCTGGATGTGCTCTTCGCTGGCTGAGTCCTGCATTGCTACGATCATGTGTGTCTCTTCGCTTTCCTTGTTCCGGAGATCCGGGAGTCGTTATTTGGCGTCGCGTCGCTGCAGGGTTCGCATGACGTCGATGATGCGTTCGTAGACGTGCAGCAGCTCGGCGTCACCGAGCGGGCCGGGGTTGAGCTTGCGCACGTTGTTGAAGACGTCTTCTTCGCGGCGCGGCTCGTAGACGGGCAGATCGGCGTCCCGCTTGAGATGGCCGATGGTGCTGGCGGCCTCGGCGCGCTGGCTGATGAGACGGATGATCTGCTCATCCATCGCATCGATTTTTTCGCGTAACGCGGCTATCTGCTGTTGCTCGTGCTGTGGCAAACCAACCTCCGTGTGCGGACCCGTCCGCGATCGAGTTCCTACGGGCTCCATCATAACTTTCCCGCGGTTGTTTCCGCGGCCTGGGGCACGGCGTCGCGCAGGCCGGCGATGAAGCGGCCGATGGTGCGCGGGGCATCGGCGGGCTGGCTTTGCTCGATGAGGGCGACGAGCGCGCTGCCGATGATGGCGGCGTCGGCGAACTTGGCGACGGCCTGAACGTGGTCGGCGGTGGAGATGCCGAACCCGACGGCGATGGGGGTTTCGGTGAAGGCGCGAAGGCGGCGGACGAGGGTTTCGGCGTCGCTGGCGACGGTGGTCTGCGCGCCGGTGATGCCCACGCGGGAGACGGCGTAGACAAAGCCCTGGCTGACGTTGCAGATGGCTTTGAGGCGGGCGTCGGGGCTGGTGGGCGCGGCGAGAAAGACGGGCGCGAGCTGATTTGCGTGCATGGCGTCGAGGTACTCGGCGGCCTCTTCGACGATCATGTCGGTGAGCAGGACGCCGTCGGCGCCGGCGTCCGCGGCCTGCTCGCAAAAGCTGCGCAGGCCAAGGCGGACGACGGGGTTGAGATAGCTGAAGAGGACGAGGCCGGCGGCGGGGCGGGCGCGGCGGAGCTCTTTCGCGAGGGCTAGGACGTCGAGCAGGCGTGTGCCGCGGGCGACAGCTCGCTCGCTGGCGCGCTGGATGACGGGGCCGTCGGCGAGCGGGTCGGAGAAGGGGACGCCGAGCTCAATGACATCGGCGCCGTTGTCGATGGCGGCGAGGGCGATGTCGCGGGTGGTGGCGAGCGAGGGGTCGCCGCCGGTGAGGTAGGCGACTAGGCCGGGGTGGGTCTTGAACTGAATGGGCATTACGTTCTCTTCCTCTAGCTGGAGGTGCCGCGATTTTCGGCGTGGGTGGGGGCGGCGCCGTTGAGGTGGAGCTCACGGGAGAGGATGCCCATGTCTTTGTCGCCGCGGCCGGAGAGGTTGACCATGAGGATGTCCTCCTTTGCCATGGTGGGGGCGAGGCGGATGGCTTCGGCGATGGCGTGGGCGGACTCGAGTGCGGGGACGATGCCTTCGATGCGGGAGAGGGTGACGGTGGCTTTGAGGGCGTCAGCGTCCGAGCAGGCGGTGTAGGTGGCGCGGCCGGAGTCGTGCAGCATGGCGTGCTCGGGGCCGACGGAGGCGTAGTCGAGGCCGGCGGAGACCGAGTGCGTGAGCGAGATCTGGCCGGATTCGTTTTGTAACACATACGAGTACGTACCCTGGAGGACGCCGGGGATGCCGCCGCCGGACTTCTGAAAGCGGGCGGCGTGCTCGCCGAGGCCAGAGCCGCGGCCGCCGGCTTCGACGCCGATGAGGCGGACGTTCTCGTCGGGGATGAACTCGTAGAAGGCTCCGATGGCGTTCGAGCCGCCGCCGACGCAAGCGACGATGGCGGTGGGGAGCTTGCCTTCCTGCTCGAGGATCTGCTGGCGGGCTTCGCGGCCGATGACGCGATGGAAGTCGCGCACCATGGTGGGGTAGGGGTGGGCGCCGAGCGCCGAGCCGAGGATGTAGAAGGTGGTGCGGACGTTGGTGACCCAGTCGCGCATGGCCTCGTTGATCGCGTCTTTGAGGGTGGCGGAGCCGGCGCCGACGCCGCAGACCTCTGCCCCGAGCAGGCGCATGCGATAGACGTTGAGCTCCTGCCGGCGCATGTCTTCTTCGCCCATGTAGATGACGCACTCGAGGCCGAGCAGGGCGCAGACGGTGGCGGTGGCGACGCCGTGCTGGCCGGCGCCGGTCTCCGCGATGATGCGCTGCTTGCCCATGCGGCGGGCGAGCAGGCCCTGGCCGAGGGCGTTGTTGATCTTGTGCGCGCCGGTGTGGAGGAGGTCTTCGCGCTTGAGATAGATCCTGGCGCCGCCGCACTGCGCGGAGAGGCGTTTGGCGAAGTAGAGCGGGGTGGGACGGCCGCAATAGTGGTGGAGCAGGTCGTTGAGCTCGGCCTGGAAGGAGGCGTCCGTCTTGGTGGTCTCGTAGGCGTGTTCGAGCTCTTCGAGGGCGGCCATGAGAGTCTCAGGAACGTAGCGGCCGCCGTAGGCGCCGAAGCGGCCGGGGAGGGAGTGATGCGGAAGAACTGCCTCTGTGCTCATGATGCCTCTGGATTACTTCTGCTGCTCTGGCGCTGAACGACAAAGGCCGCGACGGAGTCTGTCGCGGCCTTTGCGGAAGTGTGTGAACGTCTGAACCTGTTACTGAGATGTCAGATGAGCCTGCTCCGCCGGGGCCGCTACTGTGCGCCAGTAGCGGAAGGTAAACCAGAAGCGGATGGTGGTGGGTGCGGTCATCTTGAGATTTACGATACATGCGCGGGCGATGTGGCTGCAACCTGCTAGCGGGACGGATCAGATCTTCTGCACGCGCTGGACGTCGCGGACGCCGGGGACGCGGCGGAGGGACTGCACGAGTTTGTTGAGCTGGCGGAGGTCGACGATTTCGATGACGAAGTCGACGACGGCGCTGCCGTCCGCGGCGACTTTGGAGTCGACGCTGCGGATGTTGGTGCCTTCGTCGGAGATGATGGCGGTGAACTCTTTGAGCATGCCGGCGCGGTCGTCGCAGATGACCATGAGTTTGACGGGGTAGGTCTGGGCCTTGGTGGTGCCGGGGTCGGCGGGGGACTCGGACCACTCCACCTGGATGCGGCGATCGCTCTCATAGAGCAGGTTCTGGACGTTGGGACAGCTTCTGGCGTGGACGGCGACGCCTTTGCCGCGGGTGACGTAGCCGACGATCTCTTCGCCACGGATGGGGTTACAACAGCGGGCGCGATAGACGAGCAGATCGTCCTGGCCCTCGACCTGGAGGGAGTCCGAGCCGCGGCCGAAGAAGACGCGTTTGACGGCATCGGACATCTGGCCGAGGGCGTTGCCGACGACGCTCTCGGTGGCGGGCGTGTCGCCCTGCGCTGTGGAGCCGGGGTCGAGCTTGTTGAGGGCCTGGCGGGCGGAGTACTTGCCGAAGCCGATGCTGGCGAGGAGCTCGGGCTGGCCGCCGAGGCCATACTCATTGGCGACGCGCTCGAAGTCGGACTCCGAGAACTTCGAGAGCGCGACCTTGAACTTGCGGGCTTCGCGCTCGAGCAGCTTGCGGCCGATCTCGATGGCACGCTCGCGCTGGTGCTCGTTGAGCCAGTGCTTGATCTTGTTGCGGGCACGCGAGCTCTTGGTGAAGGAGAGCCAGTCACGGCTGGGCGCGTGACCGGTCTGCGTCATGACCTCGACGATGTCGCCGTTGCGCAGGCGGGTGCGCAGGGGGACGATGCGGCCGTTGACCTTGGCGCCGGTGGTGGTGTTGCCGACCTCGGTGTGGATGGCGTAGGCGAAGTCGATGGGGCTGGCGTCCTTGGGGAGAACGACGACCTTACCCTTGGGGGTGAACGTGTAGACCTCCTCGGGGTAGAGGTCGATCTTGAGCGTCGACATGAACTCGTTCGGATCGCTCATCTCGCGCTGCCACTCGACGAGCTGACGGACCCAGGCGAGGCGCTGCT
>CAXTEE010000019.1:0-34857 GCA_964243375.1 uncultured Acidobacteriaceae bacterium | reverse complement strand
TCGGCGAGCTCCACAACATCTCCGACCGCTCCTTCGCCATCCGCCGCGCGCTCCATATCAACGACGCCCTGCCCAACGATCCGGGCGAGCGCTGGGTCTGGCAGCCAGCCTCCTGGATCGTTGTCGACCGGACCACCGGCCACATCACCGCGCTCCATCTGCCGGACTTCGACGCCGCCGTCTCGGATGCGGTCTGGTTCCGCGACTACGCGGCTTACTGCGGCACTACCGCCTCCACCAGCCGCTCCGCCAAATCTGAGGGTGTGGGCTCCTTAGTTGCCGTGGTCGCACAGGCCGGTACCCGCAAGGCGGTCGCCCAGCGGCCCATCAGCCGATGGCCGCAGCCCGACCACGGCGGCCCCGTCTGCGCCCCCGCCAAATGGCAGCGCCTGCCCATGCGCGCCACCGTCCAGCCCACCTCGGGAGACCCTGTTACCTTCGACGTCGTTGGCGCTACCTCGCTGATTGAAGAGGGTGATAATGATGAGGAGTGAGGCCGGGATCCCGCCGGACTTGCTTTCCATGCCCTGGCAGCTGCATCTTTGTTTGTGCTGACGGCTTGAGTGACGCACAGCCAGTCTCTCCGCTAGACTTCGCCTCGGAGACCTCCGTGCGCGAACTGAACAAGCAGAACCTCGCTCTCACCGATGACTGGTACGGCGATACCGCCGCGATCACCTGCCACGCCTGCGGCAAGGTCTTTGTTGTTTCAAAGATCCTGCATCGCAAGGGCCGTGCGTGCCCGGCCTGCGGCGTGACCCGCGCCCTCCTCGCGAAATCTCGCTGTCTCGTCACAGAATCCTGCGACCCATCGGACCTCAACCTCGTCAAAGCTGCAGGAGAGTAGATCCCCATGCGCTTAGTCATCGCCTTTCTGCTGCCGTGGCTCACCTTCTTCACGATCGGCAGACCCTTCGCCGGCGTCCTTTGCCTAGTTCTTCAGCTCACTCTTCTGGGCTGGATCCCGGCCACCATCTGGGCGGTCTACGCCGTTAGTCAGTACGACACCGACCAGAAGATCCGTCGCATCGTTACCCGTACCAGCTAGTCTTGGATTGCGTACGGGGCTCTCACTCCGATCAGAAGCAACAGGCGCACTGTAGGGAGTTGCGTCGGGAACCATACTCGCTGCCATGCAGCTGTGAGTGCAGCAGAAATGAGGAGTTACAGAATGAGCCTGAGGGCGATTCTGGTGGAATTAGCAATTGGTGCTGTACTCTGCGGCTCTTGTTCTGGTTTGGCGCAGAGTACTTCGTTCTCTCTCAAGCGCGGAACGTATGTGCAGAAAGGTACGGATTGCAAGGATCCGCCATTCGCCTCCATGATGCTCTGGGACGGTGTCGGCTTCTCTGGAGCGCACTCAAGCAAGTGCACAACGCACGTGCTGAGTCATCGTGGCAACCACTTTGAGGTAGGCACCACCTGTTCTGCCCTTGGGGACGGATCTCCCGAGCCGGCAGGCGCCACAGACGTGACAACCCTCTCACTGACTCGCCTGTCGAACACCAGCTTCGTTCTCGACGGAGGCGATAAGGGGACAAGTAGCTATCGCTGGTGCAGCGTGAGGTAAAGAAGCCTCTTACGCGCGGAGCTGAGTCGGTACGTATAGTGCTCTCCCTTCACGTTAGCAGTACACGATAAACTCGGCTCGATCGTGCGCACTTTGCGTGCGTTCGCTGGGATGTGCAGGAGTTGCCTTTGATCGCTCTGCGTTTGCGTGGTGTTTGTCCTGCTTTGGCTGCCGTAATGATCCCTCTGCTGTGCGCGTCAATGCGCGCGCAGGGACTGGTAGATGACGTTGATCCGACGATCGGCAATGTGAGTATTCTGCTGGAGCCAACGCGACCAACGGCGTATCTGCCGAACAGCATGGTGCGGATGTATCCCGTGCGAAAGGATGCGCTGGACGATCAGATCCAATACTTTCCGCTGACGATCCTGTCGCATCGGCAGCCGGAGTTGTTTGCGGTGATGCCCGGAGGCGACAAACCCGCGGCGTATGACGCGGAGCACGCGACGCCTTACTTTTACTCGACACGCTTCGATAGATCCATGATCCGTACGGAATTTGCCCCGGCGCACCAGGCGGGCTACTTCCGCTTCAGCTTTCCTGCAGGCAGCGATGAGCTTTCCGTGAAGAACCTGCACCCGGGTTCGCTGCAGGCTCTTGGTAAGAATGCGCTCTCCGGACAGGAGACCGTGATGGGTGTGACGGCTTTCTTCTATGCGGAGACAAGTGAGCCGGTGACGGCACAGAACACGCGTGTGGGGGATGCCGATCACCTCGTCTTGTCGGCGAGTGGAGCCAAGATCCTCGAGTTTCGCTATGGGATCTCCTTCCTCAGCGTGGAGCAGGCCAAGAAGAACCTGGAGCGCGAGATCCCGGCGTGGGGCCTCGATCGGGTCAAGGAGCAGGCGCGGGCGCAATGGAACGAGGCGCTCGGCCACATTGCCGTGGAGGGTGGCACGCCGGCGCAGCGCAGGGTGTTCTACACGGCGCTGTACCGCTGCATGGAGCGAATGGTCAACATCACTGAGGACGGTCGCTACTACAGCGGATTCGACCACACAGTGCATGAGGACGCGCGTCCTTTTTACGTGGACAACTGGCTGTGGGACACGTTCCGCGCGATGGAGCCGTTACAGACGCTGCTCAATCCGGACATGCAGGCGGACAAGATCCAATCGTATGTGCGGATGTATCAGCAGACCGGCATCATGCCAACGTTCGCATTGGTGTCAGGGCCGGCAGGCATCATGAATGGGAACCATGCCGCACCGTGGATCGCGGACGCGTGGAACAAGGGCGTGCGCAACTTCGATCTGCCGGTCGCCTATGCGGGCTTGCGCAAGCGGTCTCTGGAGCAGACGATGCTGCCGTGGCGGCTTGGTCCGAAGACGGTCCTTGATGAATTTTACAGCGCCCACGGCTACATGCCCGCGCTGCGGCCGGGCGAGAAGGAAACGGTTGCCGAGGTCCATCCGTTTGAGAAGCGACAGCCCGTGCCAGTGACGCTCGAGAACAGCACGGACGACTGGTGCATTGCGCAGCTTGCCGGTGTGCTCGGCAAGCCTGACGACCGTACGCTCTTCCTCAAGCGTGCGGCGAACTATCGCAATCTCTACCGTCCGGACGAATCGCTGATGTGGCCGAAGGATGACCAAGGCAAGTGGATCGAGCCGATGGACGCAAAGTTTGGTGGCGGCCTAGGCGGACGTGACTTCTACGACGAGAACAATGGCTGGACCTACACGTGGGACGTGGCGCACGACTACGACGGGCTGTTCTCGCTGATGGGCGGCAGAGTGAAGGCCGAGGCAAATCTGGACCAGCTCTTCCGCGAACCGCTGGGCCGCTCGCGATATGAGTTCCAGGCGAAGTTTCCCGATTCAACCTCGATGATTGGCGAGTTCTCGATGGCGAACGAGCCAAGCCTGAATATCCCGTATATCTACGATCGACTGGGCGCGCCGTGGAAGACGCAGAAGCGCATACGCACGATCCTGGATGCCTATTTCCGCGATGATCTACAGGGCATTCCGGGAGATGAGGATGGCGGTGGGTTAAGCGCGTTCGTTGTCTTCTCGATGATGGGGATCTACCCGGTGATGCCCGGTGTGCCGGTCTATGACGTGGCCAGCCCGGTATTTACCAAGGTGACGATCCATCTGAAGAACGGCAAGGACTTTACGATCGCCGCACCTGCGTCTTCACGCGACAACAAGTATGTGCAGAGTGTCCGCTGGCATGGCAAGGAACTGGATCATCTTTGGATCGAGCACAAGGATGTCGTAGGTGGCGGCACTCTCGAAGTAACGATGGGTGATGCGCCGAACACCTCACTGGGCGTGCAGGAGAACTCCTTGCCGCCCTCTTCAATGACGCTGGACCCCTCGCGTTTTGAGTAGTCTTGGCATTCAGCTATGGAGCAGGATCCGCACAGTTGGAGGTGCAGATTCGAAGAACTCACATGCGGATGGCTGATCGCTGATTGTCCCTTCGGGCTTTCACAAGCAGAGCACCAAGATGCAGAGCACCAAGATAAAGGACGCAGGTCAAGGCGGTGCTCAGAGGAAGTCCAAGCTTGAGGCCATTGCGCGATCCAGGATCGTCTCGGAAGGCAAGCCAGTCGCCCGCTGTTGTTCCGGCTGCCCGGAAAGCAACGATCGCGGACCAGTAAGCGAGTTTGGTCGTCCATTTCGATCGGATCCCATAGCAAGTACAACTGCGAAGACTGCGGCAAGCACGAGCGTTGCATAACCGGTAGCAAGATGCAGAGCCATGGCCGACCAATCTCCTCTGGTGATCTTTTCTGAACGCGCGTTGATGGTTGCGAGACCCTCACGTCTTTTTGATCCTTGATGAAGAACGGGATCAGGCCCCGGCGAGCCCGGATGAGTTCACGTCCACCCGTCCCCTGGCTCTTCCGGATGATGAGCTGATAAATCGTCGAGCCACGTTGTAGTCCGCGTCCGGCGACAAAGGCCGGACGCAGAATAAAGGGAAAGGTGAGGATTGCGATTGTGGGTTGGTGGAAGGCGAGTTGCTGAAGGCGAAAAGGCGCAGACAGGAGCGCGCGCGCGCAAGTGCATTCAGCACGCTGAGTAGAGTCACGACGTTCCAGATGAGCAGTCCTCTTCCCTTCACGCAACGGTGCTCAGGCCCATCAAAAGAGCGGTGTACTTACGATGAGAATGTCCAGATTGCCGGCCTCGAAGGTCAGTTGAGCCGCAACCTGCTCGTACAGGAAGAGGAGGTAGGGGTTCACTTCCACCAAAATCCTGATCGTATGCAGCAGCAAAGACCACTTCAGGCTCATGCTGTCGATGAAGTCTCGGCCGCGTGGCAGCTGAAAACATCGAGGCGATCAAGAGAAAAGCTGGAAATCGGTGCCAGAAAGACTTGTGGCGAGAGGGGCTTTCTATTGAGGTTGAAGCCGACAGGGCGATTGTCGACTGCGGAAGATCCACCTCACTGACAATCCATGCGTTGTCTTCCGTTCTCGCATCGCGAGAGCAAAGCCAGCCAGCGCAAGTTAGGTGGTCAGCACAAACAACGTGATTAGGTAGAGCGGAACAGAACGTGCTTTATGCAACTCGCCGTCCGGAGATCATCGCTTGTCCTTCGCGCTCAGCGACGTAAATAGAGCTGCAGCTTCAATAAGCGCTACTTCCATTCGCCTGGCTTCACTCGCTTTCAGAGTGCCTTCCAACTTTCGATTGAGATCGTCTCGCACGTCCTCGCAGGCTTGCTTTACTGCCTGACCACGTGCTGTCATCCGCACCACCTTAGCCCTGGTATCAACTGCATCCGGAGCTTGCTCCAGGTAACCCTGCCGCTCCATTTGCTTCACAAGTTGGCTCATCGCCTGTTTGGTCACGCCGGCCCTTTGCGCCAGCACGGTCGAGCGAGTCCCGCTTTCGTCCATCAACCAAAGCAGACTAGCCGATGCAAATGGGAAGTCGCCATACCCACGCGCCGCCAAGCGGGTCATGACCGCGGTCACATGCGCTCGTGACGCCACCATTAAGCTTCGGGCGATATTGGGGATCCTCTTCATCACGGAGTGGTAGTAAACCCTATTGACCATACTACTGCGTGTGTGGTGTACTCAATCATATGGTCAACTCAGTTGACTATTTACTGCATCGGCAGGAGCCGATCCCGAAAGGAAGATCTATGCCTACACTGCTCAACATTCAATCCAGCCCACGGGGCGATACTTCCCTCTCCCGCACCTTGAGCCGCGACTTCGTCGACAACTGGCAAGCAAAGCACCCCGATGGAAAGGTCATTTTCCGAGACCTCGTCGAGCAGCCTCTACCATTTGTAGGCCTTCCCTGGATATCTGGGGTATTCGTCTCCCCAGAGCAGCAAACACCCGAGATGAAGCAGGCTTCCGCGCTGTCAAACGAATTAATCTCAGAGCTTTTCGCAGCGGATCACATCCTTATTGGAACTCCCATGTACAACTTCACTGTACCGGCAAACCTCAAGGCGTGGATCGACCTCGTCGTGCGGCCAAAGGTTACTCATTCCGGTCCGCCGGAGCGAAAAGGGTTGGTACTAGGAAAGGCGTGCAAGATCATCATCGCATCAGGTGGAAGCTACGACGAGGGCCTACCTGCGGTCGCCTCGGATTACGAGTCGGGCTATCTCAAGCGCGTTCTTGCGTTCATTGGGATCACGGATGTTGAGATCGTTCTCGCCGGAGGCACAGTTGCGGTAAGTCTTGGCCAGGCCAGCTTCGCGAGTCTCGTCAACAAGAACCGTCCGGCCGTGTTGGCGCTCGTTCGTTAGAGATGAGGCGCTTGCAAGAAGGCCGCGAACCCTGAGCGAGCTCAGGCTAGCGAACTCCGCCTTACTCAGGTGGTCTGAAGAGACAGGCATCTTCCAGCTGTTCGAGATGGCAACCGCTGACTGAATGCGGAAATGCCCCGATGACCATACCAGTTACCCACTGGCATGGTCATCGAGAGAGAGATCGACTCACAATGATAAGAATGCGCTCCCAGCACAGACCGTTGTCTGACTTCCAAGATCCTCTTCAGAAGTCGAAGAGCCTCGTCTCGCAGATCAGCGACTTTGTAGTCAAAGGTATCGAGCTCGGCGACTTTCGGGAGTTTGACCAGCTCCCGAGTGAGCGTGAACTAGCCGATCGTCTCAGCATAAGCCGCAGTACTGTTACAACGGCCTACGCCGAACTGGAACAGCGCGGCATACTTCGTAGACTGCACGGAAAAGGTGCTTTCGTCTGTCCGGCGGCTTCGGAGGCTGGGATCTCGCCCTGGAGCGGAAAGATCGCCCGGTCCTCGAGTAAACTAGATGAACCCGTTTTAGAAATGCTGGCCAGACGATGTGCCAACCATATGCCTTACGCCCTTTCTGCAGGAACGCCGTCGCTCGAGATCTTTCCGACGGAGCCCTATCGCGCAAGCGCTGAGCGCGTGATGAAGGAGCAAGTGCCGTCTTGCCTGGCGGTTGCGCCTACTGAAGGGCAGTGGAGCCTGCGTCAGGCTATCGGACGATGGCTCGACGTGCCTGCGCCAAACGTCATGGTTGTAGCTGGAGCACAGGAAGGTATCGACCTGATAGCCAGGTGCCTGGTGGAACCAGGTGATTCCATCGTCGTCGATTCGCCTACTTATCCAGGAGCCACCCAGAGTTTTCGCGCTGCGGGAGCCAGACTCCTACCCTGGGGCACTGATTGGTCGCTCAGTCAGCTTGAAGGTCTCTTCCTTCGCTTCCAGCCCAAGATGATCTTCACCATGCCAACTTTTCATAATCCCACCGGCAAGGTGATGAGCCTAAAGTCTCGACTTGGTCTACTTGAGCTTGCCCGTCGGTATCAGGTTTCTATTATTGAGGATGACGTCTATAGCCGGTCGTTCTTTGGTTCAGCAGGTATACCGACCTCGCTCTACAAACTCGACACCTCTTCCCAGGTCATTTCAATCAGTACGTTTTCAAAGCTACTTGCGCCGGGACTGCGCATAGGCTGGGTGACCGCTCCGCTCTATATGGTTAAACAGCTGTCGCTGATCAAGATGAGGGCAAACCTATTCACGGCGGGTCTGAATCAGATGATTCTTGCCGACATGCTTACGAGCGGAGCCTTTGATGAACACCTCACGAAGCTCCGCCAGCACCATGTGTACCTATGCCAATTGGCGGTAGCCGCTCTCAAGCCAGCAGTGGACGCAGGCTTGCTTCGGTACCGAGCGCCTGGTGGAAGCCTGTATCTCTGGTGCAGGATCGTTGCGTCCATCAATATGGACTGGTTCTATGAGCAGCTGGAGTTAAGAGGGGTGAGCGTCGCACCCGGGAGCGCCTTCAAGTCCGAATCCGGTCTTGGGTCTGGTTCACACTTTAGAATTTGCTTCACGGCGACCACAGCGAACAGGCTCTCCGAGGGTTTGCACCTTCTTTGTAAGACTCTGCAGGAAGCTCATGACGCTGCAGCAGGCGAGGAGACACACTCCGTAGCGATCAAAGCCTCTCGCGGCAGCGGAAGGTGTCTGAGCTCGATTCAAGCTCACATCACGTGAACGAGAAGCCGCGCCACTTACTTGCAAACGTACTCGAAAGCTACGGTCAGACGAGTCGGAGGAAGACGATGCCTCAAGAAAAAACGGATAAAGTACAAATTCCTACCGCTGACAGAGCAACAATTCGAATGGAGCGCAAACACCTGCTGGCCATACGATGGATGCATTGGATTAACTTCCCGGTGTTGTTCACTCTCGTGTGGAGTGGTCTGCTTATCTACTGGAACGACTCTGACAACGCTTATCTGCATCCGCACCGTGTCTACCGGGTTGGGGTAGGAAATTTCACTCTCTTTCGCTTCTTTCCGGACTGGTTCTATAACCTCCTTCATGTTCCGTACCACGTCACCCTAGGTCTGGGTTACCACACGCTTTTTATCTGGATTTTTATGGCTAATAGCGTCGCCTATGTCCTGTACCTATGTTTCTCCGGTGAATGGCGGTTCATGGTTCCGGAGCGGCGCAGCCTGCGCGATGCAATCCAGGTCACGTTGGTCGACCTGCACCTGAGGAAAGGCCTGCCGGATCAGACCAAATACAACGGCGCACAACGAATCGCGTACAGCTCAGTGATCCTCTTGGGTGCAGGAATGTTGATCACTGGTCTGGCCATCTACAAACCAACCAGCGCGCACTGGTTGACGTCTCTCTTTGGCGGGTACGAAATGGCCCGATGGCTTCATTTCTGGCTCACGATGAGCTTCATGGCGTTTTTTGTTATACACGTTTTTCAAGTCATGCTGGCTGGATGGAACAACTTCCGCGCCATGGTGAGCGGCTATGAAGTGCAGCGTGTGGAAGCTCCGTCGATTGAAGCGGAGCGAAGGAGTTGGAAATGAGCAAGCCTGACGAACAAAAACCATTACCTGCACCGCCGATTTTTTCCGGCGCATCGGATCGCATTGATGCGATTCCGGCGCAGCATGTTGAAGAGGCAGTCGCTCGCAAAGAAGAGCAAGTGTCTTCCGACTCTGGCCCAGCTCACCCCGAACAAGGTTCGGCCACGGATGCACAGGTGCTCGCCGCTTCTCGCCAGCACACCCGGCGATCTTTTCTCGGTGCGACAGCGGCCGCTGCAGGAGGCTTCGGCTTCTACCATTACCTCTCATCTGCAGCTCCTGAAGACATGCAGCCGGCTCCGTTGCAGCAGGCGTATGCGTTCAGTGCATCCGTCTCTCGCGCACTCTTCCCAGGGGAGCCACTGGCCCCCACCTACTCGCTCAGCCGCGCCGAGAACTTGCGCATTAACGGCATCTATGGCTTGAAGAAGGATCTTGTGCCCGAGAGCTGGCGCATGCAGGTGGTGGGAGTAAAGAACGCCAACAATCACATGCGCTTCGTCTCAGACGTTACTGCTTGGGAGTATCGCTATCAGGCACCACCCGCCAACACAGATGTAGGACACGACACTAAGATCGATCCAGGCAAGGACTCCGCTTCAGCGGCGAACTCGTCATCTCTGGGCAAGCCGAATGACAAGATCATGTCCTCGGTCAAGATGGCGCCGGAATCTATGCTGCAGCAGGCTATACGCGAGGAGGCAGGTGACGAAGAAAGGAAGGGCCTTGATGATAACGGGACGGGACGCAGGCGTCGCGGTTTAGAGGAAGCTGGTGAAAGCGACTCCACACTGCCGCCGCAGACTCCCGGACTGCTCCTTCTGCTTTCGGACATAATCCGTCTCCCGAGAGTCGAGCTAATTACACAATTTAAGTGCATAGAGGGATGGAGCCAAATCGTCCATTGGGCCGGTGTGCGGATGGCGGACTTCCTGGAGCTTTACCCACCCGCGCTGCTTCAGGGGAAGGAACCCCGGTATGTCTACATGGAAACCCCGGACGGCGACTATTACACCGGGTACGATATGCACGCCATGCGGCATCCGCAAACGCTCCTAGTAACTGAAATGATGGGTGCACCGCTGACTCAAAAGCATGGGGCACCCCTTCGCCTCCACATGCCTACAAAATACGGGTACAAACAAATCAAGCGCATCGGTCTAATCGCTTATACCAACTCCAGGCCAGACGACTACTGGACCAAGCTCGGTTATGACTGGTACGCGGGTTTGTGAGAGTCTTGGACGTACTTTGCAAGCTCCGTCAGGAAGTTGACGTGTTCGTTGTTGAATGCGAACGTTTCTTCGATTGTCACGTATTAGCTATCACTTTCCTGAGTCTCCTTCTCGCGCTTCCTTCCTGCAGGATGTCCGCGCAAGACGAGCAGCAATCAAGCACCGCGACTCACGGCGACGGACCCTCTGATCTGCGCCTTCCCGAGGACACTGTCACCAGAGACACCGTCACCTTCCGGAACGCACAGAAGCTCTCCTACACTGCCGAAGCTGGGATGCTCACGGTTGGGGGCACCGACGCCCAGGACTTAGAGGTTTCCGCTCAAAGCAAACTGACAGGAACTCTCAATGTTCCGGATAACGGTGCGATTGCAGCCATGTCGTATGTTGCGTATTTTGCGAACAATGTCGATCAACGCAAGAGGCCGATCGTATTCCTTTACGATGGCGGACCGAGTGTTTCGACCAGAACCATGTTGGTCGCCAGCTTCGGACCGATCCTAGCTGATTTGCCAAGGCTCAATCATGTCGCGGGAGGTCCTTACAGTTTTGGCAATAATCTGGATTCTCTTCTGGATGTAGCGGATCTGATCTTTGTCGATCCTCCGGGTACCGGATACGGCCGTATCCGCGGCCATGATGCCGCTCGCATCTTCTACGGCATTGACGGCGACGCGGCTGCCTTCGACCGTTTTATCCGTCGTTTTCTTAGTAGGTATACTCGTTGGGAATCGCCAAAATACCTCTTCGGTCATAGCTACGGTACAGTACGGAACGCAGTACTCGCCCGCATGCTGGAAGAAGATGGCGTCGATCTAAACGGCATTATCTCCGCCGGTATGCTTCTGAATCTCGATGACTTCCCGGACGCCGCGTCCGGCATACCGGGTACGGACAACCCTTACATCCTGCAACTTTCCACCTTTGCAGCCACCGCTTGGTTCCATCACAAGATTGTTGGACAGACTGGTGAGTTCGAACCGTGGCTACATACTGTGGAGCAATTCGCTGTAGGACCTTATGCGACAGCGTTGCTGGCCGGTAACGCTCTCTCCCAGATAGAGCAACAAAACCTCGCGAAACAATTGGGCCAATTTACCGGATTGCCCGCTGAGGTGTGGACGAGAGCTCACCTACGCATTCAGGCCGCCGAGTTCGAAACTTTGCTTCTGAGCGATCAGGGACTCGTGATCGGACGACAGGATACGCGCTATACCGCTCCTGCACTGCATGCGCTCTCGATCAAACCCGGCTTCGATGCTTCAGGCGTCAAGGGGTCCGCCGTGCGAGCCGTTATCGATACTTACATGCAAGGTACGCTCCGGTTCGGCATAGGGATGAACTACCAGCAGGACGCCGACATTCCGAGCCATTGGGACTTCTTTCACGTGTCGGATGAATCGAAACCTTGGCTGGGCGGCTGGAATGTGCTTCCTGATCTGGCGGCGGTCATGACTCGCAATCCGAAAATGAGGGTGCTTGTGATCGGAGGCTACTTCGATCTTGCCACGCCATATCAGGGAGGCATATTTCAGATGAGGCACCTCCCAGTAGAACGCCACTTGGAGCAGAACGTTAGCTACGCCGTGTTTCAAACCGGACATGAGCCGTACCTCGATGCCGCATCCAGGCAAAGCATGCATGATCAGGTTGCGAAGTTCATCCTTGATGACGAGTCCGAGCCGGTGAGAACGTCCGGTACCTTCGTTCACTAACGAACGCGTCCTCGCACCTCTATGTACAGCGAGTCTGAGGCATGATTACTCGGTACTACCTTGACTGATGCTCTACACGAGTTCGAGAAAGGCCGGAAACCCTCACGAAAGCTCCCGTGTTCATGATTCGGTTCACGATGCCAAGAACCTGCCTCTGCATAGTATTCTGACCTAGATTGCAGCCGCTGCATCCCTCACTCGCTTTTACGCCTTCCGAGGACAGCATCGAATTGGTCACTCCATAAGCCCTCTGTTCGGACTGATATTGTTCCCGACCGTGAAGTTTCCTTGGGCGTCATACGTGATCGACTTCACCACGTCCTGAGCGTCGGCCACATGGCTCCCCTCATGACCTATAGCAGCGTCGAAGCGGCTCCGCTAGCACCGGTATTATCGTCACGTTCGACTGCGCCTGAAGATTTCCACTCGCATCGGTGCCTAGCGCTGATGTGACTTTTCCGTCTTCACCCTGCTTGCTGAGGTCCGCAAAGCCCACTGTGACACCGTTTTTCGTCACCGAGAGCTCCACAGGCACCAGCAGCGCGGGAAACGTCGCCGTACTTTGAGTTCCGGAGAGCATCAAACGATTTTCAAACGCTGAGCAATCCTGACCGGTTGCACAAACATACTCTACGCGGGCCATAAGGCTTCCCCGCGAGCGGCTCCATTGTTCCGTACGACTGCGACCGGTTCGTAAAGAACAGAGGCAGGTTCAAACCTGTTGAACGTTTCCGCATCGAACCCCGATGGAACCCGCAGGAACACTGGCGTTTGCTCGCTCCGTGATCCACCCGCGAGTTCCCCGTTTTGAAGCCGCTTTGGGCCGCCACCTCCTTCGCCAGCCCCGCGAGGTTGCCGTCGTACCCCTTGCCCGTGAGCTTGTCGACATCGATCAGGCCCGCCAGCATCGGCCTTCCACCCTCGCCCTTCGAGCGCGAACACCAGTTCAAGACGAAGCTATGGCCGCAGCCTCCACAATGTGCCAGCAGGTACTCCAGTTCCTCCAACCGCCCCAGGTGCACCCTAAGCTGCGTGTCGCCCAGTCCGTGTGCGCCCGCACGTCACGCCGGGAGAAGCGGAACTCCTTGCGGTCGATTCTCGGCCGCAAGCACTCGGCTTGGACCATCGCATCCACATCGAGCAGCAGGCGCTGCGTCTGCGGCGGCAGCTCGTCAAGCGATCGGCTCAACACCTCCGCCGTCAGAACGAACAAGGTCACTCATCGATTGGAGCAGTTCCTCGGCCGGGGTCACTGAATGCCACACGTGAACTCAATACAGGTCGACGTAGTCCGCACCCAAATGCCGCAGCGAACCATCTAGCGCTCTCGCGAGATTCTTGCGGCCGTTCCCGCCGTTAAAGCTGAACTTCGTTGCGAGCACGATATCTTCTCGCATTTTCCTGTCTGCTACGAACTGTCCGACCAGTTCTTCGCTTCGGCCCCCGCTGTAAACATCGGCGGTGTCAATGAAGTTGCCGCAGCATCAACATAGCTGCTGAACATTTCACGAGCAACCTCATCGGTCGATGCCCATTGCTTGTTCCCGAAAGTCATCGTTCCGAGTGCGAGTGGACTGACGGGCAAACCGGACCGCCCCAGTGCCCGCAAGTCATCAAGCTTCACAGTGTTTACCTCAAGGAGATGTTTACACCAAGCAATTGCCGATCATAGTCTGAGAGCATCGACACGGCCGTCGAACACCTCGCGCACCATCTCATCTTTGAATGGCGCAGACCTAAGGTATCTCCGGACGGGTAGCAGAAGCAGCCATGAGGAGTGCCAGACTACCAAGCGGTGCCAGACTCTCCTTCCTTCCGCCCCTAGCCAAGTGGGACAGGAAAGCACCGGCATACGTGAAGGTAGAACCAGCATAGGCCCACTCTTTGAGCCTTGGTGCTCCCGGCGTCACCAGCTCCATAGCGCCCAGCAGTCAACAGGTGCCGAGCAAGGTGGCGAGATCGTCTGGGTAGCTTAACTGTTCCAAACCCTCCCTGACGGCCTTGTTCCTGGAAAGATTCACCACGCCGGCGACCGCAGCGTTCAGCACGAGACTTGCCTTGTAGATTGAAGCTTGTTCATGCCGTATTTCCTGCGCGCAACTATGACGTCTAAGCACCGCTGCTGACGGATTACCCGAGACCTTGGCGGTAACAACTCTCCAGTCGGATGTCAGTCCGTTACTTGCAACCAAGCTTCGACGCTTGGACTGCGAACGCCTGATTTGTGAAGTGGGTCCTCAGCCGTAATCCGTCGTGCTTCTTTGATGCTATCGACCCTGAGAACGTAGAAACCGTTGCCAGTGTTCTTGCCATCCTCTGTAAAGAACGGACCTGAAATTGGCAGAATACCCTTCTTACTCAGTGACTTCATGAACTGGAGATGATCTTTCAAACGTGCGTTCAGATGATCTAAATCAGGAGCTATGAGACGGCTGTGAACGACAAATTGAACATAGTGCCTTCGAGCGATTTCATCTAAAAGGTGAATCGATTGTGATGCAGCGTTGATCGGCATGATGGATCTCCTTTATTAAGGGTGATATTCGATGCTCCAGCTGTAATCAGTTGCTCTCGGGCTCACCGAGGCAGATGCCAGGGACGGCCACACGCCGGAACAAGTGGAGGCTTGCGGTAGCGCTATCGGGATAGATTTGGCGCAGTCGTGCGAACTCCGGCTGGCGCGTCATCTCTCCAAGAGAGGCAACGCTCTCGAACACCGCATAGTCTAGAAACGTCGTGCTGCCGTGAATTCCTTGATGCAACTGCGCTGAGATAAACCCTGGCTGGAGCTTCGTAAAAGCAGCATCCTTGGCCCAAGCGACCTTAAACGGCTCCACTTCATTTGGCGCCATAGTGAACAGGATCGTCAGGGTGACAGGACCGTCATGTTGCTCCTGAAGCTGCTGTTCAAACGGCACGCTCTCATCCAACTCTTTCATCTTCAACATGTTTCCTCCGAGTCTTCGTACTCTGCCTCTACTTGGCGCTGCCCGGAGGCATGAACGCGGCATGCTGCTGCAGCGGAATGATGTCGGGATCAGCGTAGTTAGCCTTTACCAACGGAAAGCTGTTGATCATCTCCTGCAGGTGTTCAGGTGAGTCCGCTTCAAACAAAACAACTCCACCTCTGGTACGTGGCACCTGAGCCCACACCTGACGGAGGCCGCCGCCAGCGTAGAGTTCACGTACCTGGGCCTGCTCCTGCTCTTCCTTGTGCATGAAATCGGACGGCATACCCCCGGACGCAAACTGCTTTTTGGGTGTGAAGATAACGAGATATTGCATGGCGAACATCCTTTCGTTGGTTGGTTTGTTGGTCCTTTGAACGCTAACGTTTAGCGGCGAATACCTGCAGAAAGTTTGTCCCAGTTCGACGAAGCAATCTTGGTCCGGTCCGCTTCACTGAGTTGTGCAGTCTCGAGGAATGTGCGAGCGCCACATTGAAGCGAACGCTCAAATGGGTAATCCGTAGAAAAGAGAACGTGGTCCACGCCGACACTTCGATTGCCCATTGCAGGTATCTGTGGCTGAACATGCCGCTCGCTGTCACGTAGATGTGTTGCCGCACGTATTCAGAGACCTTGCGGGGTAGCTTCGCTGGACTGCTCAAGAGATCCGAACGGTCCAAGTAGAAGAGCATCACCTCGCCCCAGTGCCCTGTGATGATTTTCAGATTCGGGAACCGCTCAAAAGCTCCCGCTAGTATCAGCAGGACGATCTGAATGCCAGTTTCGTAATGCCATCCGAGTCCGGCTCGGGCAAAGAACGAATCCAGTTCTTCGTCGAAGCCTGCATAGTAAGCATTGATTACAGAAGGCGGCGGAGATTGGGGATGAAGATACAGCGGCACGTTCAATGCCTCCGCTGCTTCAAAGATCGGCCAAAACTTCGAGTCGCTCAGATGGCGGTCGCGAGTCCGTCCGTGCAGCATCGCACCGTGGAACCCAAGCTCTCGCACTCCGCGCTCAAGTTCCTTCGCCGCTAGCGTCGGCGAAGGAGTCGGAATCGTCGCGAAGCCTTGCAGACGATCTGGGCATGCAGCCACCGCCGCTGCAAGCCGGTCGTTTGAGGCTCGAGCGAGCTCCGCAGCTCCGGTCGCTCCAAGGTTCTGTACGCCCGGCGTGGTCAAGGATAAAACTGCGACATGTAAGACCGGCCTCGTCCATCGCGGCAAGGCGCTCGGGGCCGAGCTCAAGAAGACGGCGTGCGGCCTCGCCTTAGGTCGACGCCTTGAGCGCAAGATCCGGCCAACTTGGATTTACTTTCATCCAGGCCTGCATGATTTCAGTCGTCGCGAAATGCTCTTCCAATGCAACCAGCTTCATGAACAACTCCTGTTCGAGATCTTCCAAGCTGCTATTTAGCAGAGGTCTAGGTGTTCAGAAGATTAGGGACGAAGATATCTTCCACAGTGAACAGGCGATCCGTGATCCCCTGTTCATGGTGGTAGCGCAGGACGGTGTCGAGTGTCTTGCGATTCGCTGCAATTCCGTAGGGCCACCAGTCCTGGCCGAGCAACGCCAAGTCTCCTTCGATAAGCTCGTTGAACCAAGGAAACATCGTCGCCATACTGTTGAAGATTAGTCCGTGTGTGTACTTTTCCGCCGCGGCCTGTTTGGCCTTAACGAACCCCTCGTAGATGGTCTGCGCCAGCTTGGGAGTCCGCGCCAGCAACTCGCGGCTCACGATCACGGTGTGCATGATGGGGAAGATACCCGTTCGTTTGAAGTAGTCGCGCTCCACTTCCTTGTAGTTCGGATAAAGTCTCTTCACGTTGGGCGAGTGCTCCAGTACACACTTGGGCACGTCCGCAGAGATCAGTGCATCGATCTCGCCCGCATCCAGCATGGCACCAAGCTCCTTGCCCTTCGCAATGTCGGTGACCTCTACGTTTGCGGGATGCGTGTGCGGGACGAAGTCTATGGGCTTGAGCGGCCAATCAAGGCCTCCAATAACCCAGCGGCAGGTTTCTGGCTTGAATCCGGACTCGTCCATCAGCACGCCTTTGGGCATGATGCCGGCGTCGTGGCTGTAGAGAGCGAGTTCTCCGACAGTCTTGCCATTCAGATCTTTGGGTGTCTCAATGCCACTCGCCCGGTTTACAAAGATCGCTGAGTGCCGGAAAGCGCGATTTGGAAAGACTGGAATGGCGACGAATGGGGACTCGCCGTTTCTGAACGTGCGAAGAAAGTAGGTTAGTCCAAGCTCCGAAACATCAAAGCTCCGGTCGCCGATCATGCCGCGAAAGATCTCTGTCACGATCGGCGCACTGTGGTACGTAGCATCCACACCTTCGATCTTTACCGTTCCGTCGGCTAGTGCGCGGGTACGGTCGTAGTCCCAAAAAGCAATGTCGAGCTTTGTGTCGGCCATGTCACCTCTCCTCGTCGTCGTAGCGGTTTCTGCTCGCTAATAAAGTTCACCTGCAGGATGCGGGCTGCGATCGAACAAGCAGTACCATAAACATATTTACTAAAGATGCTGCAGTCTGACCGAAACGTTGCTTCCGCCCTCCTCCCCTAAAATGGAAGATGTGCAGCGCGACAAAAACGCGATCCGGCAGATGTTTGAAGACGTTTCGCTCGGCGCGCCTGAAAACGCCGTAGGTTTCGTGATGTGGCGGATCGTAGCGCGGTATCAGCGTGAGGTCGACCGGGCGCTGGCTAAACTAAATCTCACCAATCTTCAATTCATCACCGTTGCGTCGGTGGCTTGGTTTGGGCGACACGGCACACCCGTGACTCAAATTGAGCTTGCGCGAGCCGTGGGCATTCACCCTATGCAGATCTCCCAGACACTCAAGACGCTGGAAAAGAAGAAGATGGTATCGAGGGTGCGGAGCCAATCGGATACGCGAGCTAAGACAGTCGAGGTCACGAATGCAGGTCTGAAAGCGTTGCGCGACGCCTTACCCATTGTCATCGTCATGCAGAGACGAGTGTTTGGCGAAGGTGGCCGGCCAGGTGGTGCTCTGTTGGAGACGCTCCTCGAACTCGACCGGAATCTGCCCGAAGATATGACAGATTCGTGATTCGACTGAATCGTATGAGCCTTGCGGGAATGCGTTGAATATGGCATTGAGCAGGAACTCGATCGG
Source organism: uncultured Acidobacteriaceae bacterium (assembly GCA_964243375.1). Taxonomy (GTDB): domain Bacteria; phylum Acidobacteriota; class Terriglobia; order Terriglobales; family Acidobacteriaceae; genus Edaphobacter. The sequence continues at coordinate 16,922 of CAXTEE010000019.1, read as the reverse complement.
AGGAGCGAAACGCGACATCCGGCATCATCACTTGTCGCGACGATGGAGGTGGCGCTTGGGATTTCCCAAAATGACAGCAAGTCAGTCGAGGATTGCTACCTCTTCGTTCCGCACTGAGGCCACTCCTGAGAAGTCGCATAGGGAAGGTTGCCGCTCCCGAGGCTGGCTCAATGCGTCGGATTCGCTGGCTGGCGTGATCCGCGCTTCACAGGATCTATGTTGCGGGGAGTGGCGGCTCAAACCAAGCCCGGTGAGTGCGTTGGCCTGATAGCGTAAATCGAGATTTCTCGCAGCAACGATTAGCCACGAAACGGGGCCAGCCCTCAGAGGGATGGCCCGAATGCTTTGCAGCAACGAAGCTACTTGCTCTTCACCGCTGGCTTAACCTTTGAATGCATCGCTTCAGCCGATGTTTTCAGCTTGGCGACCTCCGCCTCGATCTCGCCCTTCAGCGCGGATGCCTTCGCCTCATGCGCCGTCTTCAGTTCTGCGCGCTTTGCCTCGATGTTGGCCTTCATCGTATGTAGGTTCTTCAGCGCGTCTATCTCCGCCCCGGCCGCCTTACCCTTAGCCGCAGCTTCGATCCCGCTGATATGCGCTTTTGCCTCGTCCATCTGCGCCGAAATCCTGTGTTCGAACGCGTTCAATGCGGCCTTGTGTTCATCCATGATGTTCTCCTGACAATCGGTTACGTTACGCTCACTGCGAATCATTCCGTCTGGCACCCAGTCTCAACGCGCTGAATGCAAAGCTTTTTCTATCTTTGCTTGCTGCTCGCTCGTCAGCGTCGTCTGCAGAATCGTGCCGCCGTAACCTTGGAATTTCGCAGTGACCACGCCAGGCTCATCCGACTCGAGAATCGCATAGATGGCGGAGCTTCCGGGTTCAACTAGGACACTCACGTCCTCCACAAATTCCTCCGGAATTCCGAACTCGTTCTTCCAGAACGATGCGTCGATCGCCCCGCCAGTCGCGCCCAGCGCGGCCCCGCCCAGCGCTCCGGCTGCAATCGCACCAGCCGCCACTGCTGCACTTGCGCCTGCGGTAAAAGGAATCGCCAGCGTCGCACCAATCAACAGGCCGAGGGTGCCCCCGAGGCCCGCACCCTGTCGAGCTGTCGGCTGGTAGTTCTTCGCCATGATCAACTTGCCCTCCGCATCGCGGTACACCGCCACCGCGTCCCGCAGATCGACCACCCAGTCATCGTTCAGGTCGCCCAGTTCATCCAGTACCTGTGACGCGCGGTAGATGTCATTCTTGAATCCGACTACGATCAGTTCGGCCATAACATCCTCATTCCTTTGTTTGTGATTCGTGGGCAAGCTCAGCTTCCCGACGTTCCGTTTTGGGAGCCGAAGAAAATGGTTCTCGCGTGGCTTTCTTCAGACGCTTCTCATCCCTGGTCATGGCTTAAAACGCTGCCGCTACCTTGTCCGCTACCTGCCCATACATCAGTCGCGTCAGACCGGTCGAGATCAGGTTTACCCCGATCAGCGTCCCTATTCCCCACGCCGCGCTTGACGGCCATCCTTTCCAGATCATCACGCCCAAAGCCAGCGTTACCAGCGCATTCAGCAGCACAACTCCCGCACGAGGCAGCGCGCGGATTGAGAGATAGGCCAGCAACTCGCTCACCCCTTCCACGATGAAGATCACCGCCATCAGCATGGTGAGTGAGACCAGCCCGAGTACTGGATGCGCGATCAGGTAAACTCCGCCCACCAGGTACGCGGCCCCGACGAGAAGCCTCCAGATAACGCCGCCCGCGCCTGCCGCAGCCGGCACGGATATTAGAGTCGCTACTCCTGCTAACAGCACAAGCACACCCACCAGCACCGTCACACTCATACCGGCATATGCCGGAAGGCAGAGAGCCGCCACGCCGAGCAGGATTATCAGGATTGCGGAGCCCTTCGTCAGGCCCGCTACTTTGCTCAGGAAATTGTTGTTCTTCGGTGTCGTCATATATTTGACTTTCAAAAAGTGCAGTGGAAGTGAATACTTCGCATCCGCCCTGTTCAAGGGGAGTCGCATTGCGATTGCATAGTGACAATGACACCTCCCTGCTGAGCACAAAAGTCACTTACAGTCATCTCCAGGTAGGGCAACCGTGAGCCGCACGTACGACAAAGCCGCCTGCCGCCGCGCCTTGGTCTGCGGTACAGTACGGAAGTATGCGTGATGAAGAGGTTCAGCTCATGGCAGAGCCACCCATGCAGGCGCAGGAACAACCGTCAGCAGCCGATGTACGCAGGCAACTTCACACCATCGTGAACAGCCCACAGTTCCTTCACTGCGAGCGCCTCGCCCGTTTCCTGACTTTCATCGTGGAGGAAACTCTCGAGGGCCGCGCTGCTTCGCTTAAGGAGTATGTGATCGGAACTCAGGTTTATGACCTAAGCGCGGACTTCGATCCCGGCCAGAACTCCCTCGTACGCAGCGAGGCCCGCCGGCTCCGAGGCAAGCTAAAGAGTTACAACGACGCTCATGGCAAACACGACCTCATCGCCATCCAGGTCAAAGTCGGCAGTTACGTCCCCATCTTTCAGCAGGCCTCTTCCCTCGGCTTTCCATCGTCATCTGCCCTTCCTACCCAGCCCGTCCTTATCCCCGGCCAGGGCGTCACCGTGCTCATTCTTCCCTTTACAGAAATCGCCGGCAGCCTGGCCCTACCCTCCTTCGCGGACGGCCTTACCGATGAGTTCATACATCACATGTCCGCTGTAGCCGGCATGCGCGTCATAGCCGCAGGCTCCATTTCGCAGGTCATCGCGGGTTCGCCAGATATCCCCTCGTTAGCCGCCAGGCTGGGCGCAGATGTTGTGTTCCAAGGTACTGTGCGCCAACAGGGGAACCGCTTTCGAAACACGATCCGGCTGGTCAACGCCGATGGACTTTTGCTCTGGTCGCAACGTTTCGATCTTGACCTTCACCCGCCGGATCTTCTCGAGGTCGATGTCTTTGATGTGCAGGAAAGCATCGCCTCCGCGATCATGAATCGTGTTGGACCGCAGCTCTCGCTCATTCGGAGCTATCAGGCCTCCGCCGGGCCCGCTGTCTTCGCGATCTACCCCCTCCTTCTCGCTGCGGAGTCACTGCTAGACAGCGCTCGCGGAGAAGATATCCATGCGGCCCTGGTGAAGTTTCAGGCCGTCGCCGCGTCCGTCCCGCAATACGCACGCCCCTGGTGCGGCATTGCGCAGTGCTTTTACTGGACTGCCTTACGCGGAGCCGCAAACGGCCGCAAAGTTCTCGCGCAGGCTGCCTCCGCCGCCCTGCAGGCCCTTCGTCTAGATCCGAACATGGTAGAAGCGCACTCAACCCTCGGAGCCATTCGCAGCTTGCAATGGGATTTCGCTCAGGCACAACTAAGTTTCAGCCGCGCCTCATCACTCGGCAGCCAGGCCGTCTCACTCCGCCAGGAGAGCCTGTTTCTCTGTTCTCTGAGCCACTTTGAAGATGCCTGGACGCTTCTTGAGCGGGCTCAGCGTATCGACGCCTTCTCCACACGCCAGCAGATCTGCTGCGCCCGCTTCTTCTTTCTCAGCCGCCGCTACACGGCAGCGGAACCCTTCTTCGCCGTCCGTTTGTCCGCTACGCCGGAACCAGTGGAGTGCCAGGTCCAACGCGCGTTCATTAACCTGTACACCGGCCGCGGCGACGACGCCGCCCGCTTTGCCGCAACGCTTCACCTCCAGGCGGGTCCCAACCTCGCCCTTCAGGCCTATGCCGCGGAACTCAGCGCTCTGGCCGGCGACAAGGATCTCGCTTCGTCCATCACCCAGCAGACCGGCCTGCTCCTTGCTGATGCGCAACTCAGCAGGTTCCGCAAGGCCGCCCTCACTCTTGCTCTCGGACTTCCCGACGAGGCGCTCTCCCTGCTCAACGCGGCTTGCAAGGAAGTGGAACCGGAGCTCATCTGGCTTGCCGCAGATCCCCGCTTCGACCAGCTCCGTCAGAACTCCTCCTTCACCCGGTTGATCGAGCAGGTTCATACCCACTGCGCCTGAATAGAGCGGTGCCCACCCCCTAAGCCTGATCCGAACCTCTTTCTATGCCGGAATCATCGGCTGCCTTTCTTCAGGGCAAGAGCGGACCGGAGCCTCTGCAAATGGAGGTGCACTTCGACGGAGGTGATTCTTTCATTTACTTCGTTTTAGCTTTCAAACGAGCGCATCATCGCCAGTGCACTCATCGACACCGAATTAGTTTCGGAATGTCGCATTAGCGGAAGTGATCCGGGCCTCACTGATCTCCGCGATGGGCTTCCGCGTATGTCTCGTAGCCCTTTAGTACCTAAAGCATCCAGCCATCTAAAACGCTAGAGTGTCAGTCGATCACGCTTATTCAAAAAGAGCAGTCACGGGTGTCAAAGAAGCCCCGGTTCATCGTGCTTATAGGTAGATGATCCGTAGCAACTACCTGTACGCCGGGTGAAGGTTCCCCTCTCTCCAGAGCTGCGTCGGCCAAAAGAACCGGCCCAACTCTTCCGCTACCCCCCTCTGCGGGAAGACCCCGGAACGCCCCTGAAGAGCAGGTTTGCGCGTTCCGCGCGGATGCGGATACCAAACCTCGCTGAGTCTGTATGTTTTTTGTTGAGCTTGTAAGCCGCTTGGGCTTTCCTGTTCAGAGGAGGAAGACAGATGCAGACAGTCAGATCATTCGTGGGCATGGATGTGCACAAGGCGACTATCTCGATCAGCGTTGCAAAAGACGGCCGTTCCGGGTCCATGCGGTTCGTGGGCGTGATCCCGAACACAGCAGATGACGTTGCGAAGATGGAGAAGCGGTTCTCGGAGCATGGAGATCTCGACTTCTGCTGTGAAGCAGCTGCTGCGAGTACGGGATCCATCGCCAGCTTACTGCGCTCGGCCACAAGTGCCTGGTAGCCGCACCGTCGATGATCCCCCGCAAGCCTGGCGAGCGGATCAAGACCGACAGGCGCGACTCAGAGAAGCTGGCCATCCTGCATCGTTCCGGAGACCTGACACGAGTGTGGGTTCCGGACACCACACACGAAGCACTTCGCGATCTGGTCAGAGCACGCGTGGATGCGTCGATGCACCTGATGCGTGCACGACAGCAGCTGCTTGCCTCCCTGCTTCGCCATGGCCGCAGCTATCCAACAGGCAGGCACTGGACGCAGCGCCATCGTTGCTGGCTCGCAGGTCAGACGTTTCAGGAGCAGGCTCACGGCATCGTCTTTCAGGACTACCTGGAGGCGGTATGGACCGCGCAGGATCGAAGAGATGCTCTGGTCAAGAGGATCACCTCGATGATGGAGAGCTGGTCGCTGGGACCGTTGGTCGAAGCTCTTCGTGGACTGCGGGGTATGGACACGATCTCCGCGGCAACGTTCATCGCCTCGACTGGTGATCTAAGCCGCTTGGAGTCGCCACGCTTGCTGATGGGCTACCTCGGCCTAGTTCCTTCGGAGCACTCGAGCGGTGGCTCGGTACGCCGTGGAGGCATCACAAAGACCGGCAACCGGGAGGCCAGACGCATGCTCATCGAAGCTGCCTGGAGCTACCAGTACCCGGCTCGGATCGCGAAGGAAAAGGCCGAGATCCTCGTCAGGTTGCCGAAGAACATTCGCGACATCGCCTGGAAGGCAAAGACCAGGCTCTGCAACCGTTATCGCTCCATGGTCGCCCGAGGCAAGAAGCCCAGCGTCGCCGTCACCGCAATCGCGCGAGAGCTCGCCGGCTTCATCTGGGCAATCGGCCAGGAGATGAGGATCACCATGGCAGCTGGATAGGGCCATCCCTATCAGCCCCGTGGTGCGGGGACCGGACAACCGGTCATGGCGATCCTCGAGAGTCCCTTGGGCAGGAGCTCCGCTCCAACGCCCGCGCTGAGTCAGAGGCAAGCCTGCGACGACACACACTCATGCGGTAATCAACCCGCGTATGGAAGTCTGAGCGACTGTCGCTGAACGTTGTCCGGTTCCCACATTGTGCGGCAGCAAACCATCACCCTTGATCGCTGCAGGGGCGATCACCCCTGCGCCTAACCGTTGACAAAAGACATGGAAGGACTCCGTCCCTGGCGCGCGCAATAGCCACCCTCATCTTCAGAGCTTCGTTTGTGCAGACCCCCTGCGGCACCTCCGCTGCGCTCCGGGAGGGAATCCGGCTATTGCACGTGCCGCCCCTCCAGGCGTGGGCCAGGGTCAAGGCGTGTTTGAGAACAAACACAGCACAGCCATTCCAAGACAAAGGATCCTATGAGCACTTTAGATGCCTAACCATTTAAACGCTAGCAACCTGGCTTTTTATCCAAGAAGCTCAGCACGGCCTGTTCGTGCCCTTTGGGGTGCTGCTGACGCCAGAGAACTCGAAGCATAGGTGGCTATTCCCTTCGCAGGTGTAGCGTTCGTGTCACCTTGGCATGGCAGGCAAGACAAAGGGTAACCATCAACTTTGGGGCGCTGTTTCCGGCTTTGCGGTAGTGGACCGCAAGCGACCGCTTCCCTCTCTTCATCGTCATGCAACCAGGGACGGCACATCGATTGCCGTCGCGAGTCAGTACCGTCTCCCTTCGCTCCCCCGAAGTATTACTCATCCTGCCGTTAGTGTGTAGCAGGTCGCACAGAGTCCCAAGGCGAGAACCTTATCATTCCCGCACGGACAACAGATCGAGCGCTGCACTAGGCGTCTCATTCTCACATCTCCCCTTACTCAGGTTCATTCAAACTCTCAAGATCGACCAGCCATCCGCCAACGGTGCGGCATGCGCCATCGTCGCTACGCACTTGAACTCGGATCGCAGGTCGAGTCGCCCGCTCTGGGCATCCAGCAATTCGCCTTCGATCACCGTGTCTAATTCATCGACCAGCTGCATCACTTTCCTCTCCGGCTCACATATATATAGATGGTGTTCTCGAGACGCCGAGCTCCTTCGCGAGCTTTGTCTTGGACTCGCCGGCCGCAATGCGTTGCAGGAGGACAACGGCCTGTGCCGCTGTCAGCGTTCTCTTTCGGCCAGCATAAGCACCGCGTTTCTTGGCGATGGCGATCCCCTCTCGCTGCCGTTCCTTGATCAGCTCGCGTTCGAACTCTGCGATCCCTCCCATCACATCAGAGTCTCTACGGTGGTTTCGTCCAGGAACTGGACAGCTTTTGGATAACGAGTCGAGTTCCGCTTTCCGTGCTGCTCTTAGGAGCACCTTGTTCTGGTTCTACATCTATGTCGCGCGCATTCCTGTGAAGTCGCATTCCCTGTCAGTAACCGGGCAGAAGCTTCTCTAGAACAACGAAGCGCAGATCCTCTCGAGTAGGCGTTCCGAAGCGTGTGTCGCCGTATGGAAAGGGACGGTTCTCACCGGTCAAGGAATACCCCCTGCGCTCGTACCAAGCGATGAGGGTATCGCGAACGCTGACTACAGTCATTTCGATCGTTCGAGCACCATGCATAGCGGCATACTCTTCCGCAGCGCTGAGGAGTCTGCGACCAAAGCCTGCGTTCTGCAACGTGGAACAGACGGTGAGTGACCCCAGGTACCATCTTTCTGGCGACAAGGCATGCAAGCTGACGCACCCCTGCAGAGTCGTTCTGCCCTCCTGTTCCGCTAGCAAGAACCATGCGCCTTCGACAAGCTCTTCAGCAAGCAGTGACACATTCGTGCGTTCTCCGGCAATGTAGCCAGTTTCGACGCACCAATTGCGCTCGCTTGGGGTGCCCCGAAAAGCATCGTTCATCAGAGCCGCGACGGCCGGTAAATCGGAGGTTTCTGCAGGTCGAAGAATGATTGTCATCGCTTGACTCAGCTTACATTGGGGTTTTCCAGGCGTATGGTTCTCCCTTGTGGACTCTGCCCGGTCTAAACGGCTCTAGCTGGACCATTGGTCCTGCGAAGTCGCATTCTCGTCAGTAACGAGCCGGGGCTCCCTCAGGCCGGGTAGTCGTTCCACGCTTCCGAGGACGGCGTTTATAAGGACTACTCCGCTTTCCTGAACCTCCATAGCTAAGCCAAAGGAGGTACACGGTTCTTGCAGGTGCAGTCCAAACAGCCGTGTTCCGCACAGCTCGCACAGGTTCGCATCAGCTGTTTCCGGAAGGCTGCGCGCGCACGATGGACGCGCACACCGGCGTTTGAAGCAGAGATCATGTGCTGCTTAGCAAAATCCTGAACACGTTGCTCTCCAAGATCTACTGCTCTGAGCACCTCGGCGTACTCAGGCTTGAGACCCTCGATGACGGCATGGAGGCAGGCGCAGACGTCGTTGTGAAGCTCAGGAGATGGCTGCGCCAAAGTCTCTATTTCGCGAGTCCATTCCTCAATTGCCCTGTCCTGAGACTTGTTTCTACGATAGCTGTCGATGACCGCGTTGCGCAGTAGGCGATAGAACCACGCCACAGCCGACTCATTCGGCTCAAAGTCGTGGCGATGCTCAAAGGCGCGGAGATAGCAGGTCTGGAGAATGTCTTCAGCCAGAGCCGCATCGAACACACGGCGTTGCACAAAGGCAAGGAAGAGCTTTCGCTGATCCAGGAGCTGGTCTAAAGGTGAGGTGGGCATAGGAACCTTGGGCAGGAGGTTTTCCCTCCTGCCCTGTTAGAAGGCACAGGCTAATTACGTGTCTTGCAGAAGCAAACCACACATTCACAATTGTTTCCGCACTGGCAGTTCTGGCAGTTCATGGTTGTGCTCCTTAGAGACGCGTATCAACGTCTGCTTTGTTAACGCAGAACCTTTCGATTCGTTACACCCGGTCTCGTGCACCCCAGAATCTACGTCGAGTACGGGTCTGGATCAGTACCGATATGTCGCATTGTGGAAACTTACGGCTTCTCTTCTTCTTCTGCTGCTTGCGGATTTCTGGCTCCGCCGGTTGATGAGCTGATACAACGGAAGCGCTGGTGCGGCTTCGGGGCGGCGCCGCTTTTGTCAGGGTTGAGGTGGGGCTAGCGGCGGTCGAGGTGGATGGGGAGGCCGTGGCGGGGGCGGAGGCTGATGGCGGGGTTGATGCTGAGTTTGGCTGGGGCGTTGGGCGGGAGAGTGAGGCGCCAGTCGCGGGCGATGGTGGCGAGGGTGAGGGCGCCTTCCATCCAGGCGAGGCCTTCGGCGATGCACTGGCGGCTGCCGCCGGCGAAGGGGAAGTAGGCGTAGCGGGGGAGCTGGGCTTTGCGTTCGGGGGTGAAGCGGGTGGGGTCGAAGCGGTCGGGGTCGGGAAAGAAGCGGGGATCGCGGTGAATGGCGAACTGCGGGGCAAGCAGAGCGGCGCCGACGGGGATGGTGTAGCCGGCGACCTGATAGCTCGAGATGCACATGCGGGCGGTGACCCAGACGGGTGGATAGAGGCGCATGGCTTCGGCGAAGACCTGGGTGGCGAAGGGGAGGTTGGGGTAATCGGCTGCGGTCGGGTTGCGGGCGGGGCCGGCTGCGTTCGGACCGAGGACGGTGCGGGCTTCGTCGTGGAGCTGTCCCTGGGCTTCGGGGTGGGTGGCGAGGAGATAGAGGGCGAAGGAGAGGGCGTTGGCGGTGGTCTCGTGGCCGGCGAGGAGGATGGTGACGCACTCGTCGTGGATCTGCTGGTCGGACATGCGGTTGGAGGCGGCAGTGGTGTCGGGATCGGTTGACGCTTCGGGGTCGGTGGCGGCGAGGAGCATGGAGAGGAGGTCGCCGCGGTCCGGGGCGTCTGGAGCTCCTGAAGCGAGAGGGGCTTCGGCGCGGCGCTCGGCGATCATGCGGTTGATGAGGGTGTCGAGGTGGAGTTTGCCGCGCTGGAGCTTGCGCATGGAGGGGATGGGCAGGCGCTGGATGGTTTGGGAGAAAGGCAGGAAGGCGAGTGGAAGGATGGTCATGAAGCTGTCGACGGCGGAGGCGATGGCCTCGATGTTATCGAGGTGGTCGAGGTCGAAGAGACATTTGCCGACGATGCGGAGGGCGAGCTCGAGCATGTCGGCGTGGAGGTCGCGGGTGGTGCCGGGCTGCCAGGTGGAGGTCATGCGGGCGGCGGCGTCCGAGATGACGATGCCGTAGCCGGCGATGCGGTCGCGGTGGAAGGCGGGCTGGGCGAGGCGGCGCTGGCGCATGTGGAGGGGCTCCTCGCTGGTGAGGAGGCCGTTGCCGAGGACGGTGCGGGCGCGCTGCATGACGAGGTTGCGATGGTGGTGGGGGCTGTCGGTGGTGAGGAAGTCGCGGATGAGGTCGGGGTGGTTGAGCTGGTAGATGTGGCGGCCGAAGGCGCGGTAGTAGACGAGGTCGCCGAACTGCCGGGCGGAGCTAAGCATGAGGTCGGCGGAGGTAGAGCGGAAGGCTTCGCCGGAGAGGATGCGCGGGAGGAACGCGGGGCCTGCCGGGTAGCGGGGGTCGCGGCCGGGGCGGACGTCGAGCGGTGGAAGGGGCACGAGCTGAGTGTAGATGGTGAAAATGGAGGCCGGCTTGCGCTGATCAATTGGAGTTTGGTGGGGGTGAAGTGAGTTCGGCGGCTGTGCAGTCCGGTGCCGCGTGTGCATCGTATTCAGTCGATACGGGAGGAAGACGATGGTTGCCGCGGGGCAACCTGTTCGTCGTCGATCCGCAATGCCCCACACGAACGCTCCCACACGATGAAAGGACTGACTGCTGCCATGCCTAACTACCTGATGTACCGGGACGATCTGGAGACGATTGCGCCTGATGAGAGCGAGACCAAACAGAAGATTGTGGATGTGATGACGGAGGGGATGGAGCAGGCGCGGCAGAAGTATGGCCGGTCGGTGCGCGTCTCGCATGCGAAAGCGCATGCACTGTTGAAGGGCGAGTTGACGGTGCTGAACGGCCTGCCGACCGAGCTGGCGCAGGGCATGTTTGCGAAGCCGGGCCGATACGAGGTTCTGGTGCGGATGGCGCAGCAGCCGGGTGAGCTGCTGGATGACTCGAAGCTCTCGACGGACCGGGGCATGTCGGTGAAGGTGCTGGGAGTCGAGGGCCCGAAGCTCGATGGCTACGCGGGGAACGCACAGGACTGGGTGTTCGACGTGGGCAAGCAGTTTCTGGCGAACGGCATGAAGGAGTTTCTGCAGGCATTCAAGCCGAATGCGGAGATTGCGCCGAAGCTTTCGGACAGTGTGAAGGGCGCCGTGTCGTCAGTGGCGCGGGCGACGAATACGGTGCTGAACGCGGTGGGCGCGAACTCGGAGAAGCTGGCGTTCTATGGGCACCCGGTGGTGCATCCGGCGGGCGAGGAGTACTTCTCGCAGGTGGCGTTCCGCTATGGCGATCACGTGGCAAAGCTGGGGTTCTTTCCGGTCTCGCCGGGGCTGGCGGAGTTGAAGGAGCAGCCGTTCGACCCGAAGACGCCGGACGCGCTGCGCGAGGCGATGAACGAGTACTTCCGGACGCACCCGGCGGAGTACGAGCTGCGGGTGCAGCTGAATACCGGCCTCGACACGATGCCGATTGAAGAAACGCAGGCGGAGTGGCCGGAGACGGAGTCGCAGTACCAGACGGTGGCGAAGCTGACGATTCCGGTACAGACGGCGTGGGATCCGGCGAAGGACGGCTACTTTGAGGATCTGTCGTTCTCGCCGGCGCACGCGCTGGCGGCACACCGACCGCTGGGCGGGATCAACCGGGCGCGGCTGCTGGCGTATACGATGCTGGCGAAGCGGCGGCTGGCGGACAATGGCAAGACGGTTGAGGTGCCAGAGAGCCTCGAGAGCGTGCCGAACTAAGTGTCTCGTCTTTGGCAGGGCGGGCTTTGGCAGGGCGCGCAGGGCAGAGGCTCTGCGCGCCTGCACATCTCGAGTAGCGACGGAGTACGGGTTCAGCTACTGACCCGCGGGTGCCGCCCAGCAACCGATCGGGAGCATGACCAGGATGGTATCGGGATCGCGATGCTGCGGCATAGGGGATTTGGTTCTGAAGGATCGCGTGGTTGGGGCGGCGATCCGAGGATGCGGCGAGAGAGACCTCCATCAACCGACGAGAACGGCGTTTATGGGTACTAATCAGGTAGCTGATCTCTAGCAGTATCAGCCCAGGCTAGTTCTCTGATGGTATTTCTACAGGGGTTGATGGCATTTTCGCAGGCAGATTTGGTTGACGAGAGCACGAAAGCACGACTGGACCGGTCGTTCTCCGGTCCGTGGATCCAACCTCCGTGTACTGAAAGGTAGGCAGTTCAGCAGGAGCCCTTATCATGTACAGCTCGCTCGTTTATATTGCGAGAGCAGCGAGTCAAATGGAAGCGGTCAGCAGTAAGTCGGATTGCAGGAGCACCTGGAGCGCTGGCAGAAAGGGGGGTTAGCGCAACGTTTGCTCGTGTCCCAGTTCAGCAAGCGCGCTGTCCAAAAGCTTTCTCGCATAATGCCGGAGAGGAAAAGTCAGGAGTATAGGGGACCAGAATTGTCCCGGACTTCGCGGAAAGACAGGCAAGCTCGTTGTCGCAGCTATCGGGTCGGCAAGGGATGCTCCAGCCAAGTAGTTCCACGACCGTTCAAGTTGAGCAAGGAGCTTCGCGTCATCCAGTTCGTTCTCAAGTACTCCTTCTAACCACGCCGCATCCCCGTCGCATCATGGAAAATCAAGCTATGCCGGTCAATGTCCACTCCCGTTTCGCCATTTGCCCTCTGCTCCTGCTCATCGCCGGCGGCGTGGGCCAACAGCCCGCGCAACACTCCCCAAACCCATCCGAACCGCGTCTCCGTAGCCACATCTTGATCTACAGTTTGACCGACGGAACTTCGCGGGACATCTTCACCGACAATTCGGTCTGGGAGGCTCCCAACTGGTCGCCCGATGGGAAGTACCTGCTCGTCAACCATGCCGGAGGCCTCTACAAGCTCGTCCTGGACCCAGTTCGCCCGGCCTCACCCCAGAAGCTCACACTCCCTCCGGGCACTGAGTGCAACAACGACAAGTCCCTCTCGCCAGATGGCACGCTCCTCGCCTTTTCCGCATCTACGCTCTCAAGTCCCGGATCAGAGGTCTACGTAGCCCGCGCCGACGGGACTGGTGTCCGCCAGATAACCTTTCAGAGTCCCAGCTACTTCCACGGCTGGTCCCCGGACGGGAAGACTCTCGCTTTCGTCGCCCAACGCAAAGGCTCCGGCCAGTTCGACATCTACAGCGTCCCTTCCACCGGGGGCACAGAGACCCAGCTCACCGCGGACCCACAGCACGACGACGGTCCTGACTACTCCCCCGATGGCAAATGGATCTACATCAACTCAGCCCGATCCGGCAAAGAAGCCGCTTGGCGCTTTCCCGCGACCAGCACCGGGATAGCCGACAAACACGCCGTCATGGTCGTCAGCGACAGCGAAGAAGATTGGTTTCCCCATATCGCGCCCGACGGCAAGAAGCTTGTTTACATCACCTATCCCGCCGGTACGCCGACCCACAACTCGCGTGAACTGAAGACCACGCTTCGCATGGTTCCCGTCACCGGCGATATGGTCGGTAAAACACCGAAGACCCTGGTCACTTTGAACGGTGGCCAGGGCACCATCAACGTTAACTCCTGGTCACCCGACTCCGACCACTTCGCCTACGTCAGTTATGAGCGGCTGCCCTAACACCGTGTCCTGGCCACGTCCTGAACAAGGAGCCCCGATTTGATCCGTATCGCCTTCGCCCTCGTGCTCGGAGCCACATTCTTTCCGGGCCAGACGCAAAACCAGTCCGAAACACCCAAGATCCCCGACTGGTCGCTGCCCAGCTCTCCTACTCACAAACAGATCCCACCGCCAGAGGGTTTCCACCGACCGAACCGTACAGCGGCCTCTCCGCTTGGCGCCTTTGAAGGCCAGTCCGACGTCGGTGGTCCTCTCGTCTCTGGAGCCTCCACTTACGACCCCGTTACAAGTAGTTACGCCCTCCGTTCCGCTGGGTACAACATCTGGTACAACCGCGACGAATTCCGTTTTGTTTGGAAAAAGATGAGCGGCGACGTCTCGCTAGCCGCAGATGCATCGTTTCCGAATCCCGACGGCTATGATGATCGCAAAGCTGTCCTCGTCGTCCGTCAAAGCCTTGATGACGATTCGGCCGAGGCTGTCGTTGGCGAACACGGCACCGGCATGATCCACATCGCAGAGCGCGACACTACCAACTCGATGATGAAGGACGCCGCTTTCCGCTTCGGAGGCACGCTTACCGATATCAAAGCGCGCCGCATTGGCATCGAGAAACGCGGCGACAGCTTCGCTCTCTTCATCGCCCTCAAAGACGAGCCGCTTCACCAGTTTGGCCCACCCATCGAAGTCAAGCTGCACTCACCCTTTTACGTCGGGATTGGATTCTGCTCCCACCAACCTGCCATCCCAGACTCCGCTGTCTTCTCGAATGTGGTCCTGGATAATCAGGCCGGGCAAGTCCGTTAGAACCTGCCCGTTAAGCTAGAGCCACGATCGAAACATGCGCATGCGTAGCCATTGCGACTATTATGTGTGAAATCGGTGAGACTTCTTCAGCAGCAAGATGAACTTTTCCATCGTGTTATCAGCGCGATCCAGGCTCAATTCAAGCTTGACCAACACCAAGGGGCCAGAGGTTGCTTTGCGGTTTTCACCATTTCTAGCTCTTAGATTTTTGCTTTGCTTTCTTTGCTCGGGCATTCTCTGAGCGCGAGCGCCTTGCCTCAGGTACCCACAGCGCTAGCCTCTTACCGTTTTTCAGTCACCATCGATGGCCAAAGCACGCCCGTCATGCACGCTGCGGAAATCTCTATTCCTTAACTTCGACGTGAAGCCAAAGCATCGCACCACCATCTCGGTCTCCGCCGACCACGATGACTTCTGGGCCCGTGACGTGGAAGTGCAGCCCTGGCGCCTCGGCATCCGCCCGCATCGCGAGGGCAGAACCATCTCCTTCACCATCGACGGTCCGGTGAAGCTTTCCATCTCGCGGCCAAACGACTTCCTTGGTGAGGCGGAGATGCTCTATCTGTTCGCTAACGCGCCGGGAAAAGATCCGCCTTCGCAAGCATCTTCCACGATGCAATACTTTAGCGCTGGCGTCCACCATCAGAACATCGACGCCGTCACCGGCGGCTCCGTCTACCTGGCGCCCGGCGCCGTCGTCTTCGGCGCCCTCAACGTTTGGGGTGTCAACGACGTCAAGGTTTTCGGCCGCGGCGTCATTGTCTACGACGGGCCGCAGAACCCCGCCGATGACGACGCTTGGATGCACAAGCGCAATTGGCACTGCATCGTTATGGATCAGGCCCACCATGTCTCCGTCGAGGGCATCATCTGCGTCGTTCGCAATCGCACCTGGCAGATCCAGATGAAAGACTCCCACGACATTCTCTTCAACAACATCAAGGTGATAGGAGCCAACGCCGGCAACGCGAATGCCGACAGCATGGATTGGCTAGGCGGTGGCGACACCGTCGTCAAAGACAGCTTCTTCCGCGCCGCCGATGATGTCTTCGCCATGCAGGGA
Source organism: uncultured Acidobacteriaceae bacterium (assembly GCA_964243375.1). Lineage (GTDB taxonomy): Bacteria > Acidobacteriota > Terriglobia > Terriglobales > Acidobacteriaceae > Edaphobacter. The sequence continues at coordinate 1,546 of CAXTEE010000019.1, read as the reverse complement.
GCCTGGGAGGGCTACGGCCCTGCAGCCTTCGCCGTAGACGGCAATCCCGTGACAAATATCCACGTCGAAGACAGCGTGCTCTCCACCAGCATCTCCAACATCGTGCGCGCCGGCTGGCCGGAAAAGAACTTCGAGGGCGGCCACTTTCTTATGCGGAACACCGATGTCCTGCACATGGGCCTGAGCGGCTGCGGCATCCCTTTTGCCCTGATGGAGATCTGGGCCGACCCAAACGGCCGCGGACCCAGCAGCGACTACGTCTTTGAAGACATTCGCCTCGAAGACTGGTACGCCCTCACCGAGCTCATGGAGCCCGCACCCGGCATCGCCACCGTCCGCTCACCGACGTCTTCGGCCTCGAGCTCCCCTCGCTCGTGCCTTCCGTCCTCAAGGGATCGGTCTCCGACGTAACCTTTGACAACGTCGCTCTCGGCGGCACGCCTACCACCAACAACGCGTCAGTTCCCATCGACGTGCTCGACGGCGCGGAGACCCCTTACTATACCTCCGGCGGCCCCCGCGCAGAGCTCCTGCTCGAGCGATCCGTCGTTAATCCCGGCAATATGATTCACCTCGAGGCAGAGGCTCCGCCTGACGCCCTCACTAAAGACTGGACCTATCTCTGGAGCTTCGGCGACGGCACCTTCGCGAAAGGCCGCCACGTCCGGCATCGCTTCCCCGATAACAACGGAACCCTCGGGAACGGTGATGGCCGTTTTCGCGTGCTGCTCGAGATCCGCGACAAGGCTGGCCGCCATGGTCGCGCATACGCCCCCGTACTCGTCGTGTACGCCCTCAAGCCTGCAGCGCCTGTCCCCACCAGCCAACCCGGCCTCGCGTACCAGGCCTTCATCCCTCGCTCGACGATCTCGCCCCCGGAGCCGCCGCCTCCGCCCAAGGCATCGCAGAGCACCTCGAAATTACCAGCCTCCGTCCGCGCCCGGAGAACTACGCCACCACCTTCACCGGCTATCTCACCGTCCCTGGAGACAGCGCCTACACCTTCACCCTGCTCTCAAACGACGCCGGTCGCCTCGTCATCGACGGCCAGGTCCTGGCGCAAACACCCCAGCCCTTCGCGCAGGTGTGCGGCCTGAAAGGAAACGCCGTTCGGCAGGCGACCGGCTACGCCGCGCTCGCTAAAGGGCCGCACACGCTCGCCGTCCTCGAAACCCACCCCACCGGCACTGACAACTTCCCCGTTTATGGCGCGGACCGGTCCTGTCCGGCGTCGAGGAGATCCCCTCCGCCGCCCTGTCCCACGCGGTAGCACCGCCATCGACCACACAGAAGTAACGCCTGCAGCCGCGGTCCGTGACAGTGACAACCATGGCTTGCTCTAGTCGAGACCGGTTATTTAGATTAGCGTCTGCTTGAGACCAGCAAGGATCAGCAGCAGGTAGGAGAAGGACCTTTGAAGAAAGCCGCGCCGAGACTGAAAGCTTCCGAGGCGGAGACATCTCGCTCAGCCCGCATGCAGGACGTCGCAAGACTTGCCGGCGTGGGCACGATGACCGTCTCGCGCGTTCTGAACGGAACCGCCCGC
>CAXTEE010000018.1:0-38622 GCA_964243375.1 uncultured Acidobacteriaceae bacterium | reverse complement strand
CGCGGCTCGGAGGTCTTGAAGAAGATCTTGGTCGCCGGCTGCGAGAGCATGGCCTCGGCGTCCTGACCGTAACGTTTCTCAAGCTGACTGCGTCCCTGAAAGCCCAGCACTACCGGGTTGCCGTACTTGCGATTCTCGGTCACGGCAGTGTGGAGCTGTGGCAGTTTGTTGAGGCTGGCGAGCTCGTCCAGGACGAACCAGACCGGCTTGGCCGGGTTCGCGCAGGACTCCATCATGCGCAGGATCAACAGGTCGAGCCACACGGAATGAAGCGGCAGAATACGCTCCCGGATCGACGGTCTCGAAGTCAGAAACACCCATCGCGTGCGAAAGAATCCCCACCGTTCCGTCGCAAAGAACTCCCGCTCTTCATCCTTCTCCGGAACCAATGCGAGACTATCGGCGATCATGTTAAGGCTGGCCAGAACACCCGCCCGCTGCGGTCCAGCTGCCTTGTCCAGATACACAGCCTGCGGCGTTCCCTCCAGACGCTTTTCGATCTCTGCCGGGTCAGACATCCAGGCCAGCAATTGCTTCACCGAGGGTCTTGACTCCAGCAGACGAGCCAACACACGGCGTGGTGCGTCGGTAAAGAATCCCTTCTCAAACTCCTTTTCCGGAAGCATCGCAGCTGCAATTGCGTCAGCCGTTCCGTATCCGTAGAGTTCGCTTTCGAGATTCCAATATGGGCATCGCTCGTCAAGCGGATTGAGGATCAGATCTCCTCGCTCTGGTTGGTAGAACTCCTGCACAAACTCACCCGCCGGATCGTACACAATAGCGCTCTCGCCCCGCTGTTCGACCTGCCGGAGGATCTGCCGAATAGCATTTGATTTCCCGCTTCCGGTGTCGCCCATGAGCAAAACGTGACTCGACTCGAGCTGCTTCGGGATGCGAAAGCTTCGTCCCAGGGGACCGGCTTTCGACCTCAGCTGCAGCCGAATCCCATCCGCTTTTCCCTTACGGTTCCACCGAAAAGCCGTCGTCAGTTCCGGTCCCTTGGTGCGCCGGCCGTGTCGGTCTTCGTGCCTGGAACGAGAGCTCCACCAACTCCGCATCCCGACTATCAGAACCAGGAAAAGAACGGTGCCGAGTGCCGGAGTCAGGAGCAGTCGAGGAAGACTTTGGCCGTCAAAGAATTGCTCCCGGAGAAAGGGTTCGAGATCGCTTGGCCGATACAAATGCCGGTCATCCCATTTCAGAGTCTTCCACCCTGCGGCCCGCGCCGCGGGCGACAACGCCATGGGCAGCAGGGGGTCGGGAGCAGGCGAAAGAGCGATCACATCGGCATCATGCGCGACGTCCGGTTGCCGCTTCGGAGCGCTCAAGAGAACGTCCCGGAAGCCCACCGTCCTGGCCGATTCCTCGAGCATGGAACAGGACATATAGGTGCCCAGGTATTCCTTTTGCAGAGGGGTCAGGACGAATGAGAACCAGATCGCATAGGGGACGGCGAAGATCGCCGGCGCCAGCAGGATGAGCGGCATGATCAGCCAAAGAAAGCTGCTCCTGAATTGCAAGGGACGGGGCATTTACTTGCCCTCATTATGGTCGTGCAAGCGGCGCACAATCTCATCTGCTTTTCCCTGCTTGATCGAGTCTGCATGGGTCACGATCTTCTGCACGGCATCCTTCGACAGCTCCGGCGCGGCGGCCGCAAGCAGGTTCACCAGCATCGATCGGAGCCCCAGGATCTCGGCCAACAGCGTCGGGTCAGGCGTCGGTTTCTTGGTCCGGACAGGCCGGCCTAGGTGCGCGATTGCAGCATCCCGCAGCCACTCGGAGTTGGTCTTGCCGGCGGCTTTGGCTGCCTCTTCGACCGCGCGCATCTCGGTCGGCGGGAGCCGGGTGGCTAGTGTCTTTGTCTGGTGCGACGGGGTCAATCTGGCTTCGAGATCCGCCACAGAAAAGGGCGGAGGAATACGGGAGCTGCTCATCGATCGGGGCCCAACCTCGTTCTGAAAACTCTGGTGACTCACCATCCCAGGTGAGTGGAAAGTGCGTTTACACATTGTAAACAGCAGGCCTATGTAGCTGCTTTATGGCTCTTAGGCACGTCTACGAACGTAGACGCGCCGTTTACATGTGTTTACAACGGTTCGCGCCTGGGAACCGCAAGCAGCTAAGCTGCTGATTCTGCTCAGGGTGCCCATAGGCACCCTGGCGTATACAACGGTAGACCCATTGGGGATGACGTGTCAGCTCTTCTTCCGATGCGAAGCAGCGTTCTGTTGCTTGTTTCTGCCTCTCTATCGTGCAGCGATAAGCCCGAGGACGATGCTCTTCTGAGCACAGATGCAGAGTGGATCGTAAGCGATCGTACGCGCGAATAACGCTCAGGATAGCCGCCTAATCTCGGGCATTGCGGCAACACTCTTCAATAGAGTGGCAGGTAACTTCAGCGCGTTCTACCCCGCGCCCGCAACGACACGGAAACCTCGCCAGAAATGCAATTGAGTGTTGAGGTTTTTTGACATTGAGACCGCCAAACCTTTGCGCCTAGTGCTGTGGGATACGCTGCGTGACCTAGTCGGCCGCCCCGTTAGGCTGGCACGACCAAGATCGACAGTTACGGCCGTTTCAGCGGCGGCGGTTGCGGTATTCCAATCCCAGGAGACAAGCGGTCAAAAGGGTTTGGACGAGGGTGCAGGCGTTCAACAAATGAGTCATGGCAACCGGACCTTCGGCTGACGGTCACAATAATGCCAAGCACTTTGTAGAAAACGGCCTGCGCACCGTCTAGCGTTAGCTCATGGACACCGTTTCGCCCGAACAGCGCAGCCGCAACATGTCCAGGATTCGCGGCAAGAACACCTCTCTCGAGCTGAAAATCCGCAGTCTGCTTCACCGCCTCGGCTATCGCTTCCGCCTGCATCGAAAGGATTTACCCGGAACCCCTGATCTTGTGTTTCCAGGCAGGCGAAGCGTGATATTCATCCATGGCTGCTTCTGGCATGGTCACAGCTGCACCAGGGCAGCCCTGCCGACCTCAAACCGCGCATTCTGGGAAACTAAGATCGGCAGGAACAAGGAACGCGATGATCGGGCTCACACGGCGCTTACCGCAGATGGATGGAAAGTCCTCTCCGTCTGGCAATGTGAAACCAAGGACGCCGAGGCGCTCCGGGAGAGACTTGTCGGCTTCCTGGAAGCCGGCACAATGGAAGATGAGTGAACGGATGACGCACAAGCTGATCGATCTCTTTTGCGGTGCTGGCGGCATGACTCTCGGGTTTGTCGATAAGCGTTTCTGCGGCGGCTTCACGCCGGTGCTCGCCATGGACCTCGATAAACCCGCGATCGACACCCACGAGGCAAACTTCGGAGGAGTCACAGTTCAAGACCCTATCGAGGACTGGCTTGCTCGCGATCCGGACGTGCCCCAGGCCGATGTTGTCATCGGCGGGCCGCCCTGTCAGGGCTTCAGCCTGCTCAATAAGAACCGTCGCGGCGATATCCGTCGCGCTCTATGGGAGCCCTACCTCGATATCGTCGAGCTCTCAGGCGCCCGCATGTTCGTCATGGAAAACGTCAGTGAACTCTATCGCTCGCCCGAGCTCGGGCAGATCAAACGTCGTGCCGATCGGATGGGCTTCAAGACAAGGGAAGCCATTTTGAATGCGGCCAATTACGGCGCACCCCAAACCCGCAAACGTACCGTGGTCGTCGGCTGGCGTGATAACCAGGTAGGCACGCCGCCGTTTCCGATGACTCCGACCCATGCAGCTCCCGACCTGAATCTGCCGCTGCCGGCGTGGCGCACCGTGCGCGACGTGATCGGCAATCTGGTCGAACCCGAAGGAACCGAGATCCGCGAAGCTGAAGCGCCCCATAATCTGCATTTTGGTCGTAACCCGACGACGACCAGCCTCGCTCGTTACCGCGCCGTACCCCCAGGCGGCAATCGCTTCGATCTGATGAAAAACGCGCTGGAGATCACGCCAGCATGCTGGGTGAGAAAAACCTCCGGAGGCACGGATCTGTTCGGCAGACTTTGGTGGGATAGACCCTCAGTGACCATCCGGACAGAATTCTTCAAGCCGGAGAAGGGACGCTACCTGCATCCGGACAAGCATCGGCCGATCACCCATCGCGAGGCCGCCCGCCTCATGGGTTTTCCCGATGACTTCGTGTTCAAGGGCGGTAAGACCGATATCGCCAGACAGATCGGCAACGCCGTTCCTCCTGACCTCGCTGGCGCGATCGCCCACATGGTAGCCGAAACGCTTCAGACCAAGCCAGCCGCAAAGGCCGCTAGGTTCAAGCGAAAAGCAGCGGAGGTAGTTCTTGGCGAGACGGTCTCAGCCTAACGATCGACCCGAGGAGCTCCGAAGCGAGCTCGTTACGTTGCTGACTGATTTTGCCGAGAAGCTGCAGCACGACGATCTCCGCGCCAAGGTCGTGGCCCTCGTTCCCGCATTCCGCAAGCTGCGTGATCTCGGCAGTTCGTTGATTCCGATGAGCGATGCGGGCTCGGCTCGAGCCCGCATTCTTGCCTACCTGCTGAAGTATCCGCACCAGATCATCGACGGTGACGAGTTGGCTGTCATCTCCGGAATCGGCGAGTGGGCGCGGCGTGTTCGTGAGCTCCGCGTCGAGTTCGGCTGGTGGATCTATTCTGGGTTTACCTTCGCCGATATCGCCGCCGCGGCCGAGAACGCCGGCGATCAGGCCGAGCTCGCTGGCGTGGAAGCCATTCATATCCGGCCGGACCAGTACATCCTCATGCGTACCGAGGAGGACCGAGACGCGGCATACCGCTGGAACGTCCTCAACGAGATTCGCGGCAAAAAAGTGTCGGTTACCGACAAGATCCTCCAATACCTGCGCTGCAACGTCGCAAAGCAGGTGACGGGCGAGGAACTTAAATATCTTGCTGGCGATGCCAAGGAGTGGGCGCGGCGCGTCCGCGAACTCCGCACCGAAGCTGGCTGGCCGATCGTTACCCGAAACAGCGGCCGCGAGGATCTCGCCGTCGGCGTCTACGTACTCGAGGAGGACCGCCAGGCCGAGGAGCACGATCGGCGCATCCCCGACGACGTGCGCGTGGCGGTTTTAAAACGGGACAATTTCAGCTGCGTTCGCTGCGGCTGGAACCGGACGATGCTCTCACCCGATGATCCCCGCAAGTTCCTCGAGCTTCATCACATCACGCACCACAAGGATCGCGGCGCGAACACGGTTGAGAACCTTGAAACGCTTTGCAACGTCGATCACGACGCACTGCACCGTGAAATGAAGTGAGCCTGACAGACCCGCTTCCGCTTACCAATCAAACGAGAACGCCAGGATGTAATTGCCCTTCGGGAAACGTAGCTGCGGCCACCACACCTCCAGCTCCTTACCGCTCTTGTTCATGCGGTACAGGAATAGGGTCGGCGTATCGGTCGGCGCCAGCTTGTCCTCACCGCCCGAGATGATGCCGGCGCGCTCGGAACGAGGCTTCGTCAGGTCGCGGCTGCGCTTCACGACCAGGTTGATCTTGTCGCCGTAGACCAGATTGCCGTCACGATCCTTCTTGGTTTTCAGGATCTCTAACGCCGATCGAATGATCCGCATGTCCCAAAGCGTCGGACTGGACGGCTGGTCAACCTGTACATGGTCGAGCATCTTAAGGGCTTCCTCTACCGTGACCGTCCTACAGGAAGCAGGATCGTTCGTATCCGGCACATCCGCCAGCTTTTCGTCCAGCCAGGCGGTGTCGGCCGCCGACTTGACAGTTCGCAACGGATATCGCGGATTGACGCTGCTGTTCTGCGGGAAGGACTCGACCAGCGTTGGGTCGGTGACGTTGGAACGGGTCGCGTCCCAAGCCCCCTTCATGTAAAGCCCCTCGAACGCGCCGTCCGGTACGTTCTCGAGGAGGTTTCGCAAGGAGCTTTCCATCTCGTGGATCTCCTGGAAACGATCGGCCAGAACTTGCGGAAGAAAGAGGCGGGTCACCCCTACATCCTTCTTGCGGTAGCCGTACATACGGGCGTGTTGCAGAACCGTATCCGCCATTGCACGCCTCGGATTACGGCCGTAGTAGCTGACCAGCAGGTTCTTGATGGTCACGCCTCGGCCGAGCTTGTTGCCGCCGATGAACAGGTTGAATCGAGAGTCGAGCTTCACCTCGTCGTTCGAGGTGCCGTTGATCACCTTGATGTTTGCGCCGTTCAGATAGAACTCGACCCGCTCCAACACCGTAGCGAAATCGGGGAGTGAAGGCTCGGTCGTCTTGAGATCGTCATAGGCCGTCTTCAGATCTTTCAGCAGGGTCGTGTACGCCGTGCCCGTTTTCTTTTTGAGGGCGGTACCGCTTTCCTGCATGAAATCGTCGAGCAGCTGACGGGCATAGTCGTGGTCCTTCGTCGCCAGGCTGACATGCAGCAGGAAAGCATACCCATCGCCCGCCCTCTGGATGATGCGAGACGCTGCGCCCATAAAGAATGTGTACAGGGCAGTTTTCAACCCGGCTGGCAACTTGGCCTTCGGCGACGGCTGGTTTGAGGCCTTAAGCGCTGTGATCTCGTTTACGTCCGTCAGTCGGACGAGCTTGGCATCCTTGCCGAAGAAAGCCTCTCCGCCGACGTAATCCTTGCCGGGCTCGGCCAGGACCGTGAAACTCGGCCGATATTGATGTTTTGGACGCTGCAGGAACAAAGCCTGCGGCGTCGCCGTCACCTGCAGGTACGTGTTGATCGGAAAATACTCCCTAAACTTCGTGATCACAGCGTTGATCGTGCTGACCTTCGCCGCCGGCTTACCGGTGTTGGTATTGAGGCTCGCCTGGTCGGCCTCATCATCGACGATCATGATGGCAAGGTTCTTGGCCTTTGCCGTTTTGAAAGCGTCTAGCAAACTCTTGAGCATGCTGCCGTTCTTCGAGCAAACGACGGCAAACGGCGTGTTATCTACCCGGGTCTTAAACCGCTTCGGGTCTTTCCAGTCGCTTTTGCCGAGCACGGTGATGCCGCCCAGGGCGGCACGCACTCGCTCCTTCGTCTGGTCGTACAACGCATCATTATCGCTGGTCAGGACCACGATACAGGCGAACCCGTTGTCTACCGCCATCGCCGAGGTGAGCGTCAGGATGCTGGTTTTGCCGCTCTGGATCAGCCCGTAAAGCAGACCGTCCGACGGTTGGTCCGGAATGCCTGCAGCAGGATCGACCGCCAACTGCAGGATTCGCACGGCCTTCTCGATGGCCTTCTTGGTACCGTCAGGGCCGAGTTCCTTACCCAAGACGCCGAGCACTTCTTGAGCGTGAAGTTTATCGGTCGTGATCGACCGGGGAGCTGATGCACTACTCATCTAGGCTTTCCTCGTCCTGAAACAAAATCTCCGGCCATCGTCCCAAAGCCACCTTGGTTTCAAGGCGGCCGGCCGGACCACTGACACCATACCAGCCCCGGAATTTTCGCCTAATGGAAAGCCCGCCGGCAGCATCGTCGAGCAGGGCGCACGCTGTATCGGCCGAGACCGTACAGATGCCGTCACCACCGCAAACCAGGGCCAGCACCACGCGCTCGGCACCGTCCGGACAGTGCTGAAGACGTGCCACGTCCTCAGCTGTGAACGTGAACTGCCAGGGAGATCCGGCTTTTGTGGTGTACTTTAGCAGCGCCCAAACCGAATCATTGACCAAGTACCCGGGAGGCCAGCGGGCAATATCGAGACACCGGGAATCATGAAGCGCGGTCGCGAGTGCAGCGCCGTGATAGAAGTCAGCCTTGTCGATCATTTGATAGCGGGAACGTGCTCGGGCAAAATCATCTTAGACGTCATGGTGAAACGTATCTACAGGCGTAGATAGTCCTTAGTCTATGCACAAAGGTGTAGCGACTACACAACTGATGATCGACCCGATGACAGGAACCGACTGGCAGCCGGACGAGCTCGATGCGATAGTCGCCGATTACTTCGACATGCTCGCCGCAGACCGGGCCGGCACGCCTTAAGTGAAATCAAGACATCGCAAGGCGATGGTATCCAAGCTGTGCCGATCTGACGGATCGATGGAGTTCAAACATCAGAACATCTCCGCCGTGCTCGATGAGCTGGGAGTCCAGTGAATCCCGGGTACAAACCGGCCGAGAACTTCCAGAACGCGATTTCGACGCGATCGACCGTTACCTGGTCGAGCATCCAGAGGTCTTCGACGCCCCGTAAGTGAAACGCCTTCCCTGCCCTTTTCAGAAGATGTTTTCGTTCCCGCGCCGATTGCTGCCGCAGATGCTGGCTTGCTTCCGGAACGGCTGCGCCGGTTGGTCCGCAAATATGGTCCTGTCGAGCGCGACCACAGAAATCGCACCCTCGGCAAAGCCGGTGAGGCCTTTGTCTTCGATATGGAGCAACGTCGTCTGCATACGGCCGACCGCCCGGGTTTGGCCTGCAAGGTTCGGTGGGTCGCTAATGAGGACGGCGACGGTGCAGGGTACGATGTACTTTCCTTCATCCGGGCGGCCGTAAAAGACTGCTGGAGGTGAAGAGCACCAACGGGCCAGCAGGGCCAACACTCGCGGCCAGGCCGCCTATCAGCAATGGCGCAACCGCGACGGATATCAGGAAGGGGTGCGCTTCGTTGAAGGTTTCACGCATCGGTTCATCTACACCCTCGCGCATGGGCGTTCCGCTTCGCTATCACCTGCTGGAGGACGTGTTGCTCCGGGTAGATTTCTAGACGCCCGATATCCTGCTCTGCGTTTACTTCGAGAACCGCCAATACCGTGACAGGAAGCACGAGACCGAGCTCTTTTTCTCAGGCGGCCTTGTCACACATGTGAAATTTGAACGTCAGGGATTTGGAAGATATGGCTTGCCAGAGAGGCAGCTGTAACCAAGTTATGGGATGAACTGATGAACACAAGATCAGGTCACGTATGAACAAGGTGAGCTTTTGAGCATTTAGGAAAAGCATCAGTTTGTTGCGCGGGAACTCACTAGTTCCATACCTGGGCAGTCGAGGAATCGTAAAAGGATATTTCGAGTGGCACACGTTCGTTTCGGCGTGACTTTATAAGCTCAGCACGACCTACAATTGCCTTGTTAATCTCGCTTTCAGGATCACCGTACAAGCTCACGAAGAGCTGGCTTACGCTTCCCTTTTCAATCTGCCTAAGAACATGGGCGTCGTTCTCGGCAAGTGAATGACCGAAAATAAACAGCGCTGGCCTGCGTTGATCGCAGTTGCCTCGAAAACTTCTAAGTCCCTTATGAAGGTATGCGGAATGCCTAATACGGTCTAGCTTTCCATTGCTTGAACCCTCGGAGACAAACAACGGAAAGCGTCCTTCGTTGAGGGCTGCACGAATTTGATCGATGAGCGGCGTTCCACCAGATCGTTCCCAGCATTTTTTTTGGAGCTGCGATCCGTAATCGAACAGATGGAGCGCGCCATGTAAGAAGTAAATGTTTTGCTCGTGTGCTGCTTCAGCGTCCCAAGTCACATACTCTGCATCAATCTCTCCGTCGGGCGTGCGGAACCCGTCATCGTGCCGCAAGGTCTCTGCAGGCTCAATAGTCAGCATTCCGGGAACACTCGGATGCGGGATGAGCAGTTGATCGTGCAAGAGAGCCCAATACAACAACAGGTCGTAGTTTAATGTGTATACGCAGCCGCGTAAATCCTTAGCACCGTTGCGACAATCCCCCACAAAGTAGGCTAAAAATCTGCGACAGGCGCGATATTGCTCGTCGCTGATGTCGCTTGGCCGCTCCGGATGTTTTCCGGCTATCGCTTGCACCAGTAGTTCTTTCAACGCTTCAGCATGGCTCGCCATCTTCTTTTGTGCCTCGATGTCTCCACCGTATAGCGGCAACAGAACAACTGCCTGGCGAAGCGCGTTGATGACGACCTCGAAATCAGTCGTATTCAGAATCCCAAAGGCTTCCCGTACCTCCGGATGTGCCGTGAAATCTGTAGAGTCAAGCAGTGACCCGTAGCTAAAGCGATTTGGGAAGAGAGCAATGCTGAATCCGTTACCAATCAGGAGATGTCGCTTCACATCACTAGTCTGTTCCAGCGCCTCCTGGAAAGTGATCAATGTCACGAATTCCTCCTAGACCTCGCTCCCTTATATAGGGACGCTCAGCACTGTTCCACACACGTTATCGTGGCAGAGCAGAGACGGATTCTCTTGCGATCTTGTCAGCATTGAATGTCGGTTCGGCACAAGTCCTCGCCATGGTTTATCGCTCGCCGCTTCTGAGACGTTCATTCAGCAATCCCTTCTTTCTACTTACCGAGGCACTGCAACTCTCCCCTTATTTCCCCTTTTCTTTTTCGCCGCCCATCTCGCTTTTTGCCCGGCAGCGATTCTGGCCCGTCCTGCATCACTGAGGGTCCGATTCCCTGCTGTCTTGGCGGCTTTCGCCTTGGTGTTTCCTTCGCCGGACCCTTTCGGCCGGCCTGGACCTCGCTTTTGGGTAGCCGGGAAGCTACCGGAGAGCAGATCGCGGGCTTGTTTGAGGCGCGCGATCTCGGCGTCGAGGGAAACGATAAGAGCAGTGGTATCCATAATGCGATCAGTGTACGGCAACCGTGTCGGCCTGGATCCGGTACAACAGAGGCAGCGGAGCTGCGCCATGGGCTCGGCCCATCTAAGAACGGGTTGGCTTCTTTAGCTTTCGCCCTCACAGGGAGGTTTTCGGATGCTTACCAAGCGAGGGGTTCAACGGGCGCTCCTCTGTCCCTGCGGCGCAGGCAAGATCTTGGCACAAGGCCTGTGCGCCACCTGCTACACGCTGCGGCGGCAGGATGAGGGATATTTCGGTGGTCTGCGGGAGATGGTGCTGAAGCGCGATGGCTACACTTGCCGGGTCTGCGAGGCTCCGGGACGGCACAAGCGATCGATCACGGTTCACCATCGCGTTCCAGGTAAGTCGGTGATGCACCTGATGATCTCGCTGTGCCCTGCCTGCCACGCGCGGGTGGAACGAACCAAGGTCGTACGCTCCCGCATGCCGGCCTTGCTGCTCGAATTATGGCGCGAGAAGCACCCCACCGGTCACGAACAGACCATGCTCAACTTCGAAATGGGCGAGTCTCGGGAAGCTCGAAAGCTGTTCGAGGGCAATACGGACTAATCTTGGCTCACAAACGGGTGACGTGTGAACTTCGGCGTACGCTTCGCACGCCGTTTTAGCGTTCTTCACTTCCCTCCTTTTGCTCTGGTACAGCCGCAGGGTTGTTTAAGGGTGCTCTAGGTGCCTCAAGAGCTTCGCAAGGCCTTGTAGGTGGCTTTCTGCTTCCCTACCACTGCTGCTAGAGATTCGCCGCTGCGGTTTGAAGACCCCTAACCTTCATCAGGAATGTTTTAGCAGTTGTTTGTTTTCGCCGTTCCACAAACTCACAGATTTCACAGGATCTACTCCTGCTATTCTCTTGCTCTTTATGAATCTCTTGCTTTCTCTTGCTTCCTATTAAGGTGTACGGGGAAGTTCATGTGGAAATACGGGGAAGTTCACCTAGCTGTACTGGGAAGTACACCTAAATGTCCTGGGAGGTTCACCTTGTGAGACTGGGAAGTTCACATCGAGAATCGCTACTCCTTCATCAATGTGTAGAACTCTGTACCGGGAAGTTCACATGCTTCTTCTTTTACGGGGAAGTTCACCTATCACAAGAAATGTACGGGGAAGTTCACACTAAGAAAGGCGTCGAATGCGGCCTTTAGAAGGATCATCTAGGAGCAATGGCTGGGTGGCCCTGTCTACCCAGATGCCGACGGCTATAGCTTCTACCTTGCAGCCAGGCCAGAGAAGGCGCAGCTCGCGGATGGCCTCCCGTGCATGTTCTCTAGTGCGCCTGCTATTTGAGTCTTGCGGAAACTGGTCTGCTAGGGAGCTCCAGGGGATCACAGATTCGCTCTGGGCGGCGTAGCAGCGGCAGTAGAGCCATAAAACCATGTCCTGTACTTGCGAGTTCCCTTTTGACTGGAGCCAAAGACTTCGAGGCACGGCGAGATGGTGCAAGCGTATGTCGTCGAACAGAGCGCGATTGAGCTGGATACCGAAGCGATTCTCAAGCTCTGGGGACAAGCTGCGTTGATCAGATTCATCCTTGTCCGAGATGGAGTTCGGTAAGTATGAGTTCTCGATGATTGTGTAGAGGGTGTCAGCTGTTCCCTCTTGGTCTCGACGCTGAATGTTGATCACAAGACCGCTGATTCGTCGAAACCTGGCTTTCAAGTCCCGATTGTTTTTACCTGACCGTGCTAGACCAACTTCTTGCTGATATTCGCTTGCCGATCCCCAAGGGATGTACGGGGACTCTGACCGAATCGCGCGATCAAAGATCCAGGCGAGGAGCTTACGATCGGCGCCGAATGGTAGAGGCACCTCCCGAATACCCGCAGTAAAGGTCACATAGAGAGTCGATCCATCGCCTAAGCGAGCTTTGCGCTCGATGCTCCGCTCAGCAGTGGCGCTGTAGGGCAAGGTGCAGAGGAGCATCGCCTGAGCGATTCGAATGACCTCTTCACCAAGCTTGCCAGTATTGCGGTCATCCATCAGTTGTCCAAGACGCATAGCCTTCTTATCGAGAGCCGCCTGCTTCTCAGCCATTCGATCTCGTACCTTTAGCGCGTTCCCTAGATCTGCCATTCCCCTCCCTCTTTCATCTGCAGCACGTCAAGATACTCGGCTGTCCGGTTAATCAGTTATTCAATTATGTGGTCGTCCGCTGGTCTGAGCTTCCACGTAAGCGGTAAGCAGATCTCCAATAAGCTGGCTAAAATCCCTATCCGCTTCCTCATGAATTAGGAGGACCTTTGCTTTGTTATGCAGGCGCTTTGGGATGTAAACCCCCACTTGGACATAATCGGGTGCCGTACGTTTCCCTAAACGCCTCCGAGTAGCGCCCTTCTCGGGCACTTCCTGCGAGCTAGGCTGAGCTGCAGCTTGACCACTAGCAGCGATAAGAGATCTAAATTGATTTGGTTTCGTAGACATATTCCCTCACGAGTAAGAGTTCTGATCTGGCTACTCAGCCCTTCACTTAACTGAATAATCGCTTAAGCAACTGGTTGGTTTACCAGAGCTTCAATTTCTTCTCCTACGTCGTCATACTCGGGGGAGTAGACCGTTCTTCCTTCCAGGATGCAGCGTTGGAAGGTAACCAATCTCGGAATGGCTACTTTGAAAAGTGGTAGACCGGCCTCGTGTAGGGCCTCACGTGCCTTTGGACCATCCCTGTTGGGCCGGGAAGGAACAATCGTAAGGAGAACCCTAAAACGCTCATTCTTCAGTCCTTTCAGTTCCTTTACTGTTGCAAGCAGAGCATCCACAGATAGGGGATCAGGGGTGCATGGAAGCACCAAGAGGTGGCAACCGGTTGCGATCTCTCGTAAATCCTCTGAGTCGGGACGTGCTTTCGTATCAATCACGATGTGTTCAAAATCTCGAGCATGCATCGTTGCCTGTGCCTCACTCACCACGGTGAAAGGGAGGCGTCCTCCCGCTGCCCAGCGCGTCACACTTCGATTAGGATCCCCATCAACAAGAAGCGTTTTTGCGGATCTTGCGAGGTAAGCCGCTATGTGAATTGCGGATGTGCTCTTTCCCACCCCACCCTTAAACGATGCCATGGTGATGATCATGGGACGAGACTAATGATGCACCAGTAATCCGGCTAGCCGCTTAATCGCTTGGTTACCTAATCAGTTAACTCAACCTCGAGGAGGCGATTATGTTAGGTGCGCTCTCCACGCTAACGTCCGCTAGACGAGTATCGGGTCTCCATCTCTTCGAGTCCCCGGAACATACGCCGCAGCTCTTCGACATCATCATCGACCTGTTGCGGGCGTTCCGGCTCATAGAGCTTGGTGAACGCGTCTCCCTCGCTTTCGAGGATCCTGGCGAGGGTTAACATAGCCTCGGCGAGCTCTTCGACCGAGCGGAAGCTGACCTCGAGCCGGCCGCGGGAGAGGCCGATCGAGTCGGGCAGGGAAGTGAGACCGATCGGATCGAGGTCGCGCCGGACTAGAGAGCGGATCTTTCTGCGACTCCCGGCGGCCTTCTCCTGCCGAGCCGTCTCGAAGACCTCCGCGACGTCGTCAGCCTCGTGCACCCGATCGAGGAAGCCTGCAAGCACCTCGCGAGCAACGAGATGGGCGGTGCCGACCGGCACGGTCGGGAGCAGCTCGAGCAGTTTGCCGGCACCGCGCGGGCTCAGCCCGAAGAGACCCTCGAGGTCCTTGCGATCGTAATGGGAGCGGACGGAGTTCTCGACGGTGCGGCGGATCTCGTGCAGACGGGGGAGCCAGGAGGGTGGCCGGGCCATGGGGAACCTCGAATGTGCTGAAAACAGCCTAGATCAGAGGGTTCGGGAAGGGAAGGGGTCAGTACTAGATCGCGCACTAATCCGACGACGTCACGCCTGCAATAACCCACGACAATGCAAATTGTAGAAGGTAGGATTCTGCCATGGCCGATGCATTCAAAATTGAACAGCAAGCGACAGTAGAGCAGGGAAGCGGCCTGGAGCTTGCGCTAACCTCGCCGAAAGCCCCTGGTCTGACCCCGGCCCAGCTCGAACTCCGCTGCTTAGTGGTGAACTCGGTCACAGCATCGACCTCGAAGCTGGCCTACCGGGCTGCCCTCGATCATCTGTTCGCCTTCTCCGCCGGCCGGCCTCTGACCCGAGCCTTGCTCCAGGAGTGGAAAGCCGGCATGGAGGGTCTCGCGCCCTCCACGATCAACGTCCGGCTCTCGGCGTTCCGCAAGCTGGTCACCGAAGCCCTGCGCAACGGCATGCTCGGGATGGAGGAGGCAGCCATCCTCGCCGATATCCCCAACGTGCGGCAGCAGGGAATCCGGCTGGGCAATTGGCTCACCCGCGAACAGGCTAAAGAGCTCCTCACCGTTCCCGATCGGTCCACCGTCAAGGGCAAACGGGATTACGTGATCTTAGCTCTCCTTGTCGGCTGCGCCCTGAGACGAAGAGAGCTGGCCGCGCTCGAGGTCGAGACAGTGCAGATGCGCGAGGGACGCTGGGTCCTGGCTGACCTGGTGGGGAAGGGAAGGCGGGTTCGCACCGTGGCGGTTCCTCTGTGGATCAAGCAGGGCATCAACGCCTGGATGACCGCAGCCGCGATCGAAGACGGCCGATTGTTGCGATCGATCCGCAAGGGTGGCAAGGTTGGTGGGGGTTTGAGCGATTGGGCGGTGTGGGACATCGTCCAGCAGTCAGCCAAACAGATCGGCATAGAACGCTTCGGCGCCCATGATCTCCGCCGCACTTGCGCGAAACTCTGCCGCAAAGCTGGCGGAGACCTCGAACAGATCAAGTTCCTGCTCGGACACTCGTCCATACAGACCACAGAACGGTATCTCGGGTCTGAGCAGGATATTGCCGTAGCGGTCAATGACAATCTAGGCCTTTGATGGCCAGTGAGGTCGCAAGATGCGTATCAACGGTGCACTGCCAGAGAGGCTGATCGTTGTGCCGCGAAGGAGCGACGGGACTTGCTGAAGACGATCCGAGTAGCGGTTCTGTCTGCGGGCGACAAGTTGTATAGCAGCAATGTAGGCTGACAAGGCCCGAACTTGGGAGGTTTTGGACATCGCACAAGCAGAGCACGCCTTGCATTGTCTAACTAGGCACACTGATGATGAACAAGCTGCGATGCGACGAAATCGGCTGCGATGGCTTCGTCACGTATCGCGTGGAAGGCCGTCAGAGAACTAGCTTGAGCAACAGGGGACCCACGATTTGATGGCACGATGTCGGTTAAATGCAAAGCTATGGATGCCGCTGCTCGCAGCGCTTCTGGCAGCGAGAGCTGCAATCGCTTCCGAGTCTCGTGGGCGGGTCATCGTAGGTGGAATGCCGCTGCCAGGAGCGACCGTTATCGCGACGCGCCCGGGAAAAACCGTGAACACGGCCAGTGACGCAAACGGTGCATACCTCTTTCCGAACCTTGAGGACGGAGCCTGGCACGTGCGGGTTGAGATGTCGGGTTTTACACCAAAAGAAGAAGACATCGTCGTTGCAGCGGGTCAGCCAGTCGCCCAGTGGGAGCTGACCATGCTTTCACTGGATCAAGTACTTGCTCTGACCAAGACAAAAGTTTCCGTCCCTGCCATAGAGCAGGTGCCTGCTGCCACTAACGTACCCTCGCAGCAACCAACCAAGTCGGCTGAGACACCGCGGCCTCAGCAGGACGATGGGCAGCGCCCATCGGACGGACTTCTGGTGAATGGCAGTACCAACAATGCAGCCACCTCCAAATATTCGCTCGACCAGGCCTTCGGCAACAATCGCTTTGGTTCGAAGAGTCTCTACACAGGCGGTGTCGCCCTGGTGGTCGACAACTCTGCACTTGATGCACGCCCCTACTCGCTGAGCGGGCTCGAGTCGCCGAAGAACTCGTATAACCGAATTACTGGGATTGCGACGCTTGGTGGACCGATCAAGATCCCACACCTGCTTAGGCACGGACCGAACTTCTTCCTGGCCTACGAGTGGACGAGAGACAGCACGGCTACGACAGAAGCGGGTCTGGTCCCGACGACTGCTCAAAGGACGGGTGATCTATCGGGTCTGGTGGACGCTGTTGGACAACCTGTCACGATCGTCAATCCTGCGACCGGCTCACCTTTTGCAAACAATGTGGTCCCGGTCAGCCCGCAGGCTCAGGCTCTCCTTGGCCTTTACCCGTCGCCGAACATTGCAGGCAATACCGGCTACAACTACCAAATCCCCGTACTCAACAGCAGCCACCAGGACCAGCTGCTCTCGCGAGTAGACAAGTCGATCACTCGCAAGGATGACCTCTACGGACGCTTTAGCTTCACCAGCACACGTGCGAGTGAAGCGAACCTGTTTGGCTTCACAGACAAGTCCAGCACGCTCGGTCTCAATGCCAGCATCAACGAATCGCACCGCATCAGCCAGCGATTGTTTCTCAATGGCGGATATCGCTTCAGCCGGCTGAGCACTCGCGTTACGCCGTTCTTCGCTGACCGAGCGAATGTCTCCGGTGGCGCGGGTATTACGGGTAATGATCAGACCCCGACGTACTGGGGGCCGCCCACTCTGGTGTTCTCAGGCGGTCTATCGTCCCTGACAGATGCACAGGCTTCGTTCAACCGAACTCGAACGGATGCCTTTTCTGTCTCCACCGCGATCTACCGCGGGCGGCACAACATTACCGTCGGCGGCGATCTGCGCAAGCAGCAGTTCAACGATCTCTTTCAGCAGGATCCGCGTGGGACCTTCGCCTTCACCGGAGCGGCGACGCAGGGGACCTCCACGAGCACATCCACGGGTGGGTCCGACCTGGCGGATTTCCTGCTGGGCGTTCCGGACACCAGCTCGATTGCGTTTGGCAATGCCGACAAATACCTTCGGCAGTCTGTCTACGACCTTTACCTCGCAGACGACTGGCGCGTTCTGCCGATCCTGACCGTCAATGTGGGGCTGCGCTGGGAGTATGGCGCACCGATGACAGAAACGAAGAACCGGCTGGTCAACCTCGATGTGGCTCCCGGCTTTACCGCGGTAGCACCGGTTCTTGCCAGCAGTCCCACGGGCGCTCTCACCGATTCCCGCTATCCCTCATCGCTTCTTCGGCCGGATCGTACAGGCTTCGAGCCGCGTCTCGGTGTTTCCTGGCGGCCTATCGCCGGTTCCACCATTGTGGTGCGCGCCGGGTACGGCATCTACCATGACACTTCTGTCTATCAGACCTCAGTGCTCGAGCTTGCGCAGCAGGCGCCGCTCTCGAAGACTCTCAGCGTGCAAAACAGCCCGGCGTGTCCGTTGTCGTTGGCTGACGGCTTCAATCCTTGCCCGACTACGACAGCCAACACCTTCGCGGTCGATCCGAACTTTCGCGTGGGGTACGCGCAGACCTGGCAGCTTGCGGTGCAGCGGGATCTTCCTGCCGCGCTGCAGCTGACGGCAACCTACCTCGGCGTGAAAGGAACACGAGGCGTTCAGCAATTTCTTCCAAACACCTACCCGCTGGGTGCTGCCAATCCCTGCCCCTCCTGCCCCTCTGGCTATGTGTACGAAACAACCAACGGCAACTCCACACGGCAATCAGGCCAGGTCCAGTTGCGCCGGCGTCTGCGGAGCGGTTTTACCGCCACCATGCTCTACACCTTTTCCCATTCGATCGATAATGATGCAGCTCTCGGCGGTCAGGGCCACACGACGGCGGCTTCTCAGACGCAAGGGTCTAGTGAAAGCACCACGAGTGGATCATCTCAGACCGGCGCCCCTGGTGCGGCAGCGACGATTGCACAGAACTGGCTGGATCTTCGCGCCGAACGTTCTCGCTCTTCGTTTGACCAGCGCCACCTGCTGAACCTGCAAGCCCAGTACACCAGCGGGCAAGGTCTCGACGGAGGCACTCTTCTGGGCGGTTGGCGCGGCAAGCTTCTGAAGGAGTGGACGGCCGTCACCACGATTGCCGCCGGGACGGGCCTGCCGCAGACTCCGATCTATCTCGCCGCAATACCAGGTGCGGGTTTTACGGGCACACTTCGGCCTGATCTTACCGGCAACGCAGTCTACGCTGCGCCCCGCGGCCTTCACCTGAATGCGGCTGCGTATGCCACACCCCAGCCCGGCCAGTACGGTCATGCGGGTCGGTACTCGATCAATGGACCAAGCCAGTTCACGCTTAATGCTTCGCTGGCCCGGACCTTCCGGCCATCCAGTCGGTTCTTTCTGGACGCGCATGTCGACGCTACAAATCTGCTGAATCACGGTGTCTTTACCAGCTGGATCGCAACGGTGAACAGCACGCAATTTGGTCTGCCTGCGGCTGCCAACCCCATGCGCAGCCTTGAAACCGAGATCCGGTTGAGGTTCTGATCATGCGATTCCTTTCGGCACTCTTGCTCCCTATCGTTGCGGCAGCGCACGTGTTTGGGCAATCAATCGGTCAGAACAAAGCTGCCACTCCATCCGATACCCTCACCCTTTCGGTAAAGTCGCGACTCGTCGTCGAGAGCGTGATCGCGAAAGATAGGAACGGCAAGTTCATTCCTGGACTTACGACCAAAGACTTCAGCCTGACGGAAGACGGCACTCCGCAGACGATCCGGTTCTGCGAGCACGAAGAGCTTCCCACGACCGTCGCCCCTCTTGCACCGTCAAGTGACGAACAGCTCAAGCTCTACAAGCGGCTAGCCCGTACCCAGATCACGCCAGAAGCGGCCGACACGAACGGCTCTTCGGGCCGCTACAAGAATCGTCGTCTGCTCGCACTGTACTTCGACATGTCCGCCATGCGACCAGCCGACCAACTCCGTGCTCTCTCCGCTGCGGAGAAGTTTCTTCGCACCCAGATGACCTCGGTCGACCTGGTATCGATACTGCGATATCAGGGCGGCTCTGTCGATGTGCTGCAAGACTTCACCGCCGATCGCAACAAGCTGCTCAGCATCCTCGAGACTCTCACCATCGGCGAAGGCCAGGGCTCAGCCGAAACAATCGATGACGCGAGCAGCGCCGACACCGGAGCGGCCTTTGGGCAGGACGATAGCGAGTTCAACGTCTTCAACACCGATCGCCAGCTCTCGGCGCTGCAGACCGCGGCGCGCATGCTCGGTCAGCTGAACGAGAAGAAGTCTCTGGTTTACTTCGCCAGTGGCCTCCGTCTCAACGGCATCAACAACCAAGCACAGCTTCACGCCACAGTCGATGCGGCCATCAAGGCCGGCGTCTCCTTCTGGCCTGTCGATGCACGCGGTCTTGTCGCAGAGGCACCGTTGGGAGATGCAACCCAAGGATCACCAGGTAATGCGGGTATGTACACGGGGGCTGCGGCACAATCGGTGACGAGTGAGTTTCAGCAGTCGCAGGACACCCTATTTGCCTTGGCCGGAGACACCGGTGGTAAGGCTCTTTTTGACTCAAACGATCTGACCCAGGGCATCGTGCAGGCCCAGCATTCGATCACGGACTATTACATAGTCGGCTACTACACGACCAACACCGCGCAGGATGGCAAGTTCCGCCATGTCAAGGTATCCCTCGCAGCGCCGGCCGACGCAAAGCTTGCTTATCGGGAGGGTTACTACGCCGAGAAGCAGTTCGGCCGTTTCACAACGGTTGACAAAGAACGGCAGCTCGAAGACGCCTTAATGCTTGAAGACCCAATTACCGATCTTTCGATCGCGATGGAGATCGACTACTTCCAGTTGAATCGGGCCGAGTACTTCGTTCCTCTGGTGGTCAAGATCCCGGGTCACGAGCTCGCCCTGGCAAAGCGTGGTGGCGCCCAGCACACCCTGATCGACTTCGTCGCCGAGGTCAAGGACCTTATCGGCGGCACCACCGTCACTAACGTCCGCGACGATGTAAACATTAAGCTGACCGATGCTACCGCTGCCGAACTGGTGCACCGGCCCATTGAATACGACGCCGGCTTCACGCTGCTGCCTGGGAAATACAGCATCAAGTTCTTAGCACGGGACGACGAGACTGGCAGGATAGGAACCTACCAGACCGTCTTCACCATTCCGAACCTCAACAAGGAAGAGCAGCGCATCCCGTTGAGCTCCGTGATCCTAAGCAGTCAACGCGTGAATAACAGCGAGACGCTCTACGACGCAGCGAAAGCAAAGGACCGGTCCAAAGAGTCAGCCGTCAACCCTCTCGTTCAGGACGGCAGGAAACTCGTCCCAAGTGTCACCCGGGTGTTCAGCACGAATCGGGAGCTCTACGTCTTTCTCCAGGCTTATAAGCCTGCAGTGCCTCCGGCACTCCCACCGACCCAGCCCTTTCTGGCTTTCGTCAGTCTCTACCGCGACGGGAACAAAGCACGGGAGTCGGCTCCGATTGCGGTGACACCTAGTCCCGCTACACGCCTCGGTGTAACTCCTCTTAGCTTCACCGTTGATCTCAAGGATCTTGCGCCCGGAGAGTACGACTGTCAGGTCACCGTGCTTGATCCAACCACCCACAAGTCGAACTTCTGGCGGGCTCCAGTGCAGTTGGTGCCCTGAGCATTGCGCGAGCTAGTTTGCTGCTCCTGCCTGGCGGTGAACTCGGTCTCCCGCCCACCCTTGCGTATGCAATTAGCAGAACTCTCCCATTTCTCGAAGCTTGCTTTCAGAATAGTTAGGCAATGCACGATGTAACGCACCCTCGCCTCCACAGACAGTCGTAATGCTCAAACAGGAGCCTATACTTTAGAAGGTGTCGTTTCTGTGAGCATATCGACACTTCACATAACACTCTTTACACCACCAGGCACAAGTTGATGTCAGTACCTTTGTCCTACGCTTCAGCACACTACGAGGCAGCGCACACCATGGCGCATATGTCGTGAGCTGACACTTCAGGAGCCACGGAATACCCTAGCGTCGATATGACCTACTGACACCACTTGTACGACCGAGGTTACTGCATGACAAAGAATGATGATGTTCCAGCTCTCACGATCGTTCAGCTAAGCACCGTTGCACCACACAACTTACAGCTACCCCAGGATGCCGAGACACAACCTGCTCTCTTTCTTTTCTCTGACCAAGCATTGGACGATCAGGCGCAGTTCACTTTCATCCACGATGACGAGCTAAGCGGGTACCTCAACATGATAGCTTCCGCAGAGTACGTTGCCTTTGCGGAAACTCACATGGTGCAGCATGTGCTTACATCAGCTTTAGAGTTGATCCGTGAGTTGCAGACACAGAGCAGTGGTTTCATCGCTCTTGTCAGGCACAAAGACCCTCCAACAGACATGAGACGGTACGATGGCGCCATCGCATCTTTCATTAGTAAAGGGCTTGCATGGTCCTCACTTATACAGGAGGCCATCTTTCTACAATGCAACGAGCTTTGCTACACAATCTTCAAGGCCATCCTTGCAAGAACCCTAACGGTTGAAACTCTTCTTGTCAGACAGTTACCACTGGCCGCTGCACCGCTACAGATTGCAACGACGTCTTACCCTAATGTGGCAGTGATCATTCCACATTATCACTCCGTTGACTATCTGCTAGCAACGTTGGACTACGTTGGCCGGATGCAATGGCCCTCACAAGTGTCCTCCGCTGTAGGTTTAGACATTTTTGATATAAGCCCATACACGACCTTGATTCAAGAACCAGGTATGCGCTTTTACCGTTGCCCCACATTGATTCCGGCAGGTCCGTACGTCTTTCGCGAAGCGCTCATCAGCGACTCTTCCGAGCATTTAGTCCTTTTCCAGGATTCTGACGATCTGCCGTGCTCCGACAGATTGCTCACTCTTTTTACTGGCTTAATCACTTATCAGGCCGACATGGTTGGAAGCCATGAGCTTGAGGTGAACGAAATAACCAGAAAGGTACAGATTTACCGGTTCCCACTAGACGTCAGCGCTATTTTAAGCGGAAAGGATGTGGCAGGCGTCTCTGACAATGCAGCAGAGCCTTTTCTGCACGCAACTGCCATCATGAAGCGAGATTCGTTTGTTGAGGTAGGTGGCTTCTCCACTAACAGACGTATTGCGAACGACAGCCAATTTCTCCTACGAGCTTCCTTCTCACTTTCCATAGTTAACGTAGATGCTTTCCTCTACATCAGACGGGTTCACAAAGCCGCTCTGACAGTTGCTCCTGAGACTCACAATGGTAACCAAACACGTAAGGAGCTAAGTAGCAAATGGGGTACAGATTTTAGAAACATCAAGAAAGGACAGCTTAGGCTTAGTGACTCGTCCCTAGTCGCTGACAAGGCGTTCCCTAAGTTACAGGTCGAGAGGATGTAGATAGAGCAGAATTAGCCTCTAGATGAGGCTTACCCCGACATTGGTTAGAGCAGTATCTGCTCTGGCGTGCTTTATCCAGGTGGTCTCACTTAACAAACATCGATACTCAGCAGCACGCTGTGACGCCACTTGCGTACGCTTTCTCGCGTTCTCCTACCTAGCCGAGAACGGATGCTTCTTGTTCCCGGCAGCCTTAGCTGGGCTGGGAAGCGGTGAGAGACATAGCCGCCGTAACAACAAGACACTAGACTACTTCGTATTGTCGGCTGTAGTAGTCATAGTAGAGACCCCGCGCTGCAAGTAATTCATCATGATTTCCTCGTTCAACAATCCGTCCATCATCGATTACTAATATCTGATCGGCGCGACGAATAGTAGACAGACGATGGGCGATCACGAATGTTGTCCTTCCACGCATGAGAGTACTAAGACCCGCCTGAATCATCTCCTCCGAGTGAGAATCGAGTGAGCTAGTTGCTTCATCGAGGATTAGGATCCGGGGTTGAGCCAGAAGAGCTCTCGCTATGGACAGCCTCTGCCGCTGTCCACCGGAAAGCTTGACTCCACGCTCCCCGACAACAGTTTCATAGCCTTCGGAGAAGCGCTCAGCAAATTCGCTAACGCGCGCAGTGCGACAGGCAACGATGAACTCTTCTTCGGTTGAAGAAGGCCTTGACAGCATCACGTTATCCCTAATACTTCCATCAAAGAGAAACGTATCCTGAAGAACAATGCTGAGATGCGATCGAAATGATCGAAGGCTCACCGAACAGATGTCGAGCTCGTCAACGAGTATGCGTCCAGAAAGCGGACTGTAAAAGGCACATAACAAATTAATAATGGTGGACTTCCCTGCTCCGGAAGCACCAACGAGAGCGGTAACTGTGTTCGGAGGAGCTTCAAAGGATATATCGGTCAATACTTGCTTGTCAGGCTGGTAAGAGAAACTTACTCCTTCAAAGCGGACTGTACCTTCAATCCACTCGAAGGTCTTTCCGGCATCCGTGCTTCGCTCCTCATCCACTAGCGACAAGAGCTCCAATGTCCGCTCTAGTCCTACGATGGCTGTCGTGAGGTGAGTTCCAAGGCTAATTAGCTGGTAGACCGGAGCTATGAGAAAGCCAAGGAAGAGGGTGTACTGAACATAATCACCCAATGTCCAGTGCTTCTCAAGCACAAGGCGTCCCCCCAGCAACATTACACACATTGTGATTATGCCCGTGACTGAAGCCGACGCGAGCCCTAATAGACTGATGACGTTGGTTGCTTGAATGTTTGTCTCGAGTAGTTGTCTGGCTCCGGCGGCAAAGTTATCAGCCTCTCTAGCCTCAGCGTTATAGGTTTTGACCACTCGTATTCCACTAATCGCTTCGGTGAGTCGGCCTGTCAGCTGCGCATATTGCCTGCCACCTTCCGCCAGTAGCGGGCGTAGCACGCCATAGAGGACTTTAATTGCCACCCCGAACGTTATGATGAGACCCAACACATCGAGCGTGAGCGGGACACTGCGATGGAACATGTATGACAATACCCACACGGCAGTCAACAAACTGCCGGCAAAATCCATTAGGCCAGAGCCGATGAGATTGCGAACCCCCTCCACATCATTCATGATCCGGCTCACTGTCGTCCCCGTACTGGTACCGTCAAAGAAACTGATCGGTAGCTGACCAACGTGGCGCTGCACGCGTGTGCGAAGGTCAGTCATCAGCCGTTGCCCTTCTAGAGACAACATCCGAGTAGTAAAATAGGAAGCCAGAGCCTGAATAATCGTGGCACCAAATACGATGAGGGCGAAATGCATCAGCAGTCTAGGCTGCGGTGAGGTCACGCTGAAAACCGTATCAATCAGCGTCGTAGTTATTATTGGAATAGTAAGCCCGGCTCGGACTTTTATGAGCATCAGGAGTATTCCTAGCGTGAGGACCCACAGCCTAGGCCTGATTAGGCCCCAGATAAAAGACCACAGATTGACGTGATGAGACGTTGTGTCGGAGGAGCTTTTCATTTGGTTATCGTACGGTGATCCCCACTAGAACGGCGCTGCGCCAGACAGGTCACAATCGCGCAAAAGGAGGAGTCGTAGAGACTGTTATGGACACAACGCCTCTGTCACGTGCGCCCGGCGAATTCTCGCTGCAGCTCGCTTGGTGCAACGATCGCTGCCTAGAAGGATAGTGTTAAAAGTTGGTAGAGCAGGACGCGAGCAGAACATCCCTGGCTCCTTACCTCATAACAGCTATAGAAGTGAATGAGCATCTGGAGCCGTCACTTCGCATGCGACGATCACGTTACCTGATGAACAGTGGAAGACCGAGATCGCTCAGTGTTTATACAATAAAGTGTGGCACACAAGCCACCAGGCGCTCTTGTAAACCCATGAATGATCTAACTGAGCAAAACCAATTACAATCTCTCCTCTCTAAAATGGAGAGGTTTCAGGCAGCCCCTATGAACACCGAACCCACTGTTTGCAGCTTGTGCCCGTTGGACGTGGCTAGGCTCACCACCGATCTGAGCGCTTCGATGGGGGCTCTTTTAGTGCGCAGAGTCTTAGAACATCTCGCCTTTGATGAACATCTCCCGTTTAGATGGAGACTTGATCATAAGCTAATTCAGACGTTGATGTTAGCTAGGTATCTTCCGGACCTGGTGCCGGCGTGTATTGGATTAGAGCGGGCGACTTTGAATGCGGGTTCGCACTCGGTGTCTGCCTATTTACGCAGTATCTGGCCGAGTGGTTTTGTGGTAAAGAGGACCAGAGGCTACGCGTCGGCACGTTCTGCTGTGCTTGAAAGCGGAAGCACTCCGGATGGTCCAGTCGTTCCAGTTGGTTTTGCTGGAGCGTATGATGGCAGTCTCGAGTCAGAAAGCTTTGTCGCTCAGAAGAAGATAGACACTGTTCGTGAGTATCGTATCCATACGATACATCGGCTGGTCTTACCCTCGTTAACATTTGCCACCTTTGGTACGACCGGCTCTCTGCTCAACCCTGCAGAGCGGGTTCAAGTAGAGAATACTGTTCTTGACGCTTTAAGGAGACTACCGGATGGGCTCTGTTCCAATTCTATATGTGGCTGGGACATTGGGATAAGCCGTGATGGGTTCCACTACATCTTCGAAATCAACTACTCAGGTCATTACCCCGCATGTAAAGTGCTTCATCAATGTAACGGTGAGCCTTATGACGACAAGCTTAGCCTTTTGGGCAATCATCCGGTCTGCGCACCAGGTTTTCAATGTAGCGGCATGCTACAAAACGAGCGCTCATCCGCGTTACTGCTACGCTTTGTAGCCGACACCTACCATGTCTCCTTCGTTTTTAATCATTCTTCCTCGTCCGTAACATCTGAGGAAGCTCAGTGGATTGCACAACTAAAGGGTGCTGAACGGTGGTTTCGATTGTCCCGTGTACTAGAAGAGATGTATCAGCTCTGGTCCGAGGCTGACGTTGCTGATGCAGTAGGCGAAATATCACTACGTGAGCGCATCTCTTTGAATGGAGGGGAATGGACTGACAGGCTTTACATCAACCATCTACGCTGGCTGAAGACAGTAGCAGATGAGATCCGCTAATCGACGATGTACCGCAACGCTAGTGCCATAGGCATAGCCTTTGTAGCTAAGCACAAATATCTTAATGGCACACAACCTCAAGCTCTGCGAGCCATCACTTCATCAGCATAGTACTAGAAAGGACATGCGGTCATGAGTACTCTCGGTGAGTGGCTTGAGACGTTTCGGTCGCCATCCATCCTAGTAGGCAAAACTCTCTCATTGTCTCCGACAGCAACTAACACTGTGCACTCCATGGATTCGGGACACTCCTATATTCTTGACCTTGTAGAAGCAGCGCTAACCCATATCGGCTGTGATCTAGCCGTGCCGCTACTCTGGAATCTTGATAATTGCCTGCTTCAAGCAGAATGCCTACGATCCTATCTACCTGAGTTAGTGCCTACAGCCATCGGTCTAGCGCGATTTTGTCGAGAGGCTGTTAGTGCTTCCGCCGAGTTAGTGTTTCGTAGCAGGTTCCCCGAAGGGACTGTGTTACTTCGTTCTATCGTTGATGTCGCTAACGTGAGCCCGGCTATCTCACTCGACCTGCGCAGTCTAACTCGTTACATCGAGGAGTCTGCGAACACAGCAGGTGAGTTAGAGCACGATAATTACTATCTTTGTGGTGATCACAAGTGTAGTCTGGCATACAGGGTGCATGTCTTAAACAGATCTATAATTGGTCCCCTGACTCTGAGAAACGATGGGTCTACTATACGTCATGACGATTCTGAAAGGTCAGACGTTGAAGGTGTTGTGCAGGGAGCGGTCGCTAGACTTCCCGATGCATTTTGTGCGGGCCTGAACGTCTGGCATGTCTCCTGCAACTCAAGGCGCGAATACTTTGTAGACCGCCTTAGCTTTATTGGTAAGACTCAGCTACAGGGTGCGACGTTCCGTGCTAGCCGTGATCTTGAGTCACCACTTAACGCGGCGCGGCTCCTTCGGTTTATAGGAGCTAACTTCAACATAGCAATAAGTTTTGGAGAGCAGGAGGCGGTGCGTGCCGAGAAACCGGATGTTATGGATGATGTCCTCAGAGTGAAGTGCTGGTGCGATTTGCTCGCGATAAGTGACCAGATATTGTCACTATCATCTGGTACGTTCTACAAAGTGAACCCTTCGCAAGCGTCGATCCGCGGGAGAATTCGTGAACGCAAAGCGACTGCTTTGGATCATGAATATATTAGCTACATTGAGTTCCTAATGAAGGCAACCTACGACTTACGTTAGAGCTTGTTGCGACCGAGACTGGCCCGAGTGGGTTCCACCAGAGACTCTTTAAGAGTTGTAGTTGAACATCCGCGAAGAGGTCAACCTCAAGCTCACCGAGCCTATCGCAGCGGAAACTGACGCTCAGGTAATAGAGTATGACACTGGCTTTACTTTGCAACGCAGCCGATACACTCTGCGACACTGCCAAGGCAGAGATTGCGCCCAGGAATCCTCAGTCGATCCGCTTGTTCAGAAAGGCAGTAGGCTGATCCAAGCGTCAGTCGCGTCTTCAGCACCAGCCGCGAGCTTCTTTCTTCCTCTAGGCCTACAGGCTCGCTCCATTACCAGTGGGTTAGGCTGCCTCTCAAACCGTCGTACCGCCTAGCCAGCCTGCACCAGGCCTTCTGGCGGACGCCAATACGCCCGGCGCGCCGTGACTATACGAAGCAGCCCACGGTACACACTGGCTCAGGTCTCTATTTCT
This sequence comes from uncultured Acidobacteriaceae bacterium, assembly GCA_964243375.1. Lineage (GTDB taxonomy): Bacteria > Acidobacteriota > Terriglobia > Terriglobales > Acidobacteriaceae > Edaphobacter. Next base: position 10,668 of record CAXTEE010000018.1, on the reverse strand, counting down.
CCAACAAATCAATCCCGTAGAAAGCGGCTGTCACCACTTTTGACGGGTTGACCTTCCAGTCTTGCCACTCACCCGAGTAGGGATCATAGCCGCACTTCAAAGGCTTGCTTAACTGATCTCGTGGAGACTCGAGGTAGGCTCGGCAATCAGAACAGGCATACCGGAACTCACAATCTTTGCAGATCGATATATGGTCTTTTGCAAAAGCCCACTTCGACTGGAAAGCACTGAGACGGGCCACCTCGCTCAGCGTGGTCTGTTGAGCATTACCGAAACTTTCAGACATAGATGGACAGTTCCGAATTTCGCCCTGAGCATCTACGCAGATTTTTCGATTCAAACAACCATTGAAGGTTTTAGCCTCAAAGAAGGACGAGACAGAAGGAAGTGTCAAGTATTCTGGTGTGATTTGTCCACAATGATTCGCTGAAACAATCTCCTGTCTTACAAAACGCACCTCTCTCAGAGGATAGCTGGCCTGCATCGACGGATGGATATGATCAACCTCAAGAAGGCGCGACTGTAGCGCTGAATGAACAGTAAAGGCAGTAATAACAGGATGGCATCTAACTAGCTCACCGTACTGCTCATCGGTGCTTCCGTCGTACCGCAAAAGCAACTCGACACCCACTATAGAGGTGTTACGTACTTTAGCTAGCAGGAGGCTACATTGCTCTAATGTGAGAAGATCCGTAAACGCCCGAACCTGTAAGTGCTGACATCCTAGCGAACTCAGGTCTGCCAGAAGACGAGAGAAGTCATGGAGCTGGGTAGCAACGTCAATAATGGCGTTCTGAATAAGCCCTGGAAAATCCCATTTTTCTTCGAGGGGCGGGAATTCTGATGGATCTGCAACTATCAGCAGAAAGTCGTTCTCGTCTAAGAAGTTGAGAAACTGCGCTATTTGCTCCCCTTCTTCGTGATCTCTAATGTTTACTAAGACGTCCTCGACACGAGCATATCGCAGCTCTTGTAGAAGACCATAATACGTAGTAGGAAAGGTAAACAGCTCGCCCCGAGTGAGATCATAAATAGCAGACTTGCTAGCGCCCTTCACGGGGATACAGTCGGCACAGATCTGAATGAATAGGTTAGCTACGGCATTCCAGTCTCTAGCCATCTTTAGGTACTCTTGAATCGAGCTCTTCGCGGAGCTCTATAATTTTCGAGATCGGTTTCATTGATCCACTGGCCATTAAGACATCATGGAACTGCTTATTGTGGACTAAAAGACTTTCATCAAATGCTTTCGGCATTACGGGCTTGAAATACAGCTTCCGGAAACTCAAAGGAAGGTCTACTAGCTCGTGCTGCAGGATAGTACGAACCGGCTGCAGAGCACCTTTCTCCGGGTCACTTACCCTTACCTCGTCCGCTAGCGGGCTTTGTGAAAGGTTAACCTCGTCTTGCATAATCCCTCAGTGCCAACGCCACGTGCTTCTCAAGATAGTAGTTGCATGGCATAGATACCATGCCGAATTGTCCAACAGGGTTAATCTCTAGAAAGAAGTACCGTCCCTCTTGATCAATGACAAAGTCAGCAGATCCGGTATTAAGACCTAGTTTAGTAAACAAGGTCACTACTTTGTTCTCAATCTCTGGTTTTAGCCTGAGCGGAACAGAACGGTTCGGACGGACGGAGTTGTATCGTCGGAAATCAGTCTTCGTTTGCTCGTCCCTTTGAGAAAGAATGGCCATTGCGAAACAGCGACCATCTAGGTAGAAAACCCTAGCGTCAAACTGTTTGTCTATCTTCTGCTGAACGAGCGAACACGGTAGATTGTCCTTAGAAGACTTCCTTAGGGTGCGTGGATCAAGATCCTCGGTGTAGCTAAAATAACCGGTGTTAGTTCGCTCGTTATCGAACAGGTAGACCACGTCGCCAATCGGCTTTGTAATGCACTGTTTCGTTTCTGTCGCTTCTGACAGAATACTCTCGCTATTACTCACAGTAAAAGCAGGAACATTTAGGCCAACTTCCAGTGCCGCGTGTAAAACAATGAGCTTATTTAGATCGCACGTTGGAGCCGAGCCTAAAGATGGCAAGGTCTTACTTATGAGGTGGTGAAGATATTCAGAAAGACGTAGCTGTTCTTTTGCCAGCTTTTTCCGTAAGTACGTCGCTAAAGCTGGGTTCGCATCTATGGCTACATTGGGAACATGAGTGCAGAACCAATGCCGTCCCTTACGGTACCAGACAGCTCCTATCTCGGAGAGGTTGATCCAACTCCCTTTGTAATAAAAAGAGAAAGTCCGCTCGTCGACTGTTAGGGCAATTTGCTGAATCTCTGGCGATTGATCGTCACTATTGATACGTATGATGTTGCCCTCACCTAAGTAGGCGAGCCATCTCATCACCTCGGTCGTCGTTGAATCCCGAACGCTGCTAAAGATGCAAATCACTACTCTGATACCCCGCTTTACCTTCTACTGATTAGCCCACTCAAGTCGCAATAGTAGTGAAAGTCGGTTCTTGTTATTAGGCCACCGCTCTGCTAAAGCGCCGTGTTGCGAGATTCCAAAGTCCTCAGCAACACGGCCTAAGAGCTCACTACATTTACTCTCCGGAGATGTCTGGCTCGTCAGACCCGTCTGTGCTGCAAGCTGACTTTGTACCGCAAGTACAACCTTTGATGAAGAAACCGGCGGCAAATAGCTTGCCGGAATCAAGTTTATGCTTAACAAGAGGACCGAGCTTGCTTTGGGCCATGTGGAGTGCCTTTCAAAGTAGGGTGTCGCAGTTGTGAACAGCCAGAAAGGCCTTGACGACTGCGCAAAATAACGGTAAGGCCCGCACAAAGGCTTGTCAACTGTTTCCAGCTTTCCGTTTCCATATACAAGGGATCATCCCGCCTGATCAAGTCAAAAGGACACAAGGACTTGTGATAGCGGCGCTCGGAGCTTTCAGTAGAGCCGCCCGATATACAATAAGCGCGTGATGAGATCTTTCCGCCGAGTGCTTCTCAACCCCTATATGCGATTCGTGCTTGCCATCCTTTTGTTGTCGCCCTTATATGTCAATGGGCAATCGGGCCAGCCAAGCTCTCCATCCGTTAAATTTGAGGTGGCATCTATAAAGTCAGCTCCGAACGCAGATCCGGCGACGGGCAGCTGGAGTTTACCCAACATCGGGAGCTTTACCGCAGCCCATGTCTCTCTCGACAGACTTATCCAATTAGCATATGGGCTTAATAAAGATCAGATCATCAGCAAAAGTAGCTGGATCGACAGTGATCTCTTCGACGTTCAAGCAAAACCAGAGGCAGGCGTTAACTTAAGCCGCGATGAACTAAAACCACGCTTACAGAACTTGTTGAGCGATAGATTTCACCTTGTCTCCCATCACGAGGTCCGAACGACGCAAGGATATGCTTTGATGGTTGGGAAAGGTGGTGCGCACCTGACCCCAACAAAGGGAGCTCAGTTTCCCGGATTTCGTATTCACGTTGGCGGCGGCGATATGCAAGGTCTTAATTGGTCGATGCAGCAGTTTGCAAAGTATTTATCTGACGCGAGCGGTTTTCCTGTGGTCGACCAAACAGCACTTTCAGGTAGCTATGATATTGGGTTTACATACAACCCTCACCCTGATACGCCGGATAATGCACTGCTTCCACTTGAAGACTCGCTTAGGCAAGCAACGGGACTTTACTTAAAGCCGGAGAAAATCCCCGCTGAAGTCCTAGTGATCGATTCCGTAAATAGATCACCTACTGACAACTGAGCTCATTGAAATCCCTAGTCATTCACTAGCCTTTACGCGTGTTGCTAGCTTTCACGTCGGCAGCTTTTGTTTACACCTACTTCTCCTCGCTTTCTAAACTAGCGTTTCAGCATGACGGATATCCCAGCGAGCGTTAAGAACACAGCAATGTTGCAAATGGCAATAACGATCGATGATCTGCCCTTTGCAGGTGGGCGGGAATTATACGATGGCGATCAATTGGCGTCTATGCTAGCAAGGGTGTGCAAAGACACTCATGTGCCAATAACAGGCTTTGTTAACTCAAGTAAATTTAAAAGTGAAGAAGCCTGCAGACTATTTAGCGAGCTCTGGAGTGAGGGAGGACTGCTTCTAGGGAATCACACTGCATGCCACACTTCACTCCATAGCTGCAGCCCAATTATCTGGGAAGAGGATGTCATCAGGGGCGAGATCGGTCTTCCTGTCTCAACATCGTTGACAAAAGATGATTTCAAGCCGTTCCGATACCCGTACCTTGATATGGGTATAACACCGGAGCAGCGAGAGCGAGCTGTCACATTTCTGCGATCTAGAGGCTATTCGGCCTGTCCCGTATCTGTGGACGTAATGGACTGGCTATGGACAAAGCTCTACGAATCACAGGCGTTTGTAACAATGGAGCCGCGTGAGAGTTTAGTGGAACGATTTCTGCAGTATGTACGAGCTGCTGTTCAGGAGAGCGAAAGACTCTTCCTTTCTACAATAGGTAGAATTCCGGCGCAAGTAGTACTTCTTCATGCCAACTGGCTGACTGCAGATGTATTTCCTCAGATCATAGCTGAAATAGCGAAACTGAACTACGCGTTCATAACTGTAAAAGAAGCCTTAACTGATGAGGCATATTCACTACCCACATCTTACTTCGGTAAAGTCGGCACAATATGGCCGAATCACTTGCGGGTAACACAAGGCGAACTTTCTGACACTGAAATCACACCTGTTATCGCAGGGTGGGATACCTACTCTCTCGTACTGCATGCATCAACAAGGGAGTTGTCATTCAGGGTGCCTTATAAAGTGCGCTGATTCAATGCTGGTTAGAGCTCTTCCGCAAGACGATTGGTCCTCCGAGCAGCTATATAGATGGTCTGGAACGCAGCCTTGCAACTCTCCTGGTCGGTATCGAGGATATCCAAGTTAGTTCGCTCCATCAGTAGGACGGAACTGTAAGATGGTTGCGCGGACCAGATTCGCGGTACCCGCCGGTCTTTAGTTATGTGCGTAGGATGACCATGAGTCGTAGATGCAAGTCATGGGTCTTTGTGCCCCTGGATTATAGGTTTGCAGGAGATCCTTACATCCCGATGCCGAAGCCATAGCTATGCTCGTGCTGAGCCACAATTTCGGGAGTCTGTCCCTTCCATAAGCTCGGGCATATGAGCGCTTCGGTGAGAAACAACCCGGCTAAGCGCCTCGGGCAGCTTCTCGCGGTCGCTGGTGAAGTGCAGTCATTCGCTTATTCTGATTGAGTATGCCACTGATTGAGTTTGTGAAATCCGTTCGGCGTAAGGGTGAGTAGAGGTGAACTCATCAACACGTGCTATCCCAGCCGCCCTCTCAGGACGGCTAACTCTTTTGAGAAATTATGCCCTCACGAGGAGGCGCCTGATTACAGACCCAAGCCTCCCCTTTGCTCAATGGCATGCTCGTGCTTTATGTCCCGCGAGTGTGAGTGTGTCTTTCCTGGCGCCAAGGCGTTATCTAAAGCCTTCTTTGCGCTAATCTCATTGCGGCCCTGATCGTAGAACTGACCGGTTCCGGCTGCGATGTGAATGTGTCGGCCCGTCTCAAGATGACGATAGCTCTGGATTCCATCGCTCTCAGCTCGCCATCCAAACTGAGCTGCTTCCTGCGGCGTCAGCGCGTTGTTCAACGGAGTCCAGTGGCGTTCATGCTCGGCCCACGTATAGATCTTCTCGGCAGGCTCTATGCTCCGCTTCGGCTCCGCAGTGGCTTCTTGCCGCATCTCCGGCACATGCGCGCTTGTGTGCGACACATCTCTCCCCAGAGCCTGCGGCAGATGCTGACGGTCGTTGGTGAAGATCTGCGCATCGTGTGCTCCACGTGAGACCGCCACATAGGCCGTGCGGTTATTAAGCAGATCTTTAGCCCCAAGCTCAGTATCGATGTTGATGAGGACGCGATTGGCAGTCTGGCCCTGGCTGGAGTGGCTGGTCACGGCATAGCCGTGATCGAGATGCGGGTACTCCCGTGGATCGATGCTGACACTCCGGCCGCCATCCATCTTCAAGCCAATCCGCCCATCGTCGGTGATGCTCTGCACCGTCCCAAGCTCCCGGTTCGCCACCTTTAGATCATTGGCCGGCGCGGTGAACTGGATGCGATCGCCAACCGAAAAGGCCTTCTCTTCAGTCCGGTAGACCGAAACCCCCTGCTGCCGGCGCGGATCGTAGGTCTGCTCCGACCCGTTGGCTCGCATGACGGTGAGGAGATTATTGGGAGCATCGACGCTCTTCACCCGGGCGTACTCGCCCTTCTCGAGGCCGGTCTCCTTTGAGCTGCGCGAGTAGAGCAGCACATCATTGAAGCGGTATCGCTCGGCCCAGGTGCGATCGGCTCCGGTGAGATCCTGCCGTGGCACCAGCGCCTGGATGCGGTGCTCTTCCCGGCTGACGACGCCGCGCTCTTGCAGCTCAGAGTGGATGCGGCTATTGATCTCGGCACGGGAGCGATTGTCGGGCGAGACCACCAGCGTGTTCGCGGGCGAGCTCGCGTACTCCTTGGCGATCGCCGCGATACGAGCCTCAGGACTGGCGATCTCATGCACCCTGCCCTGCCGCTCGAGACCCTGCACGGCCTGTCCTACTTCTCCGCGGGCGAGCTGCTCGACCACCTGCTTCAGCTCCGGATCTCGCTGCCGAACGATCTCATTGAGCTTCACCGTCCGCATGCCGGCCTCCTGCAGCTGCGCGAACGGTCTGCCTGCCTCGACCGCCTCATGCTGCCGCGTGTCGCCGACCAGCAGAACTCGGTCATTCGCATGAAGCCGCCCCACAAAGTCATGCATCTGCTTGGTCGAAGCCAGCGAGCTCTCATCGAGCACATAGAGCCGCTTCTCTCCCGTATCGACCTGCTGGCCTCGGGCGAGATGGGCCTGCAGAGTTGAAGTCTCAATCCCTGCTCCACTCAGTTGCTGGGCTGCCCGGCTGGTCGGAGCGAAGCCCTCGACCTTGTATCCTTCCCGCTCGACACCCTCGCGGATCACGGCCAGCGTGGTCGTCTTGCCGGCTCCCGCTACACCATCAAGCCCAACGATCTTCCCCTGGCTTTCTAGGATCTGCTCGATCGCTCCGCGCTGCGCCTGATTGAGCTGCGGATGCTGCTCGACGACCGCGGTGCGGTTCGCGCCAGAGGTCAGTGAAAACGCCTCCTGACGATTTCCTTGCTGCATCCTGCCGACGATCTCACGCTCCATCCGGAGCATGGCTGCGGTGGTGAACTGCTGGGCTGCGGCATGCGGTCCATGCTGCACGGTGCGGAACTCGCCCTGCGCCGATCGTCGATCGAACTCTTCCCGCACCTGGATCGAAGACGCTTGTCCCATGCTGCGGTCCATCGCGGCCTGTAGGATCGCTCGTTCGTCCTGCACCGCCGCTCGCTCAAAAACGTGATCGCGGGCGTAGGTCACGGCCTGTTGGGCTGCCTTGGGCGGATCGAACTCCTGCCGGTGATGATTGGCCAGCGCCCGCGTCACCACCCAATCCGCCTGATGGCCATGCTGGGCGGCCAGCTCGCGATGCCGGTGCAGCACCTCGGCCGGCGATTGCAGCTCTTTAGAGTCACGGGTACGGTGGGCTGCAACCTGGGCGGCTCCCGCTCCCTCGCGGCCGATCTCCTGCAGGTGAGACTGGATCTGCTCCCGGCGGGGGCTCGATGCCTCGAGGTACTCCTGGGTGTAGCCCTTGATCTCCGGCTGGCCGTGCTTTCCGCGTTCGATCTCGTAGCCAAGCTCCTGCAGTCGTGAGGCCAGCTCTGTTCGGTAGACGCCGGTGGCGAACTGTTGCGATTGAAAGAGGCCGCGCTCTTGCAATGCCCGCGTCTGTCCATTCTCCCGCTCGGTCACGTTGAAGATCACGGCATGGGTGTGGAGCTGCGGTGCGGCATAGCCGTTTACCGGCCGTGCGGTGTCATGCTCGAAGGTTGCGGCGGCAAATTTCCCCGTCATCTCCGGAGCCTGGACATTGCCAATCCGGGCTTGGGTGTAGCGCTCGAGCTCACTCAGCGCGACACGGACGCTCTCGCGATGTGCCTCTCGCACCCGTTCGTCGCCTCCGACCAGAGCCGTCAGCGAGACCGACTTCGGAGCTGAGAACGTCGCATCCCACCCTGCCCGGTGCTCGACTGAGGTGATCTCTCTGCCGTACTCGTTCGCATAGGTTTTCGCTGGCTGGTGCCGCACCATCTGGGCTTGGGTCTCGGGATGCTGGCCCTCAGTCAGCCTGGCGAAGTGCTCAGACTCAACAGAACCTCCAAGGCCCCACTGCTGCGCCAGCCTGCCCTGCCACTCGCTATGCCCCTGCTGGTCCCGGCTCCAGTAATTCGCCTTCTCGGACGCGAACTCACGCGCGTGGTACGTTCGCGCCTGGCCGCCGGAGAGGGATTTAGAGATCGTCAGCATGGGATTATGGCAACAGCTTACTGTTACAGCCCAGCGGATTCGGAACGTTCTGTCTCTTCGCTGCTGTAAGCATGACAGAAGAGATGTCGGTTCTGCGAAGGTGACGCTGTCTACATTGCTCGTTCCTTGTACGAAAGGCTGTGACAAATAGCCTCTGCGTATGATCGACCGTCCGGCTCACGGCCGGATCTAAGCCAACATGCGACAGGAAACGATCGCATATAGTGGTTTTGATCCCTTTATCTGCGGCCGGGATTTTCCATGATTGCAACTTTGATCTCCGCCGCTCATTCACGGCGCTGACCTAGCACTGGTCACCCACACGCACGAGGTCTATTTGCCAAGCTCGTTTGAAGTTCTTCCCGCTTCCACGCCAGAAGAACTCGCAGGTCCCCTTGAACTACCTCTCCAACTCGCCCAGCGTCTGCCCACCCTGGACATCCTCCGTGGCTTCGCTCTGCTCGGCATCCTCCTGCTAAACATTGAAACCTTCGCCGGAAGCGAGACAGTCTTTGATCTTCCCATCGGCCTCGCGAAGCCTGCTTTCGTCGGCTGGCACGCGCATCTTGATTACGCCATCGTTATTGCGAACTGGATCTTCGCCGAAGGCAAGATGCGCATCCTCTTCTCCATGCTTTTCGGTGCCGGCACCATCCTCCTGACCGAACGTATCGAGCAGCGTTCAGGTCCCGTCCGCAGCCGGAGCATCTTCTTTCGCCGCAACCTTTGGCTGCTCCTCTTCGGCCTCTTCCACGGCATCGTCCTTTGGCACGGTGACATCCTTGTCGACTACGCCGCCACCGCGCTTGTCTTCTCTACCCCTTGCGTCGCCTGAGAGCCCGCACCCTCATCACCGCCGGCCTGCTCGTCGCCGTCGTGGGCGGCACCTTCAGCGTCTTCCGTGGCCGTCACGTTCTCCAGACCATCCACCAAGCAACCCAGCTCACCGCAGCCCGCGAGGCGGGTTCGGCGGCCACACCGCAGCAACAGACTCTGCTCTCCACGGCCGCGCAGCAGCAGAGAAAGGCAGTCGCTGCCCAGGCGGACGATCTCCAGCAAGGCCGACTCGGCTTCGTCGCCGGTTGGCCACGACGCGTCTCCGAATGGGTAGCTTTCTCGAAATACAAGTTCGGCGGCCTCCGCTTCCTCGAGTGGCTTGGCGCCATGATGACCGGTATGGGCCTCTACAAGATCGGCTACCTGACCAACAAGCGACCACGGCGGGACTATGTCCTTGTCGCACTTGCCGGCTATGCCATTGCTGTACCCATCGTTCTGGTCGGCCTCTGGCAGGTGCAGCGCGCCGGCTTCACCGCCACCGCAGATGCCAAATGGATGTGGATTCCATACTGTCTGGAGATCAACGCGGGCGCACTTGCGAACACCTCTGTCCTGCTCCTCCTGCTGCGCAACAACTGGATGGCCCCAATCGCCCGCTCGCTCGCGGCCGTCGGTCGCACCGCCTTCAGCAACTACCTGCTCACTACGGTGCTCTGCCAATTTCTTTTCGCTTGGGGACCCTGGAAGCTCTTCGGCAAGATCGAGTTCTACCAGTGGTATCTCGTCGTCGCTGCCGTTTGGACCCTTAATCTCACACTCAGTTCCATTTGGCTCCGCGTCTATGCCTTCGGACCGCTCGAGTGGCTGTGGCGCTCACTGACATACTGGAGACCTCAACCTTTTCGGCTCCTTATATCACGATGAGCGGAGTTGGGACTAGAGATAGAGCCTAGGTCCCGTTAAGTCGGCTTCTCGGAGACAACTGACAGACCGGTACGCGTTCAATCGATCCATTGCGACTCATCCCATTCGCTAGGCTTCTGAGTGACAACTCCCTGCTTCTGACCAAAGGCTGATATGGGCCTCGCCGTCTGCACCGGCTTCTTCGGCAGGACAGGTTTGGACTCAGGAATATCTAACGCCTGTGACTCTGGAGCGCCGGGTAGAGGATCCGGCCGTGCCTGCGGTACCACCCTCTTGCGTTCGATAAACTCCGGCTGCCTAGCCCGCTTGGGCACCAGCCGGAATCGCACCGGCACCACCCGGTTCTCCTGCTTGATGTAGGCCCTGAACGGCTCAAGCCCGGCGATCTCGGACGCCATGACGAGAGGTTTGGTGGCAATCTCCATGGCGAACTGCTTCTTTGATCGAATCAGCCCTGGCGTGCGGGACTCCTTCAGGCGCTCGACTTCGATCTCACCTAGGGTCTCTGAGATCCATTTCGCCGCTCGCGGCTCGGAGGTCTTGAAGAAGATCTTGGTCGCCGGCTGCGAGAGCATGGCCT
>CAXTEE010000017.1:0-41082 GCA_964243375.1 uncultured Acidobacteriaceae bacterium | reverse complement strand
CGCCGAAGATTGTGTCGGCGGTGGACAGCGGGAACCTGATGGCGTCGATGTACTCCTTACATGGCGGTGCGCTTGATCTGCTCAAGCGGCCGCTGCTGGAGTTGCGGGCGTTTGCATCGCTGCACCGGCTGCTGGAGCCTGAGGCGGCGACGCTGCCGGCTGCGCTGACGGGGAGCGGGGCGGCGGGCCTGCGGTTGGCGGTCGCCTGGCTACTGGAGCTAACGCCGATCGTGCCAAGCAATACTGGACGGGCAGGATCGCTCGAGGAGCGGCATGCGCGGGATGCGGAAGCGCGGCGCTGGGCGCTGGTGCGATTTGTAACCGAGTATGTGCCATGGCTGCTGCCACGCTTTGCGGCGCTCTATGACATACCGGCATTCAACGATCCGGCGCATGCGGAGATGCCGCACCTGGGGCACACGGGAGATTATGGAGAGCAGCTGCGATGCCGCGTGGACGCTGTGCTGACGGCCACCAAGGAGGGATCGGCGGAGCACAGGCTGGCGATGGAGTTTGCGGAAGAACTCCGGACGGCGATGGGCCGGCTCGATCGACTGGGCAGGGATGTGGAGCAGATTGTGCATGCGGCGGAGCACCACGCGAACGCAATGGATTACAGCTTTCTGCTGGTGGAGAGCCGGCAGTTGCTCTCGATCGGGTATGACGGCGCGACGGGTGAGCTGTACTCGGCCTGTTACGATCTGCTGGCGTCCGAGGCGCGCATCGCGTTCTTCCTTGCAGTGGCGAAGGGCGATATTCCGCAGCAGTCCTGGTTTCGGCTGGATCGATCGCATGTGCTGGTGCACGGGCGGGCATCGCTGCTCTCGTGGACGGGCACGATGTTTGAGTACCTGATGCCGGCGCTGTGGATGCGAGCATTTCCGAACACTTTGATCTCGAGGACGATCGACTCGGCGATTGCGATCCAGCGGGCGCATACGAAGGGGATTCCATGGGGGATCTCGGAGTCTGGTTTTGGAACGATGGATCCGAACGGACGATATGGGTACCAGGCGTTTGGGATTCCCGCGCTCGCACTGAAGTATGGCGCGGAGGATGGTCCGGTGATCAGCCCGTACTCGACATTCCTAACGCTGCCATTTGCCCGCAAGGAGGCGATCAGCAATCTGCGGCGCATGGCGGGGATGGGGTGGACGGGGCTGTATGGGCTCTATGAAGCTGCGGATTATACGGCGGGCACAAAGGAGCCGGTGATGGTGCGATCGTGGATGGCGCACCATCAAGGGATGAGCCTGCTGGCGCTGACCAACCTGCTGTCGCACGACGTGTTTCAGCGATGGTTCCATGCGAATCCGCGGGTTCGGGCGGCGGAGCTGCTGCTGCACGAGCGGCCACTGGCGAAAGAGACACTAAAGGCACTGGCGAACCAGCCAGCACCGACGCAGGCACCGGCGCCCGAAGCGGCTTAGACACGCAGTGGGGTCGACGCTGCGGTATGTTCGTGGTCTGGATGTCAGATGATGGCTGTCGTTGCATTTGGATCGACGGCTGGTGTTGAATGATGCCAGTGCGCCGATCTCTTTCCATTCTTCTGCTGGTGCTGTTCGGGCTGCCCTTCGTGAGCTCGCTGTTCGCTGCAGGATCGGCGGCTGACACAGGTGTGCCGGTGTGCTGCCGACGGAATGGATCACACCATTGCCTGATGAGCATGACGGAGCGAAGCCAGCTCTCGCGGCAGGGTAACGGCTTCTCTGCGACTCCTGAGCGGTGTCCGTATTGTCCGGGAGTGGTGACGGCGGCCCATGCGAATTGGCTGACTGTGCCGACAGGCGAGGCGATCTTTGCCGGCCTGGTTAGTCATCCGGCGGGTGAAGCGCAGGCGGAGTCGAAGCGACGCGTCTCGCGTGATCGATCGCGGCAGAAACGCGGCCCTCCCAGCAGGTTGCTCTCGTAATTTCCCCGCAGGTCAGATCTGTTTGCCGCGTCTTCTGGATGCAGTCAGATGGTCGCCTGCCTTCTTAGTCCCGTGAGTCCGATGCCTTGACTTTGGCTGCCAGCCTACGTTTTGGAGCCATGGGTTTGCGGCGCCATCGGACCAGCGACGTTGTTCCTGCAGATGCAATGAGGGGAAGGTGAGTCCGAGGCTGGTCCGGCTATCTCGGCTCCTGCGCTTCAGTTCGCTGCTGTCAACAACGAGAAAGCATGCGCCCGTCCCGGGGTGTTGTGCGCATCGTGGAGGATGGATGTTTCGAGCTAAGGTGTTTGCGCTGGGTTTTCTTGCTGTGTTTGCTTCGGGATCTTATCTCGAGGCGCAGGCCGCCGTTACAACGGCAGCTCTCTCCGGGCGCGTGACGGATGTCACGGGAGCCGTACTGGGCGATGCGACTGTGGCTGCGACGCAGCTGGCGACGAATCAGAAGCAGATGACACGGAGTGATTCGCAGGGACGATTTCGTGTGGCGTACTTGCCGATCGGGCGATACGCCGTGACGGTCAATGCGCCGGGATTTGCGGAGTCGCGGCAGGAGATGGAACTGACGGTGGGATCGGCGTTTGATGTGTCGTTTACGCTCCGAGCGGGAGTGATTGCGACGGCGCTCGATGTGAGTGCGGCGGCGCCGATTGTGGAGCAGGATCGAAACCAGATTGCGCAGACGATCAGCGAGAACGAGGCTATGAATCTTCCGCTGAACGGCCGCGATTCTCTTGACCTGGCGCTTCTGGTACCTGGTGTTTCGCCGACGAACACGGCGAGCGTGCAGACGTTTGCCGAGACCTCGCCTGTGTTGGGACAGGGATATTCCATTAACAGTCAGCGGAACTTTTCGAATGGCTTTCTTGTCGATGGTCTTTCAGCGAACGACGACGCGGCGGGGCTGGCGGGTAACGTCTATGGGCTCGACGTGGTTCGGGAGTTCCAAGTGGTGACGTCTGGGGGCCAGGCGGAGTTTGGACGGGCGCTGGGAGGCTACTTCAATATCGTCACGAAGAGTGGAAGCAATGCGGTTCATGGCGACCTGTATGGGTTTCTTCGAAACCAGAGGCTGAATGCGAGGAACGCACTCTCGCGCAGCACACTGCCGCTGACGCAGAGTCAGTATGGAGGGAGCATCTCGGGGCCGCTGCAGCGTGATCGCACGTTTCTCTATGCCAATTTTGAGCAGCGACGATTGAACACGGATGGGACGGTGACCATTGCGCCTGCGGATGCCGCGTCGATCAACGCGCGACTGCAGGCGGTTGGCTACCAGGCTCCTCTTTTGAGCCTGAGCTTGGGGCCGACGACGCTGTATCCGACGACGGTTCATACCACGAATGGCTTTATTCGCGGAGATCACCAATTCAGCGGACAGGATCAGTTCAACCTTCGGTACAGTACCTATCGGCTCGACAGTGTGAACGCGCGTGGAGTGGGAAGCCTGGCGGCGGTAAGTTATGGAACGGCCGTGCAGGATACAAACCATACGGTGGCCGTGAGCAACATTGTGGCTCTTTCTCCGCATACGTTTCATGAGACTCGCGGCCAATTTACCTCTGACGATCTGAATGCGCCGCCGAATGATGAGGTGGGACCTGCAGTCACGATTTCAGGTGTCGCATCGTTCGGGCGGTTCTCCAGCTCGCCGACGGCGCGACTGAATTATTTGTACGAGGGCGTCGACAACTTAGTGATGCAACGCGGAGCTCATACGTTTAAAACCGGCGTCGATTTTCTTTATAACCGGGACACGATCACGTTTCCGCAGTCTTTGCGCGGAGCGTATACGTTCTCGTCACTCAATACTTTTCTAAGTGGGACCTACAACACGCAGGGGTATACACAATCCTTCGGTACGCCCCTAGTGACTCAGAGTAACCCGAATGCAGGTTTCTATCTGCAGGATGAGTGGAAGGTTTCGCGGAACCTTACTGTGAATGCAGGTGTCCGCTATGATCTTCAGTTCCTGAAGACGATCCACACGGATGCGAATAACGTTTCCCCGCGAGTAGGATTCGCCTGGTCTCCCTACCGGAATTCGAAGACAGTTGTGCGAGGAAGCTATGGAGTCTTCTACGACAGACTTCCTTTGCGAGCGTTGGCCAATGCTCTGCTTTCGGCTAACAACACGGCTGACGCGAACGAGGCGAAGCTGCTGAGTTACACCTTCAGTCCGGGACAGGCGGGGGCGCCTGCTTTTCCGAGTGTTGCGAGCGAACCACCGGCGGGGGCGCTCCTGAACTTCGCCACGATGGATCGGACTATTCAGAATGCTTACTCGCAGCAAGCAAGTCTCGAAGTAGAGCAGCAGCTGTCGAGCCGGAGCAGTGTTGGTGTGAGCTATCAGCATCTGCGAGGGGAGCATCTGCTCGCGTCGATCAACAGCAATATCAATGCGGATGGGACGCGGCCGAACCCTACATTCGGCAACAATCGTGAGTACGAGTCGAATGCTGATTCCTTCTACGACGGGCTGGCGCTGTCGGTCATTCAGCGACCCAGCTCATGGGTGAGCGCACGGCTTTCGTATACGTGGTCGAAGGCGACAGATGATGTGGGAGAGTTTTTCTTCAGTGCACCCGTGAATTATTTCTTCCTAGGGGAGGACCGAGGTCGATCGGATGATGACCAACGGCATCGTGTCGTGTTTGACACGACGGTATTTTCTTCCACGCAACAGGCCTTGAGCCATGCCGATCACCTCACGCATGGATGGCGTTTCGGGGCGATTCTTCAATACTACTCGCGGCTGCCGTTCAACATTATGACGGGGACGACCACGAAGCAAGGGACGACGCAGCGGCCGTGCGCGGGGGAATATAGCCTTGCGGCGAATGGCGGCGTGAACGCGTGTACAGAGGCACTTCCGGGAGCGTTGATCGGCCGTAACTCAGGAATCGGCTTCGATTTCTTCGCGGTGAATGCACGGCTGAGCCGGACGTTTGCGTTGACGGATCGATTTCGGCTGGAGGGTATAGCTGAAGCCTTCAACCTGTTGAACCACAGGAACGACATGATTCCGAACGGCACGTTTGGAACATCGCTGACCGCGAACAGGACGTTTGGCCAGGCTACGGCGGTGGGAGATCCGCGAAGTCTGCAGATCGCGGCGAGAGTGACGTTCTAAGGAAGCATTGATCAATGATGAGCGATCACTACGGCGAATAAGACGTCGCTTTAACGGCGTCTCCTGAGTGCCTGCCAAGGCTGCACTCAGGATCTGCGAGGGCGCGCGATGTACCGGAGCTTCTCGCAAGATCTGATCTAGCTTTTCGCCCCTCTCTTCGGTGACGATCGCGATGTGTTCGCTTCCTGCTGGCAGCCGGATACAGCGAGGAATTTAGTTAATGCCTTGGTTCTTCCTGCAGGCTGTATCTGCCGCTTCTATCTTGTCTCTCTGCGTTTGTACGTCGGGCGTCCTCCAGGCGCGCTGTCAGCGCCTTAACCTCGGCCGTGTACCCCAGGCGTCGACGGGATAGGATCTCCTGGTAGAGCGCTTCCTGATCGTTGGGATCAAGAGCCAAAGCGGCCTCGGCCTGTTCGATCGCCAGCTTGGGTTGATTACTTCGCACGTAGAGAACAGCGAGCAGATCGTGCGCGGCCCGGTAGGCTGGATCGAGGGCCACGGCTCGCTTACCGGCTGCGATGGCCTTTTCAAGCTGGGCCGGATCACTGCGAGCGCCATTTTCGGCGAGTTGTTCGGCGAGCAGGTATTGCAGAAGCGGGTCGTCTGGATGCAGCTTCGCTTGCGACTCGAAGAGCGCCAACGAGTCTGTGCTGAGGTGCTGCTGGCTATGCAGGATGCCGATGGCATCCATGGCGAAGGAGAGCTTCGGATCACGCTTGTGTGCCAATTCAAAGTCGGCGATGGCGGCTTCCGTCTGTGAGAGTTGCACTTCGAGCACACCGCGTGCGATGAGAAGTGGTGGACACTTCGGGAGTCTCTTCAGGCCCGCGTTGAGCATGTCGACGCCGACCTGGAAGGAGGTGTGCGCGAATGCAATCGCGGCAAAGTCGATGTAGTTTTCGACATCGTCCGGTGACTGCAGGATGGCTTCCCGGAGCAAGCTTACGGCTTTTGGAGTTTCACCCTGTTCTTCGTGGATCTTCGAGGCCAAGGCCAACGCTGGTACCTCGTGCGCACCGGTGAGCAGCGGCTCCAACGTCGTCAGAGCATCCGCAGCGGCGTGGTTCTTCCACTGCAAGAGTGCGATGTCGTAGCGGATGGAATCATTCGGATTCGTCGCAAGGAGATGTTGATAGGTTTCGAGGGCGGAGCTTAACTCGCCGGTGTTGGCGAGACATGTGCCGTAGCCCTGCACGAGGTCGGGGCGGTTTGCGAAGAGGACTTGGCTGGCGACGTAGTGCGGGAGTGCTTCTTTGCACTTACCGGTTTCCCGCAGCATGGTCGCGAGCATGGCATTCGCGGTGATGTTCTCCGGCTGCACAGCCAGGACACGTTCGAGGAGTGGGATTGTCTCGGCACGACGCTGGGCGAACTGGATCTGTGCCGCTCCCTCCAAGGCCGGCAGGTACCTGGGACAGCTGGTGAGCGCGTTGCTGAAGGAGTGGAGGGCCCGCTCTGTATCCGGAACTGCTGTGAATGCGATGCCCTGCAGGGAGAGAAGAGCGCAGTCGTGCGGAGTCCTCTTTAGAGCTGTTTGTGCCAGCGCGAGGGCACCCTGCGTGTCAGCACGTCTCAGCGCGCTGACGACGTCCGCCTGGCTGGGTGAGGTGGATTGGGCGTGAAGAAAGGTTGGACAGACGAGCAAGCCAACCAGGCTTATGAACGCAAAGGCGACCATGTTGACGAAGTGATCGGATCTCGGGGAGTGCCTCGCTGGCCGGGATGCGGTGTTCGTCTTCCGCTCGGCACGTCTCCGGAGAAGATCTCCTGAATGAGCTTTTCTAAGCAATGCGTTCAGCCCCGTTAGAGGTAGCAGACCTGAAGAGATCGCTGCCCGCAAGCGCTGAGAAGGAGCCGCGGGCTAGAAGTTCAGGCGAGCACCAAGCAACATATTACGGGCAGGATTTGCAGTTCCGGCGCTTTGGCCGAAGCTCCCGTCCTGCAAGTTGGTATCGACGTTGCCATAGTTGACTCGATTGAAGACGTTGAACGTATCCAGGCGGAGCTCGAGATTGAAGCGTTCCTTGATCGCTGTGACTTTCTTGAGGGTGAAGTCGTAGTCGGCGTAGCCGGGATTGCGGAACTGGTTTGGTCGCTCGTTGCCTAGCGTCGCGATGGCGGGCAGGACGAAGTCTCCGCAGGGAAGAATGGCGCCGGAGCATGATCCTAGAACGCCGCGGCCGGTGTGGTAGTCACCGCGATGGTGACTTTGCGCGTACGAGGTGACGCTGGGGTAGTCGTTGTTGTTGCCGTCGGCGTTGTAGTCTCCGCTTCCTGGAGCAAACTGCAGATTGCCGGCGGTGGCAGGAAGGCTGGGGTTGATGAGTTGTGCGCTGAAGGCTGCGCCGTTGTAGACGGTGAACGGGGAACCCGTCTGGAGGACAGAGATGCCGGCGACGGTCCAGCCACCGAGGGCTCTGCGTGCGAAGGCGTGGGGAAGCTGGCTTCCGGGAAGCTCGTATGATGCGCCGACCGAGAGACGGTGGCGGATGTCGTAGGGTGAGCTTGCGTAGAACTGGCTGATGGGATTGCCGATGGGATAGTTCTGCCAGTCGTCGAGCGAATGACCCCAGGTGTAGGAGGCCGTCAGGAATCCGCGTCGCGCGAAGCGGCCGCGACCGGAGGCGATCAGCCCATGATAGTTCGCGTACGACGAGTTGAAGGCGTAGTTGATGCTGCCGAAGCTGGTGTTGAGGCGAGTCTGCACGCCGCTGCAGGAGCTTGAGGCCGGCGCAGTGTTGGTCGCCGGAGTGATCTTGCAGTTGATGTGTTGAATGAGATCGCCGGCGAAGGAATTGATGTCGTTGCCGTAGGAGGTGTTGCCGGTGTTGCCACCGGCGGCGATCAGGTTTGCTGAGTGAGAGCCCACATAGCCGACGCTGGCGACAAACTCCGGGGTGGCCTGAAGGTCGAGGGCGAAGTTGAAGTTCAGGGTGTACGGGCTACTCAGATTGGAGGCCACGCCGGCGACGCCAATCTGACTTCCGACGATGCCGCCCTTGGCGTCGAGCGCCTGGCCCTGGAAGGCCGGGTAGGGAAAGCCGAGCGGGTAGGAGTTCTGCGTTCCAAAGCCGAAGATGGGAGCCGCAGTGGAGCCATCATTCTTGAAGGTGGGTCGAGCGAAGCCCGGCGGGTTGCCGCTGAGTCCGTTCTCTGAGTTGCCGAGGGTGAAGTAGTCGTGGAAGAGACCGATGCCACCATGGAAGAGGATCTTGCCGGTGTCGTCAGGGGAGTAGGCGAAGCCTCCGCGTGGACTGAAGACGTAGTTGAGATCGCCGGGGAAGACGTGGCTCTGCGGGGTGATGATGGCGTTGGCCACCTGCGTCTGGAAGTCTGCGCCCGAGCCGAGATGGAGGTTCGACAGGCCGGTACCGGCGAGCGACGGGTAGGCATTGCCGAAGTTGTCGTAACGGATGCCGTAGTTGATGTTCAGCCGCTTCGAGACCTTCCACGAATCCTCAACGAAGCCCCCTCCGGTGGTCTGAGCATAGCCATAGTTGTTGGCTTTCGGCTTGCCCGTCAGGGGATCGTACGAGAGGCCGCTCTCGCTGAAGGGATTGTCGTTGATGAGATCGATGAGGCTGTTGAACTGGAAGGTGGGCTGCGAGTAGGCCGCCGCGAACAGGGCGATGTCATCGCCGTGGAAGCCCTCGTAGCCTGCCTTGATGACGTGGGAGCCATGCACGTACGTAAGCACGTCGCGCCAGTGATAGCTGTGCTGGATGTAGTCGCCAAGCGCGAAGCCTGAACCGAAGCCGGTGCCAAGGGCTGTCACGTTGACGATCGGCACGGTGAAGTTGCCGGTAGCGGGAGCGAAGCCCTCGATCCGGTTGTAGCCCATGTAGGCCTCGTTGATGAGGCTTGGTGAGAAGGTGTGCGTTTCACTGCCCTGAACAGAGAAGACGAAGTACTTGTTGCTCGTGGCAAAGGCAGGTCGCGCCGCAGGACCGCCACTGTTGATGGTGTCGCGATAGAACAGGCCATAGATGCGGTCTTTGTTGAAGTATTTATCGCCGCGGACGTTGTACTGCTTGGAGTTGTTGTACGAACTCGAGTTGAAGATGCCGTTGTCGATGACGGGGAGGCCGCAGGGAACGTTGTCCGTCGCGGCTGTCCCGCAGGCATTTCCGAAGAGTTGCTGGGCTGTGCTCTGCACACTCGTGACCGTCAGATTGCCTGGCTGGTACTTGTTGAGCAGCGCCACCTCTGGACTGTTTGGGCGCGCGGCCGTCGCAAAGGCGACGAAGGCCGGATCTTCAAAGGTCTGATTGGTGGTTCCGTTCGATGCCAGGGAGAGATAGGGCTCGTAGCCGGCGAAGAAGAAGAACCGGTGATGGGGAATGACCGGACCGCCAACGCCGAAGGACAGGTTATTGGTGTGGTAGGGAGCGACGCGTGTGCCTGCCGGCGGTCCGTATTCGCCTCGCGCCGCGAGACCCTGATAGGTGTAGTACTCACTTGCAAATCCGTGGATGGAATCGGTGCCGGACTTGGTTGTGATGACGGTTTGGATGGAGCTGGCGCGACCGTAGTCCACCGTATACGTGTTGGTCTGAACGGCGGCTTCCTGAACGGTGTCGGCGTTGGGTGTCAGGTTGACCACACCCGGACGGATGCTGGACGTGACGTCGAGTCCGTCGACGATGTACTGGTTCGCGTTCGCTCCACGACCGTTCGCGCTCGCGTCAACGCTGTTCTCTGGATTAAAGTTAGTGGCTGTTCCGGAGCCGAGACCAGTTACGCCTGGCGCGAGCGTGATGAGGGCGAGAGGATTGCGTGCGGCCAAGGGAAGCTGCTCGAAGGCGGCCGTATTGAGGGTTAGTTCATTCCGGCTGTCGGAGGTGTCCAGCAGAGGCTGCTGTGCGGTGACCTCCACCTGAGTCGAGACAGAACCAACAGAGAGCTTGATCGGGACGTCGCGTGTTTCGGCCGTCGTGAGCGTGAAGGCGGTCTTGGCGGACGAGAAGCCGGATGCGGTGACGACCACCTGGTAGTTTCCAGGCGCCAGAGAGGGAAAGCGGTACGCGCCAGAGTCGTTCGAGGTCACTGTCTGGCTTACCTTGTTGTCGACGTTGGTCAAGACAATCTGGGCAGCAGAGACTGCAGAGCCGGAGCGGTCCGCGACGGTACCCTGCACAGCGCCTGTGAACTGCGCGTGCGCGATGGAGACACCAAACAACATGACAAGGGCGACCGCTACGCGGCGGAGAAAGCGAGTGGGAACGATGCTCTGCATCATGTGGCCTCAAGGAAGATCGTCGACTGCGTGCCGGGGTACACTCTGGGTGTCCTGATGGTCATCACGTCTTCGTGATCGGAGAAGTTCTGTTGTGTGCTCAACCTGAAATCGGAACGGAGCCAACTGTAGACAGCGCCCGACACGTATGACAAGTTTCATTCCGCTCAGGGTTCTCTAGTACGAATGAACTACAGAGAACTCCTCCGTGGAGGTTTAGGCTGACGGGACGAAAGGTGATCGGCCTAGATGTGGACGAGCAGGTTGCGACGGGGAACCGGACTTCTTCTGATCTTCCTGACTGGCAGTGTCGGTTGCCGCGACAGGGAGCAGACCAGCATCGCCGTGATCCCGCGCACCTCGGGGACGATTCTGTGGGAGCCAGAGAATGTGGGTGCACAGCGGGCGGCGGCGGCTCTGGGGGAGCACATTTACTGGAATGCCTCCACGCGTGAAGACGATATCGACGGTCAGATTGCGCTGGTCGACCGGGTTCGCGCCGGGCGGTATCGGGGACTGGTGCTGGCGCCAGATCAGTCGCAAGCTTTGATCACGCCGGTTCGCCGTGCTGTGGCGAGCGGTCTGCCGATCATCATTGTTGGGTCGCCGCTGCCGATTCCTCCAGGTGAGAACCTGGCGTATGTTCTCAATGACGAGCGGATGGGAGGGCGTATGGCGGCGGAGCGAGCCGCAGCACTGCTCCACGATCATGGAGAGCTGGCCCTGATTGGCATTAACACCGACGTTGCAGGCATTGTGGAACGGGCGCAGAGCTTTGAGCAATGTCTGGCCCAAGAGCACCCACTTGTGCACGTCACGGTGCGACGGATGGGAACCTTCAACTTCGGACATGAGCAGGAGGGCACGGAGGAGATGCTCCGCACGCATCCCGAACTCAAAGTTATCGTTGCGCTGACCGCTCCCTCCACACAGGGCGCGATCGCAAGGAACCCGAACCTTCTCGGTGATCGCGAGGTCAAAGTGATCGGGTTTGATCCGGAGTCGCTTCCGTTTGAGAACGACAATCTGGATTCAGTCATTGTGCAAAATACGTTGGGTATGGGAGAACGAGCTGTTCAACTGATTCATGCTCGTCTTGAGGGTCAACGTCTGCCTCCGCGGGTCGAATTTAAACCCCTGCTGGTGACCCGCGAGAATGCAGAGAGTCCGGACGTGCAGGCGATGCTGTACGCACGATGGAAGCCCGGGGAAGCCAATCTGACACGAACGACGGCACCGGAATGAGCGGCCGGGATGCACTGAGACGACCCTGGTTGTTCCTGTTGGGAGCTGCCTTGTCTGCCGTGGTCGTGTGTGCGGCTACCTACGCGCGCAGTAACTATCGCACTCTGCCGTACCGCGATTCCTTTGCACAAGGCAAGGCAGATGAGTGGAAGGCTTTCGGTGGTACCTGGGAGCTTGTTGATGGGTCGATGCGCAACGACTCCGATGAGCGGGGGGCTAAGCTGCTTACGGGTTCGCCGCGATGGCAAGACTATTCGATCGAGGCAGATGTGATGCTGCTTGGATTGGGCGGCGACGCTGGCCTGGTTGTGCGATCAAGTGACGAAGAGCAGGGTGTGGACGCGTATACCGGCTACTATGCGGGACTGCGGACGCTTGATCAATCTCTCGTGATCGGCAGAGCAGGACACGAGTGGGTCGAGATGACTCAAAAGCTTCAGCCTGGCGTTCACGCATCCCGCTGGTACCATCTGAAGCTACTTGCCTATGGCTGCCAGTTCGCCGTGCGGGCGAGTCTTGTGTCTGATCCGCACGATGGAACGGCGATCGGGATCACGGATCAGGAGTGTATTCGTGCAGGCAGGGCGGGCCTTCGCTCCTATGCGTCCGGCGGCGTGTGGCGCAATGTTGTTGTTCGCGCGGCCACTCGGGCGGACCTTGCGGAGATGCTGGCGGGCGCAGAGCAGATATCGGCACACGCGAGCGGCCGTCCAGCTGTAGAGCAGAGCGCCTGGGACCTGTATGCGACGGCTGCCTCGCGTTCGGTGCCGTCCAGTTCGCCGGCGCAACCGATTAACTCGCTTCGTCTTCTGGCACTTTCTCAACCGGTACAGGCGACAGTTCATGGCACGGTGGTGCTCGCCTCACCGGCGGTGTATGTGCAGGATGCGACGGGTGGGGTGGCTGTGCAACAGCTTCAGCCCCAGGCACTGAAGGTAGGCGATGAAGTTGAGGTGACCGGGATTTTCCGTGCCAGCGCCTTCAGCTCAGGGCTGGATCGCGCGAGCGTTCGAGTGCTGTGGGAGAGCACACCGATGCCACCGGTCTCCGTCACCGCATCGCAGGCTGCGACCGGGGCCTTCGACGCTACGTTTATCGAGGTGGAAGGACGCCTCTCCGGCAAAGAGCACGGCTCAGGGGATAGCCTCATCTTCACCTTTGAGGCTGGTCCGCAGTCCTTTCGGGCGATTATGAATCGGGGCAGGGGAGACACCCTTTACAGCGGACTGAAGCCCGGAAGCATGCTGCGCCTGCGAGGTGTCGCCGTGTCCGACTCGCTCTACACGCAGGACCTAGTGCCATTTGCTTTGCTGCTGCGATCCAGCGACGACGCTGTGGTGCTAGCCGGACCGCCCTGGTGGAACGCGCGACACGCCCTGCTGCTGGTGCTGGCCTTGCTTCTGGTGGGAATGGGAGTCAATCTCTTCTATCACCGCGTCGAGAGCTGGCGCCTGCGAGCCGTGCTCGAGGAACGCGAGCGCATGGCATACGAGATGCACGACACGCTGTCGCAAAGTTTCGCGGGTATCGGCTTTCAGTTGAAGGCTATTCGGGAAGGCATGCCGTCCGGCCTTCCTCGTCTGCAGCAGCAACTCGACCTGGCCAGTGAGCTGGTACGTCACAGCCATGAGGAGACGCGCCGCAGCATTGCGGTGCTTCGTCCCATCCAGCCCGGATCCGAAGGTTTGGTCGAGGCACTCCGCGAGTGCGCTACGCGGCTGGTTGAAGGCGGTTCCGTTGAAGTTCTGGCCAGCTGCAATGGAGAGGCGGAGAGGATGCCGCTGCGAGTCGTCGATGCCTTCTATCATGTCGGTCAGGAGGCTCTCGCGAATGCCGTTCGTCACGGACATCCCGCGACGCTGGAGATCCAGCTGATCTACGAAAAGGGTCTTGTGCACCTTCGGATTCAGGATGACGGAAGCGGGTTTGGCGCAAGTGAGGAGATGACCGGCTTCGGCATCCGGAGCATGCGAAAACGCGCTGCTGCTATTGGCGCTACGCTGGATATCTGCAGCAGCCCTGGGGCTGGCACCTGTGTCTCGATCTGCTGCAGACCCAAGATTCTGAGAGCTGCGACGGCTCGATCGCCGATCGTAGCGGAACAGCTTTGGAGACAGATACGCCATGTCGCAACCACCGGAAAGCTCAATTCGAATTCTTATCGTGGATGATCACCCGGTCGTTCGGGCTGGACTGGCAAGCATGCTCGGAACGCAAGCGGAGCTGGATCTGATTGGTTCCGCGCACAGCGGGGAGGATGCTCTGCGGCTTACGGGAGAACGGGAGCCAGACGTGATTCTGCTCGATCTGCGCATGCCCGGTATGAGTGGAGTGGAGACGTTGCAGGCGCTTAAAGCGGCCGGGAGAGCCGCACGGGTCATTATCCTGACGAACTACGAGACGGATGAGGAGATCTATCGCGCGGTGCAGGCAGGAGCTCAAGGATATCTGCTGAAGGACACCTCGTTGCGGGAGATGCTTGAGGCGATTCGTACGGTACATGCGGGGAAACGATATATTCCGCGCCATATTGCCTCGCGCCTGGCGGAGCGCATGGTGCGCAGCGATCTTACGGCACGAGAGCTGGAGATCCTGAAGCTTCTTTCCCGTGGGCCGACCAACAAGCAGATCGGTCATACGCTCGGAATCAGTGATAACACCGTGCGCAATCATGTGCTCAAAATTATGGAGAAGCTGGAAGTGTCGGATCGCACCGAGGCGGCGACAACGGCCATTCAACGCGGGCTTATCTCGATTGAGAGCTAAGGATCCGGGCGATAAGCGCGGGCACTCGACACACATTCGATCCGATCCGTGACGCGCTAGGCTGTAGGCCACTTGGACTATAGACCGAAGTGCTTGCGTGACGAGAGACTGATCGAGCGTTTCGTTTCAGAACACGCCGCGCTGCGCCGCGCCGCAGGAACGAGACCATCTACAAGGGGAAGAGAATGACTTTATTGCGGCGTCGAAAGCTACTGAAGGTGCTGCTCAGCGGAGCGGCTGGTCTGGCTCTGGACAAGAAAGCGGCGTTTGGGATGGGCGCGAAGACGGCGAAGAAGCTGGTCTCGGAGACTTCCCCAAACTCGCGTTCGGTCGTTCGCAATCGCGCTCCTCTGGCGCCGAATGCCTTTTACCTGCTTCCTCTCGGCTCTGTACGCCCGGCTGGTTGGCTTCGGCGGCAGCTGGAGATCCAGGCGACGGGACTGGGAGGTCATCTTGATGAGACCTGGGCAGATGTCGGTCCTAACAGTGGATGGCTTGGAGGAACGGGCGAGAGCTGGGAACGCGGCCCGTATTTTCTGGATGGTCTGGTGCCACTCGCGTACCTTCTGGACGATGACAGGTTGAAGGCGAAGGCACAAAAGTATCTTGAGTGGACGCTGACGCATCAGGCGCCGAATGGCATGATCGGACCGGCAAGTAACGAAGACTGGTGGCCGCGCATGGTCATGCTGAAGGCTTTGATTCAGTACCAAGAAGCCACAGGCGACCCGCGCGTTGTGCCTCTGCTCGAGCGCTATTTCGCGTACCAACTTCAAACGTTGCCGAGCCGTCCGTTGCGGGACTGGGGAAAGTTCCGCTGGCAAGACAATGCACTGGCGGTTCTGTGGCTCTACAACCGGAACGGCGATTCCAGTTTGATGGACCTCGCAAAGCTGCTTCACACGCAGGGCTTCGACTGGCAGGCGGACTTTGCCAACTTTCGCTTCACTGAAGCTGTAACGCCCGCGACCATCAAGCTTGATCAGAACGACGGACTTGGTGAGTCGGCGCTGGCGTCTCATGGCGTCAACAATGGCCAGGCGCTCAAGGCGGCTCCGGTGTGGTCCATGGTCACAGGGCAAGATGCCGACCGACGCGGTCTGCAGCAGATGCTCGCGAAGCTGGATGAATATCATGGGCTCCCCAATGGAATGTTCTCGTGTGACGAGCACTTCGCGGGCCGCAATCCATCGCAGGGCTCCGAGCTGTGCACAGTGGTCGAGACGATGTTTTCGCTCGAGCAGTCACTCGCGATTCTGGGCGATGCCACGCTTGGCGATCGGCTGGAGACGATCGCTTTCAATGCACTTCCGGGCACTTTCACTGACGATATGTGGGCGCACCAGTACAACCAGGAGCCAAACCAGGTTGAAGTAAGTCTCCATCGGAAGCCATGGACGACAGATGGGCCGGAGTCGAATCTCTATGGGCTGGAGCCGAACTTCGGCTGCTGCACAGCAAACTTCCACCAGGGTTGGCCGAAGTTTGCCGCAAGCCTCTGGATGGCGACGCACGATAGCGGACTTGCGGCTGCGGCGTACTCGCCCTGTGAGGTGGACACGACTGTCGCGGGCACAAGAGTGCAGGTTTCTGAGACAACGGACTACCCGTTTCGCGGCGCTATCCGCTTGACCCTTACGCCGGCAGCGGCGGTGCGCTTTCCGCTTCGCTTGCGAATCCCAGCGTGGGCGAACGGAGCGGCCATACAGGTGAATGGAGCATCGATGGACGCAAAGATCGAGGCAGGATGGGCGACGCTGGAACGAACATGGAATGCTGGGGACACCGTTGATCTCACCCTTCCGATGCAGCCGCGTGTTCAGACCGGGTATCGAGAGTCTGTCTCCATCGAGCGCGGTCCTCTGGTCTTCTCGTATCCGATCGGCGAGAGCTGGGTGAAGCTACGAACCCGCGGAATGACTGCAGACTGGCAGGTTTTCCCGGCGACGGCGTGGAACTATGCGCTTTCGCTGAAAGAAGACCCGGGACACGGACTGCTGGTGGAGGAACATCCTCTTGGCGGAACGCCTTTTTCCCTGGTCGGAACGCCGGTGAAGCTCCAGGTCGCTGCACGCCGGGTTGCCTCCTGGCGCGCTGAGGATGGCGTTGCAAATACCTTGCCCGAAAGTCCAGCGACGAGCGAAGAAGTGGAAGAGACACTCACGCTTGTTCCTTACGGCGCTGCCAAACTGCGGATTACGGCCTTCCCGCGCCTGAAGACCTAGGGAGGCGAGGCCTGCACCACACTCGTGTGTGTGTTGCTTGGTCGTTGTGTCAACGGCAGTTCTCGGATTAGCGGCGTCTGAGTTGCTGTTGGGGTATTCCGAACTGCAGAGACAGCGACGTGATCGATTGAGGTCGCACGCACCCTTGTTTGGAGAGTCGTTCCTTCGAACAAGCATGCTTCATGCCGAACGATACTCGACTAAACACGCCGATTATGTGATTCCAGAGTGTGATGAGGTTGAATCTCTCGCAACACCAAGCACCTAAACAAAGTCCCGCAGATGCGGGTGTGCCCTGCCAAACTCACCATGCGGGCATCACAAATCCGCAAAGACGAAGAGATCTGCTTACGGTAGCCTTTACGGCGACACGGAACGGTGGCGCCACCACCGGCTTCAACTACTTCAGGGCGCTTACTTGTGTTTCTGGTAGCGTCTCTAAAAGTGCAGTAGAGCTTTTCCAAATGACAGCGCCAGTGCGTCTGGCTGACAGCACCACAGTGGATGGCTGCCCCGAGCGTCCGCTGCTTAGCAGTTGGGTTCCGGAAAATCCATAGAGTCCGCAGGCACTTGCGGAGAAGATGGCAACTGGCTGCTCGGTGTTGCTGCCGTCACAGCCGTCTGGCGAGTTGCCCCGAGCGGGTATGAGGTGGGCAACGATGTTGCCATGCCGACTATAGCCAACTACATCTTCGTTCATGTTGATGACCTCGCCCGCGTGCGGCTTGTACAGTTCCCCGCCCACCTGGTTTAGCGTGCCTTCCGGATCCTCGTCGCTTGGCCGAGGCTTGCGAGCATCCGCTGAGGTCAGCGGATCGGCCATCGCCCTAAGGTAGACATTCAGCGGGTGGGAAGCCTTGCTCGACATGACGGAGTCGAAGTGCACGGCGAGCACGGACTCTGTCTGCTTGGCGTACGGCGTCTTGTCAAACGCGAACGCGTCCACTCTGGCTACATGACCTGTCACCTTCGCGCCAGCGGGAATCATCTCGCCAGTCTCGAGCACGGTGGGCTGCATGGTCCTGGCGGTGACAACGTCACCCACGTGGGCGTGATTGGCATTGACCGTCGCGGTGAAGGTGATGGGCAACGTGACAGAGGGCGGGAGCGACGATTGCGGCTGCGACGTTTGCGCCCAAGCTGCCGCCGCCCCTACGAGCATGCATCCGGTTGATAATTTTGCCTTCCAAGCCATGCGAACCTCCTCTTGCAACAGGATTAGTTCACCACCGCGAAGGCCGGCGGAAACTTACAAGTTCCTGACATCCCAGCACCGCAGAGCGCTCAGAGACTTGCCCCCGCTCAGAACGAAGCGCAAGCACATGTAAGAAAGATGTAAGGAGGGAAACGGCGCGCACACCCTAGAGTTTGGCTAGTACTTCTTCAGAGGAGTCCATGCTCAAGACAGGACCCGCGCTTAAAGTTTCCGTACATCTTAACGAGGACGTTGGTGCGGCCGATGGATTCCTACACGATGCTGTTCTGCACCTGCTCCAGGAGCACTCCATTGCAGGCGCCACTGTGTATCGGCCGTATGCCGGTTTCGGAGCTCACGGTCGGCTGCACACCACCGGTGCTGGACTTGTAGATGGCGAGCATCTGCCGGTGTTGATTTTCTTTGTGGACGAGGAGAGTCGAGTGCGTGCGTTGCTCCCGCAACTGCTGGATCTTGTCACCGACGGAATGGTGGAGATGCATGCCACGGAGGTTCTGAAGGCAGCGGTCAGATCGGCGAAGGTGATCTCTTGATGCCTGGTTCAAGAGGGTTCGCTCTCGCTGTGTGCGCGGGGCTGCTCTGCGCAGACGCACGTTCTCTGTGGAGCCAAGCGCCGCTCGATCTCGGTGGTTCGCCGCAGACTGTTGCTCCAGGGAAAGCTACGCCCCTGGCAGCAGTGCTGACGCTCAACGAAGCAGAAGGCCGAGCGATCAAGAATCAACCAAGGATTCAAGCAGCTCAGCTTCGAGAGAGGGCTTCCCACGAGCGTGTGCAAGAGAGCCGAGCGGGACTCTTTCCGATGCTGGCCTTCAATGCGACGGGTGTTCGGGTTGCGGATACCGGAACCTCAACGGCGGCGGGAGCGATCACGACCTCTTCTCTCTCAAACAGGTTTGCCTATGGTGGCAATCTTGCCCAGCTGGTTACCGACTTTGGAAGAACCAGCTCGCTGGTCAGCAGTGCCAGGTCCGTGGCGGCGGCTGAAGGTGAGCTCTCTGTTCTGACTCGTGCACAGATTCGTCTGGACGTGAGGGACGCGTACTTTCAGGTGCTTGCAGCGGAGGCCGTGCTGCGAGCCGCTCGTGAGGCCCGTAGCAATCGCGAACTGATCTCGAGACAGGTGGGCGCCCTTGCTCAGAGCCAACTCCGATCGACCTTAGACGTGAACTTCACCGGTGTGCTTGAGAGTGAAGCCGAGCTAGCCGTCGTGCAGGCAGAGAGCCTTGTGCATCAGCGGCGCGATCAACTGACAGCAGCGATGGGCGAACCGCAGCCTGTCACGTCGGCGCTTGCAGAGGAGGCGCTGCCGAGCGCGCTGCCGCCGGATGCAGAGGCACTGCTGGGACAGGCGCAGCGGGATCGCGCTGACCTAAAGGCTGTTCAATTGGAGCAAACGGCCGCCACACAGTTTGCCAACGCTGAGCGGAAGCTGAGCTACCCGTCTCTCAGCGTTCTAGGAGCGGCCGGTGAACTTCCGTTTCACGACTACACGCTGCACGACAGCTACGCCGCAGCAGGATTCAATCTGAATGTTCCGATCTTGAACGGCGGCCTCTTTGCGGCGCGACGCAACGAGGCTCAGATTGAAGCCTCGGCTCGCAGCCGCGACGTTGAACAGACGAGGCTGGAGGTCACGCAGCAGGTGAGCGATGCCTGGTATCAGGCCGATGAGGCGTTTCGCAGCCTTGCCGTAACCGCTCGGCTCGTCTCGCAGAGCCGGGAGGCTCTTAGGCTGGCGAAGGCGCGCTATGACAGCGGTCTGGGCAGCATCGTCGAGCTGAACGAGGCTCAACTGAGTGAGTTTTCCTCTGAGATCTCCGCTGCTGGAGCGAACTACACCTATCTGAGCCGGCGCGCGGCGCTGGACTTCGCGACTGGACTGCTCAATTGAACGATCGAAGGAGAAATTCCGCCATGCGTGTGCATCCCTCGGTGTTGGCGCTTGTGTCGCTGGCAGGAGCAGGGCTGTTCTGTTCCTGCCACACCGCTCCGTCAGAACCTGCTGCAAGTAGTCCGGTTGTTCCGGTTGCGATAGTCAAGACGGAGAACCTTTCCAACGAGATGGTCCTTACCGCCGAGTTCACCCCGTATCAAGATGTTGACGTCATGGCGAAGGTATCCGGCTATGTGCGCACTATCCGAGTCGACATCGGCGATCATGTGCGGCAGGGCGATCTTCTCGCAACGCTGGAGGTTCCTGAGCTTCAGGATGAAGAAGGGAAGGCAGCAGCCGGAGTCTCGGCCGCACAAGCCAACATCATCACCGCGCAAGCGGCCGTGCGACGGGCGAAGGCACAAGCGGATATCGCTCGGCTTTCCTACGACCGGATCGTGGATGTGTCGAAGAAGGAAGTCGGGCTTGTACCGCGTCAGGAGATTGACGTGGCGCAATCGAGCGCCTTGGAAGCTTCAGCACAGCTTGCGAGTGCGGAGTCCGCAGTGCAAGCCGCACAGGAGAATCAGGCGGTGGCCTCGTCGGAGCGATCCCGGGCTGGCGCGATGTTGCAGTATGCGACCATCCGGGCCCCATTCTCCGGCGTCATCACCAAGCGTTATGCAAATACCGGATCGATGATCCAGGCAGGTACCTCGTCGCAGACGCAGGCGATGCCCGTCGTTCGACTCGCGCAAAACAGTGTCTTGCGGCTCATGTTGCCCGTTCCCGTTACCGCAGTTTCGCTGATCCGCAACGGCAAGCCTGTGGATGTGAACGTCATCACGCTTGGAAAGACCTTTCCGGGGAAGATTACTCGATACGCCGATTCCTTGCAGCCCTCAACCCGAACGATGGAGACAGAGGTCGACGTGAACAATCTGGACGGCGCCCTGGTTCCGGGAATGTATGCGGAGGTTCATCTCCACCTTGCCGATCGGCCGAACGCTCTGAGCGTTCCGCTGGACGCGGTGGAAGGGCTGGGGACTACTGCCCCCCAGGTCTGGGCGGTGCAGGATGCTCAGCTTCATTTGATTCAAGTGCGTACCGGAATCCAGACCGCTTCTCGCGTGGAGATACTTTCTGGCCTGCGTGTTGGAGAGCAGGTTGTAGTGGGGCGCCACAGTGGCCTTGCGGAGAGCGAGACGGTCGAGCCAAAGCTTGCCGCATACGACCAAGAGGCTAACGGTCGCAGCTAAGTGTCACGGCCCTTTGCACGAATCGATACCTGTTCCGTTACGAACCTAGAGGAAGACCCCTTCATGTCGGGATTTGCGATCCGAAATCCGTACCTCATCCTTGTTGTATGTCTGCTCATCACGATCCTCGGTACTGTCAGTACAGCAAGTATGCCGGTCGATATGTTTCCCCCGATTGATCTTCCGGTAGTGGCCGTTGCGACGTTCTACTCCGGGATGCCGCCGCAGCAGATCGAGACCAATATCACCTACCACCTGGAGCGGCAGTTCACGCTTGCGGGTGGAATCGACCATATGGAATCCCGGTCGCTGCCGGGCGTCAGCCTGGTGAAAATTTACTTCCGCACTGGAACCAATCCGGATGCGGCCGCAGCAACCATCTCTACCCTGGCAATGGCTGATCTTCACGATATGCCTCCTGGGACCTACCCTCCGATCGTGCTGAAGCAGGACGCATCGAGTATGCCCGTGGCTCTGGTCACGCTAGGCGGTGAAGGTCTCAGCGAGAGCCAACTGAAGGATACGGCTCAGAACTTTGTGCGTAATCAGTTGGCAAGCGTTGAGGGTGCGTCTGTCCCGCAGCCGTTCGGAGGAAAATGGCGGCAGATCATGCTCTACGCCGATCCCTACAAACTGGAGGCAAATCAGCTAAGCCCCATGGACGTCGTCCGAGCAGTGAATGATGCGAACGTTGTCCTTCCAGCAGGTGACGCAGAGATTGGACGGTTTGATTACAACATCTACACCAACTCGATGCTCAAGGGCATGGATGATATCGCGAACGTTCCGCTGAAGATGGAGGGGCAGAACCCGGTGCGGGTTGGCGACGTGGCGGTGCCGAAAGACTCTTTCAGCAGGCAGTACAACGTCGTTCATGTTGACGGGAAGCGCGCGGTCTACCTACCTATCTTCAAGCAGGGCGGCGACTCGAACACGATCTCGATTGTGGACGGTGTTCGTGCCACGCTGAAGACGTTGTATGACGTTCCGTCTTCCCTGAAGACCGTGGTCGCCTTCGATCAATCCAGGTTTGTAAGGACCGCGATCGAAACTCTGGTGCATGAGGGCGGTATTGGTCTCTTCCTGACCTGTCTGATGATCCTTGTGTTTCTTGGCAGCCTGCGAGCTACCCTCGCGGTCTTCTTCTCCATTCCTCTCTCGATTCTTACAACCTTCTTCGTCCTGCATCTCGCTGGAGACTCGCTGAACAGCATGATGCTGGGAGGCCTTGCGCTGGCTTTGTCACGGCTCATCGACAACTCGGTTGTGGTTCTCGAGAACATCTATCGTCATCTGGAGGGAGGGGAATCTCCCGCCGTTGCTGCGAAGAATGGCGGCAGCGAGGTCGCCCTGCCTGTTCTTGCAGGTACCCTGACGACCGCGGTCGTTTTCTTCCCGGTGACCCTGCTCTTCGGTGTCAGTAAGTTTCTCTTCACCGCACTGGCTTCTGCTGTCGTGGTTTCGTTGTTCGCTTCATACTTTGTCGCGTTGACCGTTGTGCCTCTCTTCTGCGCGAACTTCATCAAGAGCCCTCACGGAGAGACTCACACCGCCCCGCAAGCTGAGGTTGATGGCAAGCATCACGCGCCGACTGCAGAACTTGCGTCAACGTCCAAGGCAGGGCTGGGTGTTCGATTTACCGCCGGCTTCAACAGAGGGTTTGAAGGGCTGCTCGTACGCTACGAGGAGCTGGTCGAACGGGTGCTGGAATGGCCGCGCGCGACCCTTCTCTGGAGCGGTCTTGGCTGCCTGCTGAGCCTGCTGCTGTTTCCGCTCATGGGCCTCTCGTTTTTTCCCAGAACCGATGCTGGCCAGTTTGTTATCAACTTCAAAGCGCCCTCCGGTACGAACATCCACGCAACGGAGCAGGAGACCAAGCACCTAGAAGCGCTGATTCGCGGGATTGTTTCGAAGCACGATCTCGGCATGATCGTCTCGAACGTTGGTGTCGACCCCGGCTTTTCAGCGCTGTTCTCGTCCAACTCCGCCGAGCACACGGGCTTTCTTCAGGTGGCCTTACAGCCGGATCACGAGACCAGCAGCTTCGCGTACATCGATCGTGTCAAAGCGGAGATGGCGAAGCAGATGCCAGAGTTGCAGGCCTTTTTCTCATCTGGAAGCCTGGTTGACGGCGTCCTGAATATGGGCTCGCCTGCGCCAATCGATGTACGGGTGACCGGCTCCGACATGACGCAGGATGTGGACGTTGCTCAGGACATCGCGAGCAAGGTTCGGAGGATACGGGGAGTTGCGGATGTCTACGTTCCGCAGGACGTTGATTACCCATCGCTCCGGCTCACCATCGACCGCACACGTGCCAGTGAGCTTGGCCTGACGGAAAAGGAAGTCGTGAGCAACATCATCACCGCTCTCACCTCCAACACCATGATTGCGCCGAGCATCTGGATCGACCCGAAGAGCGGAAACAACTACTTTCTCACAGTGATGTACAAGGAGGGACAGGTGCAATCGCTGGACGACCTTCGGGCCATCCCTCTCCATGGAGCGCATATTACCCAGCCGACTCGTCTGGACATGGTGGCGAATATTCAGCAGTTTAATGCGCCTACGGAGCTTGACCACACGCAGATTCGGAGAGCGGTCGACGTGTACGTTCGGCCACAGCAGGAAGATCTCAGCAGGATTACGAAACAGATTGGGACGATTGTTGCGGAGACGCGCTTTCCCCACGGGATGGATGCCAAGCTTACGGGAAGCGTTGAATCGATGAACGCCTCGTTCCGCAGTTTCGCTATCGGTCTCACCTTATCGGTGTTGTTGCTCTACCTGATCCTGGTGGCGCAATTTCGTTCCTTTCTTGATCCATTTATCATTCTCCTTGCACTGCCGCCTGGCATCACAGGCGTGATCCTCGCGCTCCTTTTCTGGGGAACCACTCTGAATGTCATGTCCTTGATGGGTGTGGTCATGCTTGCCGGCATTGCGCTTTCGAATAGCATCCTGATCGTTGAGTTTGCGCATCACCTGCTCAGCGGAGGGATGCGGGTACAGGAGGCCATTGTCACCTCCTGCCGTGTCCGGCTTCGTCCTATTCTTATGACTTCACTTGCGACTCTTATCGGACTCCTGCCTATGGCTCTCAAGCTTGGCGAAGGCAGTGAGTCGTACGCTCCTCTCGCACAGGCGCTGATTGGCGGACTTACGTTATCCGTCGCGTTCACTGTTTTTCTCGTTCCCGCTGGCTTCTACCTGGCATACAGGAACCGTCCACGAAGCTCTGCTGTGGAGGCCCATGCATGAGCTCTGACGATTCGACCTCCCGTCCCCCGCCTCGAATCCTGATTATTGAAGACGACGCCAAGGTGGCTGAGACCGTAGCTGCTCAACTCAGACACGATGGCTACTCCGTTGTGGTGACAAGTACGGGTGAAGCGGCGCTTGAGGAGGCAGTCAGACTTCTTCCTGACCTCGCGATCCTCGACCTCCACCTTCCTGGCATCGACGGGCTTGAGGTGTTGCGGGGCCTGCGGGCGATCGATAAGAGCCTCCGTGTGCTGATCCTGACATCTCAGGATTCCGTCGACGACCGTGTGTCAGGGCTCGACGAGGGTGCGGATGATTACCTCGGAAAACCATTTGCTCTTAGCGAGGTGAGCGCGCGTGCGCGATCCGTTCTTCGGCGGGGATTAAAGCTGGAAGGCGGAGCTCACACGATCCTCAAAGTAGCCGACCTGAGAGTCGACTGCGACCAACACACTGTGTCACGGGCGGGAACTCCGCTGGAACTGACGAATCGCGAGTTCAACCTACTTGTCTATCTTATGGAGCACCGGAATCAGCCTGTGTCTCGCGACATGTTAGCCGCAGACGTTTGGCAGGAGACCTCGCGGTTCAGTCCCATTAACAACGTCATCGACGTACAGATAACGCGTCTTCGCCGCAAGATCGATGACCCTTTCGGTCAAAAGTTGCTCCACACCGTTCGCGGCGTGGGCTTCACTCTTCGAGAGACGCCATGATGCTTTTTCTTCGATCGAA
The DNA here is from genome assembly GCA_964243375.1 of uncultured Acidobacteriaceae bacterium. Lineage (GTDB taxonomy): Bacteria > Acidobacteriota > Terriglobia > Terriglobales > Acidobacteriaceae > Edaphobacter. The sequence goes on along the minus strand of CAXTEE010000017.1, from coordinate 16,197 downwards.
GAGTGTCCGCACTCGAATGACCTTGTGGCTCGTGCTCGTTCTCGCCGCTGTGCTCGCGGTGTACATTGCTATCGTCTTCAGCTTCCAATACGTGCTCCTGACGAACCAAATCTTCCACGACGAAGTTCAGGACGTGGAAACTGTAGAGGGACTGTTCCGCTTCGACGATCAAGGCCGGTTAGCGCTTCGTGACGATTTCCACACTAAGCCGCAATCGCGGTTACTTACAGATCGTTTGATGGAAGTCCGAAGTCTATCCGGCCAGGTACTGTATCGGAGTGAGACGCTCCAGGGAGCAGCTCTGGGCGGACCGATTTTTGATGACGAAGGTACAGAGTCCTTTAACCGCCGCATCGTGCGGACGGACAGGGGTGTCAGCGTATTGCTTATCAGCCATCAACATCCTGTGCGGGGACGCATGCTTCTGATCCGTCTGGGTTACAGTCTTACGCCATTGTGGAACCGTATGACAGTTTTCTTCGGGTTGCTCATACTGGCGCTACCGATTACGCTGCTTCTGGCAGGCTATGCGAGCTATCGAACGGCAAAGCGTGTGCTGCTCCCACTGAACAACATGGCTTCGCGGACCGAGCAGATCACCGCGAATAACTTGCAGGATCGTCTCCACTTGGAGAATGAACACGACGAACTTGGTCACATGGGTCGAGTGGTCAACCATCTACTGGAAAGGTTGGAGCAATCGTTTGAACAGCTGCAGCGTTTCACCGCAGATGCCGCTCATGAACTGCGTGCCCCGCTTTCTGCGATACGGGCCGTAGGAGAGGCTGCGCTCGCGCATAGAGTTCCGCAAGGCGTTCATCGGGAAGCGATCAGTAGCATGCTGGAGGAGAACTATCGGCTTAGTCAAACAGTTGAAAGTCTGCTCCTGCTCGCACGTGCGGATGCAAGGCATACGATCGCCGAGAAGAGTGAGTTCACACTCCTGGAACTTGTCGATGAGGTCGTCGATCTTCTCGAGGCGTTGCTCGAGGAACGTTCCATGAAGGTGGCTCAGCTTCACCGGGACCAAGTCGCGGGGCACATCTTTGCGGAGCGCATGCTGATCCGTGCAGCGCTCATGAATGTGCTTCACAACGCCATTAAGTTTGGTCCCCCGGGATCGGATATCGTGGTCTCCTACTCCGAAGAGACGAGCGGTTCAACCTGTATGCAGCATGTCGTTATTCAGGATGCGGGCCCTGGTGTTCCTGTCAAGGATCTCGACCGTGTGTTCGATCGTTTCTACACTGGATCTATGGCTGGACGGGAAAAAGCCGGGGCAGGTCTTGGCTTGTCGATTGCGAAGCTCGCCATTGAGCGCAACCGTGGCCGGATCCGCTTTGAGGAGAATATCCTAGGTGCGGCCTGTCATATTGATCTGCCGGTTCGTATCAGCTGACCGACGATAGAGCGGCCTTTCTTTCTCGATCCGCGCCGGGTACTGGTCGCTCAAGCAGCTTCGATGAGCATGCGCCTGGCTTCCCGCTTACCGGTCTTCGTGATGCCTTCGCGACGTATGGAACCGTCAGTGGATTGTTCCGGTCTGGCTTCCGCAAAGGCTTGAGTCGGCGAGACAGATCTAAAACAGGGACGTTGTGGGGAAGAAACTACCCGCAGAGGTGGATCGCGGAGGATGGCAGAGCCGGCTGAGAAGCGCGGAGATTCCTTCCTCGCTGAGTCGGCTAGAAGAGGACACCGGGATCTTCTAGCTAGCAGGTGTCGCCCCCAACGCTTGAGCACTTCAACAACTGCCTTAGACTGCAGGTGATCAGAGTGCTCGCATTTTGAGGCTTCGACGAATGATCACGAGTGAACTGCACTCTCCTAGTCCATGCTATATTTTTCGAATGATTTACTCATTGCAGATGTCGCTGATCGAAACACTCAGCATTCCTGCTCTGTGGGTCTATTCCTGTCGATGTCAAGCCTAGTCACCCCTTCTTGAGAAGGACTGACGACGTGGAGTGCCGCCTTCATGGCGTGGTGCATTCCAGATTTCTTGACGTCTCTTTCTCGTCCCATCATTCGAGTGTCCGATCGCGAAGGTTCCGCAGCTTCTTGCGTTGAACTGCGGTAAGCGGACTTCAAAGCCAGGCAGCGTGCAGACCGTCCGCACGCAGGCCCAAGGACCTTTCATGAGTTTCCGACGTTTTTCTCGCCACCTGCTGTTGATGTCCATTTTGCTTCTTTCATTCCGCTTCATTCCAGCGCAGACGCTGACGAGTTCAACCGTGACGGGCTTCGTCGCGGATAGTAGTGGCGCTGCGGTGCCGAATGCGGCTATACGGGTGACGCAAACAGAATCGAACACGGTTCGCATGGTTCAGACAGGAGCAAACGGCGATTATCGCTTTCCTTTCCTGAAGCCCGGCGATTACACAATTACCGCTGAAGGGGCAGGGTTCAGCGCGACGTCAATCAAGGTGCACTTGTTGGTAGGACAAGAGCAATCGATCAATCTGACACTCGGGGGCGTGCAGTCGGTGCAGCAGTCGGTGGATGTGGATACCTCGGCTACCCTACTGCAGACAGAGAATGGCAACCAGGTCACGTCCTTCAGCCAGCAGTACATTGAAAACACGCCAGTCAATGGTGGCGACATCACAAACGTGGCATTCACTACGCCGGGCCTTCGGCTCAATGTTGGTGGTGGCAACGCAAACTTCAACGTGAATGGACTGCCCTTCAACTCGGTTCTGTTTACGATGAATGGCGCCGACATCGTTGAGCCCTACAACCTTAACAATAAGTCCGGAGCCAGCAACAACACACTCGGGGCAAACGATGTCGCAGAAGCAGCTGTGATCACCAACGCTTACAGCGCGCAGTACGGCCGGGAAGCCGGAGCGCAGGTGAACTACATCAGCAAGTCTGGAACAAATCGCTTCCACGGCAATCTGATCGAAAACTATAACGGCAGCTTCCTCAATGCGAACGACTACTTCAACAAGCTGAGCAACACGCCACGCGCACGCTCCGTTGCCAACCAGTACGCGGTATCTATCGGCGGACCTATCCTCCGCGACAAGCTGGCCTTCTTTGTTAATACGGAAGGGCTCCGTTACGCGCTGCCTTCCAGCGGAGTCGTCTCCTTACCCTCACTGCAGCTGCAGCAGTATGTTTTGGCGCACGTTCCCGCGTCGGCGCTGCCGATTTACCAGAACCTCTTCAAATTTTACAACGCAGCTCCTGGCGCTGATAGAGCTGTTCCCGTCACGACCGGCTCGCTTCCGTTGCAGGATAGTAGTGGGCATCTTGGCTGCGGTCGGCAAACCTTCACCGGAACGCAGGTGAGTCCAGGCAGTAGCTCGCGATTCGGCGTGGACACTCCGTGTGCGGTCGCCTTCGGCACCACAGCTTCAAGCGTGAACACAGAAACTTTTATATCTGGTCGCATCGACTACAACATCAACGACAAGCAGAAGCTCTACTTTCGCATCAGCCGCGACGCCGGCACGCAGGCGAGCTTCACCAGTCCCGTTAGCTCTATTTACAACCGGCAGAGTGTACAGCCCTGGGTCATCCCGCAGCTGAACTATACCTACGCCATAACCGCGAATCTCGTGAACAACTTCGTCCTCAATGGCAACTGGTATTCCGCCGTGACCGGACCGGCTGACTTCGCCGCGACGCAAGCGGATCTGCCAACGGCCTTCGGGTTCGCGGATGGCGGAGCAAACGGAAGCAACACGACGAACAGCGGACCGACCGCCAACTCCTCCGGCAGCACGACGGGATTTGCTGGCGTAGGTCCCTCACTGCCCGTCGGCAGACGCGGACAGCAACTTGGAATTATCGATGACTTCTCGTATACGCTTCGCGAGCACACATTGCAGTTTGGTGTGAACGATCGTAATAACCGCATCTCTGATTCCAGCATCGCGAGCGCCTCTGTTGTGGGCACCTACAACTTCGCAGATCTGAGTGATTTTGCAAGCGGAGTGGTCAACGGCACCGGCAAGGGCAGCACCTACACGCAGTCGTTCCCTCTGCTGCAGACGGTCCACACCCGTCTGAACTCGCTTGGCTTCTATGCACAGGACGAGTGGAAGCTGCGCAAGAATCTGAATGTAACCTACGGCGTGCGTTTTGAACTACAAGGGAATCCCTCTTGCAAAGAGGACTGCTACTCCCGCGCGAACACAGCATTCCTTGCTTCGGGATATCAGGCCGGCCTCTCTGTTCCGTATAACCAGACACTTCAGACCGGTCTGCCGAAAAACTTCAAGAACTTGGAAGGAATTGTCACAGAGCCACGATTTGCCTTTGCTTATTCGCCGCTCGGCGAAGGAAAAACGGTCATCCGCGGAGGTGTAGGTTTATTTGCAAACACCATCGCTGGCAGCATCACGGCGAATGTCTTCGGGAACGCTCCAAACAAATTCTCGCCCACCGTAAGTACAGGAACGGTAGGCCTTGCGAGTGACGCTGGCAGTGCGCAGGCCGCCGCCATCGCCTCCAATCAGGCCTTCCAGACCGGCTTCGCACAGGGTGGAACGCTGACACAGATTCGTGCTGCTGTGCCGACCGGAACGACCTTCGCCACACCCATTCTCTACGTCAACCCAGACACATTCCACACCATTAAGGTTCTGGAGTGGAGCGGCGAAGTGGAGCAGCCATTGACGGCCCACGATCTGGTCACCTTCTCGTACAGCGGCAATCATGGCTACGATGAACCCCTAACGAACGCAGCCGCCAACGCCTACGTTTCGAATCCGTCACTCTACCCGAACGGCTTTGCCGGGTTGCCGACAAGCACGCCGGACCCGCGCTTCTCCACGGTGACGCAGATCTCCAACGCTGGCTACTCCAACTACAACGGCCTGACGGTCACGGAGCGACATGCCTTCGCGCGTAACCTGCAAGGACAGCTGAGCTACACCTGGAGCAAGGCACTGCAGTTCGGCACCATCTTCAATCCTGTCCAGTTCACAGCAGGAAACGGTGGCTCCACAGGTGCTGGCTCCTACGGGCCCACGAACTTTGACACGCGACACAATCTTGAGGCAGATCTGCTGTACGTGCAACCGCGCCTGCACAACAAGCTGCTCAACGCGACTGCGGGAGGTTGGATCGTTGGTGGCAAGCTCTATCGGTATAGCGGTCGTCCCTTCTCCGTTACCAACAGCTTAATTCAGACCAGCTTTGTCAGCTCAGGGACAAACACATTTCCTGGCAGCACGGCCATCCTCGCTGACACGCTCGATGCAAATGCGGCCGGCTCGCATTGCGGTAAAACAGCGGTGAAGACCAGCTGCCTGACCACGGCTCAGTTCGCCTCTGCCGTGAGCGCGAGCAATCCGCAGGGACAGCGCGATTTTGGAAACACGGCGCCAAATAGTTTCCGCGGACCTGGATTCTTCTCGATTGCCACGCAACTCAGCAAGACAATTCCCGTTACCGAGAACACTCATTTTGAGCTTGGTGCAGACGCCTACAACCTGCTCAACCACACTAATTTAGCCGTGCCGAACAGCAACGTAGGAGCTGCGGGCTTCGGCCTCATCACTTCCACCGTCAGTTCGCCAACGAGTATTTACGGCACGGGGCAAGGCGCGATCGTCTCTGGACGCGTTCTCGTTGTCTTCGGAAAATTTCTCTTCTAACTGGCCACAATCAGGAGGTCTCATGCACCGCGTTGCCTTGCTGCTCTTCCTTTCCTCCACGCTGGGGTTGGCGCAGACGTCTCGACTCACGATAGACGACCTTCTCTCGCCAGTCGGCGCAGGCCGTGGCGGAGCGGGTGTGCTTTCGCCTGACGGCAGGTGCTTCCTTACCCAGGCGCACGGGCAGATCTCTCTCGTACCTGTGGCCGGCGATGCAGCAGCGGTAACGCTCACCAGTACGCCATCTGCCAAGTCGGAGCCTGGATGGTCGCCCGATGGCCAGAGTATCGCATTCATCAGTGAAGGCGACGTGTGGACCGTGCCGGTAGACGGTGGCGCGCCGCGCCGCCTGACCCATGATCCAGCAGGAGCGGGAGACCCACGTGGAGCAACGGATCATCACCCGCAATGGAGTCCGAAGGGCACGTGGATCCTGTACGAGTCCGGGCAGCATGGCTTCAACGAGCTCTATGTGATAAAGCCCGACGGCAACGGTGGTCATGCAGTAGCGGCGGCAGAGATCTACAGTGGCCGCGATGCCCTCGGTTCGACGCCAGACCACGGTGATGCAGTTTCTTCTGATCGGTTTGATCCCGCACCAGCGTGGTCGCCTGACGGTACGCGCATCTCCTACACGGAACGATCGAGAGCCACCTTCTCGGGCAAGCTGAAGGTGTTGCCTTTTGATCAGAGGACAGGCTCTACCGGCACAGCGATCAACCTCTATGTAGCCAGGAATGATCCCGGAGGGGCATGGGCGATCAACACGGCTGCATGGTCACCGGACAGTCAGAAAATTGTTGTAGTGCTGCAGCAGAGCGGGTGGGACAAGCTGTGGCTGCTACCGGCCACAGGCGGAGCACCACAACCTCTGACCACCGGCAGCGGCGAAGACGAAAGTCCGGTCTTTTCGCCTGACGGCAAATCGATCGTGTTCATCTCGAATCGCGATCTCCCGGAGGAGCGCCATCTGTGGGTAGTCCCTGCAGGGGGCGGCTCACCGCATCGACTCACCCATCTACCGGGCGTCGAAGCAGCCCCGCAGTGGTCTCCCAATGGTAAACAGGTCTATTTCTCCCGCGGTACTGCCTTGCGGGCACCGGTCGCGTATGTCGCGCAGGCAAGCGGCCAAGAGGGACCGCGGCCGCTTGAACCCGAGAAGCCTTCGAAGTTTGAAGGTCTTGGCATCACCCCCGAGGTCGCTCACTTTACGGGGAGAGATGGGCTTTCGCTCGCAGGCATTCTGTACAAGCCGGCACACTTCGATCCCTCACGACGATATCCCACGGTGATTTGGGCGCACGGCGGCCCTGAGGCACAGGTGCTGCTCTCTCTCACGCCTTGGTCGCTCTACTTGGCGCAACAAGGCTACGTTGTTCTGGAACCGAACTTCCGCGGCAGTACTGGGTATGGGGAGCACTTCCGCAACAGCAACGTTGAAGATTCGGGCGGAGGTGAGATCGATGACATCGCCGCTGCGGTTGCCTACCTGGTGAAGGCGGGAATCACCGATCCGAAGCGCGTCGCAATCGGTGGCGGCAGTCATGGCGGAACGGTAGCGGCGAACGCTGTGACCAAGCTTCCGGAGACGTTTGCTGCGGGTATAGAGATGTTCGGTGTTGTGGATCGCGCTCTCTTCCTTCAGTACACCAATCGCAACTCCGCCATTCGCTGGGAGACCAAGATGGGCGGCACGCCGGAGGAGAAACCGGTCGTCTATCGCAAAGCAAATATCCTTCCCGATGTCTCTCACATACAAGCGCCTCTTCTGATCATGCACGGGGAAGAAGACCCGCAGGTTCCGCCGCAGGAGTCTGCCGAATTGGTCGCAGCTCTGAAGAAGGCAGGGAAGAGCTATAGCTATGTCACCTACCCGCATGAAGGTCATGGCTTTCAGCAGCGCGAGCACCGCAGAGACTCCTATGAACGGCAACTCGCGTTCCTTGCACTCTACCTGAAACCAGACGCGACTCCGTGAGTACGTGGGGTTGGCTCTTCTTGCCATTAATGCAAGACCTACCCTTAAATCCAGGGAGGCGTCCACCAGCAACATGTTGCCGACAATCCTAGGGTCTGCTTCTGAGGGCAACACATCAACGTCGTAGTGCAGTCCTGCCGGGCGATCTGTAGCCTTCCATGGTCCTGGGCGTAGAGCCCCACAATCTGGTGAAGGAAATGTGTGGCATTGGCGCTTGACTATTTGCGTTGTCGGGGCCCGCGTAGAAGCCTTCTTTAAAGGGCAGAGTTCGAGCCGCTGTTTGCTGGCCGAAGTCCGAGCGTGACTGTTGGACATGAATTCCACTGCCGCGCCTGGGCAAAAGGCGCGTTCGCAAGGTACTCGCGCCGCAGACGCTCTGAGGGGAGAAGATAGCCGCGCCCAACAAGATGTGATTTGAATGATTCTCTTTGTGGCCGTTGGCAATTTGAGAGCGTACGTAAGCTGCCGTGCTGGTGTTGCGCTGCCCTTCTGGCGACCGGTCAACGTAAAGCGACAGTGACGCGCTCCAGCAAGGTCTCTTCATCGACGGAGCGAAGATGGTCATATCCCAACCTGAATAGCCAGACCGCACGTTCTCTTTCATTCTCCGTGCTCACAGGCGCCTGGACCCACTCCGCTCCCCAGGGAAATTTACTTGCCAGCCCATTTTGAATGAGGGCTTTGCTGAGTCGTTTTGTCAGTAGGAGATGCATTTCGCCGTTCAGATGAATGTGCCCAAGCTCTGTGTCGTCAACGTGGAACTCGGCACCGTCCACCTTTGCTGAATTTCCAAGTTGCCAGTGCGTGACCGCCTGGACGCCGTCCCACTTCTGCAGTTGAAGAGACACCTCTTGAGCCGCACCTTGCAGGGCTGGGGCCGGCTGTACCGCACCCTCATTCCGTAGTCGCATGCCAAAATCCTCCGCTGTAAGCATTTTACTAGTCAGCATTTAACTCTCTTGTCAGGGCTGATGGCTCCGCCCTGGCTGCAGCCGCGCGGCATCTTCCGCCACCCACCTCGCGGACCGCTCCCGCCCGCAACGCCCACCCTGATAGTTCCTATGCGCTGACGCGCACTGATAAGGAAGGGCAAGCTCCTGATTCCACCCTCCGACAAGAACATGCACGCTTTCTGGAGAGGTACGCGACGCGATTCGTTCGCATCGAACCACGAAACGTACTACCTGATACGTCTCCTTTAGTTAATCATTCAGGGCTGGGCGTATGCCGAAAGATGGGGATGGTTCTCTGCCACTCGCTCTGGCAATGGGCGAAGCGACGCCATCGAGAAGTCCGCTACATGGATCGTAGATCGATTCTGGCATCGGCTTGGATGGCACAAGTGGTGTTTTTCTCTGCCGGATGGCTCTGAGCGCTCGGATATGGTCCGGTTGGTTGGCCCCACCCAGATCTGCATCCGGCGCTACCTCAAGGTGAAATCGGACGCCACACCGTTCGCCCCGCACGCGTGCAACTACTTCGAGAGTCACATGAACCCAGGTAGCCAGCCATGCTCTCGTGGCACGCAATGTATCTGGCTCTGCTCGCGCGGGACCTACACGCGGCTTGAGCCGCACAATACGAAACCAGCAAGTCCGTTTCTTAGGAGAGGGAATGGCGACACTGCCGTTTTCTTCCCGACCCCCTTCTCACATGACCCAACAGCTAAGGAGCATCCTGCACCGCTAACAAAGTGACTTACAAAGACTCATTTAGGCGCGGAGAGGGTGCTCTGGCCAGACGCTGACTTATAGGACGTTCGCGTCGATTTCACAGGCTGAAACTTCCCATAAGTCTGCTCTTTGAAGGCACTTTGCAGTCTTCTTAGAAGAAGGAGTCGAGCAGGCAGCGCAATGTGTAGCACGCCCGCAAACCCTTAACCTTTTTCTAGCGCAAAGCCGCTCCGACGCGGAAGAGTGGCGGCTCCACCAAGACCAATTCGGGGATGGTATCCAAAGACGTTCCCGGAACGTCTTCGAGAGGTAGCCTCGAAAGTTGATCCAGCACCGAGACCGCTGCATCAACGCAATTGGCATCCAGCCGATGAGGAACGTCTAGCGCAAGTTGTTGCTGAATCTTCGCAGGGGTTAGGTCCTGCCGGTACGGGCGGGTCTCCAGTAAAGCGTTGAAGACATCAGCTACGGTCAGGATGCGCGCCTCAATCGAGAGTTGTTCGCCAGCAAGGTGAAAAGGATAGCCGGTGCCGTCAAGTTTCTCGTGATGTTGTCCAGCCAGGGCGGCGATCTCGCTGAAGGCACGGACGCGAGAGAGGATCTCCTGGCTGAGAGCTGAATGGCGGTGAATCGCTATCCAATCTTTCGGGGTGAGCGGCCCTTGTTTATCGAGAATGGTGTTAGGAACGCCCAGCATCCCAATATCGTGCAACAGGGCGGCGCGGCGGATGACGTCCACACGATCCGGAGCAAGTCCTAAAGCGTTGCTGATGAGCACTGCCGCCTCGGTCGTGCCTACCGAGTGACGATATGTAAAGGGGCTCTTGGCATCAACCACGTCGGCAAAGCCGCTGCAGATCAGGTCGATGTCGCGGGCGGCAAGGGCGGTGGAACTACCCGGGTCGAGCGCGAGCACAGCAGCCTGCTGCACCTCGGGGTCGCTGCCGGGCAGGCACTGCGCCCAGAGGTCCCCCTGCTGGTGCAGGCTCTCCGCCGCGCGTACGAGATCCGGGTCAAACCAACCTCCCGAGCGCTCGGCAAGGGTGGCCATCGCTTTATCCGGACCATACTCACTGCAGAAGAGATCAAGGTGCTGAGCGACTGCACAGATCCGCCCAAGCAGGGGAATGTCGTTGGCTAGGAGATGATCGGGCAGACCGTTGCCATTCCAGTGCTCGTCCAGCGAGTACACCGCAGCGCAAGTCTCGACTCCCATGCCCAGCTTGTGCAGAATAGCTGCGCCACGTTCGCACCGTGCCTCGATCACCTCGGCGGTCAGATTGCCGGGGCTGCGAATCATGCGATACATTTGCCGAACGCGGGTCCAAGTGCTCGCTGTTGGCGCGACGTTTTCCCAGACAAACGTGAGTGCCTCGCGGTTCGGTTTGCCGAGCTTCTCCCGGTCGATGAACTTGAAGTGGTGCTTGACGACCTGATCGCTCGCGCCGAACGCGTCAGCCATACGCGCGGAGTTGCTGCTGCAGCCTATGTCTTTGAGCAGAAGCGCGTAATAGAGATCGCCGAGCGCCTGATCGGCTAATCCGATCTGCCTGCCCAACCGCATTCCCAGCAGGCAGGAACGCACCGAGTGACCAGGACGGGCGCCCTCTGTGACGTCCAGTGCGAAGGATAGAGCAGACAGGATCTCCGCCAGCGTTACAGGCTGACCTACGGCAGAGTGGAACGCAGGATTGGGAGAGAATTTTGACATGTACGACAGCGTTCCCGCTCTTCAGACGGAGAAGGCGTTTCTGACCCGCAGGATCTTCCGTCGGACAGCAAGTCTCACTATCTCCTGTTCAGGTGCGAAGCGCAACTGATCCGACGATACAAAGTGAAGTATCAAGATGAGATATCGCGATTACGAAAAGGAATAAAGTTCACGCCCGGTGCCGTCACTGGTCCAACAAGTCGCATTGCGTTAATACTCCCGGTTGCTCCAACAAGCATTTGTCTGCGCCTAACTGCATCAGCTACTCTTAAATCTAGAACTTGCGACAGGTTGATTTCGATGTCAGCTCAAGAACGAACGAAGGATTTCTTCAAAGTCAGAAGGTACCATGCGGTCTTAATACCTTCTTGCCTTCGCGATGGCCGGGAGCAATCTGACTGTTGGCAGGTCTAAGCGTGTGCTATGAGCCTGGATCATAACCCGAGTACCAGCTCAGCCGCCTCCCTCGATGCTTCGCTGCTTGCGGCGATCGCGCAGGGAGATGAGGCAGCTATGGACGCGTTCTACTCTCGTCACGCAACGCGAATCTACTCCGTTGCGTTGCGCGTTCTACGCGACTCCAACTCAGCCGAAGATGTCTTGCAAGAGATCTTCATGCATATCTGGCGCACTCCAACTGTTCTCATCGCGACGCATGGAAGTCTTGCAGGTTGGCTTGCTGTCGCTGCTAGAAATCGTGCGGTAGATGCAAGCCGAAAGAGAAAACCGTCCGAGTGGGTTGACGACCTTCTTCCTCCGTTACATCAGAGTCTGGCAGCAGAGATGGAAGATCATGCCACTCGGGACCGCGTGAGACAGATCGTCGCTGCCCTCTCAAGCGAGCAGCAGGCGGCGTTAGAGTTGGCCTTCTTTCAAGGTTTGACTCCTGGCGAGATCGCAGAAAAGATGGGTACTTCGTCAGGCATGGTGAAGACACATATCCGAGTCGCTCTTCAGACTTTAGGCAAGGCTTTTCAGGCCGGAGTATGAACCAGGAGGCCCTCTTGAGGGTCAATCGCGCCGGGAATTACACCCATTCACCTGGATTCGATGCTGAATGGCCATCCCTAGGCACGGCATAGCAATGACAAGAGGCACGAAGGCTCTATCCTGCTCGGAAGAGAGGGCCGGATCGGTGCAATGGCGAAGGTGACTGGGGGTGGACCGGGCGGCGAAGCTGGTCAACGGCAGCGTTGTCGTGGTGGCCGTCGACGGCGAGTACGCGGTCAGCGACTGCGCCGCGGGCTGGACTACATCTGGCTTGATCGTGCGATCCTTTCATGCCCGTGATCGAAGCCAGAATGGTCTAGGTGTTACGCGGGATCTCCTGCCCGCCCCTCGAGCTGGTGGAGCCGGCGCGGAAGCGCACCGCCGTCACTCGGAGCTTCTTGGGAGTCCGGTCACGTCCCAGAAGAGATGACGGTAAGCGATCGCAAGCAACGCGACGCGGGCGGCTGAAAAAGAGGCGGCGTTACAAGGTCGCCTTGACCCACTTCGTGGCAACGACCAACGACACCGGAGAGTTGATCGAGCTGGCAGTTCGCCTGAGTGAACGACTCTGGCGCGCCGGCTTTCGCTACGCCATGTGCGGCGTAACGATTACGGAGCTGCTGCTGGAGGCGATTTAACAATCGGCTTCTTATAGAGTGAGCTGGATCGCGCGCGGCGGAGCCTGATGGCTGCTGGGCTGCGATTGCACAACAGCGGTGAGCTTGGCCGCGCCTCCGCTGCGCGTCAACGAGCAATCCATGACAATCGCGTGTGACGCTTCTGGAAACCTGATGAACAAGGGACAGTTTTCTGAACTAGGACCAATCTTGTCTGATATGCTTCAGGAACTTCGAATCTGTTTGGTGTGTTCATGCTTCTCGCGATGCGGCCGCGGTCTGCGCGGCTCTCAATCCTGCTGTGCCTCTTGAGCTTTGGCCGCCACCTGGTCTCCCAAGAGCCGCCTTATGTTGTGACGTACTCGGACGTGCTCGAAGAGCCGGGGAACCTGGAGTTTGCGACTCAGAACATCTACAGCACCCCGAAGGACGCGAACCCGTTTTACGGTCAGACGGTTGAGCTCGAGTATGGGGTGACGGGCTGGTGGACGTTTGAGACCTACCTGCAGGGGCAGACGACGGCGCACGACTCGACGATCTTTACGGGGTTTCGGTTTGAGAATCGGTTCCGCCCGCTGCGGCGATCGCGCTGGGTGAACCCGGTGGTGTACCTCGAGTACGAAGACATCAGCAATGCGGACAAGAGCTTTCTTGAGGTGACGGGCAATCACGCGATCCAGGATCAGCAGGTTGCTAATGCTCTGCTGCGGCGGGATGTGGAGCGATCGATCGAAGGCAAGCTGATTCTGTCGAGCTACCTGAAGGGCTTCAACCTGTCGGAGAACTTCATTGCCGAGAAGAATGTCTCGAACGAGCCGTGGGAGTTCGGGTATGCGGTGGGGGCGAGCCGGCCGCTGGTGAACGAGGCAAGTTCGCGAAAGTGCGTGTTCTGCCGGCAGTACTTTGCGGTGGGTGGCGAACTGTTTGGTGGGCTGGGCACGAGGTACACGTTTGGAACTTCGGGGACGTCGCAGTATGCGGGGCCGACGGTGTCGTACAGTGCGCCGCGCAACCTGACAGTGCTGATAGGGCCGGAGTTTGGGCTGAATGCGAACAGCGCGAACGTGCTTTGGCGGCTGAAGGTGGCATACGAGATCAACCAGTTTCGCGATCTGTTCCGGAGAGAGCGATGAGCCTTGAACAGACGATGAGCCGGCGGGTGTTAAGCCGACGAGCAGCAGGAGCGGTGTGTGCCGTGGTCTCGGCAGGGCTTCTGATGGGAGCGGCGAACGGGATGTGGCTGCGGCGGGTTTCGGTGAAGGACCATGCGCGGGTGAATCCATTGACGCAGACGGCGGGCGGGCAGCAGAAGGCGGCGGCCGCAGGGGCGCAGCTCTTCTACAACGAGTGCGCGAAGTGCCATGGCAACGACGGTGGCGGGCTGCATGGCAGACCTCCGGTGATCAGCGATCGAATTGCGATGGCGACGGACGGTGACCTGTTCTGGCTGATGGCGAACGGCAATCCGTGGAGGGGTATGCCGGCATGGATTTCCATGCCAGAGGCGCAGCGCTGGCAGCTGGTGGCTCATCTGCGGGCGTGGAACGACGCGGAGCTCAAGCCATTACAGGCTGCGGCGTTAACCCCAACCTCTTCGAATGGAGCTACACGGTAATGCGTTCGTCTCGTGCACCACACACGTCTCTTGTCGCGGGCCGACGATCGCGGCAGGGTTACCTGGCGGCTCTTCTGGGCGCGTCCGCACTGGTCGGACTTGCCCTGGGTTGCGGGTCTGGCGTGGCACCGGCGATCAGCACGGAGAATGAATCCACCACGCCGGCAGCGGATCCGATCGGCGAGCGGCTGTTTCTCGATACACGATTCGCCAAGTTCTTCTTCCAGCACATGACCGGCTACAACGCGGCGCTGACGACCGGAGATCCGATTGTGGCGACGGTGATGAATCCGGCCGGCAACCTGCCGGGCCCGTTCGCTGGCCAGAGCATTAACTGCCGCTCGTGCCATTTCGTGACCGAGTTTCAGGGGGTGGCGAATGCCGGCAACCGGACGTACTCGGACTTTACGACGCGGAGTCCACTGGCAGTGTCGCAGAACGGCTTTGATACGACGCCGCGGAACTCCATGCAGATGGTGAACTCATTTCGCATCGACGGCGGCGTGCAGTTCCTGCACTTTGACGGCGAGTTTGCTTCGGGTGAAGACCTGGTGGTGGGTACGATTACGGGCCGGAACTTTGGTTGGGCGCCGGAGGATTACACGGTGGCGCTGCACCATATCGCGAACGTGATTCGTAACGACGACGGGTCGGATCAGCTGGCGGCGGACCGGTCGAATGGGCTTTCGTATGGGGTCCTCTTGAAGGGAACGGACCCGCGGATTACGTCGGACATTCTGCTCCCGGCATCGCAGCGGATTGATGTGACGACGGCAACGGATCTGCAGCTTGTGCAAGAGGTGGCGCTGTGCATGGCGCAGTATTTTAAGGATCTGCAGTTCAAGAAGGATAACTACCAGCGGTACGTGGCGTCGCCGTATGATCTGTGGCTCGAGAAGAACCACCTGCCGCGGCAGCCGCTGGCGGGCGAGAGCAGCCTGGCGTACAACCAGCGGCTCCTCAACGACGTGGTGGGGCTTTCGAACCCGACTTGGGTGATGCCCGCCGACGGCACGTTTTCGTACCACGATCAGCCGTTTCAGTTTGGCGCGACGGAGCTAGCGGGGCTGAAGATCTTTCTGAAGGGCGCGGCAGCGGCATCTGGGACAGATCAGCACGCCGGGAACTGTGCCGCGTGCCATGCGGCGCCGGATTTTACGGACTTTGGCTTTCATAACAATGGCGTGGCGCAGGACGAGTATGACGGGGTGCATGGTGATGGGGCGTTTGTGGCGCTGCGGGTTCCGGGGCTGGGCGAGCGCTCGGCGGAGCCCGCTATGTGGCTGCCGCGAACGCCGCAGCATCCGAACGCAACGGAGGTGTTTCGGCGGCCGGCGACCTCGTCGATTGCGGCCTATGCGGACCTGGGGATGTGGAACATTTATCTGAACGCCGACTACCCGAATCCGCAGGTGAACCTGGCCGGCTTTGTGTGCGCGGCGGGGAAGGACTGTTCGGTCGACCATGGGTTGGGGAGTACGGTTGCGTTGTTCAAGACGCCGGATCTGCGGGACCTGGTGGACTCGGCACCGTACTTCCACAATGGAAGCCGGGCGCAGATTGGCGATGTGATTGCGTTTTACGTCAAGACTTCGGCACTGGCGAAGGCGGGCAAGCTGCGGAACGCACCAGCGGAGTTCAATGCGATGAGCCTTTCGGCTGACGATGTGGATGCGCTGACGGCGTTTCTGCTGTCGCTGACGGAGGACTATGACGATGCGTAAGGGGCAAAATAATATATGAAGCGAGCGCCGCACCCGACTGGGGCGTTGTCTTCGTTTTAGGTAGGGATGTTCCGTTGCATAAGCCAATGCTCAAGCGAATTTGTGGAGCAGGCACTTGCAGAGATCAGCTAGAGGCCTCAGCACCTTCAGGTGAGCATGGAACCCGCATCTACTGGACGACTCGCACTGATCTCACAGAGAGTGACATGCTTCTGACGATCACCTGATCTGTTGCTGCAAAGCGATAACGTCGCTGTTTCTGCAAAGCGGTTCTGTCATC
>CAXTEE010000016.1:0-50910 GCA_964243375.1 uncultured Acidobacteriaceae bacterium | reverse complement strand
CATCCTCGTCCCGCAGATCAAAGTTGATCTTCGTCGTCAGGTACGTCCCCACGCCGTACCCGCCCGTCGTATGCACCAGCCCCTTGGGCTTGCCCGTCGTGCCCGATGTGTACAGCAGATACAGCGGATCCTCAGCGTCCATCCACTCCGCCGCGCACGCCGCACCCGCAGCCTCCACCGCCTCATGCCACCAAACGTCGCGCCCGGCCTTCATCTCCACCGCCGTCCCCGAGCGGCGATATACCAGCACCGTCTTCACCGTAGGACAAGCCGCCAGCGCCTCGTCCACAATCGTCTTCAACTTCACCTCGCCGCCCCGCCGATAACTCGTATCCTGCGTCAGCACCGCAACGCATCCCGAATCATTGATCCGATCCACCAGCGCATGCGCCGCAAATCCCCCAAAGATCACCGAGTGCACCGCCCCGATCCGTGCACATGCGAGCAGCGCCATCGCCAGCTCCGGGCACATCCCCATGTAAACCGCCACCCGGTCTCCGCGCTTCACCCCCATCGCCTTCAGCGCGTTCGCCAGCTTCTGCACCTCCACGTGCAGCTCGCCGTACGTAATCTTCCGCACCTCGCCCGGCTCACCCTCCCACAGCAGCGCCACCTTGTCCCGCTTCGCTCCCAGCGCATGCCGGTCCACGCAGTTGTGGCACAGATTCGTCTTCCCGCCCACGAACCACTTGGTGTCCTGCGCCTCCCCCTCCATCACCGCGCGCCACGGCGCAAACCACTCCAGCTCCGCCGCCGCCTCCGCCCAGAACCCCTCCGGATCCTCCACACTGCGCCGGTACATCGCGTCATACGCCGCCCGATCCTTCACATACGCGCCGGCCGCAAACGGCACAGGCGGAGGAAACAACCGGCTCTCATTCAGGCTCGACGAAAGGTTCTCTTCAGGGGCAGTCAAAGTCACGCGCGCACATCTCCAAAGATCGCAGAGGCAATCTCTCAGAAACCTACGCTACCCCTCCACCCCTCGGCAACCAGTCTGCCCTCTCGCCCCAACATCTCGCCCGCACCGCCGCCGCTTGTTGTCGTCCCACACGGATCCGCTTCTCTACTGCGAGCCTTCGCCGAGTCAATCGAGGTGGAGCCCGGAGCGTCACCCCTATCGGTCCCGTAGACAACGTCTTCATCCCGTCACTACGTCTTCATCTCGTCACTACACTCCGCCACACTGATTATCTGGCGCAGCGACACGGGAAGACAGTGAGTTGCGGAGCATCACACCACCATGGGCCTCTTAGACCGGGATCATTCCGTAGCCCCCCTTCACTACAACCGCTGGCTCATCCCACCCGCCGCCCTCGCCATCCATCTCGCCATCGGTCAGGTCTACAGCTTCTCGGTCTTCAAGAACCCCCTCATCCAGGCCTTCACCGGCTCCGTCTCTTCCACCAACCTCAACAAAGACATCGGCTGCATCTTCTCCATCGCCATTGCCGTCCTCGGCCTCTCCGCCGCCCTCTTCGGCGCCTGGCTTGAAAAAGCCGGCCCCCGCCGCGCCATGTTCTACGCCGCCTGCTGCTTCGGCCTGGGCTTCCTCGTCGCCTCCATCGGGGTCCAGTCTCACCAGCTCTGGCTGGTCTACCTCGGCTACGGCGCCATCGGCGGCATCGGCCTGGGATTGGGTTACATCTCCCCCGTCTCAACCCTCATCAAGTGGTTCCCTGACCGCCCCGGCCTCGCCACCGGCCTCGCCATCATGGGCTTCGGCGGCGGCGCCATGATCGGCGGCCCCTTAGCCACGCAACTGATGGCCCACTTCCGCACTGCTGGCTCCAACAACGCAGCCGCCATCGCCCACACCATGGTTGTCATGGGCGTCCTCTACTTCGCCTTCATGATGTTCGGCGTCTTCACCATCCGCGTATCCAACCCCGCCTGGTCGCCCGTCGGCTACATTGCCCCCACGGCCTCCACCAACAAAGACACCGGTCTCATCTCCTCACACAACGTCGCCGTCACCCAGGCCTGGCGCACCCCGCAGTTCTGGCTGCTCTGGATCATCCTCTTCACCAACGTCACCGCCGGCATCGGCATCCTCGAAGAAGCCTCGCCCATGATCCAGGACCTCTTCCGCGGCGATGCCGGTCCCGCCGCCGCCGTCGGCTTCGTCGGCCTGCTCTCCATCCTCAACATGCTCGGCCGCTTCTTCTGGGCCTCCACCTCCGACTTCCTCGGCCGCAAAGCCACCTTCTTCGCCTTCTTCACCCTCGGCCCCCTGCTCTTCTTCGTCCTTCCTTTCACCTCGAGCACCCACCTCAACTCCATCCCCCTCTTCGTCACCGGAGCCGCGGTCATCATCTCCATGTACGGCGGCGGCTTCGCCACCATCCCCGCCTACCTCAAAGACCTCTTCGGCGGCTTCAACGTCTCCGCCATTCACGGTCGCCTGCTCACCGCCTGGTCCACCGCCGGCATCGTCGGCCCGCTCATCGTCAACGGCATCCTCGACCACTACGTCGCCCACAAGCTCCCCCGCGAACAGGCCTACTCCCTCATCCTCCACATCATGACCGCCCTGCTCTGCGTCGGCTTTATCGCCAACCTCCTCGTCCGCCCCGTCTCCGAAAAGTTTTGGATCAAGGGAGACCTCGACCTCTCGAAAGCAGGCCCAGCCCACTGACCCGCAACAGCAGCCCCGAAGCCCTGCGACCTCGAAACGACCAGCCGAGCAGCTCCGATCCAGCACCCGCGAACGAGCAGTCCGCAACAACCGGGCAGGCAAGAAGCAGCCACACAAACCGCCGTCATCTCGACCGGAGGCGCAGCCGCAGTGGAGAGATCCCTTCTTCCGAAAGGCCACCACCCGGACAGACTCAAAACGACCTAACCCAAGGAGCCGCACATGCCGCAAACCGAAAAGTCCCAGGCCCTTCTCGTAGTCGCAGCCTGGCTCATCGTCATCCTCCCCACCGCGTGGGGCCTCAGCTACACCGTCAAGAACGCCCTCAAGCTCTTCCACCCCCAGCCCACCGCCGCCGCGCCCGTTGCTAACAAGTAGAGTCAGCCCACCGGACAGGCCACTGGGCATCCCTCCCGCAGAGACTCTCCCGTGCCTTGATGCATTCGGCAGGAGCCATCGACTTCACCACGGATCGCAGCCCTGACTGCAATCACGCGCTGACAGCTCGGAGCGAGAACTCCGCAAGAGCTCCGCCGCCACCACCGAAGAACCCCGAGACCGTCGCTCTGCCGTCTACTGTACGGGCGCGGCAGCTTCAGGCTTGCGGCGATCGCTCATCCTGTATCCCTCCGGCGGCTGGAAGAACTTCGGGTCCGGCTCGTTGGTGTTCATATCGGTCACGGTGAAGGTCTGATGGCCCACCTGCGCGGAGTCCAGGCTGGAAAGAAGATTGAAGCCCAGATCGGCGCTGTAGCTGAACTCCCGCACCGTCGCCATCGGCGCGTCGTTGCCGAGCACGCCGGTGTTCAGAGTGGTGGTATCGCGGTAGGTATGCACCAGCACGCCGGCGACGCTCGAAGCTCCAAGATCCTCATGCAGAAACGTGCCCTTGCCACTCTTTAGCGGGCCGGATTGCACTTTGTTCGAGTCGTAATGGCCAAGGCCGAAGACAGAGCTCTCAATCACACAGATCTTCTGCCGCACAAAGCAGTTGTAGAACTTGTGGGCGACAGGGTCGTCAAGCTGGATCGTCGTCATCTCAGAGCGGATATCACTGCCCTTGGGAGTCAGCAGCCAGCGCTCCTGGTAAATTCGGCCCGCTCCGTCCCGCAGGATCGGGCGCGCGTTTGCCACCGTAAACGTGCCTCCATTGCGCAGCGTCTGGATCCACTCCGTGTGCAATGTGAGCGTGAAGGGCGCATGCGGAAGGTTCGGGACGTAGATGCTCTCAAGCACGCCTCCGCCTCCGCCATCGGATGGGGTATAGCCGCCGTCACCCTGGGCGTGAAGATCTGGCGGGCAAAGAAGGCACAGGCCGGCAGCGATGAGGGAAACAGAGCGAAGAAGGCGGCACATGCGCATGGCATCCTCTTGAAATCGCAAAGCTCGGCCCTTGTACCCGGGAAGTATACGCATCCCGGACGCAGCCGGAGCGCGAAGTTTGGCAGCGTCTTCACGCCGCTTCGGAAGGCCGGTAAGGCGCAGTCGGTCCTGCTCGTCCCGCTTGACTTCCGCTTTATCCTCACGCATCGCTTGCCTGCCGCGATCTCGCCTTGCCCTTTGCGTTCAACGCAACCGCTGCAAGAAAGAGTGCCTTCAACGCCGCGCCATCGATCACTTCCCCCTCACGGATATCAATCGCCCGCCTCACGTTCCCGTCCAGGCTCGAGTTGAACAGCCCCGCCGCATCCTCGAGCGTCGCGCCCTTCGCAAACGTCAGCTTCACCACGCTGTTGTACGTCTCCCCCGTACACACAATCCCGCCATGCGACCACACCGGAACTCCTCGCCACTTCCACTCCTCCAACACCTCCGGGTCCGCCTCGTGGATCAGCGCCCGCACCTTCGCCAGCGTCTCCCCGCGCCAGTCCCCCAGCTCCTTGATCCGCATAGTGATCCGCGCATCGATGAGTTCCTCGATCCGCCCGTCTATTTCTTCTTCTTCGTTGCGCACCTGCGTCGCTGCCTTCATCGTCAACGCCCTCCTCAGGCATGTACCCGTGGCCCCCAGGGCTGTCACACCACCGCCAGCCTAATCCCCCACCCGCGCCATGGGGAAGCCTCTTCTCACCCCTCCTCCCCGTACCATCAAACCCATGAGCTTCACCGCCACCTCTCTCATCGGCTTCTTTCTCGGCTTCGCCTTCGGTGTCGGCTGCGCCCTCGCGGTGATGTACTCCATCTACTTCGGCGGCTATCGCGCTGCCGTCCGCGACTCCCTCCTGCCCGATCCCCCGCCGCGTCTTCGCAGCGCTCGCGAAAGCGCCGTTCGACATGCCGCCGAAGGCTGAGCCACCCTTCCCCCGCCCTAAGCCTCTAACCCGCTACATGACAAACTCAGCCGACGACGCCATCCGCTCCGGAGCCCAGCACGTAGACGAGACCGAACAGCTCACCGCCGGCTACTCCGCGCCGCGCGACGTCTCCGCCCTTGAGTCCGAGCCCGAAGAGCGCCTCGGGCAGCCGCCCATCGAAACCGAGCTCCCCAATGTCACCCTCAGCATGTTCGAACAGGGCAAACAAGTCCGCGTCCGCGTCGGCAACGCCCACAACGCCTCCGAGCTCTACGAACAGATCTACGCCTCCGCCGAAGACGCCAACGCCGCCATGATCGACGGCGACATCCTCTCCGCCGATCAGGTCCCGGACACGACCGAAGTAGCGGGAACCGGCATCACCCTCACCGGCATCACCACCGAAAAGCTCACAGCCGCCGGCCTCAAACGCCGCGGAGGCGACACCCTGTAGAGGGGGCCTCTCGCTCGCGGCCGGCATCCTCCACAACAGCCACTTCCATCGCGCTGTCATCCTGAGCGAAGCGAGGGTCCCGCTTCTCCATCCCAAACCTTCCACATCAACTCTTATCCTGAGCGAAGCGAAGGACCCGCTTCTTGAGCAAATCGACCGCCAGCGCCTACCCTCGCCGCCGCTCCCGCTCTTTCATCCGAGCCTCGTCCGCCCGCCGCTCCGCCTGCTCAAACAGCGACGAGAAGATCCCACCCAGCGCCACCGCCAGCGCCAGCACCAGCAGCCCGATCCCCGTCGTCCGCCACAGCGACGAGTCGCCCGGCGACCCCGGCTGCTGCGCCACATTCGTAAAAGAAAGTCCGCAGCTCACCAGCGCAAACAGCCCCAGAGTCGCCGCGAGAATGAAAAGATTTCTGCCCATCGCAACTCCAGAATAGACCCTTGCCAAAGCCGCGCAAATCACCCCTCCACCTCGATCGAAACTCGCTGAACCTCAGCGGAAAAACGCCTCCACGTCGGTGATATCGTTCGTCCGCCGGTACGGCGGCAGCGAGTCCAGAAAGATCTTGCCGTACCCCGATCGCTGCACTCGCGGGTCCAGCAGCATCAGCACCCCCCGGTCATTCAGCGACCGGATCAGCCGCCCAAACCCCTGCTTCAGCGTGATCACCGCCTGCGGCACTTGAAGATCGAAGAACGGCCTCCCACCCGCCGCCTCCACCGCCCGCATCCGTGCCTCCACCACCGGATCCGACGGCACCGCAAACGGCAGCTTATCAATCACCACGCACGAGAGCTGCTCCCCCTGCACATCCACCCCCTGCCAGAAGCTCGACGTCCCTAGAAGCACAGCGTTCTCCGTCTCCCGAAACTGCTGTAAAAGCACGTGCCTGGGCGCCGTTCCATGCAACAGCAGCGGGTACGGAACCTCGCTCAAAAGTCGCTCGTGCACCGCCCGCATCTGCCCGTAGCTCGTAAACAGGCAGAACGCCCGCCCCTGCGTGATCTCGAGCACCCGCCGAATCCGCTCCACCGCCTTGTCCGTAAACGCCCGGTCCCGCGGATCCGGCATATTCTGCGGCAGGTACAGCAACGCCTGCTTGCTGTAATCAAAGTGGCTCGGCACCACCAGCTCCCGCGCAAATTCGAGCCCCAGCCGCTTTGAGATGTGCTCAAACCCCGGCTTTCCCTCCGGCCCCGCCACCGCGAGCGTCGCACTCGTCAGCACCACCGCCGGAAACGCCTCAAACAGCGTCGTCTGCAGCAGCTCCGAGACATCGATCGGCGTCGCCTGCAGGTGCGTATGGAACGCCGCGCCATTCCCCATCGCTCCGCCTCGTCCCGCCGCCCGCACCCCACCCGCCGCTCGCCGATCGATCCAGAACACCGTGTTCTTGTCCTCGGACTCCAGCAGAAACTTCAGGTGGTTGCGAATATCCGTCGCCCGCTTCCGCAGCCCTGGCGCCTCCTCCACGTTCTTCAGCTGGTCCAGCTCTCCCTCCAGCCGCTGCAGCGCATTCGACACCGACAGGTAGACATCCCCCGAGCTCTCGAGGAAATCCGCCCGCTCGGTAAACGGCATCCGCCCCACCGCCGCCGTCCCATAGCCCTCCGCCGCCGGCAGCGCCGCGAAGAACAGCCGCGCGCGGTCCCGCACCGTCCCCAGCGCACTCTCGATCCCCGAGCTGGTCGCGTTCTTCGCCCGTAGCAGCATCTCCGTATCCCGCGTAAGTTCCTCAAAACGCGAGGTCGAAAGCCCGATACCGAAATAATTGCTGGCTACATCTTCAAGCTCATGCGCCTCGTCGAAGATCACCGCACACGCCTCCGGCAGAATCCCCGCATCCGGCGCGCCACCCGCCTGCTGCTTGATCGAAAGATCCGCAAAGAACAGGTGGTGGTTCACAATGATCAGCTCGCTCTCGAGCGCCTTCCGCCGCATGTTGGTGATGAAGCAGCGCTCCCAGTCCGGGCACGTCGTCCCCAGGCACGCCTCCGTCCGCGCATCCAGCTTGCCCCACAGCGGCGAGTGCTCCGGCAGCGCGTCGATCTCCGCTCGATCCCCCGTCTCCGTCGTCCGCTCCCAGTTCGAGATCGCATGAAACTGCGCAATCTCCTCAAGCCCCGTCAGCAGCGGCGCATCCCGCAATGCATACAGCTTGTGCCGGCACAGATAGTTCGCCCGGCCCTTCATGTAGCAGACCTTCAGCGGCCCGCTCGCCGTCAGCACCGATTCCAGAAACGGCACATCCTTAAAGTATAGCTGCTCCTGCAGGTTCTTCGTGCCGGTCGAGACAATCACCCGCTGCCCTGTCTCCCGTGCCAGCCGCAGCGCCGGCAGCAGGTACGCCAGCGTCTTCCCCGTCCCCGTCCCCGCCTCCACAATCAGCCGCCGCTTGTCCGTCAGCGCCGCCTCCACCGCCTTCGCCATCTCGTACTGGCCCGGCCGATGCTCAAACTCGAGCGACGACTTCGACAGCAATCCACCCGGCGAAAAGAACGCGTGCAGCGTCGGCAGCTTGCGCTGCGCATCCGCCAGGCTGCTCT
Organism: uncultured Acidobacteriaceae bacterium; assembly: GCA_964243375.1. Taxonomy (GTDB): domain Bacteria; phylum Acidobacteriota; class Terriglobia; order Terriglobales; family Acidobacteriaceae; genus Edaphobacter. The sequence goes on along the minus strand of CAXTEE010000016.1, from coordinate 42,977 downwards.
CCTCCTGCTCCGGAGGGTCCGACGAAACGATCTGAAAGGGAGACAACACAACTAGGGCTCATCATAGTCGCCTTCTCTTCGCCTGAGACGTCCGAGAGCGTGTGACCAACTTGCCCAGAGAGCGGCATTGCCAAGAACGTAGAGAACAAGGAAGAGCACAAGCCAGAGCCCGATTGGGAAGTGCAACATGGCGGAGGAGTCGCGGTATGGGTCCCGGAAGTCGTCCTGAAACTCATGCATCACACCTGCCAAACCAACGGAGTAGTGGAACGCTAGCAGTGAGGGCAGCCGCCAACGTGACTGACCTCTGAGGGCATACCCGCAGAGTCCCCAGAAGCAGGGCGTCAGAATCAGAGCGTATGGCCCTACCAGCGGCAGCAGAAACGGGGAGGAAATCAGGATTGAAGGTGTAAGGAAGCCATGCCCCCCTGCGCCGATCCACATCGCGAGCGCGAGCAGAACGATACTGCTGAGCGAAGTGAGAAGAGCTGGCCGCATAAAACTCGTGGGACACAGATAATACAAAGAGACGAGGCTTTGAGCATATGGCACCGAGGCGCGAGGAAAAAAAGCGAATGGGCAAGAAGCACCGGCAGGCCAGCACACGGCCTAAGCTGGGCAAGAATCCCTCCAGGAAGAAGACCGGCATCGCCGTCACCGGGGCCGTCGCGCCGAAGAACCGCAAGAAGATCGCCACGAAGAAAGCCGCCGCCGATCGAGCCGCCAAGACCCCGCGCCGCTCACCCGAGTTCGAGCGCAAACAGACCATCTCCCCCGAAGGGGCACCACCGAAACGAACAACCGGCCGCATCTCCGCCAATCGCCCACGCGCCGCCGCCGACCTCGACGACCAGCAGTGGCGCGAGGCCGAGCGCATCAGCGAAGACCTGACCACCTCGCTCGCCGGCAACTCCGTCGTCAAGAAGCGCAACCAGGTCGGCGTCGGCGGCGGTCTCGGCGTCGATCCCGACCTCGAGTACAACAACTCGCTCCCGCTCGTCGCCATCTGCGGCCGCCCCAACGTCGGCAAATCCACCCTCTTCAACCGCCTCACCGGCACCCGCCGCTCCATCGTCGGCGACGAGCCCGGCATCACTCGCGACCGCATCTACGGCGAAGTCGAGTGGAGCGGCCGCGACGTCCGCCTCGTCGACACCGGCGGTGTCGTTCCCGACGACGAAGCCCTCATCCCAAGCGAGATCTTCCGTCAGGCGCAGGTCGCCCTCGAAGAAGCCAACGCCATCGTCATGGTCGTCGATGGCCGCACCGAGCTCGCCAGCCCGGATCTGGAACTCGCACGGTTACTTTTACGCGGCGGCAAGCCCTGCTTTCTCGCCGTCAATAAGATGGACACCGCCGAGCTGCTGCCTTCAGCCGAAAACTTCCGCCGCCTCGGCTTCAAGAACGTCCTTGCCATCTCCGCCGAGCACGGCTCCGGCATCGGTGATCTGCTCGACGAAGTCTTCGACGTCCTGCCCGCCGCGCTCGAGCTCGAACCCGAGCGCATGCTCACCATCGAGGACGAAGAGGAAGAAGACGAGGACGGCCCCATCGACGCTCCAGTCGATCCGCAGGCCGGCGACGACGAAGCCGGCAACGAGGAAACCGAAGCCGCGTCGCGGCCGCGCAAGCTCCGCACCCACGGCGACTTCGTCCAGATCGAGACCAAGATCGCCATCATCGGTCGCCCCAACGTCGGCAAGAGCACGCTCCTCAACGCACTCACCGGCTCCAACCGAGCCATCGTCTCCCCCATCGCCGGTACCACGCGCGACGCCGTCGACGAGGTCGTCGAGCGCGGCGGCCACAGCTTCCGCTTCGTCGACACCGCCGGCATTCGCCGCAAAGGCAAGACCAGGCTCATGGCTGAGAAGCTCTCCGTCATCATGGCGCGCAAGCACCTTGAAGCCGCCGACGTCAGCCTTCTGCTGATCGACGCTACCGAGGGCGTCACCGCACTCGACGCCAACATCGGCGGCTACGCGCATGAGAGCGGCCGCAGCGTCATCATCGTCGTCAACAAGTGGGACCTGATGACCACCGCCGGCCCCGACGGCCTGCGCCTCTACGACGGCAAGCCGGTCGTCGACCCGAAGGTCTACGAAGAGCAGGTCCGTCACGCGCTCAAGTACCTCGACTACGCGCCGCTCCTCTTCATCTCCGCCTCAGAAGGCATCAACGTCAACCAGGTCTTCAAGAAAGTCGAGCTCGTCGCCCGCGAGCGCCGCAAGCGCGTCTCCACCGGGCAGATGAATCGCTTCCTCGATCGCGTCGACTTCCAGAAGGCGTCCGTGCCCATGTCCAAGCGCGTCCGCATCTACTACATGACCCAGGCCGCCGTCGCCCCGCCAACCTTCGTGCTCTTCACCGACAAAGACGTCAAACTTCACTTCTCCTTTGAGCGATTTCTCGCCAACCAGATCCGCGACGCCTTCGGCTTCATCGGCAGTCCCATCTGGTTTAAAGTCAAAGCCCGTAACAAGAAAAAGGCGGGTTAAACGCCGGTGGTGTGTGCGCTTCCTGGAAGCCGCACACACCGCCAGACTGCCACACAACCCGGGACTCCCGCCCAGGCTTCCGCATCGCCTACTTCTCGAGGCCGATCCCCTTCGGATCATCAAAGCGCATCTCCACGCCCCACCCGTAACGAGTGATGGTGTGACTGGCATCGCGCGTCGCCGCATACATGGCGATCACAACCTCATTCTTCCCCTGGTGGAGTGGAAGCGGGAAGGAGCCGTTCTCAAGCGACATCCTTCCGTCTGGAGCCCGGCGTTCTGCATCCGGGTAGTAGAAGTTCTTCCCCTGCGTTACCGGATTGCCATTCACGAAGATCCACACCTGCCCAACCCATCCCAGCGAAACCGGCGCCGAACGATCCCGGTCCGAGTCCACCGTGTAACGAAGCCAGGTCAAAGCCGGCGGATCCTGATTCGCCGTGAAGTTGCGATTCAGATTCACCATGCCAAATCGCCCTGCGGTGACGGACTTCCACGGCTCCGAATCCTTCGGAAGTTCAGCGTAGCTCGGATCGCGACCAAAGTGCGAGGCCTGCAACGGCCCAAGCTGCCAGTGGCGCACCATCCCGTGATCGCCGGCCGTCGGATCGGCAGTAGGCTGTGCGGGCAGACCTTCCGTCGCCCCCGGCGTCACCTGCAGATTGGCAATGAACGCCGGTCCGCGAAACTGGATCCCACCTTCAACAGACTCACTCTCAAGATTGCCGACAACCAGCGCCGGCGTCGCCACGTTATTGAGATACACGTTCATCCGCTTGCCGGAGACAACCAGCTTCACATGGTTCCAGCCGTCCAGCACAAACGCCCGCGTCTGGTATTGCGGGTAGGAGTCCCACAGCATGAAGCCATTGATCACCGGCGCATACTGGATGCAGTCGTTCGACGCGCGGCAGTCCGGAAACGTGCGCAGGTAAAACTCCTCAGCATTCTGCTTTCCTGCAGGTCCTTGCTGCCTGAACTGTATGCCCGGAATGTCCGCTTCCAGGCTCTTGATATCGAACTCGATCGTTCCGTCGCGAAAGACAAAATCTTTCAGCGACGCGCCCCCCGCTTTCATTACCAGGACTCCGTCCGGAATCCCTTCATGCGTCGCAAACTGCAGATCAGGCTTCGCCGAACCCTCCCCATCATTGGCAACCTGCCAGTGCTGCGCGTCAAGCGGTATGTTGATCGTCTTCGCAGCCTCGGCGCGGCTCATCAGCGAGCTGCAAAGCAGCAGCGGCACTAGCATCTGGCCCAAACCGAGCCACCTCTTGGTATTCATTGACAAAGTCGTATCTTCTCCGGCGTATCGCCATTCATCTTGCACTGCCTGCAACGTCAGGCGTCAACCAAGGATCCTCAAGCGCAGGATCGATCCTGATCGACGTGACGCCACATGCTCTTAGGTTGCAGTCGTCAGACGTGCCGTCACGCTGAAAGAAAGCCGTTTCCCGGCACCTTGTGCCATCATCGTCGCTTCTTCGTCTGGATTTGCGGTGTCCTGCACGAGCCGGCCTCCGCAAAGCGTCCCCCCCCCCACGCGATCACGGCTGATCAAACAGAAACAGCGTCACCGACTTCATCCTGCGATCGAGCGCGTCCTTCTCCTCCGCCTGATAGCGCTTCTGCAAGCCAATCTCGCTCTCTCCAGCAGGTCGATCTCCCAGGTGGAAGTAGGCACGCGCCAACCGGTAGTGCGCCTCCGCGAACGCCGGCCGAAGCGCGACCGCCTTCTTCAGAGCGTCCACACTCTCCGGCCAGCGAAGCTCCAGCTGATACAGGATGCCAAGCTGGTACAAGGCCTCACTGTGATCCGCTTTGCTGCGAAGCGCGGTGCGCAAGAGCTGCTCCGCACGCGGCAGGTCCTGCTCGCCTTTCGGCTTGATCAGCAGCGCCGAAGCCGCATAGAGGTTGACCGCCGCATTCTCTGGATGAGCGTCCGCAAAGGCCTGCAACCGCCCGCAACGATCGTGTGTATCCTCCGCCATCAGGCTGCACGCCCGTCCCAGCGTGTCGGCATACACCGCGCTGTCGGGCTTTGCGGCAAGCAGATCCGCAAACACCTCCGCGGCCTCCGCGTAACTCCCGTTGCCGTACAGCGCAATCCCCTGCGCAACGCTCAACCGGTCGCTGTTCGGGAAGCGCGCTCGCGCAAAGCGACAGATCTCCGTGGCCTGCTGCCACGACCAGTGGCGCAGCAGCTCCACCGCCAGCGCATACAGATTCGGCTCCGTCGGCGCCAGCTCCGCCGCCCGCCGCATATGGCTCACCGCGCTCTGAAAATGCCCCAGCTTCTCTTCCGCATCCCCGAAGAGCGACTCGGACTCCTCGCTGATCTCCGCCGGCGCAACGCGCGACAAGACCTCTGTCGCCCGCGCAAACGCACTGCTGTCAAATAGCGCGAGCGCCCAGTTGTACAGCAGCTCCGCCGTCGGCTGGTCGAGCGCCGCAGCCGCCCCGAACTGCGTAGCCGCCCGTGCCGGCTCCTTCAACTTCATCCATCCGCGCGCAAGGTTCTCGGCAGTCTGCGCGTTGTGCGGGTCAAGAGCGGCCGCTCGCTCCAGTTCAGCAACCGCCCGCTTGTCCTGGTTCAACGCCAGCAGGGTCGCTCCCAGATTGGCATGTCCGAGCGCCTCGCGTGGAGCCGTGCGACATCCCGTTTCAAAATATGCCAGCGCCTGCTCATACTCTCCCGCGTCGGCGACGATCAGACCCAAACTTTCGTTCGCCTCAAAGCTGCTCGGATTCGCCTTCAGCACCTCGCGAAACAACGGCGCCGCCTGCTCCGGCTTCCCTTCATCCAGCGCCGCCCGCGCGCGTTCCAGAACCTGAGCCTCGCTCGCCTGCGCGGCCCCCTGATTACCCGCCGCAGCCTGTGCCACCGCATCGGCCGAGACAAGCAGGAGAGCACAGCTGACAGCAAGCATCGCGAAAAGAGAGGAAGCGCGCATGAAAGAAGAAACAACCGTCCCTATAGTGTCACGGCCGCTCCCTACGCAGGTATGGTCTAAGCCGCACATCGCATCTCCAGCACGACGTCCATGGCCTCTCAACACCTCGTCTCTCGTGCCTGAATCTAACTCCCTAGCAGCCATCACTTAGCCCAGTTTGCCAACGGCAGTACCGCCCGCATTCACACACCGCATGAATTTTCAAGCATCCTCTTTACAGCGAACCATCGAAGCGAGTACCGTCATCGCCGTCGGACGCCCGCAGCGTTTTCTCTGCTCACGTCGACTGTGTTTCGCAGGCGGTATCTATGCGCACTCCCTTCTTTCTCCCTCCCACACCCACGGCAGCGATCCTCCTCCTTCTTCTCGTTTGTTCCTCCGCGGTGGTCTCCCGGGCCGCCCGCGCGCAAGTCGATCCCGTGAAGAGGGATGGCCCCGCTCTCTCCTCCAGCAGCCCTCACCTCGTCTCACCCGTAAGCGACGAGACGCGAGCCGACTGCCTCATGGCGCGGCACCAGTACGTCGAGGCCATCGGCATCTACGAAGCCATCCCTACTCAGTCCGCTCCCCTGCTCAATAAGCTCGGCATCGCCTACGAAAAGATGCGGCTCTATCCGCAGGCCAGGCTCAACTTCGAGCGATCGCTCGCCATGAATCCGAAGTTCTCCGGACCGGAAAACAATCTCGGCACCGTCTTCTACGCCGAGGGCGACTACCACCGCGCCGAGCAGCACTACAAACGCGCCCTCAAGATCGATCCGCGCAATGCCTCGATCTATAACAACCTCGGCACCCTCTACTTCATGAAGCGCAAAATCCATCGCGGCATGGAAGCCTATCAGCAGGCGCAGTCGCTCGATCACGACATCTTCGAAAGAGCCGCAGAGAATCGCATTGAAACCGAGGGCTCAAGAGAGACGCGTGCGCTCATCAACTTCTACCTGGCCGAGACCTGCGCGCAGGCCGGCAGGAACGAAGCCGCGCTCACCTATCTGCGGCGAGCCATCGACGCAGGCTTCAACGACCAGAACAAGCTCCGCCAGGACGGCCACTTCGCCGTTCTTCGGGAGACCCCGGAGTTCAAGGAGCTGATGCTCAGCGCGCAGCCACCGCACCCGGCAGTCTAGTTGCGTCTTCACTTGGCATTACGCTGTTCCCAAGCCACGCCGTCCACGCTGCGAGCGCCCGCTCACACTGCAGCCGGTGCCGTTCTTTCTTGTCCCGTATCTTCTTGCGCAGCTCCTCTTCAAGCGGCGGCAGCAGATCAAAGGTAATATTCGCCGGCTGAAATCGCTTCGTCTCGGCATGCGTAATGTAGTGGCTCAACGAGCCGTTCGCGCTCAGCCTCGGCGCCGGAATGGGCTGTCCGCCATGGGCCAGCTCGGCAGCGTATCGTCCCGCCAGCAGGCCACTCGCGATCGACTCCGTATATCCCTCCACACCGGAGAGCTGGCCGGCAATAAGAAGGTTTGCATGCGCCCGCAGCTGCAGCGTCTCCGTCAAAAGCGAGGGCGCATGGATATAGGTGTTGCGATGAATCTGCCCATACCGCAGGAAGCTCGCGTTCTCCAAACCCGGAATCATCCGCAGCACGCGCGCCTGCTCGCCGAACTTCAAGTGATTCTGAAAGCCCACGATGTTGTACGAATCCGCCCGCAGGTTCTCCTGTCGCAGCTGCACCGCGGCATACGGCCATCGGCCCGTCTTCGGATCCGTCAGCCCCGCCGGCTTCATCGGCCCAAAGCGCAGCGTATCGCGCCCACGGCGAGCCGTCTCCTCAATCGGCAGGCACCCCTCGAAGTACTGCAGCGGCTGTGCCGCCACCGCCGGCGCGGGCGCCTCCGCCATGTGCTCCGGCCGGCCATCCGCAGGCAGTTCTTCCCAGGCCTTCGCCTCAATCTTTTCGGCCGAGGTCAGCGCATCAAGAAAGCGCTCATACTCGTCCTTCGTAAACGGGCAGTTGATGTAATCTGCCGTGCCTTTGTCCCAGCGCGCGGCAAAGTACACCTTCTCCATATCGATCGTGGTCGCATCCACAATCGGCGAGATCGAGTCGTAGAACGCCAGGTGCTCGGCACCTGTCAGCCGCTGCAGCTCCGCGGCAAGCGGCGCACTCGTCAGCGGCCCGCTCGCCAGAATCGTGATCGTCTCCCCATCCGTCTCATCGAGCGTCGTCACCTCTTCGCGGTGCACCGTGATCCGCGGCTCCGCGGCAATCCGCTCCGCCACCCTCCGCGAGAACTCCGCACGATCCACCGCCAGCGCATGTCCCGCCGGCACCGCCGTCGCATCCGCGTCAAGCAGCAGAAAACTTCCTGCCTGCCGCATCTCCTGCTTCAGCAGCCACGGCGCGGAAAACTCACTCTCACTCTTCAGCGAGTTCGAGCACACCAGCTCCGCAAAGTCCGCCGTCTGGTGCGCCTCGGTTGAGCGCTGCGGCCGCATCTCGTAGAGCGCCACCTCGCATCCGCGCGTGGCCGCCTGCAACGCAGCCTCCGGCCCGGCCAGCCCGCCGCCAATCACTCGGATCTTCTTTGGCTTCACTAGGGGCACCGCTCCGAAAGCGCGCACAGCGCCTCGCCCGTCACCCGCATAATCCGCCAGTCCGTGCTCATCTGCGCGCCCATCTCGTAGTAGAAATCGATCGCCGGCTTGTTCCAGTCCAGCACATTCCACTCCAGGCGCGGACACCCCTCCACCACCGCCACACCCGCCACCTTCGCCAGCAGCGCCTTGCCGATCCCCCGCTTGCGAAACTCCGGGTGCACATACAGGTCTTCCAGATGAATGCCGTGATGCCCCTGCCACGTCGAATAGTTATAAAAATAAAGCGCAAACCCCGCCGGCTTACCCAGCCACTCGGCAAGAAACACGTGGAAGCGCGGCACCGGTCCGAAGCCATCGCGATGCAGATCCGCCGCCGTCGCGCGCACTGCGTCCGGCTCCTGCTCATAGATCGCAAGCTCATGAATGAAGGCCAGGATCGTCGGCACATCCTGCGGTGTGGCGAGACGAATCCGGAGTGGCTCTGTCTGCATATCGGGGTCGCTCCAGTCCCTCTAGAATACGGCCTCGAGACCCGAGCCCCTAACTGGCACGCGAGCGCACATGCCGCTCGCCCGCAGCCATCTACTTCGTACCATCTCCACTCGTCGCGCCTTTGTCGTCAGCCGGCGTGAGCGCAGGCTTCTTCTCCTTCTTGGGCTGCGCCGCTAGCCACTTGTCCAGTGGAATCGAGAACGCAAACAGCTGCGGCCCACCGCCCAGCGGCTTAATCTCCTTCACATAGATCTCCGCGCCCCGCATCGCCGGATCGTCCAGCTCGCGAACGTCATAGAACAGATACCCCGAAAGCGACGCATGCGCGTTCACCACCGTGCCGGGAAAGCCAAAGTCGTTATCATCCTGCGTCACCTTCTTGTCCACCGGCGCATGATGAATCGTCACCGGATACGGCATGCCCGGAATCTTTGTTCCCTGCGCGCTGCGCCGCGAGAACAGCCGCCGGTTAATATCTTCAAGCGTCGCCGCCAGAATCACATCCTTGTTCTCCGAGATGAACTGGATCCGCACATCATCAAGCGAGATCGCCTTGTCGCCATCGTTCGTCACCACCACCCGCACCGGCAGAAAGCCGTGCTGGATATACGGCAGCCGAAAGAAATCACAGTTCTTCGGATCGTCACACGGGTCCGCCGCCACCGTCACATGCTCTTTCTCGTGCGTGTCAAACGCAATGTACTGGTTGGCAGCCTTCGCCGGCGGCGCCTTCTTGTCGGCGGCGTTCAAAGCACAGGGCAGAAGCGCCACCGTCGCAAGCGCAAGGCACGATAGATCACGAGAGCGGAACAGAAGGGATCGCATGGCTATTAGAAGAGACGTCCTAGGCCTCGAAAGGCCGCGTCCTCCGCGGCTCCCTCAGGCACCCTTTCAGTATCATCATCGATGGCGCTTGAGGAAAGCCATTCCGCCTCACCCTACTTGTCGTCCCCGCCGGAAAGGAGCTCCACCGTGCCGCTGTACAGCCTGCTGCTCGCGTCGGTCTTCCTCTTCGGAGCTCCGGTCTGGCTCTTCCGCATCGCGACCAACCGGCGATACCGCAGCGGCCTCGCACAGCGCCTCGGCCGCGTTCCCGCAGGTCTCGCCGCCACCGTCGCCGGCCGCCCCGTGCTTTGGCTGCACGCCGTCAGCGTTGGCGAGGTCCTCGCCGCCGCCGAGCTCATCGCCGCCCTCGAACGCGCCTTCCCCACCTGCGTCATCGCGGTCTCGACCACCACCGAGGCCGGCCAGCTCCTCGCCCGGCAACGCTTCCCCCACCACGCCGTCTTCTATCTCCCACTCGACTTCGCCGTCCTCCTCCGCCGCTATCTCCGCATCCTGCGACCACGCCTGCTTCTTCTCATGGAAAGCGAGCTCTGGCCCAACCTCATCCGCGAGAGCCACCGCAGCGGCGCCACCGTGGCCGTCGTCAACGCCCGCATCTCCGATCGCTCCTTCCCCCGCTACCTGCGCCTGCGACGTCTCTGGCAACCCATCCTCCGCCCCGTCGCCCTCTTCCTCGCGCAAGGCGAAGAAACAGCCGCTCGCCTTGGCGCCATCGGCATCCCGCCCGAGCGAGTCCAGGTCACCGGCAACCTCAAGTACGACCTCAAAGCCGCCCCGCAAGGCTCGGTCTTCCAAGCCCTCCAACAGCTCCTCCCGCCCGCGTCCCCACTTCTCGTCGCCGGCAGCACCCTCGATGGGGAAGAGGCCCAGCTCCTCTCCGCCTGGCCGGAGATCCTGCGCAGCGTTCCCTCCGCCATCCTCCTCCTCGCCCCCCGCCACACCCCGCGCTTCGACCCCGTCACCGCCCTCGCGCACGCCCGCGGCTTCACCGTCCATCGCGCCTCGCAGCTTGCCTCATCGCCCGCCATCGAGCCCGGCCACATCCTCGTCCTCGACACCATCGGCGACCTCGCCGGCATCTACGCCCTCGCCACCGCCGCCTTCCTCGGCGGCAGCCTCGTCCCCGCCGGCGGCCACAATCCGCTCGAGCCCGCGCGCTTCGGCGTTCCCGTCATAATGGGTCCATCCTTTGAGAACTTCCGCGAGATCGTTGCCATGATGCAGGCAGGCACCGCCATCCACGTGCTCAGGCCCGGCGAGCCCCTCGCCGCTGCCCTGACCGACGCCCTCAGCGGCAGCCCCGAGATGCGCGCACTCGGCAGCCGCGGCCGCGACGTCTTCCTCTCGCAGTCCGGCGCCACCGACCGCTGCGTACGCGCTCTAGCCCCACTGCTCGCCGCCGCGGAGCCTTCCGCGTGAGCCTTCGCCGACAGCTCCTTTTCCCTTTCATCCCTCTCTACGCCAGCGGCCTGCGCCTCAATCGCTGGTGGGCCGCGCGCCGTCGCTTCGGCAGCCGCTCGCTCGAATGCGCCGTCCTCAGCATCGGCAGCATCTCCGCCGGCGGCGCCGGCAAAACGCCCGTCGTCCTCGCCCTCGCGCGCATTCTCCATCAGCGCGAATACGCCGTCCGCATCCTCACCCGCGGCTACAAACGTTCCTCAACCGCCATCGAGCGCGTCGATCCCAAAGGCGACGCAGCCCGCTTCGGCGACGAACCCCTCCTCCTCGCGCAGCGCTCCGGCGTCCCCGTCTACGTTGGGGCGGACCGCTACGAGGCCGGCCTCATGGCGCAGGACAGCCCCGACGGCGCCATGATCGTCCATCTGCTCGACGACGGCTTCCAGCACCGCCAACTCGCGCGCGATCTCGACATCGTCCTGCTCACCCGCAAAGACGTCAACGACGTCCTCCTGCCCGCCGGCGATCTCCGCGAGCCTCTCACCGCTCTCCGCAACGCCGACGTCGTCATCCTCCGCGACGACGAGGCCGAGTCGCTCGCCGACTTCGTCTCCGTCCTCACCCGCGAGACCGGCCCACCCGCCGTCTGGCACATCCGCCGCTCCCTGAGCTTTTCTTCCCCCGCCGCCATCCCGCCCCGTCGCCCACTCGCCTTCTGCGGCATCGCCCGGCCGGAGAGCTTCTCCACCATGCTCGCGCAGCACAGCATCACCCCCGCCACCGCCCTCACCTTCCCCGACCACCACCGCTACACCGAGCGCGACATCGATCGCCTGCTCGACGAAGCCCGCAGTCACAAGGCCGACGGCTTCCTCACCACCGAAAAAGACGCCGTCAAGCTCAGCCTCGGCATGCGCAGCCGCCTGGAGTGGCTCGGCCCTCTCATCGTCCCCGAGCTCGACGTCACCTTCCTCGACGAGCGTGCCGTCCTCGAGCAGCTCATCGGCATGGTCAGCCGTCTCGACCGCCGCAGCGAAAGCCGGCGCAACCGGTCGCGGAACCTGTAGCTCGCATGCGCCTCCTCCTCCTTCGCATCGGCGCCATGGGCGACGTGCTGCACGCCCTTCCAGCCGTCGCGGCTCTCCGCGCGGCCATGCCCTCGGCACACCTCGCCTGGGCCATCGATCCCCGCTGGCAGCCCCTCCTGCGCGACAGCCTCGGCCACAGTCCGCACATCAACACCATCCATCCCGTCGAGACCAGGCTTTGGAAGCAGCATCCCCTCTCGCTTGCCACGGTCGCCTCCATCCGCGCTCTGCGCTCCGCGCTTCAGTCCGCCCGCTACGATCTCTGCGTTGACCTCCAGGGCTCTATGCGCTCCGCCGTCATCGGCCGTCTCGGGCACGCAAGTGACTTCATCGGGCCCGCCGCGCCCCGCGAGACCCCCGCCCGCCTGCTCTACCGCCAGCGCATTCCCGTCACTGCCGCGCACGTCGTCGATCAGGCCGCGCAGATCCTCTCCGCCGGCGTCCATCTCGATCTCCAACCATCCCCAGTCACCCTCCCCACCGATCCAGCCGCCGAAGTCTGGTGGCAGCAGCACCCAGCCAGCCAAAAGCCGCTCGTCCTCCTCGTCCCGCAGGCCGGCTGGGGCGCAAAGCAGTGGCCGGCCGAGCGCTTCGGCGCCGTCGCCCAGCAGCTCTCGCACGCCGGCTATCGCGTCCTCGTCAACCAACTCCATCCCACGGATCCCCTCGCCGCCACCGTCGTCACCACCTCGCACGGCACAGCCACCGCCATCGCCACCGATCTCCCGCAACTCATCGCCCTCACCCGTCGCGCCTCCCTCGTCCTCGCCGGCGATACCGGCCCGCTCCACCTCGCCGCGGCGCTCGGCAGGCCCGTGCTAGCGTTATTTGGACCCACCGATCCCGCGCGTACCGGCCCCTTCGGCACCACCTCCCGCGTCCTCCGCCATCCCTCAAGCGTCACTGACCACAGCCGCCATCCAGCCACCGAAAGAGGTCTCCTGCAGATCACCACCCAGACTGTCGTCGACGCCGCCTTCGATCTGCTTCAGCCTCGTCCCGAGGAGCCACGCGCGTGAGCGATCGATCCACCTGGCAGCGCATCGCCCGCCGCATCCGTGTGCCGCTCGGCTTCGTCTTCGCCGCCGTCTTCCTCTTCCTCGCGCGGCCCGGCTGGGAGAGCCTCGTCGTCAGCGTCGCGCTCGTCCTCCCCGGCCTCTGGCTCCGCGGGTACGCCGCCGGCTACGTGAAGAAGAACCAGGAGCTCACCACCACCGGCCCCTACGCCTACACCCGCAACCCGCTCTATCTCGGCTCCATGCTCATCGCCTTCGGCTTCGCCGCCGCCTCGCAGAGCTGGATCCTCACCGCCGTCCTCACCGTCCTCTTCTTCAGCATCTATCTGCCCACCATCCGCTCGGAAGAGCAGTTCCTGCGCGCCCGCTTCCCCACCTTCACTTCCTACGCCCGGCAGGTTCCCCGTCTCTTTCCGCGCATCACGCCAGCCCCCACCAGCACCCCCGCCGGCGTCTTCTCCCGCGAGCGCTACCTCCACCATCGCGAGTACAATGCCAGTATCGGTGCCGCTGCGATCTACCTCGCACTTCTGCTGCGTCTGCTGCTCTCCAGACCCCGCTAACGTACCCCAAAATCGAGCCCGTGAGATCAACTCTGCTGCGAGTCTGCCTGAAGTCCTCTCTCAAGTCCGCCGTCGCGCTTTTGCCCCTGCTCTCCGCGGTCGCGCTCTCCGCCCAGCTGCTCGGCACCCGCCCCGCTCCGCAGCCCGTCATCATTCCCACGCTCCAGCCCCCGCCACCTTACTTCCCCTTCCCCCAGCACCTCACCCTTACCTACGCGGTCGACTGGCGCGTCTTCACCGCCGGCACCGCCGTCTTCCAGCTCGATCAGCAGGGCACCACCGAGCGCATCTCCGCCACCGCCGACACCATCGGCGCCACCACCATGCTCTTCCCCGTCATCGACAAGTTCCAGTCCGGCTTCGACATCAGGACCGGCTGCTCCACCGGCTTCTCCAAGCAGCTCCAGGAAGGCCGCCGCAAGGTCTCCAGCGATCTCACCTTCGACTACGATCACGGCAAGCAGAACCAGACCGAGCGCAACCTCGTCAAAGGCACCCAGAAGCAGCTCACCGCCAACGTCCCCGCCTGCGTCACCGACTCGCTCTCCGGCATCTTCTACGCCGCCAGCCAGCCCCTCGTCGTCGGCGGGAAGTTCGGCTTCCCCCTCGCCGACGCCATGCGCACCGTCACCGTCACCATGAAGGTCGAAGGCAAGGAAGAGATCAAAACTCCCGCCGGCACCTTTCAGACCATCCGCGTCCAACCCACCGCGGAGGAAGGCGTCGTCCGCAACCGCGGCACGGTCCATATCTGGTACACCGACGACGCCCGCCACATGCCCGTGCAGATCCAGGCCAAGCTCTTCTGGGGCACCATCATCTTCCATCTCCAGAGCTTTGAGGCCCGCAGCCAATGACCACCAGCCCCGCCCGTCCGCGCGCCGTCCTCTGCCTCTCCGGCGGCATGGACTCCTGCGTCTGCGCCGCCCTCACCGCCCGCGATCACGATCTCTACGCCATCCACATCAGCTACGGCCAGCGCACCGAGGCCCGTGAGCTGGAGGCCGCCCACGCCATCGCCGAGGCCGTCGGCGTGCGCGATCTCCTCCACCTCACCACCGACCTCTTCCGCCGCATCGGCGGCTCCGCCCTCACCGACACCTCGATCGCCGTTCCCGACGCGCCCGCCGAGGAGTCCGCCATCGGCGCGCATGTCCCCGTCACCTACGTCCCCTTCCGCAACGCCCACTTCCTCTCCGCTGCCGTCAGCTGGGCAGAGGTCCTCGGCGCCCGCACCGTCCTCATCGGCGCCGTCGAGCAGGATAGCTCCGGCTACCCCGACTGCCGCCCCGCCTACTACGACGCCTTCAACCAGCTCATCGCCGCCGGCACCAGCGAAGGCACCATCCGCGTCGAGACTCCGCTCATCCACCTCCGCAAGCGCGAGATCCTCGCCCTGGGAGTGGAAGTGGGCGCGCCCTTCCAGGTAAGTTGGTCCTGCTACTCCGGCGAGCAGGTCGCCTGCGGGGTCTGCGAGAGCTGCGTCCTCCGGCTCCGTGCCTTCCGGGACGCTGGTATGACCGATCCAATCCCCTATGCAAACTCCGTCCGGCAGTCGTAATCTCGCTTCGACGCCCTTTCTGCGACTAGAATGCAGATTGCGAACGGAGCAACTTTCCTCAATGAGTGGAGACAAACGAATGAAACGGTACGCAGGGAAGCTGGGCAGTGCGCTTGCACTTTGCCTTCTTGTGATTGGCTGCATGGTATTCCCCGGCTTTGCTGCGGCACAGGCAACCGGCAGCATTCACGGCCACGTCCAGAACGCCATCGGCCAACCCGTCACCCATGGCGACGTGAAGCTCACAACCGACAAGACCGGCGACGCCAAGACGCGCAAGTTTCCCTACAGCTTCCCTCTGGACGCCAACGGTGACTTCAAGGGCACCGGCATCGCTCCGGGCAACTACCTCGCCGTCGTCTATCAGGAAGAGAAGAGCCTGGACTTTATCGACAGCCTCGACGTTAAGGCCGATACCGATGCCGTCGCCAACTTCGACATGACCCGCCAGGCCTACATCGACAAGATGACGCCCGAGGAGAAGAAGAACCTCGACGAGTACAAGAAGAAAAACGCCGAAGCCGTCGCCGCTAACTCCAAGATCGCCAACTTGAACACCGCGCTCGTTCAGGCACGGGCTGATACCAAGGCCGGCAACTACGACGCCGCCATGACCTCCATGCAGCAGGCCACCACACAGAAACCCGACGAGGCCATCCTCTGGGTCGCGCTCGGCGACGCACAGGCCGGCTCGGCTGACGCTGCCGCCAAGGCCGCCAAGGCCGCCAGCAAGCCCACCAACGATCCCACCATCACTCAGAAATACACCGACGCGGCGACCTCCTACAAGAAGGCCATCGATCTCGCCAACGCCGCCAAGAAGCCAAGCCCCGAGACCCAGGCCGCCGCGGAAAATCAACTTGGTCAGGTCCTCGCCAAGAGCGGCAACACCAAGGATGCGGCCGATGCCTACGACGCCGCCGCCAAGGCCCAGCCCGATCACGCCGGCATGTACCTCTTCAACGAGGCCGCAACCCTCTACAACGCCGGCAAGACCGACGACGCTGCCGTGGCTGCCGATAAGGCTATCGCCGCCGACCCGAACCGTGCCGACGCCTACTACATCAAAGGCCAGTCTCTGATCGGCAAGGCCTCCGTCGATTCCAAGACGCAGAAGATCACAGCCCCTGCGGGCTGCGTTGAGGCCTATCAGAAGTACCTTGACCTGGCCCCCACCGGGCCCCGGGCTGAAGAGGTGAAGTCCATCCTCACCGGCATCGGCGCGCCGGTCAAATCCAGCTACAAGGCCGGCAAGAAGTAACGGCCCTCTCAACCCGGCATGAAGAAGCCCCGGACCCGTCCGGGGCTTCTTCATGCCTCTCCCTCGAGCACGATCACAGGAGCTCCCCATGGACCACGTGCTCGACTTCCACGCCGCCCTCGATCTCGTCCTCGCCCAGGCCCGCACTCTCCTCGCACCCGCCGCGGAGTCTCTCACCCTCCTCGCCGCCCACCACCGCACGCTGGCTGAACCCCTCTTAGCCGATCGCGACCAGCCCCCCTTCGATCGCTCCACCCGCGACGGCTTCGCTCTCCTCTCCACCGCCTCATTCCCAGACCGCGCCATCGTCGGCCTTCTCCGCGCCGGCGAGCGCTGGCAGGGCCCCACCCTCGCACCTGGCCACGCCCTCGAGATCATGACCGGCGCCCCCGTCCCACCCGGCGCCGACGCCGTCCTCATGGTCGAACACGCCACCCGATCCGCCGCGCAATCCCCTTCACACGACCTCCTCTCCTTCCCACTCGACCGAACCCCCACCCCCGGCCAGAACATCGTCCCGCAAGGCTCCGAGATCCGCGCCGGGCAGACCGCCCTTCCGGCAGGCACCGTCCTCGCTGCCTCCGAAATCGCCGTCGCCGCCGCCCTCGGCGCCCACCACGTCCCCGTCTTCCGCCGGCCCCGCGTCGCCATCCTCGCCACCGGCGACGAGTTAGTCGAGCTCGATCAAGCCCCCGAGCCCCACCAGATCCGCAACTCCAACAGCTACGCCCTCGCCGCCCTCGTCCTCGAGGCTGGAGGCGACCCCGTCCGCCTCCCCATCGTCCGCGATCGCGAAGACGATCTCACCCGCTCCCTCGCCCTCGCCCGCGACTGCGACCTCATCCTCTTCTCCGGCGGCGTCTCCATGGGTAAATACGATCTCGTCGAGCAGGCCCTCGCCCGCGCCTCCGCCGACTTCTTCTTCACCGGCGTCCGCCTGCAGCCCGGCAAGCCCGTCGTCTTCGGCCTCCTGCCATCAGTCGGAGCCCACCCCCGAACCTTCTTCTTCGGCCTCCCCGGCAACCCCATCTCCACCCAGGTCACCTTCCTCTGCTTCGTCGCGCCCCTCCTCCGCGCACTCGCCGGCCAGCTCGATCTCGGCCCATTCTTCGCCCAGGCCACCTTCGCCCAACCCGTCCCCGCCCGCCCCGGCCTCACGCGCCTGCTTCCCGCGCGCCTCACTCCCTCACCCGCCGCCCCTACCGTCACGCTCATCCCCTGGCAGGGCTCCGGTGACCTCGCCGCCAACGCCCGCGCCAACTGCTACGCCCTTCTTCCCGCCGCGCACACCCACGACTTCGCCGCCGGCGAGACCGTCTCCATCCTGCTGCGATAGCCTCACACCATGGCCCTCGACGACAAACTCCCGGACACCCTTAGCCACTACGACCAGACCGGCCGCGCGCATATGGTCGATGTCAGCGCGAAGTCAGGCACCCGCCGCGAGGCCGTCGCCTCCGCCTTCGTCGAGCTCTCCCCCGCCGTCCTCGCCGCTCTCCCGCACAACCCCAAGGGCAACCCGCTCGAAGTCGCCCGCTTCGCCGGCATCCAGGCCGCCAAGCGCACCGCCGACCTCATCCCCATGTGCCACCCGCTCCCGCTCAGCTTCGTCGACGTCACCGCCGAGATCGTAACCGGAGGAGTTACCATCACCGCCACCGTCGCCACCGTCGCCGGTACCGGCGTCGAGATGGAAGCCATGACCGCCGCCTCCGTCGCCGCCCTCACCGTCTACGACATGACCAAGGCCCTCGACAAGGGCATCCGCATCCGCGAGATCGTCCTCCTGCGCAAGAGCGGCGGCAAGAGCGGCGACTACATCCGCCCATCCGGCGGGAAGTAGCTAAACCGCGTCCGCCAGCACCACCGCAAACCGCTCGTCCTCGTCCTGCATCGTGTGGTCGATCGCAAACCCGGAAGCATCGAGCAGCGCCACCAGCCCCTCGTGCGTAAATTTGTAACTGTTTTCGGTGTGAATCGTCTCGCCCTTCGCAAAGCGGATCGTCTCCGCGCCAACCCGCACTGTCTGCTCCGTCAAGCTCTCAAGATGCATCTCGATGCGCGACTCCTCCGCATTCCACCGCGCCCGATGCGCAAAGCGGTCCATCGCAAACTCCGCACCCAGCTCCCGGTTCAGCCGCGCCAGCACATTCTTGTTGAACGCCGCCGTCACCCCTGCCGCATCGTCATACGCCGCCAGCAGCATCTCCACCGGCTTCCGCGCACTCGGCGCTAGGTCCACGCCCAGCAGCAGTGAGTCCCCAGCCTCCAGATGGCTTCGCAGACTCCGCAGAATCCCCGTCGCCTCCTCCGGCGAAAAGTTCCCGATACTCGATCCGATATACATCGCTAGAATCCTGTGGCCCTCCGGCCGCCGGATTTCATAGCTCTCCGTAATGTAGTTCGCCACCTGCGGCTCTACCCGCACCCCTGGAATCGTCACCGGCAACACCGTCGCCGCCTCATCCAGCGCACTCGGGCTGATGTCGATCGGCTGGTACAGCACCGCGCCATCCACCCGGGCAAACTCCCGCAGCACCAGACCCGTCTTCGTCGCCGTCCCCGCTCCCAGCTCCGCCACCGTCATCTTTGCGCGCAGATGATCCGGTAGCGCAGGCGCGTACCTCGCGAGGATCCCGCGCTCCGTCCGCGTTAGGTAGTACTCCGGCAGCTCCGTGATCTCCTCAAACAGCTGCGATCCGCGCTCGTCATAGAACAACCACGCCGGCAGCGTCTTCTGCGGCGCGCCCAATCCCTCGCGAACTGCCTGCCCAACCACATCAAGTAACGTCTCCGGAACTGCGGCAATCTCTGTGCTCACGCCCCCGCACCTGCCGCAACATCCTTCGCCAGCCGCAACCCGGAAAACTGCCATCGCGTCGCCGGCCCAAAAAAGTTCCGGTAGCTCGCCCGGATGTGCAATCGCGGCGTCGCGCACGATCCACCCCGCAGAATCACCTGTGACGACATGAACTTGCCGTTGTACTCCCCTAACGCCCCCGGCAGCGTCTTATATCCCGGGTAGCCCGTATACGGGCTCTGCGTCCACTCCCACACATCGCCAAACATCTGCTGCAACCCACCCTCGGCCCGCGCCGGAACCGGCTGCAGATTCCTTGTCTCAAACAGGTTCCCCGCCGCGATCCCCGCCTCACTCGCCTGCGCCGCCGCAAACTCCCACTCAAACTCCGTCGGCAGTCGACACCCTGACCAGCGCGCAAACGCATCCGCCTCAAAAAAGCTCAGATGACACACCGGCGTCTCGCTCAGGTCGTCGAGCGACCGCGTGCCGTGCACCGTGTAGATCGACCACCCAGCCCGCGTCGCCTCGTCCTTCTGCCAATAGAGCGGCGCCGTCCATCCCCGCTCCCGCACCGTCGTCCATCCCTCGGAGAGCCACAGCTCCGGCCGGCCATATCCGTTCTCATCCACAAACGCCAGGTACTCCGCGCACGTCACCAGCCGCGACCCCAGCGCGAACGGCTGCAGATACACCGGGTGCCGCGGCGTCTCGTTATCCCACGCAAACGCCTCGGCATCCTCCGCATCCGGCGTCAGCCCAAGCTCCACCAGCCCCGGCGCATACGCCAGCCACTCCACCGGCGGCGCCATCGTCCCCGCCGGCTGCCACGTGTCATCCCGCAGCGTAGGCTTCAGCGGATTCGTGTACAGCGCATGCTTCACGTCCGTCACAATCAGCTCAAGATGCTGCTGCTCGTGCTCCAGCCCCATCCGAACCCGGCGCAGCACCTCGGCCGGCACCGGCCCCTCCAGCATCGCCACGATCGCCGCATCCACATGCCGCCGGTATGCCATCACCCGATCGAGCGACGGCCGCGAAAACGATGCCCGCAGCTTCTTCTCCGGCATATCGCCCAGCGAGTTGTAGTAGCTATTGAAGAGCCACACGTACTCTGGATCAAACTCCTGGTACCCCGCCACAAACTCCCGCAGGATGAAGATCTCGAAGAACCAGCTGGTGTGCGCCACATGCCACTTCACCGGGCTTGCCTCTGGCAGCGACTGCACCATCATGTCTTCCGCCGAAAGCGCCTCGCAGATCCCCAGCGTCTCCTGCCGTACCGTCTGAAATCGCGACCGAAGCGCCGCGGCGAGCGTGCCTGGTGCCCGCGTGCCTGGTTCCGTAGAAAGCTGCATGGATCCCCCAGTGAAACGTAGCTCTGTGATGCCCACTTCCGCTGTGCTTGTTGCCCTCTTGCCTGCCGGCCGCAGGCCCTGAAGCATTGCGGCATCTTCGGTAGCCGTTCGAATCAGACTCCCGTCCCTCCGCAAACGATTCCGAACTTCACCCGGAGTGCCCACTCAACAGCCGGGCCAGCGCATACGCTACCCCCGCCGCCGCCCCGCCAATCGCCACCGTCTGCACTGCCGACCGCACCGTGCCCGTCCCCACCAGCCGTCCCTTCACCCCGCCAAACACCGCCAGCGCCGTCAGCGTAATCGCCGCCGAAACCTCGAGCGCCTCCCTGCTTCCGCGCATCGTCATATAGGGCAGCAGCGGCAGCAGACCCCCGGCGATATAGGCACCGGCAATCCGCACCGCCGACCGCCCCGCCTGCCCCTTCTCCGGAGCCTCCAGTCCCAGCTCAAATCGCATCATGAAGTCGACCCACGCCTCCGGCCGCCGCTTCAGCGCCTCCAGCACCGGCGTCGCGTCCACCCGCTCAACCCCGTACTCCTCGAAGATCTCAAAGATCTCCTCCTCTTCATCGCGCGTCCGCTCCACCACCTCGCGCTCCTCCCGCCGCCGTTCGGCCGCATAGTGTTCGGCATCGCCACGCGCCGCCAGGTATCCGCCCAGTCCCATCGCAATCGATCCCGCAGCAATCTCCGCCAGCCCCGCCAACACCACCAGGTGCGTCGACCCCACCGCGCCCGAGAGCCCCGCCGCCAGCGCAAACGGCACCGTCAGCCCGTCCGACAGCCCGATCACCAGGTCCCGTACCGTCTGCCCGGAATCGAAGTGCTGCTCGGCATGAGCGTGCGGCATCTCTCCCTCATCCCCCGCCCTCGCCACCACCGCCTCGCGCATGGTCGCTAGTGTAGCCGAGCCCGGTCTGCGGCCGAGCCACACGCAGACGCCAAGACAGCCGCCGAAGTCAGCCGCCGAAACCCTCCGCCCCACAGAGTTGCCCTTGCATCAACCCGTCCGTCGCAAGAGAGCCGTCCCACCGTCAACTTTCGCCGCTCCAGAGTCTTTCCCTCCACCGCTTCGTCTGTATCAGCACGCATCTCATAGAGCCGTCCCCGGAACCATGCACCCCCACCCTCCCCACTCCGCCAGCAGCAGACCCCGCCCGGGAATCCTCCGCGTCGTCCTCAGTCTGCTCGCCCTCCTCGTACTCCTCCCCGCCGCCCGGCTGCACGCGCAGGAAGACGAGGGCGACCTGCGTCTGCCCGGCGGCCAGATGCTCCGCGGCACCGTCACCGCCGTCCGCGGCAACGCCCTGACCCTCAAAGACATCTCCGGCGAGCTCTACCAGGTCACCGCCACCGACAACACCCGCGTCCTCCACGATCGCCAGACCGCCAAATTCACCGACATCAAGGTTGGCGACGGCCTCGGCGCCGGCGGTGTCCTCGACGCCCCTACAAAAACCCTCCACGCCGCCTTCCTCGCCGTCATCGACGCCGAAGAGGTCCGCCGCGCGCAGGCCGACCTCGGCAAAACCTACATCGCCGGCAAGATCACCGCCATCGACCTCGACACCCTCAAGCTCACGGTCCTTCGCCTCGACAACATCAAGCAGGTCATCACCGTCGACGAGAGCACCTCCTTCCGTCGCGGCGGTCGCGGCGGCGGAGCCGCCTTCGGCACACCACCGGCAGGGGAAAGCGCCCGCAAACCCGAAGCCCCCACCGGCGAAAGCATCACCCTCGCCGACATCAAGATCGGGGACTCCGTCGCCGGCCGCGGCGCCCTCAAGAACGGCACCTTCCTCCCCGCCGAGCTCCACGTTTTCAACAACACCCACGCCCACCGCACCAGCGGCGACACCACCGCCACCCCGCCCCGACCATGACCCTCCGCCGCCATCTCGGCCTCGCCGCCGCTCTCGTCAGCCTGCACCTCGCGGCACTCGCCCAGAGTGCCCCCGCCCCAAGCACCCCTTCGCAAAGCACCGCAACGCCTCAGGCCGCGCCCACAGCCTCCCAACCCCAGACCGACACTTGTCTCTCGGAGCCACCTGGTCTGGATTGTCATTCCGAGCGCAGCGAGGAACCCCCGCATTTCGCCCTTAACGACGGAGCGGAGCGACATACCTTCCCCCATCCACAGGAGTCGTCACAAAACACCCCGTCCGCGACGCCGTCGCCTGACGCGCCCCCACCCGCGCCCCAGGCTCCCGCCGGAGCCGCTTCCGCACCACCCGCAGCGCTACCGCCCGCCCCCGCCGCCGGCGGCCTCATCCACGGCTCGGTCCTCGCCGGCCCGACCCCGCTCCCCGGCGTCGCCGTCACCGCCACCAACACCCTCACCGGCCGCCGCTACACCACCGCCACCGACGTTACCGGCGCCTTCTCCATGCGCATTCCGGCCAACGGCCGCTACGTCGTCCGCGCCGAGCTCACCGCCTTCGCCAACGAGACCCGTGAAGTCCTCCTCAACGCCGCCGGCGAGAACGGAGGCAAGCCCGACCAGGCCGTCAGCCTCTCCATGCAGCTCGCCTCCCGCGTCGCCGCCGCGCAGTCCACCACCCAGCAGGCCACCCTCGGCCGCGCCGTCTCGAACGCCCTCGGCAGCCGCGGCGGCTCCGCCCTCCAATCCCTCAGCATGCTCGCCAGCGGTGGCGACGCCAGCACCGGCGGCGGATCCATCGACGCCAGCTCGGGTGGTGGCGGCAACGCCGGCGCCCAGCTCCCCACCCTCGGCGGCCTCGGCAACGACTCCACGGAGTCCGTCGCCATCTCAGGCGTTACCGGCCAGACCAACGGCCTCGCCAACCTCAACGAAGACGAGATCCGCAGCCGCGTCGAAGACGCCCTCGCCCAGGCCCGCCGCAACGGAGGCAGTGGCGCCGACCTCGGCGGCGCCGTCATGGGCGTTCTCGGCGGCCTCATGGGCCCCGGCGGCGGTGGCTTCGGCGGTCGTGGCGGTCGCGGCGGCGGCGGTGGAGGCGGTGGCCGCGGCGGCTTCGGCCGCTTCGATCCCTCGAAGCCCCACGGCCAGATCTTCTACCAGGGCGGCAACGGCGCGCTCGACGCCACGCAGTACTCCCTCACCGGCGCCCCCGTCACCAAGCCCGCCTACAACAACAACCGCTTCGGCGTCTCCTTCGCCGGCTCGCCCTTCATCCCCGGCCTGGTCAAAGCCAACCCCAAGCAGTTCGTCTTCTTCAACCTCACCGGCCAGCGCAACACCATGCCCGAAAACCTCTACGCCACCGTCCCCTCACTCGCCGAGCGGGCCGGCGACTTCTCCGACCTCGTCCAGACCGTCAACGGCGCCCCTACCCTCACCCCCGTCTACGATCCCGCCACCGGCCAACCCTTCGCCGGCAACATCATCCCCGGGGAGCGCCTCTCCCCGCAGGCCGCCGCCCTGCTCGCCCTCTATCCCGCGCCCAACCTCACCACCGGCACGCAACGCTTCAACTACCAGACCGTCACCACCGCCGGCACCAACAGCACCCAGGCCAACCTCCGTTACGTCCGCAACCTCGGCGCCAACAGCGGCAGCGGCCCCTTCGGCGCATTTGGCGGCGGTGGCGGCGGTGGCGGCCGCCGCTCCTCCCAGACCTCGAACGCCCTCCGCCAGAACATCAACGCCGGCGCCAACTACTCGCACTCCGCCTCCGACACCCGCAACGTCTTCCTTCCGCTCGGCGGCTCCACCCTCTCCGATGGCTACAACGTCTCCGCCGGCTACACCGTCGGCCGCGGCCGCTTCACCAATAACGCCACCCTCACCTGGAACCGCTCCCGCTCCACCACCAGCAACTACTTCACCGACACCCAAAACAATCCCGCTGGTGCCGCCGGCATCAACCTCCCCAGCCAGGGCGCGGTCGGCGCCTTCTACAACGGCCTGCCCACCATCTCCATCAGCAACTTCACCTCCCTCAGCCCCGTCATCCCGCGCGACACCGTCAACCAGACCATCTCCTTCACCGACTTCGTCTCCTACAGCCACAAAAAACACAACATGCGCCTCGGGATCGACATCCGCCGCGTCCACGCCGACACCGTCGGCGGCAACAACCCCCTTGGCACCTTCACCTTCTCCGACTTCGCCACCCTCTCCCCCACCGACCGCGCCGCCGTCAACAACGGCACCACCGCCCAGCCCGGGAGCGGCTCCGGCTTCGCCGACTTCCTCCTCGGCCTCCCCCAGCAGACCAAGATCCAGGCCGGCCTCGCCAAAACCTACCTCCGCGCGGACGTCTACGACTGGTACGCCCAGGATGACTTCCGCCTCCGCTCCAACGTCACCCTCAACTTCGGCCTGCGTTACGAGTACTTCTCCCCCTACGTCGAGAAAAATAACCGCCTCGTCAACCTCGACCACAACACCGACTTCACCCAAGTCACCCCCGTCACCCCCGGCGCCGTCGGCCCCTTCTCTGGCCGCTTCCCCCGCTCGCTCGTCAATCCCGACCGCTCCCTCTATGCCCCGCGCCTCGGCGTCGCCTGGCGCCCCAAGTTCCTGAAGAACACCGTCATCCGCTCCGGCTACGGCGTCAACTACAACACCGGCCAGTTCGCCACCTTCGCCCAGTCCCTCGCCTTCCAGCCGCCCTTCGCCCTCACCCAAACCAACGTTGTCGCCACCGGCTCGAACGCAACCGGCTGCACCACGCAGACCCCCGGCGTGGCCGCTAATCTCACCCTCGCCAACGGCTTCGGCTGCTCCACCACCCCGATCCAGAACAACTACTCCGTCAACAAGGACTACCGCCTCGGCATCGTCCAGATCTACGACCTCGACCTCCAGCGCACCCTGCCCCTCGGCGTCGTTCTCTCGGTCGGCTACAACGGCTCCTTCGGCGGCAACCTCGATGTCCTCCGCGCGCCCAATCACACCCCCAGCACCGTCACCACCCCCGACGCCCAGGCCTTCACCTACGAGGACTCCGCCGCCAACTCCCGCTTCAACGCCCTCACCGTCAACGCCCGCAAGCGCCTCGGGAAAGGCATCTCGCTTCAGGCCACCTACCAGTACAGCCACTCCATCGACAACGCCTCGTCGATCGGCGGCACCGCCTCCACCACCACCGTCCAGAACGACGCCCGCCTCGATCTCGAAGAGAGCAACTCCTCCTTCGACCAGCGCCACCGCCTCACCGGCAACTACGTCCTCGAACTCCCCTTCGGCCCCAACCGCCGCTTCTTCTCGAAAGGCAACCGCACCTCAAAACTCCTCGACGGCTTTTCGCTCTCCGGCGACTTTACCTTCGCCACCGGCTCCTACTTCACCCCCAGCTACCAGACCTCCGCCGCCGCCCTCGCCGGTGGCGGTCTCTTCACCCTTCGCCCCGATCGCAACTTCGCCACGCCCATCGCCGGCTCCGGCAACGTCCTCAACTGGTTCAACGGCGCCGCCTTCACTGCGCCCGCTAACGGCTACGGCACCGCCTCCCGCAACTCCATCCGCGGCCCCGGCACCCTCGCCTCCGACGCCTCCCTCTCCCGCACCGTCTCCCTTGGCGACACCCGCTCCTTCGAGGCTCGCGTCACCGCCAACAACGTCTTCAACACCGTCCAGTACAACGGCGTCAACACCATCTTCGACTCCGCCACCTTCGGCCAGGTCACCGGCACCGCCGCCCAGCGCTCCCTCGTCTTCATCGCCCGATACAGGTTCTAACCCCATGCCCTTCGCTCTCTCACTTCGTCGAGCCATGATCGTCCGGGTGCTCCATTCATCGCAGTTCCATCGCGATCCGGGGCCCCCGCCAGCTTCGCTGGTGGGGTGGGGTAAGTGGGACGTAATGCGTTTGGCCTGCCAGCTCTTCGCCCTTTCGCTTCTCCTCCTCCGCACCCTCCCTACCCACGCCCAGGACACCCCCCCACCCCAGGACAACACCCTCACCCTCCGCGTCCAGACCGACATCGTCCTCACCAACGTCATCGCCCGCGACCGAAAGTCCGGCGCCGTCATCCGCGACCTCAAAGCCACAGACTTCACCATCCTCGAAAACAACAAACCTCAAAAGATCTCCACCTTCGACTTCCAGAGCGTCGATGAAGCTGCCGCCCTTGCCGAAAAGAGCACCGTCTCCGGCCGCGCCCTCGACACCAAGTCCGTCGCAGACCTCCTCAACAACGCCGCCCTCGGCGCCGCCCCCGCCGCCCTCCGCGACCACCGCCTCATCGTCATGTTCTTCGATCTCTCCTCCATGCAGCCCGAAGACATCGACCGCTCCGTTGAAGCCGCGCAAAAGTACATCAACTCCCAGATGCAGCCGGCCGACCTCGTTGCCGTCGTCTCCCTCGCCACCGGCCTCTCCATGGACCAGGACTTCACCGGGGACAAGACCACCCTGCTTCGCGCCGTCGGCAAATATAACGGCACCCAGGGCACCGGCTTCGCCGGCGGCGGCCAGACCGGCACGACCGACGGCACCGCCGACAACGCCAGCTCCTTCGCCGTCGACGACACCGAGTACAACTCGCTCAACACCGACCGCGAGCTCTTCGCCATCCAGTCCATCGCCCGCTCGCTCGAGCGCGTCGACCAAAGAAAGAGCCTGCTCTACTTCTCGGGCGGCCTCACCCGCAATGGCATCGAGAACCAGGCCAGCATGCGCGCTGCCACCAATGAAGCAGTCAAGGCCAACATGAGCATCTACTCCGTCGACTCCCGCGGCCTGCAAGCCCTGCCGCCCGTCGGCGACGCCTCCACCGGCTCGCTCCGCGGCGTCTCCGCCTACAACGGCGGCTCCATGCAATCGCAGCTCGACGCGAACTTCGGCTCGCAGGAGACCCTCGGCACCCTCGCCTCCGACACCGGCGGCAAGTTCTTCTCGGACTCGAACGACTTCTCCGCCGCCTTCACTCAGGTTCAGCACGACACCGAGGCCTACTACATCCTCGGCTTCCGCTCCGCCAACACCGCCCGCGACGGCGCCTTCCGCCACCTCACCATCCGGGTCAACCGCCCCGACATCAAGCTCGACTACCGGCCTGGTTATTACGCCGCGGCGGACTTCAAACACCAGAAGACCGAAGATCGCGAGCAGGCCCTCGACGACCAGATGCGCTCCGACTCGCCCGCCACCGACGTCCCCCTCTACCTCCAGGCCCTCTTCTTCCGCGAGCCCGGCAACCACGCCTTCGTCCCCGTCTCGCTCATCGTCCCCGGCTCCGCCATCCCGTTCCTCAAAAATGGCGACAAGTCCAAGGCCACCATCGACGTCGTCGGTCAGGTCAAGAACGCCGCCGGCATCATCGTCGGCAACATCCGTGACAACGTCAAACTCGCCCTCGACGCCAACCAGGAAGTCGCCCACAAGAACATCCAGTACTCCACCGGCTTCACCCTCGCCCCCGGCCGCTACCACCTCAAGTTCGTCGTGCGCGAAAACCAGACCGGCAACATGGGCTCCTTCGAGACCGACATCCAGGTCCCCGATCTCGCCAAAGCCTCCCTCAAACTCTCCTCCATCGTCCTCTCCAACCAGCGCACCCCCACCCCCGGCAAGCCCAACACCCGCCAGCCTGACGATCCCCTCACCCGCGATGGCCAGCAGTGGATCCCGAACGTAGCCCACGTCTTCCGCGCCGACCAGCACCTCTTCCTGCTCTACGAGGTCTACGACCCCACCCGCGTCAAACCCACTACCGACGCCGCCACCCCCGCCAACGCGCCCGGCCTCGGCCGCCGCGCCACCGGCGCCCTCCATGTCCTCACCAGCATCGAGTTCCTCCAGAACGGCAGCAAGGTCTTCGAAACCCCCGTCGTCGAGGCCACCACCCTCAACACCCCCGACCGCAACGCCGTCGCCTTCACCTTCGACGTCCCCCTCACCACCCTCAAACCCGGCGTCTACATCGCCCAGGTCAACGTCATCGACGACGCCGGCGGCACCTTCTCCTTTCCCCGTCTCGCCATGCGCATCGTCGGCCCACCCGCAGCAACACCCACCGCCACCCCAGCCACAACCACTCCGGCACCCGCCACGCTCTCCACCGCCCCCGGCGACTAACCCCTCGCCGCACCTCCCCGCCACACTGTCATCCCGAGCCCCCACATTGTCATTCTGAGCGCAGCGAAGAACCCGCTTCTCCGCCGGGAACGCTCCACCTGCCCACAAACAAGCTTGTCATTCCGAGTGCAGCGAGGAACCCCCGCATTTCGCCTTTCGCCACGGAGCGAAGCGACGTACACCAAACATGGCGCAACCACCGCACGCCCACGCCTACAATAATCACAGCCCCATCCTCAGGTACCCTCAGCCAAACACAAACAAATCAGAGACTTTAGCTAAAAGTACCCAGGGGTGGCGTACCTCGCACCATCTACAATCGGCCACACCCTCATGAATCTCTACGCCGCCGTCATCGCCCTCATCACCCTCGTTCTGCTCGGCGTCTCCTTCGGCCGGCTCAGCAAAGTGAAGACCAAGGCCGACTACCTCGTCGCCGGCCGCTCCCTCTCCGCCTTCGTCCTCGTCTTCACCCTGCTCAGCTCCTGGATCGGCTCCGGCTCGCTCCTCGGCGGCGCCGAGAACGCCTACAAGCACGGCTTCCCCGCCCTCTGGCAGGGCGGCGGCGGCTGGGCCGGCCTTCTGCTCATCTACTTCATCGCCCCGCGCGCCCGCCACTTCGCCCAGTACACCATCCCCGATCTGCTCGAGGCCCGCTACAACCAGGCCGCCCGCATCCTCGGCGTCATCGCCATCCTCCTCACCTATACCGCCATCACCTCCTACCAGTTCATCGGCGGCGGAGACATCCTCCACCTCATCTTCCCTACCGCCATCACCCCGGTCCTCGGCCGCTACATCATCGCCGCCTTCGTCATCCTCTTCACCGCCATCGCCGGCATGAGCTCCGTCGCCTACATGGACCTCTTCATCGGCCTGCTCGCCACCTCTACCCTCATCGTGGCCCTCCCCGTCCTCATCCACCTCGCCGGCGGCTGGCACACCGTCCGTGCCGCCCTCCCCGCCACCCACTTCCAGGTCTTCGGCGACTTCACCCCCATCCAGGCCCTCGAGCTCTTCCTCCCCACCTGCCTCCTCCTCCTCGGCAACCAGTCCATGTACCAGAAGTTCTTCTCCGCCAAGAGCGAGAAGGCCGCCTCCCAGGCCGTCGTCGGCTGGATCATCGGCACCGTCATCCTCGAGACCGTCATCATCGCCATCGCCGTCACCGGCTCCGCCCTCTTCCCCACCGGCGAGGTCGCCCGCGCCCCCCGCGAGATCCTCGCCTACGTCGGCCTCCACGCCTTTTCCGGGAATCCAGGCGGCCTATCGCAGCCCTCTGGCGCCGGCCTCCACGCCTTCCGCGACCGCTCCCCCGCCCTCACCCTCCTCGGCGCCCTCCTCATGGGAGCCATCTTCGCCAAGATCATCTCCACCGCCAACAACTGGCTCTTCTCCCCCGCCACCAACCTCGTCAACGACATCTACGTCCGCTACATCGCCCCTGAGGCCTCGAACAAGCGCGTCCTCATCGTCAGCCGCCTCACCGTCGTCCTCCTCGGCATCTGGTCGCTCTATCAGGGCCTGCACGCTGAGTCCGTCCTCAAGAAGGCCCTCTACGCCTACACCATCTACTCCGCCGCCCTCACCCCGGTCATCCTCGCCGCCTTCTTCTGGCGCCGCGCCACCGCCAGCGCCGCCGTCGCCTCCATCGCCGCCGGCACGCTCGTCACGGTCACCTGGGACCTCCTCACCCCCCACCTCCCACCCACTCTCGCCGCCCGCGACGCCATCCTCCCCGCGCTCGTCGCCTCCCTGCTCTGCCTGCTCGTCGTCTCTCTGCTCACTCCCAAGCCCGACGCCGCCCATCTGCTAGCCGGCAGCGCCGGCTAGCCAATCCCCTCGCAACCTTCATTTCACGCGCCCAGCTAGATATCGCCCCAGTTCGATCGACGGAACCTCAACCCACTCATACATCGCAATCGCCCCTACGACCGTAACCGCGACAATCGGCAGGAGCATCCACGAGAACAGCACTCTCCCCTGAACCAGGTACGCCGTCAGATACAGCACCGTGCCGTGCAGCAGATACACGCTGTACGAGATTCTCCCCAGAAACACCGGGGCAACACCCCGCAGAAATCCTGACGCCACACGATGTGACAGCGAAAGCAACATCAGCCCCACCGCGCCAAACGACGTCACCAGATCAACCCCGAGCTGTCCGGTGTCTCCAATCGCGCCCGCCTTGTTCGGCACACAGTAGAGCGCCGCACTTGCAGCCACAAACAACAGGTAGCCTCCCCGGCTCAGCCCCGCGAGCCATCTCTCCAGCGACTCACGATGCGCCGCCAGCAGGATCCCCAGAACGAAGCTGCCGGTGTAGTGAACGGTCCACGCCACATGCGGCGGCAGCACTCCCCGCCGCTCCGCCACCGTCGCCACAATCGTCAGCAGCAACGGGAGCCAGATGGCTCTTGACCACCGCATCCAAAGAACAGCCGCGCAGAGGAAGGGAAAGATCAGCGAAATCCGCATCTCTTGTACCAGCGACCAGAAGGCGGTGTTGTATGCGAAGTCCTGATAGTTCCCGATGAAGAGAACATGTGCCAGGGTCAAACGCCACGTCGGCGCGCTCACCCACGTCTGCGAAAACCAGCCTCCATACGCCTGCGATCCATGGAAGTACCAGCAACCCGCAATCGCCAGCGCCAGAGACACAAGATAGGGCAGGTAGATACGACAGATCCGCTTCAGCAGATAGGGCACGTACGCCTGGCGCGATCCGCGAACCTGCGGCAACGCCAGAACAAACCCGCTCAGAAGAAAGAACAGGACCACCGCTCTGTGTCCCTCCACCAGGTAGCGCATCGGTGGCAGCTGCCAGAAGTGCGCTGCGGCGGCGGAGTGAGGACCACCGCTCCACGTCATCGAGAAGTGATGAAACACCACAACAAGCGCTGCCAGGCCGCGAAGCGAATCCAGCTCGACAAAATGTCGTCGGATAGGGGTGGTCAGCGGTTCCGACATCGCTGGAGCATACCATCCCGTTCTCCTCCTTTCTCACCCCCTGACGTCTCCCCGTCCTGATCTTCCCGTCCCGATCTTCCCGCGGAGCGCATAGCCTGGCGGTAACCTCTGCCGCACGAAAGGGTAACGCAATGCGACATCCTTCCTCCGGAGTGTGTCTCACGACGTATAGATAGAAGTGGCACATCGCAATGCCACACATCCGGCCGTTTCGTACCGCGTCCTGAGCACCATCGCCAAGGCCTTTCATGGATCTTCATCTCGTTCCGGACGCCGCAGCGCTTTGCGTCCTGATTGTTCTTCTCCTCCTTCTCGGTCGTCGGCACCCGGAGAGTCGCGTTCATCTCTGGCTTGCCGGCCTCGTCCTCATCCTCGGTGAGGCGCTCGCGCACATCGTCTTCACCATTCCTGGTGTCTGGCATCGTTCCAGTCACATCGCGGCCCTCTGCTTCTATCTGCTCGCGGGGCAGACCTTCATCTACGCCGCTCTTCGGCCTCGTGTCCTCGATTGGAAGCTCTTCTCCGCTCTGCTGATCTCCTCGGTCCCCCAGCTCGCTGCCCTCACGCTCTATGGCCTCGAGCTCCGCTCATCCCACGCCTTCCTGCTCTGCGCGCTGTTGGGCGCCGTCTCGGGCGTCGCGGGAAGTGCCCTCACCACGCGACCGATCCTGTTCAGCCTCCTCTCACTCCTCGGCTGGACCGGCTTTGTCGGCGCCACGCTTCTGGCCGAC
Organism: uncultured Acidobacteriaceae bacterium; assembly: GCA_964243375.1. GTDB lineage: Bacteria > Acidobacteriota > Terriglobia > Terriglobales > Acidobacteriaceae > Edaphobacter. The sequence continues at coordinate 10,882 of CAXTEE010000016.1, read as the reverse complement.
TTCCGTTACGCCGTCTATTGGCTCCTCTTCTGGATCTACATGTCCACAGCCGTCCTCTTCGCGCGCAGGCTGCCGCGCTCCAGCACCGGACGCTACGCCATCGTGATCGGCTTCGCCGTCTGGTCCCTCTGTTTCCTCTCGCACAGCTGGATGGTGGAGCACCCCGGCTGTCTGCCCTACGCGCAGGATGTCTGGGATCTGCAGAAGTTTCTCGTCGCCATCGGCATGCTCATGGTCATGCTGGAAGATCAGGTCGCCCGCAACCGCGATCTCGCCCTTCATGATGACCTGACCAACCTCCCGAATCGACGGCTCTTCGACGATCGGCTCTCTCAGGCTCTCCTGCAGGGAACCCGCACCGGCAGCCGCACCGGTCTCATCATGCTCGACCTCAACGGCTTCAAGCTCGTCAATGACTCGCTGGGCCATAAGGCGGGGGACGAGCTCCTTTGCACCGTCACCGAAAACCTCACCCGTACGCTCCGCTCCTCAGACACCCTCGCCCGCGTGGGCGGCGATGAGTTCGCCATCATCGTCTCCAATCTCCGCTCCAGCGACTCTCTCCTTCGTCTGGTCGATTCGGCAGCCCGCATCCCCGTGCCCTTCAAAGAAGGAGAGTTCCTCGTCACCGCCAGCATCGGTCTCGCCATCGCGCCAGACGACTCGATCGATCCCGAGACTCTCTTTCGGCTGGCCGATGCGCGCATGTACGCGCAAAAACAGATCGTCTGATATTTCGCTTACCGCACACCAAATCTGACCAGTCCCGCCGCCATTGCTTTTTCACACTCACTTTTCGGCGTCACGTGCATCCAAAGCCGAAGAACCCAATCCGCGAGGAGATGTACCGACATGGCTAACGCAATCGAAAACACCGAACTGACCGACGACCTCCTGGCGAGCGTAGGACCCGACGCAACCGCGACCTTTGACTCCGCCAATGCCGCGCCCGTCGCCAGCAGCGAAAACCTTCGTGCCGCTGCAGCCGATGAGGACACCGACCTTGAAGACGATGAGGATGAGGACGACGAAGACGAAGACCTCGATGACGAAGATGAAGATGAGGACGATCTCGACGAAGATGAGGACGAGGAGGACGACGACCTCGAAGATGACGACGAGGAAGACCTCGACGATGACGACGAGGAAGACGACGACGAGGAGGAGGAAGAAGAGGACGTCTAGCACTCCTCCCGCACCTCACACGGCAAAGCGTTTACCCCAGGGAGCGGCCCGTAGCCGCTCCCTTTCGTCTCCCCGGTACAATTAAGTCAGCAATGATTCTCCCCTTCGTTCGCGATCTGCTCGCGGGACTCGAACACTCTGAAGCCTTTGAGCGCGCCCGGCGGCACCTCGCCGGTGGCTCCGGCCGTCGTCGCATCTCGGGCCTCACTGCGACCGCCCGCGCCCTGTATCTTCCGCTCTTTCTGCGCGCCATCAACGCGCCCGCGCTCCTCCTGGTCGCCGACAACAAGGCAGCTGAAGCGCTCCACGCCGCTGTCCTCAGCGCCTGCGACCTCACCGGCGCGCTCGGCCGCGAGAATGTCCTTCGGCTTCCTGCGCACGACGTCCTCCCCTTCGAAAACCTCTCCCCCCACTCCGAGATCCAGGAGACCCGCGCCGCCACCCTCTGGAAGATTGCGACCGCCCGGCCCGAGACCCCGCACCTCATCATCGCGCCCGTTGAATCCGCCTGCATGCGCCTCTTCCCGCGCGACTACTACACCGCCCTCGCCCTCCATCTCCGCGTCGGCGAAGAACACCTGCCCGACATGCTCGTCGAACATCTCCTCTCCGTCGGCTACACCAAGGTCGACGTCGTCGAGATGCCAGGCCAGCTTGCCTTGCGAGGAGGCATCCTCGACGTCTACTCGCCCGAGCAGGACCGGCCCTGCCGCATTGACTTTTTCGGCGATGAGATAGAGTCGATTCGCAAGTTCGATCCCGAGAGCCAGCGCTCCTCCTCGCACATTGACGATGCGCTTCTCCTCCCGCTCACCGAGACGCCCGTCACCGAAAAACTCCTCACCGCCATCAACGCCCGCCTCACCCGTACCGGCTCCGCCGCAGCCGCCGAGCTCGAAGGCGGCGATACCCCCGTCGAGCTCCAGACCCACGTGTCCACACGCACGGGTGAAGCAACCGTCTTCCCCGGCTGGGAGTTCTTCGCCCCCGTCGCCGGCGCCCGCAACACCCTGCTCGATCTCCTCGGCCCCAAGCTTCGCGTCTTCACCGAAGAACCAGCCATGGTGCAGAACCAGGGCGAGCGCTGGTGGAACAAGGTCGAGCAGCGCCATGAGCGCGCAGGCATCGGCTCACTCGTCCGCCCCGAAGACATCTACATCTCGCCCTGGGATCTCAACGACCGCATCCGCGCCTTCCCCGGCGCCGACCTCGACCAGCTCGGCGCCGTCGACATCCTCGACGGCGACGCAGGCCAGCTCACCGGCATCGACTTCGCCACGCGCCCCACCATGCGCTTCCACGGCTCCATCCCGGCGCTCGTCGAGCAGCTCCGCTCGCTCATGAAGGAAGACGCCCGCGTCGTCCTTGCGGCGCACAATCAAGGCGAAGTGGAACGCCTCGCCGGCATCCTGCAGGAGTACGGGCTCCCCTACCGCCTCGGCTCCCGCAACCCGACGCCCGGCTCCGAGAACGTCTACAGCGAATCCTCCTACAACTCCGGCGATCAGCGCACCCCCGTCATCGTCCGTACCCCCATCGCCTCCGGCGTGCAGGTCCTCGACGTCCGCGAGATCGGCAGCGGCACGCCACGTTCCGCACAGGCCGCGCAGATCATCCTCTTCGGCGCCAACGATCTCTCGGACGACGCCGACATCTCCGCCCGTCCCGTCCCCCGCAAAAAATCCAAGACCTCCGCCTTCATCTCCGACTTCCGCGACCTCAAGGTGGGCGACTTCGTCGTCCACGTCGAACACGGCATCGCCCAGTACTGCGGCCTCCGCGTCCTCGATGACGAAAAATCCGATTCCGCCCCGCCGCTCGAGCTCATGATCCTCGAGTTCGCCGAGGGCGCCAAGCTCTACGTCCCGCTCACCCGCCTCGACCTCATCCAGAAGTACCGCTCCACCGACACCGGCCCCGCGCCCGAGCTCAACAAACTCGGCAACCAGGCCTGGGCCAAGACCAAGGCCCGCGTCAAGAAAGCCATGCAGGACATGGCCGCCGAGCTCCTCAAGCTCTACGCCCAGCGCGCCGCCGCCGTCGGCACCGCCTTCTCGCCCGACACCAATCTCCAGCGCGAGTTCGAAGACGCCTTCGACTTCACCGAGACCGACGACCAGCTCAACGCCATCGCCGACATCAAGCGCGACATGGAGTCCACCCAGCCCATGGATCGCCTCCTCTGCGGCGACGTCGGCTACGGCAAGACCGAAGTCGCCATGCGCGCCGCCTTCAAGGCCGTGCAGGACTCGAAACAGGTCGCCGTCCTCACCCCCACCACCGTCCTCTCCTTCCAGCACTTCGAGTCCTTCAAAAAACGCTTCAGCAAATTTCCCGTCAACATCGAGATGATCTCCCGCTTCCGCACCGCCAAAGAGCAGAAGGAGATCCTCGAGCGCACCGCCGCCGGAAAGGTCGACATCCTCATCGGCACCCATCGCCTCTTCTCGAAAGACCTCAAGTTCCAGGACCTCGGTCTCCTCGTCGTCGATGAAGAGCAGCGCTTCGGCGTCCGCCACAAGGAGCGCCTCAAGCAGCTCCGCGCCGCCATCGACGTCCTCTCCATGTCCGCCACGCCTATCCCGCGTACCCTGCATATGTCACTAATTGGGTTACGGGATATGTCGGTCATCGAGACCCCGCCCAAAGACCGCATGGCCATCCAGACCATCGTCGCCAAGTTTGACGAGAAGCTCGTCCGCACCGCCGTCGAGATGGAGCTCGAGCGCGGCGGCCAGACCTACTTCGTCCACAACCGCGTCGAAACCATCTACGAGCTCGCCGCCAAGATCCGCGAGCTCGTCCCCTCCGCCCGCGTCGTCGTCGGCCACGGCCAGCTGCCCGAGTCCGAGCTCGAACGCGTCATGCTCGCCTTCATGAACCACGAGTACGACGTCCTCTGCGCCACCTCCATCATCGAGAACGGCCTCGACATTCCGCTCGCCAACACCATCATCATCAACCGCGCCGACCGCCACGGCCTCTCCGAGCTCTACCAGCTCCGCGGCCGCGTCGGCCGCTCCAATCGCCGCGCCTACTCCTACCTCCTCATCCCGCCCGAGCAGCAGCTCACCGAGATCGCCCGCCGCCGCCTCGCCGCCCTCAAGGAGTTCTCCGACCTCGGCGCCGGCTTCAAGATCGCCGCCCTCGACCTCGAGCTCCGCGGTGCCGGCAACATGCTCGGCGGCGAGCAGTCCGGCCACATCGAGGCCATCGGCTTCGAGATGTACACCACCATGCTCGAAGAGGCCGTTCGCAAGATGAAGGGCGAAGGCGGCTCCGACCACGAGACCACCACCGTTAACCTTGGCATCTCCATTCGTATCGATGACAGTTACATACCCGAGGAGAACCAGCGCCTCCGCATGTACAAGCGCGTCGCCGGCGCGCAGGCCCTCGCGGAGCTCGCAGAGATCCGCGAGGAATTACAAGACCGCTACGGCGCCATCCCCGAAACGGCGACAAATCTCCTCGCCGCCGGCGAGATCCGCGTCCTCTGCGAGCAGCTCGGCATCGCCACCCTCGAGCGCAAACGCACCGCCGTCGAAGACCAGCCCGCCCCCGCAAAATCCGCACCGCCACCAAACCGCGTCCCTCACTCCGGGGCGCTACCAAACCGGGTGCCCCAGGTCTCGCCCTTCAGACCTGGGTTCGCCCCTTCCCCCAACGGCCTCCAGCCCCTGCGCCCCGGCCAGATCGCCCGCCCCGCCGCGCCCACCCGCCCGCTTCAGTACACCACCCGCTCCGTCGCCGCACGCGAGGTCACCAACGCCACCCTCGCCGCCCGTGCCGCCCTCGGCGATCGCCCCGCCAACGCACCCATGCGCGCCCCCACTCACTCCCAGGCTGGACAGATCAAGACCATGCGCGACATGCTCCACATCAAGTTCAACGACGCCGTCCACTCCGACTCCTTCGCCAACACCGGCCGCTCCCAAGCCGCGCTCGGCCCCGACCCCGCCGCCCTCATGAAGCTCGTCAGCCGCAACGCAAAAAACGGTGCGGCCTTCGCCCCGAACGGCACCCTCCGCTGGCCCCTCACCAGCTCCAGGGCCGAAGACGTCCTGCGTGAAACGCGCGACCTCCTCGAAGCCCTTGACGTAACCCGATCCGTCCCCGCCTAGCAGCGCGCCCGTCGTACACTGCTCTAAACCATGAAGCCCGCCTTCGCGACACTCGCCGCCACCCTCCTCGGATCCTTCCTGCTGATGCCCAACCTCTCCGCCCAGCGCCTCTCCGCCGATGGCGGCGCGCAGACCTTCCAGACGCTCGCCGACCAGTACTTCTCCGACGTCCTCTTCCGGTACTCCCCGACTTCCGGCACCCAGGCAGGCTTCCACCAGTACGACCCCCAGCTTGAGGACTACTCCGCCGCCGCCGTACACAAGAACATCGCAGCCCTTCACGCCTACGGCCAGAAAATCTCCGCCGTCCCACCCGCCTCGCTCGATGCCAGCGTCGCCGCGGATCGCGAGATCCTGCTCAACTCCATCCGCTCGCAGCTTCTCTCGCTGGAAACCATCCGCGATTGGGAGAAGGATCCCGACAGCTACTCCTCCGGCATCACCAACTCTGTCTTCACCCTCATGGAGCGTCCCTTCGCGCCCGTCAACACCCGCCTCAAAGCCGCCATCGCCCGCGAGCGCCTCATGCCCGCCGTCTTCACCGCCGCCCGCCAGAACCTCAAGAACCCGCCGCGCATCTTTACCGAGATCGCCCTCGAGCAGATCGACGGCATCATCTCCTTCTTCCAGACCGACGTTCCTGAAGCCTTCAAAGATGCCACCGATAAGCAGGCACTCTCGGACTTCGCCACGTCGAACAGCGCCGTCATCCACTCCCTCGAAAGCTACCGCGACTGGCTCAAGTCGGATCTCCTTCCGCGCTCGTCAGGCGACTTCCGTCTAGGCTCCGACACCTTCGCGAAAAAGCTCAGCTACGACGAGATGGTCGACGTTCCGCTCCCACACCTGCTCGAGATCGCCTACGCCGACCTCCATCGCAATCAGGCCGAGTTCGCCCGCGTCGCCAAAGAGGTCGACCCCTCCAAGTCCCCGCAGGAGGTCCTCGCCGAGCTCGCCACCATCCATCCCGCTCCCGACAAACTCCTCGGCTCCTTTCACGATCAGTTCTCCGGCCTCATCGCCTACATCAACGCAAACCACATCATCACCATCCCCTCCAAAGTCGAGCCCACCCTCGAAGAGACACCGCCCTTCATGCGCGCCACCACCCAGGCCTCCATGGATCCTCCGGGCCCCTTCGAAACGCACTCCACCAAGGCCTACTTCAACGTCACCCTGCCTGAGTCCAACTGGACCCCGGCCCACGTCGCAGAACACATGGCCGCCTTCAACGTCGGCACCATCACCTCCACCGCCGTGCATGAGGCCTACCCCGGCCACTACGTTCAGTTCCTCTGGCAGGATCAGTTCCCCTCCAAGGTCCGCAAGCTCATCGGCGCCAACACCAACGTCGAAGGCTGGGCGCACTACTGCGAGCAGATGATGCTCGACGAGGGCTACCTCCCCGCCGGTGTCGCCGCCGGCTCGCGCGAGGCCAAACTCATCCGCCTCGGCCAGCTGCAGGACGCTCTCCTCCGCGACGCCCGCTACGTCGTCTCCATCCGCCTCCACACCGGCACGCCCCTGCCCGCCGGCATCACCCCGAGCAACACCTCCGCGGGCAGCAAGAGCACCTTCACCTTCGACCAGGCCGTCGACTTCTTCGTCAAAGAGGGCTACCAGTCGCACGCCATCGGCCTCATCGAAACCAAGCGCGGCACCAACAACGCCACCTACCTCTACTACACGCTCGGCAAGCTCCAGATCATGAAGCTCCGCGAAGATGTTCGTGCCAAACAAGGCTCCGCCTTCAATCTCCAGCAGTTCCACGACGCCTTCATGCGCGAAGGTCCCGCGCCCATCAAGATCATTCGTAAGGACATGCTCGCGAACGACAGCCCCGTCCTCTGACGTGGCACATCACTCTCACCCGGCAGCAACCGCTTCCGTGGCGCAACCCGGGTCCGCCTCTCGGTACACTGAAGGAAAGGTAGCGGTCCCGGTACCAGGCACCCCCGACCAGCCGGAGTGACACTGTAGATTCGCTCGCCCCAAGGCTGCCAACGATCGGATCTCGCTTGTGAGGTCCAAACCTAACCCTAGCCGAATGAATATTTTGCAAACAAACGAAAGGGAGGGCTACACCCCCGGACGGGGTATGGCATTCCCCCTGCCTCTTGATACCCTAGGATCATCGCATTAGGCTGACCAACGCAGCAGGCTGACCAAAACTCAACCAGGCAAAGGCTCCGATCGTTTACATGACTCCTCAGAAAATCCGCAAGGCCGTCTTCCCCGCCGCCGGCATGGGCACCCGCTTCCTTCCCGCCACCAAGGCCACTCCCAAGGAAATGCTCGCCCTCGTCGACAAGCCGCTCATCCAGTACGGCGTCGAAGAGGCCGTCGCCGCAGGCTGCACCGAGATCATCATCGTCACCGGCCGCGGCAAGTCCACCATGGAAGACCACTTCGATCGCTCCCCCGAGCTCGAAGCCTCGCTCGCCGCCAAGGGCAAGACCGCCCTGCTCGACATCGCCCTCTCCGTCTCGAAGCTTGCCAAGATCTCCTACGTCCGCCAGCCCGAGCCCCTCGGCCTCGGCCACGCCGTTCTCATGGCCAAGGAGCTCGTCGGCAACGAGCCCTTCGCCGTCCTGCTCCCCGACGACATCGTCGACGCCGCCGTTCCCTGCATGAAGCAGATGGTCCAGGCCTTCGAGCAGACCGGCTCCTCCATCCTCGGCTCCGAAGTCGTCGAGGGCGCCGCCATCCAGAACTACGGCTGCCTCGACTGCACCCCGGACCCCGCCAACCCGCGCCTGCTCGAAGTCAAGCACATGGTCGAGAAGCCGAAGCCCGAAGAGGCTCCCTCGCAGAACGCGATCATCGGCCGCTACATATTGACACCTCGCATCTTCTCGCTCCTTGAGCAGCTCACCCCGGGCGCCGGCGGCGAGCTCCAGCTCACCGACGGCATCAAGGCCCTGCTCGAGTTCGAAAAGGTCTACGGCTTCTCCTACGAAGGCAAACGCCACGATGCCGGCGACAAACTCGGCTTCCTCATGGCCACCGTCGAGCTCGGCGTCAAGCACAAGGATCTGGGCCCGAGGTTCCGCGACTGGCTCAAGACCTTTCCCCTCTAGCCGCCACAGCTCTGCTCGATCCGGTGATCCGTGCGCTCTGCCCTGCTCTCCCTCTCGCTGCAACCCTCCTTATTGCAGCCCGTCGAGGAGCAGCAGGGCTGGACGAACCCTGTTCTTCCCGGCGATCATCCCGATCCCTCCGTCATCCGGGTCGGCAACGAGTTCTGGGCGGCCGCCACCTCCGGCGAGTGGTCACCTCAGTTCCCGCTCTTCCGCTCGCGGGATCTGGTCCACTGGCAGGCCGCCGGCTCCCTCTTCCCCGAGCAGCCAGCCTGGGCGCAAGGCGACTTCTGGGCACCCGAGCTGGTCCACGACCGCGGCCGTACCTTCGCCTTCTACGTGGCGCGTAAACGCGGCGGTCCCCTCTGCGTCGCCCTCGCCACCGCCGCTTCGGCCGCCGGCCCCTACCTCGATCACGGACCGATCATCTGCGATCCTGACGGCTCGATCGACCCCTGCTTCGCTCGCGATGAGCACGGGCAGCCCTTCCTGCTCTGGAAGGAGGATGGCAACTCCCGCGGTCTGCCCACACCCATCTGGGCCCAGGCCCTCGCCCCCGATCTCCTCCACCTCATCGGGGATCGCCATCAGCTCATCACCAACGACGCCCCCTGGGAGGCTGGCGTCGTCGAAGGCCCTTACATCCTTCGCCACGCCGGACGCTTCTACATGTTCTACGCCGGCAACGATTGTTGCGGGCAGGATTGCCGCTACGCCCAGGGCGTCGCCCGCGCCGATCACCTGCTCGGCCCGTGGGAGAAGTTCCCCGGCAATCCCCTCATCGCCGCGAACAGCAAGTGGCGATGCCCCGGTCACGGCACCGCCGTCCACGGCCCCGGGGGAAAGGACTACCTCCTCTACCACGCCTACCCCGTCGGCGGCACCATCTATATCGGTCGCGAAGCCGTCCTCGACCAGATCCACTGGTCCGCCGATGGCTGGCCCAGCGTAAACAGCGGTCAGGGCCCCGGCAAGAGCGGTCCAGCTTCCGTCATCGACTTCAGCGACGACTTCACGACCGATCATCTCGGCCCCAGCTGGCAGTGGCCGGTCAACACCCACCCTCACGTGGCGACTGGCTTCGGCGCCCTTGAGCTTGCCGTACCTCACCAGAAGCAGTCAGCCATGGTGGCCGTCTCCGCGCCTTCCGTGCCCAGATACGCCGCCACCGTCACCCTCGAGACCAACTCTCTTCCTGAGAGTGGTGCAGCCTGGGTGGGACTCGCCGTCATCGGAGACCCCTTCAACACCATCGGTCTCGGCCTGCGTGGCCAGCAGCTTCAGCTCTGGCATCGCGCCGGTGCGGACGCCTCGGTGCTCTGGCAAGCCCCACTCTCCGAGACCGCCCGGCATCTCTGCCTCCGCGTCCGCTCTCGAAGCGAAGCGCAGTTGGAGTTCTCCTTTCGCGCGCTGGATGCCTCTCCCGATCCTTTGCCGGGCAACATCTGGACCAGCGCAGGCGGCATCGTTGATGCCTCAAGCCTTCCGGCATGGAACCGCGGCCTGCGTCTTGGTCTCCTGATCGAAGGACCCAGCCTGACCCTCGCTCGCTGGAGCGTCTTCCACCTCGCTACCGAATAACCTCGCCTGCGACACTCTGAACTCTATCCGCGCAACCCCTTTCTCACTGCGCCTCCCCCAACTCCTTCGCTTTCGAACCTTTCTCCCCTGCGGCCTCATCCAACTCCATAGAACCTGCCATACCAAAGGAAGATGCTGCCATCATGCCCACCCTTCTCGACCCGATCCAAGTAGGCGACCTCGCACTCCCTAGCCGCGTCATCATGGCCCCGCTCACCCGCCTGCGCGGCACCACCGACAACATCCCCACGCCCATCATGGTCGAGTACTACACTCAGCGCGCCTCCGCCGGACTCATCATCTCCGAAGGCACACCCGTCAGCCCCATGGCCGTCGGCTACGCGCAGGTCCCCGGCATCTGGTCCGAGCAGCAGATCGAGGCCTGGAAGCCCGTCACCGCCGCCGTCCACGCTCACGGCGGTCGCATCTTCCAGCAGATCTGGCACGTCGGCCGCATCTCCGACCCACTCTTCCTCCACGGCGAACTCCCCATCGCGCCCAGCGCCATCGCCGCGTCCGGCCACGTCTCCCTCGTTCGTCCGGAGAAGTCCTTCGTCACCCCGCGTGCCCTTGAGACCCGCGAGCTTCCCCTCATCGTCGAGCAGTTCCGCCGCGCCGCCGCAAACTCCCAGCGCGCGGGCTTCGATGGCGTCGAGATCCACGGCGCCAACGGCTATCTCCTCGATCAATTCCTCCAGTCCGGCACCAACCACCGCACCGACGAGTACGGCGGCTCGGTCGAAAACCGCGCCCGCCTCATGCTGGAGGTTGCCGACGCCTGCATCTCCGTCTGGGGCTCCGGCCGCGTCGGCATGCATCTCGCCCCGCGTGCCGACACTCACGGCATCTCGGATGCGAACCTCGCCGAGACCTTCGGCTACGTCGCCCGCGAGCTCGGCCGCCGCAAACTCG
>CAXTEE010000015.1:0-57398 GCA_964243375.1 uncultured Acidobacteriaceae bacterium | reverse complement strand
GCTGGCGTGGGCCAGGGCCAAGGCGTGTCTGTGAGAGCAGCCACAGCCGAACCATCCAAAGCGAGGAACCAACCCATGAGCAACACCGCCGCCACCATGCTCCCCAACCCCAAGCCCCAAACCTCCAAAGAAGTCATTGCCGAGAACATCAAGCTCCTCATCGAGCAGTTGGAGGCAGGACACTCGGAAGGCCTTACAGCTTACCTCACCGTTTGGGCCGGTTCCATAGCTACAGCTTTGGCAACACCCTGGAGATCGCACGGCAGAAGCCGGACGCCACCCGCGTTGCAGGTCTGTATGCGTGGAACCAGCTCGGACGCAAGGTGATGAAGGGACAGAAGGGAATCCACATCCTTGCCCCGGCTGATCGGGAGCCGCAAGAAGAAGGACACCAAAGCCACCAGCAAAGACCCCGCCGCAGTCAACAAGCCTGTTCTCGTAGGCTTCCGTGCGGTGTACGTGTTCGACGTGAGCCAGACCGAAGGCGCAGAGCTTCCCGCCTTTACTGAGCGCACCAGCGGCGAGCTTGGAGAGTACCGCCAACGCCTGATCGCCTTCACCGAGGCCCAGGGCATCGAGCTTGAGTTCAAAGACTCCATCGCCCCCGCGTTAGGGATGAGCTACGGCGGCAGTATCGCGATTCTTCCGGGACAGGCACCGGCGGAGGAGTTCAGCACCCTTGTGCACGAGCTCGCACACGAGATGCTGCACAAGGCCGAACGCAAGACGGCAACCACCAAGACGGTACGTGAGACGGAAGCGGAAGCCGTCGCCTTCGTTGTCTCGCAGACCATCGGCCTGGACGCAGGACGGGCGTCAGCCGACTACATCCACCTGTACCACGGCAACGCCGCACTTCTCACCAAAAGCCTTGAAGTCATCCAGCAGACCTCAGCCCTCATTCTGCCCGCGATCGAGACAACACAGGTTGGGGCCGAAGCCACACCCACAATTGAAGGCACCGGTATCGACGCAGCACTCGCGGAGGTGGCCTAGTGCAGATCATTCTGGACATTCTCAACAGGGCCGGCGGGTGGCATCCCGGCCTCTACCTCAAGATCGATAACGCCCCGTACATGGAGCTTGTGTTCGAAGGCATGGACGAGTCAGGTCCCATGGGCTTACCCGCACTTTCCATCGCCCACTACGGCGAGCAGAACGGCGACCTGATGCGCGACCCGGAGATGTGTTTCGAGCTCGGGGCTTACCGTGGAGCGCACCTCGTTCCTTTCTATTGGCGCAACGATTACGCCGGCGTTGAGGAGTGGAGCCGCAACATCGTGGCCGACCACTACGTGCACCTGTTCGAGCTGCACACCCAGCACCAGCGCTTCGCTGAAATGTGGAACCGCAACCTGCGTCAGCAGGGTTTCGCCGAAGCCTTCGACCCGCAGAAGCACATACGCGGCTAACCCTCTTCCCCCACGAGCGGATGCAGGGCACCGCGTCCGCTCCAACCCCTTCACAGAACCGCGACTTCATCCAAGAGAACCACCGTGCAGAGCAGCAGCGAATTTCAGTACGTCGCCATCGACACCATCCACGAGTCCGCCACCAACCGGCGCCGCACCTTCGATCAAGGAAAGCTGCAGGAGCTTGCCGAGAGCATCCGCACCAACGGACTCATCCAGCCCGTCACCGTGCGGCTCAACTCGCAGGGCTTTGAGATCGTTGCGGAGGCGAGACGTTTCCGTGCCGCACAGCTTGCGGAACTCCTCTCCGTTCCCGCCCGGATCGTCGATATCGACGATGCTCAGACACTTGAGTGGCAGCTGGTCGAGAACAGCCAGCGCGTCGACGTCCACCCCTACGAAGAGGCGCAGGGTTTCAGCGTTTGCTGGACATGCCCGGCTACGATGTCGCTACCCTGGTCGACAAGTCCGGCAAGAGTGCAAGCCACGTCTACGCTCGTCTCTCCCTTCCTTCAACTCATTCCCTCGATCGCCGAGGCGTTCAGCGCCGAGCGCATCACCGCCAGCCATGCCAACCTGCTTGCCCAGCTCCCGCAGGAGAGCCAGGCTGAGGCCTTTGAGCAGTGCTGGCGCAAGGACTGGCAAGAGAAGGAGGCGCATCTGCTTTCAGGCAAGAACCTGGCGGCTTGGATACAGGCTAACCTGCACCTCTCGCTTGCCGATGCTCCGTTCGACCGCGAAGACCCTAGCCTCAACCCCGCCGCAGGAGCCTGCGTCACGTGCCCCCGCCGCAGCGGGTACAACACTTCCCTGTTCAGCGACGTGCAGGGTGACCAGTGCCTGGACGGACCGTGCTATCAGGTCAAGATCAAGGCCCACATCGACCGCGAGCTCGCAGCCAGACCCGAGCTTATCCAGATATAAGAGCGGATGGCGGAGAGCCACGGAGCAGAGACCCGGAGCCGTGCAGCGCGGGCACTACCGCGAGATCGAAGGGGCAACCGACAACCCCGACGCCAAGCCGGTAACACCATACGTGGCAGCAAGGCCCGCTCTGATCGTCTACGGCAAGCGCGTAGGCACCACCCTTTCTGTATGCACGTATAACAACTGCCGATCCATGCCCCCCGAGCAGCCGCACGGAGGGCAGAGCACCCCGACCCCATGATGCCGCGAGCTGCCCTGACCGAGACCGAGGAAGAGGCCGAGGCACGGAGGCAGCAGCAAGAGCAGCAAAGAGAGAAGTATCAGGCCGAGCAGGAGCGCAGGGCCGAAGCACGACGGCTGGAAAAGAAGCAGAGAGAGCAGGAGTACGAGGCCGAACGGACCCGCAGAGAGGAGCTGCGGCAGACTCGCGAGGCTACCTTCGAGCGCATCCTTGAGAACGCCGCCGAAACCCTGGCCTTCGCTCAGTTGCGCGTTCTGCTACGTGCCATCGTCAACCTCGACCCGTACACCTTCGCCGACGATCTGGCAGAAGAAGTCGCCGACGACAACGAGCGCCGCAGCCGAGAGGAAGTGTTGCTGGCGACCATCGACGCAACTGCAGACGAGAAGCTGACCCAATTCGCCGTTCGACTTGTCCTCTCCGGTCGCGTTGGCGTCCCGCGTGAGAACGAGCTCGACCTCCTCACCGAAGCCGAGTCGCCATTCCTCCTCCGCAGAAAAAGGATAGACACAGAAGACCGGGAAAACTCCCTTCGCCCTATCCAAGCCCAGGGCGAAAGCGAAGAAGCAGACAGCAGCGAAGAAACAGATTGCAGCCTAACCCGTAGCGGGAGTCAGCCTTCGGCTCCCGCGCACTTTCCCGAGAAGTAAGACAACGATGTTCCAGTTCAGCTACAAACTCAAGATCGCCGAGCGGGTGAAGGCCAAGTGCGAACGGCATCCCCGCTACAACCCCGAGCGTCACGGACGCGGAGGCATCAGGGGCGGCTGCGCGACATGCTTCTCACTTTACGACCTACATCAGGCAAGGCTCACCCTCGACTGCGCACACCGGGACTTCCTGAGGAAGGCGATCCCGTGGACACGAACCATAAAGCATCGCAGCAAGACCACTGGAGGCACAAGCAGTGGCGCAGCACCTTAGCCAAAAGGATTAACGTAGAAGCCCTGTTTATCCCTTATCGCCCGCCGCGGCGGGCGGCAGGGTCCAGTTCCCTGCCCCTGCACCCCTCCCTCTGAGAACATCTGAAAGGCGTAGACGATGGACAGGACCGAAACAACAGTTCGCAACATGCTGGCAGCGATCGAGGCGCCCCTCTACGATGTGGGCGTTCTCAGCGACCGAGGCATGATCCCCGGCCTCGACGGCATCCCAGCAGCGGCCGTGATCGAGAAGCTCTCACTGCTCAAGTACCGCAACGCCCGCGGATCTCACATCTACACCTGGCCATCCGGTGAGCATCGCTACACCGCCCTCGACGATCTCTCCGCGACTTGGCTCGCGAAGCTCGCGGCCGATGGCTTCACTCCGTGCGCCGTCGTCGAGACCAGTGCCGGCAATTTCCAAGCTTGGCTGAAACACCCTGCCGTCTTGCCCAAGCTCATCGGTACCTTTTCCGCGCAGACACTTGCCTCGCGCTACGATGCCGATCCGAGTGCGACGGATTGGAGACGGTTCGGCAGGCTGCCCGGCTTCACCAACTGCAAGCCCAAATACAAGAGGGCGGATGGCACGTTCCCTTTCGTTCGACTCAAGAGCTGCAACGGCGAGCAGTACCCGATGGCACAGAGCTTTGTGGAGGAGATCACGAAGCTCTACGAGGCGCGAGAGCAGGAGCGTGAAGCCAGACGCCTCGAAGCTTCTCTTTCTCCCCGAAGGGGACCGAGGTACGAGCCCTCACTCGAACGCTTTCGCACCTCCATCAAGTACCGAGACCGGCCCGCAGCAGCAGACATCGCCTTCTGTGTCGCCGCTTACGGCAGCGGCATGAATGAGGTACAGATCGAGCGTGCTCTTGGCGACGATTACCTCTCCCGCGATCCCAGCCCTTCGAAGCGCAAGGCCTACATCCAGAGAACCATGACCAAGGCGAGAGACTGGGCTAGCCGCTAGCAGTACTCTTCATTCTTCTTGTGGTCTCCCAAACTCCACTTGTAGGACGACGTGCTGATTCTGGGCAGGCTCCTGTGAACTACCGTCCATAAGCCAGAGCCGTTGAACAGGCTGGCTCCCTTCCGGTTTGCTCTCTGTCTGCGTTCAGCGTGCCGCGCTCAAGACACCCACGCCCTGCGGACGCACGCTCTCCTTCCCAGCATCCGCTACGCGCCTCTCTGAGGTGCGGACTCCTGCCCCGAGGCAAGCTCGGGTCCCCTTCCGCAGATCCCGTGCAGTCGCCGACGGAGTGGGTCGCGACGGCCAATTGGGCAAGCATGTACCGCAGACAGCGGACAAACCAGAAGAAACGGAGCCAAACACCATGTTCAACAAAATCACTCTCATCGGCCGCCTCGGACAGAACGCAGAGGCGAAGACAGCCCAGAATCTTCGCGAGTACGTCGCCCTCAATCTCGCCACGCAGGAGAGTTGGAAGAACGACAAGGGCGAGTACGAAACCCGTACCGAATGCCATCGCGTCTACGCCTGGAGCCATCTTCGCTAAGTTCGCCCGGACGCTCCAGAAAGGGCAGCTCATCACCCTTGAAGGGACACTCCGGTACCGCGAGTTCGTCGAAGACGTCGGGGGTGCAACCTACAAGCACCGGCTCGGCGAGATCCACGCTACCAGCATGAAGCGGCTCTCGAAGCTCGAGGCCGCTGATGACCCAGCGGACGGAGCGGGCGAGTAGTACTCGCCCACTCCGGCGGGCGGGATTAATACAATCCCACCCGCTTTGTCACAGGATCACTTTCGCCATGGGGAGCGAGCCAACACTTCTGAAATTGCCGGAACACTCATTCCTTGATCCGTTGGTCGAAAGGGTAGCTCATCGCTTCTTTGATTTGGAAGGAGCTTGCATTAGGGTGGGCAGGGTTGAAGAGATAATTTGCCGTAGTTGGAACAATGGCACTCGGAACCCGCAGCAGAAGTCCGCTCGTCGCGCGAAGCCACTTCGTTCCAATCTCCTGGGTGACTTCCGGCTGAGACTGCCAATGCTTCGGCAGGTCATTCTCCAGGATTCCATCTATGTTCAGGTCTGGACCTTCGACACGCAGCAATGTGAAGGTCGGGGGGACATCGTTCGCGGCCGTGTGAACGCAAACCTCGAGCAGCGCGGAGGCTGGGTTTTCGGTCAGGTAAACGATTGGTTGACCAGGATAGTGCCAACGACCGCTCGCTCGAAGACCGCCGATGCCGTTAAGGTCTTGATGGCGGCTGATTCTCCACAGCACCATTAGATGAACATACCCTCGTCTATCTGAATCAGAAGCTCTTCCACGATGCGACTCCCCGTATCGGTCTTCAGTAAGGACAGTGGCGTCCTTCCCTGTAGACGCGGGTGAGCTGTTCGCAGCCATAGCAGCGCCCGTTCTCGGCTCTCATATACGGCTTCAGCAGAAGAAAGAATGCGTATCGTCCGTAAGACCCGATCTGACTCTTCAAGGGTGAGGTTCTCGCGACGGGAACGACGATGCTGCAGAGTCCGTGAGGGAATAACAAGCTCATCGATTTCGGATCTTTCGAGCCCAAGACCAGCCAGACGTGAGATTACGGCCGGCGCGAGCCCCCCTTCCACAATCCTAAGGATCTCTGTTTCCGTAGAAGGAGGCTGAACTCCCAGCCATACTCCTATCTGAAGGTTTACTGTATTCATAGGCTTACTCCTACCTACATTATGCCACGTATACGCATGCAGAGTGTCGTCTTTGTGTACTAACGCTCTTGTATGCCTAAGAAAATCAGAGAGCTCGTTCCGTTGTAGGTGCCACAGGTATCCGGTACCTTCATGGTAACTCCTACCTACTCGGCAACGTGAACGCCCCGGAGCTGACGGGCAGATTCGCCGCCGCGACCTTCGAACACGATACTGCCCGGCCGGTCGACGGCTACGCCGCACCGCAGCTCCACACCCATGCCGTCATCTTGAATGTGACCGAACGCGAGAACGGACAGACCAGAGCTCTCGACGCCCGCAGCCTGTTCGGGTCGCAGCAGTTCGCAACCTCTGTCTACCGGACGGAGCTAGCCAACCGCCTTGAGGACCTCGGCTACGAGATCGAGCGCGGCAAGCATGGCCAACCCGAGATCGAGGGCTATACCAAGGAGTACCTCGAAGCGTGAGCCCACACCGTGGTCAGATGAAGTCTTACCTCATCGAAGCATCAAGTTGCGCACCAGGACCATGCTCGGGTCCAAGAACCCTTGCCTCTGCAGCCACCACGACCGTCGGCATCGAACTGATCCACCACATTTGTGGTGGATCAGTAGCTAGATCTCGTATACCAAGCGTTGGAGTGGACGGCTAGCTGCGTTGCGGGTTCAGGCGAGTCGGGTGGATTTGAAGCGGCGATAGAGGCCAGTTGCTCCGCCGATCAGGCCGGTGGAGAGGAGGGCAAGGGAGCCGGGTTCGGGGGTGGCGGCGGTGGCGACAAGCTGATGGCCGGGATCACCGAAGGGTGCGGCCTCGTAGACGAAGGAGGTCAGGATGGGATCGCCGGCGCCGGCGCCGGAGGGGAAGGTTCCGAGGAGCTGTGAGGGAGTTTCAATGCTATCGAAGCTGAAGCCGGAGAGCGACTGACCGGCCGAGAGCAGATCTGTGGAGGTTACCCAACGAATGCTGCTGCCACCGGTGGCAGGATTGGGAAAGATGTTGTCGGTCCAGCCTGTGGGGGCGAGGGCATTGGTAGGTGCGGGCTTGAGGAAGTCACCGCCGGGGACCCAGGAGAACCACAGGGTGCCGATGGTGGTGGTGCCGGTGTTATTGAGGGTAAGGGAGTAGTCGTAGAGGCCGGGGGTGGTGGGACTGAGTTCGGCGGAGTAGGTGACGGTAGCGGAGAGGCCGTCGGCGAAGGAGGGCGCGGTGAAGGCCGTAAGGACGCCGGCCAGGCAGAGGGCGTGCTTGGAGATTTGCTTGATTGAGGTCATTAGGAGCTCCTAAGGAATCGGTGAGACCTCCTGACCGTAGCGGGTCTGCGAGGTGCATTTGTCACGAGAATGTCACGGCTATGTTTTTTTCGCGTCGCGGTCATCGCGGGACCGGGAGGAGAGAGGGAGATTTCAGACAATCGGCAGTATGCAGGCGAGTGTGACGAAGAAGAAGGCGCTCACCCGTAGAGGGTCGCGGCCCTGATGGGCTACCCAAGCCGAAGATGCTGTTCCTCATCGTTGTCGGCGAGGGAACGATCTCCGCAGGTCTGGTTTCGTTTGCTCGAACCTCACTGATCACACTCGGTGGTCGAGTTGCTAGGACTTCCAAGTGTCAGATCTCGACTTGCTATTGACCGTTCTACGACCCGGCTAGCCTCTTGAGCAGGACGGGATCAAATCCTGGACACTGCACTTCACCAGATGCAGCTGCGATGGCAGATAAAGCGCTTCGTTTGGCATCGTTTTTCAACGGCTTGGTATCGGTAATGTTGACGGTCCTGGGAGCAGTAAAATCGTCGATCTCGCATTCCGCGGAACATTGCTCCTCGGCTTTGCCTTTTTAGCATCGTCCGGAAAAGTATGATTCTTGCTAGTATCGAAGCGACCTGGAATGCGGCACACCAAAACTAATGCAGAGTTCACTTCGTTACGCCCCACACAGCACGAGTTCTCACTCGCGGACTACGGAGGCGATCCGAAGCGATTTCCTCATCAAGAGCCGTCGCGACCCCGAATCAGTTCTTCCTATTGCAAACGTCTTTAGTACCGATGAACTCCTTATCGTTGAGCCGCGTCAGCGGCTTCTGCGAGCTCTCCGAGCTGCAGGAAGAATTCGCTGGATTGACCTAGGAAGAGGTTCATTTCTGTCAGGAATTCCACGACAGCACGCGCCCCGGCGAACTTGTCACGAAGTGGCCGGATCACTGCACAGTGAGGCAGACTTGCGTTAATGAATTCCGCGGGGACCGGAAAGATAAGGTTGGGCTGCAAGGCGGGCCCGGCATTCAGAAAGCTTGGAAACGTGAGGCCTTCAGCCGACACGGGGGCCAACGGAGCGGAGACGGCGTTACCGGCAAAGTCAACCCACTCGATGAAGTGTGCAACTTCATCTCCTCCGATGCCGTAGACAATTTCTAACACCTCGTTACTTCGGACTTTCCGCGCCAGGGATCCATAAAGGCTTGAACCACCCTGCTCGATGGTGCCGAAGTGAAACGCTGCAGTGTCCGCGATCACCTGCATCAACCTCGCGTCACGGAAGTCCGCGTTAGTGCGAGGGATCGCCGGGCGGTTCTGGATCACCACAGCTTGCGGGAAGGAGGCACCCATATCCGGATTTTGTGAGCTGCGATACCGCGTGTACCAGCTCGTATCGACATTCAAGTGCAGAAGATTCGTAAGCCGCCCAATCTTCTTGGCCCCCTTGGCCTGACTACCTTGAAGGGTTCGGAAGGTGTCGAAGTTGACTGGTTTGGCTCCCTTCGATACCAAATAGGCGTTGAGGAAGTCTGCGTGACTCTGCTCATCAAGTGTGTTGCTGGTGATGTACTGGGGGCCATCGCTATCCAAATTCGACAGCGCCGCTCGATAGGCGTTGTTCGCAGTGTCAGCGATGCCGCCCAACTCTTCGTACTGCACCCAGAGGTCGCTTTCAATTATCTCCGCCGCTGCAAGAAAGCGAAGAATGGCAATGTCGCCTCTTGACAGCGAATCTGAGTAAGTGGAGTCGGAAGCGTGGGCGCTCTTGGAAATACCACCGACAAACATAGCGCCACCTGCAAGTAAGCCGCCTCGTAACACCTGGCGTCGGCTGGTAGCCGTATCTGCGGACTGTTTCGTTGATTGCATGGGAAACTCCTTGGCAGGCTTTAGATCGCCCACGGAGCAAACAATAGTCCGTTCTAGTGTTCTTCTTGTCACGCTGGTGTCAGCAGAAGTTCAGAGTTTGAGCATTGGTCCTCGTAAGGACACGGCTCGCCGAGGCGAAGACGCTTACTGCGGCTCGACAAAGCAAATGATGTCGCTGTGACATTTGCCTGACATCAGTTGGTGGAGATGAACCTAGGCTTGTCGATGCCAGAGATGATCCTGGAAGAGAAACCACTATCGCAGAAGAGGACCACCATGCAGAATCAACCTTTGCTTTACTCAAGCCGGCCGGGGACGCGCGGTGTATGTGGTCTTGCGATCTCTGCTCTTTGCCTCGGAACCGTTCTCTTGACAGCGGTGTCCGCGGGCCACGCACAGGCTTTTTCGGTGACAAACATCATTTCCGATGGCTCTGTACCGGCGCAGGCCATAGATGCCAGCTTTATCAACCCGTGGGGAGTTTCTGCCAGCCCAAACTGGTGGATCAGCGCTCAGGGATCCGGTCTGAACTATGTTTTGCCGGTAAGTGGCACACCAGCTTTCAAGGTGATTGTTCCGCTTGCAGCGCAACCCACCATGAACGGTCTGCCTTCGGGATCGGTGACCACCAGCGGTTCAACCGGATTCTTGCTGCCGAACGGCTCCGCGCCGAGTTTTTTCTTCTCGACACGGGATGGCACCCTCTCGGGCTGGAACGGCAAACTAGGCACGAACGGATCCATCGCCCAAATCGTGGTCAACAATCAAGCCGGTGGCGCCGCCTACACGGGACTCGCGCTGTTGAATACATCCACCGCCAGCTTCCTGCTTGCACCAAACTTTAGCTCTGGCAGCGTGGAGGTCTACAACGCGGCTTATCAGCCTGCCAAGCTGGCCGGTTCCTTCACGGATCCCAATTTGCCGACCGGCTACTTCCCCTTCTCGATCCACATCCTAGGAACGCAGGTTTTCATCGCCTACGCGCAGCATTCGGGCACCGTTGCGCCTTATCGGGAATTGTTGGCGCCAGGCGCCGGCGTAGTCGATGTTTTCGATACGACGGGTACCTTCGTCAGCCGTGTCGTAGCCGGTGGAAACCTGAACGCACCGTGGGGCATCGCTCTTGCGCCAGCCAGTTTCGGTATTTACAGCAGCGATCTGTTGATCGGCAACTTCGGCGATGGAAAGATCAATGTCTACGACCCAAAAACCTTCAGCTATATCGGGCAACTGATGGACTCAAGTGGGAAGTCCCTGGTGTACGCGAGCCTTTGGGAGTTGCTGACGGGTGGAACGTCCGTAAGCGGAACGACTTCGGTGAGTGGCGGCAATACATCCAACGTGTATTTCTCAGCGGGTCTGACAGGTGAAGCGCACGGCCTTTTTGCGGCCATCTCGAACTCGACCGTGGCGGGGAGTACGCCGACTTTTGGCCTAAGCTCTGCCAGCAGCGCAATGACGGTCGCAGCGGGTTCAGCGGCAACGGTCGGGTTGAGCGTCGCTCCGGTCAATGGGTTCAGCGGCACCGTCAGCCTAAGCTGCACCGGCCTACCTGCCGGAGCAACCTGCAACTTTTCGCCGGACCAGTATGGTGTTTCTGCCTCCGCCGTGAGTCTCGGCACTGTCACAATCGCCACTACCGCTGCTTCAGCTCAGGCAAAGCGTCCGGCCATTGGAAAAAGAGCGGCGCTTGGAACGACGCTAGCTCTCCTGTTTCCTTTCGGTTGGATGCTCGGCTATCGACGCCTTCGCGCCAACTTCACCTCCACGCCCAGCTTGTTCAGCGCATTACCCTGCATAGCTCTTTTAGGAATGGTCTCGCTACTGGCTGGCTGCAGCACGAATCCGACCACGTTGATGACGCCTACGCCTGCCGGTAACGCCAATGTGGTTGTCAGCGCAACCGCAGGCGCCATCACACAGACCACCACGATCTCCGTGACGGTACAGTAGATGTTTCCTCCCGGGCCGCCCCAAACAGGGCGGCCTCTCTTCGCATGTATACCAATCAAAGCGTCGTTTCAGCACACAACGTACGATAGGAATGCCTAAGAATCGCTGCTGAAAGTTTGATCTTGAAAGGGGTCATAGGAACGACTATGGACCGGATCCTGATTGTGGAAGACGATCCCCGCATGCAACGAGTTTTGAGCCGTATCTTCCTGCGTGAAGGATTCGACGTAGATACGGCTGACGGCGGACTCGTCGCAATCGACAAGTTCATCCGCCAACCTCCCGATGCGGTGCTCCTAGATTTGATGCTTCCGGAGCTTTCAGGACGGGAGGTTTGCCGGCGTATGAAGGCCACGTCTCCAGAAGTCTCTGTCGTCATTCTGAGTTCAATCGTGGACGTGGTGGACAAGGTGCTGCTTCTCGAAATGGGAGCAGAAGATTACGTGACCAAGCCTTTCAGCCCACGCGAACTCTTGGCTCGCGTTCAAGCGGCAATTCGCAGACAGCGCCGCGTACAAAGCCCTATTTCACAGGAGGTCTGCCGCTTCGGAAACTGCAAGGTAGATTTCGACCAGATGCACGCGAGCTGCGGCGAGCGAGATGTCTCGATGACGGCACTGGAATACAAGCTTTTGCGCTTTATGGTTTCCAACGCCGGAAAGGTCTTCACCCGGGAGTCGCTTCTTCAGCAGGTTTGGGGTTATAACGCTTATCCAAGCACCCGGACAGTGGACAACCAGATTCTCAAGCTTCGTCAGAAGCTCGAACAGGACCCGGAAAATCCCGTGCATCTGTTGACGATCTATGGAGCTGGCTACCGATTCGTTTACTAACCCAAATCGGCTGGTCCAATCGCCTCAACCAGCGCAAGGTGCTCAGCACAAGGATCGTTTTGCTTCTGCTTCTGCTCGGCATCATGGCTTCGTTTTCTGTAATCAGTTTGCTAATTGTGGGTGCCCGTCTGCGTCAGCAGGTAAGGACCGACTCTTCCAATGAGCTGAATCGTTCTCTTGCTGTCTTTGAAAACGCAGAAACGGAGCGGCTTCAGGAACTCGCGAAAGAAGGCCGTTTACTCGCCGATCTGCCCAGCTTAAAGGCTTTGCTGACGACCAGCGATGATCGCACGATTGAAGACGGTTCCCTTGAGTTCTGGAACACGAGTGGGAACGATCTCTTTGCACTCACCGATACAAACCTGCGCGTCCGCGCCGTGTCCATTCGAGGTCTGTCAGCAGGCCGCGTCTTCCGCGCTGATATTTCGCAAACTCTCCTGATAGGAGACCGGCCTTACCTCGTAAGTGAAGGCCATCTACTCCATCTAATAGCCGCGCCCGTTTACTTCGGCAGTTCCGCTTCAGGAACTCTGCTGGGCTACGTCGTCACGGGCGATCTGATCGACACTGGCTACCAAACCCGTTTGAGCAAAAAAGCTGGTGCGGACGCCATGTTCCTCAGCGATGGAGTCGTTCTGGCCAGTTCAATTGCGTTATCCCCTTCGTCTTCGGGCCACGCATTGGCAGTGAGTCAACCTCACTTCACGGAGGCGCTGACTGTCGGAGGTCAGCGCAATCTCGCTCTCAGTCGCGATCTTTCGAAACGAGCGAACCGGCCACTTACACTTGTTTTCCTGAAATCCTTGCAGGGCCCTGACCAGGAGATTCGTGACATCAGCCGCCTTCTCCTGCTAACGGGAATCGCCATCCTGATGGTGGGTTCCTGGATGATGGTTCAAGTAGCGAGCCGTTTGACACGTCCCCTTGAAAAGCTTGCGGACGAGGTTCGAAGCTTTGGCTCAGACCACAAGGTCGTGAGCGGTCCTCCCCAGGGAACACGCGAGGTCCGACAGCTGGCCGGCGACTTCGCGGCCATGCAGGAGCGGGTGGAATCTTCAAATCGCGCGTTGCTTGAAAGCGAACGGCTGGCCACCATCGGCAGTATGGCCAACTCTGTCTCTCATGACCTGCGTCACTACCTGGCAAGCATCTATGCGAATGCCGAGTTCTTGGCCGCTCCGGATATCACTGAAGCGGAACGGTCTGAATCGTTTGAGGATATTCGGATGGCAGTGTCTGGAACTACCGATATGCTGGAGTCGCTGCTGATTTTCAGCCGAACCGGCCAATCAGCTTTGCACTTACCCGAGCGTCTCAATGAGCTTGCGCAGCGCGCGATCAATCAAATACGAACCCATCCTGTTGCCGGCGAGGTCACGTTCTCGCTCGTCAACTGTACAAGCCCCACCACTGTATCCGCGAACGGCAGCCAGCTTGAACGTGCTATCTACAACCTCCTGTTGAACGCTTGTCAGTCAGCCGTCAAAGATTCGGGATATCCGGTCGTCACGGTCGAGATGGTGCCTGGTGAATCGGAGATTGCTGCCCGGATTACCGACAACGGTAGAGGCGTCTCCCCAGCATTTTCCGACGCGATCTTCGATCCCTTCGTGAGTCAAGGCAAGCAGAACGGTACCGGACTTGGTCTGACGCTTTGCCGCCGAATTGCGCAAGAACATGGAGGGCGCGTGCAACTGGTGAGAAGCGCCCCTGGAGAGACGGTGTTCGAACTTACCTTGCCAATACTGGCGAACGAACCTGCGCATCCATTCGGTCCTTTGACGGAGGCAAATGGCAGATGACGTCCCGAAAGCACCATCACCGCCTATTGATTTTTCTCCTGCTCACTCTTCTCCCGTCGCCCGCTTTACGGGCGCAAAACGTGTCACAGTCCAACTCGCCGGCTGCCGCTCTTAGTCAAGCCGAACTTGTGGAGCGACTCGCGGTGTCCGTAGACCAGGCAGAAGCCAAACTAAAAGCCTCTCAGGCAGAGCTGGATGCGTTGAAGCAACAGCTCGAACAGATGAGAGCCGAAGTGGCTGCAAGCAGGCTCCCTCAGCAGACTGCAGACTCAAAGAGCGACGAACAGTCCGGTCTGGAAGAAAGTCAAATCGCAACGCTTGACCAGATCAAGGTCGAAAGTGTATCGAAATTTCCGCTGCGGATTTCCGGCACAATCCTTCTGAACGGATTCTTCAACACCGGGCACGTGGATCAGGCGTCAGCGCCTACGGGCGTTCTCGCCAATGGCAATGGCAGCGCTGGCCTCAATGTGCGTCAGACTGTACTGGGCCTTGACGCGGAAGGGCCACATCTCTTCGGGGCAGCGAGTCACGCGGACTTGCGTGTAGATTTTTTCGGCAACGGAGCGTCCTCTGACTACAACAATCTGGGAGGGCTGCTTCGTTTACGCACGGTGCATGCCACCCTGGATTGGCCGCAAACGCAGGTATTCTTCTCACTGGACCGACCGATCATCAATCCTGAAATGCCGCAGTCGCTGGTCTCGGTAGCCCAGCCAGAGCTCGCTTGGTCAGGCAATCTATGGAGCTGGAATCCGCAGTTGGGTGTTGCGCAGACTGTTGGGAACCGTACCCGCCTGCGTATGCAAGCCGCCATTATAGATCCGAGTGACCCTGTCCTTCCGAGCGCAACCAACATGAGCGTTGTTCCCACAAGCAATCTCGCAGAAGCGAGTGAGCGCCCGGGAGTCGAAGCTCGTCTTGCCCTACTCGGCAACGATGACCAGACCAGTCCAGAGTTTGGTCTTGGCGGATATTTCTCTCCTCACGTCCTCACCTCCGCATCCGCTATCGAAGGCAGTCACTTCGATTCGTGGGGAGCGACCACCGATTACCGTGTGCCTTTGGAACACCACTTGGTCTTCAGTGGAAGCGTGTATCGGGGGCAGGCGCTGGGTGGTTTAGGAGGCGGAGCGTACAAGGACTACTTGTCCCGACTTTCCGGGACCACTGTGCAAGTTCGTCCGCTGGACGATGTCGGTGGCTGGTCACAGTTGCACCAAACCGTGAGCCTATGTGTGCAATGGAACGCCGGTTTCGGGATCGACAACGGATTTTCAAAAGAGTTGCGCGTGTATCCGGGAGTCGGCTCCGGAACACTCTACAGATCGATCGCGCGCAATCGAACATTCTTTGGCAATGTGATTTACAGTCCGCGCAGCTCTCTTTTGTTCTCGTTGGAATACCGCAACCTCTACACTGCCCCTGTGAGTGGTGACACTTGGACGAGTAACACGACAGGCTTAGGCGCAGCTTACCGCTTCTGAAACATGATGAAAGCAACTCGCACTTGCGCCCATACCGCCTTCATCCTGGCCTTTGTATGGCCCGGTCAGCTCATTGCCCAAGGGTCTGTGGTCGCACACCTCTCGCAATCACCCGCAACCAAGAGTCAGGCTGCTGTCGCAGTGTTGTGGCTGGAACCTCTTGACGCAGACAGCGCGCGCAAGCTGATCTGGCGGCCTCAGTCACCCTACCGCATCGTCCAGAAGAATAAAACGTTTATACCCCATCTGCTGGTCGTTCCCGCGGGGGCAACCGTCAGCTTTCCAAACCTCGATCCGCTATATCACAACGTGTTCTCACTCTTCGACGGAAAGCGCTTCGATCTCGGCTTGTATGAGCCTGGCACCAGCAAGGACGTCCGTTTTGAACGGCCTGGCATTTCGTACATCTTCTGCAATATTCATCCGGAGATGAGTGCGGTGGTGATGGCTTTGCAGACTCCTCTGTTCGCTGCCGCGCATGAGAGTGGGCAATTCTCAATCGAGAATGTGCCGGATGGATCGTACTCCGCGCATCTATGGGTTGAGGGCGCAGACGAACAGACACTGTCTGACTGGACTCACCGCGTTACGATAACGTCCACGGAACGGGTTGACGCAGGTTCTTTCAACGTGGGTACACACAGAACTGGCCGCCATCTAAACAAGTTTGGAAAGCCCTACAAACCAGACGCTCGCGATTACTGATGCTTCTTCGGGAGGTGTGGAGTGTCTTCGTACATAGCACGCACAAAACCAACTAACTTCCGGCCGCGGATAGCCGGAGGAGGCGCTGACCGCGGCGACGATCGCGCCAGCGAAAACGTTGGCGTAGGCAAGACCACTTAATCGATCTAGGTTGGGAAGGTAGCTGACCTCGTATTGGTGGAGGGGGATCCATCCAAGCGGATCGGCGATCTGCGTAATACGCGGACGGTGATGATGTGTCGTTTATCACAAGAATTGTCGTATTTCTATCACGCTCTTTGTCGTATCCTTCGTCGCCTGGGCGAAGGTGGGGACGCTACGGTTCCGACGATCGAGAGCCGTGCGCTGGAGCGCTACCGGCTGATTGAACCGTTCTTGCAGGGGTCTAGGACACTCGCGTCGATCGCAGGGCAAGCCGACGTCAGTCTCAGGACAGCGCAGCGCTGGGTTGACCTCTACCGCAGGCACGGCCTAGAGGCTCTTGCGCAGAAGCAGCGGGTGGACCGCGGAACGAAACGGGCGATGTCGCAGAGGATGGTAGAAACCATGAGGGCCTGGCGCTCGAAAAGCCTCGAGTTCCCATCTCTGCGATCTATCGGGAGCTGAAAGAGTTCGCCGCGACGACCGGCGAACGGCTTCCGAGCTATCCAGCTGTGTATCGCGTGGTTAGGGCGATTCCCATCAGTCTGATGACTTTGGCGCACAGCGGAACCCGGATGTATTGCGAGCGCTTCGATCTGGTTCATCGTCGCGAAGCGGCGAGGCCAATGCGATTTGGCAGGCTGACCATGCGCAACTCAGGATCAAGCTTTTACGGGGAGATGGAACCACCGGAACCCCTTGGCTGACCATCGTGATCGACGACTACAGCCGAGCAATAGCAGGCTATTACCTCGGGTTCGAGCCGCCGTCCGTACTACGCACAAGCCTTGCGTTGCGCCAGGCAATCTGGCGCAAGAGCGATGCGCGCTGGCCCATCTGCGGCATCCCGGATGTCCTGTACACCGATAATGCCTCCGACTTCACTTCGCGGCACATCGAGTACGTTGCGGCGGATCTGAAGATGCAACTCGTCTTCTCTACACCGGGGCAGCCACGCGGACGGGGCAGAATCGAGCGATTCTTCCGCACGGTCAATGAGATGTTTCTGTGCACGCTCGACGGTTATGCCGGCAAGTCCAGGCGTAAGCCAAGTCTCACGCTGGAAGCATTCGATGCGTTGTTTAACGCCTTTCTTCTACACACCTATCACTGCAGGCCGAACCAGGAAGATGAGCTTTCGCCCGTCCAGCGGTGGGAAAAAAGCGGGTTCCTGCTTCGCATGCTGGATTCTTTGGAAAGGCTGGACCTACTGCTGGTACACGAGGCGAGAGACCGTGAAGTTCGTCCAGATGGTATCCAGTTTCATCGCCTCCGGTACTTGTCTCCAGTCCTAGCCGCCTACGTGGGCGAGTCGATCACGGTTCGCTACGACCCACGGGACGTGGGCGAAGTCCGGGTCTTTTATCGGGACAAGTTCCTGTGCCGTGCGATCTCAGCCGAGTTGACCGGTGCGGTGGTGCTCCTTCGTGAGATCGTCAGGTCGCGTGACCAGCGCAGGAACGAGCTACGGGGCATTCTCAAGAACCGGCAGCAAGCGGTCGATGCTTTACTCGATCTGAAACGCGGACATGTCGTGAAGGAGCCAGATGCCAACAGCACCGTTCCAGTCTAGCCCGCTGCACCCAAACTCAAGCGCTACCGGAACGAGTAACGCGGACTTCATTGAGACTTTGGAGTATCGACGCTTCGTTGAGTTCTGCGCGCCCGCCGCCAGTACCGTTACATCGGTCTGTTTCGGTCCGCCGGGTGTCGGCAAAACGCTGTCTGCCTCGCGGTACAGCAGGAACGATGCGATCGGCACGTACGATTCAGCGATCAAAGAGACGCCGTTGGTTCCGCCGGTTGCTACCGTTCTTTACACGCCTCTGGTCATGAACTCGCCGTCGCGCGTGGATAGTGACATCAAGCGGGCTCGCGAGACGTTGGCTGGCATGGTGAGGTGGCCGCTGCGACGAGAAGCGCATGCCACACTCAAAGCGCTTCGTGACCGCGACGAAGCCTGTAGGTCTCAGAACCTCGATCTTCCTTTTGAAAGAGAGAACTGATGTCGCTAAAACCGGGCTACATGGAAGTGTTCGCGGAATGTTCGGCACGAGAGAAGGCTTTGGCCGATCCAACCACGCTCATCGTGGTCGATGAGGCAGATCGGCTACGCATGAACAGCCTGGAGCAGTTGCGTGCAATCTTCGACGAGGGTGCTGCCGGTCTGGTTCTGATCGGCATGCCTGGCATCGAGCAGCGGGTCGCACGGTTTGCGCAGCTCTACTCCCGCATCGGCTTTGTGCACGAGTTCCGACCGCTGGGCGAAACGGAGATAGAGGAGCTGCTGGATGACCACTGGCTCCTCGCGGGGTCCGTCTTCCAAATGAGCCGATGACACCAGAGGTCAAGGCGGCGATCATCCGCATGTGTAGTTTGTGGAATTATGTGTCGTCAGATTGACGTGATCTTTGTCGTAAGCTGGTGGCGTGGAAGCCGTCGGTCAGCTGTCGGGAGAAGAACGGGCACTCGCCATGCAGCGGTTCAGCTGCTTGAGCCACATCTTGGCGGCCAGAAAGACCTTCAATCTGTCTCTCAAGGCGTTGAGGTCTCCGTTCGAACGCTTCAGCGGTGGGTCGTTGGCTACAAGCGAGCTGGCCTAGCTGGTCTTGTCAAGAAAGGTCGGGGAGAAAGGGCGAGAGGTGCGCGATCTCTCCCCGGTTGCGCGATGCGATTGAGGGGCTTGCGCTTAAAAAGCCTGCATTGCCCATTACCTCTGTTCACCGCCAAGTGAAGCAGTTTGCGCAGATGATCGGTGAAGCTGCGCCCAGCTATTGGGTCGTGCGCGACATCGCTCTGAGCATCCCGAATGACCTTCGCACCTTGGCTCAACAAGGCGTTCGTAGGTACGGTGAACTCTACGACCTCGTGCACCGGCGGGAAGAGTCCAGACCGAATGCCCTTTGGCAAGCGGATCACGCCCAGTTGGACATTCTGTTGCTCAGAGAAGATGGCGCGAATGCACGTCCCTGGCTCACAGCCATCATCGACGACCATAGCCGTGCCATCGCGGGCTACTACCTCAGCTTCGATCCTCCGTCCTCGCTCCGAACGTCGCTCGCACTTCGACAAGGCACTTGGCGGAAGGCTGATCCGCATGGCAGATTTGCGGAATACCTGATGTTCTTTACACCGACAATGGCGCGGACTTTACCTCAAGGCACCTGGAACAAGTCGCGATCGATCTGAAGATGAGATTCGTCTTTTCTAATCCGGGCAAGCCTCAGGGCCGGGGCAAGATCGAGCGTTTCTTTCGAACCGTGAATGAGTCGTTTCTCTGCGACCTTGAAGGCTACACGCGGCGAGGGCGCCGCAAAGCCACGTTGTCGCTCGGCCGATTGGAAGAGCAGTTCCGCACCTTCCTGATCGAGGTCTACAGCCAGACTCCGGTCGCCGAAGCGGAGCTCTCGCCATCGGCGTTGTGGGAACGTGGAGGCTTTCTGCCGCGCATGCCCGACTCGCTGGAACAGCTCGACCTACTGCTGATCGAGGAGGTTGGCTCGCGCAGAGTCCGCCGCGACGGCATTCACTTCCAGGGCTTCCGCTATCGTCCCTCACCCTCGCCGCGTACGTCAGGGAGGACGTCACCATCCGGTTGGATCCGCGCGACATGGCGGAGATCCGCGTCTTCCATAAAGACGGGTTCCTCTGCCGAGCAATCTGTGCCGAGTTGGCCGGCGAGACGGTTCCATTCCGCGATACCATTCGCGTCCGCAACAGTCGGAGAAAGCAGTTGCGCAAGGTGCTTGAGGAAAAACAGAAGACGGTTGACGTCCTGCTACAGCTCAAGCGAGGAGAAAACATTGTCAAAGCGAGCCCAGGTACAACCGCAGACGCACCTTCCGGAGTCCGCATCAAGCGATACCGGAACGAGTGAAGCCGCGTTCGTCGAAACTTCGGAGCACCGCATTCGTCGAGTTCTACGACGCTTGCAGAAAGTATCGCTACATAGGTCTGTGCTACGAACCACTCGGTGTCGGCAAGACACTCTCCGCACGTCAATACAGCCGGATAGACGCCTTTGCAGCCATAGATCCACAGCTCGACCCACCGCCAGAATCGCCCGGGCCTGACACCGTTTTCTACACAACAGAGGTCATCAACACACCCGGGCGCATCGCGACTGACCTATTGAAGGCCCGATCAAGATTGACTGCCATTGCGGTCCGGCCGATCGAGCAAGAAGAACGTATCACGATGGAAGAGATTCGCGTTCGCGACGAAGCAAGACGGCGCGAGATCATGGAGATGCCAGGAAGCTCACCCTGCGATCGGCCGGCAGTCGATCCCATCTACTTCCAGACGTACCAGTCCTACAAAGCAAAGAAGAAGCAGGTCACCGACCCAACCTCACTCATCGTGGTCGACGAAGCCGACCGGCTTCAGATGAACAGCCTGGAACAGATGCGCTCGATCTTTGATGACGGTCACTTGGGTATGATCCTGATCGGCATGCCCGGCATCGAGAAGCGAATCGCACGCTTTCCGCAGTTCTACTCGCGCATCGGCTTCGTGCATGAGTTCAGGCCCTTGGGTGAGGTCAGATGCAGAAACTCCTCGAACATCGGTGGACACCCGCCGGTGTTAGCTTGCCCGAGGTTACCCTCGCGCCCGAAGTCATCGCGCGGCTTATCCGAATCACCAGTGGCAATCTGCGGCTCCTGACAAGGCTTTTGACCCAGATTGAGCGCGTTCTCAGCGTGAATGACGCTTAGCAAGTCTCGGTGCAGATCGTCGAAGCTGCTTGCGACAGCCTCGTCATCGGTCAGGCCTAACCACGAGGAGACGACAAAATAATTCCACAAGCCTGCGACAACGAGCACCTCACGCTACACATCGAGCAGCTAAGAGACATAGCCTTATCACTCAAGCTTGCTTTGAGCATTCGATCACATCTGAACCCCTGAGCAGCGACCCTGTACCATCCTCTGTAGCCGCAGAGTTGGACTCCAACCACCCACGTTCCGTGATGAGACGGGTACCCATTCTTCTCACAGGCGACAGAGTGTGGAGCAACTCGCGATGCTAAAGCGTCTACACGCATTGCATTGAAGTAGCCTTAGACTATTGCGGATCAGTGGGGCCGCATCAAAGCTGAGTACAGGCACACGTTCTCCACATAACAGAGGAGTGCGGATATGGTTCACTGAATTAGCTTGGCGCAAAAAGACATGAATCGTCCCTTATCTTCACTCATTAGTGCCGGATCAATAGACATGCCGCCACTGAGTGGTCGTCCCACTTCGCGGCAGGTTGCCAGCACTAACCCTCGCAACCAGCGATGTGCCGGATCGACGTCAAGGCGCGGGTGCCACATCTGTGAGACCGTAATCACCTCGGTTCGAACCGGCAGTGGCAGGCTTCTGACACCATCGGGAACGTACCCGGCCCGACCTTCATGCGTCGCATTGAAGAACGAATCAGTCACCAGCGCCAGCAGGTCAGAGACACTTGCAACCGATAGAGCAGCTCGGAAGCTCGGCACCACAGCCACTATCATTCGTGCGAGGCCAAGAACACCCAGAGCTTCGTCTACCGGACCATTCTGGGGCCTCGACGCGAAGCAACGACGTGACCGCAAGCTGCGTATTGCTCAGCCGTCATTGTGCCTGTCCTAAGCAAAGGATGGCCTTCTCGAGATGCACAAACGAAGTGGTCGCGGAATAAGGTTTGTACGCGGACCTCCGGCCCCGACTTGCCGAGCACGCTGATCTCAAGATCTACGAATCCTTCTCGCAGTGCTCCCACATCCATGTCGGGCTGCGGAACAAAATGCAATCGCACGCCCGGCGCTACCGCCGTGACCGCCGCAACCAGCAGTCCGGCGAAAACCTCCACGAAGCCCTCGTTGGACCGAACTATGAAACTCCGTCTTAACGCCGCAAGGTCTAAAGTGCCAACAGCCGGGTGCAGCACGCTTTTTGCATCCTGTACCAGATCATGCACGCGCTCGCGCATTTCGGTAGCGCGTGGCGTTCGCACTAGTCCCCGACCCGCACGCACAAGGAGAGGATCCCCCGTCGCTTTCCGTAGTCGTGCAAGCGTCCTGCTCATCGCGGAAGAGCTGAGGCGCAAGCGCCGAGCCGCACCCACCACATTTTGTTCGGCAAGCAGTGCATCCAGCGCTGTCAACAGGTTCAGGTCTGATCAGCCCTGCCTTTAAACTTAGCTGATCTCTGGTATGGCGTCTGACGCAACTGTAGAGTTGCACTGATGCGCCTTCCGAAATGCTTACCCTGCCGGTACATTTTCATAAGCGCGTGAGATATCGAATGTGCAGAGTACGTAACGACAGGCTGCCGTTGGTGCACCTTCACGGAACAGATCCCGTGGTAAACAGAAGAGAGACAAGGTGATGATGAAGCTGATTGGTATCGAAGAACATTTTGTGACTGCAGACATTCGCGCCGCCTGGGCGGCGTCGTCGATCGGAGAGGAGGGTATGGGCGGCTTTGATCAAGGAGAGATCGGCAAACGGCTGGACGATTTAGCAGAACAGCGACTCGCATTGATGGATGAGAGCGGTGTCGATGTCCAGGTGCTCTCGGTGACGACACCAGGATTGCACAATCTTGACCCGGAGGAGAGTGTGACTTTGGCAGGACGTACCAACGACTTGGTTGCCGAAACAGTGGCGAAGTACCCCACTCGCTTTCAGGGCTTTGCGACGTTGCCAACCCCATCCCCGGAGCAAGCTGCGGCAGAACTTGAGCGGAGTGTCACTCGCCTTGGGTTGATGGGTGCCATGCTCTGCGGCCGTACGCGTGAAAAGAACCTCGATCACCCAGACTTCTGGCCGATGTTCGAGACTGCTGCGAGACTTCGCGTTCCACTCTTTATCCATCCGCAGATTCCGCAACGTGCCGTGAGAGATGTCTACTACTCAGGCTTCAACAAGCAAATCGATACCGCCTTTGCAGCATTCGGATTGGGGTGGCACTACGAAGCTGGTATTCAGTTTGTTCGCCTCATCCTGGCTGGCGTATTCGATTCGTATCCTGATCTGCAGATTATCCTCGGCCATTGGGGCGAAGTTGTTCTATTTTATCTGGAGCGGCTCGGTTCACTGGCACGAGTGACGAGTCTCCAGAGACCTATTGCCGACTACTTCAAGCAGAACCTCTACGTCACGCCGAGTGGTATGTGGAGTCAGTCGTACCTGCAGCGCTCGCTTGAAGTGGTCGGGCCCGAGCGCATCATTTTCTCTACGGATTATCCTTACCAGTACCGTCCGGGCAGACCAGGTCGGTTGTTCGTGGAAGAAGCTGCGCTTGCCCTTGAGCAGAAGGAACTCTTCGCTCACGGAAACTGGGAGCGCCTGATCACATCGGTGCGCCGAAGCTGAAACCGTCGAACTCCAGAAGCTGCTTGATCCGGGCGCTCCATGCCAAAGACCATCATCTTCCAGACGAGCTAGTCCACTTTGGATCAGGATCGCCCACATGGCACCGTGTGTATCTTGCTGGACTGATTCAATACGACCTAATACACCATCATCAACCCGGTCGAATACCTACATCTGGCCATGCCCTATGCGGGTCGGCGTAAGGAGAGGCTCGAAAGCCCACACATCATCATCTCTGTTGTAAACAGGTGTTGCACATTGTGCCCGGGTGTAGTTGTACAAGTGGAAGAGAAGTGAAGGATATGGCATCGAAACTGAAGAGTCCGTTCCGGGTACCGAGCCACAACACCCTATACGAGGGTTGCGCTAAAGTGTGATCTTCTCTGGCGCCTCCATCGCGGGCGGTCCAATAACTGTCAACCTGCTGGCGGAGCTGATCCTGAGACAATCCTGTCCACAGCAGTACCAGCCAGATATACAGCATGAGGCAGACAATACAGCCTCTCCCGGTAGGCTTAAGTACCTGAAATGTGCCTCTTGACGCTCGTGCCCGGACAACCTTTGACGCTGTGATCCATCCTGGAGTGCTTCGATTCTCAGTTTGAACGGCTTCGAGCCTGATGCTATGAAGCGGGATGACTGGGTTTCCAACCCCCTTAGGTCAGTACAGATTGGACTCGTGGCGAAATAACAGTAAGCCAGATCCGGCGGTAATGATCGGCTCGCCTGACGGCGTCAGCGCGAGAGCATGGCCGGCGCGTTGTTCAGACACGTCCAGATGTCCTAGGATTTGGCCGGTAACGGGGTCCAGCTTCACCACCCAACCTGGGGCACCTGGATCCTGATCCAACGGGCTGATGGTCGCTCACAGTGCTCCTTGAGTAAACGCGAGCGCGTAGCAGCGGCCAAGTTGATCGATCTTGCCCAAGTACTTGCCCTGCAGATCGAATTTCTCTACGCGGCCGTTCTCGCGATCTGCGACATAGACAGTTCCGCGCTCGCTGATCTGGATGGCGTGCGGGTCCACTGCCGATCCGTCCCCAACTGCGCACCACTTTGCCCCTCCGCGTGTACTCCAGAACACGGCCATTACCATACCCGTCCGTAATGAGTATGTGTCCGTTTGGCTCAAAGGCAAGGTCGGTTGCACCTCGGAAACCGCTGCCAGTCTCCGGCAAAGGTTTGACCTCGATGCTCAGCAACTTCACACCTAATGGCGAATACTCAATGACTCTCGAATACCCAGCATCGATTGCCCAGACTCTCCCGTGCGAATCGAGTCGCAGACTGTGGGGCAAGATGAAATCATCCTTCCCCCAGGAGCGGATCAGCGAACCATGGCTGTCGAAGACCAGGATAGGATCCGCTTTCAATCCTCGCTGAATGACGTACAAGTTACCGTTGGCGTCGACCGCTACACCGGACACTGGACCGACTTCCCACCCGGCCAGGGAGGCTTTTAAGCTAACCTGCGTATCCTGAAATAATAAAGAAGGCGACGCATTGATACGCCTTCTAAGCTCCGCATTAGAAAGGAGAACTGCTTGCGCCCAAACAGGCGGAATGCTGCTAAGAAGCGCAACAAATAGACCGATCCTAAGACATTGCAAGCCGATGTGTCGGCTTTTCACCTTGAGTGAGTTCTTCATAGAATAAGAATAACGAGAGCGGCATGTAAAGTCGGAGAACGTCGTTAGGGAATCATTCATCCAAGCCGGAACGCGAATGCGCGGATCGAGGGAGCTATCGCTTAAACAGCTCGGGCGGTCACCGCGCTTGACGAGACCGGCAGCTTCCGCATAACCGACCTCCGAGTAAGCCCCGCCACCCCAAGGCGGCAGCACCCCGCTCGCATGTACAAGCCCTACTTCCGGGGTGCCAGGATCTCATCGAGGAGATTGGGTTTTCCATCGATACGCTGCAAATGTGGGAACTGCATGCCACCGTGCCAGTCGAGATGAGCCGTCTGCTGCCACTCGCCACGCTTGACCAAAAGCTCCAGTTTACCGGCGCCGGTGGCCTCCCTAATCGCCTTGACCAACAACTCAGGAGCGTACGGTTGCCCATTGACCTGGACGATTGTCTCGCCAGGACTGAGATATGCCTTGAATGCGGGTCCCTGCCACTGCACTGTTGTGATCCGGCCCGCCGCGTCGATCCGCATACCCAGCGAATAGGTAAGGCCAAGCGATTTTCCCAATGGTGCATCGCCGATCGGCTTATCGGTGAAGATCAAGCGATAGCCGGTTTTGTCGATACTGTGCACTAGATGACCTTGACCGTAGTCATCCAGCCTAGTGCGCAGAAAGCCCCGCCAATCATAGCTCTGCACTTTACTCAACCCAGCGACTAAGTCATAAAAGGTGTACGTCGAGGTCGCGTCTCCTGCGTCATCTCCACTAAAGAAGCTTCGCGCGAAGTCGTCGAGTGAGCGTTTGCCGCCACTTTCCTGACGGATGGTCGCATCCACCTCCAGCCAGATCATCTCGCCCATACTGTAGGGATCGAACATATTTCGCTGCCAAGTTGCCCAAGAGAGCGGCTGGCATACACTAACGAGCGGATCTTTGTTTGTGTCCTGAAGTGGACGCCAATCCGCTCCGGCATCCAGCGTCATGGCGCCCGCCAGCCCCGCGTAGATCTGCTCAATATCGTCATGCGTGAAAATCCCTGCACGTGCGCAGAGCACGTCTTCGAGATAACTTGTCAGCCCTTCGAAGACCCATAGCATCGAATCCTGCTCAGGGCTGTTCAGGTTCGGCGTCCAGTAGAGCCGCTTGCCCTTCGCCGTCATGACCAAGCCTGCAAGCTTCTCGAGCGGCTCATTGGGAGCATGATCGCCCGGAGCCCACTGCGGAAACAGAAGCGTGAATGCGCCAGCATGACTGACCGGAATGGTCTCGTAAATGTTGTAGATTCGGCGCAGCACATCGGTGGCATCGACGTGTAACGTAATCGTACCCGGATAGGGCTTGTCTTGCGGAGGCTCGGTGGCTGCCGGTAACGGCACAGGCTGGGGCCGTGATTGTCCGTGCAGGCTGCCCGAAAAAAGAAACGTCGCTACCATGGTGCGACAGAGCAGTGGGCTAAACCATGCGGTGTTTCGAAGCACGCGGAGGGTCGAAACTTGAGTCATGCGGCAGGTCCCCAAGAGACGGTACGAGGAAGTTTAGGACAGGACTGGGAGGCATCTTTGGGGAGCCCCATCTCTGTACATAATACTAGGTACAGAGTATGACGGCTCGCGAACGCCTTGTCCAGAGCGCCCAGGAACTGCTCTGGGAGCGCGGGTACGTCGGGATGAGCCCTGCGGCCATCCAGGAACGATCCGGCGCCGGGCAAGGCAGCATGTACCACCACTTCGAAGGCAAACTCGATTTAGCTGCGGTTGCTATCGAGCGTAGCGCGTTGAGTTTTCGCGAAGGAGCGGAGCGATGCCTCACAGCGCCCGGTACCCCGCTGGAGCGGCTGAGAGGGTATCTCCTGCGCTCACGTGAGGCGCTCAAGGGCTGTCAGATCGGTAAGCTGACCCAGGATCCTGAGATCGCCAATGAGCTTCGCCTTCGGCAGCCCATTGCAGAGACCTTCGAGTGGCTTCATGCTCGTTTAATGGGTTTGATCGAGGAAGCTCAACGCGCAGGCGAGATCTCCTCAACGCTCGACGCCGGCGAGATCGCCGCAACCATCATTGCCACCATTCAAGGCGGCTATGTGCTTGCCGCTTCCGCCGGTTCGCCTGCGCCCTTTCACCGGGCGATTCGCGGCGTCCTGAGTCTGCTACGCTAGGTCGCCGGAGATCCTGAAGGATTCAGGCGCGCTCCTGAATGCTCGCGCTGCAAGTCTGCTCCCTCCTCGCATCGTTCCCGCGTACGCCTCAGCCCCGGGAAGTTAGCACAGGTAGCCCCTGTGACCAAGAGCGATGCAAAGCCGCCCAGAGCCACGGCTCGCAATGCGCCGAACCAATGAGCGGTCAGGCGCTTTCCACGCCGCCCACCTCATTGGAGGCGCCCAGCAACACCCAGCTGATCGCGCCCACGCGGCCGCGCATGCCTGGGGTGTTGCCAACTGGATCAGACTGGTCCGAATCAGCAGGCTCATCATCTGGCTAGCGCCGACGACCGCCAGCACGAGGAGACTGAGCCACAAGCATCGACTCCATGCAAAGGCGCGCCCGGCAGCAGTGCCAGCCCCGTGGGACCGGCATGAAGAACCGAGGTGGCGAACACGGGCATGAGAGCGACCGCGCCGCCGAACAGGGCCACAACGAGATCCAGCAGAACCGGTCCAAGCAGGCTGTGGTTCGCCAGGATCAAGCGAAAGCCTGCCAGAAAGGCAAAACCCTCGCTTTCGATTGTCGGTTCAGAGATGCTATCGATGCGTATGGACAGCATCAGCAGGAGAAAGGTGCAAATAGTAAACAGCGTGAAGGAATAGAAAAGCGGGCCGCCCAGCCATCGCACAGGAAATACGCCATGGATGGAAAAGAGTACACCTCCCACCAAGGGGCCAGCGACATTCGCCATCTGAAAGATTGTGGCTCCCCAAGGTCACCGCCTTGACGAGCTTTGCGTCAGGCACCAGCATGGGCAGCAAAGCGGTGGATGCAGGTCCGGAGAAGCAGCGCCCCGTGCCGATGCAAAACAGAACCGCGTAGATGGGTAGCACGCTGTGCATGGGTCGAAGCGAAATGTAGAGAAGCCATGCTGTAAAGACAGCTTGCACGCTGTAAGCACAAAGAATTACAGCCCGGCGGTCGAATCGGTCCGCGACATGGCCCGCAAACGAGAAGAAGAGCAGGCCCGGCAGTAGAAGCCACAAACCGGTCCAGCCCAGGCTCAGAGTCGAGCGCGTGTACTGATACACCTGCCAGGACACAGCCAGAGCCTGAGCCTCCGAGCCCACGATAACAAGGAGACGGCCCCACTGGTAACGATGAAACAGATTCGTCTGCAAGGGTCGTCTCCTCTGGTTTCTGTAAAGTGCGCTGAAACAACAACACCGTTTAGCGGAGATCAAGACGGCTTTCCTTGAGCGAGGCATTCACCGTCAGTACTGCGTCACCGCGGCGGAAATCGTCGAAGCGGTTAGCGGCGTAGATCACGGTGCCGGCTGGGGCCTTAATCAGGAGAGTATGGTCGGCTAAGACCGTATATGTCTTGCCGTCAATCTTCAAGTCTGCAAAGCAATGGCCGATGTTGTTCAGCGTAAACTCGACACGCTGGTCGGACGGAGTAGCTTTGTCAAGATGAACAACGTTCTTGAATGGGGAAAGCACTGAAGCAGATAGGAGCAGGGCGGCGGAAACATTCAAGATGGTCATATCCTCGATTGCTGGTTCGGAGCAAGTCGCTCGGGTAAGGGTTCATCATCGCAATGCATCTCTGCGACTCTCATGAGTCCCAATTCTCAGAGTGTGTCGCGCCGTGCCATGCGTTTGCAGTCAATCGCCCCGTGTCGCAGTAAGCGACTCCCACACAGCGGTGGGCGAACGGGAAGGTGTGGAGGGGGTACGCAGGACACTCTGCGCGCCTTTTCGTCTGAAGACCCCGCATGGTCCTCCTCGAACGGATGATTCACCTCTGTCTCGCCTCGTTCGCTGCACCCATCACGCCATTCACTACATACGGAAGGTCGCGAGGCCGCAAAGAGGTGAAACTAGTTCTGTCGAGCAACGCTTAACGAAGAGGAAACAAAATGAAGGTCTGCAACATAGCATTCTTGATAGCAGGCATGATCTCTCTACCTCCTCAGGGCATGCATGCTCAGGCCGGCGCGCCCGTCCGCCAGGGCAGTCCGTCGCAGG
The DNA here is from genome assembly GCA_964243375.1 of uncultured Acidobacteriaceae bacterium. Taxonomy (GTDB): domain Bacteria; phylum Acidobacteriota; class Terriglobia; order Terriglobales; family Acidobacteriaceae; genus Edaphobacter. The sequence continues at coordinate 28,034 of CAXTEE010000015.1, read as the reverse complement.
CAGTCGATGAGCTCGTCTCGCGCTTCGAGCGCGAATTTAGCAGCGCCGCCAACCTGATGCCTGCAGACAAATAAGCATTCACCCCGGCATCGCTGGTGGTGCTCGGCGCAAACTTTGTAAAGGTACGCAGCTTCGCCGATCAGGTTAAGCATGTTGCGCAGGCGAACTACTTGATTGCCGCGAACGTCGCCGGTACTTCAGAGGCTATCGATGTAGCCGCAATCAGCAAGCTGAAGTCCAAGTCCGAGATCCTGACTGCTCTCGCCGCGTCCTTCCTCGCCGTCCATCAAGCCATCGCGACCACCACTCTGACGAACGAGAACGACGTGATCGATGACACTGGCGTGGCGCCGAACCAAACCCGCGAGAGCGAAGCTGCTTGGGTGGCCGTTCATGGCTACGATCATTATGGGCAGTTGGTCGAGTACCTTCGCCTGAACGGCCTCACGCCAAAATCTTAACTTTCCTTTGAAGAGTGAAAATGAGGTTAAATTTCAAGCTGTCAAGCGCAAAACACTAATGCGTGTTCGGAAAGAGGAGACCATGAGCCAGCAGAGATCCGCCAGCCCAGCAGACCAGACCGGAAGCTGGCTCGCATCAATCGCCGCCCATGGTGGAGGTTTGGCGGTCTTGATCGTCGCCGGCATCCTTTCTGTCAAGACCGGTACCGAGTGCCACAGCACCATCATCTGTACCTATGCAAACGCCCCATTTCTACCTTCGTTTCTGCGCGCCCTGGTGGTCTGGTACTGGTGGGCGATCGTTGCGCTTGTCCTGTGGGCCTGGAGCAAGCGTTCCGCAAAGCCGCTCAGCCTCAAACCTTCGGTGATCCTCGCACAGCTCGCCGCTGGGTGCCTCCTTGCGGGTCTACATATGGCGCTGCTCAGCCAGGTAGTGCTCCAACTCAGCAGGGTTTGGCCGACCTGGGGTCGCTTCTTCCTTCCTTTCCCAAGCTATAGCGGCGAGCGTTTCAGCCTCGATCTCACTATCTACGCTTTCATCTTCATCTCCTCGTCTCTGATTCGTTCGCAGGTCGATGCGCGCCGCGCCTCCATGCAGAGTAGTGAACTTCAGCGGCAGCTCTCCCAAGCACAGTTACAGGCCCTCCAAATGCAACTTGAGCCGCATCTCCTATCTAACACTCTCAACTCCATCTCGTCGCTCGTCGATTTGCATCGGAACGGTGAAGCCAGCGAAGCGATCGCCCACCTGAACACCATCCTGCGCACCGCGCTCGAGCGCGGCACCCCCGCCAAGGTTCCTCTTCACGAAGACGTCAAGGCATTCAGAGCTACCTTGCCATCCGGAAGATGCGCTTCGCCGATCGCCTCGAGGTTCACATCGACACGACTCCCGAGGCGCTTGAGGGTCTTATTCCATCCTTCCTTCTGCAGCCGATTGTTGAGAACGCAATCCAGCACGGGATCGCTCCCATGAAGCGTGGCGGGGTCCTCGAGGCCTCAGTTCGCCGTTGCAAGGACAAGCTGCAGCTCTCGGTCCGCGACAATGGCGACGCGCTCGCAAAAGCCGCGACCCAGGGACACGGCATCGGACTGCGCAACACCCGTGAGCGATTGAAACTCTTCTACCCCGACCTGCATACGTTTCAGGCCGCGGCCCGCATCTCCGGAGGCTATGAAGTGTTGATCGAAATTTCTTATGAAACCGTGTCCGCGTGAAGCTGCGCACCATTATCGTCGATGACGAAGTGCTTGCCCGCGAGCGGCTCAAGCTCATGCTCAGCAGCGAGCCAGACCTCGAGATCGTAGCAGAGGGCCAGGATGGAGATGAGGCCCTGGAGCTCCTTGCCTCCATCGCGCCCGATCTGCTTTTCCTCGATATCCAGATGCCCGCCCTGACCGGTCTTGAAGTAGCCCGCCATCTAAGCGCACAGACGATGCCACCCACCATCTTTCTTACTGCCTTTCGGGAGTTCGCAGTCGAAGCTTTCGAGCTGGAAGCTGTCGATTACCTGACCAAACCTGTGGAACTCACGCGGCTTCGGCAAGCGGTACAGCGGGTCCGCCACGCGCTCGAAGCCCGGGACACGCTTACGGGCCAGCGCAACCTCGCCGCGGCGCTGGCCCGCCTTGAGCTCCGTGCACCTGAGGCGAAGACCTGGGCTAGTCGGCTCATCGTACCCGACGGCTCAAAGGATGTGCTGCTTCCCGTCCGCGAGATTGAATGGATCGAGGCCTCTGACTATTACAGCAGCCTGCATGTGGGCCAGCGTACCTATCTACTTCGCGAGAGCTTGAATGATCTCGAGCAGCGCCTGGATCCCGAGCTCTTTCTCCGAGTGCATCGCTCGGCGCTCGTGAACCTCAACTTCGTTGGCGAGCTTCATCGCGAAGGAGTTCGCGAAGGAACTTTGACTCTGCGCAACGGAACCTCAATTCGCATCAGCAAGAGCGGTCGCCAGAGAGTGCGAACTCTGTTTGAGAGTTGAGCGAGGAACGGTTCCACCCAAGGGGAGTGCCGCACCTCATCTTTGTCTTTGTTACCCCTGAGGGAGCTCTGCCTTTAAAACTCCTCTACACACCAACCCAGTTGTTTCAGCCTCTTCGCTCGCGTGGAATCCGGTCTGCAACCACGAGTAGCCGCTTCGGAACATAGTCCCCAATTGCGCGTCGGAAGTGAATAGATTGATTCCAGATGCGCCCACTGCCCATCTCTGGCGTGAGGTCGCAGGCTGCTTCCTCAGGAGACAACACAAATGAATCGTTTGATCGGGGCGCTTGTCTTCGCTTTCACGAGCACCGCGAGCTTCGCCCAGAACCCCACGCTCGATAAAAGCAACATAGCAGTCCTTCCGAGTACTGTCTCTGATACGAGGGACGTGCAGCATGTCATTGACAGCTATCACCAGGCCGTTCTCACGCACGATGGTGCCAGGCTCTCGCGGCTGTTTCTGCCGGAAGGAACATTGTGGCTCAACGTTCTAACCGATGATGCATACGCTCGTGCGAAAGCGAAGTCACCTGGCGCCCTAAAGGTTCGTCTAGGAAGCTACACAAACTTTGCACAGCTGGTTTCGAGTACAAAATCCAGCTTCGATCCAAAGCACACGCACTTACAAATCAACAGTGACGGCACCATTGCGTCGGTGTACTTCGAATTCTCCTTTCTTGTAGACGGAAAAGAACAGAACCACGGAAGCGAGACTTGGGTTTTAGTCAAGAGCACTGCCGGTTGGAGGATAGCCGCTATCACCTATTCTTCGGCTCCGACGCTATAGGTTCCGGAGCTCTCTCAACCTCAACCGAACTTCACCGCACAGTCCCACTTGTTTTTTTAGGAGATCTCTCCATGTACGCGATGCGTCGCCTCTTGCTATCAACGATTCTGTTTTCATCCCTCGCTTCGCCGGCATTGCTATCAGCTCAACAGGATGCGGTGCGCGATCCCTTGGGCCGGTCGTACGAAAAGGTGCTTTCCGATCTGGAACTGCAGTTTGTTGCGGTCGCGAAAGCCCTGCCCAGCGACCAGTATGATTTCACTCCCGCTACCCTTGGGCTCCCCCAGGCGGATTTTAAAGCAGTGCGGACCTTCGCCGCCCAGGTGAAGCACGTCGCGGAGATGAATTTTGTAATGTATAGCGTGATGAGCGGTCTCAAACCTGATTTCGACATGAGATCCATCAGAGCGCTCAAGAACAAGGACGAGATTGTCGATGCTCTAGCACGCTCGTTCGTCTTTGCGCATAAGGCACTCGGTACTCTTACCCTGAGTAATGCGGGCGAAATGCCTCAAGACTCTAATGGATACACTAGAGCGGGCATTGCCGCGTTCGCAATGGTGCATGATTCAGACCACTTTGGTCAGCTTTCAGAGTATCTACGGATGAACGGGATCATCCCCCCGCAGAGCCGCAAGTAGTGCACTCTGCTCGCACCTTACACTAAGAATGTTTGGCGGTGGGAGGTACAGGTCCACCGCCAACTTCCATTTAGCCAGTCATGATTGTGGACTACTAGCGTAGGCGGCGAACGAAATGCAAATCCAGTCCGGATAGAGGCGCACCCACTTCATGCATGGCGCCGCCCACGGCAAGTGAACCGAGATCAATCGCGACCAACCAGTGCTGTTCGCCAGATCGATAATGAGCTGTTTCGCCTCGGCATCGTCGCCGGAGGTGAAGATGACCGTCCGGAGTTTATCTGCGGAAAAGTCCTGAATCCAGTCCATTGGCATGTTGCTGATCGACTTCACGAGCCTCGCGCCTACCGCCATCTCAGCAACCATCTCGCTTGAAGTACGCCCCTTCAAGGCAGCACGCGATCTGGTTACTCCTGCCAGGCTGATGTCCGGCACAGGATCCATGTGCGCATTGGTCGCATCCACCAGAATGCGGCCGCGCCAATCGACCCCTTTGAGGGCGGCAGGCACACTGACCCACCTCGTAGCAAGAATGACGATGTCGCACTCGATTGCCTGCTGCTTCGTCCCAGCGAGCGAGCCTTCACCAAGGTCTGCGACAAAATCAGCCAGTGCTTCCGGTCCTGTTGAGTTAGATACAACAATGGTGTGACCAGCGTTTAGCAAGTGTCGGCCGAACGTCTTCGTTACCATACCGGCCCCAATGAAGCCTACATTCATGATGTGCCTCCGCGTTGTTGAGCTAGAAAACATGAACAGTAAGGATCAATCCTAATCAGCCAAGCTTGATGAGATTTTGAAACAGCAGTTCGCCCGGCCGCCGAGAACAGGAAGGGCCGTGCCACCTCGGTCCAGCCTGCCCAGCTTCACCGGAGCAAATCCAAGCTGATCCGCTAACGCCGCAACCGTTGCGGCGGCATCGGCGTCATCGCTTGCGATGAAAACCACCTGACGCTGCCGCGGCACAGATGGATTGGTGCCGAGCTGTTCCGCGGGTAGATGGTGAAGGCCTTCACCAGGCGCGCTCCCTTGAAGGAACGGGATATGCTCTCCGAGGAAAGCAGTCCACCTAGCTCTTCCGGCGCAACGTGCAAGGCGTTCGTCACATCGACGACGATCTTACCGGTCCATTCGCTCAGCTGCCTTCCAACATCCTTGTGAGCAGAGAAAGGCACAGCGAGGAAGAGGACATCTGCCGTAAGCGCTTCTTGCAGAGTGTAAGGAACAATGCCAGGACCAAGCTCTTCCTGCAGGGAGGTGAGGGTCTTAGGTCCTCGCGAGTTGGCGATTCCCATTTCGATCTTGCTTTTCGCGAAGATGCGGGCGAGTGCGGCACCGATCTTGCCGGAACCAAGTATGGCGTATTTCATTGTTGCTTCCAATCTCTCAGAGCATCTGAGGTTTGACTATGTATCAGAAAAGGATTTATCGCTGACGATCAAAGAGACTGCTAGAGTGGCAGCGATGTCTGAAAGCCGGAAGCAGACACTAGACCTGGCCGACTCCTCCGTCATCCATCAAATCTGCGCCCGTCATGTAAGAGCTTTGCTCGGAGGCCAGGAAGACCAGTCCGCTTGCCATTTCCTCGGCGCGGCCAAGCCTGCCGATCGGAATCATGTTGAGGTACATGTTCACAAGGCTGTCGCGATCTCCAAGACCCGCGGCCTGGGAGTCGAGCATCGGTGTATCGGTCACGCCAGGGCTGAACGTGTTGACGCGAGTACCGCGATTCTTGAACTCCGCGGCCCAGGTGCGGGCATAGGAGCGAAGAGCTGCTTTGGTCGCCGCATACGCGGTGTGCCCTGCAATGCCCATCACATGCATAGCCGAACTGACCAGAATGATCGATCCGCCCCTGGTCATCAGAGGCAGAGGCTTTTGAACCAGAAAAACCGGCTCCTTGGCGTTGATGTTGAAAACCTTGTCGAAGTGCTCCGGCGTGAGGGAGTCGATAGAACCCTGCTCCGTCAGGCCTGCGTTCGACACGATGACGTCGAGGGTGCCCTTCTCGGCTTTCACAGTCGCGGCGATGCGGTCGAGGTCGGCAGAATTTGTGACATCACCCCGAATCGCGGTAGCATTGTTGCAGATAAGCGCTACCGCCTTATTCAGTTCCTCCTGACGCCGCCCTGTGATGAAGACGGACGCACCCTCCTCCACAAACCGCCTGGCCGCAGCCAGCCCGATACCGCTGTTCCCGCCACTGATAACCGCTACTTTGCCCTCAAGTGCACGCATGGATCTGGGCCTAAACGCCTCGAGCATTTATGCAGCCTTTGGCGACAAGCAGGCCCTGTTCTCTCTTGCAGTGACGCACTACCTGCAAACCCGGGCACAATATGCGATCAGAGCGCTCCAGGAGCCAACCCTCGAAAGTGTAGTTCGAGCACTTTTTGACAATACAGTGGCCTTCCTGACGGCCCCGGATCATCCGCCGACCTGTATGACGCTTGCGGGAGCGGTGGGCTGCGGCGCAGACAGTACTTCGGCCAGAGATCTCATGGCGGAGGTACGGCGGCAGAATGAAATCGAGATGCGGCAGCGCTTCTTGGCAGCCCGTAAGGTTGGCGATTTCCCCGCAAACATGAGCGTCGACGACTACACGCGCTATCTCTCCGCAATCCTTGCCGGATTGTCGACACAAGCAGCGAACGGTTCCTCAGGTGCCGAGCTAAAGAGGACCGCGATGATGGCTCTTCGGCATCTGGGCTACTGAGAGCACCAGCTTGCTGTCCACACAAGCTACGGAACGCCCACCCTCCCTATGTCTATCCTGCACGTGGGGCGTTCCTCTGAATTCCGGACTTTGCAAGTACACCAGGCTTCAGTCGCTCGTTCGCTAGGTAGTCCGTAGCCGGATGAAAAAATAGCCTAGGTGCCTCGTCCAGATTTGAAAGACGTTCTCGATAAGCAGCAAGCATTAAAGTTCGCGCCTCGGCACTCACACTGCCCGGCATATATGAGATGAACGGAGAGATCACGTCGAAACCGGTGTAGCGTAGTACACCGTTGTGTACGGGCCAGAGTACTGTGAGGATGTCCCCATCGATGCCATCCGCTCCGTATGTGTCGGCTGAAGTTCCTGTTGTGACGGAAAGCAGAGCAACCTTACCGCGAAACATACCGGTATCGTATTTCCTTCCTGGTAGGTATGCGAATCCTCGTGTGAAAACCCGGTCTACCCAGCCCTTGAGAATCGCAGGCATACCAAACCACCACATTGGGAATTGAAGCAAGAGAATGTCAGCCTCGCGGAGCTTGTCGTGTTCTACCTGGATGTCCGCGGCAAGAGTTCCCGAACCAAAGGCGTGGGTTTGCTCTCGAGACAGGCTGAACATCTTCGGATCCAACGGAGCTCCCGTGAAGTCCTCACGGCCAGCGACAGGGTTGAAGTGCATTGCGTAGAGATCCGTGACGGAAACCGTGTGTCCCTGAGAAGCAAAGGTTTTCACAGCGATGTCTCTCAACGCGCCGTTGAAAGACTCGGGTTCAGGGTGTGCGAAGACAATCAAGACATTCACGGTTCACCATCCTGTAAAGAATTGCTGAATTTAATCCAAGTTCCTAAATATCTAGGACGGTGTCTTTCACCTATACCTCTGTATTATGTCAAAACAGTTCCGCAACCCCGATGCAGGGAGCTAGTCATTTGATGTGGATACCGACGACGGCATCTGGACTACTGAGAACTTCAGGAAATTCGTAGGTAAGTGCCTTAGTTGCACAGGGTGCCGAAGATGCTTCCAGGCTGGAGATGAGAAGGCAGGAGTGAATGACCGAATGGAAATCGATAAGCTGTACTCCGTCTCGGCCTAGCATATCTGGCCGAATTTATCGAAGTTTATAGAAGCTGAGACTCATGCAAGAATTTGGAACGTTGACTCGTCTATGAAGCCAAGTCTAGGCAGGAGAAGCAAATGCCATCATCGACGAGAACGCAAGGCGTACTCACTTTGCGTCTGGTGCTTGCTGCCTTTGTTTTCTGGACGGCAGTCGCCCTTGTCTTCGCGGTACCACAGCTGGAGCACAGCCGCGACATCGCCCGCATCGTCCGTGTGTCACTCTCAATCTGGTGGTCCTGGGGATTGCTCACGCCATTTATCATCGCTCTAGAACGCAGCTTACCATTTCCCGTAAGCCAACCCGTGCGTCGCGCACTCACGCATCTTTTGCTTGCACCCTTGGTCGTGATCTTCTTCGGCTATGAGAGCGCTGGACTGGAAGCAGTGTTCAGGCTGCGGCCTTGGTCCGGCCTTGTAAGCGCCGGGCCCCTCAAAGAGGCATCGGGAGAACTGTTCTGGAGCACACTCGTTTACCTACTCATCGTGGGCGTCTGGCAGGCTTATAGTAATCAGCAGCGCTACGCTTCTGCAGAATTGCACGTGGCGCGCCTTGAACAGAGTTCTTCCGAAGCCCATCTCAACGCGCTCCGCATGCAGCTGGATCCTCACTTCCTCTTCAACGCGCTCAACACCATCTCAGCGCAGGTGGAGCGTGATCCGAAGCTGGCAAGAAATATGATCGAGCACCTAGGAGATCTCCTCCGTCTATCACTGAAGACCCATGGCACACAGGAGATTCGTCTGTCACAAGAGCTCGCATTCTTGGATCATTACCTCGCGATCCAGAAACTCCGCTTCGGAGAGGGTCTTCACGTTCAAATCAGTGTCGCTTCCGATGTGACCCAAGCGCTCGTACCCAGCCTCTTTCTTCAACCAATCATCGAAAACGCGATTCGGCACGGCATCTCCAAGCGGGCCCGAGGCGGAAGGATCGATCTTTCCGCTGATCACCGCGAAGGTCAACTGGTCATCCGGATTCTCGACGACGGCGTCGGACTTCCGCCAGGCTGGACGCTGAAGGAGCAGAAAGGCGTCGGCCTTTCTGTTACGCGCGAGCGAGTTGAGCGCCTGAACCCAAACGGCAGCCGTTTTGAAGTCCGCCAGCGAACCGAGGGTGGAACCGAGGTGACCATCTCGTTTCCACTTCGTAGCAAGTACACAGGAGATCAGCATGCCTCTGCCTAAGAAAATGCGCGTGCTCATCGCCGATGATGAAGAGCCGGCGCGCCAGCGGCTCAGAGATCACCTTTCGCGACACCCACACGTAGGCTTTCTGTCAGAAGCCAGCAACGGCCAGATGGCGATCCGCATGATCCTTGACGAGGAGCCGGACGTGGTCTTGCTCGACGTGCAAATGCCTGAAGTGAGCGGGCTCCAAGTCGTTCAGGCTGTTGGCGCAAATCGTATGCCGCTGACGGTGTTTGTCACCGCCTATGACCAGCACGCGATTCAGGCCTTTGAAGCCAACGCGCTGGACTTTCTGCTGAAACCGTACAGTGATGAACGGCTCGAAGCCATGTTGGCTCGCGTGACAGGACGGCTTGAGGAAGCGCAGCTTCGAACTTTTGGCGAGCTTGCCATGCGTGCAATCTCGGCTCTCGGCTCAAAGGGTGAGTACATGGATCGTCTAGCCCTTCGTACTGGAAACCTCACCCGCTTTCTTCGTGTAGCCGATATCGATTGGATCGAGGCTGCCGGCGTCTATGTCAATCTTTATGTCTATGGCAAAGCCGTCCTTCATCGCATCTCTTTGGGCGTACTTGCGGAGAGCCTTGACCCCAAGAAATTTATTCGCATCCATCGCTCCGCCATCGTAAACATCGACAGCATTATGCAACTCGAACAACTCTCTCATGGTGAGTTTGATGTTTTGCTCAAGCATGGTTCACGCACGCGCGTGAGCCGAACATATCGAGCTGCCTTGGAACGCACATTGCACCAAGAGCTCTGAAAGCTGCCAGCTTGATTTTATTTCTATCGAGCCAGCATGCGCATGCGCTCCCCACGCATCCTCACCTTCATAAACGACCGCAGGATCGACAAACAAACACAGCAATCATTCCCCCACCTTGATGACAACGCGGCACGATCGCATCGGGTGATTGGTCAAGTCGTGCGCCCCTGCTCGGAAACAGTCTCCTCTGCTGCAGAAGAGCGGACCACGCCGATCATGTGCGCTCCGGCAAAGCGCGCAAATTGCGCTGCGCACGAGCCAACAAATCCGCCCGCTCCCGGGATCAGCCCGATCTTGCCGGCAATGGACCCCGCAACTTGCACCGTACGATGAGCCATAATCCCAGGAATGCCAAGGCAGCCACATTTGGCGAGGGTTTCATAGCGTTTTTACCTTTCGTGCACCCGCTCTATCATTCTGTCCTCAACCGTAGGTCACCTTGTCGAGTCCTCTCTTGGCCTGAATTCCGGCTTGGCCTGTAGAGCGGGCCATACCGATCATCAAGAACAACCGGGTCATAGTCCTTCATCCAGTCAAAGGTTTTGCCCGCGTAAAGGTACTTACCGGGAAGATTTTCTTCGCCTCGATGGGATAACAAATCTCTTATCCGTGATCGACTCCTTTGACGTGAGGTAATCCGTGAAGTTGGTGATGTGGTCGAGTTCCTTCAGAACCAAGTCGGCGAACTCCCTCGTAAACACATACACCTTAACGTCTCTGATGAAGTCTATGGATGGCAGTGGAACTTTGCCGTCTCCAATCAGAGCCGGTATGAGATGGACCTGTCATATTTTCGAGGCGTCGAACGATTCTTCTCCTTGACAGGATTTGAGGTGAATCGGAGCCTTGATTTCAAACAACAAACGAGTGCCGGAGAGCTGTCGAAAGGCATGCCGTGTATTGAGCTGCTTTCTGCAGCCAATCGTTAGGTCGGTCGTGATCAGCCGATTCGCCTTCTATGCAGCAAGAGGCCTTGTCCGCTCCCGGATGACGACGGCCCCAGCGATCAGGCTTTACATACATTAGAGCTTGTAATCACAAAGAACGACTGTAAGGTCGTCATTTTGCAGGTGAGACCACTGCTGAACTTTTAGGATGATGGTGTCGGCAGCTTCAAGAACGCTCAGCTGCCCGGTCTCGATCACCAACGCTTTGAGGCGCGTAGAACCAAACTCCTCCTCATGTACGTTCGTTGCTTCTAGCAGACCGTCCGTATGGATGACCAATCGGTCGCCAGGCTGGATAGGTTGAGTAAGTGTCGCATAGGTAGCTTCTTCGAATAACGCGAGCATTAATCCGTTCGCCGTGAACTCCTCCACCGCACCCTCCCGAAGAAGGAGCATCGGGGGATGCGCAGCCGCCGAGTAGCGGAACTCATCCAGCGATGCGTTGAGATAGACGTATCCAGCAGTCACGAATTGACGCTGCGTGTTACCGAGAAGCGTGACGTTCATCCCGTTGAGGAACTCGGAGGGGCTTGCGGCTTTAGAGAGCTGCGTTGATGCTGCAAGTTTGACCATAGAGCCAATCAGGGCCGCAGGGATTCCATGCCCAGATACGTCGGCCACCAGGAGACCTAACTCAAGATCATTTGCGAGGGGGAAATCATAGAAGTCTCCCCCAACCATACTCATGGGAACAATCCGTGCGGCAACTTGAAAGTACCTCGACTCGGGAAAGGCGGAGGGAAGGATAGAAGTCTGAATTTGCTTGGCTACTTTGAGCTCACTTCGGAGATTCGCAAGTTGCTGCTCGGACGAAAACGTCTTTCGGCCGGCAACAATACCGAGCGCTGCGAGGAGGACAAGAAAGCTGAATGGCGCAATATTGTAGTAATGACCGACCAGCGCGGTGATGTTATCAAAAATCGTGCAAGAAATGAAAATGGACAAGCCGGCACCCACAAGAGCAGTATCAGGCGAACGCCGAGCTGTTAGAACAAGGACCAGCAGAGCCCCTACAAGTGCGGTGCTGATAAATGTATTGTTAATTACATGGACCATGTGCTTGGGTCCCAACACGAGCGTAACTAATGAAAAGCTAAGAGCGACCGGCCAGACGATGCTCGAAAGAATGCGCCCCTTCTCACCAAGCACATCTAGCGCGCCAAAAAAGAAGAAAGCAGGTATCGGAATCAGAAACAGCAAAGCAACGACTAGTCGCTCAAGTGCTAGAGGGCGAGGTTGCAAGTCCCAAATAAGCTGATATCTCAGCCCGAGGCGCACGCCATAAAGGATGGCTAAAAGAGCAAGCCAAAGGAGAAGTGGATCAAGTCGGCGCCGCATCAGAGAAAAGAAAGCAGACAGCAGCCCTATTGTAGTGATTGCCGCCCCAAGAAAAAGGTATATCTGAGCATGATTGAAAACTTGCAGGACATAACTTCTCTTAAACTGCGGGTCATGGGAATAGATTTGCAACGATAATAATTCACTCATTGGAGATGTGACGAACATAGAAACCCCATACTGAACGGCAATTGTTTGTACGTCCTGCGAAGTAGCACGGGGGGAGTTCTCTACTTGTGCCAGCACGATCCACGAGAATGTACCTAGAAGGGTTTGGGGTCCGCAGCGGCGCTTGTGACTGCTCAAATGCCATCGTTCTTAGCATGGCTTGAGTGGTCGTCTTAACCGGATGGTCGGCTGAGCTTCCAGTTGTCTCTCGTAGCTCGGGCTCGAATTCGGAGAACTGATTGGGGTTGACCACGACGTAGCGACCACACACAAATGTCCTCCCGCACTCTCTTCAGATCCTAATTCACTCGGACTTGGAGGGGGCGGTTTAAGGAAGCGACATTGCTACCGCTCCCTCCCCTAAGAGCCGGACTGACCGAACTAAGACCCAGAGGTCGAAGACTGCGCGTGAAGCCCAAGTCCAAGCTCCGAGCGTGTGATCTACGCCACGCAATGGATTGTCCACGTGACAAAGAGCGCGATAAGGAGAGCCTCTCGACTGTGTCCGGAGGTCAGCGCTAAACCCTTTGGGTGGCCCGCCTTCTTGTGGGCAAGGTGAATTATCTCTCTTTTCAGAAATCCTCTCCCGTCCTGCGAGACGGAGTCTAACCCTTAACAGGTAAATTGCGAAGCAGCTTCGCGCCGTCGCGGGATAGAGCTATCAAGAGAGGTGATGTTGCACTCCACTCCACTAGGTCGCCCTTAGGCAGTCCAGATGAGTTCGCCGGGCCCGGAGAATGGGCATTGTGTCCTAATGAGCAGCCTCAACGCCCTCCTCAAGGCCGAACGCTTACGCGGAACCTCAGAGCCCTATCGCATCATTGACGGCGACGGCTATCTCCTGTTCTGAGCCGAGATAGCGTTCGGTGGTCTGGATCGAGGAGTGCCCGAGCAGGAACTTGATCTGCTCGAGGTCCCCGCCGGCTTTGCGGCAGAGTTTGGCGCAGGTGCGCCGGAGATCATGGGCGCCGAAGTTCTCGATGCCGATCTCGCGGGCGGCCTGCTGGACGATGTCCCACACAGCCCAGTCGCTCAGGCTCTGGCCGACCTTGCCGCCCTTGCGGATCTGGCGCAGCAGCGGTCCATCCTCGATCCCGGCTGAGGCCTGCCAGGCGTTGATGGCGTGCTTGACCCAGAGCGGGACGGCGACGGTTCGGACGCGACCGCCCTTGCCGCGCAGGTCGGCGATCACCCACCGGTTCTCGCGCATCTGGATGTCCTCGACCGCGATTGAGGCCAGTTCCCTTCTGCGGAGCGCGCAGGCGACCAGCAGACCCAGGATGACGTAGTCGTGCCTGCCTTTGAGGGTCTGGCGATCCGGCACCGTGAGCAGTTCTCTGGCCTGCTCTTTCGTCAGCCAGTTGCCGAGCCGCGTTCCGCGTTCGCGGCTATTGGGGACATCGGTGAGTCTGGCAGCCTCCTCCGCGTCGAGCATGCCGGCGTGCCGGGCCTCCGCGACCAGGCGGCGCACGGCCGAGAGCCGGACATTGATGGTCGAGGCGGCGAGACCCTCCATCGAGCTGCGCCACTCGTTCAGCAGCGCCCGGCTCAGGGGGCGACCGGCGGTGAAGGCGAAGAGCTGGTCGAGGGCGTGCCCGTAGGCTGCCTTGGACGTCGGGGCGGCCACCGCATCGACCACCATCTGCCGGAGCTGGCGCTCGGCGGCGGTCAGGCAGCGCGGTTCCGGCGGCGTGATCAGGAGGAGGGCGACGCTTCCCTGCCCTTGCTCAGCGCGAGCCCCGGATTCTGCGATTTCGCTCACCTTCCAACTTTACCTCCTACAATCCTCATTGTCGCAGACTATGGAGACAAGGCGAGCAACTAAGTCGCTGTTGATCTAGCACGCTGACTTCCGGCTAACTGATCTGTTGCAGCAGCTGAAAGGGCTTGTGCCCCAAGGTGCGAGCGATCGCGACGATGTTTAGGAGACTCACGTTTTTCTCTCCTTGTTCCACGCTGCCGATGTAGGTGCGATGTAAGCCGCAAAGTTCAGCCAGCTTCTCTTGGGACAGTGCCCGCTGCTCCCTGTGGACACGGATAGTACGTCCTAAGATCAAACGCGGATCGGTGGCGGCCACAACCTCAAGCTCAAGCCTTGAAGACTTTGCATCGACAGACTATGAAGTAGCAGAGTGACGAGTTCAGGTCCCAGCCCACTTGTTGGAAAAGTCGAAAGGCGATGGACTCGCCCGAACCCGAGACAGTTGCAGGCGACAAGTGCGTTGCAGAGGCCGGAAATGTTGCAGCGCCGAGTCTAAGCGATGGAACCTTCCTCGTTCAGACGAGCAGGGGAATTAAAGCTCATACAGTTGCACCGGGAGAGAGGAGCACCTTTCGCCAATTACTCTTCGACTCCCTTTCGGAGATGGAGAATTTTGGCGAGAGACCCCGGAGGTTCGCGTATAGATCACCGGCAGACTTCTACGGCGCCATGCCAAGCTTTACACAGGTACATGGACGGATAGATGGAAGAAGGGACCGCGACAGGATGCCTTTCTCTCCGCGATGGCGATGACGATCAGCCACGGACTGCAATACATCGAAGGTGTAGCTCTCGTCGAAATGCCCTTCAAGAAGGGACTCTTCACCTGCACGACTCACGCCTGGAACGCAGATAGCGAGGAGGTCCTAGTAGACGTTTACATATCAAATAAATGCCTCGCGTACCTTGGCGTGGAGATTTCCGTGGAACGCGTCTTCGAAACTTGGCGAGATAGTCGGTGGGGTGTGTGGTCCGTTATACGGGATGATGAACACGACTGGCCCATTCTGCGACGTCCGTGGCAGGGTGAGAAGCCTGGGTATCGCTTCCCTCATGCTGGAGAACTCTACACTCTGCGTGGAAGACCATTCGACCTAGTGCGACGAACCTTACGAGATCTTCAGAAGAGAGCCTGCGAGACCGCAGAGCGAGAAAGAGGAGACTCTGCGTAAGCCTAAGCCACTAACATTGATTCAGCTTCCAGCATCGATTGCTCTTGTGAGAACAGCCTACGACATGTACCTCGCGGGCGAAGAAGCCGAAGCAAGTGCATCTCGGAAGTCGCACACTGAAATTGCCGAGTACATGAAGATTCCCGAAGAAGAAGTGCGCATACATTACGACCTCTACTCTCGGGAAAGCCACCGAAGGAATCAAATGGTCTCTGTACTCTGGGAAAATCACGGTTGTGGACAGGAACCTGATTGTGAAGATTCCATGTACGGGAATTTATGTCGCCGCTACGGATTCAATTTCGAGTTCGGAGGTTCTATTCCAGAGTGGGTTGAGACCGTACTGCAACACTTGGACGCGCTAGCGACAGCAGCGACGAAGGGCACTCGTCCGGGGCCCAATTCCTCGGGTCGTTAGTCTGCAGCAGTGCTCTCCGCCCGCGCCTTGCGAGCCGTTTGAGCAAGACCTCCCCGATGCCATGTCGAGCATGCTAAGGTGGCGAAATCCCTTGATATGAAAGGCCGAATCTAGAAGACACACCGAACACGGTCTGGTTCATTAAGTACAGTCACGCCAACGCAAGCATAGCTCGGGGCAGTGGGTCTACGATCCGTCGACTGAGGCTATGCGCGGCGAACGGAGATACGCGCGATGGTATGCCGCGAAGAACCGGCTTCTCTGGCCCAACCGAAGCAGGTGATGTTGAGCGTCAATGGATCGCTGTGATCATCGAGCAGGCTGTTGAGGGAGTGCATCGGCTTGGCGACGTCTGGCTTCTGTCGCAGACGCATGGACTCACCACCGTCTGCGTCTGCCAAAGGGTCCCAACGGGCGCGCGTCCTGACGATGATCCCCGGCACCAAGCAGCGCCGGACGTGAAGCAGCTGTCCCCCTCCGGGCAAGCCGATACGACTCAGAATTGCTCGGCAGAAGCAATAGCTTGGCGAACGCAGGAGGAAAGATCAATTCCTCCTGCTGAGATCCACCGGAAGCAGCTCTCCTGCAACGTTGAGGAGTTGCTCCGTGGGCGGACGGTTCGGGCCGCTCGCCTGGATTCTCGAGCTTCGCCAACATGAGCTGAACCTTCATCGACCCGCTCGTCGCCTGAGGTTGTTCTACCTCGATCCAACGGTCCGTCTCGAGTTCGCTGAGAAGCCGCCAGGCACTGGTTCACGGCATTCGCGCGGAGGCTGCAAGTTCCTTCTTTGCGACCACGCAGAGGCCCTTCTCATCTGAAGCCCAGGCAATCGCCATCATGAGCATTCGCTGGGCGCCTTTGCCCGGAAATCGCTCCCACATCTCTAAAAGTAGCTGCGTATTCATATCCTTTTCCTTGAAGTTCTTGATTGGTACTGCGCTCTGCCGAAGTGCTGATTCGACTGCCTAGGTGTCGCCTCGCCGCCGAGACGGTTCGTCCGATGTAAGCTGCTCTTCGGCGATGATCCGTCTCCTGAGACAAGTAGTTCACCTCGAGAGCCTGTACTATCTCGCTTTCCGGCATGCTCCCTGAGAGGCCTGCAACGCAAAAGGCGAGGTCGGCCTGCGCAGGACTTCCAGCGAACTTCGGCAGCTCCCGGAATCTGGTCACGGACAGATGCGAGAACCTCCTCCCCCCTCGGGGGAGAAAGGGGGCTGCGGCAGGCGTGAGTCGCTTGCCCGCGCTGAGCCCTCACTTTCGCGAACTCTTCTTCGATCTCTGCCCGAAGTCTAATCGCCTCCGGGAAGATCGTTCCGATGTGACTGCAGAGAAGCACGAACGGCGCCTGACCGTTCGCTCGCCGATGCTTCGGCTTGGGATTGGTGAAGCCCGGCATGCGGCCGAAGTGACGCCAGTCCGCTGCACCGGGATCACCGCCGAAGCGAGCAGCCAGCACACGAGCGGCTGTTTTGGACAACGCTTGTGGCAGCACGTCCGTATGACGCAACCATGCCTGGAAGTTCTTCGGGCTGGTCTCCACTACAGCCAAAGGCGCAAACCCTTCGCGATGCAGCAGGCGAACTGCTTCAGCATCGAAATCATCGAGCAGCGTGCAGGCATGTTCCCCGGCAGGTGTCACATAGATGTGTTCCGCGCGCGAGTTGCGATAGCGAAAGAAGGACAGTCGCTTCAAGACCTCGGCGGCGGTGAGACCATCATGTCCAGGCAGCATGCCACCACGCTCGCAACCGATTCCGATTTCATAGCGTGGCGCTCCTAATGCGCGTAGGAAGCGAAAGACTGCTAGCTCTGTCCTGCTCATTCCACACCTCCTGAGGTGCCCGGTTTGCCAGCCGTTACATCTAGATCAAAAGTGAAATAGCTGTTTTTCTTGCTAGGCAGTGCCTCCGCACCGCCGCTTTCCTGAAGTCTTCCCGCTTCTTCAGCGTTTCCATCTGAGGCCGCTCGCTTTGATCTGCCGAACTGAGCAAGCAATGTGTTGCGAGCCTTGAACTCGGCGGCGACGGCTCGACACGCCAGGCGAGTGTAAGTCCACTCATGCATGCCTTTCGGGCGTTCAGGGAAAGGATCCGTCATGTCGCCGGTCCCCCCGAGTCGGATCCTGCACATCTGGGCTCGAGCAAGGTCCCGGCTCCTGGCAGGAACTCGTTGCAATGGATAGGTCACTCCCCGGCAGCGGCGGCAAAGAAAGTCTCCCTTGCCGTAGAGAATCGCCACACCGCGTCCGCAAGCCTCGCCGGGGCAGACCAGCCAGGGACGTCGACCGCCATAGTGGCACTTCGACCATCGCACCCGCAGTTCGAATCTGCTACGCCGTCTGCTGAACAGATCCCTTCCCAGATCGAAGTCGATGATGAGACGGTTAACGTCGAACACCGTCCAAATTTGAGCTCTGTCACCGCCCTCACGTCGCATCTGCAGCGCACGGGTGCAACCTGGAACCAGGAACCTGCGCCGCTGCAACCAGCGAACATCCAGCCGGTAGAACTCCGACGGCAACCGTTCTTCCGTGCACGCCCGCTACCAATGCCGCCCCCGATGGCGTCCTCTTGCCTCTACGCGCGTGGACTTTGGAGGAGTAGAGCGACAGGATGTTTTCGCCGCAACCAGTGAGAGATCGCTGTCGACCGGCCGCATCGTCAAGGTTTCGGCATACACTCGATGTCGAACGTGATCCGGAACGAACGAGTCGGTTTGCTGTTCGGCAAACAAGTCTCTGTCCTTCTGGATATAAATCCGTTCAAAATTGTGCAGATCCCAATCGAAGTTAGCCTCACTCGCCGTCTTTGCGATGTAGAACATCCCAGGCAACTCCGGGCAGTACGGTTCACTCTTGCAATTCCCGAAGAGTCTCGTCCAGAGCTCTGGCACAAGCACATCGAGCGTCGCCCGGTACTGTGTTGGCGCAGCTACAGCGAAATGCCAGTGAAGTGCAGACGGGGACATCCCCAGGCTGGAGGTCTTCCTTCGTTCCAAAACGAACACGCACGCAACGGCACTTCCAAGCGCTCGCTCAAGGCGATCGAGGTAGGACTTGAACGTCGCTCTCGCGCCATCTTCACCCATCGATCGGCGGTAGGTTCCGCAAGCGTAGACCTGCCATGCTAATTCCGAAAGAAAGCTGCCGTACTGGTGCGCTGCGAAGGAAAAATGGGTAAGCCTTTGGCACTCGTGTCGAAGCGCGCTCTCGGGAGATCTGTGGCGATTAGACATAGGACGATCCAAGGAGAAAGCGATTTCTCTGGTTGATGAAGCGTTGGCAGGAGCGAGGCCATGCCCACCTCCGGTGGTAATAACCTGGTTGATCGATCCAACTGGGTTAGAGCGGGACTGCTTCGTACTTCTGACTCCGGATGCGTTCGACATAGAAGGCCTAAACAGTTGAGCCGTTATCAGCATTGCTTCTGGCATGGCAAGACCTCCTCGACCGGATCGAAGTGGCGTGATCAGACGCTGAAGAATGAGCAAAAGGCGAGCGATGTCCGCAGACCAGACTTTTGATCCAGGCGTCGATATCGCCCTCAAGCCAGCCGATGGCACGAGCACCGAGGCTGAGTTGTCTGGGGAAGCTGCCCTCTGCGATGCGCAGGTAAATCGTGCTCCAGGATAGGCCGGTTCGGGCCTGCACGGAAGGTAAACGAAGTATCCGTCTTGCTGTTTGGTTCTGCATTCCATTCTCCTGGGAGCTTGGTTGAGCTCCAATGAGAATGACCATAGGACAACTGCCGCCACGAAGCTATACCCAAGGGGCTTTAAACCACATGTCAGTTGTCGACTTTTCGCTATTATAGCGACACCTTGTTTGGTATCGAGATCCAAGACTTAAGGTATTTGCCAGGCTGCGGTGAATCGCGTTTACCTGCTGATGATCTGGAGCTTAATGGGCCATTCCATTCGGCCGCAGAATGCTAAGCCACCACGTTTGCGAATTGCAGCACCTTCGCACCGCGCTGTATCTGCTCCAGGAAGTCCGCCCACTCCTGCATCATCTTCGCGCGCGCTTTCAGGTGAAGGGCGTGATTATAGGCAGCACTCACCGCATTTCGTGGAGTGTGCGCGAGCTGCAGCTCGATGTGTTCGTGCACGTAACCTTGGTCATGGAGCAGCGTGGAGCAAGTCCGCGAAAGCCGTGTCCCGTCATTCGTCCCTTGAATCCCATCCGTTCGAGACCTTGAGAATGGTGTTGTTGCTCATATGTTTCTCGGTGCTTCTCTCGCCGGGGAAGAGCCACTCGGAGTGCCCGGAGAGCGGACGCAATGTGGCAATTGCCTCAAGCGCTTGGGTTGAAAGTGGAACGATGTGCGGTGTACCCATCTTCATCCGCTTCGCCGGGATGTTCCAGCGAGCGGCTTCCAGATCGAACTCAGACCACTTCGCCGCAATCAACTCTCCGGTACGCACGAAGGTGAGAGCGATCAGCTTGATTGCGAACCGGGTGATGTGTGTCCCTGGGTAACCTCCAGTTGTCGAAGCAGCTCCGGCAACTCCTTTGCATCAATGCGCGCGTAGTTCACTTTGCGCGATGCCTTGAAGATGTCGCGAGGACGAATCTCAGTTGCCGGATTGCGCTTCGCAAAGCCATGCGCGACCGCGTAGCGGAAGATCTGGCCCGTCGTCTCGAGAGCACGCTTGGCAATGTCCCGCGCCCCTCGACTGTCAATCAGCCGTACCATCGCAACGACCTCGGTGCCTCGATCTCTGTCACTGGTCGCTCACCAAGGCTCGGCAGAATGTTCGCGGTGATGCGCCGCCTCGTGGAATCAACATGCCGTAAACTCTTCCCCTCTTGCCAATGCTCAAGCCACTTAGCAGCCACGCTTGCAAAGGAATTCTCGTCTGCCATGCGCTCCGCACGCCTACCAGCTTTGCGCTGAGCCATCGGATCCGCACCAGTTGCTAGTAGCCTGCGCGAAGCAGCATGTTGCTCTCGCGCAGTGGCAAGAGACACATCCGGGATACTTCCCGAGAGCCATGAGCTTTTCTTTACCTTCATGCACGTACGCCCATCGCCACAGCTTCCCACCAGAAGGCGTGACCCAGAGATACATCCCTTCGGAGTCACTCATGCGATATGGCTTCTCCTGCGGCTTGGTCCGCTTGATCTGTGTGTCGGTCAGTGGCATGTCTCTTGAGAGCACTTCAGAAAGTACCCCCTCCTCTGAAACAACATACCCCCAAATGTACCCCCGTCCAAGCACGGCTTTCCTTGAACGCCACTGGACGTCAAAGGATGAAAACCTCAGCATTCGCTGAGGGTTTCTGCAGAACTTGGGCTTTATCGGACATCCTAAAACAAGATCATGGCGGAGGGAGAGGGATTCGAACCCCCGTTACCCGCGAAGGTAAAGCGGTTTTCAAGACCGCCTGTTTCAACCACTCACACATCCCTCCGCATCGGGTGCCGAGCTCGTACATCCAAAGGTTAGCAAACTTCCGCCTCACACTGCGATACTGAATTCGAGCGGCTCGCCCATGGCAACGACCAGCACCCCAACCACTGCAAACCCGATTCTCTCGCCCCGCCGCTCCACCTTCGACGCGACCCTCGCCGCCGCGCGCACTACCATGGTCTTCTCCGAGATCACCCGGCTCGCCCTGGACAGCTTCCGTGCCTCGAAGGTCCGCTTCCTACTCACTATGCTCGGCATGATCATCGGTTCGGCCTCCATCATCTTGGTCGTCACCCTCGGTCTCACGGGAAAGCAATACGCGCTCGGCCTCATCAGCTCCATCGGCCCCACTATGATCGAGATGCAGTTCGTCGGCGGCACTGTCGCCGGGCCGGATAATACGGTCACCAACGACTACATGACCCGCGAAGACATGGCCGCCGTTCGCGAGGCCGTCCCTAACGTCGTCGCCGCCTCGCCCATGCTCGAGGTCCATTACACCGTCTCCATTGGCTCCGGCGTTACCCGCGACGCCATGCTCCTCGGCGTCAGTCCCGACTACAAGATCGTCCGCAACCTAGCCGTCACCGCCGGTCGCTTCTTCGATGACCAGGACACCGCCCAGCACTCGAAGGTTGCCGTCATCGTTGAGCCCTTCGCCCGCGCGCTTTATGGCAGCTCCGGCGCCGCGATCGGCCACACCGTCTCCGTCCAGGGCATCCCCTTCACCATCATCGGCGTCTTCAAGATGCGGATCGACACCTTCGGCCAGTCCGAGGTCTCAGACCAGACCATCCTCATCCCCTATCCCGTTGCCCGCTACTTCACCGGCAGTGAAACGGTCAAAGAGATCTTCTTTTCCATGGCTAACACCGACGAGGTCCTCCCCGCCTCCAAGCAGATCCTCGCCGTGATTAAGAGCAAACACCGGCCCACCTCTGTCTACAACCCCTTCACCATGAGCCAGGTGCTGGACGTCATGAGCAAGATCGCGAACATGCTCACCGTCGTTCTCACCCTCGCAGCCGGCGTCACCCTCATCGTCTCCGGCGTCGGCATCATGAACTCCATGCTGGCCAACGTGCAGGCGCGCCTCAAAGAGATCGGCATCCGCAAGGCGCTTGGCGCCACCTCGCGCGAGATCCGCCTCCAATTCCTCACCGAAGCCGTCTTTCTCTCGCTCTCGGGCGGCGTCGTCGGCACCGTCATCGGCCTCGCCATACCGATCGCCATCTCGTTTCTTACGCCGTTTAAGATCCCCTTCTCCTTCCTCTCCGCCATCATCGCGCTCTCCACCTCCGTCCTCGTCGGCGTTATCTTTGGCACTCTCCCAGCGAATCGAGCCGCCCGCTTAGACCCTGTAGAAACCCTGAAGTACGAGTAAGAATCCGGCTCGTTCACCTTCCCTTTGGAAGAAAGCTGAGGCCCCGCATTCCATCGAGCCGAATCAGCGCTGCGACTCATAGATTCGCGCATCAAGGAGACACCATGCTCGCCTGCACCCACACCTCGCAAATCCACGACGTTCATCCCAACACCAAGGGCTGCGAAGAGTGCCTCAAGTCCGGCGATATCTGGGTCCACCTGCGTCTCTGCCTGGAGTGCGGCCACGTTGGCTGCTGCGATTCTTCCAGGAACAAGCACGCCACCAAACATTTCCACGGCACCAAACACCCCATCATGCAATCCATCGAACGCGGCGAACACTGGGGCTGGTGCTACATCGACGAAATCATGCTCGATCTTGCCTGACCTGCTCAGGCCCGGGCGCAACGGGCTGTCATCACTCTATGCGCAGGAGCTGGAAGCCTGATCCATCTGAAAGCGCCAGCTGAATCGGTCGAGGCGGCCCGCTCGGCGGAACCGTCAGCTCCACCCACATCTCCTGTCCAACCTTAAGCGGAAACGGCCCCTTCGCATGCTCCGGGATGAAGTATTCCTCGTCGGTCTGCACGGGTGCGCGTTCGCAGGGCTTGTCCGCCTGCAACGTAACCTGCCGCAACTTCTCTGGCTTGCGCGAGTGCTCGTCCAGAGAAGGCACCAGGTGTCCACCCGCCGCAGTTAGTGAAACCATCCACATCCATGATCCCGGTCCCACTTTGTCCCGCGCGCTCATCATCACAAATGGCGGCCTGTAGTGTGCCCGGTCCCGCGGCAGACCACAGGCGTCCACCAGCAACTGCAGGGCAAGGTATCGTCCGCGCAGAGGCTGATCAGGGTCCCTCTGCGTCGCCCGCACCCACACCCGCGGACAGGTTGCCCGCTCGTACCAGTACCTGCCCGCCACGCTAAGAACCAGAACCAGCTGAACTCCGAGCAGCAGAAGAGCCGCAGGCCTGTATCTCATGCGGCCTCCCTCGTCATCGCAACAACCAGCCGCCGCCGCGTCCACTCCAGCGCCCAGCCACCCGCGAGGAACAGCACTCCCAGCGTGATTAACCCGATCGATCGCCCCAGCTTATCCATCACATTCGAGAAGTAGAACCAAACCACGGTCATCGAAAATGCCACCATGCCATAGTTCACCAGAGCCTTCGCGCGAACCTGCACACCCCACCAGATCAGGATCACAGTGGCAACCGCTACCATCGCAAACGCGAGCAGATTCGGTTCAGAGTGCTGCCAGTGCTGGCCGCCCGCATCTTCCATCACCATCCTCTGGGCCCACGGAAGCGCGTACGAAAGACCTACCGCCGCTATCACGGGCGGGAGACTTCGCTTCTCCACAAAGGCACCCACACACACCGCCAGCACCACCACAGCAAGCGCACCCAGCCGATCGGCCAGCGGCACAAATCCGGCGACTGGCATCCAGCCGCCGCCCGACCAACCCGTCGTGAGCATCCCGACCGTGATCGGCAAGAGGATCCCTCCTACACTGAACAGAATCCCGAAGACCATGCGTTCCCGCGAAAACAGGAACGCCGTCAGATACACCGCACCCACTGTCAGCCCGATGCGCGCTAGGTACACGTCCGAGCCGTGATACGGACTCATCCGCTCCATCCACTCGGAAGCAATCCAGGCAGGTAAGAGCAGCAGCGTGAAGGTCTTCTGAAAGGGATCCCGCAACAGCATCCACCCAGCCACGGCACACATCGCCCACAGCAGCACCGCAGAAGGCCAGTGCTCCTGCATGTTGAAGATCTGCCCAACCAGAGCGATCGCGGCACCCGCGGAGATCGTCCCAACGGCATGCATCGCCGTCGCAAACCCAGGGAATCGCGGTCGTACCAGCAATCCGAGCCCATGGAACAGAACTAGTATGGAGAGGACTAGAAGTATCCGGCTCAGCGGAGACACCCTGTCCCAATGCGCCGCGACAAACAGCAAAACGCCCGCGCCGAGAAGCAGAGCTCCCAGAATCAACGCCACCAGCACGCGCCACTGGTGACCAGCTGGCCTGCCGCGCGCGGTCTCGAACTCCCGAATGGCCGCGGCTGCCGTCGCATCAAGCAGCCCGGCATTCGTCCAGCGTTCTAGGTAGCCGTCGACCGTCTCCATGCTCTCTGCAGTAAAGCAGACCCAGCTCACCGCGACAACAGATTCAGAACGTATCCAATGCCCTAGCCCTGAACGCAACCGCCCGCTGGTCTCAAGAAGAGACCAGCGGGCGATTCTTGTTACGGATCAAAGAAGCAGCTTACGCAGTCGCAGTCGCAGCAGCAGCAGCTACCGGCTGATCGCCAGTGACCGTTACCTTCACGTGCGCTGTTACCTCGCGGTGCAGCTTCACCGGCACATGATACTCACCCATGCTGCGCAGCGGCTCTTCGAGGGAGATCTTGCGACGATCAATCGTGTAGCCCTTCTGCTCCAGCTCGTGAGCGATGTCGGACGACGTCACCGATCCGAACAGCTGATCGTTCTCGCCAACCTTGCGCTCGAACGTGAGCTCAACCGCCGAAAGCTCAGTCGCCTGCTGCTCCGCCGCAACCTTCTCCTTGGCCGTCTTGCGCACAGCCGAGGACTTCATCTGCTCGATCACAACCTTGTTCGCCGCCGTTGCTTCAATCGCCAGCTTGCCCGGCAGCAGGTAGTTGCGGCCGTACCCGTCAGCAACCTTGACCACGTCGCCGCGATGTCCCAGCTTGTTGACGTCTTCCTTCAGAATGACTTCCATTGCAGACTCTCCAAATCATGTTCTTGCCTGAACGCACTCAGGCGTTCGAGGTTAGAAGCGCGCGGCAAAGGCCAGCAGAGCGATGTTGCGCGACTGCTTGATCGCCAGGCTCAGCTTGCGCTGGTGCCGTGTGCAGACGCCCGTCAGCCGGCGCGGAACAATCTTGCCCCGCTCCGCCACAAAGCCCTGCAGCAGCCGCACATCGCGGTAGGAGATCGCGTCAATCTTCTCCGTGCAGAACTTGCAGACCTTCTTGCGGCGGAAGAACTTCCGTCCGCCAGGTCCGCCCGGTCCACCCGTACGCGGTGGGCGAGCGCCGCCCGGTCCGCCGGGTCCACCCGCCGGTCGCGGAGTGTAGGGTGCTGCCGCCGCCGCTGGTGCTGGCGCCTGTGTCGCTTCGCCCGTGGGCGCGCTGCTGTTCGTCTCATCAGCCATCGTTGTTTCCTCTCTTCTCGGTTCGGCCTTAGCCCGCTCCAGACACGCATCGGTGTCTCTGAACAGCCACCCGGATTGCAGGTGACCGGAAGCGTCCTCGGCAGTTCAGTTCCTTGCAGCCACCAAGACACTAGTCCCGCGCCGCCATACTCAATTGCTGCCTACGCGGAGACGGGCGCAGCTTCCGCTGGCGCAGTCGCTTCGACGGGTACTGCTTCGGCCGGAGCCTCAGGAGTTGCCTCAGCCGCAGGTGCCGGCGTCGCCGGCTGCTGCTGTGGCAGTGCGCTGCGCTTGACCTTGCTGTCCCGCAGAGCCTTCACCTTCGCCAGCCGCTTCTCTTCCTCGTCCATCCGCACCGTGATGAACTTGATCACCGGCTCTGACACCCGAAGACGTCGCTCGATCTCACCAATCAACGATCCAACGGCGCTGATCGTCAGCAACACGTAAAGACCATCATTGAACTTCTTGACCGTGTACGCCAGCCGCCGGCGACCCATCTTCTCCACCGACTTCACTTCGCCGCCGCCGTTCGTCACATTGCCCGAAAAGCCTTCGATCAGCTTATCCAGATCCGCCTCTTCCATATCTGGCCGAACAATAAACATCACCTCGTAACTGCGCTTGATCTCATCCATACTCGTCTGCTTCTTTCTGCGAAGTTCTGCTTCGCACCGCCCGGCCTGCATCTGCCGAATCGGTCTGGAATCAACATCGTCAGGATCCGCATACCACTCGAATCCACTTACTCCCTGCTCTTGCCATTAAACTCGTTCATCGCAGCTGCGGCGCCCTTCCGGATCACCGCCTCCACACACGCCCGAGCCCTGTCCAGCACCTCATCCATCACGGCCAGCTCCGGTCGCCGCATCGGAGCCAGCAAATACTCCTTGCCGCCCGACTTGATCTCTCTTCCGTCTGCCAGTGCAGGCTTCCCCACACCGATTCGGACTCGCAACCACTCCTCTGTTCCAAGCGCTCCGGAGATCGACTTCACTCCATTGTGCCCGTTTGCCGACCCGCGCTCCTTCAGGCGAAGCTCGCCCAGCGAAAACGCCAGCTCGTCGTACAACACGATCAAGTCCTCACTCGGCAACCCGATCTCCAGCTCTCGAACCAGCGCAGCGACAGACAGTCCGCTCAGGTTCATAAACGTCTCCGGCTTCGCCAGCAGCACCTCGTCGCCCGCCAATCGGACCTTCGCCGTCAGTGCTCGTCCCCGCCGGTTCGACATCGTCACACCGCAACCCTCTGCAATGCGATCTACCGCGAGAAACCCGGCATTATGCGGCGTGAACTGATATTCGAACCCTGGATTTCCCAGACCGACAATCAACCTCACGCCGCCGTTCCTTCCAGGGCAAACACTCCCTTACTTCTTCGCGCCCTTGGTATCCGGAGCAGGTGCGGCCGCTTCGTCGCCCTTGCCCTTCTTCGCAACTTCCGGCTCCGCGCCTTCCGGTGCCGCAACCGCAGCCTCAGCCTCCGGCTCTTCCTTCACTAGCGTCACATGCGCGACCAGTTCGTCCTCTCCGCCGGTAAACTTCAGCGTGCCCGAGTGCGGCAGATCCGAGATATGGATCGCACCGTTCAACTCCAGCCCGCTCACATCCACATCCAGATGGCTCGGAATATCGCTCGGCAGGCATTCGACCTCAACCTCGCGCAGAATCTGATCAAGCACACCGCCCTGCGTCTTCACACCGACCGGAACCCCAATCAGCGTGATCGGCACCGACACCGTCATCGTCTTGTTCATCGCGATACGCTTCATGTCGATGTGCAGCAGTTTGCCTTTGATCGGCTCGTTCTGCCAGTCCACAATCATCACCTTCGTCGTCGCGCCCCCAGCCACGGCCAGGTCAAAGATCGTGTTATGCCCCGACTCCGAGTGCAGAATCTTCGTCACAGCCTTTGGATCGACCGTGAGCGCAATCGGCTCGAGACCCGCGCCATACACGACCGCCGGAATCAACCCGGACACACGCACCCGCCGCGCCGCATTCTTGTTGAACTTGCCCTCACGAACTGTTGCCTGAATCGCGTCTACCGGTGTGGTTGCCATCGTCTCTCTCTCTTTCGGGCACGGCCTCGGCCGCTCCCTTTGTTTGCCGCGACCGATCGTAATCGGCTGCGGAAGCTTCTAGTTGAACAGCGTACTGACGCTGGTCTCCATGTGAATGCTCTCAATGGCGCGACCTAATAGCCCCGCAATCGAGAGCACCTTGATCTTCGCGACGCGACGCGCATCTTCGCGCAGCGGAATCGTGTTCGACACCACCAGCTCTTCCAGCCGCGATGCCGCAATCCTCTCAACCGCCGGTCCGCTCAGCACCGCGTGCGACGCGCATGCATACACCTTCGTCGCGCCCTGGTCGAGCAATGCCTCAACCGTCTTCACCATCGTGCCCGCCGTGTCGATAATGTCGTCGAGAATCAGGCAGGTTCGCCCCCTCACATCGCCGATCACGTTCATCACTTCGGTCACATTAATGTCCGTCCGCCGCTTGTCGACAATCGCCAGCGGCGCATCCAGCTTCTTGGCAAAAAACCTCGCCCGCTCCACACCGCCCGCGTCTGGTGA
>CAXTEE010000014.1:0-59445 GCA_964243375.1 uncultured Acidobacteriaceae bacterium | reverse complement strand
GCAGCGACACTTTGGCTTTGCACAGCTACGACATTTTGGCTTTGCGCTTACAAGAAACGCACACAGAAGATGCATTATCGGCCGCTTGATGAGCTTCAACTCGACACCCGATAAAGACTTGCATCCTGCTCTACACAAAAACGGAGAGTGATGAGCTGGTCTGTCTCTCCGTACTCAACCATGATGCCGAATGCTTCCGGTCGACTTCAGTGTGTCGAGATCCTTAAGGCCGACGTCCGGGTAAACCCCAAGTGAGAGCCGTTTCTCTTTCCGGCAAACCTGTACTTGAATCTCCACCACCTCCCGCCGTTTGGCGAGATCTCGAGATATGAGCCTCTCTCGTCAGAAAG
Source organism: uncultured Acidobacteriaceae bacterium (assembly GCA_964243375.1). Taxonomy (GTDB): domain Bacteria; phylum Acidobacteriota; class Terriglobia; order Terriglobales; family Acidobacteriaceae; genus Edaphobacter. The sequence continues at coordinate 59,095 of CAXTEE010000014.1, read as the reverse complement.
TCGTTTCGACTTTCTGGCAGGGATCGTGTTCCGGATCAGTGCAATGGAAAATGACAGGGGGCAACTCTCGAAGGCATGATTCAGAGGCCCCAATGTTGATCCCATTAGGGCTAGGAAATCGATGTACCACCTAGGACGTGATCACACGGCTGCATCCGTTTTATGCATGGTAAAAACATTTACAGATGATTTTGAAAGACGTCGGAAGTGTATTGGTGGCCAGAGACGGGATCGAACCGCCGACGCCGGCCTTTTCAGGGCCGCGCTCTACCACTGAGCTATCTGGCCTTGGCAGTGTGAGCAATCGGCCGGGAGCTGCCAAGCGAAACCCGGGCGTGATCTAAACGTCAGAGCGCCATTCCAAACTCAGAGGGCCAGGCCATGCTTTGTGGAAGGAGAGCAGTCAGTTCAAATGCTTTCCCGAGTATAGCAATGGACGCATGGTTCGCCAACCGTGAGCTATGCTCGAACGAAACTCTTCCAACAAGGATATCGGTATGCGTGCGGTGTGTGCTGCTGTGTTGTTTCTAGTGACGGGCGGATTGCGTGGGCAGACGACACCCGTGTCTCTCATGGAGGCGAAGGCGGTGCGAGCGTTCGCGGCGGCAGCAGGAAATCCGCTGGCGCTTCGAGCGCTGATGGTGAGGATGCCAAAGGGCGGCGATCTTCATATGCATTTTTCGGGAGCAGTGTATGCGGAGACGCTTCTGGAAGACGCGCGCGCTGATCTGATGTGCGTCGATCCCGTTGCGAAGAGTCTGGCGACGAATGTGGGAACAACGCGATCCTTGCCGCCGCAGGCTGTTTGTGGCGAAGGTAAAGTGCGGGTGGAGCAAGCCTTTACCGATCAGACACTGTACGACACCTTGGTGGATTCATTCTCGATGCGGTCTTTCGTGCCGTCTGCGGGGGTGAGCGGACATGACCAGTTCTTCGCCACTTTTGCGCGTTTTGATCCGACGAACACGGCGGGAGCGCGGCATGGCGGTGAGTGGCTAGATGAGATCACTACACGAGCTGCGGCGCAGAATGAGCAGTACCTCGAGATTATGCACACACCGGATCTTGGGCGCGCGATGGCAGCGGCGAGCGCGTTGACGTGGTCATTGGAGCCAAAGATCGTGGGTGCCTTCCACCAAGATGTAGCCGGCACGAGCGATGCCGATTTGGCGGCGGCACGCGTGACGCTGCTTGGGAATGCCGCGTTTCGGAAGGCTCGTAACGAAGATAGTGCGGAGTTCTCGACGATTCTTACGGACCGCCGCGGACGGGAACACTGCGGGACGGCTGGCGAGCAGCCCGGATGTGCTGTGCAGGTTCGGTTTTTGTTTCAGGTCCTGCGGGCGATGCCACCTGCGGTTGTGTTCGCGCAGACTTTGCTTGGGTTTGAGATTGCTCAGCGTTCCGTAGGATCGGCGGCGGCCGAGGCGCCAGTAGTGGGGATCAACTTCGTGCAGCCCGAGGATAATCGGGTGGCGATGGCGGAGTACACGCGACAGATGCGCATGATCGGGTACTTGCATGGCTTGTATCCGAAGGTGCACATCGCGCTCCATGCGGGCGAACTGGCAGAGGGTTTAGTGCCACCGGAGGGCTTGCGGTTTCACATACGGCAGGCGATCGAAATTGCGCATGCGGAACGGATCGGCCACGGCGTAGACGTGATGGAAGAGGATGATGCCACGGGATTACTTGAGGAGATGACTGGCAAGCACGTGATGGTCGAGGTGAACTTGACGTCGAACGATGTGATTCTCGGCGTTGCGGAGAGATACCATCCTCTGCCGCTCTATCGTGCTGCAAAGGTTCCGGTGGCGCTATCAACGGATGACGAGGGTGTGAGCCGGATTGATCTGACGCATGAATACGTCCGGGCGGCAGATGAGTTTCGTCTGAGCTACCTAGACCTGAAACGCATGGCACGAACATCGCTGGAACACAGCTTCCTTCCGGGGGAGAGTCTGTGGCGAACGCGGGATGTATTTACGCAGCTGGTGGGGGCATGTGGCGCTCGTACCAGTGTGGGCGCAGGTGAAAGTAAGGCCTGTGACACGTTCCTTCGGGCGAACCCGCGGGCCGCAGAGGAGTGGGATCTGGAGAAGCGCTTTCGAGACTTCGAAGCTTCGTTGCCGTAAGGAGGTTGACTGCAGCTGCTCCGGAATGGTGAAGTGCCTGACGTGGAACTTCAAGGCATTCACGGCTTCGTAACTTGTCTGCAACAAGCGTGCAATCGTGACCTGCCAAGTTAGGGGAGTTCCCAACCGAAGGAGTCCTCCTGATGTGGTTTTCACGTTTCATCGAGCGCCGCAGCATTTTGCTGTGTGCGCTGTTCGCCCTTGTTCTCTGCTCGTCAATAGCTTTTGCGCAGTTTGAATCAGCTTCGGTTCTCGGTTATGTTCGCGACGCGTCCGGGGCGACCCTTCCCCATGCCGCGGTCACGCTCACGAATGTGCAGACCGGGATTGCGCAGACAGAGACGACGGACGACTCAGGCCGCTTTGAGTTTTCCAGTGTGTTGATCGGACGCTATCGTGTCTCCTCAGACGCGACGGGATTCGCGCGCACGGAGACAGAGCCTTTTCAGCTGACGGTGAATGCGCGGCAACGCGTCGACGTAGATCTGAAGACTGGCTCCGTCAGCGAGGCGGTGACAGTTTCAAGCGCACCGACGCTGCTGGAGACGGAGACGAGCTCACGGGGAGGCGTGACCGCCGCCGCGCAGATTGAGAATCTGCCGCTAAACGGACGATCGTATGCGGATCGCTCTGCTGCTGCCAGGGGTTCGCCGGTCGTCGCTCGAAAACCAGACGACCTCAAGCAGGGAGGCCTCATTCAACATTAACGGGCAGCGATCAGCTTTTAATAATTTCTGCTAGACGGCCTCGACAATAATAATTACGGCACGTCGAACCAAGGTTTCGCGAACGAAAATATTCCGCCGTCTCCGGATGCTCTGGATGAGTTTCGTATTGAGACGAGCAACTACTCCGCGGAGTACGGCCGGGCGTCGGGTGGCGTCATCAACGCGACGATCCGTCGCGGAACGAACAAATTTCACGGCAGGGCGTGGGATTACAACCGGAATACCTCCTTTAATGCGACCGGGCCCTTTCCTGCCTTCTTGGGAGTCAAGCCGAGCCTGATCCGTAACCAGTTCGGAGGCACGTTTGGAGGCCCAATCTTCAAGGATCGAACGTTCTTCTTCGCCGACTATGAGGGGACGCGGCAGATATCGAAGTCACTGGCACAAGTCTCGCTGCCGACGGCGGAGCAGCGGTCCGGAGTGTTTGCGCTGCACACGGTGAACGGTGGTGCGGGTCTGCCGATCCCCTTGCAGAATCCTGTGACAGGACAGCAGTATGACAGCGGCGTCGTACCGACGTCAGCTATGACGCCGTTCGCGCAAGCTGTGCTGGCTGCGCTTCCTGCGAACAACGTTCCGATTGCTGGATCGGCAGGATTCAGCAATAACTACATCACAACGCCGCGGGGAACCGTGGGCGATGACAAGGGCGATCTGCGGCTGGATCATAAGTGGAGCGAGAAGGTATCGTTGTTTTTCCGCTACAGCCAGCACGAGGCCAGCATTGTTGATGGGAACTCGATTCCCGGAGCCGCAGGCGGCAGCCAAGTGAATGGCAATGTCCACATTTACAACCAGCAGGTAGCAGCGGGATCGACGTACACGATTACCCCAACCTCGCTGCTTGATGCACGCGTGGCCTTCACCTGGAACGAGGGCGGAAAGACTCCCTTTGGCCTAGGGCAGCCAAGCCTGCTTACAAGCAACGGGATCACCGATGGAATTCCTAACGATCCGCGCATCTCGCGATCGCTGAATGGTCAGGCGGTAAGCGGGTTTACGCAGTTTGGAGCACAGACCTCAAATCCACAATCCGTACGTTACAGACCCGAAGGTGAACTACACCTTTATTCATGGCGTGCATAGTGTGAAGATCGGCTATGAATTTCAGTCGATTACGACAGCGATCGACGATTTCAATCCTGTGTACGGATCGGACACTTATGGCGGCGGCTTTGGGGCTGTCGTTGCGCCAAACTGCGCGGCTGGCGTGGGATCTTCGGCCGCGGCACCGTGTACACCGACCGATACCGCCAGTGGGAACACAGCATCAACACAGATCTCCGAGGCTCGTAATTTGACAGATTTTCTATTTGGCAATCGATCGGCATACCAGTTGAACAATTTTGTCATCATCGATCTGAAACAGATGATGAACTTCATGTATGTGCAGGATGACATCAAGGTCTTGCCCAGTCTGACAGTCAACGCGGGCCTCCGATATGAGTTGGTGACGCCGCAATATACCGAGGGGAACCACCAGGCTAACTTCGATCCCACGTCGAACTCTCTGATCCAGGCGAAGGATGGATCGATCTACAACCGCGCGCTGGTTGACATGCCGTTGAACAATCTCGCACCGCGTTTTGGCCTCGCGTACAGTCCGACAGCCACGACGGCGATCCGTGCTGGATACGGCATCAGCTACACGCAATCTAATCGCGAAGGTGGAGAAAACCTGCTGGCCTATAACGGGCCTTACATTGTGGGTGCGAGTATCAACCAGAAGCCGAGCCAAGGTTTGTGCACTTCGGACTCGCAAGACCAGACGGCATGCTTTCGGCAGACGCAGCAGGATTACTCTACCTTACTGGTATCGCCGTCCGCCTTTAATCCTTTGAAGGTGCAATCGCGATATATTCCTCGGAATAATCCGACGGGTTACATTCAGAGCTGGCAGGCTTCGGTGCAGCGGCAACTGCCGGGTCAGGTCGTGCTGGATATCGGCTATATTGGATCGAAGGGCACTCACCTGATGGTTCTAGGCGACCAGAACCAGGCTGCCGTGCAGAACGTCGCGAGCTCCACCTGCGCGATCACGCCGAATGCGAACGGAACGGCGACGTATATCTCAAGTGGTGCACGGCGTTGCAGAATCGTCGACCCATCGCAAACTTTGCGGGCATTGAGGTCGCGGCCGGGGTTGGTATCTCGAGTTACAACGCGCTGCAGTTCAGGACGGAGAAGCGCTAGGGGAATGGCATTTACCTCATTAACTCGTTTACTTGGTCACGTGGCTTTGATTATGCGTCGGGACACCTGGAGACGGCGAATGGGGATAACTCGCGGGTGAACCTTGCGAATCTGCGGGGAGATTATGGGCCTTCAAGTTACGACCAGCCGCTGAATAACACGACGTCACTTTTGTATGACCTGCCGTATGGGAAGGGCCAGCGGTTTGGAGGATCGGCGCCCTATCTGGTGCGGCAAGTGCTAGGTGGCTGGCAGTTAACGATCATCAACACGGCGACGAGCGGATCTCCACTGAATCTGAACTACACCATCAACTCCGGCTTTACGGTGAGCGACCTGCTGACGTATAGACCTAATGTGACGGGACCAGTGCTCGCGCCTTCTTCCGCATATACGAAGACAGCGACCGCTCTGAATGGCTATTTCAACAATGCCAAGGTGGTAGTGCCTACCGGTGCGAATCCGTTCGGGAATGCACAGCGCAACGTGGTTCGCGAACCTAACTTCATCCAGCTGGATCTCGGTCTGCACAAAGCTTTTGAGCTATGGCGTGAAGGAACGGTCTTGGACTTCCGGGGTGAAGCCTTCAATGCACTCAACCATGTGAACTATGGCGACCCGGATCCAAACAAAGCGGACTCCACGTTTGGTTCGATCACGACGTTCTTCCCGGCGCGACAGCTTCAGGTGGCGGCCAAACTGATCTTTTAATCCAGGCAAGAAGCTTGACGGCGCCGCGCTCTACTTGACGGCGCCGTCTCCTCTTCAACTCGTGTATAGGTGAGTTCAATGATGCATGGGCGTCGATGGCTAGGTTGTTTGCTCCTTGGGGGATCGTTGACGGCTTCTGCACAGCAAGCTTCCAAGACGCCACGGGCGGTGCAGGATGCGATGGTTCGGATTAACCAGATTCAGGTGATTGGGACACATAACAGCTACCATGCCGGATTCGCGCCAAGCGAGGCGAAGCTGATGCAGACGAGAAACCCGAAGGCGTTTGAATCGCTGGACTACTCGCACCGGCCACTTGGGGAGCAGCTCTCGTCGGGGGTGCGACAGATCGAGATTGATGTGTACGCGGACAGTAAAGGCGGACGCTTTGCTCATCCTGCGATCACGGGCATGGTCGCGGAGGCGCGTCTGCCTGCGGACCCGGAGCTTGATCCGGAGCATGCGCTCGACAAGCCCGGATTCAAGGTAATGCATGTGGTCGGATTCGATCAACGGAGCACGTGTTCTACCTTTGTAGCGTGCCTGATCGCGGTGCGTCGCTGGTCCAAGGCGCATCCCGCTCATCTGCCTATTTTCATTCTGGTCGAGACGAAGCAGGACAAGGCCGGTGAGACGCCAAAGCCGTACGCGATGGCGACGGAGCCTTTCACTGCCGCGGTATTTGATGCTCTGGATGCGGAGATCCGGTCCGTTTTCGAGGCCTCTGAGATGATCGTGCCGGATCAGGTACGCGGGACGCATGCGACGTTGCCGAAGGCGATTGCAGCGGGTGGTTGGCCGACGCTTGCAGAAGGTCGGGACAAGGTGATGTTTCTGATGGATCAGGCTTCTGTAACATCGGTGTATACAGAAGGTCATCCTGCGCTGCGGGGGCGAATCCTGTTCACGAACTCGGCTGCGGGCGCTGCCGACGCGGCGTTTTTGGAGCAGAACGAGGGGACACCGGAGGCGATTGACGCGGTGGTGCGACAAGGGTATCTGGTGCGCACACGGACGGATGAGCCCACGGCGACGGCTCGCGCGGACGACACCAGACGGCGCGATGCGGCGCTGCTCTCAGGCGCACAGATGCTATCGACTGACTACCCGTCGAGCGAGCCTGCACGATGGCCAGGGCGCTATCAGGTTACGCTCCCGGGCGATGTGATTGCGCGCTGTAATCCAGTTAACGGGCCAGCGATCTGCAGGGACGATCTGCTGGAGGGCAGAGCGACCGCGCCAACTGCAACGGCGACCCACTGACCCGAGAGAGATGGCGTTACACTCACGTCAGCTTGCGGGACGGGTGGTTGCATGATCAAGAGAGTGTTGCTGGCTGGATTTCTAGTGATCTTGTACGTGGTGGCGTTTGCTGCCGGCAGCTTTACTCATCCGTTTGGCGTTATCCGAACCTTGGAATCGCACGGCCTGGCAGTTCGGCTGTTCATCTGGGATGGCGTGCTGTTGATGGTCGGGCTCTATCTTTTGTCGCTCGCGATTGAGGCAGTGGGAAAGCGGCTTCGGGAACTGGCGGGGTGGACGACAGCGAGCGTGGTGGTCGCGGGGCTGATTGGTTATCTGCTGCGCCTGGGGTTTGTGACCAAAGAATTTTAGATCGATGACGCGCCCCTGAGGCCATCCGTCGTATTCTGTCAATCCCACGGGGGCACTTAAGTTGGCACTCCTTCGCGGAGTTTGAAGAAGATTTCGGTCTCCTAACCTCCATTAGTCTGAATTGAGACAATCAACGCTTCACGGCAACTCGACCTACACGCTAAAGGATCACATTCTTTATGAGCCAATCGACCATCCCGGCAGCATCGCCTAATCTCTCCCAGCGCTCTATCGCATACTTTTCGATGGAAATTGCGCTTTCGCCGGCGCTCCCCACTTACTCGGGCGGACTTGGGGTGTTGGCGGGCGACACGCTGCGCTCGGCGGCGGATACGGCGGCACCGATGGTGGCAGTCAGCCTGGCACACCGCCGCGGGTATTTTCGTCAGCACCTGGATGCGAATGGACAGCAGACCGAGACGGATGTGCCGTGGTCGCCGGAGACGATGCTGCCGAGCGCGAATCAGACGGTCAGCATTCATATGAACGGCCGAGACGTGACGGTGCGGGCGTGGCGCTTTGATGTGGTTGGCGTGACGGGGCATGTGATTCCGGTGTTCCTGCTGGACACGGACGTTGAAGGAAACGACTCGTGGGATCGGCACCTCACGGACTATCTGTATGGCGGCGATACGTTCTACCGACTCTGCCAGGAGACGATTCTAGGGCTGGGCGGGATTCATCTGCTGCACGCTCTTGGCTGCCGGCCGGAGGTTCATCATATGAATGAGGGGCATGCGGCGCTGCTGTCGATCGGCCTGCTAGAAGAGCGGCTAGGCACTCTTGATGGACGTCCTGTTTCGACGGCGAGTGATGCGGACTTCGACTTCGTGAAACAGCAGAGTGTTTTCACGACGCATACGCCGGTGCCTGCGGGACATGATCAGTTCGGACTCGATCAGATGTACCAGGTTCTTGGACATGATCGCGCGTCGACCATTGAACGCTCGGGCGCGCTGCACAATGGCCTCTTCAACATGACGTATCTAGCCCTGCGGTTCTCTCGCTACGTGAATGGCGTTGCGATGCAGCATGGGAAGGTTTCGCAGCACATGTTTCCCGAGTACACGGTTCACTCGGTAACGAATGGCGTGCATGCGGCCACCTGGCTCTCCGAGTCATTTCAGGAGTTGTTCGACCACGAGATTCCTTCGTGGCGCACAGACAATCAGTATCTGCGGTCGGTGTATGGGATCCAGCCGCAGCAGATCAGCGAGACGCATCACGCCGGCAAGCTGGCGCTGCTGGACATTGTGCAGCAGCGGACGGGACAACAATTTGATCCTAACGTTCTGACGTTGGGGTTTGCCCGGCGTGTCGCGACGTACAAGCGAGCGACGCTGCTGTTCTCCGATCCGGCACGTCTTGCAGCGATTGCCGAGAAGATGGGTGGATTGCAGATTCTGTTTGCCGGGAAGGCACATCCCGCGGATCAGGGAGGCAAGGCGCTCATTCGCGAGGTGTTTGAAGCGGCAGCGCACCTGAACTCTTCGGCGCTGAAGATTGTGTATCTCGAGAACTATGATTGGGCGCTGGGACAGCAGCTGACGCAGGGGGTCGATGTGTGGATTAACACGCCGCAGCGTCCCTACGAAGCATCGGGAACGTCCGGAATGAAGGCCGCGCTCAATGGTGTGCCGTCGCTTTCGACGCTGGATGGATGGTGGATTGAAGGCTGCGCGGAGAACGTGACCGGGTGGGCCATCGACGATCACGAGACGATCGCGGAGGAAGCAGCGAGCCTGTACGACAAACTTGAGAACGCGATCGCGCCTCTTTATCGAGACCAGACGGCGTGGGCGCGCATGCAGCAGCACTGCATCGCCATGAACGGGGCGTTCTTCAACACGCACCGTATGCTGGCGCAGTACATCGGCAACGCGTACTTGCCGCCAGCAGAGGTGGGAGACCTCTCCGAACTGGAAGAGTTTACGGAGCAGCCGATGAGCGCGACGGTTTCGGCCCCGACGCATGAGGCAGCACTGGCGTAGCAAAGCAGACAGGACAACGGACCGCAGCTTCTTCAGGAAGCCACGGTCTTCTGCGTCAATGAGGAGTAATGCCGTATTTCACTTCGAGAAAGCGGCGAACCACTAGAGGTGCAGCCATGGCGAGCTCCTGCCAGGTTACGATCTGCAGACGGCTGCGAAGATCGCTCGAGCGGACAGCGCGAAGTATCTCGAACCAGCGCTCGATCAAGTCGCTGCGGCGTCGGTCGAGAACGACGGCAAACCGGCAATCGAGTGCATGGGCGGCAAGGACGCCGCGCAGAAGCTGGTAACTCTGGAAGTCGTCGGTTGCGGTGCGAGGCAGCTCCGCAACGGCGAAGCAGCCGTCCAAATCGCGGTAGCGGGAGACGAGTGCGGGACGGGCGGTCTGGAACCCGGCTTCGGTGAGCTTGGCTTCAAGAACAAGGTCGCCGAGCTGAAGGTCGAGTTCGGTTCGGTCAAATTTCCTATTGCACAAGGGGATGTGGGCGCGAACTCCGAATGCGGGCAGAAGACGCGGTTGGTTGCCTAGGAGGCGAAGGATAGCGGGTCGGCGGAGCATGCCCGGGTAGCAGAAGACGTTCATCAGGAGGGCGTCGGAGCTGGTGGCTGCTTCGAGCTCGCCGCGTTGGCGGTCGCGCGATCGTGGAACCTGCCTGGCGGCAGTGTAGGCCTTCTCGAGACGGCGACGCCAACCAGGGCGCGCCTGGATGCGTCTCCAGCTGGCGGCAAGGAAGTTTCCATGGCTGCCATCTTCCTGGCCAGCATGGACGACGCAGGGCGATCGGCTATAGGTTGTTTCGTGTGCCAGATGCTCGGCCCAGGCGAGGTTGCGGGCACTCAGTTCCTGTCGCAGCTGGTTTGCAGTCATGGCATACGCCCTCTGAGGAGAGCATAGTCTACAAGCGAATGTAAGGCGAAGGCGCTTAGTCTCCAGCGACAGGTTGTGCCATGGGTTGGTGGATGCCGGGTTGGGCGTGTCGCTGGGCGAAGCGACCGCGCAGGCGATCGAAGAAGAGGTACACGACGGGCGTAGTGAAGAGGGTGAGTGCCTGCGAGACGATGAGGCCGCCGACGATGGTGATGCCGAGAGGCCGGCGGAGCTCGCTGCCGGTTCCGGTACCGAGGGCTAGCGGAAGGCCGCCGAGCAGAGCAGCCATAGTGGTCATCATAATCGGGCGGAAGCGAAGCAGACAGGCCTCGTAGATAGCCTCTTCGGGACTCTTGCCGCCCTGACGTTCCGCGACAAGAGCGAAGTCGATCATCATGATGGCGTTTTTCTTGACGATGCCGATAAGCAGGATGATGCCGATCATGGCGATGACGCTGAGATCCGTTTTGGTGATCAAGAGGGCGATCAGAGCGCCGACACCTGCTGAGGGGAGAGTCGAGAGGATGGTAAGGGGATGAATGAAGCTCTCATAGAGCATGCCGAGCACGATGTAGACGGCGATGAGGGCGAGTGCGATGAGATAGGGCTCGCTAGCGAGCGAAGCTTGAAAGGCCTGCGCCGTTCCTTGAAAGCCGCCGTGGATGGTGGACGGCATTCCTATGCGGACGCGAGCCTGTTCCACGGCCGCAGTGGCGTCGGACAGGGAGACACCCGGGGTGAGATTGAAGCTAAGCGTGGTAGCGGGGGCCTGGGATTGATGATTCACGGACAGCGGGATGCGCTGCGAGACCACCTTGGTGACAGCGGAGAGTGGCACCATTGAACCGGTTGTGCTCTTGACATAGATCTGTTTGAGGGAATCAAGATCGCGCTGAAACTTGGGCGCGACTTCCATCACCACGTGATATTGATTCAGCGGCATGTATGTGGTGGAGACCTGCTTTTGACCGAAAGCATCGGAAAGCGTGTTATCGATCACGAGCGGCGACACACCCAGGCGTGTGGCAGTATCACGGTCAATCACAACCTGAGCGCGAAGGCCACTGTCCTGCTGATCTGTGGCGACATCTTTCAGCTCGGGAAGCTTCTCCATGGCTTCCATCAGCTTCGGTCCCCACTCGTCCAGGTCAGAAAGCTGATCGGAGGTGAGTGCGTAAACGTATTGCGTAGGGGTATTCCGACCGCCGATGCGGAGATCTTGAAACGCCTGCAGGTAGAGCTGAAGACCAGGAATGTTGCTGGTTCGTCGACGGAGTCTTTGAATGATGGCTTCGGCAGAATCACCGATCTTCTCTCGTGCGGCGTCCGGTTTGAGAGACATAAACATAAAACCTGAGTTGACAGAGCCCTGACCACCCGCGAAAGCCATCACGTTCTCGATGCCGCGGTCCTGCTCGACGATGTTGGCCACTTCGATGACCTTAGGCTCGAGCGCTTCGAAGGAAACATCCTGCTGTCCACGGATCTGTCCGCCTATACGCCCGGTGTCCTGCTGCGGAAAGAAGCCTTTCGGGACGAGAATATACAAATAGATGTTGAGAGCAAACGTGGCGATGGTAATGAACAGCACCAGAACTTGGTGGCGGAGCACCCAGCGAAGACCGTGCTCATACTCGCGCGTGAGACGGGCGAGAGCATCCTCACCAAGCTGATAGATGCGGCCGTGCTTTCGCTTGCTATGCGATTCCAGGAACTTGGCGCTCAGCATCGGCGTTGTTGTGAGCGAGACGATAAGGGATACGCCGATCGCGACGGACAAAGTAATGGCGAACTCACGAAAGAGGCGGCCGACGATACCGCCCATAAGAAGAATGGGAATGAAGACAGCGACCAGCGAGACGCTCATCGAGACAACGGTGAAGCCAATCTCCTTGGAGCCGACCATAGCTGCTTCATATGGAGAGAGTCCGTTCTCGAGATGGCGACTGATATTTTCGATGACCACGATAGCGTCGTCGACCACGAAGCCTGTGGAGATGGTAAGCGCCATCAGGCTCAAGTTATCCAGTGTGTAGCCCAGCAGGTACATAACGCCAAAAGTGCCGAGCAGGCTGAGTGGAACCGAAACGGTTGGAATAAGAGTCGAGCGGACCTCGCGCAGAAAGACGAAGACGATCAGGATTACGAGCAGTATAGAAATGATCAGCGTCCGCGTGACGTCTTTTACTGAAGCACGGATGGTAGTTGTACGGTCGAGCGCGACATCGAGTTTGATGGTCGGGGGAATGGATGCCTCGAGCTGCGGCAACATAGCGAGAACACTGTCGACGGTGTCAATTACATTTGCTTGGGGTGTTTTGTAGACGATGACGAGAATCGCTTTCTTCCCATTAAATCGGCCAGCAGTATGGATATCTTCCACGCTGTTGACCACTTCAGCGACATCTCGTATACGAACGATTCCGTGACCTATCGCGCCTGCTCCTCCGGTGGGGGAGTTTGTGTTGCTGCCATAGCCGTTGTTGCCGGTGAGCGACGAGGCTGAGCCTCCCGTATCGGAGGCAGCGTTCGTGGCCGGAGTGCTGACAGAATTAGCTCCGTTGGTGGCGACAGCAGCCGCGCCAGCGGAGCCGGCACTCCCCACGGCTGTGCTCGTGGTGCTTCCCGCCGTAGGTACACCACTGGCAACGGCGGCAGGAAGACCCGAGCTGGCAGCCGCGCTCGAGACCGGGCCGCGATCCGTTGCAATGATGAGAGGCGCATACGCCGCGGCACCGAAGAGTTGATCGGTAGTGCTGACGCTGGTGCGCCGACTTTCGTTCTCAATGTAGCCCTTAGGCTGATTTACATTCACGCTAGCAATGGCCGCCCTCATTGCTTCGAGGCCGACACCATAGTTGTTCAGCTGGGTGGGGTTCACCTCCAGACGTACGGCAGGCTTTGCGCTACCGCCGCAGAAGGTCTGTCCCACACCTTGGACCTGGGCGATCTTCTGGGCGAGGATGCTGTCGCAGGCGTCGTAAATCTGAGGGACGGTGAGTGAATCCGAGGTGAGTGCAAGGATCAGGATGGGAGAGTCGGCCGGATTGATCTTGCGGTAGGTGGGATTGCTGGGAAGGTTGGCCGGTAACTGGCTCCGCGCTGCATTAATGGCGGCCTGCACGTCGCGAGCAGCGCCATTGACGTCGCGGCTCAGGTCGAACTGCATGGTGATGGAGGTAGTTCCGGTTGAAGACGACGACGTCATCTCGTTAATGCCGGCTATCTTAGCGAACTGTCGCTCGAGCGGCGTGGCAATCGAGCTGGCCATGGTCTCAGGGTCAGCGCCTGGTAGGGACGCGCCTACGGAAATAACGGGGTACTCAACCTCGGGGAGACTGGCGACCGGTAAGAGCTTGTAAGCTACAGCGCCGGCGAGAATGATAGCGATAGAGAGCAGGAAGGTGGCGACGGGGCGCTTGATGAAGGGTGCTGAGAAATGGACACCGGCGGCGTTACCCTCGCTAGTGTCCGGACGGGACTCACGATCAAGGGTTCCGGGATCACGGCGATCCTGGGGCCGTGCGTGATCTGTCGGGGCCTTATCTCCGGCACGATCGTCTGCTTCCCTGTAGACCTTTTGCGCGTCGCCAGGGCGAAGATGTTCCTGAGGGGTCGTATCGCCGGGTTCGGGGTTCTTGAACGACATCGAAGGTCCTAGTCTCCCGCCGCGTGTACGGGCGCGTGCTCGCCCTCGTGCGTGTGGGCGTACAGTTCCGCGTCAGCCTCAGCAGTATGGAGATACTTGCGGCCGATACGATCGAAGAAGAGATAGACGACGGGTGTGGTGAAAAGCGTGAGCACCTGCGAGACGATGAGACCGCCGACGATAGCGATACCGAGTGGCCGACGTAGCTCACTGCCGGTGCCCGTGCCGAGAGCGAGCGGGACTCCGCCGAGCAGGGCGGCCATGGTGGTCATCATGATGGGACGAAAGCGGAGCAAACAGGCCTGGTAGATCGCCTCTTCCGGCTCCATGCCGCGATCGCGCTCGGCCTCGAGAGCGAAGTCGATCATCATAATGGCATTTTTCTTTACGATACCGATGAGCAGGATGATGCCGATGAGTGCAATGACTGAGAGGTCCACATGGAAGAGGAGCAGCGCGAGGATGGCGCCCACGCCTGCGGAGGGCAGCGTTGAAAGGATGGTAATCGGATGGATATAGCTCTCGTACAGAACGCCGAGGACGATGTAGACGACGATGAGCGCGGCGAGGATGAGGATGGGTTCATTCTGCAGTGAGGCCTCAAAGGACTTTGCGGTACCTTCAAAGCTGGCGTTGACGCTGGCTGGAAGATTGAGCTCCTTGCGCGCCTTGTTGACGGCGTCGACGGCGTCACCGATGGACTTGCCTGGAGCGAGATTGAACGAGATGGTCACCACGGGGAACTGGCCCTGGTGATTGATGGCCAGACTGGCCGGGCGCTCTTCAAGATGTGTAAAGGTAGAGAGCGGCACCTGTGTTCCGTTCGAGCTCTTGACGTAGATATTGTCGAGGGAATCGGTGTTGCGCTGGAACTTCGGAGCGACTTCAAGCACGACATGGTATTGGTTCAGCTGCGTGAAGATGGTGGAGACCTGCCGCTGGCCAAAGGCGTCGTCGAGTGTGTCGTCGATGTTCTGCGGCGTAATGCCGAGGCGTGAAGCAGTGTCGCGATCGATAACCAGGTGAGCTTCAAGACCGTCAAGCTGCTGATCGCTGGCTACGTCGGTCATGATCGGAATGGTCTGAAACTTGTCGACGAGGCGCTTGGACCAGACGGCAAGCTCATCGGCGTTGGCATCTTCGACCGAGTACTGATACTGGGTGCGGCTGATGCGGTCGTCGACGGTGAGATCCTGCAGTGGCTGCAGGTAGCACTGAATGCCGGTGATCGAGGCGAGATCGTTCTGCAGTACGCGGATGACGTCAGTCGCGGAGTGGGTGCGGGACTCGCGGTCCTTGAGGTTGATCTGAATGCGACCGCTGTTGAGGGTGGTGTTGGTGCCGTCGATCCCGATAAAAGAGGAGACGCTGTCGACGTCGGGGTTCTCAAGGATTTTGCGAGCGAGAGCCTGCTGCCCGGAGGCCATGGCCGAGAAGCTGGTGGTCTGCGGGGCCTCCGTAATGCCAAGGAGGACGCCGGTATCCTGCACGGGAAAGAAGCCCTTGGGAACGATGATGTAGAGAAAAACTGTGAGCAGGAATGTAGCGAATGTGACCAAGAGCGTAACGGTTTGATGCCGCAGCACGAAGCGTACACCGGCGCCGTAGCGGGCAATGACGTACTCAAAGAACTCTTCGCTCTTCTTGTAGAAGCGCGTCTGCTGGCTGTCGGGCGTGTGCTTCAGGAGCTTTGCGGCCATCATCGGCGTGAGCGTGAGGGAGACGAATCCAGAGACGAGGATCGTGACGGAGAGAGTGACGGCGAACTCGCGGAAGAGGCGGCCGACGATATCGCCCATGAAGAGGAGCGGGATCAGCACGGCAATGAGCGAGACGGTGAGTGAGAGGATGGTGAAGCCGATCTGTTCGGAGCCCTTGAGGGCGGCGGTCAGGGGATCATCACCTTCTTCGAGGTAGCGGCTGATGTTCTCGATCATGACAATGGCGTCATCGACAACGAAACCCGTCGAAATCGTGAGCGCCATGAGGCTCAAGTTGTTCAGGCTATACCCGAGCAGATACATGATGCCAAACGTTCCGACGATCGAGAGAGGCACCGCGACCGAGGGGATGATCGTGGCCGCGACCGAACGAAGGAACAGGAAGATAACCATAACCACAAGGGCGATGGTCAACAGCAATTCGAACTGAACATCCTTAACCGATGCCCGGATGGTGTTGGTTCGATCAGTAAGGACCTGCAGCAGGACATTGGCGGGTAGAGAGCTGCGGAGCTGGGGAAGCAGCTTTTGTACTTCGTCGACGACGCCGATGATGTTGGCCCCGGGCTGGCGCTGAATGTTGACGATGACCGCCGGCTTCAGCTGCATCTCGCGCGCAGGGGAATCCTTGGTTGCGGGCTGGGCGGAGAAGCCCATCCAGGCTGCGAGATAGAGGTTTTCCGCAGAGTCCGCGGCGTTCGCGACATCGGAGAGCCGAACAGGATTGCCATTACGGTACGCAATGATGACGTTGCTGTAGTCGACGCTCGAGAGCAGCTGGTCATTGGCGCCGATGGTGTAGGCCTGGCGAGCGCCGTTGAGGTTGCCCTTGGCCTGATCGACATTGGCGGTCCCGAGTGCCGTACGCATGTCTTCAAGGCTGAGGCCATAGTTCGACATGGCGGTCGGGTTAGCCTGAATGCGGACGGCGGGCTTCTGGCCGCCGTTGATGGAGACGAGGCCGACACCGGAGAGTTGCGAGATCTTTTGGGCGAGCAGGGTATCGGCGAGATCCTCTACCTTCGAGAGCGCGAGGGAGTCACTTGAGAGCGCCAGAGTAAGAATGGGCGCGTCGGCCGGGTTGACCTTGCTGTAGACCGGAGGGTTCGGCAGGTCTTTCGGAAGGTAGCTGGTGGCAGCATTGATGGCGGCCTGCACGTCCTGCTGGGCGACATCAATTGAGTCGGAGAGGTCGAACTGCAGAGTAATAACGCTGCCGCCGCCGGAGCTGGTGGAGGTCATTTGGGCGAGACCGGGGATCTGGCCAAACTGACGCTCAAGCGGTGCTGTGACCGAGCTGGCCATCACCTCCGGACTCGCCCCGGGGTAAAAGGTCAGACATTGGATGGTGGGGTAGTCCACCTCCGGCAATGCCGAGACGGGCAGCTGCTGGTAGGCGACAAAACCGGCAAGCAAAATGGCCACCATCAGGAGCGAGGTGGCCACCGGCCGGAGGATAAATGGCCGTGAAGGACTCATGGCTGTTGCCCCGCGCTTCCTTGTTTTGGTTGGCCATTCTTTCGCGGCCGGCGTGTATCCATGCGATCGGACGGCTTGCCTGCGTCATCGCCCGTTGCTGGATTGCTTGCGTCCGACGTTGCACCTGTCGCCGAACGCGTATCAGAAGGCTTCGTCGCTGCCGCGTGGGGAATAACCCGGCTACCGTTCTTCAGTTTCTCCTGACCATCAACCACGATCTGGTCGCCCGCTTTCAGCCCGTCTGCGAGGATGACCTGTGTGCCTTCAGTCAGATCGATCTTGATCGGTTGCATGACAACGTAATGCGGCGGAGTCTGTTGTTGTTGCTGCGGCGGAGTGTCGGCAGTTTTTGCACCGTCCTTTGCTCCGGACTTGCGCCCCTTGCCGCCGTTCCGCGTGGCATTATTCGAATCCTGCAGCTCCTTTGGCGGGTCTCCATCACGAAGAACGTAGACGAAGCTACCCTGCGCTCCGGTCTGCACCGCCGCGGAGGGAATGACAAGGGCATCTGGCCGCTGCTGCAAGATCAGACGGACATTCACAAACTGATTGGGAAAGAGGGTGTTCTCCCGGTTATCGAAGACGGCCTTGACTTTATCCGTTCCGGTCGTGGTGTCGATCTGGTTATCGAGCGTCAGGAGGCTGCCACTGGCCAGGTGCGTAGCTTCCGACCTGTCATAGGCTTCGACCGCGAGACGCCTGCCGGAGCGGGTCATCTGGAGGACCTGAGGCAAGTAGTCCTCTGGCAGCGTGAAGATTACGGAGATGGGCTGTAGCTGCGTGACAACGACCAAGCCGGTTGTGTCCGCCGCGTGCACGATGTTGCCGGGGTCGACCTGACGTAGGCCGACCACACCATCGATCGGAGAAGTGATCCTGGTGTAGACGAGATTCACACGAGCGGCGTCAATGGCGGCCTTATCGGCGGTGAGGGTGCCCGTCGCCTGGCCGGACGTGGAGATCTGCGCCTGCTGGCTTTCACGGCTGACGACGCCAGCCTGGTAGAGGGCGGTGTAGCGGGCGGCCTCGGCGTCTGCGTTCTTTGCGTTTGCCTGGTCGCGGGCCAGTTGGCCCTGAGCCTGCTCGAGTGTGGCCTGGTACGGCCGGGGATCGATCTCCATGAGGAGATCCCCCTTGCGGACGGCCTGGCCCTCGCGGAAGTTGACGCGCATGAGTTGGCCGTCGACGCGCGAGCGAATGGTCACGGTGTTGTACGCCGTCACTGTGCCGAGCGCCGTGAGGTAGATCGGCATGTTCTTCTGCTGGACCGGAAGCACGGATACCGGAATGGGTCGATCGGCGGCGGCGGCCAGCTTCTGCGTCTCGGCGTCCTGCTGCTGCTGGTTCGCGCGAACCTTCCAAATTACACCGGCGATAGCGAGCAGGATGACGGCCGCGATGATGAGCTTCCGAAAGAGAGAGCCCTTGGAGGAAGTCGGAGTGGGGGAAGTCCCGGTGGGCTTCTGCCGCTCGGGCGGCGGGAGTGCCAGCGGCGGTTCATGTTGCTGAATGCTTTCCTGCTCAGTCGGGACGGACGCCATGCACGCTCACTTGGTAGCTCTCTGGTTTCGTACGGCTAGTTGTTAACGGGAAGACCTTCGCAATCCATGATAATGACGTGTGGGGCAATACGAAGGTTTCACACGTGAGTTCATGAATAAATCTCGCTATGAGACGATGACGCGTGGGTGCCCAGCCCGTGGAAGGTCAGGAGCCGCAGGATGATACCGCAGGAACCGATCTTACCGGAGGTCAACTCGCCCGCCTCGCCCGCGAGGACGGCCGAGCTGCCGCTCTGTGTGGATCTTGACGGAACTCTGGTGCGATCGGACACTCTGGTTGACTCGGCCCTGGCGCTGGCGCGGCAGTCCCCACTCCAATTGTTGAAGATCCCAGGATGGCTCCGCGGCGGAAAAGCTGCGTTGAAGCGGCACCTGACGCAGGCGGTGGAACTCGACGTCGTGCATCTGCCCTACAACCAGGAGTTGTTGGAGTACTTGGAGCAGCAGCACGCCGACGGTCGAGTGCTCTACCTGGCGACGGCCGCGGATCGCGTTCTTGCCGATCGGGTGGCACGGCATGTGGGCTTGTTTTCAGGCGTGCTGGCATCGGACGGAGAGCACAATCTCGCGGGCAAGAATAAGCTAGCCGCCTTCCAGGAGAGATTTCCCGAGGGTTTCTGCTACATCGGCAATGCCAGCCCGGATCTTCCGCTGCTTGGCGCCTGCGCGGCGCAGGGGGGAGAGGTTCTTGTCGCAAATCCAACGCGCGGGCTGAGTGCGGCACTTCGCGCGGCGAAGATCGTGCCAACGCGCAGCTTCATTGAGCGCGCTTCACCGCTGCGGGCGTGGTTGAAGGCCATTCGGCTGCATCAGTGGGCAAAAAACATTCTGATCTTTCTGCCTCTGCTACTGGCGCATGTGCGATCGATCGGTCTGCTTGCTGGCGCTCTGGTGGCATTCCTGTCGTTTGGCCTCTGTGCCTCCGCGACCTACATCATCAATGATCTGCTGGACGTGGAAGCCGATCGCCTACATCCGCGTAAACGGCGCCGGCCTTTCGCCGCGGGAGACCTCTCTCCGATCCATGGCGTTGTAGTCGTGGTGGTGTTTTTTATCTCTGCCGTGGCCCTTGCGGTTGCCGTTCCGTATGTGGTTTCCGCCCTCTCGCCGCAGTCCACGCTGCCGGGGCCGTATTCGTTTCTGGGCTGGCTGCTCTTTTACACGGTGATGACGCTTGCCTATTCGCTGCGCTGGAAACGGGCCTTGTTGATCGATGTGATTGTGCTCTCCGGGCTGTATACGATCCGCATTCTGGCAGGATCGGCGGCGACCGGCGTGGAGGTCTCGACGTGGCTGGCCGGGTTCAGCATCTTTTTCTTTCTCTCGTTGGCCTTCGTCAAGAGGTTTGCGGAACTTGAGAATCTCAGGGCGCGCGGCGGAGTGTCGTCGAAGGGCCGCGGGTACCACATTGAGGATATCGAGCAGCTTCGCAGCTTCGGATCTTCCTCGGCTTACGCCTCGGTCGTGGTGTTTACGCTCTACATTTCGAATCTTTCAAATGCGCATGAGCTCTACCGTCATTCGACGCGTCTGTGGTTGCTGGTTCCGGTGCTGCTGCTTTGGCTGAGCCGGTTGTGGATGCTGGCGAGCCGCGGGCAGTTGGACGAGGATCCGGTAGTCTATGCGATCACGGACAAGCGGTCGCTTGCGCTAGGGGCAATCGTGATCCTGATCGCTCTGTCAGCGCTTTAGGTCAGGCGGGTCACGTATTCTAGGCAGCAGTCATGTCTACAGCACCGAAAGCACTTCCAAGCTACGACGAAGCCGCTCTTCAAACGGCGTTCGAGACGCTCTCACACGAGGTTCAGGCGAGTGCGGCCCTGCTCAGCAGCGCTGAGACAGTGGAAGCTTTCCGGCTTCACTGGCTTGGCCGCAAAGGTGGGCGGCTAAAGCTGATAAGTGATCTCTGGCTGAAGGAAGCGCCGGCAGAAGCGCGCAAGCCGCTGGGCATGCGCTTTAACAGGCTGAAAGAAGAGATTGAGCGGGCGCTCGAGGCTTCGGTGCGCGAGCCTGCGGCTGGAGAGCCAAGGACGAGCGGATTGGATCTCTCGCTGCCGGGGCTGGTGCGCCGGCCTGGAGTGCCGCATCCGTTGATTCAAACGCTGCAGGCGGTGGTTAAAGTCTTTGAGGGTCTTGGATATAGCGTCAACCTCGGACCGCAGGTAGAGACCGACTTCTATAACTTCGAGGCGCTCAACTTTCCGCCGAATCACCCCGCGCGCGACACGCAGGATACGCTTCTGGTCGCGAATCAGGAACATAAGGCCTCGCGGGAGCGGTTGCTGATGCGCACGCACACGTCGCCAGTGCAGATCCGGACGATGGTAGAGAGTGATCCGCCGTTGCGGATCGTGATCCCGGGGAAGGTGCACCGAAACGATGCTGCGGATGCCACACACTCGCCTATCTTCCACCAAATAGAAGGGTTAGCGGTTGGGCCGGACATCACGTTTTCGGATCTAAAGGGAACGTTGGATCATGCCATGAAGGCTCTTTTTGGGGCGGATGTGCGGACGAGGTTCTTTCCTAGTTTCTTTCCGTTTACCGAGCCTTCGGCGGATGTGCAGATCTCGTGTATTTTCTGCGGCGGGGCGGGGTGCCGGAAGTGCAAGCACTCCGGATGGATCGAGCTGCTCGGGTGTGGGATGGTGGATCCTGCTGTATTTGCTGCAGTTACGGACGAGCGGAGACGGCAAGGACGAGATCCTGACGCGTACGATCCGCGGCGAGTGAGCGGGTTTGCATTCGGGATGGGGGTGGAGCGGATTGCGATGATTCTGCATGGGGTCGCGGATATTGGGCTGTTTTACAGCGGCGATACGCGCTTTTTGGAGCAGTTCGCGTAGGGTTTGCTCGAGGTTATGGCTGTTTTGGACGAGGTCTGTTGCGCACCGCCGATTGCACACGGATCGGTACACTGAGTTTGCCCTCTCATGAAGATCCTGACCGCATGGCTTCGCGCCACCTTGCCCACGATTGTTGTCTCTGACCTACAACTTGCCGACGACCTGACGCTGCGCGGGATCGCGGTGGAGGGTGTCCATGATCTCGGCGTCTCTGCGGCCGGGGAGCCGAACGGGCACCTGTTCGAGATGGACATCACGACCAACCGGGTCGATGCGATGAATCATCGCGGCATCGCGCGGGAGATTGCAACGATGTACGCGCTGGAGCTGCCAGCATTGCGGCCGGTGGTGCCGCCGATGGCGGTGAGCGAAATGCCGTTCCCGGTACGGATCGAGCAAGAGGCGGAGGTGCTCTGCGGACGGTTTACGGCGCGGGTGCTGCGCGGCGTGACCATCGGGCCGAGCTCGGGGCGGGTGAAGACGTTCTTCGAGCTGCTCGGGCAAAAGATGATTTCGAACGCCGTTGATGCAACGAACTTCACGCTGCTGGGGATGGGGCATCCGACGCACGCGTTCGACCTGGACAAGGTTGAGGGCGGGATTGTGGTGCGGCTGGCGCGCAAGGGCGAGCAGCTGAAGCTGCTGGACGGCTCGACACGGACGCTTGAGGCGGACGACCTGGTGGTGGCGGATGAGCGAAAGGCGCTGGGGCTGGCGGGAGTGATGGGTGGATGGGAGTCGATGATCACGCCCGAGACGAAGAATGTGCTGGTGGAGGCGGCGTGGTTCGATCCTGCGGCAGTGCGGCGGTCGTCGCGACGGCACCTTCTGCACACCGATGCGAGTCACCGGTTCGAGCGCGGTGCCGATTTCAATGCCGCGCCGATGGCGAACGATCTGGTGTCGGAGCTGATTCTGGCCGACGGCGGAACGGCGGGAGAGATGGTGGATCTCGTGGTTCCGGAGATGGAGCAACGCACGGCGAAGCGGGCGGCGATCTCGCTCTCGGTGCAGGAGGTGCAGCGGCATCTGGGAACGACAGTTGAGGATGGGAGGGGGGAGAGCGCGTTGACCAGCGATCTGGTGGAGCAGTATCTGACGTCGCTCGGGTGCCGGATGACCGCCGCGGGGGAGGGCGACTATTCCGTGACGCTGCCGAGCTGGCGGCTGGATCTGGAGCGTGAGATCGACCTGATCGAAGAGGTTGCGCGGGTGTTTGGGTACAACCGGTTTGCGAATACGCTGCCGGCCCCGATGCCGGTGCTGCAACATGAGACCGCGGCGCAGGAGCGTGCCGTGCGGACGCGGTTGCTGGCGCTCGGGTTCACGGAGGCGATCTCGTCCACGTTTGCCTCAGTGGCGGAGGCGGCGCTGTTTCGGCCGGAGACGGCTAAGGAGACCACCGGAGATTGGGCGCGGCTGCGGCATGTGGCGATGGAGAATCCGCTTTCGGCGGAGGCCTCGCTGCTGCGACCGACGCTGCTGCCGGGAATGCTTGCGATGCTGGCGCACAACCTGAACCGCGACGTGCGGGAGGCGCGGCTGTTTGAACAGGGCCAGGTCTTTCTCGGCACGGCAGACGACGGAAGCGACGGTGTGGGCGACGTGGTTGAGACGGCATCGCTGGTGCTAGGAATGACCTCCGCGGCGACGGAACGGACGCCTCTGCTGAGCGCGGAGGACTCGCCGATCTTTGAGATGAAGGGCGTGATCGAGTCGCTGGCGTCGCTGTTTACGCTCGCTGGCGGAGCGGGATCGTTGGATTTTTCGAGTGAGGGTCTGCCGGCGTGGATGGAGCCGGGGCGCGGTGGGATGGCGCTGCTGCACAAACGGCCTTTTGCCGTGTTCGGGGAGCTCGCGCGCGCGGAGCAGGTGATACGAAAGCTGCGGCAGCCGGTGTACCTGGCCACGATCGACGTCGGCGAGCTGCTCGCGCTGCCGCTGAAGACGCATACGGCGCGGGAGATCTCGCGCTACCAGGCGGTGGAGCGGGATCTGTCGTTTATCTTTCCGGACGCCACGCAGTGGCACACCATCGCGGCGACGATCCATGCGCTGGCGCTGCCGGATCTCGAGCGGCTGCTGCCGCTGGAGATCTTTCGGGATCCGAAGGGAAAGGCGATTGCAGCGGGGCAACACTCGCTGCTGCTGCGGCTGGTGTTTCAGTCGGCGACGCGGACGCTGACGGAAACGGACCTGGTGGAGGCGTCGCGGCGAGTGACGGAGGCGTTGACGGAGCTGGGTGGCATTCAGCGGATGCCGGAGGGTTGAGGTTTTAGGAGCGAGGGTGTTAGCTGGGGAGTGTTGTGGCTTTTTAGGAGAAGGGGTCTCTCCGCTGCGGCTTCGCCTTCGGTCGAGATGCGGTGGGGTGCGGCGGGCCGGTGGGCGAGAGACCAAGCAGGACGCATCTGCGGTGATTCCCCTCTTGCTGATTTTGGGACGCGTATTCCACGTGGGCGCGCCCTATACTTTTCGTGGAATACCAGGTTTGCGAGGGCAAGGAATGAGCACATCGGCACCGATCAGCGTGGATGAATTTCAAGCGCTGGAGCAGAAGGTCTATCGCGCGGTGGAGATTGTGAAGCGCGAGCGGGAGACGCGGGCGGCTGCGGAGGCGGAGGTGGCGCGGCTGAAGGAAGAGCTGGTGCGGGAGCGGCAGGAGCATAGCGAGGCTTCGGAGAGCGCGGCAGGCGAGCTCCATGCGCTGCGGGAGGAGCGCGAGCAGGTTCGGCAGCGGGTGGAGAAGATGCTGCACCAGATGGATGAGCTGTTGTAGCGGCGGAGCGCGGAAGAGCTTTGGGCAGAGACGCAGATCCCAGGGGATCGCAACCGGATGGGGAAGAGGGGGATGAATGGTCGGGAACGAAGAGATAACGGAAGCTCCGGCGGCGGTGGCGGTGGATATTTACGACCAGGTGTACCACCTGCGCGGAACAGACCCGGTGTACATCGAGCAGCTGGCGGCGAGCGTGGATGCAAAGATGCGAGCGGTATCGGCGATGGGTGGGACGGTGGACTCGCTACGGGTGGCGGTGCTGGCAGCGCTGAACATTGCGGACGAGCTGGCGCAGCTGCGGCAACGGTATGCGTCGCTTGATGGCTCATTGAGTCAGTCGCAGAGTTCGATCCGATCACGCGCGGGATCGCTCGCGCATGCGCTGGACGAGGTTCTGGACGATCGCAAGGCTGGATAACACGACGACTTTTTCTGATGGGCTGATCCGGTTGGTCTGATTCGGTTTCCTCTGATTGGAACTATGGGCTCTCGACACGTCCTACGGCGTCTGCTGGCTACTTTTCTCCCCCTGATTGCCGCGGCGGCATGGACGCAGCGGGCTGCCCCCCCGGCGGCGTTCCGAAGTGATCCGGCGTTTGTGGCAGAAGTTGCGGCGGCGCGAGCGCAGGGTGAGGTGATTGCGGAGCAGATCCAGCACTGGAAGCAGGCCAATGTGCTGGCGGCGGATCAGTGTGCCGAGTGTTTTGAGCGGGTGGCGACGCTGAGCTTCAGGGCGGGGGAGTGGGAAGAGGCGATCCGGGCGGCGACGCAGTTTGAGCAGGTGTCGACGGTGGCGAAGGACCAGGCCTATGCGGAGCTGCTGCATGGGTCGGCGGTGTTCCATCTGAACGACGACCAGCCGACACCGAAGGAGCTGGCGGAGGCGGATGCCGCGCTGAAGGCGGCGATCGGGCATGATGCGACGCTGCGGACCGCGCTGTACCTGGACGGCCGGGCGCTGGCGGCGATGCATAAGGACGACGAGGCGCGCGAGGCGTTTACGAAGTACGTTCAGCTGGCGCCGGAGGATGACCGGTACAAGGCGCGGGCGCAGAACTACCTGGCGAATCTTTCCCTGGCGCGGGCGACGATGGCGCCGCCGTTTTCCGCGAAGACGCTGGATGGCCGGACGGTGTCACTCGACGGGCTGCATGGGCAGGTGGTGCTGCTGGACTTCTGGGCGACGTGGTGTGTACCGTGTCGGCAGTTTCTGCCGCGGCTTCAGAAGCTGGCGGCGGACTTGAAGGATGAGCCGTTTACGTTGCTGAGTGTGTCGTGGGACGAGGACGAGGATGCATGGAAGCAGTATGTAGCGGCGAACGGGATGAAGTGGCCGCAGGTGCTGGATGCGGGGCATCAGCTTTCGAATGCGTATGGGGTCGATGGGCTGCCGCACTACTTTACGATCGACGCGGATGGGGCGCTCAAGAGTGAGGTGGTGGGGGTGGGGGAAGACGACATTGAGGCTCGGGTGCGGGGGCTGCTGCTGAAGGCGAATCGGGAGGCGCATCCGCGGCGGGTGTTGCCGAAGGTGGGCGGGGAAGCGGGAGCGGCGGGACGGCCGTAGATGCGGGATGAGGTGTCGAAGCCATGGGAAAACTCTTTCCGAAGATCGACATTGTGATTGCAGAGGGTGGCTTGCTACGGTCGCGGAGTAATTCCAACGAGTGTTGTTGCTCGATCTTGCTTCCTGGAAGGCTACTTCTATGCGTGTTGCATTCTCTGCCCTTGTTGTTCTCGCGTCGCTTGCCCTGCCCGTTGTTGCTCATGCCGCTACTGTGAATGACTTCGCGGTGACGGGGAACGGACTGGATCTCACCTTTGCTCTGCCGGCTTCACCTTCGGTGGGGAACAACTACGACGCTGGCTTTAACTTCTATCTTGGCGATGTCTCGTTCACGGAGAACGGGAACAAGATGACGGCCAGTGATGTGTACTTTTACACGAAGACGGATGAGGGCGGGTTCGGCCTCTTCGACAAGAACGGCTTTGCGATCGACGACCTGGATTTCACCGGGCCGCAGCTGTTTACGGGCGGAGTAAAAAATCCCACGTTCAGCGAAGGTATGTTCAGCCTGCAGCAGGTCTCCTGCGGCGGCGGGATCGAGGCGGAGGCGGTGGGTGCGAAGACGAATCCGTGCACGTTCAGCCTGACGATCGATCCGGCGGTGGCCCCGGCCCCGACTCCGGAGCCTGGCTCGCTGGCTCTGCTGGGAACGGGCGCGCTGGGTGCGATCGGTGTGTTGCGCCGGCGGCTATCGCTCTAGGAGCTGCTGGAGTCCGACGGAAGTACGAAGCTGAGGCTGGGGCGGGTGCGGCGCATGATCTTATGCGGCCGGGCCTGCCCCGGTGTCGTCTGCGGTGTCTCCGCGAGAGGGCTGGCGCTGGCGTGGCGGGTGTCTTGGGTGCGCTGCGCGTGGGGGTGCGTTGACGGCGTTTTCAGGTAGCCCAGCAGACACCAGGTCGGGACGTCTGTCGCGTGCGGGTGTGGGAAGTGGCTGTGGGAGATCCCGGCATCCTATCTGCAGAAGCAGAGGGGCGACATGGACAAGATTGAGATATCAGAGGATCAGGTGACGACGATGGATGCGATCGCGCCGGGGTTGAAGGGGCTGCGGATCGTGTTTGTGAACGTATTTGGGGTGACCCACGCGGATGGGACGTGGACGCTGATCGATGCGGGGATCCCGGGATCGGCGGGGCGGATCCGGACGTGGGCGGAGAAGCACTTTGGCCGGCCTGCGAATGCGATTGTGCTGACCCACGGGCACTTTGATCATGTGAGCGGGGCGGCGGAGCTGGCGGATGGCTGGGACTGCCCGATCTTTGCGCATCCGCTGGAGTTTCCGTACCTGACCGGGGCGCGGGCGTATGACGCGCCGAACTGGCATGCGGGTGGTGGACTGATGAGTTTGCTGTCGCCGACGTACCCGAAGGACCCGATCAACCTGGGAACGCGTCTGAAGGCGCTGCCGGGTGAGGGCGCGGAGATGACGATCGCGGATATGCCGGGGTGGACGCTGCTGCACACGCCGGGGCATACGCCCGGGCACGTATCGTTCTTCCGGGACCAGGACAAGACGCTGCTGGTCGGGGATGCGTTCTGCACGACGAAGCCGGAGAGCTTCTTTGAGGCAGCGATTGCGCAGCAGCCGGAGCTGCATGGCCCGCCGGCGTACTTTACGTCGGACTGGGCGGCGGCGAAGAGCTCCGTGCAGAAGCTGGCGGCGCTCGTGCCGTTTACGGTCGCGGTGGGGCATGGAAAGCCTTTAACAGGGCAGGGCGTGGCGGAGCGGCTGCAGGCGCTGGCGGACGCTTTTGATGCGGTCGCAGTTCCGGACGACATTCGATAGCACTTTCCGGGTGGGCTCGCAGGAAATCGGTTGCAGAGGGTTCACTTGCCAATCCGATCGACTGCCGGTAGCATCCAACACAAGAAACCGGTCTGCAAAGCAGGTGCGCGACCAACGCTGGTTGAACCAATATTCATTGAACAGGGATCCAGCTCGTAGACATGGCTCGGTGTGCAGTGTCCGCCAGTCCGGAATGCCTAAAGAGCCACGGCGGGGTCCCACCGTCTTAGACGGGTTCACCAGCGACTCGACGCACGGCCCAGCGGATCGGTTTTCTTTCTTCTCCTCCCCGTACGGCTTGTTCTAAAATCTTCGAAATGCATGGCTTAGGTCCGGACCTCCAGGGGAGATCCGACGAGACGAGTGGAGTGGACGACCTGCGCGCCTGGAGATCAGGGGAACGGCCGCGCAAACAAACACGGTAAACCAAGCGGTGGACGAGCTTCTCGTGCAGGCTTCTCGAGAGAGATGTGATCTCACGGATAAGAATAGAGCGGCGAGGGTGGTGCTTGCGCCACGCGCCAGCCTCTTCTTATGCTCAGCCCTGCTCTGCTGAACGCGGTTGAGCGCGGGGCACGGTAGCCTGTAAGAAGCCGTGCACCCTACCCTCCTCCACATCGGACATCTTTACGTGCCCACGTTCGGGCTGCTGGCTGCGCTTGGTCTGGCGGCGGGGATCTATCTTTCGCTGCGGACGGCGGCGATGGTGGAGGTGTCGCCGGACGAGGTCTGGAACGCGGGGCTGTTTGCGGTGTTTGCGGCGTTCGTAGCGTCGCGGGTGCTGCTGGTGGTGTTCAACGTTCGGAGTTTCCTGTCGGCCCCGATTCTGCTGCTGATGGTGCCGTCGTTGACGGCGGCGGGGCTGGGGTTGGCGACGGTGGCGGTGGTGATGTACCTGCGGTGGAAGCGGATGCCGGTGTTGCGTGTGCTTGATGCGTGGGCGGCTCCGGCGACGCTGGCGTGGGCGTTTCTGGCGATGGGGCATCTGGCAGAGGGATCGGATCCGGGGCTGCCCTCGCGGTTGGGTTTGCGGACATCGCTGGCGGGGTATCGCGAGCAGCCGGTGGCGCTCTATGCGGCGGTGCTGGCGTTGGGGCTGACGGTGGCGCTGTATGGGTTGGTACAGCGGAGGCGGTGGCCAGCGGGATGGACTGCGGGAGCCGGGCTGGTGCTGGTGGGATTGGTGCAGTTTGCCTTGACCTTTTTGCGGATACCGTACCGGTACGACGAAGGCGCAGGGATACTGGCGTGGCTCGATCCATTGCAGTGGGTGGCGCTAGCGATGGTGGTGACGGGTGCGGTGCTGATGATTTGGCCGTGGCGTGGGATGGAAGGGATCCCTTCGGCCAGCTCAGGGCAGGCTTCTCCACTACGGCCTGCGGCGTTCGGTCGAGCGGGCGGCAGTGAAGGGAAGCCCGGTCAAGCGGACGACCCTACAAGACGTAGTGGCAGCGTTCACCGGGAGCACTCGATGCATGCGCATCAGGTGCTGGAGCGGCAAGGGAAGCGCGACGAGATGCGCGGCACAACGTACGAGAGGGAGAGGTAGAGATGCCGTCGAAGAACATGCTGCCGAAGGGGCAGCGCCATCGCTCGGTGCGGGCGGAGTACGTGAAGACGCGGGGGGTGGAGGAGCCGGCGGCGCCGGTGGTTCCGCTGCTCACGCTCGACCCGTATGCCCCGGGAGCGAACGAGGCGACACACAGCGTAGTAGCGCCGGCGGAGGCGCGCGGGCTGCGGCTGGACCAGTACCTGGCGCAGGCGATTCCGGAGATCTCGCGCTCGCGGGTGCAGCTGCTGGTGGAGAGCGGGCAGGTGCTGATCAATGGCGTTGCTCCAAAGGCAAAGCACAAGGTGACGCCGGGTGAGGTGATTGTGATTCAGGGATCGCCCCGGCCGGCGCCGCTGAAGGCGATGGCGGAGGATATTCCGCTGGACGTGGTGTACGAGGATGAGTTCCTGGCGATCCTAAACAAGCCGGCGGGGATGAGTGTGCATGCGGGCAATGCGGCTCCGGTGATCGAGGCTGCGGACGACGGCGAGGCTTCGGATGAGAGCGACGACGAGGGGACGGGGAAGGATACTGCGCTGCGGGATCCTCGGTCGTCGGGGACCCTGGTGAATGCGCTGATGCATCACTTTGCCGGGAAGCTTTCGAGTGTGGGGGGCGAGCTGCGGCCAGGGATTGTGCACCGGCTGGACAAGCAGACGAGCGGGTTGATTCTGGTGGCGAAGGATGACCGGACGCACACGAAGCTGAGCGAGGCGTTTGCCGAGCGGACGGTGCACAAGACGTACGTGGCGTTGGTGCAAGGGCATCTGCGAAAGGACGACACGACGGTAACGCTGCCGATCGGGCGGGACCTGATTCGGCGCACTCGGATGACGACTCGGCGGCCGATCGAGGCGGTCGGGGTGCGGAGTGCGATCTCGCATGTGCACGTGACGGAGCGGCTGCAGACGGCGTTTGGGATGTTCACGCTGGTGGAGGTGCGGATCGAGACGGGGCGGACGCACCAGATACGGGTGCACCTGCAGGCGCTCGGGCATCCGGTGGTGGGGGACACGGTGTATGGCGCGGCGGCGGTGCTGCGCAGCGCCGGAGGGGAGACGCTCGAGCTCGGGCGGAACTTTCTGCATGCGGCGACGCTCTCGCTGGTGCATCCACGGACGGGCAAGGAGCTGCGGGCGGAGGCTCCGCTCTCGCCGGAGCTGGTGCGGTTTGTGGCGGCGCTGCGCGGGGAAACCCAGGTGACGGGGTAAACCAGTAGAATCGAGCGCGTGATTGATCGCGCTTTCTGTCTCCGAATTTTCGCTGCCGCCGTGCTGCTGGCAGGCCCCTTCTCTTTCCCAATGACGGCTGGCGCTCAGGCTCCGGATGCATCGCAGCAGACGGCCACGCCGTACTATCCTCCGAAGCCCGCGTCTGCGGCGACTCCAGCGCAGACCGCTGCGCCGGCAACGACCAGCGCGTCTCCTGCGACGGGGGCACCTGCCGTGCAACAACCGGCTACGCAGACCGCGGCGCCGTCCGGTGCTGCGGCGCAGACACCGGCTGGCTCGCCGGGCGCACCGGCGCCGACCGTCTCTCCCGCGCAGCAGGGCGGGGCGGATGATGAGGCGAACACGACGTTCAAGGTTCAGGTGAACGAGGTGAACCTGATCTTTGCGGTGACGGACAAGCATGGACGGTTCGTGACGGGGCTGAAGCAGGAGAACTTCGGGCTGCTGGACAACGGCAAGCCGCCGATTGCGGTGGTGGGGTTCCGGCAGCAGACGAACCTGCCGCTGCGCGTGGGCGTGATGATCGATACGTCGTCATCGATCCGGTCGCGATTTCAGTTTGAGCAGGACTCGGCAGTGGAGTTTTTCCTGCAGACGATGCATCGGAATGATCGGGCGTTTGTGGAGGGGTTTGATATTCAGACGAACCTGGCGCAGGACTTTACGAACTCGGTGGATGCGCTGAATCAGGGAATCAGGAAGCTGAGGCCGGGTGGCGGGACGGCGCTGTATGACTCGCTCTATAAGACGTGCCGCGACCAGATGCTGACGCTGCGGGATGATCTGGCCGTGCGGAAGGTGCTGATCCTGCTTTCGGACGGGGACGATAATTATTCGCGCGCGGAGCTGTCGGATGCGATCAAGATGTGTCAGCGATCGGAGACGATTGTGGAGACGATCTCGACGAACCTGAGCCCGACGAAGGACAAGGGCGATGAGACGCTGAAGGTGATCTCAGACGCGACGGGCGGCCAGGCGTTCTATCCGACGAAGCTGGAGGATGTGGCGGTGGGGTTCCGGAATATTGAGCAGGAGCTGCGGTCGCAGTATTCGCTGCAGTATCGGCCGGCGAACTTGATTAACAATGGGGCGTTCCGGACGATCTATCTGCAGGCGCTGGATCCGCGGTACAAGGTGCGGGCGAGCAAGGGATACTTTGCGCCGCGGCCGGCGCAGTAGACGACGGAGGAGGCATGCCGGAGGACTCGACGTCGCTGACGCGGCGAAGGATGCTGCAGGGGATGGGGGCTGCTGGTTCGCTGCTGACGGCGGCTCCCCTGGCTTTGGCGGCACCGGCAGCGCGGGAGACGGCGTTTGTGTCGATTCTGCGGCAGCCCTCGTTTGCGTGGGTGATCGCGGGCGACGCGGAGGATGCGACGCCGCGGCCGATGGAGCGATCGGGAGAGCGGTGGGCGGCTGCTGGTGTGGAGCTGCGGTGCGTGGTGGGGGCGGCGGAGGTGGGGCTGACGCTCGAGGCGCCGACGGTGAGTGTGCGGCGGGTGCATCTGCGGTGGATGGGTGTGACGGCGGCGGATGCGCGGGTGATGGGGGATGCGTGGGAGCGGAGCTATGGCGATCTGGCGTGGTTACAGATGGAGCCGGAGCGGGTGTTGCCCTGGTATTGCGTGGTCGAAGCGGGCGGTGGACCTGGGGTAAGCACGCGTGGGTATGGGGTGAAGACGGGGGCGGGTGCGTTTTGTTTCTGGCAGGTGGATGCGGAGGGGATCTCGCTGTGGCTGGATGTGCGGAATGGTGGGAGTGGGGTGCGGTTGGGGGAGCGCGAGGTGAAGCTGGCGCGGGTGGTCGAGCGGCGGGGCGTGGCGGGGGAGACGGCGTTTGCGGCGACGCGGGCGCTGTGTGGGCGGATGGCGCCGGAGGCTCCGCTGCGGGCGGAGCGGGGCGGGCTGCCGGTGGCGACGATCTTTGGTAGTAACGATTGGTACTACGCGTATGGGAAGAACACGCCGGCGGGGATTTTGCGGGATGCGGAGCTGATGCGGGAGATGGCGCCGGCGGGTGGGCCGCGGCCGTTTACGGTGATCGACGATGGATACCAGGATCGTGCGGTGTTTCCGGATATGGCACGGCTGGCGATGGAGATTGCGGCGAAGGGCGTGGTGCCAGGTGTTTGGATTCGACCGCTGCGGGCGGCTGCGGGGACTCGGGCGGAGCTGCTGCTGCCGGAGGTGAGATTTGGGGCGCGGCGGGATACGTCGGAAGGGGCGGCGTACGATCCGACAGTGCCAGAGGGGCGGGCGGCGGCGCTGGCGGTGGTGACGGAGGCGCGCGGGTGGGGCTACCGGCTGATCAAGCACGATTTCACGACGTGGGAGCTGCTGGGGCAGTGGGGGTTCGCGATGGGGGCGTCGCCGACGCGGAATGGATGGAGCTTTCATGATCAGTCGCAGACGAATGCGGAGATCATCGCGGCGCTGTACCGGGACATCCGTGTCGCGGCAGGGGAAGACCGGCTGGTGCTGGGGTGCAACACGGTGGGGCACCTGGCGGCGGGGATCTTTGACGCGCAGCGGACGGGTGATGATGTGAGCGGGAAGGACTGGGAGCGGACGCGGCGGATGGGGGTGAACACGCTGGCGTTTCGGCTGCCGCAGCATGGGAGATTCTTTTCGATCGATGCGGACTGTGTGCCGATTACGGCGGCGGTGCCGTGGTCGCTGACAGAACAGTGGCTGCGAGCGGTGGCGGCGACCGGGTCGGTGCTGCTGGTGTCGCCGGAGCCGGGGGCGGTGGGGGCGGCGCAGAAGCGGGCGTTGCAGGAGGCATTTCTGCAGGTGGGAGCGGCGGCGAGCCGGCCGGCTGTACCGCAGGATTGGGTCGAGTCGCGGACGCCGGACGTGTGGCGGGGTGCGGGTGGGGCGGAGACGCGGTATGGGTGGGTCGATGCAGCGACGGGGGCGAGTCCGTTTTCGATCTAAGGTGGTGGGAGCTGCCCGGGTCGTGGGGCTGAAGCCGATGGCTTGAAGGTTTGTGAAAGAGAAGCAGATCCCTACGGGATGACAACAAAGGGCGACATCAACGACACCTTCATCCCCCCGGAACGTTCGCGCTAGAGAGCTGGATCGCGGTGAACTTCGCGGTTGACGCGGGCTGCGGATCGACGCAGGCGAAGCTGCAGGAATGGGCGCTCGACGGCGAGGTAGAGCAGGGAGGCGACGGCGAGACAGGCGGCGAAGTAGATTGCTCCGGCCTGCCAGTTGGCATGTGCGGTGAGGGACGGAAGCAGCAGGTGCGTGGCGTGGGCAACGGACTTGTGGGTGAGATAGAGGCTGAAGGCGAGGGTGGCTAGGGCGGTGGCTCCGGGGACTTTGCGGCTGAGCAGACTTCGTTGGGACGTTGCGGCAAGGACGAGGAGCGCGAGGCCGAGGGCAAGAGCGGGGAAGGCGATGAGGAGGCTCGCGGGCAGGTCAGGGCTGGGATAGTTGAAGTCGCAGAGCCAGAGTGCTCCGGCGACGATGGCGAGGCCGGCGAAGGCGAGGAGATTGCCGTGCTGCGTGAGGCGTTGCCACCAGACGGGGCGGAAGGTGCGGATGAGGGCGAGGGTGACGCCCATGACGAGGCCGTCGAGGCGGGTGTAGGTGGGGTAGTAGAGGAACTTCATCATGAGCAGGCCGCGCTGGTCCTCATCGGCCGCGAGGACGACGAGGCGGAGCAGCCAGGCGCGCAGGGCGATGCCGCCGAGAACGAGGAGGAGGAGGACGGCGATGGTCTTTGCGAGCGATGGTCGTCGCAGAAAGAGGGTCAGCAGCAAAGGGAGCAGCAGATAGAAGTGTTCTTCGACGCAGAGCGACCAGACATGCGAGAACGCATGAACTGCGGGGTAGTGAAGGAGGGTGAGGTTCCAGAGAAAGAAGACGAACTGCCAGAGGGCGGAGGGGCCGGGGGCCTCGCGCCAGAGCGGAACGGCGAGATAGAGCAGAAGGACGGCGAAGTATGCGGGCAGGATGCGGTAGGCGCGACGGGCGTAGAAGTCTTTGAGCGAGAGCGATCCGCTCTGGACGAAGGACTTGAGCAGCTGCGAGCCGATGAGGAAGCCGCTGAGGACGAAGAAGAGGTCCACGCCGCACCAACCGATGTCGGCGATGGGGCCGAGGGCGGCTGGCAGCAGGTGCTGCACGTTGAGGTGATAGATCACGACAACCAAGATGGCCGCGGCACGCAGGGTGTCGAGCCCGTGGAGACGGAGGAGAGAGGATGGTGTGGCGGATGCCATGCGGAGACCGTGGGATCGGAGTGGTACAGAGGCTGTACTGGTTGATCAGGCACTTTCGGGTGCGGTTCTGGCTAGTGGCATTGTCGGCACACTCTCGAAGGAGGCAGCACTCTGAGGGACAGAGTACTTCTCTATCGCCGGTGCAAGCCCCATGGTGCAAGTCCGCATGAGTCGAGTGGGCGAGTGGTAGCTATGCGGGGCTCAACCTCTTCTGGAGGCCAAGCCGGCTGTGGCCGCCGAGATAGAAGTTCTTTAGTTCAAAGAAGCGCACGTACCCGTGACGCTCGTAGAAGAGCGGAGCTTCAAAGCCGGCTGTTTCCGTATAGATGTCGGTGGCACCAGCTTCGAGGACCATGCGTTCCAGATGCAGGAGCAGGTCGGATCCGAGACCCTGGTGACGATGCGATCTCTCAACCCAGAGGTCAGTGAGATAGAACCAGCCATTTTCGGTTTGAAGACCTGTGGCACAACCGATCAGGCGATGGCCAGACTCGGAGACTAAGGTCAGTCTGCGCTGCGCGACTGGCGGAATGCCGAGGCCGGTTCGCAGGGCGGCGAAGTCCTGACGGATGATGGCCAGTTCCTGCGGCGTGATCTCTCGTTCCATGAGGGCTGGAGTGTGCATGATCGTTCTCCGGGGCGGCTGATGCCTTGATCAACGCGGCCTCCCTGCCAGGAGAAGGAGGTCATGCGACTGTAAGATAGAGGTACCTTCATGGATCCTCAGCACATACGCAACTTTGCGATCATCGCGCATATTGATCATGGCAAGTCCACTCTTTCAGACCGATTGCTGGAGATGACGGGGTCGCTGACGTCGCGCGAGATGCAGGCGCAGGTGCTGGACGCGATGGACCTGGAGCGGGAGCGCGGGATCACGATCAAGGCGCATACCGTCCGAATGGCGTACAAGGCGGCGGATGGCGAGATGTATCAACTAAACCTGATTGATACGCCGGGGCATGTGGATTTTTCGTACGAGGTGTCGCGGTCGCTGGCTTCGTGCGAAGGCGCGCTGCTGGTGGTGGACGCGAGCCAGGGCGTGGAAGCGCAGACGCTGGCGAATGCGTATCTGGCGATCTCGAACGGGCTCGAGATCATTCCCGTGATCAACAAGATCGATCTGCCGTCGGCGGATATTGAGCGGACGAAGGAGATGATCGAGAAGTCAGTGGGGCTGCCGGCGGATGATGCGATTGCGGTCTCGGCGAAGACGGGGCTGAACGTAGAGGCGATTCTGGAGGCCGTGGTGACGCTGCTGCCGCCGCCGCTGGGTGATCCGGAGGCGCCGCTGCAGGCGCTGATCTTTGATAGCTGGTTCGACGCGTATCGCGGGGTGATTGTGCTGGCGCGCATCATCAACGGCAAGCTGCGAAAGGGGATGAAGATCAAGGTGATGTCGAACGGCAAGCAGTTCGACGTGGAGAGCATGGGCGTGATGACGCCGAAGCCGGTGGAGCTGACGGAGCTGACGGCGGGTGAGGTGGGCTTCTTTGTCGCGACGATCAAGAACGTGGCGGATACGAAGGTGGGCGATACGATCACGGAGGTCGAGCGGCCGTGTGCGACGGCGCTGCCGGGCTTTGAAGACATCAAGAGCATGGTGTTTGCGGGGCTGTATACCGTCGACTCGCATGAGCACGCGCTGCTGCGGGATGCGCTTGAAAAGCTGCGGCTGAATGATGCGAGCTTCAACTTCGAGCCGGAGTCGTCGGTGGCGCTGGGGTTTGGATTTCGCTGCGGGTTCCTGGGTTTGTTACATCTGGAGATCATCCAGGAGCGGCTGGAACGCGAATATGACCTGGACCTGATCACGACAGCGCCCGGAGTGCGTTACAAAATTACGTTGACGGATGGATCTGTAACCGAAGTGGATAATCCGTCGCGGTGGCCGGACCCCTCGAACATTGAACAGATTGAAGAGCCGGTGATCATTGCGAAGATTCTGACCAACGAGGAGTACGTTGGTGGCATTTTGAAGCTGGTCGAGGATAAGCGCGGCCGACAGAAGAACTTTGAGTACGTCTCAGAGACGCGGGTGATGATTACCTACGAGCTGCCGCTGAATGAGATTGTGCTGGACTTCTACGACCGGCTGAAGAGTGTCTCGCGCGGGTACGCTTCGCTGGACTACGTGGTGGCGGGGACGTGGATCTCGCCGATGGTGAAGATGGATATTTTGATTGGCGGCGACCCGGTGGATGCGCTGTCGATCATCGTGCATCGCGATGCGGCGTTTGACCGGGGCAAGGCGCTGGTGCACAAGATGCGCGAGCTGATTCCGCGGCAGATGTTCGAGGTGGCGATCCAGGCGGCGATCGGATCGAAGATTGTGGCGCGGGAGACGGTGTCGGCGATCCGGAAGAACGTGATCGCGAAGTGCTATGGCGGGGATATCAGCCGGAAGCGCAAGCTGCTGGACAAGCAAAAAGAGGGCAAGAAGCGCATGAAGCGGATCGGCAAGGTGGATATTCCGCAGGAGGCGTTCCTGGCGGTTCTGAAGGTGGGGGAAGAGTAAGGACGGGGGGTGTTTCAGGAGCGCGGACGCGTTATTTTGCCTCGGAAGCGTGCGAATCATCCGTCTTCGCTGGCCCGCATTAAGATTTCGTAACGTGACTCTGTGGAAACCTATGTGTTTGCTTGAGTTACGCAGACCAAGGACGGAGTGAGCCAGCACAGAATGCGGCAGCCAGGATCTAAGTCTGACATTCTGCAGAGCTTAGAGGTGGTTCAGGATGTGTGTCGAGAGCTGGATCGGTAGCCATGATAGCTCCCTTGAAAAGATGAGCTCGGAAAGCAATCCACAGAGATTTCCACAGGGAACGATGTTGAGCGAGGCGAAAGGCTGTGTCGCCGTTCGCCCCGCTCTCATGGATCACGGTTAGCGGCGGGGAGTGGTCGTGGCCGGTCGAGGGGTCGTGGAGCGAGTGCCTGCGGGTCCCGAGGCGGAGGGAGCTGAGGGCGGCGGCGCGACGACTCCCGAACTCTTGTTGTAGGCGTCAACCGCTGCCTGCGTGATGTCTGTTTGCTGAAGAGCCCACATCACATTGCTGTTTTGCTGGTTGCTGACATCGAGCAGCAGGGTGAAGCCATTCTGCTGGCAGAAGTTCTTCATGGTCACGGAGAACTTCTGCGCAACCTTGTTGTAGGCTTCCTGGAGGTCGGCCTGGAAGGCGTTGTTGGAGTCCTCGGCGTCGCGATTCAACTGCTTTTCCTTGGTATCGATGGAACGCAGCCGGGCTTGCCGCTCTTCGTCGGAGGAGGTCGCGGGAGCGGACTGGGCCTGCTTTTTGAGGGTGTCGACTTCGTTCGAGAGGGACTCGATCTGAGCCTTCTTGGGCTCGTATTTTTTCTGAACAGTTTGAACGGCTACCTGACCTTCGTTGGTCGAGAAGACAGCCTGCTCGAACGCGATCAGGGCGACCTTTGCCGGGAGAGCCTGGGGAGCGGCGGGGGCGGTAGTTGTGGCGGGTGCTGTGGCCGGGGCGGCGCCGGTGGTCTGTGCAAAAGCCGGGGCAGCGATCAGGCCGGCGCTGAGCGCCATGGACACGATTACGGTGCGATTCATGCTTGTGTGTTGCTCCTTGCGAAGATCGGGTTCGATTCGAGATCCGTCAGGGACGGTCCTACGACACATGGCTGCCTGTGGCGGCAGCCGGATGCCTATGCTTCTGGAGCCGCGCGGCGCACACATCGCATCGCTGATGACGGCTTCGGCCAGTCCAAGAGCCTGTGTGAGGCGTGCTGAACTGAACGTCAGATCAACCGTGATTATAGGTATGGCCTAATACTCGGTCAAACCGACCCGGGTCTTCGAGAGCTGGTGGCGGCGCTCGGTTTTCTTCGCGTTTCGAAGACGGCCGAGATTTCAGGGTGAGCCTCAGACGAGGAGCGGGGATTCTGTTTTTTGGATCTCCGACCTCATGTTCTCCAGATTGTGAGAGTTCCTGGAGTGTCGGATCGAGATAAGGGTAGAAGAAAGAAGGGGATGAGGTATGGCGCTCCATTTGCAAGGTGGGATGGTGTCGCAAGGTTTGATGTCTTGCTTTGCGTGCTCTTCCGGTGTGAAGCTGTCCCTGCATGGACGGGGGTTGCCGCCGATCAAGAGTCGCTCCTTCAACGAGGGGCATCTTCAGGAGGCCAGTGATTGGCCATTTGCTGGGCGTAAGCGGACGAGCTTACGAGTTGTACAGGGTATGGTGAAGGGGAGCGGATTGGCGCAGAACAATCCGCTTGCCAGACGCACTGATTCGCGCTACGATTGGCTTGCTCGAGAAAGCCCTGTCGGGTGCCCTCCGCGATGTCGTGCAGGGTGAGTGCTTTCTGAGCGCATCCATCCGTCTGAATGCCGAGTGCCGCCATAGCGTGAGCCTCGATTCTGGTATGTTGACCTGATCGTCAGCGGCGTTCAAGCGAATAGAGGCATCATGGACCGCAGTTGCGGAGAGACCGTTGCCCTCGTTGAGCGACGGTGTAGTGACACGATGTTTCATCGAGTGACCGCTTGACCCTGACTTTTCTATCAGAAATCCTCCAGCAATCCGGCTCCGATATGTCCCTCGCGCGACACAGTATCTGGTGCGTGCGGAACAGTGTGTATTCCGGCAAGCGCAGCCATGAGGTCTGCGCGCCAAGTAAGTGCACGATCGTGCAATAGGAAGTGGAAGCATGAGTTCAGAGCAGAATCTGCCTGAGGTGCCAACGCACCAGGGTCCGCCCCCGTCCCAGCAGCAGGAATCGTTAACGGAATCTGGTACCCCGCATGGGATGGGCCAGTCCAAGAGCAGTCGTCGGCGGCGGCGTAAACGAAAGACAAGTGGCGGTGAGTTTGCCTCGGAGACCGGGGGCGGGTCGGTTGCAGGCACTGTTCCGTCGCTGCAAGGGCAAGCCAGCCAGCAGGTACCAGGGGGTACGCCATTGGCACCCCAGCAAGGATTCATGCAAAACGGACAGCAGCAACAAGGTCAGCCCGGCGGCGCCAAGCGCTGGAAGAAGAAGTTTCGTGATCGCGACCGCGATCGGCCACGACATGCAGACGGCGGGGGAGCGCAGCAGAATGGCGGCTTCTCCGCTCCACCCAGCGGGCCGCGAGACACCAACACACACCAGTTTGGAAACCGCTCAGACTCCTTCAAGCGCAAGGGCAGCGGGAGCAGTGGCGGCGGCAAGCAGGGCCGGGATCGCGGGCCGCGCAGCTTTGTCGGACCGATGGATCATAGCTATCGCGCGGTGAACGGAAACTTCGCCGAGACGCCGCCGTCGACGATCGAGATGCATGGGAGCGCGTTCCATGGGCGGTCGAAGAGCTACCACAGCACTGGGGACAGTCAGCCGATCGATTACTCGCAAGGGCGACCCATCCCGATCGCCGAGGATGCGCAGACCCGGATCTACTTCTTCATTGAAGATCTGTTCATCACGGCGAAGATCAATGAGACCGCGCGCAAGCTCGGGGTCAAAGTCGGGTTCATGAAGAACGAAAAGGACGTGATCGCGGAGTTGCTGGCTCTTGAGGAGCTCAGCCGGCCCGGGTTGATTGTGTTCGATCTCAACAACGCGAACGCGAAGCCACTGACGCTGATTCCCAAGCTGAAGGCGAAGTTCAAGCGATCGACCTCGATCGTCGGCTTCCTCTCGCATCTGCAGGGAGATCTGAAGGCCAAGGCGACGGAGGCGGGATGCGACACGGTGATGCCGCGGGCGGCGTTCTCGCAGAATCTGCCGAACCTGTTGCGGCGGTATGGGCTTGAAGAAGAGCCGGACGACGCTAACTTCAACCAGTAATCAGGCTTCGTTCACGCTGAGAAGGCTCGCAAGCATGTTGCTTGCGGGCCTTTCTCTTCTTAGGTCAGGGCGTTATCGAGAAGCTTTGCGCCTAGCCTGGAGGCCAGGTCATGGGACGTCCGCCGAGGAGGTGCAGGTGCAGGTGGGGGACGGTTTGACCTCCGTTCGGGCCGGTATTGATGACGAGGCGATAGCCGTCGCTCAGGTGTTTGGTGACCGCAACCTGAGCCGCCGTGACGACGAGCCGGCCGAGCATGGGCGTGTGCTCCGCGAGAGCCTCTTTGGTGGAGGTGAGGTGCTGTTTCGGAATGATCAGGAGATGCTGCGGGGCTTGTGGGTTGCTGTCGGGAAAGGCGAGAACGAGATCATCCTCGTAGACGCGATCGACCGGGATGACGCCGGCGGCAATCTTGCAGAAGATGCAGTCGGAGGAGGCTTCAGGGGGCATGGCTGAGAGTGTACCTCCGGCTCGTGACGAACAAGGCGAACTAAGCAACGTCCTGCAGGGCCCAAGACGGGTCGGATCAGTGGCCGGGAGGGGCAGGGACCATGACGGCGTTCGGGTCGACCTTGGGGATGCCGAAGTGGCCGGCGAGGTGGAGGAGATCGAGCGGGCGAATGGAGCCGGAGACCTGAATGACGTTCATGTTGCGAGGACCGCGGAGCATGACGGTCAGATCGCGGACGTCTGTGCCTTCGTAGTGCAGCCACAGATCGGTAAGGGTGCGGTCGGGCTGGGCGTTGGCTCCGGGCGTGGTGTTGGCGTTGACGAGGTGCTTCCAGCCGGCGGCGTTGTAGTCGGCGACGAGGGCGGCGAAGGCCTCAGGGGTGTAGAAGGCGGGCTGCGGGTAGCGGTAGGTGTCAACGGTGATCGCGGCGAGTGAGGAGGGGGAGTCCGCGCCGAAGAGTTGCTGGGCGGCTTGCAGCATGGAACGGTCGAAGGTAAAGGAGATGCGGGAGGCTGGCTGGTCGGCGAGGTTTGCCAGGGCGTCGTAGACGCCCTGGGGCTGCTGTGCCGCGAGGGGGAGGGCTGCTGCCAAGACTGCGGCGAAGAACGCGGCACGGAGACACATGATGTTGAAGCCTCTGTGGGATTAGACAGGTATGCCGGAGGAAAGTTGCGGAGGCGCAGGGAGTCGCTTGCTTCGGATCACGAAGCGTGCGGAAAGCCGTTCACTTGCTTCAAAGGAGTTCGTGAACGGCTGGTTCGAGGAAGCGCTGTCGGTTGCGGATCTCCG
Source organism: uncultured Acidobacteriaceae bacterium (assembly GCA_964243375.1). GTDB lineage: Bacteria > Acidobacteriota > Terriglobia > Terriglobales > Acidobacteriaceae > Edaphobacter. The sequence goes on along the minus strand of CAXTEE010000014.1, from coordinate 17,432 downwards.
ACATAGTCCTGAAGGTCTGGGCTGCAGAACTGTGCTTATTGCGCTGTGAGGGTGGCGGTGCCGTAGGAGCCGGAGCAGCTGCCACTGGGGATGTTGATGGACGACAGAGTCAGGGTCTTGGCAAGGGGATCGAAGGTGCCGGCGAGCTGAATGGGGGTTTTGAGGCCGTCGTTCGCGGTGAAGTTGAGGATGGCTGAGCTGCCGGTGACGGCACCGTCGGTGCTGGCCAGGCTGGCGCCGGTGAAGCAGGCGAAGCCGCCGAGGGTGGCAGAGCCGGAGATGAGGAAGATACCGTCGCCGGTGCCCTGGGTGAACTGAGAGAGCTTGAGAGAGAGGGTCTTGGCCGGTGTGGCGCCGTCGACGGAGCCGGCGTAGGTGCCGGTGAGCGCGGCGTACTTGGTGCCCGTGATGGTGCCAGCAGCGCCATTAGCGCAGCCACCGGCGACGGTGTAGGTGCCGGTGAGGGTGCCGGAGGTCTTATCGGGGCGAGTTGCGGTTAGGGTGAGGAACTGGCCGTTGACGGAAAAGGATCGCTCTGAGAGCTTGAGGCCCTCCGCGGAGCCTTTCAGGGGGACGCTGACGGCGGCGTCGTAGCAGCCGGAGGACGGAACGACCTGGAAGGCGGAGGTGACGACGTCATTGGTGCCGGGATCGTCGGCTTCCTCGTAGATAAAGCCGGAGAAGGAGGCGAAGGGTGAGGTGCCGGCGGTGGAGGTGGTCTGGAACTGCCAGTTGCCGGTGAGCACGACGTAGTTGGGATCGGGCGGGGCTGGCGTGGGCGAACCACCGGGGATAGCGACGTTTCCGCCGCAGCCGATCAGGGAGCAGCATGTGGCTAGAGAGAGGGCCGCGAGGCCAGAGCGAACAGGTTTCGGGACAGCCTGGGAGAAGCGTGGGGAGAAGGACATCATGAAAGGACCTCAAATGCTTGCGTGCCTATTTATCGGAATGCAATAGAGCGGCCACTCGCGCGCCGAGGAATTACGGGGCTTTTCGGGGATGCGCGCCGCAGAAAGTGGAAATTTAACTCCAACCGCGCAGAAGTAACATGCAGAAAATTGCTATATGCCACTCAATTGCGGGGAGAGGCTTGCCCGTGGAAGCATGCGTCCGAGCCATTCTCTCAGGGCTCCCTGGAGTGGCGCGGGTTGGCAGGTCGGTGTTAAGGAACCGCGGAGATGCGATCCTGCCTGAGTAGCGGTGAGTTTTCCGGAGGGATGTGATGGTTGGGAGTGGGCGGGGCATGGCGGGGGGTCTTGCGGGCGAAGCGAAGGCGGTGCTGACGCGGGCTGCGATGGACGAGGTATTTGCGGTGGATGCGGTGAGAACGGCGGAGATGCAGAGGGCGGTGTATCCGCAGAGTGTCGCATCGGGAGATCCGCGGCCAAACGGGATCGTGCTGTGGACGCGAGTGGATCTGATGCCGCAGGGAGGCGCGTCGCCGCAGATGGTGGGATGGCAGATTGCGTCCGCGGAGGACTTCCGCGCGGAATCGGTGGTGGTGGAAGGGACTGCTGAGCTCGATCCGGCGAGAGACAACACGGTGAAGGTGCCGGTGGTCAACGCGGCGCTCCGGCCGTTTACCGAGTACTTCTACCGTTTTCTTACAAACGGTGTAGCGAGCCGCACGGGGCGGTTCAAGACGCTGCCGGAGGCTGAGGCGAACGTGGCGCAGGTGCGCCTGGGCTACGTAGTGTGCCAGGACTTCGGCAACGGCTACTATACGGCGCTGGCGCACTTAGCGGAGGAGCAGGTGGACTACGTGGTGCACCTGGGCGACTTCATCTACGAGACGATCTCGAATGCGATGTTTCAGGGTGGTCCGGTGAGGCGGGTGCCTGCGTTTCCGAGCGGATCGACGACGGTGCCGCTGGATGTGGACGACTACCGCCATCTCTACAGGGTGTACCGAAGCGATCTGAACCAGCAGGCAGTGCATGAGCGATTCGCGTACATCCAGCTTTGGGACGACCACGAGTTTGCGAACGACTGCCACGGGGACTTTCATCCGGATGAGAACACGCCGCCGAACACCGCGACGACACCGCAGCCGGCGCTGCGGCAGGCGGCGAACCAGGCATGGAGTGAGTACGGACTGGCGGGTGTGGCATTCGATGCGAGCGAGGATTGGGAGCACTCGATCCGGGTGTATCGAACGTTTGCGTTTGGCACACTGGCGGAGTTGATCGTGACGGATGAGCGTTTGTATCGCGATGGACCGCCGTGTGGGAGCAAGGAGTACGGTGGACGCTACTTCACGCTGGGCTGCGATGAGATGAAGGACAAGTCCCGGACGATGCTCGGGCTCGAGCAGCGGGAGTGGTTCCTTGCGCGCGTTACGACGACCCAGGCGACTTGGAAGCTATGGGCGAACGAGGTGATGCTGATGCAGCTGAAGGTGGGTCCGGTGTACGTCAATCTGGATCAATGGGACGGCTATCAGCAGGAGCGCAATCTGATCCTGAATGCGGTGAAGCACGGCGGGGTGAAGAACTTCGTGGCACTGACGGGGGATCTGCACACATTTCTCGCGGGCTATCTAAAGACGGACTTCGATAATCCGTTTGAGCCGCATGTGGGCATTGAGCTGATGGTGGGGTCGCTGACGTCGGCGAACTTTACCGAAGAGATCCGGTCGGATGTACATCTGCCGAGCTCGCCGGCTCCGGCGACGATGATGAACGTGGCGCCGGGCGTGTTGAGTGTCGTGGCGCGGGCGTCGAATCCGTGGATCGAGTTCTTTGACTCGTCGACGCATGGCTATGGCGTATTGACGCTGACGCCGCAGGAGTTGGTATGTGAGTTCAAGGCGGTGACAACGATCAGCGAACCGACGGCCGAACTGGTGACGTTGAAGACGTTTACGGTTCCGGTGAACGAGGTGACGCTGAAGTCTTAGCTGGTGGGCGGGGAGAATGCGCACGAGTGATGGTGAGACTTCTTGCTGGCGATGCAGAGAGGATCAGGAAGAGTGTGCGGCTGGGTACGCTCTGCTGGGGCTGGCGGATGGCGTCTTACAATTGGCTGTGATGATGGGAACAAGCGGGTGCAGGCGGTGGTGGCAGCGATTGGGTGTGTTGGTGGGCTGCGCTCCGCTGGCGTTGCTGGCGGGATGTCCGCAGAGTGATCCGCTAGGGCCGCCGCCCGCGCAGGCGACCGCACCGACGTTGACGGCACCGGGTGCGACGGCGACGAGGCAGGGAGAGGCGAAGGCGGCGGCTCCGACGAATCTCGCGGGCACACCGATTGAGGGAACGACGCAACCGCAGACCGCGGCGCACATGGCGAGGGTCCAGGCGTTGATCAACAGCGCGGAGCGGGCGTACGCGAGCGGGGTCAACAATTATCGGGCGGGGCGGCTGGATGCGGCGCGGGCGGATTTCGACTCGTCGATCGACCAGATGCTGACGAGCGGGCTGGACGTGAAGGCGGATGCACAGCTGGCCGATGAGATGGATCATCTGCTGAATGCGGTGAACTCGCTCGAGATGGCTTCGCTGAAGCAGGGTAATGGGTTTTCAGCGCCAGTTGAGGCGTCGCCTCTGGACGCGGCGGATGAGGTGACGTTCGCGCCGAATGCGGCGTTGACGGCGAAGGTGCAGACGGAGCTGAAGACGACGCAATCGGATCTGCCGCTGGTGGTAAACGACTACGTGACGGGCTTTATCAACTTTTACTCAAATACGCAGGTGGGCCACGCGCATCTGCTGCGGTCGCTCGAGCGGGCGGGCAAGTACAAGGAGATGATCCAGAAGAACCTGCGTGATGCCGGGTTGCCGCAGGACTTGATCTACCTGGCGGTGGCGGAGTCAGGCTTTCAGCCGCAGGCGTTGAATGCGAAGAGCGGCGCGGCGGGTATGTGGCAGTTTATGGGCTTCCAGGGCGCGTATGGGCTGGTGCGGAACGGCTATGTGGATGAGCGCTTCGATCCGGAGAAGTCGTCACTCGCGTATGCGCGCTACATGAAGACGCTCTACAACCAGTTCGGTGACTGGTACCTGGCGATGGCGGCGTATGACTGGGGCCCGGGGTATGTGCAGCGCGCGGTGATGAAGACGGGCTATGCGGATTACTGGGAGCTGTATCGGCGCGGTGTGCTGCCGGGTGAGACGAAGAACTATGTGCCGGGCATTATCGCGGCGGCGATCATGGCCAAGAATCCGGAGCAGTATGGGCTGGCCAATCTGCACCCGATGCCGGCGGTGATCTACGACACGGTGCAGACGGATACGGCGGTGGATCTGCGACTGATCGCGGATGTGACGGATGTAGCGGTGGGTGAGATTGTGGCGCTGAACCCGAGCCTGCTGCGATCGACGACGCCGCGAGATATGACGTTTGATCTGCATATTCCGCCGGGCACGAAGGAGCTGTACGAAGAGCGGATGAAAGAGATTCCGGAGGAGCATCGGGCGAGCTGGCGCTTTCATGTGGTGAAGCCGGGTGAGACGACGGAGTCGATTGCAACAGCGATGCGCGCGCGGGTGGCGGAGATCGACCAGGCGAACGGCTTGACGGCGACGGAAGCTGTGGCGACGGGTGATGAGCTGGTGATTCCAATCACGCCGGTGGTGAGTGTGGCAACGGCGCATTCGGCGCACTACCGTGTGTTGCGCGGCGATTCGCTGGTGACGGTGGCGGATCGCTTCAATGTTTCGGTTGCGGAGTTGCGGCAGTGGAACCATCTGTCGTCGAGCGCGGTGTCGCCGGGAAGAACGCTGGTCGTTGCTGAACCGATGCATCTGGCGCCGACGGGGCGAGCACGAGCAAAGGCGTCGCGCGGGCGCTCTCGAGGCCGATCGAGCGGAGCTAGTGCGCGGAGTGTTCGAGCGGCCGCGGGTGCCTCGCATGCGAGTGCCGGCGCTGCGACGACGCATGCGACGAGTGCGACGAAGCAGAAGTCGCGACGCTGACGCGGTACCTGTCTTCTCTCTGCAACAAAAGAGTTCTTGCGCTTGCTGGCCCCGCGATGCAGTATGTTGCTAGAATCCGTTCCGCATGCTGCGGCGACGAAATTGTTGCATCGTAATAAGTGCAGTTGCTTTGGACCAGCGAGAGGGAACACGACGATGATGTTCGACGAGACGATCAAGCTGTATGCGGCGGCGCACGATGACGAAGAGGATGTAGACGACGACGATGACGCGCTCGACCAGGGTTTTGATGACGATGATGACGATGAAGAGGAAGAGGTCCTGACCACCTCAGACGATGATGACGTAAGCGGCGCGGATGAAGATGTGGATGAGGCGAGCTCAGACAAGCTGCTGCGGAGAGACACGCATGCCGAGGATGCGCAGATGTACGCGATGCCATCCGCACCCGGGCAGCCGTACGATCCGCCGTCGAAGATGTCGAAAGAGCCGGTGGTGAACGAGGCGGAGACGGATGTTGCGGATGATCTGACACCCGCAACGACATCGTCCGCTACGCCAGCGAAGAAGAGCACCAAGACGGCGGAGGCCGCGGCTCCGGAGAAGCCGAGTGCTGGTGTGGCGCCGGTGCGATCGCCGGCAAAGAAGTCAGGGTCTGCGGCAAAGAAGGCCGCCCCGACGACGACGGCTCCCGCGAAGGCAGCTACGGTACCAGCGAAGAAGGCCGCTCCGGCGAAGAAGGCCGTTCCGGCAAAGAAGGCCGCTCCGGCGAAGAAGGCCGTTCCGGCAAAGAAGGCTGTCGCTAAAAAGATCACAGGGTCTGCCGCGAAGAAGTCGAGTGCACCGCGCGGCGTGAAGGGCGTTCCGAAGAAAGGGACGTCAGGCAACAAGGGCACCGCAAGCAGCAAAAAATCAATAGTGAGAGGTAAAACCTTGGCAACCGCAAAGAAAGCTCCTGCGAAGAAGGCTGTCGCGAAGAAAGCTGCTCCGGCGAAGAAGGCCGTAGCGAAGAAGGCACCAGCAAAGAAGGCACCGGCGAAGAAGGCTGTGGCCAAGAAGGCTCCGGCAAAGAAAACCGCAGCCAAGAAGACAACGACCAAGACCGCGACAAAGACGGCAGCAAAGAAGTAACCCGCAGTTAAGGCAAGCAAAAAGGCCCGGAGTCTCGCGAGAGATGTCCGGGCCTTTTTGCGTCTGCAGGTACTGAGGTGAGTGCTTACTTGCCGCTGGCTTCCTTGATGGCGGCGAGCACTTCCTGGCTGTGGTCAGCTACTTTGACGTCAGGCCAAAACTTGACGATCTTGCCGTCGGGCGAGATCAGAAACGTCTGACGCGAGGCGAACTTCACCTGACCCATACCTTTGATCGGAACGCCGTACTCATCGACGACCTTGTGATTAGGATCCGCGAGCAGCTTGAAGGTGAGCGTCTCCTTGGTGCAGAACTGCTTGTGGCTATCGACCGTGTCCAGGGAGACGCCGACGACCGCGGCGTTGAGCGCCGTGTACTTGGCCTCGTCACGCTGGAAGTTATGAGCCTCGATGGTGCAACCCTGCGTTTGATCTTTGGGGTAGAAGTAGAGGACGACGAACTTGCCTTTGAAGTCAGAGAGGCTGACGGGCTTATCCAGTTGGGAGGGCAGAGTGAAGTTAGGTGCGGAGGAGCCAATGGCGGGAGCATCGGCGGCAAAGGCGGCGGGTGCGAGGGAGAGAGCACTAAGCAGGGCTGCGGCGAATAGCGTATGGCGCATTATGAGGACCTCTTTCATCGATCGATTGGGCAGGATTAAACCTTAGACGAAGAGCCAGAGACGGTGGTTTGCATTCATCCGGATTCTACTCTGCGGAGATGGTGATTCCCGCGGCGTCGGCGGCGGCGAGGATCGCGGCGGGATCGAAGAGCAAGGTGCGGCCGGCCTCGATGGCGAGGCAGGTGGCGCCAGCGGCCTGCATGGTGGCGATGGTGCGGAGGCCGACGACGGGCACATCGAAGCGCATATCCTGATTCGGCTTCGCGACTTTGACGACGGTGAGCGAGCGACGAAGCGCGGTTGCGGCGGAGTCTCCCGACTGCGCGCGGAGGAGATCGCCGGCGCGGAGGATTGTGGCATCGGTGCCTTCCATCGCCTCCACGGCGACGCAAGCCTGGGCGGCGATGACGACAGTCTGGCCGAGATCGAAGGCGGCGAGGCCGCGGGCGACGGTTCGGCCGTAGGCGATGTCTTTCAACTCTTCAGCGTCCGGTCGGCGAGTGGTCAGGACGCCAGGTTGAGCGAGAAGCGGCTCGAGGTACTCGGTGGACGAGATGAGGGTGATGCCTTCGTCCGCAAGGACCTTTGCGATAGCGCCGAGAAGGTTGTCGGTGTTGCGAGAGCCGAGCGAAAAGAGGAGTTTGGCGAGGCGCCAGTCCGGGCGAATGGAAGAGAAGATCTGCTTGTGTCGAACCTGGCCGGCCATGGTAGCGCGGGTGACACCTTCGCGATGGAAGATGTCGATGAGACGGGAGAGCTCGCCGAGCGAGAGCCAATGGACGTGGATGTGCGGATCGCCGGCAGCGCGCACGTTGATCTCGGGATCGGTCTCTTCCTTGATGGCGGCGACGATCACGGTGAGTGAGTGAGCGCGCGCGGCGTCGACGAGCAGAAACGGGAAGCGACCATTGCCAGCGATGAGGCCGAGAAGATGCGACGAACTGGGGAGGGGTTCGTTGGTGGACATAGAGCGCTGCGAGCAGGGTAGAAGGTTTGCGCGGGAAAGGACAGCGCTATCGGGCGAATCTTACGGCTCGGGATAGAGGGACAGGGCGTTCGTTCTTAGAACCTGCCGCGCGATCGCTTCTGCCCGGGACCGGCTGATTTCGCCATCGCGAAGCATGCCGGTGAGTGCGAGGGCGAGGGCTTCGCGGCCGTTGCGGCTGGCGATCCAGGTGCTTTCTTCCCAACCCAAGGCGTCCGAGTAGGGGTAGCCGTCGGTGCCGAAGAGGACCTTGTCCGGATAAGTCTCGAGCCACTCGCGCAGCCAGCTGGATAGGGTGCGAGGCGAGAAGGCGAGGGTCTCCTGCGAGAGATCGAGAAACACATTGGGCTTCTGGAGCAGGGCGCCAGCCTCGCGCACGAAGGGCCAACCGCCATGCAAGAGGACGAACCGGGTATGACGCAGGGCTGGATCGTCGAAGATAGGTTCGAGCAGCAAAGGATTGCCGCCGGCGATGTCGAAGTAGCCGCCAGCGCCTGCCATGGTGTGCAGGTGCACCACAAGGCCGAGACGACCGCACTCGGCGGCGATGTAGCGGAAGAGATAGTCCTCAAGGATCTTGTAGTCGGCGGCGTCAGGCCGGGGCTGGTGAACCCATCTGGCGTAGATGCGATCGGCTTCTGCGCGGGTAGGATTGCCGATACTAAAGCTCCGCAAATAGGCGAGTTCGAACTTCTCGGCGATGGCACCCTGGGCTTTGTGACGCTCGAGTGTTGGAGTGACCACGGCCTTCAGGTAGTCGGTGAGGGTTACGGGAATGGCGGTCAAGCCGGCGTCTTTAAGGTAGCGTGCGCGCACGCGATCCTCGAGAGGAAAGAACTGGGCACGGTCGGGCGTCTCCGCAGCGAGTACGGAGTTGTTAAGCGGGAAGAGGAGAGCATCGATGTACGGGACCCAGCGGAAGCGCGGCGGCTCTATACCTAGGCCCATGCTGACGCGATTGGCCACCATGGTCTGGATGCCGGCCTGGTCCAGCACCCAGGTGGCAAAGTGCTGCTGCTCGCGGGCTCGAATGCGCGATCGTGCTGCCTCGAGTGTCTTCTGGGCTTCGGGAGTGAGCGGAGGAGATCCCTTGAAGCCCCAAAGTGCTGCCCAGGCTTGTGCCAGCTGGGGATTGTCCGGCCGCAAGCCGACCGGGTCGGTCTCGGGCTCCATGTTGTCGACCGGCAACGCGTCAAAGTTGCGGTCGGACGGATCACTCGATGGCGGTAGGACCGGGTGCGCGTGGTTATCGACGGCACGAATGGAGGCGATGACCTTGGCGAGGCTGGGATCGACAGCGGAGGCTGGTACGGCGGAAGACTGAGCGCTTGCGGGGCGGACGAAGAGAGCGGCCGCAAGAGCGAGCATCCAAAGAGTTTTCGGCCAAGTGCCGAGATCGAGACGCATAGCTTTGACCGTAGCACGGCGAGTGCCGGCGGTGCGCTGCAGGGGGACTCAGGCGCCAGAGACGAGGCCGAGCGCTAGTGCGCGGGCGTGTCTTTGCCGGGCTTCGCATTCTTAACCAGAAGGCTCAGCGGCGCGGCGATGAGAGTGACGAGGCCCAAGATGTAAAAGCAATCCATGAAAGCGAGCAGGCGAGTCTGCGCATAGAGCTGGTTGTTGATGCGCGCGTAAGCGGCAGTGAGGGCATCCGCATGCGAGAAGCCGTGTGCCTGGAGATAGGCTGCACTCTGCTGGATGGTGGACTGCAGAAAAGGCGAGGACGATCCGATGTTGCCGCCGACCGTGGATTGATGAAAGTTTTGGCGGCGCTCTGCCGTTGTGGTGATGAAGGCGATTCCGAAGCTGCCGCCCCAGTTGCGAAAGAAGTTGGTGAGCGACGACGCCTTGTTGTTCTGCCCGGGGCTGAGCTGCGAGTAGGAGATGACGGAGAGCGGCACGAAGAAGAAGGCGTAGCCAAGGCCCTGCAGCGCACGCGCCCAGGCGTAGTGGCTGTAATCGGTGTCGAGATTGAAGCGGCTGTAGTGGATGAAGGAGATGCCGACGACCATCACGGCGCCGAAGAGCAGGATGCGTGGCTTGATGAGCCCGCGCTGAACCAGTTGCGCGCCGACGGGCGCAAGGAAGGTGATGACGAGCGCGCCGGGCCCGAGGACGAGGCCGGCATCGATGGCGCGGTAGCCGTAGAGCGACTGCAGGATCTGCGGAATCATGGTGGTTGAGGCGAACAGGCCGAAGCCGAAGGTGAAGTAGAAGACGCAGGAGATGGCGAAGTTGCGGACGCGCAGCAGATGGAAGTCGATGACGGGATCGGGGTGGTGGAGCTCCCAGAAGACGGCGATGGTGAGGCAGGCGATGCCGATGACGAACATCCAGGTGATGAAGGTGGAGCCGAACCAGTCGTCAATCTGACCGCGATCGAGAAGGATCTCGAGCGCTGCGGAGCCGATGCCGATGAGGGCGATGCCGACGCCATCGACGCTGAGCTTGCCGTTGCGCCGAACACTCTTGCGCTCGGCTTCAAAGGAGGGTGGGTCGTAGACGAAGCGACTGGTGAGGAGCAGCGAGACGATCCCGATAGGAATGTTGATCAGGAAGACCCAGCGCCAGTTGTAGTTGTCAGTGATCCAGCCGCCGAGGACGGGGCCAATGGCGGGCGCGGTGACGATGGCAACGGTGTAGAGGGCGAAGGCACTGGCGCGTTTGGCGGGTGGAAAGGTGTCGACAAGGATTGCCTGCTCGACGGGGGCGAGACCACCGCCGCCGATTCCTTGCAGGACGCGTGCCATGAGCATGACGCCGAGCGATGGAGCGATGCCGCAGAAGAACGAGGTGATGGTGAAGAGGGCGACGCAGGCCATGTAGTAGTGTTTGCGGCCGAAGACGCGCGAGAGCCACGCGGACATGGGAAGGACGACGGCGTTGGCGACGAGGTAGGTGGTGAGGATCCAGGTGACTTCGTCGAAGGAACGCCCGAGGCCGCCGGCGATGTAGGGTAGCGAGACGTTGGCGATGGAGGTATCGAGCAGCTCCATGAAGGTAGCGAGAGTGACGGTGAGGGCGACGACCCAGGGATTGATGAGCGGCGATGTGGACGTCTGCCGGGTGGCTGTCGCCTGCTCTGGAACGGTCGTGGTTGCGCCCATGGATCTCCTTGACGTCGTTGCGAGAGCGAGCTACCGCCTTCTGCTTGCATCTGATTCAAGAAATAAGCGACCGATGCGTCTTTTTTGGGGGTATCGTGCGTAGATGGCAGAGACAGAGACGATGCGGAAGGGAGAGGCGACGCGGCAGAGGATTGTGGCGGCGGCTGCGACTTTGTTCAACCAGCGTGGGTTTGCGGGCTGTTCCATGAGCGATGTGATGGAGGCGACGGGACTCGAGAAGGGCGGAGTCTACCGTTACTTTGCGAGCAAGGAGGATCTTGCGCGAGAGGCATTTGGTCATGCCCTGCGCGGCAGTCTGCGGCTGCGCACGGACGATCTCGAAGAGGGAACGAGTGCCGTGGAACACCTACGGGTGAGCATAGCGCGCTTCATCGAGGTGCCCTCGCAGACGCCCGGAGGATGTCCGCTGATGAACACCGCCATTGACGCGGATGATGGAAACCCGGTTCTGCGTGAACTCGCGCGGAAAGGCTTACAGACGTGGAAGCGACGTGTGGAGCATGTGGTGCGCTTGGGCGTGAGACGTGGCGAGATCCGCACAGGTACGGAGCCGCGGAGGATCTCGAATGTGATTGTAGCGACCCTTGAAGGAGCGTTGATGATCAGCCGCCTCGAGGGCCGGAAGGATGCGCTATGGGACGCTCAGGCGGTGCTGAATACAGTGCTGGACGGGATTACGGTGTAGGCGCGAGCTTCCTACTTGCTTGCGCTCAGGATAACAGTCTTGCCCGTGGCGGCGGACTCGCGGGCGGCAGCCAGGATGCGGACGACGGTGACGTTGGTGTCGAGCGCGGTGAGATCGCCGTGCGGCTTGAGTGAGCCATTGAGAACGGCGACAAGGTAGTTGAGGGAGTCGTCCTGGGGCGAGGCCAGGGCGGGAGCTGTCTCGGTGTGTTCTTCCTTCTCGCCGGGCAGACGCATGCGCAGATGATCGGTGATTTGTGTAGAGACGTAGACGGTGTCCACGTAGCCGGTGGAGCCGTAGATCTCCATGTCCTTACGGTCGAAGGGCCAGTTCCACGAGCCTTCAATGTCGGCGACGGCCTTGGGGTATTGAACGAGGATGGTGGAGTCGTCGTCGATGTGCGGATAGACTGCGGGCTTGTCGGTGTGGGTCACGGCGGTGACCGAGAGGGGAAGCTGGCCGTGGTTGAGGACGGTGGCGAGGTCGGCACCGTAGCAGCCGAAGTCAAAGAGGGCACCACCGCCGTTCTGTTTCGCGTCGGTGAGGAAGTCGAGGAACTCGGGGTCAACGCCGATCTCCTTCGGTCCCTTGTGGCCGTCATGGAAGACGACGCGACGCAGCTCGCCGATCTTGCCGTCGGCTAGGATCTTTGAGGCTTCGGCGTTTGAGGCATACCAAGTGGTCTCGTAGTTGGTGAGGACGGGCACGTTGTACTGCGTGGCGAGGCGCTGGATGGTGAGCGCATCAGGCACTGTGGTGGCAAGCGGCTTCTCGACCATCGCCGCGATGTGCATGGGCGCGGCGACCTGGATGGCAGCAAGATGGCCGGCGGGTGCGGTGTAGACGAGGATGGCCTGCGGATGCGTGGCTATGAGCATGGTCTTCTCATCGGCGAAGAGCATCTTGTGATTGAAGTGGTAGAGCTTCTCGTACTTGTCGCGCAGGGCGGCGTCGGGCTCGGAGATGCCGACGAGCTCGACCTCGTGGTGGTTGGGAAGATTGTGGAGGAAGCCCAGAACGTGCCCATGAGTCAGGCCGACGATGGCGACGCGGGCGGGCTGTTGCGCTGGAGCGGCGAGGGCGGCGACGGCCAGGAAGGCGGCGGTAAGGTGGGATCGCATGGTGCTGACCAGTGTATGGGAACGATGCCACCTCCGGCCATCAGCAGAGGAAGATTGATCTAGGAAGTGAAGATGGAGGTGCGTTCCGCCTGGACCAACTGGTAGAGGCGGGCGGCCGCGGCTGCCAGGGCAGCTTCTGATGCGATGGCTACATTGCGCTCGATGTGGTGCGGGTTCTTCGAAGAGAAGAGAATGATGCTGTCGGAGTTTTGATCGAGAGCCGCACGCAACATCAGGTTGGCGAGGATCTCGGGACTGGCGAGATCCTCGCCGGTTGCCGTCGACCAACGTCCCGCGCGTGCCGGATCGGCAAGTAGCGCGGCATGCAGCGAGCGGAAGTTGTCGGTGAGGGCTCGATGATGGATGCGGAAGGCGCCCGGTGTGGAGGGTACGGCATCGAGCACGGACCACTCGAACTGAAGGGTGGGGCAGTACCGCGGCACGCGCGCGAGGAGGTCGGGAATCTTGTCGCCGCCGCTGCCGACGCCAAAGGTGCCAATCGTACCGGCTTTGACGGAGTCTTCGAGGAGACGAAGAAGAGTGTCGTCACGGAGTTCGTCGGCAGTGACTTCGTGCAGCAGCCAGACGTCGATGTGATCGGTCTTGAGGGCCGCGAGCGAGCGGTCGAGAGAGGCCCTGGCCTCCGCGGCGGTGAAGATCGACTTGTGTTCTTCCGCTGCGGAAGGGCCTGCCACAGCTGGCGCGGCAGCGGCGCCTGCGAGCCGCTGCTTGAGCGAGGGGAAGGTCTTGAGGATGGGCCGCGCAATGGCACGGGCAAGACGTTTGTGCGGACTGCTGGGAGCGGGCGGAATGCCGTACTTTGTGGTGACGGTGCACTGGCCGGGATGCCGGCGCAGGAAGTCGCCGAGATTGCGCGAGCGTAGTGCGGCGTGAGCTCTGATTTCGAGATAGGCCAGCCGCTACCCGCGACGCCCGGCCGCTCCAGGAAATCGATGTCGTCGAGCTCGAGGATCTGGCCGCCCCACCGATTCGTGCTGCCGCCGGTTGCACGGAAGCGGCCGACGTGGATGCCGGTGTGGCGGACGCCGGTGACTTCACCCTGATAGGTATCCTGCGAGGGTTCTTCGACGTCTCGGCCGCCACCTTCAAGGAGAAGAACGGACTTTCCGAGGCGAGTGAGTTCGACGGCGAGCAGGATGCCGGCGGCTCCCGCTCCGACGATGCAGACGTTGGCGTGCTGCGGGTCGGCCGGGGCGCCGTGTTCGAGATCGCGGATCATGGAGCGGAAGAGGTCCCTCGGCGGTGCTGCTCCAGTGTACGGCGTGTCAGGTGGTGAGGCGGTCCTTCGAGATGGGTTGCACGGTGTGGGCGACGAGATCCGTGGGGGAGCCGATGGCGGTTACGGTAAGGGTTGGATGGGCGGACAGGTGCGGGTAGGCGCGGAAGGTGTGCGCGGCGCGGGTGCCGAGGAAGAGCTCGAAGACGGAGCCATCGACAAACAGGGAGAGCTGCTCTCCGGGCACGGTGTCGAGGGAGGTTCCGTTTACCGTCAGCTGGTGGCCGTCGGTGGAGGCGTGGACGGTGGCGAGTTCGCTGGTGCCTGAGGTGAGCTTGAGGCCGCTGCCCGGCGCGAGAGACGCGGTGATCTTCGCTGCGAGCGAGGGCAGAGTCGCCGTTGGCTTGCAGGCTTGCGGTGGCCCAAGGAGCTGATTGACAGCATCGGGCATGGTCATGGTGAGCTGGCTATCGGCGGTGACGTTCAAGATGCGGGGCAGCGCCATCGCGCCGGCCCAACCGGCGCGGACAAACTCGGTTTCGGGCCGGGTCTCCGTGACCCAGCCCCAGAGGATGCGGCGACCACTCGCGTCGCGCATGGACTTGGGAGCGTAGAAGGCGCCGGTGTCGAGCACGCCGGATGTCTTTGGGGTAAAGCGCATGGTGGCGCGATCGAGGTGACCGACCCGCCAGATCACCTTGCGCTCGGTGGAGTAGAAGAGCACGTGGTGGCCGTCGAGCTCGAAGAAGTCGGGGCACTCGAACATGGTGCCGCTATCGACTGGATCGGCGTGATTGCCGCCCCGGCCGGGCGCTTCGAAGAGAGGATGGAGGTACTCCCAGGAGAGGAGATCGGGTGAGCCGCGATAGAGGAGGATGACGCCGCCCTTGTCCGCGTCGCCGGAGCCAACGCAGAGATACCAGGTGTCGCCGTCGCGCCATGGGGCGGGATCGCGGAAGCCGGTGACGTTGATGCCCGGAGGCGGCGCGGGCAGCACGGGTCTGGGCTGCTTGGTGAAGGAGCGAAGATCGGGGCTGGCCGAGATGGCGAGGTTCTGGGTCTCGCGATAGCTGGTGTCGCCTTTGCAGGTCGCCTGATCGCGCGGAACGATCTGCACGCCGGTGTAGAAGGCGAAGCAGCGCCCGTCGTGCTCGATGCAGCTGCCGCTCCAGCAGCCATCCTGATCGGGAGAGTTGGGTGCAGGCGAGAGGGCGACGGGAAGGTGCTTCCAGTGGACGAGATCGGGCGAGATGGAGTGGCCCCAGTTGATCTTGTGCGAGACGACGCCGACTGGGTTGAGCTGATAAAAGAGGTGAGTTTCGCCGCGCCAGACGATAGGGCCATTGGGATCGTTCATCCAGTTCCCGACAGGCATGAGGTGAAACTGCGGACGCAGGGGATCATGCGCGAGTGCGCTGGGGGAGGGCTCCCCTGCCGCGAACAACGCGCGAGGAGCGGCGGTAGCAAGGGAGGCGGCGGCGCTCTGCGCGAGGAATTGACGACGGGTCTTCATGAAGTTTGGCTCCGGAGCTACTGTACCGGAGCTACTGGAGGGACACAGTCTCTCCGAGGAAAGATAAGATCCCTCTTCTACGATGGGCGAGCGACGGATCGGCGGAGAGAGAGCAGGAGTTACAAGGCCGCATTGAGAGCGGGATACCGGCCGACGTGACTGGTCTCATACAGCGCAAGAAGCCGGGCACGCATGAGGTAGTAGGCGCTGGCTGCTTCCTGCACGTAGAAAGGACCACGCGCCCGGCCATAATGCAAAAAGAGACCGACCGCGATCTTGAAGGTGGCCTTGCGCAGATTGAGCGCATCCTGTCGCATGCGCTCGGCGACGATGACGCTCTCCTGGAAGTTCCACTGTTGCGCGTAGCCAGCGAGGGCGATCAGGGTGTCTGCGTTTTCACGCATCTGCGAGAGACCTGCGCCACCGCCGACCAAGGTCCAGAGATCGTCAGTCTCAAGGCGCAACTGCCCCTTCGCAGGATGGAGATATTCGAGTGCGATGGCGGTGATGCCCTCTGTCGGAACCGGACCAAGCTTCTCGAGAAGGTCGTTCCACTCGAGGGACGCAAGGCGCCGCTGCTTCAGGTGAGCGTGCAGCAGAGTTCCGGCGAGGATAAGGAAAGCGACGATTAGAACCGTAATGCTCATAGGGTCAGCTCAACGTCGTTCGGCGTTGTCGAGATCGTATTGCACCCGGCGATGGAGCGCAAGCAAATAGGCTTCCATTGCCGGAGAAAGCGGTGCCCGCTCCTTCTCCGGCAGCCAAAAGGACACAATCCAAAAGAGTAAGGCGGCGAGGTAGGCAAACTCCCGGATTCCGTCGTACAGGGCAAAGTCGCGTTTCCAACCGGCGAGAACGTGGAGAACGTCGCTCCCGAGGTTAAGGAGAGACCAGAGAGTGAGTCCCTGGCCCAAGGCCACCACATGGCTGCGCCACTGCAGGCCGAGTCGGTTGGCCGTAACGATCATTGCGGCGAACAGCTCGCAGGTGAGCAGGGAGGTAAAGAGCGTCACGCGCTCTTCCCAGAGATCAAGACCTTTGGCATAAGGCGAGCCCAAGTTGAAGGCAAAGGCCGCAGCCAGCAGAAGACCAAAGATGCCCCAGAGAAGGAAAGATCGCCGCGCATCGCTGACCCAGGTACCGGTCGGACGAAGAACGATGCGGGCGATCTCGAAGATAAGAGCGACCTGCAGGGCGTAATCAAAGAATGCGGCGCTCCAGTAAGCCACGAAGTAGCCGTGGTCGCCCCCGTGCTTGGAGACGAAAAAGAGGAGAGTGCTGACGAAGATATGAAAGGCGATGAAAGTCGAAAAGACAGGAAACTGGCGGATACGCCGCTTAGAAAGGAGCACAACGAAGAGGGCGACGTGGCCGAAGAAGCCTGCCGCCCACACTACGTTTGTCAAAGTAGGTGCTGACATCGCGAGTGCTTATCGTATAAGGCCGCGCAGTAACGAACCTCAGATTTATTGAGTCGTTGCAGGAAATCACATTACCCGCGGAACGCGGCGCCAGTGATGGCGCGAGCGACGTGTGGGACTGGCTGGGTTCCCGGGCGCGGGTCGGTTCCGGTAACACCTGCATTGAGCGTGGGAGCGAGGTGCGGGACTGGCTGGGTTCCTGGGCGCGGGTCGGTTCCGGTAACACCTGCATTGAACGTGGGAGCAAGGTGCGGAACAGGCTGGGTTCCTGGGCGCGGGTCGGTTCCGGTAACACCTGCATTGAGTGTGGGAGCGAGGTGCGGGACTGGCTGGGTTCCCGGGCGCGGGTCGGTTCCGGTAACACCTGCATTGAGCGTGGGAGCGACGTGTGGGGCCGGCTGGGTTCCCGGGCGTGGATCGGTTCCGGTAACACCTGCATTGAACGTGGGAGCGACGTGTGGGACCGGCTGGGTTCCCGGGCGTGGGTCGGTTCCGGTAACGCCGGCATTGAGCGTGGGAGCGAGGTGCGGGACAGGCTGGGTTCCCGGGCGCGGGTCGGTTCCGGTAACACCTGCATTGAGTGTGGGAGCGACGTGTGGGACCGGCTGGGTTCCAGGGCGTGGGTCGGTTCCGGTAACGCCTGCATTGAACGTGGGAGCGAGATGCGGGACAGGCTGGGTTCCGGGGCGCGGGTCGGTTCCGGTAACGCCGGCGTGGA
>CAXTEE010000013.1:0-60236 GCA_964243375.1 uncultured Acidobacteriaceae bacterium | reverse complement strand
ACACCCCGCAATGCCCAGACACCCTCAAAAACGTCCCGCGCCCTCCGCCACCCCCAGCCCCACCCCGCCGCGCCCCAGCCTCAAGCTCCTTGCGGAGCACCTCAACCTCAGCCCCTCCACCATCTCCTTCGTCCTCAACAACACTCCCGGCAGATCCATCCCCGAAGCCACCCGCGAGCGCATCCGCGCCGCCGCCCGCCACTTCAACTACCAGCCCAGTCTCATCGCCCGCAAACTCCAGGGCCAGCGCAGCCAGACCATCGGCATTCTCCTTCCCGTCCTCGGTGAGGCCTACCACTCCCAGGTCCTCTCCGGCGCCGGCGACCTCCTCCTGCGCGAAGGCTTCTTCTACTTCACCGTCCACCACCGCCATCGCCCCGACCTCGTCCGCGCCTACCCCGAGCTCCTCCACGCCCGCGGCGTCGAAGGCCTGCTCGCCATCGACACCCACCTCGAAGCCCCCACCGGTCTCCCCACCGTCCTCGTCGCCGGCCACACCGATCTCCCCAACGTCGCCAACGTCGTCCTCGACAGCGATCGCGGCGCCCACCTCGCCCTCGGCCACCTCCACGCCCTCGGTCATCGCGAGATCGTCTACATGCGCGGACAAACCGTCAGCGCCGACACCGCCGATCGCTGGAACGCCACCCTCGCCGTCGCCCGCACCCTCCGCCTCCCCATCCGCGACTCCCTCACCCTCCAGCTCGAGCACGACTCCCACTCACCCGAGATCGGGTACACCGGCATCAAGAAACTCCTCGCCGCCCGCACCCCCTTCACCGCCGTCCTCTGCTTCAACGATGTCGCCGCCATCGGCGCCATCCGCGCCCTCCATGACGCCGGCCACCGCGTCCCTGAAGACGTCTCCGTCCTAGGCTACGACGACATCGAATCCGCCGCCTTCCACATCCCCAGCCTCACCACCATCCGCCAGCCGCTCGAAGCCATGGGCACCCTCGCCGCCACCCTCCTCCTCCGCAAACTCGCAGGCGAACCCACCGAGACCACCCACAGCATAGCCCCGGAGCTCATCCCCCGCGAATCCACCGGCCCCGCTCGCCGCTGACCTGCTTGTCCTTCTGAGCACAGCCTTTGCTTGTCATTTCTGACCCTGAGCGAAGCCGAAGGGAAAGAACCTGCTTCTCTGCCAGAACACCAGCACCCCTGGAAACGATCGTTCAACCACCCGCTCTTGCTTTGTCATTCTGACCCTGAGCGAAGCCGAAGGGGAAGAACCCCCGAATGCAACGGAGCGAAAGGACGTAGCCCTACTTCACCGCCATCTCCGCCGCCAACCCTCGCTCCCTTGACGACCCGCCCACCGACACCCCATACGTCCCCGACAGCGTCTGCCAGTCATCCTTCCCCGTATCAAACACCGCCATCGCCAGCGGCTCCATCGTCACCGTCACCGTCTGGCCCTGTCCCGCTGCCAGTGGCACCCGCTTCCATCCCGCCAGCCGCCGGTAGCTCTCGCCCGCCTCTTTCGGCAGCTGCACATACACCTGCGCAATCTCCGTTCCGTCACGTTTGCCCGTGTTCTTCACCGTGAACGTCGCCGTCTTCGCCGTCGCATCCACCCGCAGTCCCGAGTACGCAAATGTCGTATACGAAAGCCCATGACCAAACGCGAACAGCGGCTCCTTGTTCTCCGAATCAAACCATTTGTAACCAAACCGAGCACCTTCCGTGTAATCGACCTGGAAGTACCGCTCCGGCGCATCCTTCGCCCAGTGCTCCGGCAGCCCATTCGGCCCCGCATGCTCCAGTCCGAACACCACCGGGTGCGGCAGATCCGCCTCCGTCTTCGCAAACGTAATCGGCAGCTTCGCTGAAAAGTTCACCGCGCCCGTCAGCAGCGCGGCAATCGCCTGCCCGCCGCCAATCCCCGGGTACCACGCCTCCACCACCGCCGGCACCTGCCCCACCCACGGCATCGACACCGGATTGCCCGTCACCAGCACCACCGCCGTCCTCGGATTCGCCGCCGCCACCGCCGCAACGAGCGCATCCTGGTTGTTCGGCAGCGCCAGCGTCGTATGATCCGCGCCCTCGCTCATGTACTGGTCCGCAAACACGATCGCCACCTGCGCCCGCTTCGCAGCAGCCGCCGCCCGCGCCGGATCCGTCCCGTCATCAAACGTGATCGCCGTTCCCGGCATCCGCTCCCGCAGATACTTCAGCGGCGAGCTCGGGAAGTACATCGCCTCACCCCACTTCGTCGGCCGCGTCGGCGAAACCGCATTGCCGCCCGGCGCATCTACCTGCGCCGATCCGCCGCCGCTCATCACGCCCACGTCCGCATGCGCGCCAATCACCACGATCGTCTTTACTGCGCTCGTCAGCGGCAGCAGCGCCCGCTCGTTCTTCAGCAGCACGATGCTCTCTTCCGCAATATGCTGCGCATCATCCCGCCCGCGAAACGGATCCACCACAAACCGCGGCGCCGACGGATTGTCGACCGCCCCCGTCGCAATCATTGATCGCAAAATTCGGTGCACCATGTCATCCAGCCGCGCCTGCGGGACCGTGCCCGTCTGTACCGCTTTCTTCAGCGGCGCTCCGAAGTACTCCTCACCCGGCATCTGCATGTCGAGCCCGGCCTGCGCCGCCTTCACCGTCGTATGCGTCGCCTCCCAGTCCGACACCACGAACCCCGGATACTTCCAGTTCCCCTTCAGCACATGGTTCAGCAGCCAGTCGTTCTCGCACGCCCAGTCTCCGCCCACCTTGTTGTACGAGCACATCACGCTCGCCGGCTGCCCGATCCGGATCCCGATCTCAAACGCCAGCAGATCGCTCTCGCGCGCCGCCTTGTGATCGATCACCACGTTGAGCGTGTTGCGCCCCGTCTCCTGGTCGTTGATCGCGTAGTGCTTGATGTCGCCCATGATCCGGTTCGATTGCAGCCCCCGGATCAGCTGCCCCACCGTCACCCCCGCCAGCACCGGGTCCTCGCCCGGATACTCAAACAGCCGCCCGTTCCGCGGATCCCGCGCCAGATCCACCCCGCCGCCAATCGACTGGTTGTACCCCTGCGCCCGCAGCTCCCGCCCGATCACATCCCCATACAGATACGCCGCATCCGGATCCCACGAACTCGCCGCCCCCAGCACGCTCGGCAGCAGCGTCGCATATCGGCTCTCTTTCGCCGCCATCCGCGCACCCACCGCGGAGTCCGCCTGCTGAATCGCCGGAATCCCCAGCCGCGCAATCCCCTCCACCTCACCCGCACCGCCATTGTTATCCGCCGGCACCGGATCGCCCTCGCGCAGCGGCCCCCACCCAATCCCGTGCACCAGTCGGATCTTCTCGTCGAGCGTCATCGCCTTTACAACCAGATCCGCCCGTTCATCCGCGCTAAGTGAGGTATTCATCCAGGGCTGCGGCGCCACCGCCGCCTTCGCACTCTTCGGTCCCTGCCCCATCGCAGCAACTGTAACCATCCCGGATACAACACCCGACATCACCACCCCAGCCATCAGCCTCGGTAAACGCAAAGAAATCTCCTCAAATCCATCAAAGTTGCTTCGCCAGAAGTCTATCCCGCGCTCCGAACCGTTGTCGCCCACTCCCACAAATCCGCCAGCCACCCCGTCAACACATCGCGTATAAGGAATAGGCGCACCCGCTTAGAACTCTCGCTTCCTTTCACAGAAGCCGTCATCTCGACCGAAGGCGCGCAGCGCCGCAGCGGAGAGACCCCTGTATTTCGCCTTTGCCGTTGCTTGTTCTACCCGTCTCACGACCCTTAGGAGCCACCGTCCACATGGCCATCTCTATGCAATCCGCCAGCCCCGCCCTCGACAACCACCTCGAATCCACCAACGTCCGTGCCATGTCGATCGCCACCATGCTCTTTTTCATGTGGGGCTTCCTCACCTGCCTGAACGACATCCTCATCCCCCACCTCAAATCCATCTTCGAGCTCGGCTTCGCCCAGGCCATGATGGTCCAGTTCGCCTTCTTCTCCTCCTACTTCGTCTTCGCCCAGCCCGCCGGCAAGCTCGTCGAGTGGATCGGCTACAAGCGGACGATGGTCGCGGGCCTGCTCGTCATGGCCCTCGGCGCCCTGCTCTTTGTTCCCGCCGCCTCGGTAGCCTCCTTCCCGCTCTTCCTCGGCGCCCTCATCGTCCTCGCCGCCGGCATCACCGCGCTCCAGGTCGCCGCCAACCCGTACGTCGCCAATCTCGGCCCCGAGCGCACCGCCTCCTCCCGCCTCAACCTTTCGCAAGCTTTTAATTCCCTCGGCACCACCGTCGCGCCCTTCTTCGGCGCCGCCGTCATCCTCAGCAGCTCTACCCTCGCGCCAGAGCGACTCCACTCCCTCTCCGCCGCCGCCCTCCAGACCTACCGCACTGAGCAGGCCTCCACCGTCCGCATCCCCTACACCGGCATCGCGCTCGCCCTCATCCTGCTCGCCATCGCCATCGCAGTGGTCAAGCTCCCCAGCATGAGCTTCACCCAGGACATCCGCCCCGGCGCGCTCGACACCACCGCCACCCACGACAGCATCTGGCGCCACCGCCAGCTCCTCCTCGCCGCGGGCGCCATCTTCCTCTACGTCGGCGCCGAGGTCTCGATCGGCAGCTTCCTCGTCAACTACCTCTCTCTCCCCGAGATCGGTAACCTCACCGAGCGCGCCGCCGCCCATCTCGTCTCCTACTACTGGCTCGGCGCCATGATCGGCCGCTTCGCCGGATCCGCCATCCTCACCCGCGTCCGCGCCTCCCGCCTGCTCGCCCTCGTCGCCTTCATCGCCGCCGCCCTCGTCATCACCACCATGCTCACCCTCGGCAACATCGCCGTCTGGAGCGTCATCCTCGTCGGCCTCTTCAACTCCGTCATGTTCCCCAGCATCTTCACCATCGGCCTCGAAGGCCTCGGCCCCCTCACCAGCAAGGGCTCATCCCTCATGGTCATGGCTATCGTCGGCGGCGCCATCCTCCCCGTCGCCCAGGGCTTCCTCGCCGACCGCTTCGGCGTCCACCACGCCTTCATCCTGCCCGTCCTCTGCTACCTCTACATCGCCGTCTTCGGCCTCACCCGCGCCTCCACCTCCCTGCCCCACACATCCGCGGCCACCGCCTAGCCGCCTTCACCGCAACATGGGTAGCTTCCTGTCGAACGCCGCAACCCGGTAGCATTCCATCGCGCCCTGGCCTCGCCAAAGCAATATTTGGTTGTCATTCCGAGCGCAGCGAGAAATCCCCATTCGCCTTGACGACGGAGCGCAGCGACGCGCTCCGTCTTTGTCTGTCCCTCCGACCGAAGCGCTGCGCACTGTCTCTTTGCTTGTCATTCCGAGCTACAGCGAGGAATCTGCTTCTCTACCGGGGACACCCACCCACCGGGAACAATCGTTCCACCTCGGACTTCTCAGCCCCCCACACAACTCGGCAACAACCATCTCCTAAGTTTTTAGTTGACAAGCCTCCCCACCCGGGCCTACCGTCCTCCTAACAACTTAGGAGCCACCGTCTCCATGCCCTCGCCCCCCAAATCCGGC
Source organism: uncultured Acidobacteriaceae bacterium (assembly GCA_964243375.1). Taxonomy (GTDB): domain Bacteria; phylum Acidobacteriota; class Terriglobia; order Terriglobales; family Acidobacteriaceae; genus Edaphobacter. The sequence goes on along the minus strand of CAXTEE010000013.1, from coordinate 54,727 downwards.
CTCACCCGCCTCGAACTCAAAATCATGCAGGTCGTCTGGAAGCACGGCCGAGCCACTGTCGCCGCCGTGCAGGAAAAACTCGCTCCACCCCTCGCCTACACCACCGTCCAGACCATGCTTAACATCCTCGAGCGCAAGGGCAAACTCAAACGCGAGCTCCAGGGCCGCGCCTTCGTCTACAGCGCCGCCGTTACGGAAGCCCGCGCCTCCGGGCAGAGCGTGCGCGACCTCATCGATCGCATGTTCGGCGGCTCCAGCGAAGAGCTCGTCATGAGCCTTCTCAAAAGCCGCCAGATCGATGCCACACAGCTTGCCGCGATCACCGATCGCTTCAACCGCAGATCGGAGGAGTCATGAGCGCCCTCACTTCCTTCGCTTCGGGCTATCTCCTCAACTCCCTCTGGCAGCCTCCCTTGCTCTTGCTCTGTGGCTGGCTCGCGGCCCGCGTTCTGCGCCCGCTCGGCGCCCTCGCGGAACACCGCGTCTGGGCCATCACCCTTCTCCTTCAGGCCGTTCTACCCGCCTGCTCGGTGTCGCCCGCATCTCTGCGCGCCGTCATCGCGCTCTGGCCTCGCGCCATCGCACCCGCTCACGGCGTCTCCGTCTCCACCATCATCGGCCCCGCCTCACCCCTCACCTCGTTGCATCTCTCCAAGCCTCTGCTGTTCAGTGGCATCGCCGCCTACACCGCACTTCTCTGCTGCATGCTCGCCCGCTTCGTCTGGCGAGCCCTCGCCCTCGCCGCACTCCGCCGTTCCGCTGCGAAGCTCGTCCTCTCTCCCGCAAGCGCCGCCTTCCGGTCACGCTGCAGCGCTCACTTCGCGGTCAGCGGCGTCATCGTCGCCACCTCCGCCCGCATCGCCGCACCCGTCACCTTCGGCCTTCGTCGCCACCTCATCCTTCTGCCAGACGCCCTGCTCGCCAACTTCTCCGAGAGCGACCTGCACACCGTCCTCGCCCACGAGTTCGCCCACCTTCACCGCCGCGACTTCCTCAAAAATCTCCTCTACCAGCTCGTCTCGCTTCCCGTCAGCTTCCACCCCTTCCTTTGGCTCACCCGCAGCCGCCTCACCGACACCCGCGAGATCGTCTGCGATCAACTCGCCGCCTCGCTCACCGGCCGCCGTGCGTACGCCCGTTCCCTCCTTCACCTCGCCTCTCTGCTTCTCGTCAAACCCCCGCTTCCCATCCCTCACGCCATCGGAATCCTCGATGCCCACACGTTCGAAAGGAGACTCATGCACCTCACCGAAACCCAACGTCCGCTCCCTCGCCTCCGTCGCGCCCTCACCCTCACCGCCGCCGCCGCCTTCGCTCTCACCGCCTGCACCACCGCGCTCGCCCTGCGCGTCAACGTTGCCTCTCCCACCGCTACTGCCGCCGAAGCTCCATCCGCCCCAGCCCCTCACACCGCCCGCGTCTCCGGCGGCGTCATGGCCGGCAACCTCCTCACCCACGTCAACCCCACCTACCCCCAGGCCGCCCGGGACGCCAAGATCCAGGGCGCCGTCGTCCTCCATGCCGTCATCGGCAAAGACGGCACCATCGAAAATCTAACGGTCATCTCCGGCCCCGCCGACCTCCGCGCCTCCGCCCTCGAGGCCGTCCGCCAGTGGACCTATAAGCCCTACATCCTCAACGGCGAGCCCACCGCCGTCGAGACCACCATCACCGTCAACTACTCGCTCCAGGGCTAATCCAACTCGGCAGAGGACGCGGCCACCCGCGTCCTCTCACCCCGCCGCACTCTCCCGCTCCACGGCAAACTCCACCACCACGCCCGTCTCACGCGCCGCTGCCGTCGAGCCCCGCGCCACCAGCTCCGGATCCACCACAATATTCCGCGGCGCGCCCACGCCCTCCGCGATCTGCGCCAGCACCGTCTCCGCCGCCAGCAGCCCCATCGTCCGCAGCGGCTGCCGCACCGTCGTCAGCGCCGGATGCTGAAACGCCGCCGACTGCACATCGTCAAACCCCACCACCGACACATCCTCCGGCACCCGCAGACCCGCCTCCCGCAGCCCCCGCACCGCCCCGATCGCCGACACATCGTTGAACGCAAACAGCGCCGTAAACCGCTCCCCCGTCGCCAGCAGCTGCTGCGTCGCCTCATATCCCGACCGATGCGACGGATCCTCCCCTTGCAACACCGCCGTCAGCTGCGGTTCGATCGCCACGCCCATCTGTGCCGCCACCTGCCGGATCCCGCGCCATCGCGCCTCCGTATCCGAGCTGAAGCTCTGCCCCTTAATGAACGCTATCCGCCTGTGCCCCAGCCCCACCAGGTGCTCGAGCGCCAGCTCCGCCGCCAGCCTGTGGTTCAGGCTGATCTGCGTCACCCCTAGCGGCTCATGGTGGCCCGACACCGCCACCGTCGGCACCGGACACTCATTCTCAAGCAGCGTATCGATCGCAATCACACCTTCCACCGCCCGTTCCAGCAGCAGCCCCTGCGCCCGCGCAATCATCTCCGGCCGATGCCTGTGGCTCACCAGAAAATAGAAGTACTCCGCCTCCATCAGCCGGTCTTCGATGCCGCTCAGCACCAGCGTCGCATATCCCTCACTCATCTCCGGCACCAGCACTCCGATCGTCTGGCTCCGCCGGTTCCGCAGCGACCGCGCAAACGGATTCGGCCGGTAGTTCAGCTCCTTCGCCGCCGCAAAGATGCGGTCCTGCGTCGTCTTCGGGATCGATCGCGCCTCCGGCGTCCCATTCAGCACCCGCGACACCGCCGCCGACGACAGTCGCAAGTGCTCCGCCAGCGCCTTCAAACTTGTTTGCCCCGTCGAAGAATGCCCTCGCATCACCGGTCGATCTCCCCAAAACGCCGCTCTGGAATCCGTCGCCAGAATGGCACAGTAGCCCGGAGGGTACAAGCTGCCGTCCCCTAATTGACAGTCCTATCGCGAGAAGTGCACTATCTTCCTCGGTTTAGGCAATCGATTGCCCCGGAACTCCCCAGGCGCCCACACTCGATCGGCCGCAGGGGCTCCGCCAGCACACTGAACTCCCCTTTCACCCTTCGGAGGCTGTACATGAAACGTTCGTCCCTTCACCGCATCAGGCGCATTAGCCTTGAGGCCGGCCTCGCCGCCTCAGGTCTCGCCCTGCTCGCCACACCCGCACTCGCCCAGTTCCGCGCCTCCATCCAGGGCACCGTCACCGACTCCACCGGCGCCATCATCCCTAACGCCACCCTCACCCTCCTCGACACCGACAACAACCACTCCATTACCGCCACCTCCAACGAGAGTGGAACGTATAACTTCAACGCCCTCGCACCCGACAACTACACCCTCACCGCTACCGCTAAGGGCTTTCAGACCCAGACCATCCAGAACGTCCATCTCAACCCCGACCAGGCCAACGCCGTCAACGTCCAGCTCCCCCTTGGCGAAACCACCACCACCGTCAACGTCAACGCCAACAACGTCCCAACGCTCGACTCCGAGACCGCCTCCATCAATGGCAACATCTCTTCCGAGCAGATCCAGCACCTTCCCTCCTCCGGTCGTGACGTCTTCTCGCTCGTCCAGCTTGCGCCCGGCGTATTTGGCGACGGCGCTCGTGGCAGCGCCGGCTCGGCCCGCAACCTCCCCGGAACCGTCGGCCCCGGCGGCAGCGGCCAGGGCATCTTCCAGACCGAGAACGCCCCGCAGTCGAACGTCAACGGCTCCCGCAACGACTCGAACGGCATCTCCATCGACGGCATCTCCACCGTCTCCGCCGTCTGGGGCGGCGCCTCCGTCATCACCCCCACTGAAGACTCCATCGGCAACGTCAAAGTCATCGCCAACGGCTACGACGCCGAAAACGGCCGCTTCTCCGGTGCCCAGGTCCAGCTCACCTCAAAGACCGGGACCAACGACTTCCACGGCTCCGCTTTCTTCCGCGCCTATCGCCCCGGCCTCAACGCCTATCAGCGCTATAACGGCTCCGGAACCTTCACCGCGGGCAGCCCGGCCGATCGCCAGCTGCTGCGCGATAACCAGCGCGCCAACCAGATCGGCGGCTCCATCGGCGGCCCAATCTGGAAGGACAAGATCTTCGCCTTCTTTGCCTACGAAACTCAGCGCGACAACTCGCCCGCCACCACCACCGGCTGGTATGAGACCAGCGCTCTCCGTGCCCTCGCTCCAGCAGGCTCCGTCGCCTCCACCTACCTCAACTTCCCCGGCGAGGCGCCCTCGTCCTCCGGCGCTCCCGGAGGTACCTGCGCCAGTGCCGGCCTCAATGAGAACCCCGCAAATGGGCCTGTCACCTGCCACACCCTCGCCGGCGGCCTCGATATCGGTTCTCCCCTCACCACGGCACGCGGCACCCAGGATCCTAGCTACCAGAGCCTGCAGAATCCTGGACAGGGAAACGGTCTAGACGGCTCTCCGGACATCGCTCTCTACACCACGGCGAACCCCACCCAGCAGACCGCCTCCCAGTACAACGGCCGGCTCGATGCCAACGTCGGCAGCAAGGATCACGTCGCGTTCGCCATCTATTGGGTGCCGCTCAACCGGACCAACTACAACGGCCCCGTTCGCGCGCAAAATCTCTTCCACCACAACCAGATCAACGACGCTTACTCCGGCATCTGGAATCACACCTTCTCCGCCAGCTTCCTGAACGAAGCGCGCGTCAATGACGCCGGCTATCGCTGGAATGAGGTCACCTCGAATCCGCAGGCGCCCTTTGGCCTGCCCAGCTCCCAGGTTGACGCCTTCGGCAATCTCACTGGAACCTTCCAGCTCTCCTCCTTCGGAGCTCCTGGACCGTCAAACCTCAACCAGCACTCCTATACCTACAAGGATGTCGCTACCAAGATCGTCGGCAATCACACCATCAAGTTCGGCGGCGAGCTCGACAGGATCTATTACCTCAATAACAACGTCGGTGGCGCCCGTCCGAGCTACATCTTCTACAACCTTTGGAACTTTCTCAACGACGCACCGCACGGGGAATCCGGAACCTTCGATCCTGCAACCGGAATCCCCACTACCAACCGTCAAGACACCCGGACCAATATCTGGGGTGGCTTCGTGCAGGACGCCTGGAAAGCAACGCCGAACCTCACCCTCAACGTCGGCGTTCGCTACTCCTACTTCGGCTCCCTCTACTCCAAACAGAACAATCTCGGCGTCGTTCAGTTCGGCTCCGGGGCCAGCACCTACACCGGCATCAGCATCCGGCGTGGCGGCGATCTTACCAGCCCGCAGACCGGCAACGTCGGCCCGCAGTTCGGCTTCAGCTACGCTCCCGAAAGCCTGCGAAACCGCATGGTCCTTCGCGGCGGCTACGGCCTCAACTTCAACCAGACCGAGATCGCCATCCAGAGCAACGGCGCGGGCAATCCGCCGTTCATCTACAACGCCAGCTTCAACAACTCCACCCCCACGTCGGCTGACCCTCACATCGTTTATGGGACCGCGCCGACGCCAGATACCCTCTTCGGCTACCCGGCGAATCCTAATGCCATCACCACCTTCAACTCCGCCAACCTACCCGTCGCGCAGGGCTCCTCTGCCGTCGCTTATCAGGCGAACCAGCCCACCATCTACACCCAGAACTTCTCCCTTGATACCCAGATTGACCTTGGCCACCAGCTCGTCGGCACAATTGGTTACCAGGGCTCGGTCACACGCCACCTGACGCTCAACTCGCAGAGCTACGTCAACGCCTTCGCCAACGGCCAGGCCCAGAATCCTCAGCTGCAAAACGTTCAGCTCTTCGCGAACACCGGCACCGCCAATAGCAACGCCCTTCTCCTCGGGCTCAAGCACCAGATGTCGCACGACGTCCAGTTCGACGCCGAATTCCAGTACGCCCGGTCCATGGACACTGGCTCCTATCCCTACTACCAGGATCCCTACCCTTACCGCCCCGACCTCGCCTACGGCCGCTCCGACTTCAACATCGCCAAGGCCTTCAAGCTCAGCGGTCTCTGGCAGCCCATGTACTGGCACGGCAATCGCGCCATCGGTCAGGTGCTGAACGGCTGGTCCCTCTCCGGCATCTACAATCTCCACACCGGCTTCCCCTTCACCTCCAACTTCAATGTGAGCGGCGGCAGCCTCTACTACGCAGCCAGCGGCTACAGTCAGCTGCGCCCCACCGCCTACAACGGCGGCGGTGGAAGCAACCGCAGCAACAGCGCCTATGAAGTACATCCCACGCCAAACAATCCAAACTTCCCCAACGCCGGCGCGAACCAGACCTACTTCGCCCTTCCCGCCTCCGGCATAGGCTCGGTGGTCACTGGCGTCAATGCCGGTGGTGTGGTCACCAGCCCCGTCTATACTCTGCCCCAGCTTCCTGGGGTCTCCCGTAACGCCTTCACCGGTCCCGGCTATCAGGATCTCGACGCCACGATCACCAAGGCCTTCGGCCTACACCCTGGCCGCATCGTCGGCGAGCACGCCTCGGTTGAGATTCGGGCAGACGCCTTCAATCTCTTCAACAACACCAACCTGGACAACAGCAGTATTGATACCAACGTCCAGAGCGTAAGCTTCGGCCAGGCCTCTCGTGGCCTCGCCGGCCGCACCGTCAACCTCCAGGCCCGCTTCAGCTTCTAAGCTGATCCGCGACCGCCAGACCAACAACCAGCAGAGGGTGCACCGCAAGGCGCACCCTCTTTCCACGCAGACACTAGCTCTGCCCAACTCCGTTGGCGCAACCTCCCAACGCCCTCAGCTATCCTGAAGCTGCACTCAACAATTGGCCGTCAACCACCTTCAAGCACACAGCTTCAGCCGTCGATACAGGCGACAGAGAGCGTCATCATCGTTATGGGCGTGGCGTCAGCCACATCCCTAACCCCCATCGCTATGCGGCTTCAGCCGCTAAGGTCTGGACCAAGTCAGACCAGGCCACAACCGAAACACCCTGCAATCAAGACTTTGAGAACTGAAGTACAGGGGGGTCCCCCCATAGAGAGAGAACTTATGTCCAAGCTCCCGTATCTCCTCCTCGCCTCCAGCCTTCTCGCCACCTCGTTCGCCGGCGCCCAAACTGGAAGCCAGACCTCCGAGACCATCACCGTCGACGCCCGCGCCGCCACCACCCCCTTCCCCCACGTCTGGGAACAAACCTTCGGCTCCGGCCGCGCCATCCTCTCCCTCCGCGACGACTACCGCAAAGACATGCGCACCGTCCACGCCGCCACCGGCTTCAAAGCCGTTCGCTTCCACGGCATCTTCAACGACGACGTCGGCCTCTTCGATCCCAACGCCCAGTACAAAGATCCCGGCCTCGCCGCCACCAAGGTCGAGCAGGCCAGCCCCTACAACTTCTCCTACATCGACCAGATCTACGACGGCCTCCTCGACCTCGGCGTTCGCCCCTTCGTCGAGCTCTCCTTCATGCCCAAAAAGATGTCCTCAAAGCCCGATGACCTCCACCCTTTCTGGTACCACCCCAACGTCGCCCCACCCAAGGACTACGCCGAGTGGGACGCCATGATCGGCGCCTTCGCCCAGCACCTCATCGATCGCTATGGCATCGCGGAAGTCTCCACCTGGGACTTCGAAGTCTGGAACGAGCCTAACCTTGACTTCTGGGGCGGTCGCCCCAACATGCCCACCTACTACGAGCTCTACGACCACACCGCGCTCGCCCTCAAGAAGGTCTCGAGCCGCCTCCGCGTCGGCGGCCCCTCCACCGCCCAGGCTGCCTATGTCGGTGAGTTCCTAGCCCATTGCAAGTCGAAAAACATTCCCGTCGACTTCACCTCCTCACACGTCTACGGCAACGACGACTACAAACACATCCTCGGCTCCGACACCCCCGTTCCACGCGACAAAATGGTCTACCTCGCCATCAGGAAAGTTCATGACGAGATCGCCGCCTCGCCCTTCCCCCACATGCCCCTCTTCTTCTCCGAGTACAACGCCAGCTACTCGAACGAGCCCGACGTCACCGACTCCGTCTACATGGGGCCCTGGCTCGCCAACAACATCCGCCTCTGCGACGGCCTCACCGAGCAGATGTCCTACTGGACCTTCTCCGACGTCTTCGAAGAGCAGGGCGTCGTCCGCTCCCCCTTCTACGGCGGCTTCGGCATCATCGCCGAAGATGGCATCCACAAGCCCGCCTTCAACGCCTTTTCCATGCTCCACCAGCTCGGCGACCAGCGCCTGAAAGTAAACTCTGCCGCCGGCGCCCCGGAAATAGAAGACGCCCTCGCCACCCGCTCCTCCGATGGTTCGCTCGCGGTCGCCGTCTGGAACTACGTCGCCCCCTACGGCGAAGGCGCCACCTACACCCCGCCGCCCGCCAATCCCGGCCCCACCAAGTCCTTCACCGTCCACCTCACCGGCATCGCCCCCAGCGCCACCGTCACCGTGCAGCGCCTCGACCCCGACCACGGCAACGCCGTCAAAGCCTTCGACGCCATGGGCCGCCCCGCCACGCCATCCCGCAAGCAGATCGCCGATCTCCGGGCCGCGGGCATGGCTTCGCCGCCTGAAACCATGCACCTCAGCAACGGCGACCTCCATCTCACCCTTCCGCCGCAGGCCCTCGTCCTTCTAAAGGTGCAGGGCGCCCCGCCGGCACATTAGGGATAATGAAGCAACAGCTCGCCAGCCGGTCGCGCATCCTCTGCGACCGGCCCGCGTCTGATCCCCCATGGAGTCAGTGGTCGAGTGAGTGAGGATGCGCTGAGCCGCCGCGAGGCAGCCAAACTATTAGCTGGAGCGCTCCTCGCCGGGTTCACGGCCGAGTCGCCCGCTCTCGCGCAGACAAAACGCTCTCCCACGAGACCCGCCATAACCGCAAAGCCCGCCCAGCAACCCACCGATGACTCCGACGAAACGTACTCCGACGAGGACGACGTGGCCCCGCCCGAAGGCCTCACCGCCGAAGACAACGCCTTCCTCATGGAGATGCAGCAACGCGGCTGCCTCTACTTCACCGAGCAGACCGATCCCAAGACAGGCCAGGTCCTCGACCGCGCCATCAATCGCCGCTCCACCGGCGATCGCGACGAACGCACCACCGCCTCCATCGCCGCCACCGGCTTCGGCCTCACCGCCCTCTGCATCGCCCACAAAGAGGGCTACATCGCCTCCGACGCCGTCCAGCGCCAGGTCCTCACCACGCTCGACTTCCACCTCAACCACATGCAGCACGAGCACGGCTTCTTCTACCACTTCAACCACGTCTCCACCGGCAAGCCCACCAGCTGGAGCGAAGTCTCCTCCATCGACACCGCCATCCTCCTCTGCGGCGTCCTCACCTGCCGTGCCTACTTCAACGATGGCCGCATCAAGGATCTCGCCACCCGCCTCTACGAGCGCGTCGACTGGCCCTGGATGCTCAACGGAGGCACCTCCTTTGCCATGGGCTGGTACCCCGCCACCGGCTTCATCAACACCCGCTGGGATCACTACTGCGAGCTCATGATGCTCTATCTGCTCGCCATCGGCTCCCGCACCCATCCCGTCCCGCCCAGCACCTGGGACGCCTTCTCCCGCCCGCAGGTCCGCTTCCGCACCTTCGATTACATCTCCGGCCGTGATCCTCTCTTCGTCCATCAGTACTCGCACGCCTGGTTTGACTTCGCCCGCCAGCGCGACAACTACACCAACTACTTCCAGAACTCCGTCACCGCCACCCGCGCCCACAAAGCCTTCCTCATGACCCTCAAGCGCGGCTACACCGACGACTATTGGGGCATCACCGCCTCCGACTGGCAGCACGGCTACACCGCCTGGGGCGGCCCACCGCTCATGGGTCCGGTCGACGGCTCCATCGTGCCCTGCGCCGCCGCCGGCTCGCTCCCTTTCCTTCCGAAGGAGTGCGTCCGCACCCTCCGCTCCTGCTACGAGCGTTACGGCCGCGACGCCTGGGGCCGCTATGGCTTCTGCGACGCCTTCCACCCCGAACAGCTCTGGTACGACCCCGATTGCCTCGGCATCGACGTCGGCATCGGCGTCATCATGGCCGAAAACCTCCGCACCGGCTTCGTCTGGGAGATGTTCATGCGCAACCCCGAGACTGCCACCGCCATGGCCGCCTGCAACTTCCGCGACGACGATACCGAAGACACCCCCGACACCCCCAAACCCACCGCCCGACGCCGCACCACCCGACGCCGCTACGCCACCCCCGCCGACACCAGCCCCACTACCTGAGACACCCGCGCTCAGTCACCTACGACGGCCGTCATCTCGACCGAAGCCGTAGCGCAGCGCAGGCGAAGCGGAGAGATCTCTTGAGTCAAAAAGCCACGCTCCTCTCCCGATCACGCCTCCACACAGTTCTTCTTCCACCTGCCGCGCGCAAACCACTCCAACTCTTATCAAACCGTCTGCACCCACCCTCGCATCCAAACCCCAGGAAAGCGAGAAATCAAACATGATCGACATCAACACCATCGAAGAGCACATGGAAGTCGTCGGCTCTGACGGCGCTCACGTCGGCTCGGTCGACAACATCGGCATTAAGCTCACCAAGAATGACCCCCTCGCCCACGGCCAGCACCACTACATCAAGCTGAAGTATGTCGACTCGGTCGAGGGTGGCAAGCTCAAGCTCAACATTCCCGCAGATCAGGCCATCGAGAAAGAAAAGGCCGTCGAGAACTAGTTTACGAGAGGTTGTGTCTGTCTCACGCCATCACCCCGGGGCAGACACAAACTTCTTTCTACACACCGGGTCGCTCTCGAAACACCTTCCTCGCAGTCTCAATCGCCTCGCGATGCTCCTCCGCCCATATCCATACGGAGCAGAACGCTGCGCCCAGGCTGCGCCCCATCTCCGTCAACTCATACTCCACCCTTGGCGGAATAACTGGATAGATGGTCCGAGCCACCAACCCGTCTGCCTCCATCTGCCGCACCGTCTTCGTCAGCATCTTCTGGCTGATCCCACCGACGAGTTCGCCGAGCCGTGTAAAGCGCAGCCGGCCGCGCTCATCGAGTACCTCCAGCACCAGCATCGTCCACTTATCCGCCACCCGCCCGATAATCTCCCGCACCAGGATCTCCAGCTCAGGATCAAGCTCCTCCGTGGGCGGAGTCGGCCGTGGTCTGGCCCGTGCGGCGACGAGTTCACTTCGGGCTCTCGATCCGGTTAGCATCTGACACTCTCCTTCAGGTAAGTATAGAACTTTAAGGTGCCTACTTTACTTAAGTTTGTGACCGCTTAAGATAAGCAAACAGGAGAAACCTCATGCGAATGACCGGCAATACCATCCTCATCACCGGCGGCGGCTCCGGCATCGGCCAGGCGCTCGCCAAAGCCTTCCATGACACAGGCAATCAGGTCATCATCACCGGCCGCCGGCAGAACGCGCTCGACGAGACCACCGCCGCCAATCCCGGCATGAAGTCGTTTGTTCTCGATATCGGAAATCCAGCAGACATCCGCTCCTTTGCAGATCAAGTCGTCAAAGACTTTCCCGCGCTCAACGTCGTCATGCACAACGCCGGCATCATGCGCATCGAAGACGTCAAGGCCGGCACAGCGGACGTGCTCGAGCCCACCATCAACACCAACCTGCTCGGCCCCATACGCCTCACCGATGCTCTCCTGCCGCACCTTCTCAAGCAGCCGCGTGCGGTCATCCTCACCAATACCTCCGGCCTCGCCTTCGTGCCGCGTGCCGACACCCCCACCTACAGCCTCACCAAGGCCGCCATCCACTCCTACACCCAGTCCCTGCGCTATCAGCTCAAGGACACGTCCATCCAGATCATCGCGCTCGTGCCCCCACTTACCCAGACCGAGCTCACAGGCCCTGAGCAAGCAAAGAACCCCAACGCCATGCCGCTCGCCGACTATACCTCCGAGACCATGCATCTCCTCACCACGGCACCCGATGCCCACGAGATCCTCGTCGAGCGCGTCAAGCCGCAGCGCTTCGCCGAACGAAGCGGCGACTACGATGGCTTCTTCAAAAAACAAAACGACATCATCACCGCCGCTATGGCAGCCGCCAAAGCCAAGCAGTAGCCGCAACGGTCCATGGCGCACCCAGCTCGTGGACACGCCGCTGTTCTCCTCATCGTGCCAACGGCACGCCGTGGACGCCACAGCGGAACTTCCTCCAGGACCCCAGCGTACGTTCGTCTCATGCCCCTGTTCCGAGGTCTACTCGAGGTCTGGCTTACCGACCTCGTTCCGCTCGCCATCGCGACCGCCATCGCCTGCCTATTCGCCCACAGAAGACGTCCTCGTTACCTCGGTTGGCTCTTTCTCTACATCCTCATCGACGATGCCATCGGCATGCTGCCGATCCTCCTTCACTGGAACTTTGGCCAGTGGAACTGGATCGGACAGACGGCGTCGCTGATCTTCAGCTTTGCCGTCGCGAAGCGCTTCTTCAGCAACGAAGAGATTGGTCTGCGCCTCCCACGATCACGGCCGGAGATCGCCTGGACCATCGCCGGCGTCGCCGGCGCTCTAACGATCGCTACCCTGCCGGCGCTGTTCTCACCAGGCACCCGGCCCGACGCTGAAACCTTCGCCTATCAGGCACTCCTTCCCGGACTCGTCGAAGAACTCGCCTTCCGCGGCGTCGGTCTTGCGCTTCTGCTTCGCACGTTCTCAGAACGAGAAGAGGATCGTCGAGCAGAAGTGGTCGCCGTTCTTCTTACGGCCGTCTGGTTCACCTCGGGCCATGCCTTTCAGTTTGACAATGGAAGGTTCTTCGTCGTCTGGCGACGGCTGCTTGATGTTTTTCCCATGGCCATCTGGTATGCGGTCGTTCGCCTGCGAAGCCGCAGTCTGCTCGGCAGCATCCTCGCCCACAACGGCGCGAACACCTTGGTCGAGATCATCGCCGCATTCCGCTTCTAACGAAGAAAGCAACACCTTACGTCGACGAAGCCATCCTCAGCCCGCCAACAAAGACCAAACCGCTATCACCAGCCCATCGTCCCTGGCGCCCCTTTGAACGGCCCCGTGACCCAGCTTGTAATCCAACCGCCATAGAAGTCCCCCGCCTGAGCCTCTACCTGTTCGTCATCGACGAAGCACTCATCCACTTTGCTGGCGTAGATCGCCAGGTAGTCCCTCAGCCCCGCGTACGCCTTCGTCGGCGTCCCGTAGCTCCACGCCACCGCCGGCACCACCGGCACGCCTTCAATCACCGTCCGATCCTCCCGATGCGCTCCATTCACGTCGAGATTCCAGTAGCTCGCGACTCCCTTGAACTCGCAGAAGCTGCCGCCCCGCGCGCTCCGCCGCATCACCTGCATCGCCACATCCTCGGGGGGCAGGTAGTACACCGGGGGATGGCTTGTCTCAAGCACCCGCATGCCTCGCCGCGTCTCCGCAATCACCATGCCCGCATGCATCACCCGCAGCCGCCGCTCCGTCCGCTCCAGCCGAGGCGGCCTCGGATACTCCCACACTGACTCCCGCTTCTCACTCATAGTGATCACCCCCGGCAACTTCAAAGCCTGCGCCCTACTCCCGAAGCGCCCGTCCAACCAGTAAACTCCAGTCACGCCCACGGAGTCACCCATGCCGCCCTTCACCACTTCAAGTTCCGACAAGCCGCTCGACCAGATGAACCGTCTCGGCGATATGGCCCACTTCCCGCCGCTCGTCAACGCCGGCGCCACGCTCAACATCCTCGTCACCATCACCGTTCTCTTCTTTGTCGAGCACTGGCTTCCCACCAGCCCTCTCTCCGCCACCCTCCCTGTCATGCTCCTCACCACGCCGCTCCTCCTCACGGCTCTCTTCCTCATCCTCAATCTCGCGCCTGTCGTCCTCCTCCGCGCCATCGACAAGAGCCAGCGGCCCATCCCCACCCTCGCCCGCATGGACTTCGTCCGCGATCAGCACCGCTTCTCCTCCTGGGTCTATCTCGCCGCCTCCGCGAACATGGCCTTCTGGATCCTGCTCTCCTGGTCCATCTTCCTCTTCTTTCCCTCTCTGCTGGCGCTTCTGCTCACCCTGGCCGCCGCCTTCCTCGTCACCTTCTCCCCCGTCCTCCTTCGCCGCGGCCGCCCTTAGCTCCTCGGTCTTCGCGTCAACCACAACACCGCGTGATCTCCTTGAGGCGCACCCGCCTCCTCGCAATACGCCTTCATCCCTCCCGCAAACCTCCAGCTCTTCCGGCACGAAACATTCGTTGACGTCCGCACCCGCGCCACCGTAATCTCCTTCCTACAGCTGTGGGGCCCCTCTGAGGACATCGTCCATGTCACTGGCCTCCACCACCCGTCTCCGCCCGGACATCCCCGCCCTGACCTCCATCCGCTTCTTCGCCGCGCTCTGGGTCGTCCTCTTTCACATCCGCGAGATCGGCCTCTGGACCGGCGGCACGCCGCTCTACCAGTCCATCATCAGCGTCGGCTACCTCGGCGTCGGCTTCTTCTTTGTCCTCTCCGGCTTCATCCTCGTCTACGTCTACGCCGGCCGCGAGATCGCCAAGCCCCGCTTCTGGCAGGCACGCTTCGCCCGCATCTATCCCGCCTACCTCTTCTCGCTGCTCGTCACCATCCCCAACCTCCTGCACTTCCTTCCCATCGCGCAACGCATGCACGTCGGCGGCCTCGTTCTCGTCTCGAACCCGCTTCTGCTGGAGGCCTGGTTTCCCCGCATCCTCTTCTTCTGGAATCCCGTCGCCTGGAGCCTCTCGGTCGAGGTCATCTTCTACCTCATCTTCCCCTTCGCCATGCGCCTGCTCGAGAAGCTCGGCCGCAACCGTCTCCCACTCTGGATCGCCGCCTCCTGGCTCGCCAGCCTCGTCTTCACCACCAGCTACGTCCTGCTCCACCCCGACGGTGTCCTCCACACCACCAGCCAGAGCAATGACCTTCCTTGGCTCGGCGTGCTCAAGCTTAATCCGCTCGTCCGCCTCCCCGAGTTCCTCCTCGGCATGGGTGCCGGCGCGCTCTTCCTTCAACTTCCCAGCCGCAGCCGCACCTGGCCCATCCTCACCGCCGCCGGCCTTCTGGTCCTCGCCATCGCCATCCGCAACGTCATCCCGTACCCCATCCTCCACACCGGCCTGCTCGCGCCCGTATTCGCATTGCTCATCTTCGGCCTCGCCACCCAACCCGCCTGGACGCGCGCGTTCAGCGCCGCTCCCCTCATCCTTCTGGGTGAAGCCAGCTATAGCCTCTATCTCCTGCACACGGTTCCGATCGTCACCCTCACCTTCGGCATGCGCCTCGGCAACTCCCCCCACATCCTCGCCATCGTCGCCGCCTACCTCGTCGGCACCTGCCTCGTCTCGATCGCCGTGTATCTCCTCATCGAGAAGCCCGCTCGCCGCCTCCTCCGTCCACGCATCAACCGCGTCTCAGCTTCACCCGGCTCTTCCTCTACAGCTCTATCCGCCTCCTCATAACCACCCAGGAGCAACACATACACCCGCGCCAGACAGCGTCGTACAGGCTCGTCGTCGCTCGCATCTAACTCCGAAGGAACGTCATTCCCCAGCCTCCCCGGAGTTCTCATGAAGCAGTCCGCCGTCATCGCCCACATCGCCACACCTCTGCTCGGAGTGAGCACCGGCCTCCGTTCCTTCACGCCTCTCGCCGTCGCCGCCTGGTTCGCCCGTCTTGGCAAGCTCCCCGTCACCGGCACCTGGGCGTCCTGGATCGCGCACCCCGCCGCCGTTACCGCCTTCACCGCCGCCGCCGTCGGTGAGTTCATCGGCGACAAGCTCCCCAACACGCCTAACCGCACCGCGCCTCTGGGCCTCGTCGGCCGTCTCGCCCTCGGCGGCTTCGTCGGCGCCATCGTCGCCACCGCCTTTCGTCGACCGATCGTCGGCGGCATCGCCCTCGGCGCCCTCGGCTCCGCCGCCGGAACCTACGGCGGCTTCTTCGCGCGTCGTGGCCTCACACAAGGCGCCGGTCTCCCCGATCTCCCCGTCGCCATCACCGGCGACGCCGCCGCTGTCGCGCTCGCCATCCGCTCCCTCCGCCGGCTCACCGCATAAGTCCATCGCCAGGAGAGCCCTCCTGCGTCGTCCGCACACCGGCAGGCGACGCAGGGCGCATGGCATCATCGTGTATGCGCGTGCTGGTCGTTGAAGACGAGCGTCGTCTCGCCGAGAACATCGCAATTGGTCTCCGCGAGGGCCCCGGCTTCGCCGTCGATATCGCGTACGACGGTGACGATGCATTACAGCTCTGCGCGGCAAACGAGTACGACCTCGTCATCCTCGATCTCATGCTCCCCAGGACCAGCGGCGAAGAAGTCGTTCGCAGGCTGCGAGCCGCAAAAAACGCCTCGCCGATCCTCATCCTCACCGCCGTCCAGTCCACCGGCAAGACCATCGCTCTGCTCGACACCGGCGCCGACGACTACATGACCAAGCCCTTCGATCTCGGCGAGCTCATCGCCCGGTCCCGCGCGCTCATCCGACGGCGCAAAGGCGCCACCCACGCCCAGCTCACCTTCGGCGCCCTCAGCCTCCACACCGGCGAGCAGTCCGTCCGCTTCCGCGAGACCCCCATCGCTCTCTCGCCCACCGAGTACCGCATCCTCGAGGTCCTCCTCTACCAGCCGCGCGTCCTCGTCGGCAAACGCCAGCTCCTCGAGTCCATCTACGACTTCACCTGGGAACACCACTCCAACGTCATCGAAGCCCACGTCTCCAACCTGCGAAAAAAGCTGCGAACTGTCGCGGGAGAAGATCTCGTCGAGACCGTTCGCGGACGCGGCTACCGGCTCTCCCAGGAACCGCAGTCTTGAAGACACGTTCCATCGTGCTGCGCGTCGTCGCCATCGTGCTCCTCGCAGAGATCGCCGCCGCGGTGGCGCTCTCCGTCACCATCTTCTTTCATGAGCAGCGAGCCGGCCGTCGCTCTCTCGATATCGCCCTCCGCGGAAGAGCCGACTCCCTCCTCGGTGCCGTGCAGGATGCCGAAGACCCCGGCGACCACATCTTCGTCGACCCCAACGAGCTTCGCCTTCCGCCAGAAGATCGTTGGGTTGTCTTCAACGCCGATGGCAGTCTCGTCGGCCACTCGGCCAACAGCGCCAATCTCTCCGAGTTCCGCCAGCCTGACGATGGCATCCGCGACCAGCGGCTCGCGCGAAGACCCTTCCGCATCCTGCAACGTCACGCCCTCCGCATCATTGATCGCGATGAGACCGGCGGTCGCGGCCTCAGTCGTCCCGTCCTTCTGCTCTACGCTACGCCCAAGTCTCACCTCCTGCATGAGGCCTTCGAGAGCGCCAGCTTCTACATCGTCTCGGCCGTCCTCGTCAGCGCGCTCACGGCTGCTATCGTCGCCTTCGTCCTGCGCGCGTCCCTTCGCCCCGTCTCCGAACTCGCCGCCTCCGCCGAGCGTCTCTCCCTTCCCGATCTTCAGTTCACGCCGCCCGCATCTGTCGATCGCATCACCGAGCTTCGCCCACTCGCGCGCACCCTCTCCGTCGTCCTTGAAAACCTGCGCGAGGCCTTTGCGCGCGAGCAGCGCTTCGTCGGCGATGCCGCCCACGAGCTCAAAACCGCCGTCGCCGTCGTCCGCTCCACCATCCAGGTCCTCATGCTCAAGACCCGCACCTCGGAGGAGTACCGCGCCGGCCTCACCCGCGCGCTCGAAGATACCGAACGCCTCGAGTCCCTCGTCCAGCAGATGCTCAGCCTCGCCCGCATCGAAGATGCAAGCACCGCCATCACGCCGCTCATCGATCTCGCAACCGTAGTCCGGGAGGTCGTTGACGATCTGCATCCGATCGCCTTGAACGCCCGCGTACAGGTGAATTCAACCTTCCCGCGCGACGCAAGGATCGCGCTCGCTCCGGATCACGCACGAGCCCTCATCACGAATCTCGTCCTGAACGCGATCCAGCACAGCCCGCCAGAGACCCACGTCGACGTCTCCGTCGATCAGCAGCAGCAAGCCATCATCCTCACCGTGCGGGATCACGGCTCCGGCATTCCCGCCGAAGCACTCCCTCATATCTTCGAGCGCTTCTTCCGCGCCGATCCATCCCGCGCCCGCGAGACCGGCGGCACCGGCCTCGGTCTCGCCATCTGCAAGTCCCTCGTCGATCGCGCCGGCGGAACCATCAGCATAGCCAGTGAGCCTGCCGAAGGCACCACTGTCACCGTCACCTTCATGGCCGCTTAAGCTCCGCTCCCGGATACTCAGTGCGTCTCGAAAGGACACCTCGCCATGCACCGCTTTCTCCTTCGCACCGTCGCCCCCGGAGCACTCGCGATCACGTCCCTCTGCGCCACGGCGCAATCGCCCTACCAGGTCGTCGACCACTGGAAGATCGGCGGCACCGGCGGCTGGGACTACCTCATCGCCGACCCTCCGAAGCATCGTCTCTACGTCACCCACAACACACGGGTCGAAGTCATCGACACCACCACTGGCAAAGTAGTCGGCGCCATCACCGACCTCAAGGGGACCCACGGCGTCGCTCTCGATCCCGCCGGCAACTTCGGTTACATCAGCGATGGTGGATCGAACGAAGTTGTTATCTTCGACCGCAAGACACTCGCGACGGTCGCGAAAGTCCCCACCGGCGTCAACCCCGATGGCATCGCCTTCGAGCCCGCAACCAACACCGTCTGGGCCTTCAACGGCCGCAGCAAAAGCGTCACTGTCATCAACGCCCAAGACCGCTCCGTCGTCGCCACCATCGAGCTTCCCGGCAAGCCCGAGTTCCCGCAGGTCGGCGCCGACGGCATCGTCTACGTCAACATCGAGGACAAGAACACCATCGTCCGTCTCAGCGCCGCAGACAGAAAGATCACCGCCACCTGGCCGCTGCCCGGCTGTGAGTCGCCCTCGGGAATGGCCATTGACCCCGGTCATGCGCGTCTCTTCTCCGTGTGCGATGGCAAGACCATGGCCGTCACGGACGCCGTCACCGGCAAGCAACTCGCCCTCGCTCCCATCGGCGACGGCCCCGACGCCGCGGGCTACAGCAAAGAGCACGACCTCGCCTTCAGCAGCAACGGCGATGGCACGCTCACCATCGTCAATACGCATGCCGGCTACACGGTGCTCCAAACCCTTCCTACCACCAGGGGCGCCCGAACCATGGCCTACGACGTCGGTACCGATCGCATCTACTTCTCGTCCGCCAGCTACGGCCCGGCGCCAGCTGCCACGGCCGCCGCACCGCACCCGCGTCCCGCGGTTCTCCCGGACTCCTTCACCATCCTCGTCGTCGCTCGCAAGTAGCACGACGCATCGCTAACCAGGGGCCCGAACCTTCGGGCCTCTGAAACATCAAGAGCTCGCAGGCGCTATCACTGCGTCGTCCTTCGTCAGGAGGTAGTACACCACCGGCGTCACCACCAGACTCAACACCATCGAGAGCGCCAGCCCGCCAATCACCGCAATCGCCAGCGGCTGCAGCATCTGCGAGCCCGCACCCAGTGCCAGCGCCAGCGGAAGCATCCCCGTCACCGCCGCGGCCGCCGTCATCAGGATCGGTCGCAGCCGGCGCTGCGACGCCATCATCATCGCCGCATACGCACTCTGTCCCTCGCATCGAAATCGCTCGTCCGCATCCAGCAGCAGAATCCCATTCTTGGCTACGATCCCGATCACCATGATTAACCCCATAAACGACGCCACGTTGAATGTCATCCCTGTCAGCAGCAGCGCAGCCACCACCCCGCCGATCGACAGTATCGAAGAGGTCAGAATCGCAACCGGAGCCGCGAAGTTGCGGAACTCCGTCAGCAACACACCGAACACCAGCACCAGCGCCAGCAGCAGCACTCGCAGCAGATCTGCAAACGACTTCTGCTGCTCCTGGTACGTGCCCCCATACTCCACCCGCACACTCGTCGGCAGATGCATCGCCTGCACTCGCGCCTGAACCCGCTTCACCGCTGTCCCCAGGTCTGTTCCTTCGAGCTGCGCCGTTACCGTTACCAGCCGCTGCAGGTTCTCGCGCCGTATCTCGTTCTGCGGCGGCAGCTGCGTCACCGTCGCCATCGCGCCCAGCGACGCCGTATGACCTGAGCTCGAGTTAAACACCGTGCTCGCGATCGTGTCGAACGACCGTCGCGTCTCCGCGCCCAGCCGCACCCGCACGGCGTACGGCCGTCCGTTCGCAATTAACGGATCATTCACCGCTACCCCATCCAGGATCGCGGTCGCATCCTCCGCCACCTCCGCCGGAGTAAATCCCATTCTTCCCGCCAGCTGTGGATCCACCGCAAAGCTGCTCGCCGGCCCACTGATCGTGTTATCGATCCCGTTCTCGATACTCACCACACCCTTCACCGCCGCGATCTCGGTCGCGATCCGTGGCGCAACCTGTTGCAGCAGCGCAAAGTCCTCACTGAATAGCTTGATCTGGATCGGCTCCGGTGCATTCGAAAGATCGTTGATGTTGTCCTGCAACACCTGGATGTACTCCGTATCGAGCTGCGGCTGCGTCGCCCTTACCTTCGCCCGCACCTCCGCGATCACGTCGCCAATCGCACGGTCGCGCTTCGCCTTCAGCTTCACCGTAAGATCGCCGGTGTTGGCCTCCGTCACAGCGGCCAGACCCATCTGCAGTCCCGTCCGCCGGCTCACACTCTCCACCTCCGGCGTGTCACGCAGAATCCGCTCCACATGCGCAAGCACCTCATTCGTGGACGCAAGCGAGCTGCCCGCCGGCATGATGTAGTCCAGAATGAATCCGCCCTCATCCATGCTCGGCAGCAGGTCGGATCCAAGCGACCGGTACGCAATAAAGGTTCCCGCCACCAGCCCCAGGCAGATCAAACCCAGCCACATCGGCCGCCTCAGCGACCACACCAGAGCCCCGCGATGCCATTGCATCACCCTCCCCAGAACTCCTCCCGGCGCCACCTGCTTTGCGCCGACCCGCGCGGGGTGCGTCCCTAGCAACATGATCGCCAGCGCCGGCGTAAACGTCACCGCCAGCAGAAGAGACACCAGCAGCGCAATCGTCATCGTGATAGCCAGCGCCCGAAAGAAGCTACCCGTCACCCCCGTCACCGCGATCAGCGGCAGAAACACCACCACCGGCGTAATCGTCGATCCAATCAGCGGCCGCACGATCTCGCGGAGCGCACTCCTCACCGCCGCACTTCGCGCCTGTCCCGCCTCTCGATGCAGGACGGTGTTCTCGACGACAACGATCGCATCGTCGATCACAAGCCCGATCGCCGCCGCCAGACCACCCAGCGTCATCAGGTTGAAGCTCTCTCCCATCACCCACAGCACCAGCATCGTCGCAGCAACCGTCACCGGAATCACCAGCCCGGCAATCAGTGACGCCCGCCAGTCGCGCAGAAACAGAAACAAAATCACGCACGCCAGTACCAGCCCGATCAGGATCGCGTCGCGCACACTCCGCACACTCTCCCGCACGATCTCCGACTGGTCGTAGTACGGCTGGAGCGTCACGCCGCGCGGCAGCTTCGAGCGCAGCTGCCGCACCTGCACCGCCACATCGTTCGCGACCGCCACCGTGTTGCTGCTCGGCTGCCGCGTCACATTCAGCAACACTGCGGGCCGCCCCTCCGCGCGCACCGCCGTGTACACCGGCATCGTCGCCGGAATCACCTCCGCCAGATCGCCGATCCGGATCGCCGCGCCGCCCGAGGAGGTCTTCACCGTCAACTGCTTCAGCCCATCAACGTCATGCGCCTGCGAGCCCACCAGCGCCAGTCTCAGCTGATGATCCTGCTCATACAGCCCCGGCGAATCGATGATATTCGAGACCTGGATGGCGTTCGTCACATCCAGGATCGTCACACCCGCCGCCTGCAGCTTCGCCATGTTCGGAACAATGTGAAACTCAGGAACCGCGCCGCCCTGGATCGTCACCGTGCTCACACCCGTCACCCGGTTCAGCGGCGGCTTCAACGTGTAGGTGGCAAGCTCCCACAGCTGCGTCTGCGAAAGCGTATCTGACGTCAGGCTGTAGCCAAGAATCGGAAACGTTGCAAACGTCAACCGGTTTGTCGTCAGCTTCGCCGTCGCCGGCAGACTCTGCTGCACCCTGCTAAGCGCCGCATCCACCAGCTGCAGCGTCCGGAACATATCCACCGACCAGTCGAAAAAGAGACTTACCTCCGCCGATCCCCGGCTCGTATTCGACCGCACCGTCACCAGCCCCGGAACACTGTTCACCGCGTCCTCAATCGGCTTCGTGATCGTCACCTGCATCTGCTCGACCGGCATCACGCCGTTGTCCACACCGATCACAACTCGAGGAAAGTTCGTCTCCGGAAACACCGCCACCGG
Source organism: uncultured Acidobacteriaceae bacterium (assembly GCA_964243375.1). GTDB lineage: Bacteria > Acidobacteriota > Terriglobia > Terriglobales > Acidobacteriaceae > Edaphobacter. Next base: position 32,570 of record CAXTEE010000013.1, on the reverse strand, counting down.
CGTCTGGAACATGGCATATGCACCCGCCACCAGCAGCGCCGCAGCCAGAAACAGAATGGTCCGCACAGACCGTGTCAGCCAATAGCTCTGCTCGCTCTCATCAGCTTCCGCGGTATGCGCCGCTCCGGCTATCTGTACCATCAGTCGGTCTCCCCGCTCGCGGCCGGCTTGCCGATCGTCACCTTTGTCCCGTCATCAAGGCCATATCCACCCGCTGTCACAACCATGTCCTTCGCGGACAAGCCCGACACCACCTGCACCGCCTCCGTCGTTCGAATCCCCGTCTTGATCGCTCGCGTGTGCGCCACGCCATCCGCTCCCACCACCATCACGGACGTGCCTCCATCCTGCGTCGGCAACACCGCCGCCGGCGGAATCAACAGTGCCCGCGGCACCGCGCTTCCATAGAGCAACGCGTGCACCGGCGTCCCCACCTTGAACCGCCCCTCCGCATTCGGCAGCGCCAACCAGACCTCCACCGTCGCAGACCCGGGATCGAGCGCGGGGCTGATCAACGACACCGTCGCCGCGACTGGCTCGTCCACTCCTGCAAACCGTATCTCCGCCTTTCGCCCTACCTCCAGCTTCTGTGCCGCCATCTGTGACAAGTGCAGCTTCGCCAGTAGCGACGAGGTGTCCATCACTGTGATCAGCGTGGAGCCCGCCACCGAAGTCTCCCCGGGAAACAGAGGCCGATCCGTCACCACCCCATCGATCGGACTCCGCAGCTGCGCATAGCTCTCCTGCGCTCGTGCACTCATCAGCCGCCCTCGCGCGGACTCCAGCTGCCCCTGGGCACTCTGCTGTGTCGTGGCGCCCGTCGTCTTCACCACCGAGCTCAGATGTTGTCTCGCCAGCGCCAGCGACGCCTCAGCCTGCACCGCAGCGGCATACGCCGTATCCGCGTCTCTCCCTGAAAGCGCGCCTTGTTCAAAGAGTCTCTTGCGCTCCGTCGACGTACGATCGGCAACGTTTCGCGCCGCTTCCAACTGCGCCACCTCGAGCTCCGCCCGCCTCTGCTCCTCCGGAACTGTCGCCTTCGCCGTGGCCGTGGCATTCGCCTGTGCAGCGGCCAGTGTGCCGGCACTATCAAGCGCGCTCCCTCGCAGATCGCCGTCCTCAAGCGTCACCAGCAGCTGCCCTCGCCGCACGTGCGCTCCTCGTTGCACGTACTCCGCGCGTATCGGCGCACTGATCCGCGGTGCAATCGCCGCCTGCGACAGTGGCGCAAGAATCGCATCCGCGGAGATCTCCTCCGCAATCGGCCCCTCTGCCGGATGCGCCGCCTGCACCACCACCGGCGCCTCCGGAGCCTCATCCTGCGCCTTCTTGCAGCCAGCAGTCGCCACCATCATCAAACCGACCAACGCATATTTCAGAAAAGACCATCGCCCTATGTTCATGGGAGCGTTCCCGTCAAAGTCTGCAGACTCGCCAGAGCCAGCCGGTATCGCACCCGCCCATCAATCTGCGTTGTCTGCGCCGTCAGCAGCGTGTTCTCCGCGTCGACGACCTCGAGCACCGTACTCTCACCATCCACATACCGCAGCTTCTGTAGCCGCAGCGACTCGCGAGCCGTCAGCACACTCGTATCGAGCGAGACCATCTGCCTGCTCGCCACCTCAGCCTCCGCATAGAACTCCGCCAGACTCGCCAGTAGCCGGCGTTCCGCGGCCGTCAGCGCCACGCGCGATGCACCCTCCCGCACCCTCGCCGCCTTGATCTTGCGCTCCGTCGTCAGCCAGTCCCACACCGGAATATCCAGCGCTGCACTCATCGAGTACCCCAGGTTGCGAATGCCGTCCGGCCCATTCACCCCGAAGTTCGTCGCATCGATGCCATAGCTGAAGTTCAGCGCCAGATCAGGCAGCAGCGCGGCCTTCGCCGCATACGTCGCCGCCTCACTCACCTGCAGCGCGGCAAACGCACTGCGCATCTCTGGATTGTTCTCGCGCGCGAGTGCCTCGACGCCTGCGCGCTCCGGCAACATCGCCGGCTCCGCGATCTTCACGTCGTACGCCGTCGTCGGATCCGGATACAGCAACACCCCCAACTCAACCCGCGCCTTCGCCAGCGTTGTCTGCGCCTCCGTCAGCTCACGCTGCCGCTGCTGCTCTTGCAACTCCGCCTTCAGCACATCCGCATGCGCCGCCTCGCGCGCCATCTCGCGTTTCTTCGTCAACTCCACAAACTGCTCCGCCTCGGTGCCTGCCTCGCGTGCCACATCAACTCTCTCGCCACCAGCGGTCAATCCATAAAACAGGTTCACCACCGCGGCCACTAAGCCTCGCCGCGCGATCTCGTACTCCGCTGCGGCACGCGCCGCGGTGGCACCCGCGGCACGAAGGCCGGCCACCTGCGCAAACCCGATCGTCTCGTTGAACAATCCCTGGCTCGCATACTCGCGAATCGCATTGTTCGCAATGAAGATCGGCGACGGCGCCCCTGTCACCTGCCCGATGCGGCTCGCGGGAATCCCGTTCGGCTGTGTATAAATCGCCTGGTTGTGAAACGTCGCTGTCGGCAGCAGAGCCGCCTTGGCATCCGTACGCTCAAGCGCCGTCGCCCTCTTCTCAGCGGCCGCCGCGGCAAAGTTCGGCTCATTCGCCTCCGCCCGCGCAATCACCTCATCGAGCGTTAACGTCTCACCTTTCGCAGCTTGCGCAACATCTGCCTGGCCTTGAAGTTCAGCCACAGCCAACCCAAGCACCAGCAAGGCACTCACGGCTCGCAGCTGGCGCAGGATCTCCATCCGTGGAACCTACCTCCCTACGCCTTAAGAGAAACTGAAGGGGCCGCCGCACCGCGCATGGTAGAAGCTACGCTACCGCTTCAGGCCCATTCTCCAGCAGCTCCAGCAACCCGCCCTCATCGAGCACCGACACTCCCAGCTGCTCCGCCTTCTCGAGCTTCGATCCCGCCTCTTCCCCCGCCACCAGGTAACTCGTCTTCTTACTCACCGATCCCGACACCCGCCCACCCGCCGCCTCGATCCGCTCCTTCGCCGCCTCGCGCGTCAGCGTCGGCAGCGATCCCGTCAGCACAAACATCAGTCCCGCTAGCCTGTCCGTAGTCACCCGCTTCTCCGCCGTCATCGTCAGCCCCGCCGCCTTCAGCCGCTCTACCAGCTCGCGATTCCGATCGACCGCAAAGAAGTCAGCAATTGCCTCCGCCACCTTCGGCCCCACCTCGTTGACAGCCTCCAGCTCTTCCTTCGTCGCCGCCATCAGCGCGTCAATGCCCCCAAACTCCGCCGCCAGCAGCTGCGCCGTGCGCTCGCCCACGAACCGTATCCCGAACCCCAGCAACACCCGATTCAACGGCGCCGCCTTGCTCTTCTCAATCTCCGCGATCAGCGCCCCTGCCGTCTTCTCCCCGATCCGCTCCAGTCCCATCAGGTCAGCCTTCGTCAGCTTGTACAGATCCGAGATCGTCCGCACCAGCGGTTGCTTTCCATCTGTAACATCAAATGTTACAGTACGTTCTCCCGCCACAGACGACGAGGTCAATGCCTCTCCACCTGCCCCCGATTGGTTGTCATCCCGTAGGGATCTGCTTCTCTTCCCCTGCAGCGTAGTCCCGCGGCTCGCAGAAGCCGCCGACTCCGCCGCCAGCACCGCCGCCACCTCCTCACTCGCCTCGTCCTCCTCCGCATCCACTGCCGCAGCCTGCCCCAGCAGCTGCCGCACAATTGCATCACCCATCCCATCGATGTTCATCACGCCGCGCGAAGCAAAGTGCAGCAGCTCCTCGCGCAGCCGCGCCGGGCAGCTCGCGTTCACGCACCGCCAATCCACCTCGCCCTCCACCTTCACCAGCTCCGCCGCGCACACCGGGCAAGCCGCCGGAAACAAGATCTCCCGTCTCTTCCGCCGCTTCATCCCTGCCTTCTTCGCCCCGTCCGAAAACACCGCGCCGTCAGGCAGCACCGTGTCCTCCGTCACCACCTGCACAATCTTCGGAATCACATCCCCGCCCCGCTCCACCTGCACCAGGTCGCCGACCTGCACCCCGAGCCGCGCAATCTCGTCCGCATTGTGCAGCGTCGCCCGTGTCACCGTAATCCCGCCAATCCCCACCGGTGCCAGCGCCGCCACCGGCGTCACCTTCCCCGTCCGCCCCACCTGGAACAGCACATCCTCAAGCACCGTCACCGCCGCCCGCGCCGCGAACTTATACGCAATCGCCCACCGCGGCGCCTTGCCCGTAAACCCCAGCCGCCGCTGCTGCGCCACCGCATTTACCTTCACCACCACGCCATCAATCTCGTACGGCAGCGTCTCCCGCAGCGTCTCCGCGTGCTCGATGAACTTCCAAACCGCGTCAATGTCCTTCGCCGGCTTGCCATGCTGGTTCACCTTCAACCCGCACGCCTTCAGTGCGTCCAGTGCGTCCGTCTGCGTCGGCAGCAGCGGCTCTCCCACCGCGTTCAGCAGAAAATACGCAAACAGCTCCAGCCGCCGTTGCGCCACGATATTCGGCTCGATCGTCCGAATCGTCCCCGCCGCCGCATTTCGCGGATTCGCCGCCGCCGCCTGCCCGGCCGCCTCCCGCTCCGCATTCATCTTCAGAAACGCCGCCTGCGGCAGCACCACCTCGCCCCGCACCTCGAACCCCTCCGCCAGCGCACTCGCCGGAAACCCCGCCGTCTCCAGCTTCGCGACCGGCACACTCAGCGGCACCGACCGGATCGTCCGCACATTCGAGGTCACATCCTCCCCCGTCGTCCCGTCCCCTCGCGTCAACCCCCGCAGCAGCGGCGCAGATTCCGAACCCTCACGCGGCGTCTTCCGTCCTTCAGCCGCACCGACGCCGGGTGCCCCAGGTCTCGCATCTGAGACCTGGGTTTCGACCGGCCCAGCGCCTCCCACCGCCCCGTACGTCAGCGCCAGCGACAACCCGTCCAGCTTCAGCTCACACACATACTCCACCCGCTCACTCGCCGGCAGACCCGCCCGTACCCGCTCCTCCCACTCCCGCAACTCCCCTTCGTCATACGCGTTATCGAGCGACAGCAAAGGCCGCGAGTGCCGCACCTTCGCAAACCCATCCTTCGGCTTGCCCCCCACCCGCTGTGTCGGCGAGTCCGCCGTCATCAGCTCCGGCCGCTCCGCCTCCAGCCGCTTTAGCTCGTTCATCAAAGCGTCATACTGGGCGTCCGAGACCTCCGGCGAGTCCTCCACGTAGTAAAGATGCTCATGCCGCCGCAGCTCGTCCCGCAGCACCTCCACCCGTGCCTCCACTGACTCCGTACCCCTGCTCGCCATGCCCCCGATTATAGGAGCGGCACCCCGTCAGGTATCCTCACCCAGAGCCCTCATGGACCCTCTGACGCACTGCCTCACCGGCGCCTGCCTCGCCCGCACCGGCTTCAACCGCCGCTCCGCCTACGCCACCCTCACCATGGTGCTCGCCGCGGAAGCCCCAGATCTCGACACGGTCTGGTCCCTGCGCGGTCCCATCGCCGGCTTCACCCACCATCGCGGCTGGACCCACACCTTCCTCGGAATCCCGGTCGACGCTGCGGTCGTCCTCGGCGCCGTCTGGGTCTGGCATCGCTGGCGAACCCGCCGCGAACGCGACCCCGCCCACGTCCCGCCCCGCACCCCCGAGCAGCGCCGCGAGCGCAAGCGCCGCCTCCTCCCCGTCCATTGGGGCCAGCTCTACCTCTTCGCCCTCGTGGCTCTGCTCAGCCATCTCCTGCTCGATTGGACCAACAACTACGGCCTCCGTCCGTTCTTCCCCTTCAACCCGCGCTGGTACTCTGGCTCCTTCGTCTTCATCATCGAGCCCATCATGCTCGCGCTCCTCGCCATCGGCCTCCTTGCCCCCGCGCTCTTCGGCCTCATCAACTCGGAGATCACAGGCACCCCGTCCGGCGCTCGCCGCGATCTCCCTCGCGGCCGTGGCTGGGCCGCCTTCGCTCTCATCGGCATCCTCGCCCTTTGGTCCGTCCGCGGCTTCGAGCGCCTCCACGCCGAAGATCTCGCCCGCGCCGCCGACTACGGCAACGTCGAGATCCAGCGATCCACCGTCAGTCCCTATCCCATCAATCCCTTCCGCTGGCACGGCGTCGTCGAGACCCACAACTTCTTCCAGCTCTCCACCATCGATAGCCTCTCCGGCCAGGTCGCCACCAGCGAGCAGGACGACCTCATGTACAAACCGCCCGAGACACCCGCCACCCTCGCCGCAAAGCGGAGCGCCCTCGGCCGTGCCTATCTCGACTGGTCCCCCTTCCCCCTGGTCACGCAGAGCTCCACGCCGACCTCCGAGGGCTTCACCGTCGTCACCTTCCGCGACCTCCGCTTCCTCTACGACACCATCGGCATGCACGGCCGCGAAGATCCCCCAATCAGCGGAGAGGTCCTCGTCAACGAAGAAGGCGAAGTCGTCCGCATGAGCATGGAAGGCAAACCGGGCAAATAATCGCCACTACCGGAGACGTGGTCAACTCCAAGCAGTTCACCCGCAGTGCAGCACCACCTTCCTCGAAGAATCTGTCATCCTGAGCAAAGCGAAGGACCTGCTTTTAGTCCGAAGGCCCCGACTCCATCATGCCCGCCTACCTCGTCCTCCTCGCCGCTGTCCTAAGCCGTCTCTTCCCACACGCCCTGCACGGCGTCGGCCTCAACGTGACCGCCGTCGGCGGCGGCCTGCTCTTCTTCGGAGCACGCCGGCCTCGCCGCGAGATCCTCGTCGCCGTCGCCGCCGTCGCCGCAACCGACTTCTATCTCACCACCGCCGTCTTTCACTACCCCTTCCACCTGCGCGACTACGCCGTCACCTGGCTCTGGTACGCCGCCATCCCCCTGCTCGGCCGCGCCTTGCTCACGCCCACACCGACACAGCCTCAGCTAAAGTGGCTGCGGTGCCTCGCCGCCGTCGCCACCACCGCGACCAGCTTCTTCCTTCTCAGCAATCTAGCTTTCTGGGCACTCGGCAACCTCTATCCCCACACCACTGCCGGCCTCGCCGCCTGCTTCATCGCGGCCCTGCCCTTCTACCGCAACGACCTCGCCTCAACCACCATCACCGTCGCGTTCCTCTTCGGTCTGCCGGCACTCGCCCGGGGACTCCTCCCCCACCCATCTCGCCCGCACACGCCAGCCTGACCGGTCCCGCCGCTCCTAAACCTCTTCCTCAATCGGCAGCGCCGTCCCTCGCCGGCGATCAAAGATGCGGCGCACCACAAAGAACGCCACCAGCAGCACAATCAATCCGATCCCGGCCACCACGAGCCCCAGATGGTCGTGGAACGCCTCACCCACCGTGTGCACGATCGCCGGTCCGTACCATCGCGTGATCAGCGCGAACGCCAGAAACCGCACGAACTTCCCCGCAAAGATCGCCGACGCAAACAAGAGCGGCTTCATCTCAAACACCCCCGCCGCCAGCTCAAACAGCTTCAGCGGCATCGGGGGCGGCACCATCGCCGGAATCATGATGACCAGGAACTCCTGCTTCTCGAACCGGTTCCGCAGCTTCTCGTACCGCTCCCGATTGATCCGCTTAAGCAGAAACAGCTCGCCCCCGGCCCGCCCAATGTAGAACGGAATCAGGCTGCCCAGCGCCGACCCCATCGCCGCCGCAAATGAGTACAGCAGCAGCTTGCCCGGATCCGTTGCAACGTAGCCCACCAGCACCAGATCCATCGTCGGCGGCACCGGAAACAGACCGCTGTCGATGAACGACAGCCCGCCAAGCCCCCACACACCCAGCGGTTTCAGCACCGCCAGCACCCACGCGCTTCCCTTATGGAACCAGATAACAGGATGAAGTTTCACAACCGCCAGTTTACAGACCAGGCAGAGGTGTCTCCCCCGGCGAGGGTACCGCCGGAGATGCCGCGGTCGAGGTCGCATGCGCCGTCCGCCCTGCCAGCAGATCCATCGCATGCCCCAGCAGCGGCAGCACCGCCGCCAGAGACACCGTCGCGCCGTTCGGACTTCCCGGCAGATTCACGATCAGCGTCTTTCCCGCCGTTCCCGCCACCGCCCGGCTCAGCGCCGCCAGCGGCGTCGCCTGGAGACTCGCCGCCCGCATCCGCTCCGCCAGTCCGTCCACCATCCGCTCGCACACCATCCGCGTCGCCTCGGGCGTCACATCCCGTGGCGCCAGGCCCGTCCCGCCCGTCGTCACCAGCAGTGCGACTCCCTCCGCCACTCCCTCGCGCAGGCACGCAGTGATCGCCTCCCCGTCATCCGGCAGCAGCCGCCGCTCCGTGCGCCCCATCCCCGCCTCCCGCAGCATCGCCTCCACCGCCGGTCCCGAGAGATCCTCCTGCTCGCCCCGCACACATCGGTCGCTCACCGTCACCACCCACGCCGTCGTTCCCTGCATCGTCTCTTGCGACCCTGTTCCCATTGCGCGCCAGCCCTTCTCCGTCCATTCCGTTAGATGAACTCGATCTCGCTCCGGCGTTGCACAACACGGTGCTCAAATCGGAGTTTGCATCAGAGAAGATGAGAAGATAAACAGGCGCGGATGTCGCATTTCGTTGCACCGCGCCAGGCGGCAGCCTCCCCCCTCCCGGTTGGGCTCGACCGCATCCACTCACGGACGACGATGCCGATCCTCGAGACACCACCCAACCCGGCCACACCGCCACCCACTGAGAAGATCCGCGCCGGACGCTACGCCGACCTCGACACCCACGAGCTCATCTATCTGCTTGACTCCGTCAACGATGAGCGCGCCCGCGCCCGCTTTCGCGAAGCCATCTACATCTCCGTCATCGTCTGGCTGGCCATCGGCTGGTTCGTCTTCTATGGCCCGCAGGTCATCTTCCACCAGCCTCGTCTCATCAACCCGGCGGACGTCCTCAAGCAGCGCGACCGCGAGCTGACCTACCTCGATCTCCCCAAGGACGTCGCCAAGCAGCTCCCGCGCAAGCCCACCAACACCCTCAGCGACAAGGACCGCACCCAGCAGACCGCCCACCCGTCGCTCGATCGCAAGACCCTCGAGCAGCTCCAGGCCATGCGCAAGGCCGGCGCACCCGGGGCCGCGACGCCTCTGCCCAAAACCCCCGAACCGCAGCCCTCCGCCACCACCCCGCCCGCCCCGCAAGCCCCGACTCAGCAGCAGGCGCAGCAGCCCCAGCAGCGCCCTCCCATCGCCGACAGCCCGCGTCCGCAACCGCAGCAGCAGGCCATGGCCGACGCACCTCGTCCCGCTCCCACCAGACCCAACTTTTCGCAGCCCAACCAGAGCGCCGGCGACGCCATCCGCCAGGCCGCGCGGCAGGCCGCCGAACCCGGTCAGGGCGGCAACTACGGCAACGGCGTCCCCGTCGAGCATCAGGGCCTGAACACCGGCGTCGATGTCCTCTCCGACACCATGGGCGTCGACTTCAACCCCTATCTCCGCCGCATTCTCCGCGAAATCTACACCACTTGGCTGCCGCTCATCCCTGAAGAGGCCCGCCCGCCGCTCAACAAGCAGGGCACCACCCTCATCCGCTTCTCCATCCTCCCCGACGGCCATATCGGTGGCATGACCCTCGACGGCTCCTCGCACGACGACGCCATCAACCGCGCCGCGTGGGGCTCCATCACCGGCGTCGGCCAGTTCCCGCCACTTCCCAAGGAGTTCCACGGCCCCAACCTCGAGCTCCGCATCCACTACCTCGTCAACAAAGACCCCTCCGCCCAGTAAGTTCGACCATGCGCGATCCCCAGAACTCTCTCGTCCGAGAAGCCGCCGAGCGCCGCCGGCAGATGCGCGGCCTGCTCTATCTCGCCCTCGCAGCCATCGCTTTCATCCTCCTTCGCCTCGGCCCCGCCCGCGTCTTCACCCCCGGCTGGTGGCGTCTCTGGTAGCCCCCCGCGCCCAGCAGGCCGCCATGCACCACGACGAGCCCACAGCCGCCCCCGACAGGACCGACCAGCCCCTGCTCGTCCTCGTCGGTCCCACCGGCAGCGGCAAAACCTCTCTCGCCGTACACCTCGCCGAGCAGTTCGCGGGCGAGATCATCAGCTGCGACTCCGTCGCCGTCTACCGCGACCTGGAGATCGGCACCGCCAAGCCCACCGCCGAAGAGCGCGCGCTCGTCCCCCACCACCTGCTCGACGTCGTCGACCCCGACCAGCCCTTCACCGCCGGCGATTGGAGCCGCCTCGCCCGCGAGGCCCTCGCCGGCATCTCCTCCCGCGGCCGCCTGCCCATCATCACCGGCGGCACCGGCCTCTATCTCCGCGCCCTGCTCGACGGCCTCTTCCCCGCGCCCCCCATCGACCCCGATCTCCGCCGTCGCCTCCGCGATCTTGCCGCCCGCCGCGGCGCCTCCTTCCTCCATCGTCTTCTCACCCGCCTCGACCCCCGCGCCGCCGCCGCCATCCACGCCAACGACGTCCCCAAAGCCGTCCGCGCCGTCGAGGTCTCGCTCGCCGCTCGCCGGCCCCTCACCGAGCAGTGGACCGCCGGCCGCGACGCCCTCACCGGCTACCGCATCCTCCGCCTCGGCCTCGCCGCGCCCCGTGCCCGCCTCTACGACCGCATCAATCGCCGCGCCGCCGTCATGTTCGATCGCGGCCTCGTCGCCGAAACCTCGCTCCTCGTCGATCGCTTCGGCTACGACTGTCGCCCCCTCGGCTCCCTCGGCTACGCCGAAGCCGTCGCCGTCCTCCGCCGCGAGCTCACCGTCTCCGCCGCCATCTCCCGCGCCCAGCAGGGCCATCGAAACTACAGCAAGCGCCAGGGAACCTGGTTTCGCAAGGATCCTGCCATCCATTGGCTCGACGGCTTCGGCGACGAGCCGGAAACCCTCAATTTGGCAGCAACACGGGTTCAAACCTTCTTGGATCACCCTCAGTAGCCTGCAGCCTTCAACTACCATCAACCTATGTTGAACACCCGCGTAGCCGTTGAAGACGACATCCCCGCCATCGCCCCGTTGATGCGCGCGGCCATCGCCCATCTCATGACCGACTTCCTCTCTGAAGCTCAGATCCAGGCCAGCTTCCAGTTCATGGGCGTTGATACCCAGCTCATCGCGGATCGCACCTACTTCGTCGTAGAGAGCGAGGGTGAGATCGTCGGCTGCGGAGGCTGGAGCCGCCGCGCGACCCTCTACGGCGGAGATCACAGCCAGGCCACGCGAGACGCGGCGCTTCTCAACCCGCAAACCGACGCCGCTCGCGTTCGCGCCATGTACACCCGCCCCGACCACGCCCGCCGTGGCGTTGGCCGGCTGATCCTGGAAGAGTGTGAGGCAGCAGCGTCCACGGCAGGATTCCATCGTGCCGAGTTGATGGCAACGATGGCAGGCGAGCCCTTCTATCAGGCGTGCGGCTACGTCCAAATGGAACGCGCCGCTGAGGTCGTTCAGGGAGTTGAGGTCCCGTTGGTCCGCATGGGAAAGACTCTGACCTCGCCGGCGTACGCCTTTGACAGCGCTCAGACGATCAGCGAACCGGCGTAGCCTCCAGCCGCCGCCCCGTCAGCGCCGCCTCGTAGCCGCTACTTGCTGCCCGGCGGCACCACTCCATTCATCCGCAGGTACTCCACCAGCTGCCCATAGTGGTCGTAGCCATGCGCCACCGCAAACGCCGCCACCGTCGCCGGCGTATGCATTCCGTCTGCTCCCTCAACGCCGACAAACGCCTTCTCCGGCGTGATCGTCGCCACCTGCGCATGCGCAAACGCAAAGCTCTGCTTCAGCGCCGCGAGGATCTCGTCCTTCGTCTTCAGGCTCGCCGCCTCCTTGGCCGCGGCCGGCGTCGCAACCCCGCTTGCCTTGCTGAAGAAGTAGTAGTTCCCGCCAATCAGGTGCGTCAGCTCCGCGGCAAACGTCCGTACCGTGTCAAACTTCGCCGGGCTGCCAGAGGCAAACGCCGCCGTCGTCGGCGCAAAGCTGTACTTCTCCGCCGGCATCGCCTCCGCCGCCGCGGTCACCTGCGCCTCAAACAGGCTCACCATCACATCCAGCGCCTTCGCCGGCGGCATCGCTTTGCCCGCATCCGCGGCCGTGTACGGATCCTTGTGATCCATCCCCTGCGCCCAGCCGCCCACTGCCGCTAGTCCGAGCAGGCACCCGGCCATCCATCCAGTCACTCTCATGCGTCCTCCAGAACTTCGATTCTCACGGTATCACCTTCAACAAACCTGCCCCCCCCCCGACCGTCTGCCATCTCGCGCCGTCTGCCGATCCACACCGGCGTATGCGAACGATTCACCGGCCATTCAACGGCCAGTCAAGAACCGCCTGCTAGTGTTCGGTCCGCAAGGGTGATCTGCCTCGCTCCCCTCCCCGCCCATCCACGCTCCTTCACCCCAAAAGGAATCGCCCCATGACCTGCTCTGTCCCAACCATCTCCAGGCGGCTTCTCGCCGTCAGCTCCATCTCCGCAGCCGTTTTCACCGGCTCGATCGTCGTCGCCCAGACCTCCGCCGCCCCATCGCAGACCGTCGTCGGCCCCCGGAAATGCCCGCGCCGTCCAGATCGCCAAAGCGTCCCCGCTGGTCAGTAGCGCGTATGACTTCCTGCTGACCCAGGCCAGCCTCATCACCAACGACAAGCTCCGCGTCCAGACCTTCGACGCCCTCGCCAACCCGGAGACCTGCATCCTCCATCGCGCCGGTCTCACCACCGCGCAGAAGCAGAACATCGTCAGCGAGCTCGTCGCCCAGGGGCTTCTCAACAAGGCCGACGATGCCACCTTCCCCGGTGGTCTGCTCGCCGGCGTCTTCCCTCCCGTCCTGAACGATCGGAGTGCCTGCCCCCATCTGCCCCAGCCCTTCTTCTCCGCTCCCGGCAGCAACTTCGGCAGCCATCACTCCTATCCCGGCGGCCTCCCCGTCCACGAATCCAACAACGACACCGCCGACCTCGACCTGGAAGCCGAGTACAACCACGTCTATGGCGCGAAGAACGAAAGCAGCGAAGCGGTCCTCGACGTCGCCGGCATCGGCGCCCCGCAGCCCGAGAGCGCCGCCTCCCCGGTGCTCAAGCTCAACCACGACCTTATCCTCGCCGCGCCGCTCTGGCACGACTGGGCCAAGAGCATCGTCTTCCAGTGGAACGCCGACGGCTCGGAGTTCCAGGAGCTCAGCATCGGCGGCAGCGGCGCCGCCCTTGATGACTACGGCGCCCCCGGAGACGCCCGCACCGGCGGTCATCACATCCTCTCCATCGCCGAATCCATGAAGCGCGGCTTCTCCCCCGCCTTCATCATCACCCAGGCCTGCGCCCACTCCGCACCCAACAGCGGCAACGAGTTCAAGGTCGTCAACTGGATCCGCGCCGCCGCCATCATCGCCCGCCTTGATCCCGTCGCGAAGGGATACCTGATCCGCGACAACAAAGCCAACCTGCGTCTTCCGGCTCTCCGACACGTCGGCGAAGTCGATCTCCTCGCCGCCGGCTACACCAACATCCTCACCGAGTACGAGCTGCACAACCTCTCCGACGCCGACTTCACCTTCTCCGGCCCCGCCGTCGCCGCGGACCAGCTCGTCCTCGCCAAGCTCGCACCCACCTTCGGCTTCGATCCCGCCGACACGACGAAGTACAACACCCTCTACCGCAACGTCGTCTTCAGCAATCTCGGCGCCGAACGCATCTACGCCATCTACACCGCCTCCGGCACCGACGGCGTCCGCACCGCCATCGCCAGACTCCGCACCGAGGGCAAGCTCTAATCCGTCTGTAGCAGTGCTCCCAGAAGGGCGGTCATCGTCTCGGATGACCGCCCTTCCTCATTCCGCGAATCTTGTTGCTGCCATCTCGCAATGAAGCCCTCAAGCCGTCGTCCGCATCGAATATGGAGTAAGCGAAGGAGCGAACGAATGGCAGGCACAAGCGAAACAGCAATTTTGGCAGGCGGATGTTTCTGGGGCGTCCAGGAGCTCCTGCGCACCTACCCCGGCGTCCTCTCGACCCGCGTCGGCTATACCGGAGGCGAGGTCCCAAACGCCACCTATCGCAATCACGGCTCGCACGCCGAGGCCGTCGAGATCGTCTTCGATCCCACAAAGATCAGCTTCCGCAAGATCCTGGAACTCTTCTTCCAGATCCACGATCCCAGCACCCCCAACCGCCAGGGCAACGACCGCGGCGCCAGCTACCGCTCCGCCATCTTCTACACCTCCGACGAGCAGAAGCGCGTCGCCGAGCAGACCATCGCCGACGTGAACGCCTCCGGCCTTTGGCCCGGCAAGGTCGTCACCGAAGTCGTCGCCGCCGGTCCCTTCTGGCAGGCCGAGCCCGAGCACCAGGACTACCTCCAGCGCATCCCGCACGGCTATACCTGCCACTGGGTCCGTCCGGATTGGAAGCTGCAACCCGCGACCGAGCCCGTCACCGCCTGACCCCTCTTCACTCCGCGCCACCGATGGCCCGCCACATGGCGGGCCATCTACATCCGGGCCATCTGGCGTACCATTTACGCATGAGCACCGAAGTCGCCGACGCCGGCACCCAAACCGGCACCCAGACCGGCACCCAGACCGATAGCCAGACCGATAGCCAGACCGCCGCGCCCGCCCCTTTCGATCCCGCCACCCGCCACCCCACCCGCCCGCAGCTCTCCCACCTCACCGCCGCCCTCGACGACCTGCGCGCCCGCGGCACCTACTTTCGCCTCCGCGTCCTCGACGACCAGCAGGCCGCCGTCTGCACCTACGACGGCAAAGAAGTCATCAACCTCGCCAGCAACAACTATCTCGGCCTCTGCAACCATCCCAGGCTCCGCGAAGCCGCCATCGCCGCCACCGAAAAGTTCGGCGTCGGCTCCGGCGCCGTCCGCACCATCGCCGGCACCATGCGCATCCACATGGAGCTCGAAGAAAAGATCGCCCGCTTCAAAAACGTCGAGGCCTGCGTCGTCTTCCAGTCCGGCTTCACCGCCAACGCCGGCACCGTCTCCTCCATCCTCGGCAAAGGCGACTTCATCCTGTCCGACGAGCTCAACCACGCCTCCATCATCGATGGCGCCCGCCTCTCCGGCGCCAAGATCAAGGTCTTCCGCCACAAAGACGTCGCCCACGCCGAAGAGCTCCTCAAAGAGATCGAAAACGAGCCCGGCCGCACGCTCATCATCACCGACGGCGTCTTCTCGATGGACGGCGACATCGGCCCCGTCGATCAGCTCGCCGCCCTCGCCGAAAAGTACAACGCCATCATGATGGTCGACGACGCCCACGCCTCCGGCGTCCTCGGCCGCAACGGCCGCGGCTCCGTCGATCACTTCAATATCCACGGCAAGGTCGACGTCCAGGTCGGAACCCTGTCCAAGGCCATCGGCGGCCTCGGCGGCTACGTCTGCGGCTCCCGCGACCTCGTCGACTACCTCTACCACCGCGCCCGGCCCTTCCTCTTCTCCACCTCGCATCCACCGTCGGTCGCCGCCACCTGCATCGCCGCCTTCGATATCCTCGAGAGCGAGCCCGAGCGCATCGAGCGTCTCTGGTCGAACACCCGCTACTTCCAAGGCGAGCTCCAGAACGCCGGCTTCGACATCGGTGGCATCTCCACCCCCGCCAGCGAAACTCCCATCACCCCCATCATCCTCGGCGACGGCCGGAAAACCATGGCCTTCTCCCGCGCTCTCTTCGACCGCGGCGTCATGGCCACCGGCATCGCCTTCCCCACCGTCCCCGAAGGCAAGGCGCGCATCCGCTGCATTCTCTCGAGTGAGCACACTCGACCGCAGCTCGATCGCGCCCTCGAAACCATCCACTCCGTCGCCAGAGAGACTGGCGTCCTCTAACGCGCTCGTCTTCTCACCCCCGGAAGGGACCTCGTCGATGCGATTCCTGCAACTCCTGCCGCTGAAGTGCGTCTGTTCTTTCGTGCCCCTTTCATTCCAGACCACCTCCGCGCGCCGCGCCTTCGCTCTGTCTCCCGGAATCCTCTGCCTCGCCGTCGCCGCCGCATTGCCTGCCCAGATCCTTCGAACACCGTCCCCGGCCCTCGCCGGTCTGCCCCCCGCACCCGCCGCGACAGCGCCGCTCCAGACCGCGGAAGCGGATCTCCCGGACGCCCCCGGCTTCTCGTCCTCACTCCCCTCTCCGGCGTCTGACGTAGATCCCCAGCAAACCACCGCGCCCGCCACCCCCACCTCTGCACCCAACGCCCCGCAGACCGTCCCCAATGGCGAGCAGAACGTCCCCGGCGGCCAGACCAAGCGCATCCTCGGCGTCATCCCCAACTACCGCTCCGTCTCCGCCGACCAGCACCTTCCGCCCCAGACCGTCAAAGACAAGTTCGTCTCCGCCGGCCATGACTCCTTTGATTACGGCTCCTTCGTCCTCGCCGCCGTCCAGGCCGGCTTCTCCATCTCCGGCAACTCCTATCCGGAGTTCGGCAAGGGCGTCCTCGGCTACGGCCGCTACTACTGGCGCACCCTCCTTGATACCGCGGATGAGAACTTCATGGTCGGCGGCGTCTTCCCCGCCGTCCTCCATCAGGATTCTCGCTTCTACACCCTCGGCCACGGCAGCATCGCGCACCGCGCCCTTTACGCCTCATCCCGCGTCCTCATCACGCGCGGCGATAACGGCAACGCCGAGCCCAACTTCTCGGAGATCATGGGCGCCGGAGCCGCCGCCGGTATCTCCTCCACCTACTACCCGGAGCGCTATCGCACCTGGACCAAGGTCGGCCAGAAGTGGCTCACCGGCTGCCTCATCGACAGCGTCAACTTCACCTTCAAAGAGTTCTGGCCTGACATCAACAACAAGGTGATACACCGCGGACAGTAACTCCCACCCCACCTGCTTCACCGGACACAATCCATCCTTCGCCGCTGTCTTCTGCTGCTTGCCTAAACTCTTCCGGCCAAGTAGATTTGGGCGTTCTTGAAGGAGCTTCGTCCCATGTCCGCAACCGCCCTCTCTCGTCGCACGCTGCTCGGCCTCGCCACCTCCGCCGCCGCTGGTGCCAGCCTCTCCCTCCTTCCCAGCGCCTCCGCTCAGGTCGCCGATCTCGGCACGCTCGCCTCCTTCGGCAAGGACGCAAAGTCCCTCGCCGCCTCCGTCGAGCGCGCCATCGCCTTCCAGAACCTCATGATGGACGCCTACGCCAGCGGCTCCACCGTACGTCTTGCGCAGAGCTACAGCGACGAGGCCCTCGGCGCCACCGCCTTCACCTACGACAACGCCGTCTCCATCCAGGCCTATCTCGCCAGCGGCGTCGGAGACAGCCTCGACCGCGCCAAAATCCTCGGCGACGGCCTCCTCTTCGCCCAGGCCCACAACTTCCCCGTCGCCGATGGCCGCTTCGGCCAGGCCTACTTCGTCAACGTCCCCGCCTCCCCTGGCGGCGCCTACATCACCCCCGCCGCCGCTCCGTTCTACTTCTACGGCAGCGCCGTCGGCGATCAGGCCTGGGCCGGCATGGCGCTCGCCCAGCTCTTCCACCGCACCGGCGACAAGCGCTATCTCACCGGCGCCCTCGCCGTCGCCAACTGGATCGTCAGCAACACCTTCAGCACCCTCGGCGCAGGCGGCTTCTCCTTCGGCACCACCATCAACCCCAGCAACCAGTCCGTCCCCTCCACCAACGGCAAATCCACCGAACACAACATCGACACCTTTGCCTTCTTCACCATGCTCGAAACCCTCACCGAAGGCGGCCGTGCCAGCAACGGAGCAACCTGGACCTCCCTCGCCGCCCACGCCCTCACCTTCGTCCTCGCCATGTACAACCCCGCCGGCCCCTTCTTCTACACCGGCACCCTCGGCGACCAGATCACCATCAACCTCACGCCCATCCCCGAGGACGTCCAGACCTGGTCCTATCTCGCCACCTTCAACAAAATGCGGAGCCGCACTATCAATTGGGCCCTCGACAATCTTGAAACCACCGACTCCGTCGCCGCGCCGCACTCCAGCCTCACCGCCGCCGTTCGCATCCACGGTCTCGTCTTCGACACCGCCAGCCTCACCACCACCGCTGACGACCCGAACGCCGTCTGGCTCGAAGGCACAGCCCACACCGCCACCGCCCTCATCGCGCGCGCCCTGCACGGCGGCGACTCTCTCTCCCGCCTGCTCTCCGACCTCAACACCGCCCTCGGCCTCCTCCGGCAGTGCGGAAACGCCCAGACTCTCCTCGGTGCCGGCAAGACCGCCGGCGGCCGGCCCATCCCGCAAGGGCTTGGCCTCCTCGCCGCCACCAGCATCCTCGACACCGGCTTCGGCTATACCTACGGCCCTTCACTCCACATCGGCGCCACCGGCTGGTATCTGCTCGCCGCGCTCGCCGGAAACCCCTTCCAGCTGCAGCCCGCCGATCTGCTCTAAATGCAGTTACAAACCGGTTCGGACCTCGCAGACAGCAGGTCCGAACCGCTCTTCCCTCAGCTTCGGTACACCACGGCACCCGCCACTGTCGCCCGCACCGCCCCCAGCATCGCCGCTCCGTCAAACGGAGTATTCTTCGACCGCGACACGCTCTCCCGAGCTGCAAACGTCCACACTGCCGCCGGATCGAAGACCACGGCATCCGCCGCTGCACCCACCGCCAGCGATCCAAGATCCCTCCGCCCCAGCAGCCGCGCTGGATGTGTGCTCATCAGCGTTACAATCTGCGAGATAGTCGCTCCATGCTCCCGCCCTAGCACCCGCATCGCCAGCCCCAGCGCGGTCTCAAGCCCCGTAATCCCATTCGGCGCCCGGTCAAACTCCACCTCTTTCTCGTGCCGCGCATGTGGCGCATGGTCCGTCGCAATCAAGTCCACCGTCCCGTCCAGCAGCCCGGCGATCACCGCGTCCCGGTCGGTCGCGCCCCGCAGCGGCGGATTCATCTTCGCATTGGTGTCGTATCCCGCAATCGCCTCTTCCGTCAGCGTGAAGTGATGCGGCGCCGCCTCGCAGCTCACCTCGAGCCCCTCGCGCTTCGCCTCGCGCACCACCTCCAGCGCCCGCGCCGTCGAGATGTGCTGCACATGCAGGTTCGGCCGCAGCCCATCCTCCCGCTCAATCTCTCGCAGCAGCGCAACATCCCGCTCGACAATCCGCGCCTCCGCCTCCACTGTCATCCCGCGCAGCCCCAGCCGAAACGCCAGCGCCCCCGCGTTCACGCCGCTCGAGCCTCCCGTCATCGCCGTCAGCCGCGTATCCTCCGCATGCTGCGAGATCAGCACACCCAGCCGAGCCGCCTCCACCAGCGCCGCCCGCATCACCGCATCCTCGAGCACTGGCTTGCCATCATCCGTAAACCCCACCGCCCCCGCGCGCACCAGCGCCTCAAAATTCGTCAGCTCCACACCCAGGCTGCCCCGCGTCACCGCCGGCATCGCCAGCAACCGCACCGCCGCGCCGCGCTCCTCCGCCAGCATCCACCGCAGCGTCTCGGGCGAGTCGTTCACCGGCACCGTATTCGGCATCGCCACCACCGTGGTAAATCCGCCCCGCGCCGCCGCGCGCGTTCCCGTTGCGATCGTCTCCTTCCACGTCTGCCCCGGCTCCCGCAGATGCACGTGCAGATCGATCAGCCCCGGCGCCACCACGCACCCCGCCGCGTCAATCACCTCAGCCTCACGTACCTCGCGCAACCCACCCGGCGCCTCCACCGCGGCCACCCGCCCATCCCGCAGCAACACATCCCGCTCCGCATCGATCCCCGCCGCCGGATCCACCAGCCGCCCACCCCGAATCACTACATCGCGTCGCGTCAAGTCCTCACCTCACCACTCAGTCGCCGCGTCTCATCTGCACTCGCCAGCGCTCGCACCAGCAGCGCCGACCGCACCGCCAGCCCATGCCGTACCTGGTCTTCAATCGCCGACTGCGGCCCGTCCGCCACCTCACCCGCAATCTCCAGCCCGCGAATCATCGGCCCCGGGTGCATCACCAGCGCGCCCGGCGCACACCGCGCCAGCCGCTCTTCACTCAACTGATACCTCGCCACATACTCGCCGAGATCGAGCTCCAGCCCGGCCAGCCGCTCCCTCTGAATCCGCAGCATCATCACCACCTGCGCCTGCCCGAGCGCCCGGTCAAAATCGCGTTCGATCTCCACGCCATCGCCCAGCCCCAGCGCCTCTTCCGGCAGCAGCTCCCGCGGCCCACACAGGATCACCTTCGCCCCCAGCCGCGGCAGCAGCATCGCATTCGATCGCGCCACCCGGCTATGCAGAATATCGCCCGTAATCACCACCGTCAGCCCCTGCAGCGACGTCGCCTCCACCCGCTCGTTCGTGAAGCCCGGCAGGCGCGTCAGCATCGTCCGCAGATCCAGCAGCGCCTGCGACGGATGCTCATGCGTCCCATCGCCCGCGTTCAGCACCGGCAGCCCCGTCACCCGTTCCAGCAGCACCGGCGCCCCGGAGTGCTGGTGCCGCAGGATGATGCACTCCGCCCCCAGCGCCCGCAGCGTCAGCCCCGTATCCTTCAGGCTCTCGCCCTTCTCGATCGACGAGCTCTTGTCGCTCACCAGCGTCGTCGTGACGCCTAGGCTCTTCGCCGCCAGCTCAAATGACGTCCGTGTCCGCGTGCTCGACTCATAAAACAGCAGCGCCACCCGTCGCCCGCTCAGCAGCCGCGACCGTTCCGCAGGCACCATCGTCTCCAGCCGCGCCGTCAGCGCCAGCAGCGAGGACATCTCCTCGACGGAAACATCCTCCACTGACAACAGCGAGCCAAAGACCCGCGCCTCGGGCGCCATATCCTCAGGCATCGGCCGCCTACTCGGCCACTTCCACCAGCAGCACCTGCTCCTGGCCGTCAATCTCGTCTAGCTTCACCTCAATGATCTCGCGGCTGGAGGTCGGCACGTTTCTGCCCGTGTACGTTGCCTGGATCGGCAGCTCACGATGACCACGATCAATCAACACCAGCAGCTGCACACTCTTCGGTCGCCCATGATCGAACAGCGCATCGAGCGCTGCCCGTATCGTGCGCCCCGTATACAGCACGTCATCCATCAGAATGATGTCGCGCCCATTCACATCAAACCCGATCGCCCCCGGCGTCACCACCGGCCGCGGCCCCTGCGTCGAAAGATCATCGCGGTAGAAGCTGATATCCAGCACGCCCGTGTCGATCGGCCGCTTCTCGATCCCCGCGATCAGCTTGCCAATCCGCTCCGCCAGCGGAACCCCGCGTCGCTTGATGCCGATCAGCCCAATGTTTGCCGCACCCTCGTTCTTCTCAACGATCTCGTGCGCCAGCCGAACCAGCGTGCGTTCAATCTCGGAGGGCGACATCAGCCGCCCCTTCTCTTTCAACTTCGGTTGCCGTACCGCCGCGGAATCGCTCATGGGTTGGGCTCGATGATACCAGTCAGCACGTCGCCCGTTCCACCCTCAGGTCACCTACAGCTTCGCTCGCCCGCGCACCGCAATCGATCCCGCAAATGCCCCCGAGCCCGCCGAGACCGCCACCAGAAATCCCCCCAGCAGCGACAACCCACCCATCATGCTCCCCGCCCGAAACTCCGGCGATCCCATCTGCTGCTCCGCCTCCGGCGGCACCGGCGAAGTCGCCTTTGTCCTCTCCAGCAGATCGTGCACCTGCGCATTCCATTGCGCGTCAAACGCTCCCATGCTGTGTGTCCGAAATCGCGCCAGGAGCAGCGCCGCGCACAGCACCACCGCCAGCCCTGCCGTCAGCAGCACTCCAGTCGATAAGCCCAGCCGCGCCCCCACACCCGCCGTCATCAGCGACGCCGGCGATCTTCGCCGGTATAGTCCTACCGTCAGAAATGAAGCACTCAGCAGCAGCACCAGACTGGGCAAGCTAAAGCCCGGCACCGCAAACGCGAGCGCAAACAACGCGGCCGATCCCGCCGCAACCACCGCCGCACATCGCATCGCCAGCGGCCATTGGATCTCTCGCGGTCGTGGCGGCGGCATCGTCCCCGTGCTCTCCGCGCCGTCGCTCTCGCCGGCAGCCTCGGTCCCAAACCGCAGCTGCGGCGCCCCGCACGTCGGGCAGAATCCCCGCAGATCATCGCCCGGCAGATCTCCACCGCAACGATGGCACGTCAGTTTCATCACTCCTCCGAGGCTACTACACGCTCCCCTGCCTACTGCGTCTTCTCGCCATTTGCTGAACCGTCGCCGATCGTGAACTGCTTCGGCAAATCGATGCGGATCAGCGCAAACTTCGTTCCGTCTCCGGTCTTCTCAATCGACACTGCATGCTGGTGCTGCGGCGATCCCGCCTTCAGCTCAACCGAGCTCGACTCCGACCCGCCGCCCACCCCGCTCTGCTTCTCATTCGAGTCCTTATCGCACGTCAGCCCCTCGGGCGTCCGCGTCGGCGTTCCCACCGCACGCTCATCCACACACGCGATCACCGTCCCAAACCGTCCCAGCTCCTTGGCGTAGAAGCTCCGCACCTGGTCCGTGCCGTCCGTCGTCTGGTAGCTCAGCACCTCCACTCGCAGGCGCATCGACCCAAAACTTAAATTGATATCCGCGGTCCCGTTATCCGAGTTCTTGCCGCCCTTTCGCACCAGCGTCGCGCCGGGATAGATCGGGACCCCGGTCCCACTCTCCGCCGCATCTTCATTCGTCTTCACCTTCACCTGCAACCCGCCAAACGGCGTCGACACCTTCACCCGGTCGCCACCATTGGCATCCTTTGTGCTCTCCGCATGGCATCCCAGCATCGCTCCCGATATCCCCGCCATCATGACCCACGCCAGGCTTTGTCGCATCGCGTTCTCCCTCGTACCACTACACGGAGAGTACGCTGCCCCTCTGGCCACGGTTCCCCTCGCCCATCTTCGCCGCGCTTATTTGGTGCCCGTTTCCCGAGGCCGCTTTATACTATCCATCAGCAGCTCGAGCCCTTGCACCTGACCTCGCTCTTGATCGGAGGGTGGCATGGCCCACCATCTACCAATCCGGAAGCAGCCCGCCGGCAACCGCACCGACGCCACGTCTAAAGTGCCCGCGGAGATCCCCGACAAACTCTACTTCCGCATCGGCGAGGTCGCCCGGCTCTGCGACGTCCCCGCCTACGTCCTGCGCTTCTGGGAAGGCGAGTTCCCCCAGCTCAAACCCAACAAGGGCGGAACCGGTCAGCGTCTCTTCCGTCGTCGCGACGTCGAGATGGCCCTCCGCATCAAGCGCCTCTTGTACGATGAGGGCTATACGATCCCCGGCGCGCGGCAGCTCCTCAAAGTCGAAGCGAAACAGAAAGAACCTCAGCTCACCCTGCTGAGCGACGACACCTCCCGCACCAAGGATCGTGAGCTCCAGCTTCGCAACCTCCGCCAGGAGCTCCAGAGCCTGCTTGCGGACCTCCAAACTCCACCTCGCTCCGCATCGTCCGGTGCACCTGCGGCCTTGGCCTTCGGCACCCGCAACCGGCCGGCATCCGCATCCCGAAGATCCCCGCTGATCCCCGTCCCGGCCAGCGAAAAGCTCTTCGACTTCCCCGGCAGCTCTCCCGCACCAGCCGGAGACCCTAACCCTCAGGAAGACCCTTCATGACCAGCAAGAAGCCACAGCACATCTCCCGTCCCCTCTGGGCTACCGACGCCATCCGTGAGCCCGAGATCGAAAAGATGTCCAGCGGTGTCCCCCTGCAGTGCCAGTTCTGCATCGGCCAGAGCTTCCGCCGCTCCCGCCTCCGCGCCGGCGACATCCCCCAGCTCCTGCTCATGCGCTACCCCGTCCGCTGCGCCCGCTGCAGTCAGCGCCAGTCCGTCAGCTTCACCGTCGCCGCCGTCTCCATTCCGTCCTACATCCGCCACCGCCACCGGTCCGGCTCCTCCCACCGCTCGCCTGAGGTCACCTCCACAGCCAAGCCCTCCGGAACCGTCGGAAACTCTCAGCCCTAGCCCGTAGAACATGCCCCGTTCGAGCCACAGTCCATCGGTAAACCCACCGTTACACTCAATTCCATCTCCGCGCGGCGGCACGCTGGCGCTTTAGCGCTGTACTAACCCCCGGTGCGGTGTCCGCCGCGCCAGGCACTTCCAAACCTGACAACCACCCAACCCCCCTTGTCAACCCCATACTAGAATCCGTAGCACCCAGCAGATCACCACCTCCTCGATCGGATCGCCTTGTCCACGACGCCCCAGCCTCCATCCCCCGTCGCCCCGCGTCGCTTCAGCTTCCTCCGCCCCTCGCACCAGCACACCGCCGCCTCCGCCACCCTCCTCCTTGGCGCCTTCGCCCTCCTCTCCCGCGTCATCGGCCTCATCCGCGATAAATACATCGCTCACACCTTCGGCGCCGGCCCCGCCACCGACGCCTACAACGTCGCCTTCCAGCTCCCCGACCTCATCTCCTACCTCCTCGTCGGCGGCGCCGCCTCCATCTCCTTCGTCACCATCCTCAGCCGCTATCGCGAGCGCGGCGAGCACCAGGCCGGCGACCGCGCCCTCTCCGTCATCCTCAACACCATGCTCCTCGTTCTCGGCGCCGCCATCCTCCTCGCCGAGCTCCTCGCCCCCCTCTACACCCTCGCCTTCTTCCACGGCGCCCCCGCCGAAGTCGCCCTCTCCACCACCCTCACCCGCATCCTTCTCCCCGCCCAGATCTTCTTCTTCGCCGGCGGCGTCCTCACCTCCGTCACCCTCGTTCGCAAACAGTTCACCTACCAGGGCATCTCGCCCCTCATCTACACCGTCGGCATCATCGCCGGCGGCCTCCTCTTCGCCCACCGCCTCGGCATCCAGTCCCTCGCCTGGGGAGCCCTCCTCGGCGCCTTCCTCGGCCCCTTCCTCCTCAACGGCTGCGCCGCCCACCGCGCCGGCGTCCGCTACCTGCCCCTCCTCGACCTCCACGATCCCGGCCTCCGCGAGTGGGTCCGCATGAGCCTTCCCCTCATGCTCGGTGTCTCCGTCGTCTTCATGGACTCCATCATCCTCACCTGGTTCGCCAAGCACACCACCGGCGCCATCACCGAGCTCATGTACGCCAAGCGCCTCTTCACCGCGCCCATGGCCATCATCGGCCAGGCCGCCGGCGCCGCCTCTCTCCCCTTCTTCGCCTCCCTCTACTCGCAGGGGCGTCTTGGTGACTTCGCCGCCGCCGTCAACCGCTCCGTCTCCCGCATCCTCGCCGTCGCCCTCCTGCTCGCCGCCGCCATGTTCGCCCTCGCCCAGCCCCTCGTCGATCTCGTCCTCCGCGGCGGCGCGCTTGGTGCCGCCGCCGCCCACGCCACCGCCACCTTCTTCGCCATCTTCGCCCTCTCCCTCCCCCTCTGGGCCTCGCAGGCCATCTACGCCCGAGCCTTCTACGGCGCCGGCGAAACCCGCGCCCCCATGATCGGCGGCACCCTCATCACCGTCCTCTCCCTGCCCGTCTACTGGCTCCTCCACCAGCGCTTCGGCGTCCCCGGCCTTGCCTGGGCCTCGAACCTCGCCATCCTCCTCCAGACCGCGATGCTCGCCACCCTCGCCCATCGCCGCGGCCTCGTCCCCCTCGCCGGCCTCGATCTTCCCGAGCTCGCCCGCTCCGCCGCCGCCGCCCTCCTCAGCTACGCCGGCATCGCCGCCATGCTGCATCTCCTCCCCCACAGCGCCGGCAACGCCCCGCACCTCACCGCCCTCTTCACTCTCCTCACCGGCGCCGCCGTCTGGCTTCTGCTCGCCCTCGCCACCCTCAAGCTCACCGGCTCCCGTATCCCCGACCAGCTCCTCCACCGCAGCAAAGCCTGATCCGCTCATCCTCTTCAGCCGCGTCTCCCTCACTGCCACCGCGAAGCGGGTGCCCCATGCAGGACAGCTGGATCGTCATGCGTGGGCTTAAATCCCGCGAAGCGCGATCCCTCCGGCAGCAGCACCCAGCCACGAACCTTTCTTGTTGTCATTCCGAGCGGAGCGAGGAACCCCCGCGTCTGTCCATAACCTCGGAGCGAAGCGACCCGTCCAAACCCCAGAACCAACTCACACGTCTACTCTCACATGCACCTCCGCCGCCACACCCTCCCCTGCTTTTTGGCTCTCTCCCTCTCCGCTCTTGCCCAGCAGCCCAAACCAGCCGATACTCCGGCCGATACCACTGACTCCCCTGCCACCCATCTCTCCGTCGACGCCCGCCTCGTCAACCTCCCCGTCATCGTCCGCGACAAAAAAGGCGCCCTCGTCCAGACCCTCACCAAGACCGACTTCGCCCTCTCCGTCGACGGCCACCCCCAGACCATCCGCTACTTCGACCGCGACAACAATCTCCCCCTCACCCTCGGCCTCCTCGTCGACACCAGCGCCTCCCAGCGAGGCGTCCTCGACGAAGAACGCACCGCCAGCAGCTCCTTCCTCGACACCATGCTCATCGCCCCCGCCGGCCGCGCCCCCGACCAGGCCTTCGTCATCCAGTTCGCCCGCTCCGTCGAGCTCCTCCAGGACCTCACCCCCTCCCGCCCCAAACTCCAGGCGGCCCTCAAAGAGATCGACACCCCCAACCCCAGCGACACCAACTCCAACTCATCCGACCCGAACGACCCTGGCAACAACGGCGGCAGTTCCGGCAACAATAATGGCAACAACGGCGGTCGTCGCGGCGGCAACGGCGGCGGCGGCGCCAGCGGCGGTGGCGGCCGTCACGGCGGCGGCACCGCCATGTACGACGCCGTCTTCCTCAGCGCTGACGAGCTCCTGTCGAAGCAGCACGGCCGCAAAGCCCTCATCATCCTCTCGGACGGCGTCGACAACGCCAGCAAGGAGTCCCTCGCCCACTCCATCGAGTCCACCCAGCGCGCCGACACCATCGTCTACGCCATCTACTTCAAAGGCGAAGAGCACCGCTCCGGCTTCGGCAACAACGGCGGCTCACCCGGCGGCGGCGGAGGCCGCGGCGGTGGCATCGGCTTCCCGGGCGGCGGCTACCCCGGCGGCGGCGGAGGCTACCCCGGCGGCGGCGGTCGCGGCGGCGGCCAGCGTGGCGGCGGCGGGGGGAACTCCCAGCCCAGTATCGACGGCAAAAAGATCCTCGAGCGCATCACCGGCGAAACCGGCGGCCGCCTCTTCGAGGTCTCCAAAAAACAGGATGTCGCCAGCATCTACACGGAGATCGCCGAAGAGCTCCGCTCGCAATACCGCCTCGGCTACACCCCCGACACCACCGCCTCCTCCGACGGCTACCACCAGATCGACCTCACCGTCCCAAAACAAAAAACCCTCAACATCCAGACCCGTGACGGCTACTACACCGGCAAGTAGCACGCCATCGCCTCCGCCGCTCCGAATGCACCGAAAGCCGCCCAGCCGCCCGGGCAACGCAACAGAGATGCGGTGACGGATGCAGGGTCTCTGCATATACAACGGCCATATGGACGTGCACTCGTCGTTGGATTGGCAGAGCTTCGTCTGGGATGGCGACAAAGCCGCCAGCAATGTCCTGCAGCACGCGTCCGTTTTGAGCAGGCGCGAGAGAGGCCTCTCTTGGTCCTCTTGCCCGCTAGGAGCATGCAAGCCCGCCACAGGAAGCACGGCACGCGTGCATTGGCCTGACAACGAGTTATCGCCTGCTCAATGTTGTTCACGTACTTCGCGAAAGGGATGTGCTCCGCCTTATCTCCGCGCGGCGTGCGGAACCGGCGGAAAGGAGACGCTGTGAAGAGGAGTGAACGCGTCAAGCGCACCATGCAGCCCGGCAAACCCATGACCCTGATCTCACTTCGTCTTCCCGAACACCTCATCGAAGACCTCAAAGAGGTCGCCCCCTCCCTCGGCTTCGGTGGCTATCAGGCCCTCCTGCGTGCCTACATCTCGAACGGGCTCCGCAAGCATCTGGCCGAGAGAGAAGCACAGCGGGCCAGGAACAACACGGTCGAAGAGTTAAGCCGCAGGCTCATCGCCCATGGGGTCTCCGAAGAAGCAGTAAAGGAAGCCGTACCTGAAATGAAATCTGAACGCTAGACTTGCGCCCCGCATCACCTTTCTTCTGCACTTCCGGAGCACAGGCGGCACCGCAGCTGGCCTGAGCGTCACACATCACGAGACAGACATTCCTGACCCAACCGGACCTGTCGAGGAGATCCTATGTCGAAGTATGTTCTGAATGAGTTGCTCACCAATGGTCTCGAGCTCGTCTACGCCGCACATCATCAGGGTGCCGCCCAGGCCGGCGCCAACATCCGCAGCACCAGCTCCCCCGAGCTGAAGGCATTTCTTGAGGCCGGCGTCAAAGCCAACCGCAAGCAGGTACAGCGCCTGGAGAAGGTCTTCAAGCTGCTGGGCCTCGCTCCAAAAGGCACGCCCGATCAGGCCATGCAGGGCATCATCGACACCAACAACACCCTCATCGAGGGAACCTCCAACCCCACCGAACGCGATCTCATCAACATCTCCGCCGGCCAGCACGCGGCACACTTCTATCTCGCGACCTACGGCCCCCTCCGCCACTACGCCCGCGAGCTCGGCCGCGGCAAGGTAGCATCCCTCCTCCAGAAGACTCTGGATGAGGCTGGCGAGGTCAACAAGAAGCTGACTGCACTCTCCGACGCCATCGTCAAGCAGTCCAATCACCGCACTGGCACGAAGAGTGAAGGCGGCCTCCTTCGCACCACCATCCCCGCCTTCTTCGCCGTCGGCTTCGTCGGCATCGCCATCACCCTCGCCACAAAACCCGCCGCCTTCTCCCCAAACAAGTAGCGCGGCTCACATAAAGCCGCCGTTCCCCCAAAGTAGCGCGGCTCAAAGGAGCCGCGCTCGCCTGCCGATCTCATCGCTATCCCGACCACTGTCATTCTGGAGCGCAGCGAAGGATCTGCTTTTCTACCGGAAACCTTGCGTGCGCCTCAACAACGTGCTGATCTCCGCAGGAAGCGGGCCCTTAATACCCGTAGTTCTTCTTCCGCAGGGCATTTTGTACGCATCCGGACCTTCTTCGCCGCCGCCCCGGCATCATGATCGCCAGCCCCGCCGCATCTCACGTCTCCATCTCCTGCATGGAATGATCCGAAGTCGCCGGCGCCTCTTCCGCGCGAATCCTGCTCACCCACTGATCCACGGCCTCCTTATACGTCGAAAGAAGTTCATCGAAGTTGATCTCGCTGATGCGTGCAGTCTAGGAGCACCTCCCCATCCCACCACGCCTTCAGCATCCGATTCACCACACATTGACCTGTCCGCTTAAAAGCTTCCCGCAAAAATCGCCTTCAGCTTCGCCCGCAGCCCCTGCTCCTCACTCGCCCGCCGGATCTGCGTGCGATGCGTATAGAGCAGCATCCCGATCGCCGCCGAGAACTCCGGCCCCGCCAGCTCCGCCGGCATGCGGCTCAGCGGCACCGGATGCCCCACCCGCGCCGGCACCCGCAGCAGACTCTCCGCGTTATCCAGCAGCCCCGCCATCTTCGCCCCGCCGCCCGTCAGCACGCACCCCGCACCCAGCGCCTCCAGCACCCCGCCCTGCCGCAGGTTGTCCCGCATCATCGTAAACAGCTCCCGCGCCCGCGGCTCCAGAATCTCCGCCAGAAACCGCTGCCGGATCACCCGCGCCTGGTTCCCGCCGCCCAGATTCCCCACCGACAAGTCCCCGCCAATCTCAATCTCGTTCAGCTGCGGAATCGCCGTCACCACGCAGTGCCCGTACACCTTCTTCAGCTGCTCGGCCTCGTCCACCGTCACATGCAGCCCCACCGCCAGGTCATTGGTAAAGTGATCCCCGCCAATCGGCAGTACGGCCGTATGCGCCACCGATCCCTCAAAGAACACCGCCAGCTCCGTCGTGCTCGCGCCCACATCCGCAATGCACACCCCCAGCTCGCGCTCATCAGCACTCAGAACGGCTTCGGCCGACGCAATCCCCTCATACACCGTGTCCTGCACCTCGAGGCCGGCCCGGTTCGCGCACGTAATCACGCTCTGCGCCACACCGCCCGAGCACGTCGAAATATGCAGGTTCACCTCCAGCTTGTTCCCCACCATCCCCACCGGATCGTGGATCCCCGCCTGGTCATCCAGAATGAACTCCTGCGGCAGCAGGTGCAGCACCTCGCGATCCGGCGGCAACGCCACACTCCGCGCCCGATCCACCGCCGCCTTCACCTCTTCCCGCGTAATCTCCCGCATCCGGCTGCCCATGCTGATCCCGCCGCGCGAGTTCACCCCGCGCACATGCGCCCCGCCAATCCCCACCACCGCCGTCTCAATCGTCGCCCGAGCCACCCGCTCCGCCGTCAGCGCCGCCCGATTGATCGCCTCCGCAGCCGGCCCCAACTCCGCAATCAGTCCCTTCCGCATCCCCCGCGATGGTTCAATCCCATGCCCGCGATACCGCAGCACCCCGTCCACCAGCTCCGCCACCAGCACACAGCTCTTCTGGCTGCCCGCGTCGACCACCGTGATCAGGTTCTCCGGCTTCTGCGTCATCGATGCACAACCTTGGCCGCCAGGTCCTTTACCGCCCCTCCAAACCGCGGTCCCTGTCCCGATCCCTGTCCCGACCCCTTGCTTGACGCCTCACCCGCACCCGCACCCGAAGCCGCATGTACCTTCGGAGTAATCCCCGCTCCGCGCCCGGCAGCCATCTTCGCGCCCTTCTTCAACGGCACCGCCGCAGCCGCCTTCGCCACCGCAGCCGTAGGCTCCACACTGTTCAGCGGCACCTCGGACCCCGGCTGCATCTCCAACACCGCCTGCCGGTCATACCGCATATCCACGCTCGCCAGCTTCGGATACTGCGATCGCCACTCCGCCAGGTGCGCCTCATACTTTCGATACCGCTCCAGGTAATCCGCATCGCCGAAGTGCACCAGCACCTCCGCCCCGTTATCCGGAATCAGCGCCTTCACATCCTCCGGATTCGACAGATCCACCTCGCTCAGCTTCGCCGAGATATGCTCCCCCGTCGCATCCATCGCCGTCATAAAGTCCGCGAAGATCTTCATCCGCGCCGCCCGAACACTCACCGGATCCGCCGCCAGCACCCCCGTCACCACCGGAAACGAGTAGCTTCCCCCGGTTCCCTGGCGCAAATCCAGCAGCACCCCATGCGCATCCACCAGCCCGATCTGCCCCCGCTCCCGCACAAACGCAATCGGCGTCCGCTCCACCACGCTCGCCCGCAGATGATCCGGCAGCAATCGCATCACCGTCGCCCGCTCCACCCACGGCATCGCCTCAAGCGTCGCCTTTTGCGCGTCCAGCGACAGGCTGAACACATTCCGTCCCACATCTCCCCGCAGCGCCCCCAGCATCTCCGCCCGGCTCAGCCGCTCATTCCCCACCATCTCAATCGCCGTCGTCGCCGGAATCACAAACCGCTGGTCCCGCAGCATCACCCGGTGCGTCGCCACCGCTCCCGCCGCCATCGCTCCCAGAATCGACAGCCCTACCACCCCGGCAATCACCCGACCAGCCACCGTCTCCGGCAACCCGCCGCGAAACGTCAGCCGAACCCCCGTCCGCTTCCGCCCCCGGTTATACCCTCCGTCGCCCTCCGCAACCTCCGGCTCCGAAGCAATCTCCCGCCGCGGACGACGCGGCGCAACCGGCTGCGGTCCCTTCCGCCGGCCACCCGCAAACCTCTCCTGTGGAGCGGCAATCAACGTGCCCACACCTGTTCCCTTCGCATCGTGAGTCCCACCAGCCCGAGCCAGGCCGCCGAAGAACCGCCACCCCGACTATAACCCGCCACTCCCCGAGCCCCGGACTCCTGATCCCCGACGTATCTCCGGAGGAACATCCGGCCTGTCACCCTCGGCCGGCGGACCAGTATCCTTTGCCTTTCTAGTTGTCACTCTGAGCGCAGCGAAGAACCTGCTTCTCTACCGGGAACGCCCATACCGCCTCGTTCAACCCGTTCCACCATCTCCGCCTCACCCCGCCAGCGCCACCAGCAACCCACCCGCCGCCGCACTCACACTCCCGGCCCCCAGCGTCAGCACCACGTCCCCGTCCCGAGCCTCCCCCGCCAGCCGCTCCACCGCCTCCTCCATCGACCCCGAGTACCGCACCGCCCCATCCCCCCGCTCCCGCCCGATCGCCGTCACCAACACCTCCGCCGTAACCCCGGCGATTGGCTCTTCACTCGCAGCATAGATGTCCACCACCTCCACCCGGTCCGCCGCCCCAAACGCCCCGGCAAACTCCCGCATCAGGTCCCGCGTTCGCGTGTACCGGTGCGGCTGGAACAGCACCAGCACCCGCCCGTACCCGCACTCGCGCGCCGCCTCGAGCGTCGCCAGCACCTCCGTCGGATGGTGACCATAGTCGTCCACCACCGTCACCCCGCGCACGACGCCCCTGGTCTGAAACCTCCGGTCGACCCCCCGAAAGCTTGCAAGCCCCGCCGCAATCTGCTCCGGCGCCACCCCCAGCTGCACCCCGATCGCCACCGCCGCCGTCGCATTCAGCACGTTATGCCGCCCCGGCACATGCAGCGCAAACGGCCCCATCTCCCCCTCACCCTCGGCCGTCACGGCAAACCTCGACCACGCGTCGTCCGCACGCTCGGAGGGCAGCCGCTCCACCCGAAACTCTGCCCCGGTACTCTCTCCATACGTAAACACCCTCCGCTTCACCCGCGGCAGCACCGCCGCCAGCAGCGGGTCGTCAACGCACACCGTGGTGGCCCCATAAAACGGCATCCGGTCCATAAACTCCACAAACGCCCCCTCCACATCCGCCATATCCCGGTAGCAGTCCATGTGCTCCCGATCCAGGTTCGTCACCACCCCCAGCACCGGCGAGAGCTTCAGAAAGCTCCGGTCGC
>CAXTEE010000012.1:0-76486 GCA_964243375.1 uncultured Acidobacteriaceae bacterium | reverse complement strand
TCGCTCATCTCGCGCTGCCACTCGACGAGCTGACGGACCCAGGCGAGGCGCTGCTCGTCCTTGGCGGTGACGTTGTCGGACGCCTTGTACTTCCAGTGCGCGGCGATGCCCTCTTCAGCGACGCGGTGCATGTCTTCGGTGCGGATCTGCACTTCGAACTGGTGGCCGCCCTCGGCGATCAGCGTGGTGTGCAGGGACTGGTAGAGGTTGGGCCGCGGCATCGCGATGAAGTCCTTGATGCGGCCGGGGACGGGACGCCAGATGCTGTGCAGCAGGCCGAGGACGGCGTAGCAGTCCTGCACGCTCTCGCAGATGACGCGAACGGCGAGCAGATCGTAGACCTGATCGACGGGGATGCCCTGGCTGGCGAGCTTCTGCTGGATGGAGTAAAGGCGCTTGATGCGGGACTCGACGCGGCCGGAGATGCCGTGCTCGCGAAGCTTCTCCTGCATCTGCGTGACGACCGTCTCCAGGAACTTCTCGTTCTCGCCACGCAGGGCGTCGACCTCGTTCGAGACCTGCTCGTAGGCGTAGGGGTCGGTGTAGCGGAAGGCGAGGTCTTCAAGCTCGCCGCGCAGCTTGCCCATGCCGAGGCGATGCGCGAGCGGGGCGTAGATGTCGAGGGTTTCGCGGGCGATCTTCTGCTGCTTCTCGGGCTTCAGGTGCTCAAGCGTGCGCATGTTGTGCAGGCGATCGGCGAGCTTGATGATGACGACGCGGATGTCCGTGACCATGGCGAGGAGCATCTTGCGGATGTTCTCGGCCTGGTGGTCTTCGCGGTTGGCGAACTTGATCTTGTCGAGCTTGGTGACGCCTTCGACGATGTGGGCGACCTGCTCGTTGAAGCGTTTGGCGATCTCGGCGGAGGTGACGTTGGTATCTTCGACCGCGTCGTGCAGCAGGCCACCGGCGATGGCGGTCGAATCCATCTTGAGCTCGGCGAGGACGTGCGCGACCTCGAGCGGATGGATGATGTAGGGCTCGCCTGAGGCGCGCCGCTGGCCCTCGTGCTGCTGCTTGCAGAACTCCCATGCGCGGCGGATGAGCTCGAGGTCGTCGTTCGGACGATGCTCGTGCACGATGCGGAGGACCTGCTCGAAGAAGGCCTCGATGGAGGCGGGATCGGAGCCGGGGCTCTTGCCCGGTACAGGGGCGGTCGCCGCGGGTTGATTGGGCGTTGTGAGCGCGCTGCCGCTTGACGGAGTGAGGGTGCCGACGGGCTCGCCGAGGACGGCTCCTGCCTGCGTGCTGCGAAGGGCCGAGGTGGCACTTTCAGCGGGATCGCGCAGCGAGGGAACGTCAGAGGAGACCGCGGCTTCGAGGGCGAGGCCGGTCTCGGTGGTGCCGATTGACTCCGCGCCAGGGCTCGACCGCAGGAGCGGATCGAGCTTCGGCATGGCGGGGTCAACGCTTGGCATGGTTCATTATAGAGGGCGATTTTGAACGTTGAGCGCTCCCAGGCGAGCGGGAACGACCCTTGCGTGAAGCCTGAGTGAGGCGAGGCGCGTCCCATCTGGTGTGACCCTGCCTGTTCGATCTGCCTGCCGTTTGCCGCTTCTGCTGCTGGTGCTCTCCCCTGCCCTGTTTGGGGGTCTCGCCGCGATGGCGCGGACCGCTGTGCCGGCACGGCCGCGGGCTGCCGCGAAGCCGAAGGTGGTGGCGTACTTCGGGCAGTGGGGCGTGTATGACCACTTCTTTGTGAAGAACCTGGTGAACAGCGGGGCGATTCGGCAGCTGGACCAGATCAACTATGCGCAGGGGTTTGTGACGGGCGGGCACTGCTCGGTGGCGGACCCGAACGCTGACCTGAACATGGTGTTCAGTGCGGCGGACAGCGTGACCGGCGTGGCGGACGATCCGGCGCAGCCGTTTCGCGGCAACCTGCACCAGCTGGTGGAGCTGAAGCGGCGCTACCCGAAGCTGAAGGTGGTGCTGTCGCTTGAGGGGCAGGCGCGGGACTTTGCGGCGGATGCGCAGCCCGCGGTGCGCGAGGCGTTTGTTCGATCGTGCGTGGACCTGTTTGTTCGCGGGCATCTGGCGCCGGGGGTGGAGGCGCCGCGGCTGTTCGACGGCATCGACGTGGACTGGGAGTACCCGCACGGCGAGGACGGCGCGAACTTTGTGGCGCTGCTGGAGGAGATGCGGCGGCAGATGGATGCGGCGCGAGCCGGGCTGCGGCTGACGATTGCGGTCGGGCCCTCGCCGCGCATGTACGGCGGCGTGGATCTGCCGGCGGTGAACCGGCTGGTGGACCAGGTGGGGCTGATGAACTACGACTACAACGGCCCGTGGAACCAGCGGACGGGGTTTCTGGCGCCGCTCTACACGGAAGAGGGCAAGGGCGGAAGCGTGGAGCGGAGCGTGCGCGAGTGGGAGGAGGCGGGAGTTCCCGCGCCGAAGCTGCTGCTGGGACTGCCGTTCTACGGGTACGGCTGGCACGGGGTGGCGAAGGCGGATAACGGCTTCTGGCAGGCCGGGCAGTCGATCCGGGGCGACCGACCGTACCCGTTTTTTCGCGACCTGATGGCGCCGCCGGCAATGGGGGCCACCGCGGCCGTGAAGGCGACGGCGGCCGGAGGCGCGGCTGACGTGTTGCCGGCGAAGTCAGCGGCCGTGGCGCAGACGTCTCCGCCGCCGCCGTTTGTGCTCTATCGCGATCCACGATCGAAGGCGCCGTGGCTGTTTGATGGCGGGACATTCTGGACCTATGAAGATCCGATGTCGGCGCGGACGAAGGCACGCTTTGCACGGGATGAGCACCTGGGCGGTGTGATGGCGTGGGAGCTGAGTGAGGACTCCGAGGATAGCGCCCTGCTGCGGGCGGCGCACCAGGGGCTGCTGGGACCGGGGCTTTGAGGATGCGTGCGATGCGGGGGTCGAGGGCGGTTCAGACGTAGGCGCGACTGGCTTTCAGCGTGAGCCTGATGTGCGTTCCCTCACCCGGCGCGCTGCGGGAGCTGAAGCTGGCGCCGAGCTTCTCCGCGCGCTCGGACATGCCTCGCAGACCCCAGTGATCGCGCAGGTGAGCGGGAGTCAGATTGTCGGAATCGAAGCCGCAGCCATTGTCGGAACAGGTAAGGGTGAAGAAGCGTTTGCCGTACTCGAACTCGACCGCGATGCGGGTGGGATCCGCGTGCCGGAACGCATTGACGATCGCCTCGCGGGCGATGAGGAAGATCTCGGTGGCGGCGAAGGATTGCAGCGTGTGCCCGGTGTCTGGTCGAACGAGGACGAAGCCGACCTTGCCCTGTGTGTTCAGGTCGGCGGCGACGCTTTCGAGCGCGGGCCCGAGCTCCTCGTCGGTGAGGTCGAGGGTTCGAAGACCCTTCACGCGGTCGCGGCCTTCCAGGATGATGCGTTCGGCGGTTGCGAGGGCCTTGTCGAGCGCCTGTTTCGACTTGTGATCGCTGGGCACGCGCTCGGCCGCGGTGTGGAAGGTCATCAGGAGTCCTTGCACGCCCTGCAGCAGGGTGTCGTGCAGATCGCGGGCGATGGTGATTCGCTCTTCGGCTCGCTCTTCCGCGCGGACGCGGATGTCGGCCGCAAGAAAGCTGAGACGGACCTGCACGACGACCCACAGCAGAAGCAGCAGGGCGATGAGGCACAGCGCGAGAAACCACCAGGTCTGGTAGAAGCGAGGACGGATGGTGAAGGCTTCCGAGACGACCGGATCGGTCCAGACGCCATACGCGTTGGCCGCGCGGACCTGGAAGGTGTAGCGGCCGGGACGGAGGTGCGTGTAGATCGCTTCCGTGCGGGCACCGACCTCCTGCCAGCCCTTATCCGATCCGACGAGTCGATAGCGGTAGATGACCTGATCGGGGTTCTTGAAGTCGATACCGATGTACTGGATGCGGACCGTCTCGACGCCGGATGGGAGAACCCGATCCTGGCTAAGCGGGCGATTGTCGCCGGAGATGCCGCGAAGGGTGAGTTGCGGCGGCGCGGACGGCGTGATGCGGCGGGGGTCGACCGAGACGATGCCGTTCAAGGTTGCGAACCACAGACGGCCGCTCGGATCCTTGTCGGCCGTGGCGCTAAAAAGGCTGGGATAGGACGGGCCGACGAAGTTGCCTTCACGAAGATTGGTGGAGGCGAGGGCGTGGCGCGAGTCGCGGATGCCCTCCCGGATCTCCGGGGCAGCGATCCGTACGATGCCGACGGAGCTGTTGAGCCAGATCTCTCCCTGCTTTGACTGAACGAGCCCGGTGACGGTCTTTGCATGATCAGGATGCTCGAAGGCGAGCGTACGAAAGGCCGCACCCTGCTGAACGGCGATGCCACCGGTTCCGAAGGCGAAGACGCCGAAGTCCGTCTGCGCAAAGCCGAGGGGCTTGCCCACGCCCCCGTTGCTGAAAGGGAGGGTCACCAGGACTCCTTTCCGGAGCAGGGCGAGCGAGCCATCCTCAAACCCGAGCAGCAGCTGATTTTGTTTGCTGGAGATCATTGCGGTGACCTCCGGCAAGTGCTGCTGGGGCAGCAGCTGGATCCACCGATCCTGCTTGTACTGCCAGAGTCCGTGGCCGATGGCGCCGCCACCGACTGCGGCGAACAGCTCGTTCTCGTGGGTCTGGGTAAGGCCGGTGAAGATGTAGTGATTCTGGTACTCCGGAAGGCCGGGCAGCAGCGGCAGACGGGTGAATACCTCGTTCTTCCACAACGCGATGCCGGCGGAGTCGGTGATAGCCATCTGCCCGTCGACGGAGCAGAAGACGTTGGTGACCTCGGTCCTGCCGGGCATCTTTGTGAGCTTGCCGTCTCGCTCGCGCAGGAGCGCGCCCATCGGATCCGAGATCCAGACGGTTCCGGCGGCATCGACGCAGTCATCCCAAGCGCCTGGCTCAGCGTCTGCTTCGACCGGCACCAGCATCGCCGTGGCGAAGTGTTCGATTCCGCCGAGACCGCCGGTCCAGAGGCTGCCGTCGGCGCCGAGCATGAGGGCGTTGGACCCGGCGTTCGCGGCGCCGGTTCGCAACATGATCTGGTCTGGCGCAAGGCTGGACGTCAGCTGATCCGTGACATCGAGGTCGTGAAGGTGGGTGAGCGTGTTATCCGATTTCAGGAGCCACAGCGAGCCATCCACGTCCGGCAGGATGCTGGAGACGAAGCCGGTGATCCACGGCGCGCGCAGCGGCTTTCCCCAGCGGTCAAGATGCTGCAGGTTTGTGGCGGGGACGGCAGAGGTGCCGTGACCGGAGCTCGAGATCCACAGCGTATGTTTGCGACCTTCCCTGATCGTCGCGGGGCCGTAGACAAACGTATCCAGGGGCTCGAAGTCACCGCCGGCGACCGGCCGCCGGTAGAGCCGATCGTTGACGACCGCCCAGAGGATGTTCTGCGTGTCAACGAAGAGGCTGGTGATGTGCTGGACGGCGTGGCCGGGATCCTCGATGGTGTGCCAGACCTTATCCGGGCCGAAGCGCGCGATCTGGCGCTCATTGAGGATGGCCCAGATGGTGCCTGAGGAGTCTTCCTGCGGATAGCCCATGACGTCGATCCGTGGGCCATCAGTCTGGCTGTAGAGGCTGACGTGACCCTGGTGAATGCAATAGGGAGGTCCGTGGTAGGCGAAGACCCAGAGGTCGGCGGACCTGGACGCCTTGAGGAAGTGGATCGAGGACGTCGTGGGCAGGGCCATGGAGCCGGGCGCTGCTTGAAATGGCATAAAGGCGAGGCCGTCGAATGAATACAGGCCCTTCATGGTGCCTATCCACAGCAGACCGTCCGGTGTTTCTGCGATGTCGCCAATGCCCTGAGGCGCCCCGTCGCGGCCCATCCAGGTGGTGTGCAGCATGCGGGTGAGTTCCTGGGGCTGCGCGAGACCAGGTGAAGGCCAGAACAAACACACGAGAGCCGCTATCGCGAGCGCGTGCAGGAGAGTGCCACCGGCCAGCCGGCGATGCGGGTCGAAGCGATGTGCGCCGTGGCGGCTGGACGTGCGGTTTCTTGCTAAAAAGGCCATAGATGGTTCGGGGAGTTGACCGTGAACTTCCGCACAGATCGTCACGTACAGGGGATAGAGAATCTATACTAAGAGATGCATGCGTGATGGGCTGAGTCGCAACCAGACTACGCCAGAGCGTACGGAGTTGAGGCAGAGTTGATGGCGGCTCGGGAAGATCGCATTCGGGTTCTGGTAGCGGATGATCATCCGGTGGTTCGGGAAGGCGTCGCGTCCATGATTGAAGGCCAGCAGGACATGGAGGTCGTGGGCGAGGCGGCCGGCGGCGAGGAGGCCATCGCCCTCTTTCAATCGCTGCAACCGGACGTGATGCTGCTGGACCTGAAGCTGCCCGACATGGATGGCGTCGAGGTGATTCTGCGGCTGCGTGCAGAGAATTCGCAGGCACGGATCATCATGCTGACAACGTTCACGGGCGATGTGCAGGCGAGGCGGGCGCTGACCGCGGGCGCGGCGGGGTACATGTTGAAGGGATCGCTGCGCCATGATCTGCGGGAGGCGATTCGCGAGGTTCACGCGGGCAAGCGTTACATCCAGGCAGCGGTGGCGGCGGAGCTGGCGGAACATACGGCCGCTGGCTCGCTGACGGCGCGCGAGATGGAGGTCCTGCTGCTGATCTCGCAGGGATGTTCCAACCGGTTGGTCGGGAATCGGCTGCAGATCAAGGAAGATACCGTGAAGAGTCACGTGATCAGCATTCTCGCGAAGCTGCGGGCAAATGACCGCACGCATGCGGTGACGATCGCGCTGCAGCGGGGCTTCTTTGAGATCCAGGGCGGGACGCAGGATGGTCTGGCGGGGCGGACTTTGCCCGCTGCCGTCAAGACGGGTGACGAGCCTGGCGGTTTCGCTGCTCGACGGTCAGCCATCCGGCGGTGACGAGCGCCAGGGCTGCCGTGCTGGTGAGCCAGGCGAAGACATGGTGGAAGGCAGCGAGATCAATGGGATGGTGTCGCTCCAGAACGACAATGAAGAACGCGCCGCCCAGCGATCCGCCGATGCGCTGGAGAATGCTTGCCTGCACCGTGGCGTCGGGCAGGCTCTCGCGATGGACCACGGCATAGGCGGAGGACATGACCGGCAGACCGGCGAAGCTGACGCCGACCCCGCGGAGGAGCTGCAGGGTCTCCACCAGGAGCAGACTGGCGTGGGCGTCGAGGATCGTAAACGGCAGAGTGGCGAGGATGGTGATGCCGAGACCGAGGACGGCTGTCAGGCCGCCGCCCATGCGGTCGGTGAGCACGCCACCGAGACGGAGCGACATCACTGATCCGGCTCCGTAGGCGAGCAGGAGGAGCCCGGTCTGCTTGACGTCGCGGCCGCGCAGGATCTGGTAGTAGAGCGGCAGCACGATAAGGCCGCCATAGAGGCTGGCACCGCAGAAGAAGACGGAGAGCTGCGCGGCGGCATAGGTTCGATTGGCGAAGAGGCCAAGGTCCAGCAGCTGCGGCCTGCCAGGACGGCTTCTAAGAGCGTGCGCCAGGTAGGCTGCGAGAGCGAGCACCCCGAGCGGCAGGGTGGCCAGAACGGCAGGCGCGGCGAGGGATCGCTGCTGGCTGGCCTGGATGAGGCCGTAGATGACCAGCGGGAGGCCCGAAGCCAGGAGGACGAGGCCGATGGCATCGAGCGGGCCGGCGTCCGCGGGCTCGTCGCGGGGAAGGATCCGCGCCGCGACTACGAGCACGACCAGGCCGATGGGCAGATTGACGAGGAAGAGCCATCGCCACGAGAGGCCGGCGATCAGGAGGCCACCGAGGGCCGGTCCGACCGCGGGGGCAAGGACCACGGCGATGCCGGCGGTGTTCATGACGGCGCCCATGTGACGGGATCCGGCAGCGCGGCCGACGATCGTCTGGCCGGAGGGCACGAGCAGGCCGCCGGCGACACCCTGCAGCACGCGAAAGACGATGAGCAGCGACAGCGAGGGCGCTGCGGCGCACAAGCCGGACAGCAGGGTGAAGGCGGCGAGCGCGTACCGCCACAGCCTCCCTGCGCCCAGGCGGCGGCCGAGCCAGCCGCAGATCGGAAGCGCCGCCGCAAGTGCGATGAGGTAGCCGTTGCTGACCCACTGGGCGGAGGCCAGTGAACCATGCAGGGTGCGGACGATCGTCTCGAGGCCGACATTGACCAGCGACGTATCGAGCCCCGCCATAAAGGCGCCGAAGACGATGACAAAGGCGATGCGCCAGACTTCCGGAGAGATCGGCCCGGAGTCTTCCGGATGTGCCATAAGGTGGTTGGCTCCCACCTTTAGCTTATCAGTGATAAGCGGTCCTTCCGTGAAGCCTCGGTCTGCTCCCGGGTAAGATCCATGGCATGGTTGGCGACAGATACTGGAGGCTCGGATGACGCGGCTGAGCCGGGAGGCGATCGTGCAGGCCGCACTCCGGCTCCTCGACGATGTCGGCTATAACGGGCTGACGACGCGCCGGCTGGCTGAGGAGCTGGGCGTGAAATCGCCGGCGTTGTACTGGCACTTCGCGAACAAGCGCGAGCTCTCCGACGCGGTGGCTGCGGCGATGCTTTCGACCGAGGAGTGGCCGGGACCGGAGACGCCGGGGCTTGAGCCCGCGGACTGGCTGGCGGCGCGGGCGCACGCTCTGCGCCAGTCGCTGCTGGCCCATCGCGATGGCGCGATTCTCCATGCGGGCACGATGCCGGGGCCGGATCTGCTGCCGGGTCTGGAGAGCCGGCTGGCCGCCCTAGTGGCGTATGGTTTCTCTCCGGAAGACGGGTTGCGCATGCTGCTGGCCATCAGCCGCTACACGGTGGGCTGGGTGCTGGAGGAGCAGGCGCGAACGCAGCGGCCGAAGGACGACACGATGAAGCCGGATGCCGCGTCCCCCCTGTTGCAGCGGGCGCTGGCGGTGGTAGAACGCTTCCATCCCGAGGCAGACTTCGACTTTGGCCTGCGCGCGCTGATCGAGGGAGCGATGAAGCACAGAACGCGCTGACGCATGGTGATGCGCGACGTCACTCGGGCGCGGCGCTCGATGGGGGCTGGCCGGCCCACCGGCAGAGAGTGGTGATGAGGCCATCAGGATCAGGTGGATCGTCGCGGTCCATGGCCCAGACGACGACGCCATCCGGCCGTACCAGCATGGCGAGCGGATCGCCGGCAGTGGAGGCGTCGTGTAGCAGGACGGTGCGGGTGTGCCACGGCGCGGCGGCGGCCAGGTATGCGGAGTCAGCAGACCGCTCCAGAAGGACGAACTGACCGCCGGTGAACGCGGTGTGCAGCGATCGGCCGTTGGCGAGGGTGATGTCCGGAACGAGGCGACCGATCAGAGGGTGACTGCCTGGCAGATCGATGCGCTGGGTGATGCCGGAGATCTTGTTGGCGATGCACGTCATGCCATCGGGAGCGCTCATGAGCTCGGCGACGACGGACCGCAGCTGGCCCACCTTGCTGTCCGGCCGCATAAGCGCCATCTGCGCGCGTGTCCAGTCGAGGACCCAGGCGCCGACCGGATGGCGCTCCGCGCTATAGGTGTCCAGCAGGCCTTCGGGAGCCCAGCCGGCAACCGTGGCGGCGAGCTTCCAGCCGAGGTTGGTGGCGTCGCCGAGGCCAAGGTTGAGACCTTGTCCGCTGAACGGCGAGTGCACGTGCGCGGCGTCGCCGGCGAGCAGCACGCGCGCCTTGCGGTAGGCTGCGGCCTGCCGGGCGTTGTCGGTCCAGCGCGTCGCCTGCCCGCGCAGACCGGTCACGCGGACATTGGTCCCGGAGGTTCGCCGCA
Organism: uncultured Acidobacteriaceae bacterium; assembly: GCA_964243375.1. Classification (GTDB taxonomy): domain Bacteria; phylum Acidobacteriota; class Terriglobia; order Terriglobales; family Acidobacteriaceae; genus Edaphobacter. The sequence continues at coordinate 66,787 of CAXTEE010000012.1, read as the reverse complement.
GCGACTGCTCGATCTCGCTCGCCGTGACCTCGCTGGTGCGGTCGGCGGGCGGACCGTCGAACTCCACCGTGAGAACGACACCAGGCGTAGGGCCGTAGCGATAGACGCCGCGGGTCGACCAGTTCCAGCCGAACCGCAGCTGTGACACGTCCTCGAGGTCGGCGACGGCCTGCCGGCCCGTGATCTCGGGATCTGTGCCGGGGAACTCAAATCCTGCGGACCGCCTGACGACGCTGCGGCCGCCATCGCAGCCGACGACGAAGCGGGCATGGAGATCGCCAGCGTCAGTGTGCACGGTGACCTCGTCTTCGGTCTGCTCCATGCCGGTGACTTCAATGCCGCGGCGGACGGAGACGCCGAGGCTGTCGGCATGCGCGGAGAGCAGCGCCTCGATCTCCCGCTGTACGACGAGCGTGCCATCGAGCGCCTCGCAGTGGGTGGCGATGTCAGGGTCGGCGAGGTCGACTTTGTCATTGTCGAGCTGGATGGCGGCGAAGTGACCGGCGCGCACGACCTTGCGGCTCGCCGTCGCGAAGGCCTGCTCGGGGTCGAGGTGGAGCGCGCCTTCCATGAGCTTCGCGACCTGGCGCACCGCACGCTGGTGCGCCTCGCGGGCACCGTCAAGCAGGCCACGGCGGCCGAGGATCTCGGCGCTCGCGAGATTGATCGAGCCTGCCTTGATGGCCTTGCTGGGCGCCGTGGCCCGCTCGAGGACCTGCACGGAGGCGCCGCCGAGGACCAGCTCGGAGGCGAGCAGGAGGCCGACCGGCCCCGCTCCGACCACGAGAACGTCGACTTCGCCGGATGCTTCGGTTGTACGCATGAGACTGCCTCCTATTTATCAATGATAAGGAGTGTAGTTGGGATGGAGTCTGATCGCAAGATCCCGGGCAGAACCTCTCGCTTCCTCCTTCGAGGTTTGCCACAGCTTACGGTGACGGGAACGCGTCATTTGTCGAAGGAACATATTGCGACGATCAGATGATCGGACGATCGGTCAATCACCCGACGGCGACCGCATGCCTGTCCCGCTCGCGCGTTCCCGCCTGACCCTGCAGCTGTCTGACTCCGAGACTCTCGCGTTTGGGTGAGGCGCCGAACATCCGCGAATATTCGCGGCTGAACTGCGCCGGGCTCTCGTAGCCGACCTGGTAGGCCGCGGTCTCGACGTTGATGGTCTCTGACACTAACAAGCGTCTTGCCTCGATCAGCCGGAGCTGCTTCTGGTATTGCAGCGGCGACATCGACGTGATGGCGCGGAAGCCGCGGTGAAAGGCGGACGAGCTCATGTTGGCGATGGAGGCGAGTTCGTCCATGCGGACCGGCTCCGCATAGCGATCGCGCAGAGAGTGGATAGCGCGAAGGATGCGCTGCGGATGATTGTTGCCGGTGGCAAGATGCACGGCCTCGCTGCCGTGCCGGCCGGTGAGCACCCAGTAGCAGATCTCCCGCATATAGGCGGAGTAGAGAACGGGAATCGCCTCCGGTCGATGCAGGAGACGGACCAGCCGGAGGACGCACTCGGCCAGAGGCACACTGAGCTTCGCCACAGAGGCGCCGCGGCCTGAGGTCTCAGCTTCGCAGGGTGAAGGGGGAAGAGCTTCGGCGACCTCCCGCAGGATGGCGAGATCGAACTCGAGGATCAGGCCGAGGTATGGCTCGGAGGGGCTTGCCTCGACGACGCAGCCAAGCGCGGGCATGGAGACGCTGATGAGCAGCGCCTCCCCCGGCCTGTAGTCGATGCGCTCGTCGCCGAAGACGGCCCATTTCGCTCCCTGCGCCACCAGGCACAGAGCCGGCTTGAAGATGCGATACGACGGCCGGGTCGGCTGATCCGATCGCATCAGGCTGAGACCGCGGATCGTGGTCGGATGCTGATTGCGGGCAGGCGGCTCCATCGTGAGTTGCCTAAGCTCGCGCGTCAGCTTTCTGAGGGTCTCCATCGCTTCTTCAGGCTATCGCACGCGCTTCCGCTCTGCCTTCGCTCGGAGCAGGAATAGGCAAGAAACAGCGCCGTCCAGGTATTCCTTCGCGTATCTGCGCTCGCTATGTTGGAGGGAACGATCACATTGAGAAGGAGGAAGGTATGTCTTCAGAGACAGCAAAGAACGCAGGGAGCAAGGTCGCTATTGTCACGGGAGGAAGCCGCGGGCTGGGACGGAATACCGTGCTGAGCCTCGCGCGACGCGGAGTCGTCCCCATCTTTACCTACAACACCAGCCATGGCGATGCCGAGGCAGTCGTGGCCGCGGCGGCCGAAGCCGGCGGCCGGGCGATCGCGTTCCAGCTTGATACAGGCAAGGTCGCAGAGTTCGATGCGTTCGTAGAGAAGGTCCGGTTGGCGCTGGCCGATATGGGTCTGGAACGCTTCAGCTATCTCGTGAATAACGCGGGGATCTGGTACACAGATCCGTTTGAGAAGACGACGGAGGCGGAGCTCGACAACCTCTACAACGTGAACTTCAAAGGCGTCTTTTTCCTAACGCAGAAACTGCTGCCGCTGATGAACGATGGCGGAAGAATCATCAATATCTCATCGGGTCTGACGCGATTCTGGGTGGCGGGCAAGCTGCCGTACGCGTCCCTGAAGGGTGCCATCGATGTGTTTACGCACTACCTGGCGAAAGAGCTGGGGCCGCGCGGCATCGCGGTCAATTCGGTCGCGCCCGGCGCCATCGAGACGGACTTCAGCGGCGGCATGCTCCGGGATAATCCTGAGATCAACAAGCACGTCGCGGGTATGACCGCGATGGGCCGGGTCGGCGTTCCGGAAGACATCGGGCCGATGATCGCTTCCCTGTTAGCGGACGAGAACCGCTGGATTACCGCGCAGCGGATCGAGGTCTCCGGAGGCATGGTGCTCTAACCCGCGGGCGATGCGGGGCACAGAAGATCTTCGGGGTGACTGTCCGAGGCGAAAGCTCCTAGGCAGAGGCAACAACGACACCGAGGCCGAAGCAATCCCCGATGCAGAATTAGCGCGGGTGGCGTAATGAAACCATTCTCGCCATCCTTCATCAGGCCGGCGGTTGGCACCACGGCCTACACCTTCACATCGATAAGCCGTTCCTACATTTGCTTGTCGTCGAAGCGGCGAGCAGTCGGGAGCGTGTGGACCTCCCGCCCTGTTAGCAGCTCATTGCGGAGAGCAGAACGGAGACGAAATGCGCGACGCAGCGATGCTCTTCGAGGTGAGCCGCTCGGGTGCGCTGACGCCTTGCTGCTGGCACAATGACAACGCCGGGGCGAAGCATTGGAGCCGCTTGATCAAGGGAGCAACTACTGCTTCCATACACTACCTCGCCGTCGACTACTCACGAAGTGAATCAAGTTGTAGCTATCACGGGCGTAGGCAGATAGCAGGGCGGTCGCTCCGTCGAGCAGAACGAGTAAGTGAAGCGCCCTAAAAATGTTTTTGGGTCGCGGATCTAGGAATGCCGCTCACAGCGAGGTGGCGACAAGTCCGATGATTGTCCTGTTCCTTGCGTTCCGGCCGCGGTAGAGACGCATCTCCGGCCACGCGCGTTTATCGGCAAACTAGAGAAATTAGTTACACTGGTTGCGTTGAGCGAAAGTTGTCAATGAAAGATAGTGCAGGCCTGGTGGCTTCTACGCAGATACACGAGATCCGCTGGCCGGCCGGATGGCGTTTTGGTTTCCGGGCGATCTTTCTGTTTCTTCTGCTCGCCCTTCTCATCACGTTTTCGCCGCTGCGGATTATCCCGCTTGTAGGCGGCCCGATAAGCGACGGAGTCGATGCGCTTGCTACCCACAGCGCACAGTGGGTGGGCCAGCATGGGTTTCACCTGACTGGTGTCGCAGCAGAAGATCACCCGACTGATTCACGTGACACGGCGCTGAACTGGATCACACTCGGGCTGACGCTTTGCGTCTCCGTGGTCGGTGCAAGTATCTGGAGCGTGATTGATACAAAGCGGCCAAATTACCAAACTGCCGCGGCATGGCTCCGTTTCTTGCTCCGGATGGTACTCGTCTTTCTGATGCTGCGGTACGGATTAGGTAAAGTGTTTCCGCTGCAGATGAGCAGGCCTTCCCTTGCAGTGCTGAATGAGCCTCTGGGACAGAGTTCACCTATGACGCTGCTGTGGACCCTGATAGGGCTGCATCCGGCCTATCAGATACTTTGTGGAGCTTTTGAGACGCTAGCTGCCGGTCTTCTTTTCTTCCGCAGAACCGCTTTGCTCGGTGCCCTTCTGAACGCGTTCATCATGACGAACGTTCTCTTGTACAACTTGTTTTTCGACGTTCCGGTAAAGTTAGGGGCGGGGCTCATCCTGCTGGCGACCATCACTGTGATTGCGCCAGATCTTGAATCTCTCTATAGCTACTTCTGGTTACACCGCTTGACGGCTCCAACTGGAGTGTGGGTTCCGCCAACAGAACGCCGCAGTTTTAGGATAGGCACTCGTCTCGTTGAAACAGCGTTTGTTCTGTTTGCGCTCAACACGATTATTCCCGGTGCTTACCAACTGGCAAAGCAGGAGCACAACCAGGTGGCACATCCTAATCCACTTACTGGGGAGTGGCGTGTTAGTTCCGACGTCCTTAATACAGGAGTGAGCAGTGTCGATAGGCCCATCCTCACAGCCGAAGGCGCCCCGTTGATCGCGCTATACCTTGAACCGGATGGTCGCGCAATGGCTCGTTCAAGCGACGGTCGGCTGTGGCGTTCGAGTGTGCAGGTGGGCCAGCAGGACCATTCCTTCATTCTCGACTCGGGATGGTTCGACGGAACACGCTTTCAAGGGAGATATACCTTCGCTCAGCCGGACGCCTCCCACCTCGTTCTTGCACCGACAGGCGAGGACGCGAAGACGCATGGAATCCTTTCCCTCACTCGGGTTCCACTTCCAGATCGCTACCCTTTGCTGGAGCGCGGCTTTCACTGGGTAAACGAGTGGGCACTCGAGCGTTGAACAGCTAATCAGAAGCAGCGACGCTCCCTGTACCTGGGGAGGCTTCAGTACCCCAAATGCGTAAGGGCCATCTGAGCGGTCCGGTTTAGTTCAGTTTTTGAAGATCCATTTGCAGCCTGAATGGACAGGCCGGCGATCAGCATAGAGAGGTAGCGTGTGTAGTCGTCGACATTCACGGTCTTCGGGAGTTCACCGGCTTTGCGCGCCACTAGCAGACGTTTCCTTATGGCGACCTCATTTTGTCTCCGAACCTCCGTCATGAGATCTCTTGCCGGAGCTGCTCCTATGCTGCAGCCCGTCGCTCCTGCCAGCGACATGCAGGTGGGCGGATGGCCAGGTGTAGTAAGAAAGGTTACCGTGTTGCCGAAGAGGGCTCGAACCATCCTTTCCAGAGTCGGCTCCGCCAAGGCGTCCGTTGCGTATTGAGCACGCGTGACTAGATAGCGCTTTACCGTAAGGGAGAAGAGAGCTTGTTTGTCGCCGAAGGCCGCGTAGAGACTTGAAGCGCTGAGGCCCATGACATGGGTGAGATCGGCGATGGATGTACCTTCAAAACCTCGTTCCCAGAATAGAAGCATCGCGGCCTCCAGGGCTGCGTTCTTGTTGAAGCTGATAGGCCTTCCGGTCTTTACGGTCTCTGTATTCATCGTCTTCGCTTGTCACTCATTCTATTTGAGTCAAGAAGCGTGAATCCGATTCCTACCGCCCTACATCTGTAGTTATAGTTTTGGTATGACCGCTACAGAAGTGGTTTCGTACGAGCGAGAAGGAGAGGGACAGATGGGCGCACTGGAAGGCAAGATAGCCGTAATTACTGGGGGTAATAGTGGGATCGGGCTGGCTACGGCAAAGCGTTTCGTGGAGGAAGGTGCGACCGTTTTCATTGTGGGGCGCCGCCAAAAGGAGCTGGAGGAAGCGGTTGCCTCGATCGGGAGTGGAGTCATTGCCGTTCAGGGCGACATCACTAAGCTCGAAGACCTCGATCGAGTTGCTGCGACAGTGAAAGCTAAGAAAGGTGTCGTCGACGTCATCGTGTCCAGCGCGGGCATCACTGAGCAGGGCTCCATAGACGCGCTCACCCCGGAACACTTTGATAAGGTGTTCGCGCTGAATAGCAGGGCTCCGGTTTTTCTTGTGCAAAAGCTTTTGCCTTTGATGCCCCGTGGTGGATCGATCATCCTTGTCAGCTCAGCCATGCATGTGATGGGCATCGCCGGGCATACAGCCTACGCTGCCACGAAAGCAGCGTTGCGCTCTTACGTTCGTACCTGGGCCGCAGAATTTAAGGGCCGAGGCATTCGAGCAAATACGCTCAGCCCCGGCGTGACCGACACGCCAATGCTGGAGTCGCAATCGTCCGGCCTTGGAGATCGTGAGTCCCTTGTGAAGATGTACCTCAATATGATTCCGATTAACCGCCTTGCTCAGGCTGAGGAAATCGCAAACGCAGCGGTCTTTCTTGGCTCCGACCAGAGTTCTTATGTCACGGGCTCCGACTTGATGGCAGACGGCGGCGTCGGCCAAGTTTGAAATCGTAGCAGCTGGAAGGAGAGCAACAATGGAAACGACAAACCTCAAGAAGGTTCTCGCTGTCTTTGAAGGCATAAGTACCGGCGATGTAGACCTTGCAACGAGGTACATCAGCCAGGACAGCTTTGTTCAACATAACCCACGTGCGGCCGACGGAATAGAAGGCCTCAAGCAGTTCATCGACAGTTCGTCGCGTGAAGACCTGCAAGTGTCTCTTCTTCGTGCTTTTGAGGATGGATCTTACGTCGTTATTCAGGGGAAGGGGCTCCGGTCCGGCCAGAGTGTCTTCTTCGACGTTTTCCGGTTTGAGGACGGTCTGATTGTTGAGCATTGGGCCTTTTCTGCCATGGACGCTCCGCCCAATAAGAGCGGGCATACGCAATCTGATGGACCGACGGACGCAACGGACCTTGAGATCACGGAGAGCAATAAAGCGTTCGTGCGCGAATACTATGAGACGTTCCATATCTCCGGGAACCATGATCAGAGCGATCGCTACTTCACTGAAGACGTCATGATCCGGCACGAGCCGGGCGTCCGCGATGGTGTCTCGAAGTTTCTGCGGGACGTGCAAGTTCTTATGCAACATCGGACCATTGACGAAGTGAAACTCCTCCTAGGGAAGGGAGACTTCGTGTTCATCGCCGCCAAGGGCACACACGAAGGCACGCCGTGCGTCTACATCGACCTGTACAGGGTTGAGGAGAGAAAGATTGTGGAGCACTGGGGATTCCCCGAGACAGTTCCTGCCCCAGAGGAGTGCCGAAACCCTAATGGCCTTCTTTGAAGGCCGACTCCTCGATCCACTCGCCGGTTCGGTCTTCGAACGATCGCCCGAGCTGGCCGTTCCACAGCAATCAGCAAACATTCCAACGGGAGGTTTCATGAAGTACACCATCATAGGTTCCGGGAAGATCGGCACGGCGCTCGCTCGCAGTTTTGCAAAGAACAAGATTCAGGTCGGGATAGCCAATTCTCGTGGGCCACAGACGCTCGCATCTTTGGTGAAAGATTTAGGGCCACATATCACTGCGCAGTCCATTACGGAGGCTGGAGAGGCCGAGATTGTCTTCCTTGCCGTGCCGTTTCGGGCTCATCAACAAGTCGCCGACGGTGGCATTGATTGGAACGGCAAGATTCTCGTCGACACGATGAACACTCTCGATCTCTCGGCGGGAGAGCGGGAGGCCTTGGAAGGGGCACTCTCTTCCGAGATTGTGGCGAAAGCGTTTGAAGGAGCGCGGGTTGTTAAAGGCTTCAACCACCTACCGGCGGCACAACTCGGGATGACATCAGAGATCGCGGAACAACGGCAGGTGGTGTTCCTCTCGAGCAATGATTCCGACGCCAGCGCGGCAGTTGCCGCTCTTACTTCGCGGCTCGGCTTTGCTCCGGTGGAGCTCGGACGGCTAGATCAAGGCGGAGTGCCATTGCACATTCTGGATAGTGGGCCCGGCGGACTGATCTTTCAGAATCTGGCGAAGCTTGGCTGATCTGTTCGGGATCCTTTATGAATTGCTCTAGATAGTTGATGCGGAGGAGTGACACCGATGAATAGGTTTGAAGGTAAGGTTGTGATCGTCACCGGGGCTGGTACGGGTATCGGCGCAGGAACAGCGCGGCGGTTCCTTCAGGAAGGCGCGTCCGTTGTGCTCAACGGCCGGCGTGAGCACAAGCTGCACGAAACCGTCGCGGGCTTCAATCTCGCCAAAGCACTCGTTCACCCCGGAGATGTCTCGGATGAGTTTTATGTGAAGCGCCTGATAAAAGAGGCTGTAAGCCACTTTGGAAAGCTGGATGTCTTGGTCAACAATGCGGGCTTCGCTATCTTCGGCCCATTCGAGCAGACCACCACTGAGGTGTGGCGAAAGACCATGGGAACAGACCTCGATGGAGTTTACTTCGCTTGCCGAGAAGCTCTCCCTCATCTTCTAGCAACGCAGGGTTCAATCGTGAATCTTTCCTCTGCGTCGGGGCTAGGCGGTGACTGGGGAATGAGTGCCTATAACGCTGCGAAGGGTGCTGTGACCAACTTGACGCGCGCCTTGGCGCTCGAGTATGGCTCGCGTGGCGTCCGGATCAATGCCGTCGCGCCAAGTCTTACTTCTACTGACGCAACCATCGCTCTGGAACATAACAGATCAGTGACAGCGGCATTTAAGGATCGCCTGCCGATCGGCAGGGCTGCCACACCAGATGAGATCGCCAGCGTTATTTCGTTTCTGGCCAGCGATGATGCGCGCTTCGTCAATGGTGCCATTCTCCCAGTCGACGGCGGCGTAACCGCGTCGAATGGACAACCGAACTTCCTCAAGCTCCTCGCTTGAGGAGAAGCAGAACTCAGGAGAAGATCATGAACGGTATCGATAAAAGTAAGATGGGTCCAGTAGAGACGGGTGTCCAGGAGTTGATTTTGAAGCGTTGGTCCCCTCGGGCCTTCAGCGAAGCTCCGGTCAGTGAAGAAGACCTGATCAAAATCTTCACCGCTGCATCATGGGCAGCGTCCTCCTACAATGAACAGCCATGGCGATTCTTAGTGGGACGCAAGGCTGATGCCACCTATCAACGTATTTTTGATACTCTAATCGACTTCAACAAATCTTGGGCTGCTGCGGCCCCGGTGCTGCTTCTAACTGTCGCCAAGCTGACCATTACCAAAGATGGAAGCCAGAATGGTCACGCGCTACACGACACAGGCGCGGCATCCGCGACGATGGCGCTCGAAGCTACGGCACTGGGTCTATACGTGCATGGAATGGCAGGGTTTAACAAGGCGGCCGCTAGAGAGAGCTTCACTTTGCCTTCAGACTTCGAGCCCGTAACAATTTGGGCACTTGGCCATCTAGGGACGATGGTGCCTTGCAAAATCCCCTGCAAGCCCTGGAAAGAGCACCACGTGAGCGGAAGGCGCTGACAGAGCTCGTATTCAGCGATTGGGGAAGGCCAGCGTTGCGTGAAGGGTGACGCTATCAGGCGAAAGGCGGATTTGCTTTCGCCACCGATACAGACCAACATGACGCATCTTCTACTAAGCGTGTGCCAGCAGAGCCCGAAGCACGGATCTGCGACGGCTATGCCGCCCATAAGATAATGCCAGCGCAGCTGCTTAGTGTTGCCGTGGCCCCGTCAAATTGATTGCGGTTACACCGAGTAACGCCGTCTCCCGTCACGGTTCCGGGGATTAGCAAATAGGGTCTCAGCGCAGCAGCGAACCAGGAGCCCCAGGGCTAGGTGCGATCAAGATTCGTCCGGTCCCAACTTGCCGCATTCGCCGCAGCAGCATAGGTTTGTTCAAGAAAACGCGTAATCACTTCCGCAGGCTGGGAAGCACTAACTACGTCTGCATAGTTGAGAATGAATTCACCCAGGCTTGGGTTATATGCTCCAGGGCCAGGGATTATCGCATCGCTGAGTCCAGAAGGAACTGGGGCTGCGTAGGCATAAAATGCTGCCTGTCCGTATCCACCGTTTCCGGGCCAGAACCCTGCACTGATCACCTCATGGGAGTAGGCTTCAGCCTGAACGGGATCGCCGTCGGAACGGGGCGGCGCTTTGCGTCCACTGAAGCGTGTGGCCGCCAGGTCCATCGCGCCCCAAAAGAAATGGACTGGACTGATTTTGCCGAAAAAGGTTGAAGAGAAGCGCTTCAAGAGGAAATCGGTGAGGCGAAGAGCGTGCCAGAACCTAGTGACGGCTTCCTGGTCATAACTACGGTGCTGATCATCCTCGTGAAACGGAATAGGAGCTACTATTTCAACTGGCAGTGGATCTAATTGAACGTCTACGCGAAGGTCTCCAAGCAACTGAAGGTACTCCGCAAAGAAGCTCTTTACCGTCATCGGCTTGAGAGGTAGTGTTCGTTCCTCTCCATCGCTCGTCCGAAAAATAAGCGCATGGCTCAGAAAATCGACTTCGATGTCCAAGGACTGACCGTCCTCGATGAGCATCGGCGAAGTCCAGAGTCCTCGTGCCGTAAGGTAGAGCGGGACATTCCACCAATGGTTCTGAAGCGGTGTGAGGGCAAGCCGAGTCTTGCCGACGATCTGAAGGTACATGTGGAGCGTCTCTGCCGTGCTGCTCCACTGTGTCCACTCTAGTCGAGGCCATGAGTTGAGGTTGTAGCTCATCTGTGCTGCTCTCCCTATGTGGCGATCACCTCTGTTGCACCGAAGGCGTTGCCATTGGAATGGCCCCGCTGTTAGGTGCACCTGGAGGCCCTGCGTCTTGATTCCTGTCAGGGTACACGGACGCCTGTGGACTCAGCACAACTCTTTCGGGTGAATACGAAGGGCGGAGCTTGCCCCTCAGAGGCGCGTTCTCTTTGGAGTAGGGCCTTGAGCCTCCAACTTTATCGCTTCGGATCAATCTGCACCTGTATGGAAGGTTGACGTTAGCTGCCGCAGGTCCTTACCGAACAAGCGCTACAAAGCGGTAAGGCTGCATCATGTGCGGGCCGAAGCTCGCGCGAAACGTTTGTTGCAGTTGTGGAATGTGACCCTGGCACCACCCGAATTGACTGTGGCCTACCGCTTAGAATCGGCTTACTCTCTGAACTTGCTGGATCAATTCTTGCATCTTCCGACCTAACGCGGGCGCGCGGTGCATGAAATCAATTAGGCCCGCGGCAGGGGCGCTATGTGTCGCACCCAACCGTCTCTATGGAGGGTCCGGGCGGCTGTGCGACATCTTGCCGATATGTCCAGCCAGTTGTTGCGGAGGCCCACTTACTTGATAGCGCAGGAGAGTCTCATGAGCGAAATCGTACATGCTGTAACGTCCACTGCAGAACTTGTTGAGGCGGTTCAAGCAATCGGTAGCGTCACCATAGAAGTGCGGGGAACACTGGAGAATGTTCCTTCATTGAAGCTGAACCCCGGACAAAAGCTTGTCGGCACCTCAGGAGCCTCGGTGTATTTCGAGTCGGGGCAAGACGGGCTGGTACTTACAACGGACAACATCGTTGAGAACCTCGAGCTCCACACCAACCCAGAGCGTTGTGCCCTCTGCAACGATACAACCGGCGAAGGCTTCGGCCTCCTCAAGCTCCGTCACTTGCGGACCACCGGTTGCGTCCGACTCATCGCTGAAGGTGATGTCACGGGCGGTCACGTCGAGGTTCGCGATCTACACATACTTGCGGCGGACGCGCGACCTTTCGAGAAGCGCGCATCCGGATTCGGTGTCGAGGTGATCTCCGGGGCGTTCACCCTGTGGAACCGGCAGGCCTCTAAAGAGAGGCGAGTCAGCGCGGAGCTTCGAGGCATTGCTGTTGGGCGCGCGGGATCTCCCGTCCATGGAACCGGCATCTTAGTGGGCGGAACACTGGGCGGCGGTAGCGTGGTCGTTAATCTCTTGGAGACTGGTGAAGTCTACAGCGACGGCGGTATAGCTCCGGGTACGCCAGACAAAATTTCGGGTGGTGTCTTTGTTGTTCAGGGCGCCGAAGTTGATGAGGTTCGGAACCTGGGCGCAGTCACAACGTTTGGTCCTAACGACATGGTTCTCGATAATTGGGGCCGTGTGGAACGCTGGTACGCACATGCGAATATTACCTCCTATGGACCCAGCGGCATCGGCTTCGTGAACCTTGGCGAGCTCGGCGAGCTCACAATCGACGGGCTGCTGGAAACCCATGGGCTGGGTTCCTGTGGGTTCAACTCTGGCGAAGTCAAACAGACTTCTTCCGATACGCCGTCAAAGCCAGAGACACCTGAAGTGAGCGTGGGAACTGTCTACGCGGGTACGGTTCGTCAGGCGACTTTCGAGCGCGTGGTTACGCGAGGCGATGGCGCCATCGGGATCCAAGTCAGCGTACCGATCGGCAGCATCCTCATCCGGAAAGGCATAGAAACGTACGGCGGTGTGGGCGCCTCGCTCGCTCGCGGCGTCGTGACTAAACTGGCGGCTGTGGCCTTCAGTCTGAAGCCGGGAGGATCAGCACGCGAACTTATTATCGGAGGCGGTCTGACGACCCATGGGAAGGGTATCGAAGCGATCGAACTGCACGGACAAATTGATGTCCTTCGCATCTCAGGAGCGGTAGGCCCAGTGGGTGGAGGTTTCGCTGTCGTCTAACTTCTGCGTTTGCTGCTTTGGGCGGACTTACTCCTTAGAGTCACTTCGAAATGTCATGAGTGGCCGAGGGTGGTCCAGGTCTAACATCCCCGAACAGCAGAACGGCCACGGCAACCGGCGTGGCCGTTCTACAGCTTATTACAAAGGATCACTCGTGCGTTCTCTTCCTGCGTTGCCCTTCCTTGTCGCCCTGATTCCGTTACACCTCGTTGCAGCGCAGGCGCAGTCCTTGCAAGCTATAAAGCTTCATGTTGATGCGACTCAGGTCGCTCGTCGCTTGATCCACAGTCACGTCGAAGTACCGGTGGCGGGTCGCAATGTCACCCTGTATTACCCACTCTGGAATCCAGGGGACCATGCTCCCATACAAGGTGTAGGGCAGATTGGAAGTCTGACGTTCCGCGCTGGCAATCAGATCCTCACTTGGCGCAGAGATCTGGTTAACCTCAACGCCTTTCATGTGAGCGTTCCTAAGAGTGCAAAGACGATCGACGCGGATTTTGACTACTTCCTTCCGGCCCCAGGGGACGCGTTTGCCGATTCCTCACAACACTTACTCATTCTTCGATGGAACCTCTACGTGCTCTACCCGGCTGGGCATCCGGTGCGGAACATCCAGGTGAAAGCCGCGGCGACGTTGCCAACTGGGTGGAGCTTTGGCACGGCACTGCCGGTTGCAGCGACTAACGGAAACAACATTCAGTTCAAAGAGGCGTCGCTGGAGACCGTAGTTGATTCTCCTGTTCTTACAGGCGCGTTTATGCGCACAATACATTTAACACGAGATTCGATGCCCGCTCAGAAGATGGATGTCGCGGCTGAAAGCATGAAGGATCTCCCCTCGGAAGAATCCGTGTCCGAAAGTTACGGCAAACTCGTTCAGCAGGCGCTACTTCTCTTTGGTTCCAAGCACTATCGAAGCTATGACTTTCTCGTCGCACTAAGTGATTACACAACTCCCGGAGCAGGCTTTGAACATAGCGAATCGAGTGACAATCGGATGCCAGCGGATTACTTTCGGCGGACCCCATTCGACGTTATACCGCACGAGTTTGTCCATTCATGGAATGGCAAGTATCGTCGTCCCGCAGATTTATACCCAGATGATTATCAACAAGCAGAGAGGACAGATCTTCTTTGGGTGTATGAGAGCCTAACGGATTATCTAGGAATTGTTCTAACGTCCCGTAGCGGGTTCTGGACAGATGATTATGCACGGGAACGGTGGGCAGCGATCGCCGCACGGGTTGATCACGAGACGGGCCGGATGTGGCGGAACATGCAGGATACTGCCGACTCAGTTCCGTTAACCATGAATGAATTGTTCTTCTCTAATCCTGGATGGAGTTCTTGGCTGCGCATGCTGGACTATTACGACGAAGGTGCTTTGCTCTGGCTTGAAGTTGACGAAATCATTGTCGAACGAACCCACGGACAACGCTCGCTTAAGGACTTCCTGCAAGCTTTCTATGGTGGACATTCCCCTGAAAACAGCGCCCCACAAGTGAAGACCTACACAAAGGAGGACGTGTTCAGGGCTCTCCAGAAGATTGCGCCTTATAACTGGAAGAGCTTTTTTGACACGCGGCTAACCTCCCTGTCGCAACATGCTCCGATGGGCGGTTTGGAAAAGAGTGGCTGGCGTGTGGTGTACAACGCGACACCGAATGCGGTCACCCAGACCTTGATGTACTCGCTCGGACTTTCTGCCGACAGCGAAGGTAAGATCGTCGACGTTGAACGAGGCGGCCCCTGTGATGGCGCGGGAATCGTTCCAGGGATGAGCATCGTCGCCGTGAACGGGGAGACTTGGGATGCGAAGAAGTTGCTTTCAGCAGTGATCGCAAGCAAGACCAACTCCGAGCCGATTCGTCTCAAGACACAGCTCGCCGGAGCATTTCAAGAGTTCAGTCTGGATTACCATGGCGGCGTCTTGTATCCCCATCTCGAGCGTGTCGATGGCCGTCCCGACACTTTGACATCAATCATGCATCCGATTACTGATCATTCGTCGAAATAGGTGGGATCAGATAGGAACGCTACTCCTTAGGTGTTACGCGCACAGCACCGGGACGATGTCGCGGCCCGAGCAGCTTGCAGAGGCGATCTCTACGTACTGTGGCTCTGACGAGAAGGCTGGTCCTTGCCTGGTTCATCACGTTTGCAACGATACGTCGATTACGGAACGGCACGTCATGTCGAGCTTTCGTCGCGGCGCTTCAGGTTGTCGCTGATAAGTGTTGTTGCTGACTCCGGCGCTTTAGTGGCAGACCACTTCTCCCATGTGCCTGCCAACGTGCTTTGGGGCTCTTCAGGAAATCTGCAGCATTAGTCCTTAGCCTTCCTGCATGAGGATGAATAATGACAACTCCAAGCAAGAGGTTTTCCCAAGTAAGGCAAGTCCCGCAACGCTCGCACTCGTCCTGTCCCTAGGCTGGACCCTATCAATGCAAGCGCAGACAGACCTGGCGCTGAACGGGTCCGTTCAAGACCCTTCTGGCGCGGTGATCCCTCACGCACGCGTGAGATTGCTGTCCAGCCGCGGCAAGCTCCTCAAAGAACAATTTACGGATGCTCAAGGCCAGTTCCACTTGGGACAGTTCACCGAAACTCTTTACACGTTGAAAGTAACGGAGGTAGGCTTTCGCGAGTCTAGCCAGACACTCACGCGAGCGTTGGCTGGCAAGGCTCCCCTTGTCGTCACCCTACAGGTAAAAGCCGAACAAGTGACAGTAGAGGTGGGGGGCCCGGACTCTTCGTCCAAGGTCAACACAGACATTGCCTCGAATCAAAATGCCACGGCTCTGAGCCGTAGTGCGCTTGACCACTTGCCTGTGTTCGACGCGGATTACATCACCACTCTGTCGCGCTTTCTAGATCAAGATTCACTCGCGACCAGCGGTGTTTCGTTGGTCGTCAACGGCGTCGAAGCAAACGGTCCGAGTGTGACTGCCTCGGCAGTCACGAGCGTGACAATCAATGAGAATCCTTACTCCGTGCTCTTTGCGCGGCCGGGCCGGGCTCGGCTTGAATTGCAGACAGAAGGTGGTACACCGCACTTTCACGGCACTCTCAACTACCTGGAGCGCAACGCGATCTTTGACGCCAGACCTGCCTTTGCTGCCATAAAACCACCTGAGCGCCGCGACTACGTCGAAGGCTCGGTCACCGGGCCACTCACGCGGAGCAAGAAGACAACGTTCTTGGTTTCGGGCCAATACGACAACGACGAGACTCAGGCGATCGTGCTGACTGCCCTGCCCGGCGGTGCGCTCAACGAGAACGTTCCAAACCCTGTTGGCCACGTGTTTGTTTCGGGCCGTGCATTCCATGATTACGGTCAGGCAAACGAGTTCTGGGCTGGCTATTCCTACGAACGGGAGAGCTACGCCAACCTAGGCGTCGGCGGAACGGTTTTGCCTGAGGCCGGCAGTGACGAGCTGTCTTACGAACATGAAATTAACGTCCAGGACCGCTATGTGATCTCACCGAAGCTCGTCAACACAGGCCACTTCCTCGTAGGCCACAATCTTGAGCGCATTCGCAGCAACACCGACACACCGCAGCTCAACGTGCCGGGTTCCTTCACAGGAGGTGGGGCACAGGCTGACACCCTCCGCACAGAATCCCACTTCGACGGCACTGACTTGCTGACGTATAGTTCTGGTAAGCATACGGTGACAGTTGGTATCGATATTCCTGATATCAGTCGCCGCGGTAACGACGACTTTACTAATCGGCAGGGTACCTACTCATTCGAGGACCTGCAGCACTATGAGGCGCAGACACCGTTTCAGTTCACCGTGCAGACGGGACCAGGCCATGTCACCTTTGTAGAGAAGGTCCTTTCCGGGTTCCTAGCGGACAATGTTCGCATCTCTCCTCGACTTTCGGTTGATTTCGGTGCGCGCTACTATTTTCAGAACTACTTCAATGATGTCCGCCACGATGTGGCGCCTCGCTTCAGCTTTGCATTCGCACCTTCGGCAAGAAGCACCACGGTCGTCCGCGGAGGCGCAGGCGTGTTCTTCGATCGTACCGGCTCCACTCCAATCGCCGATCTCCTCCACTACAACGGACGCAACATCACACGTTACATCGTGACAGGTTCAAGCTATCCTGCCACGCCAGCTCAGGTAAGTGCTACGGGCTCGAGCTTCGTGAAACTAGACCCGCGAGCTCGCATTCCATATACGTTGCAGTATGGCGTTGGAGTAGAACAACAGATCACTGCCAAGAGCTCGGCGACGATCAGCTACCTAGGATCACGCGGTATCGACCTCTTTCGTTCCATAAATGCAAACGCTCCGTTGCCACCTTCATTCGCGATCGCGCCGGAACCTTTACTTGGGCAAGTACGGCAGATCCAGTCTGAGGGTTACATGAAGAACGATTCTCTGGAAGTGACGTTCCGCGGCGAACCGAACCGCTATTTCACAGGGCAGGTGCAGTACCTTCTCTCAAAGACGTACAACAACACAAGCGGCATCCGCTCATTCCCCGCAAACAGCTACGATCCAAACGCCGAATGGGCACGCTCAGATAATGATGCTCGTAACCGGGTCAACTTGCTAAGTACGGTGCATGCGGGTCACGGGCTAGATCTCGGCATCGCCCTCTCCGCGCGCACTGGATTGCCGGTCGACGTCACAGCGGGAGATGATGCCAACAATGATGGCGTGATCAACGACCGACCCACCGGTACCCCACGCAATGCGCTGCACGGCCCTGAATATGTGACTCTCGACCTCGACCTCTCCCGTGAATTCCGCCTTAGCAGAGGACAGGAGGGCCCCAAACTCTCGGCATCGTTAAGCTCATTCAACGTATTGAATCATCAGAATGACACCACCTATATCGGCGTCTTTTCTTCGCCATTCTTTGGAACAGCAGTTGCAGCTCAGCCGTCACGGCGCATGCAACTCAGCATGCAGTTCAAGTTCTGACGCCGACCGCGCTAAGGCTCGGACCTGTAGACACCATTTACGCCGTGCCCAGGTGCGGCAGTGACATCGGGGCTTAAGACTCCAATGGAACTTTTCTCTCCAGACCGTCTCTTCTCCTCCTTGCCGTTGCCATTCTGTATCTCGTGGCACCCTGGCCTTGGTTGGGTTTAAGCTATTCAACCGTGTACGCAGTTCCAGTCAGCAGACCGGAGCGAAGCGGCGGATGCGAGCATGTCTCGCTGGTGACTGCGCCTCAGAAGCTGGAGCTGGGCGGTGCACAGATCGACGGATCTTTGTGCGAACGTCTGCGGAACAGAATCAAGGCTCCGCCAGCAGTGACGATTGGTTCCCCTGATCTCGTCAGGTCGAGCGCGTGACCCGCACGCTGCTCGGGCACGTTCATGTGACCCAGCATGCGGCCACTATGCGGGTCAAGTTTCACCAGCCAACCAGGAGCTCCGGGATCCTGGTCCGTTGGTCCCATAGTCGCCCAGAGTGCCCCTTGGCTCAGTTTGAGTGCATAGCACCTGCCAAGATGGTTGAACTCTCCCAGAAACGAACCATTAAGATCAAATTTTTCAATGCGACCGTTCTCGCGATCGGCCACGTAGAGGATGCCTCTCCTGCTGATTTGGATTGCGTGCGGCAAGTGAAACTCACCAGGGCCAAACCCGAGGCTTCCCCACTGACGTAACTTTGTGCCGTCTGCCGTATATTCCAAAACGCGGGCGTTGCCATAACCATCCGTTAGAAACACATGTCCGTTGGGCGCAAAGGCAACATCGGTTACGCCCCGAAAGGCGCTGCCAGTCTCCGGCAACGGTCGTATGGTGATCGTGAGCAGTTTCTTTCCGAGGGAGGAGTACTTTATGACTCGCGAGGCTCCCGCGTCGACCGCCCAGACGTTACCTTGCGGATCAATTCTAAGGCTGTGGGGCAAAGTAAAATCACCCCGTCCCCAAGAGCGTACGAACGAACCGTCCTCTTTGAAGACAGCGATTGGATCAGTCCCGGCCCCTCGCTGAATGACATATAAGAGCCCAGTGGCACCGATCGCTACACCTGACACCGCACCAAGCTCCGAGCGATGCACCGGAGCATTCAAACTCACCTGCTCCTCTCGAAAGGGGAGAGCGGGCGAGCTTTCGATGCGCTTGACTAGATCCGCTTCCGAGAACGAAGGCCTCTGTGCCGCACAGGACGAGGCCGTACAGAACACCGTGGCAAGTAGAACGGCATTCAGGCATTGCAAGCGGATCTGCAGACTAGTCATTTGTCCCTAGCTTCCGCTTACTAGCTAAACCTTTCTTCCACTTGTCAAGAACGCGCATAGCCTGCTCCCTCACCTCGATCGCAAGACCCCATTGATCGAAGATCTCTCCGCGGGGGTCGTCTTGTCCACATACGACGAAACGCCAGTACATAACTCACTTAGACTCAAACGTCAGCCAGCTGACAAACCCCGCTGTTCATGATTGCGACCCCCCCAATTATAGCTAGGGGAGCAGAACTCCTCTGCCGAATGAGCTTGCGCTTTCATGAGCATGCTCCGTCCGCCATCATCTCGCACCATGGCTATTGACGACGCGTCATCCACTTAGGTGAGGTCCAAAGTGGACGCTTTGAGAAAAGCAGACTTATCTTCAAGCCGATCCACTTTGGCAGCAGCGAACACTTCGAGAAGGCGCTTGCTTATCTGCTCCTCAACTTTGAAATGCGGAGCAACCTTTGTTCAGCACACGTCCGTCTCCTATTCCAGGCTCTTGGTTGTGGTGTACACGAAACCTTGAGCTTCCAAGTCCAGAAAAGTAAGGTTTGCGGCGACATGTATTTGGACACCGTCTTGAAGGTTGGCTTTGGAAAGAGACTTTTTGGTGAGTGAGGTGCTATCCGCAATGAGGACGACGCCAGCCTTGACCAGACGTTGCATAAGGACCGCATTAGGATTTGGCTGGGCATTATGCTGCTGTCGGTACGTAGGGTCATCTTCCGCCAAGGTGACGAAATCACCCCGTAGGACTACTAGAAACTCTCGATGGTCCCGTGAGATCTTGAATTGCGCATAGGTGTTTAGAAGTCTTGCAATTAGCACTAAGCCTGGATTCGGGTTGTTATCGTCGTTTGCGGGCGAGTTCAGATCAAACACAATCTTGTAGTTTTTTCCAGCCTGAGGCCGCCCTGCCATCAAGGGATCATAAGGATACAAAGGCGGAACTTCAGGGATCGGCAGCCGGGATTGCGACGCCGCCATGGGTACAGAAAGCAGACAGGCTGTGAAAAACCTACAATAGAAGAGTAGTTTAGCAACTCGCTTCATATGCGTGTTGCCATTGTGGGCTGCTGGTTGGATAGGAACACCTGATTCCAGAAGCAAGCTGTCATCGAATGCGTCTGCTCAGGTCTCTGCAGCGGCCGCGAAACCGACGATCTAAAACGAATATGCGATGAAGGGGCCAAAGCTCTTTCTTGACGAGAACATGGGGAGCCCATACCGGTCCAAGTCCGCGCCAAAGCCGAATGTCGCCTTCCGGTAACTCGCGCCACTCCTGATGTGCAGAAGACTCCGTGCATCGGTGTCGGTCGTTACAACAAAATCATCGATGACGAGTGCAAGTTCGTACAGCCGCCAAACTTTACTGATTACAGGCTGGTACTGGGCGACCAATACATTCTGGAGGTCGTGATTGCCGCCGATGAAAACGGAAGGCGAGAGAAGCAGCAAAAACGTCGGTTTGTGGTAGACATACTGAATGCCGACGGTTGTGTTGAAGCCCGTTTCGCGACTAAGGCTAAGGCCAAGAGTGACTCCTAAGCCACCACGACCCGAATAGCTGACTTGCGTGACGTTCACAAAATCGAATGCATTAGCCTCTAAGCTATTGTTATATTGCCCCTGCGCGTTGGTCACGGAGAGGATTCCAAAACGGCTCTGCTCCGAAAATCTCTTGCTTACCAGTGTTTGCAGATCAAAACGGTCATTTCCAAAGAGATACTCTACATAAACTGGCGGTTGCTCCGAGGAAGCTGATCTCCGAACCGGCGTTGCCACAGACGGAACGGACACGTTTTGCGCACTTGAGCCTACCCCGCAGAAGCAGAGGCTCACGGAGATGCCGCAGCAAAGGATTCTGTACGTCATGAGGTAGCCAACACCGATGGTGAGAAACACGCGCCCGTCAAATGTGGGAAGCTAAGCAGGTTTTCGAGTAAGAGACCTGAGCGGCAACTTCCGAGTTCCATGTAGGAGGTGGTCCCAAATGTGGGGCGAAGATCCCACATCCTGACCACCACTGGACTCAGACGTTCCATTAGGAGCAAACCTGCCACTTGCTCAGCGGATTGGAGCTCTTTCGAGTCATACTGGGCCAACCTTTCTCGAATCCATGTCCGTTGTCCCGTCGCTACACGGGCCTCTCCGCATCGTGTCACTTCTTCTTCTCTCGATGAAGTTCTAGATCGAAGAACCAGCCTGCCTGACCGGTCTCAACGAACCCTTGCACGAACCCAGGAACTGTTTCCGCTCTGCCCCAATCTCGCTGCAGTTCGCAATGCACAGAATTCCAAGTCGTTGGCTTCGCCCCAGCCTGAACCATCCGGTCTAGTGCAGCGCGATGAGCTTCTTTCGAGGTACCGCCTGAAGCGTCGATCACCGGATACACCTCATACCCCTCATTGAGCGCATCCAAGGTCGGAAAGAGCAGGCACGCTTCCGTCCAGAGTGCACCTATGATCAGCTTCTTACGGGCAGTTGCCTTTACCGCTCTCAAGAATGCTTCGTCCTCCCACGAATTGATACTTGTGCGGTCGATAGGTTCTACATCCTTCAGAATGTCAGCTAATTCGGGGATCGTTCCTTCGTTAACCCCATTGCTGACGTTGACAGTCGAAAGGAGGATCGGTAGGTTGTACAGCTTTGCGGTTTTCGCGAGGGCAACGACATTATTGATGAGTTCTTTTTTGACCATCGATTCCACGGTGGAGACCTGTGGTGGTTGGTAGTCAATCAGGATAAGAGCTGCGTTCCCCGGTGCGAGCAAAATGTCTTCGTCAGCGTTGCGCACTGCTAGGCTTTTCATAGTGGGCCAGTTCCTCTTGGTGAATGCAGCTTCGTTTTGCTTCGATAAGTGAAGCGTAGATGGAACATCGTTACGCCGAGATGCAATCTGGATAGCTCCCGGTTGTATTGCTGTTTACCTTTCATCGACGCTATAACAGGCCGCAGTAAATACCTAGCCCTTCTTTCGGAGGGGGGTTCGATCACCCCAAATGCTGGCAGTCTCTAGTGAATAAGCAGGGCTTGATGTTGCTGCGGCAGGAGAGGATTCTAGGGGCAGCTCTGGAGGGTTACATGACGGTCGTAGAATCTGAGATCAGCGATGTCTTTAGCGCTTACTAGACTGCAGTGAACAATTCGGATATTAGTCAGGTCATTTCACTTTTCTCCGTCGAAGGCGTGGTGCTCGCCCCCGAGACCCCTTCTGCCGTGGGGAAGGCTGCAGTAAGAAGCGCCTACAAAGGGATCCTCCAGGCTATAACGCTCAATATCCAGTTTGAAGTAGCTGGGATTGTGCCGTTGTCATCAGAGTGGGCCTTCGCTCGAACACATTCCACCGGCACAATGCTCATCCACGCGAGCGGCGAAACAATCCCGGAACACAACCATGAGCTGTTCTTGTTTCACAGAGAAAGTGAAGAGGCGTTAAAAATCGCTCAATACAGCCTTCCCTGTCGAGCGCTACACCCAGCATTTTGGCGATTGGCGATGTGGCCACCCAGGCTCCCCACATGATTACCGGAGCATAGAGTGCCTCTCCGGTCTCGATCTTGACGTAACCGTTCCCAATCTCTGAACGCGAACATCGTTGCGCACTTCCACGCCAAACCTATTCAGCTGCTGTACAGCACTCTGCGAAAGATCTGGTGGGCAGGCGCCTAGAGTCCTCGGGCTTCCATCAATCAGAGTGACCTTTGCCTTCGCCGCGTCCACATGCCTGAAGTCTTTGCGAAGAAAGAAGTTGGTCATCTCCACTACTGCGCCGGTAAGCTCTACGCCGGTCGGACCATCGCCAATAATCAGGAAGTCCAAAGGAGCATGGGTTCCAGTGCGGAGGGCGTCTCGCTCCGCTGCCTCGAACGCAAGAAGGACTCGGCGACGAATCTCAAATGCATCTTCCACCGTCTTCAATCCTGGTGCAAATGCTTCCCACTCGGGATGGCCGAAGAATGACTTTTCAGAGCCGGTCGCCACCACGAGATAATCATAGGCGACCTGGGTTCCGGAATCTAGCGTGACGCGCTTGCGACCAAGGTCAACCTGAGCGATTTCATCCATCACCACGTCAGTCTTTCTCGCATCTTTGAGAATTGCACGGACTGGCGAAGCGATGTGCGAAGGAGCCACAGAAGCCCACGCTACTTGGTAAAGTAAAGGTTGGAAAACGTTGCAATTATTCCGATCTACAACCGTGACGTCCACGTCCAATCGCCCTGGTTTGCGTGCGCAGTTCAGACCTGCAAACCCAGCCCCGAGCACACAACAACTCGCGGACGTTGATCTACCACTGGAGCCATGACTGGATGCTGCTTCATGAGCGCGATAGCTTCCATGATTTTGTTCCCTCGCCTAGACAAGAGTGTCAGACGCGAATCGCGTATCAGCAAGGCTCTCTTTGTGGTGATGAAAGCTCCACACTTTTGAGGCAGCAACGCTGCTTCTCGGGCACTCTTAGGAATGCTTCTGACGCCGGGGCAAAATAGTACAGCGTGGGCTCTTCTCCACAGGTGGCTAGAGGTCGATGAAGCCTCCGCGCATACCGATGGTGACGGCGTGCGTTCGATCATTGGCCTTCAGTTTGGCAAGTATGCTGCGAACGTGTCCTTTCACTGTGTCCTCACTGATGGAGAGGTGGTCCGCGATGATCTTGTTGCTACAGCCGGCAGCGATTTCCCGCAGGATCTCCACTTCCCGCTCTAAGAGTTTGTCCGTCGAAACGCTGCGGGCGAGCTGTATAGCAATCTCCGAAGGCACACAGAAACCGCCAGCGTGCACGGTTCGGATTGCGTCTGTAAGATTTCGGCCGAGCGAAGCCTTAGGAAGGTAACCGATTGCTCCCGCTTCAATTACTTGACTTGCCCGGACGCCGCCTTCGTACGTCGTCAGGACGATGAAGCGAGTGTCCGCGCCGAATGCGAGCATTCTTCGAATCACGTCTACACTGCTCATATTAGGAAGGCGCAGGTCAACCAGTATCGGATCCGGGACGTGCGTCTGAAATTAGAGTCATGGCTTGCTCGCCGGTGCCAGCCTGTGCCACCAAATCGATGTCAGGCGGCTTCGTTCAAGGAGGAACGCACTCAAGCCTTCTGAGGCACCGTAGACAGCGGCGAAGAGCCCGGCTGGCCCAGCTCCAATGATAATGACATCGCGAACTTCTCCTGGTTGACGCTCAGATTAAATCCAAGTGTCGTAGCAACTTCACCGTCGCTCGGATCACGAAGGATTGTTTCGCCTCGGTAGACCAGAACCGGTATCTCCGCGGCAGAGACATCCGTCTCAAGGTCAAGGAAGGAGTGAGGAGAGCCGTTGCGAGTCACAAATCTCGGGCGCCGAGCGTACCTCAAGAGTTATGCGAGCCGATGACAACCACCTCTCCAACTCAACTTGCTAGCAACTCAAGACGTCGCAGGATGAAGACCCGCATGAACACTTCACCAAGCTCGCTGTCGTCATGCATGAGTGCCTGAAGATCAGGTCGTCCCATGATCTGGACGCTTACCTTCTTGCGCACGCGTCCTTTCACCAGGCTCGGACGACCCGATACGAATGGACATCCCCGAAGAACGGTCCAGGACCGTGCGTCGCAACCGTATGCAGACCAGCTCGCGTCATCTGCTCAACGGTGATTTCCCCTCCAGCACCACGATGAACTTGTCCATGGGATCACCTTGGCCGACCAGAACGTCATTCACGGCAACGATCTGTGTTGCTCCAGAGCGCTTCACACGCCCCAGAGCTGCCGAGCTCAGAGTGGAATGAGCCCGTTCCATAGTAGTTTTGTTTGACATGCCTGCCGTCCTTTCCGACGTGCGCGCCGGGCGATGTGACGCGCGACACAGACCGCTATAACGAGTTCCGCGGGCTATCGGCAAGCCCCATTTTTGGGTGGCACGAAGAGAGCTCTCCGGAGTGGGTATTGCGAAGCACGAAAGGTAAGTTGACCGCAAGCAATCACGATGATGTCCTTAGTATGGAGTCGCGATAAAAATCTTGAACGGCGTTACCCCTGAAGCAAAACCGAGTGGCCACGGATGTCAGGAGTGCTTGGCCGTGAATGGCTGGTGGCTTCACCTGAGACGGTGCGCGGAATGTGGTCACATCGGATGTTGCGACAGTTCGACGAGTCAGCACGCGACCAGCGCTACCACGCGACGGGCCACCCTGTTGCCGCCAGCTTTGAGCCGGGAGAAGAGTGGTTCTGGAGTTACAAGACGCAGTCCATGTTTGCAGGGGCGCTGCTCGCGCCCCCTCGCTCGCATCCCGAAGCGCAACCGGTACCGGAGCCGAAGGGTATGGTGCCCTCCGATTGGAGAAGCCGTCTCTACTAGCCTCCGGCCTGTGACGGCTCAGGGATCCTAACAATGATCAAGATTGGATTCGACAGTTTCGCCGCGATGCAACGGGATCTCGCTCGCTGCAGGTAGCCCGGAGACAGTGGCACGCAAGATTCACTGTTTCAACGAAGTTCTTGACGGAATAAACCGCTTTGAGTTCCAGATGAGTCCGGCGGCCTCGCAGCACAGTAAACTACTCTCCGTACTTGGCTGATCGGCTCCCGGGTCAAGCCACTCGTTTTAGGAGATGGTGTGAGGAACCGATCGCTTCCGTTTCAGCCGCTCAGCCTCGCTCGCCGGCCCCGCCCCGCATTGTGCTTTGGTTTGCGACCTTGTCGCTCCAGAGCAGACTGAGAGAGAAAGTCAACCTCTTCTTCGCGCTACATACGGGAAGGCCAGTCGAGTTCCGCACAAGCCTGAATTTTCAAACATACACCTCAAGATCGACTCTAGGAGAGCCAAGTGACACATGGGACGGCAAAGCCACGAGCTGCGGTGGTGCACTCCGTACAAGAACTTTTGCACGCCGTGCAAATGCCAGAGCACGGCATCATCAACATCGCGGAGGATCTGTATGACGTTCCGCCGTTCGTACTACCCGCAGGCAAGGTATTGCAAGGTCTTCACCGTGTTCCTCCTACGCTTTTCTTTTCAAAGGCGGGCGAGGCGGTGCAGCTTAAAGGGAGTAACGCTCTCCGTAATCTATGCCTGCGTACGGAAAAATCGTCACATGCCATCTTCTTGGATCCCGCCGTGGCGGACATTGGGATCCTTACGTTTGAGGAGATTACGACCACCGGCCGAGTGACCTTGATAGCAAACGCGCCGAAGACAAGAGGTTTGGTCGAGGTAAGGGGCATGCACATCGAAGCAGCCGACGCCGTCTCTGCGACAGAGTTGCCAAGGGGATTCGGTGTAGCTGTTCTGCAGGGAGCCTTCACGCTCTGGGTGACACATGCCGACAGTTCAGTGACAGCTGACCTTCTCGACGTAAGTGTGGGCCGGCCAAACGCGCCGGTTCGGGGTTCCGGCATCTTTATCGCCGGTGCCGATTTCGGTGCCGATACCCTCTTCGTACAACGATTGCGAACGGGGCCGGTCTATGTCGATGGCGGCCTGCCCACAAACATCGTGGACAGGATCACAGGAGGCGTCTTCGTCCTGCAGGGCGCCAATGCAGACTTGGTGGAAAATCTCGGCCCCGTCATGACATATGGCGTAAACGACATGGCGCTCGATAACTGGGGCACCGTAGAGCGCTGGATCACCCGACAAAAAGTCACAACCTACGGACAGAGTGGTATCGGCTTTGTGAACTTCGGCGATCTGAAAAGCTTGCGTGTGGAGGCTCCCATAGAAACACACGGACTAGGAGCGCGAGGCTTCAACGTCTACAGCGGTACGGTGCTGGAAGCTGTGTTCGATAAGATCACAACCCGTGGCGACGGTGCGGTTGGTGTTCAGATCAGCAAACCTGTGGGCCGTCTTCGCTTTCGCCGCGGCATCACAACGTATGGAGGTGCAGGGATGTCGCTAGTCAAGGGCGTGCAACAGCAGCTAAAGGCAGTCGCGCTGAGTATCAAATCCGAGGGCACGGTGCAAGAACTCGTAATCGAAGGTGATCTCATCACGCACGGGAAGGACGTACCTGCCCTCGAGCAGGCCGGGCATATCGGACGACTTCTAATCGAGGGAGAGTTTGCCTCCAAAGGTGGAGTCTGACGCTTGTTTGCTTATCAAGCCTCCAAGCCACTAAGCAAGCGACGACGGGCCATTTTGGCCCATCACACCGTGCGATTCTCTTTCCATGCTCGCCAACAATGCATACGCAGCCTGGCTGCGCATCAACAAATCTCTTGCCGCCTGATAGGACATTCCCATGAGCATCGCTGAACTGAACTCAATCAAGGTAAAAGCTCTTCGTTTTCATGAGTACGGTAAACCGCAGGATGTGCTGCAACTGGAGAAAGCGGAACTCCCGAGCCCGCGTCCAAACAACATTCGCGTGCGGGTCACCGCATGCGGGCTTAACCCAGCGGACTGGGGTTTGTGTCATGGATTGTATGCTGGTCTACTGCCACGCGGAGTAGGGCTGGACGTCTCCGGGATTGTCGAGTCAGTCGGTGACAACGTAACGGATGTTGCCGCTGGTGATGCCGTTCTCGGACGAGTCAATTTCACCGAGTACACCAGCGCGGGGGCAGCGGACTACGCAGTTCTGAACTTCTGGGCACGTCTTCCGTCCGGCCTAGACTTCGTCCACGCAGCAGCGCTTCCCATGGCGGTTGAGACCGCCTATCGCAGCCTCGACAACCTGGGCGTTTCAGCCGGCCAGCGCCTTCTTGTCCATGGGGCTGGGACCATGATAGGTTTCGCGGCTGTGCAGATGGCCCTCATGCGCGGCGCCCGCGTCGTCGCAACCGCTGGTTTAACCTACGCCGATCGCCTTCGCGCACTAGGAGCAACGGTGACGCCATACGGCGACGGCATGGTGGATCGAGTGCTTCTCACCCTTGGCAGTTCACCCGATCTGGTTCTTGACGCGGCACCCCCTAGCGGCGTTTTACCCGATCTCGTCACAATTGCAGGCACTCCGAGACACGTGCTGACGCTCACCGACTTTGCCTCCGCAAAGGGGCTTGATGTACGTGACAGCTTGAGCGAAGACATGACGATGCGCTTCGATGTCCTCGGTAAATTCGCGCAACTCGCAGCTGATGGAAAGTTCGAGGTACCAGTAGCCCGCGTGTTTGCTCTGGAGGACTGGCGTGCTGCGCACGAACTCAGTGAGGGGCAGCATGCGCGCGGTAAAGTCATGCTTCTTATGAGAGGCGAGCGAGCCGCGGCTCGCGATGATGTCTAGCCGTTTCGTTTGCACGTGAAGCGCTCTTCTGCTGTATCTGTCTGCCAGGTTGTCGTACTCGCACGTTCATAAGCTTCATGGACTTCTGCCGATTGACAAACAACGTAATCCCGGATGTCGGAGATGGCTGCGCGCCATCTCCGGCTCGGAGTCTTGATCCAGAGTTGCAAACCTTCTGCTGTCGGGGTATTGCTAGCACAATAACCGCCTCCTGCTGAAGCCTGCAGGCTGCAGGTCGTACCTTTAGCGATCAATCGAGCTAGCTGTCGCTTTTGTGAAGTCGGACGGACATGCTGGTTCCCGCCCCGAGTGTGCTTTGTGCCGTCAAGGTGCCGCTATGTGCAGTTGCGATCCAGCGGGCGATCGGAAGGCCTAGGCCAGTACCCTGCTCGTCATAAAAACGCGCGTTGGAAGCACGGTAAAATCGATCGAACACCTTTGTTAGTTCGTCTGGAGGAATGCCGATCCCGGTATCCGTCACTTCGATCACGGCTTCGTCGGTTGTAGCACGCAAGCTGAGCGACACCGATCCACCATTCTCTGTATAGCGAATTGCATTCTCGATAAGAATGAGAAGCAGACGCCGAAGATTTGCCCGATCTCCAACAACGGCGACAGGCTGTTCTGGAATCTCCGTAATCCAATGCACGCCATGCGTGTTCGCAAGTGTCTTGCTCCCCGCATCCACTTCTTCAATGACCGAACGAAGGTCCAACGTATCCCGTTGCATTTGGTCTATGTCGGCATCCGCGCGGGCGAGGGTCAATAAGTGCTCGATCAGCACTGACATTGTTTCTGACTCCCGCACGATAAGACCAACCATCTCCTCCGTTTCCGCAGGGGATCGCTCTCGTTCCAGAATTACCTCTGCTGTCGTACGTATGACCGTGATGGGAGTGCGCAACTCGTGCGAGGCGTCTGCGGTAAAGCGAGTAACTCTCGTAAATGCCAGCTCCAATCGGGCGAGCATGGCATTGATAGTCTCGGCAAGTTGCCGCAGTTCGTCCTGCGCGCTTGGCACTCCGATGCGCATGGACAAGCTTCGCTCAGAGATCTGCCTTGTTGATCGGACGAGATCATGCACGGGCTTCATGGCCCGACCAGTTAGCCAATAGCCGCCTAGGCCGGCTAGACAGACGATAAGTGGCAGGACAGTCCACGCCCATTGCCGATAGGTTTGCAAGACCGCATACAGCGGGTTGACATCAATTGCGACCTGAATACGGTAGAACGTATCTCCAACTTTTATCAGCGTCGCCAACACTCGCACTTCGGCGCGTCGGCGGTAGTAGGTGGTGAAATTACCCTGGTCGCGATGGTGACGGTAGTGATGATGGAGCTGGTTCAGATCGAGAGGCACCTCAAGCTCACGCATAGCTTGAGATTGGAAGAGCATGGCTCCGGAGGCATCCGAGACCTGATAGAGCTCATCATCGGGTGCCAGTCCGGCCGTTGCTGGGAGCGTCTGGGGGGCTGAGGCAGGCGCCTCGGATTTGCTTAGCTCCAGAAAGTGTTTGACGTTACTGCTGCGCTCTTCGAGCTGCGTGTCTACCGTGTCTTCAATGGCCTTCTGTAGGCCAAAGTACATTGCGAGGCAAGACACAGCGAGCGTAACGAGGATCACGGCGAGATACCAGGCGGTCAGCCGTATCCGGATCGGTTGTGGCCTCACGACTGGTTGACCGCTTCCATGCGATAGCCTATGCCACGTACGGTTTCGATGAGGCTTTGCTCGCGGTCGACGTCGATTTTCAGACGCAAGGAACGAATGAAGACTTCGAGCGTGTTGACAGCAATGTCCGGGTTATCGCTCCAGACGCGCTCGAGAAGAGCTTCACGAGTGAGCACATGGCCAGCACGTCGCATCAGGTATTCCAACAGCACGAACTGTCTGCGGGTCAGCGCCACGGGCACGCCTCCTCGGCTAACCTGACCACTTCCGGGGTCGAGAACAATATCGCTGACCTGAAGACGGACACCTTTCACGGCTGGTCCTTTGCGGGCTACCGCGCGAAGCCGTGCTAAGAACTCCGCCATGGCGAAGGGTTTGGTGAGATAGTCATCGATCCCGAGATCAAGCGCGACCACGATATCAGCAACCGTGTCACGAGCTGTTAGCGCTAGCACTGGAAGGAGATGGCCACCGTGGCGCAGGCGCCGGATCACTTCAAGGCCATCAAAGCGCGGCAACATGATATCCAGGACCATAACATCGAAGAGGTCTGTCTCAGCGTGCGCGAGTCCCTCTTCTCCGTCAAAGGCGAGAACTACCGTATGACCTTTCTCTTCAAGGCTGGTCTTCAGCATACTGGCGAGACTTCGCTGATCCTCCACAATCAGGATATGCACGCTGACCAAGCCTCCTATCTCGCATTATCGGCGATGTACACGCGTCGTCTCAAGATCAACGCAGCTATGGGCGCAAGCCTGAGGGAAGTCCTCAGGCTGTATGCGGATGCGTCAGGTAATGCTGTCGAAGAAGATCCTTGCCGTAGTCGTTGCCGTTTGGCGTACGCAGCACAGTATGGATGTGCTGGCGTGTCGGCTTATCCGGATCTGCAGCTAAGCGCTCGAGGTTAGCGGGTGCCTGATGATCGAACTCGATGACAACAACGGGGCTCTGGATGCGGTAGTAGTACACACTGTCCGGCGCAGTACCGCCAATCCACGCGAACCATGTGTTGTCCATGTGTTTGTCGATTTCATTCATCTTCACCTGGGCGTGGTCCTCGTCTAGATTTCCTACATACAGCTGCATCAGGTCACGAAGACTTTGACGAGCGATGGGTGGCAGCTCGTTCGTTCGGAGTCCCGCGTAGTCCAAGACGATGTTGTCTTTAAAGGCTTCGGTCAGGTTATTGTTGCCGGTCTTAGAGAATTGCAAGACCGCTCTCTGTTGCTGCGGCTGAGGCAGAGAACACACCAGAGCGAGACCGTCATTCTGTTCCTTCTGCAATACAGATAGCCCCTTATACTTCCCAGAGGTGGCATGCGTCGGCTCGGAGCCTAAAAAGAGCGGGGTCGCAACGATTTGGTCGCCGAGAATAAAGTAGTTGATGATGGCGTGAGGGCCTTGGAACTGCCATCCCCAAGGTTCCACCGCCGATGGCTTTCCCATAACGGTCAGATAGTATCCCCACTCGCCGTCAACGAGATGATCATTGATCATCTCGGCCAGAGCCTCATTAAGACGCATGATATTGCGCGTTAATTCAAAGCCCTTGGCGCTTAGCGAAACGCGCATCAGATTTAGGGCTGCATTGCGTTGGGCAATCGTCATCTCACGCATGCTCACGCCGTCGCGTATGTAGAACCCTTGGTTCATCCATCTGCGCCATTGCGGGTCATCGACCGGAAACATGGTGCGCACCAGTTGCTGATCACTCAGTGTCGCCAGGTAGTGAACCGCCGCGTTGCGGACGGCGTCAGTCGGCTGCAAAGTGGGTGCGATGCTGTAGAGGCCAGGCACAATCTCTCCGTTGGTCGTTATGCCTTTGAACGGATCAACAAGCCCGACTCGCTCCCGGGCTTCGGAGATGCGGCGATAGCGTTCGGCTAGATCGCCGCGACTTACCTCGCTGGTCTGGCCGAAGGCGAACGGCGTGACCACGCTGGCTGCGAGGAGAGAAGAGATGAAATGGCGTCGTGTAGTTGATGTCAGCGCTTGTTCGCGCTCGTCACTATGATCGTGGTGGTCAGCAGGATGAAATAGCTGCATGCGTTGTCGCTCCGGTGTACGTCTCTCAAGATGGGAGAGTATCGGTACATCCTGAAGATTTGCTGTACGACCGGCATTCCCGCATAGAGGATCTTCTGGTTTCGCGAAAGGCAGGATGCGCTGCGACGGGATGAGTAGGAGGTGATCCAGAACCATAGTTCCGGGAAGAGAAGGCCCCAAGCCATCATCGCGCGAGTGCTGCGAGCAGCACTCTGTGTAAGCTGTCCTTCTGTCCCGACTAGGGCAGCCAAAGATCACTGCGATAATCGTCCAGAAGAAGATCAAGCGGCCACCATTTAGAACCGCTTCGTGGTTTCTCGATCCAAGGGATCTCCGGTTAGGAGACTGCCATCCCGAGCACTTGAACACTGGCGCTCGAGTAGAGCAGGTCCGGCCCAGTTCCACTCCCGCAAGAGCGGGCCTCCGCGACGGCAATATTCTCTCAGAGAGCCTTGATCTAAATTCCACCTACACAACTTGGGAATGCGGTCACTTCGATAAGAAGGGTTCGGGGAAGGCGGGAGATATAAGATGCTGCGTTGGTCAAAGAAACAGTAAGCGTGACCTAGGATGTAGAGATTGCGTGGAACGTGTCGTTGGCTTTCACTTTCGATCGCTCTGATCAATTGACTCGTCGACTACTCTCGGGTACAGAGATTGAGCAACTCCTTGCATTGCAGACCAGCTGCTCTCCCGTAGCTCCAATTGGCGGGAGCAACAGGCAGAGCTCGGCGTTCGATCTAGAGGTCCGACTCAATAATGCCCGGATGGGTGAACAACAATCTGCGAGATCTCCTTTACCTCTCTAAGTTGATCCCACTGACGCTGAAGATGCTGGCGCTTCCTTGCGCTCATCATTATGGACGTGGTCATCAGGGGGGAAACGATCCGATGATCTGCAGACTACAGCGAAACTTCAGAATTCCTGTCTACAGTTCTTTCTAGACGGGTCTTCTACGCTACAGAAGAAGCGATGACAATGCGCTTTCTCAACATGTCGCGGATTCGGCTCTAACTTAGAAAGAAAGAAGAATGCTATGAAGGTCTACTCTTATATCGCCACCATGGTTGCGGCGACACTGCTTTTAAGTGAAACAGGCAACGCGACGCCCGCGATAGCTGGTATGTACGCTGGGTACACGACGACCAAGACTGTGCGGTTTCATTTACGCAACGATATGAGTCAGGAATTGAGGATCAAGGTTGGCGAAGACGCGATGACTTTGCAGCCAGGCAAGCCAATTGCGTTGAAGCTTAGAATTGGCGAGAAGGTAATCTCGGTGCAAGCCAGTCCGAGTTACGCGACAGGCGCTGTCATCGTAGTCGGTGCACCGGAGCTCAGTAACGCCACCATTGTGTTGCACTAGCTTCGAAAGCTGCGCCAGAAGCAGGAGCGTTTGGATGACTTCTCGATGAGACGAGCGGGATGGCACTGTCGTCTCTAGACAGCTCCCTGTGCTCTCACGGAGGTACAAGGTGTCCTGCGGCACTCGCGAACTGCAAGGACGACGGGCGTCTATATGAAGGAATTCCCGCAAGCGTGCAATCGACGATCAACTCGATCAACCGCGCGCTGACGCCTGTGACGCACCATCGCCGAGAGGAGGGAGTTCTCAGCTTCTGGTAAACACCTGCTTTGTAAGGGGTAAATTGGTGGACCTGATCGGGATCGAACCGATGACCTCTTCCATGCCATGGTATGTCACAAATGCCAAAACGTTGACGTTACAGCACTTATGAGTCGGCAGAGTCGGCAGAACCGGCCTAATGGGCACTGGTTGCTGCCAAAATGCTGCCAAATTATGCGGGCCAAAGGGGCTGATCGTGTGGATCAGCCCCAATCGTTTCCGTTCTCGATTTTCAGTTCAGGCACCTACTGTTTGCAAACCATCAGCCAAGCACTTCCCGTTAAACAGGAATTCGATTTCCGCAGTTGAGAGTTTAGACCTAGTGACCTTGAATTGTTGAAACTTTTCATAGAGCAGTCGGCGGTGTATGCCCAGCCGTCTTGCCGCATCGGATTTATTGCCTCTCGCTGAGTTCATTGCGTACTCAACGGAGGCGCCCCTCAGAAGGTGAGAAGACCTGTCGAGGGTTACTTTCTTTAGAATCCAAGAAGGTTATGACGACGGCCGAAGCACTGGAAAGATTGAATGACGCAGCGTTCGAACTGCTCGCGGTCCGATCACTTCGGGAGATCGCGACCGAATGCCACGCGGTCATTCACATGGGCATGAACGCCCAAGAAAAGACGGTTCCGGGCCCGCTAGATGGCTTTTGTCGTGTACCAGGAGTGACTCCGCCCCGCTTCTTGATGATCGCGGCAACCACGACGAAGCCGTCGAAGCTCAAGGCCAAATGGCTCACGCCCTTGGCCAGCGAGAACACGAAGCCGAAATTGACTGGAAGCAAATCAGGACGACCCAAGAAGAAGAGTGATGCCCCTCCCGAGGAGGGAGATCTGACGAAGGCCGCCAAGCGAGCCGCGAGCCTTCGACAAGAAAACCCAATGGTCTCCTTCATTCTGTACCTAGCGACGAACCGCACTTTGTCTCTCGAACTGGAGAACGCCGCTCGGGGTGCAGGCGAGGCGGCAGGATTAGAAGTTCGGTTTCTTGAACAGAGCCAACTGCGCGACTTCCTCGATACAAAGCCTGTCGGCCAGTGGCTCAGACAAGAGCATTTGGGCATCGAAGCCGATCAGGTCTCGTTGCCTCTTTTACAGAAACTATGCGAAGAGAACCTCAACGGCTATGCCAACGACATCGCGATGTTTGACGATTTCGTGCCCGCGGAAACGAAATCGGGCGCGACGGTTCTGAATCGACTCAATGACCCTTCGGCATATTTTCATCTGATCGTAGGGTCTTCGGGCGTTGGCAAGAGCGTGACAGCCATGGGAGTTCTCCGCAGCCACCTTGCGAGCGGAGGGATTGGCATATGGCTCTCATCGGATGCAGTCGAAGCGTCGCTTAGCTTGTCGGAGGCAATCCGCGCAGTTCTGAGCGCACACCATCCTAAGCTCGGCCGCGATGCGGGCACGTCCACGATGGACTTAGCAGCCGGACACGGGCCGCTTGTGCTTATCGTCGACGACATTAACCGCTCCCGCGCGCCGCTTCAACTGCTTAAGAAGCTCCTGAGCTGGATGCGGCCAGTCACTTCAGACACTACAGGACTGCGGCTGGCCGGACGAGTCCATCTCGTATGCCCACTTTGGAATTCCTATTGGTCCTCAATAAGCTCCGACGCGGAGTCGAATAAGTGGACTGACGTCCTGCATTTGACTCGATTCACGCGCCCCGAGACGATTGCTCTTCTTCAGATTGCGCCGCGTCTGTCCTTAGAGTCGGAGCTGAATCGATATGCAGATGCATTAGAAGATGATCCAATTCTCGTAGGATTGTTTGTACGGATGCTTCGCCTGCATCCTCTTGCCGATCCCATGGGGTTATGTCACGACGCGGTTGGCAGTTTCATTCGGGGCTCTACGAATGATTTGGCCGCGCTCCGAGGCACTTTGGCCGAATCGTACACATTGGCCATACGGGAACTCGCGCGACAGATGGTGTTGCACGGCTCCTTTCATCCCACATGGAGTGAAGTCCAACAATGGTTTGCGCAAAGCGTATTTACACTGCAGTGCCTCGAAGCCATCGCAGCACAGGGACATGTTTGCCGAATCAGGGAGACCAATTACGACCGCGTCCTCGAATTTCGACATGATCGCCTCCTCGAGTTCTGCATATCACAGGCTCTGGAAGTGATTCTGCGTGGACCGCAAACGCACTGGACGCAAGCCTTTGATCCGTACTTTGCGCCTTACTTGGGTAGATGCTTGGCACGCGCTGAGTTTGAAGAGAGAGTTCTGGACCGTGTGCAACAGGACAGTCCCGTCTCGCTGATCGTATCGCTCCGTTTTTTGCCGATCGCGTCGAGCGGTTACGCAAGGCATTTAGTGGTACGTGCCGCCAGTTGGTTATCGAAATGCCGGCGATCTGCCGCAGAAATGCGCCACGCGGTGCAGTTGCTCCGCGAAGCGGAAACGCCGTTCACGCTCGAAGTTACCGAATCACGTAAAGATGACCTATCTCTTTGGGATGCGCGACTTCGCTGCGGCGACGCACACGCAGGCGCCTTGTCTCTCTCGCACGATTTCTCACCTCGCTCGAGTTACGCATGGTTCGAACAGCTGATTGAGGAAGCCGATGCCCACCATCATCGCGTTCTCATAGACGGTACGACCGACATACTTCTCAGCGAAACATGGAACACCCCGACCATGGGAGGAGCCTTAACCCTCGCAGGGTACTTGGCCGATGCTGAGTTGGGACCCGCGATTGCAAAATGTTGGACACATGCTTCCGAGAAGGAGGAGAAGGACATTCTTCTGCGGGCATTATGGGCCGCATTGCGCTGTTCGAGCAGTGATCCTCGCGGTGTGCTTACCCCAATTCTTGAGGCGATACTTCTCCTTGATGACACAGAAGAAGATCCGTCACGATTGAGTGAAC
Organism: uncultured Acidobacteriaceae bacterium; assembly: GCA_964243375.1. Lineage (GTDB taxonomy): Bacteria > Acidobacteriota > Terriglobia > Terriglobales > Acidobacteriaceae > Edaphobacter. Next base: position 30,593 of record CAXTEE010000012.1, on the reverse strand, counting down.
GCGACCAACTGCTCGAGGAGCTTAGCCCTGCCGGAAGGCACGGATATAGCGTTCCCGTGCTGGAGCTTTTAGTCGAAACAGGTAATGACGAGCGGTTAGAACGCAGCGTCCTGAGGCTATTGGAGCGAGTCGATCATCCCATCGCCGTTCGGTTCATGGTAACGAAATTGGCCTGGTGGTCTGAGCGTGCCCAGCAGGCCAATAGCTTCAATCCATTTGCAAATATCTGGAAAGAAAACTGGGAAAATAGGCATGGTGGAAACCCGATCAGTACCGCATCCCTGGCCGAAATGCGCTTGCTTTGGGAGGACACGCAGCAAGCCGACTGGCTTCGTTCCTATGCTCTAGCCTGTTGGGTTGAACTCACCCCAAATATTGCATCGCTGAAGGAGGATTTCGTGCGATGCCCGAGTGATCGATCTTCCATCTGGCACAGAGCCAAAGCCGGGGATCGCAGCGTAACGAAAGAGTATTTGGCCTATCTCGACCAAGATTGGCATTGGCTCTACGTTATGCCGGAGATATGGTCTCCGGAGCTGCTGTCATCCGCAGGCCAGTGGCTGACAAAACTACAGGACCCGTCATTCGCCGCCCACAGTGACAAGGTGAATGCACTAGCGAGGGTTGTCCGCGATATTCCATTGGGAGAAGGTGAAGTCCTGTTGGTCAAGCACTGGGACCTCGTTGGTCGCACGAAGGAATTCGTACAGGCTGCATTGCATGTCTCCTCTGAGCCGACAAGGGAGCTCGCACGGCAATCCCTCGCGGACTGGAATGGAGCGAACGATCCCTTTGATCGCATTGACCGGTTTTTCTTCACTGGTTTTTACAAGATTTCCCCAGATGATCGGTTGTCGCTTCGGCAGGTTGAGGGATTGGCACCCTACGTCAGCCGGTTAGGCGCTCGCATGCTGGGAGACCTGCTCGACTTTTGCGGGAAGCGTGGGTATTTCGATTTTGCACGCGCCCATCTGCTACCAGAGTGCCGCAGTCGTCTGGTTAGTTCGCAGGCTTCCGATGAGGAAGACGGCTGGCTCCGCCGTTCCTTGCGTGATTGGGCTCCTACCCAACAGGAACTTGCTGAGGAACTGAGTCGCATTGTTGCCTTGGATGAGAGACATTGGGGCATCCAAGTCGAACTCATGCTGGAACGCTTTTTCAAAGCGGATCAGCCACTGAAAGTTCTCTTTAAATCAGTGGAGGCTTGGCTCATGGAAACCCCAGACAAAGATCGTTTTGGAGTCAGCGCGTTCGTTGTGCGGTGTTGGGGCAAGCGAGGCGACTTGAGAATCCTCGAAAACTGTTCATTTGCACAGGAAGCAGCGGCGCAGGAGCTGCTGGCAGATTCTCGCTACGATGTTCTTAGAAGGTCCTTGGAGTGACAGGGCCAGCGTAAGAAATCTCTCTACTATCGTGCTTGACGACGGTTTTTCCAGTCCGTTAGCCGTCTTAACGACACCCAATTTGCACCCATTCTATTGGGGTACTTATGAGCGAAAAGAGGCGAAAACATTCGAGACTTGCATGACTCAAATCGATGCTTCGTCATTTGCGCAAGCACCTCCTCGATTTCGTCTCGCCGCCTTGACTCATTCCATTTTGATGTTCGGCACCAGTCGATGATTGGTCAGCGAGGTAAGTCGCTTCGTATTCTTATAGAGCGTCATGGCTCAGGCCCGCAGAAATCTGGAGGACGTTCGACACAGTGGCAAAGAAGAGATCCTCAGCTGGTGGTTCCGCGATGCAAGGTGGCGCACGCTTCCAGAATCAGGTAGGAGCGTGGCTCGCAACAAAGATGCTCGCCGAGCGAGCCGGCGATCCAATCGCGCCTCGCGGAAAGATTACGTACATCCGGCCCGAATCTGGTGCTGCCGTTGACGATATCCTTGTCGGCACGGAGGGTGGGCGGTGGGGGTTCATCCAGGTCAAACGTACAATCTCTCTTTCCCCCTTAGAGAACTCCGATCTTGCAAGCGTCGTTGACGAACTCGTCAGGCAGATTAACTTGCCTGCGGAAGCCGAGAAGCGGCCATGGTCACGAGCGCTCAATCCGGCTTGCGACCGCATCCTGCTCGTGACCTCTTCGGAGTCACCCGCGACATTGCGCATACATCTGAGGACGGCATTACGGCGAGCCTCCGGTCTCCACCCGGAGCAATCCCGAGGGGAAGCCGCGATCCCCCAGGAGGAAGTTAAGGCCCTCGGGATCTTCTTAGCGCATTTGCACAGAGAATGGCTGAAAACCACTGGTGTAACCCCAACAAACGCCGACATTCGTAACCTTCTCAACCTCTTCGATATCGAGGAGTTGGACGTGGCGGAGGGCGAGCGCGACGAGCGCGAATCGAAACGGGACCTCCAATCCCTTGTGCTTATAGAACCTTCCCAAGAGCATCAAGCATGGACGGCGCTCGTTGCCTACTGCGCGAAAATGGCAGACGAGCGGACAGGCTTCGATCTCGCTAAGCTGCGCATGGCTTTGCGTGAGGACAGGATTGAACTGCGCGCCGTCCCGAGCTTCGCGGCAGACATCGCTGCGCTTCGCCAGTACACCGAGACCACACTTGGGTTGCTGAAGAAGCTCTCCCGAATTGAAATGGGCGGCCAACCGCTCAAAGTCGAGCGGCAGGCAGTCACCTCGCTCGTACAACTCGCGGACGAGGTATCGACTGTCGTCACGGGGCTGCCGGGCGCTGGAAAATCAGGAGTGATCCACGACACCGCGCGGTCGCTTCTTGACAGCGGCCGCGATGTCATCTGCTTTGCGGTCGATCTTCTGGAACTCAGCAGCCTCTCAAAGCTTCAGGAAGACGTTGGGTTGAAGCATCCGGTGATCGAAGTCATAAAGGCCTGGGACGGCGAGAAGAAGGGTGTCATTCTCATCGACGCCCTCGACGCCGCCAGAGGGGAGGCCGCTGCAGACACGATTCTGAACCTGATCGAACTTCTGAAGCAGGAAAAGCGATGGAACATTAGTGCCAGCGTCCGTAAGTGGGATCTGCGTAACAGTCCGAGTCTTCGGGACGCTTTTCGCTACAAGCATCACGTCAGCCCATCGGGCTTTGATTCTGATCCGGAATTCGGGGACGTGAACCACCTCAGCGTTCCGGTTTTCTCAATGAAAGAACTGGATCACGTCTGCGCCCAATCGAATCCCTTACAAGGACTAAGGAACGCGGCCAGCGCCACCATGCTCGAACTGCTCCGGGTTCCTTTCAATCTCCGTCTCGCTGCCGACATGCTCGACCACGGCATGGTGCCAGCGGAATTCCTGCCTCTTCGAGACCAGGTTGGTCTGCTGCAGGCTTATTGGGACAGAAGGGTGACGCCACAACCTGGAGGGGACAATCGTGAGCGTGTGCTGAACGGCTGCCTCTCGGATATGGTGCAGACGCGTCGGCTTCGCACAGCCCGGACGACAGCAACCGAGACGGGGGAAACGAAAGCATTGGGAGAACTGTTGAGCCGGAATGTGCTCACAGAATGGCAGTCTTCTCCAACGGGCGCACCAAACCGCCAGCTTCTGGCGTTCTCGCACAACGTTCTCTTTGACTTCGGCGCTGAAGATCTGTACCTGAAACACGAGCCCGACGACTTTGTGAAGCAGTTCCAGGAACATCCTGACCTCGCTTTGCTGCTTCGTCCAAGCCTGCACATGAGGTTCCAGCGCCTTTGGATGAAGGATAGGACGGCGTTTTGGGAGCTTACGTTCAGACTGTGCGCAATGGAGACGCTGCCAGCCCTGCTCAAATCCTGTCCGCTGGTTGTCGTCGCGGAGAACGCCGCGACGGACCTGGATGTGCATGAGCTGTCCGAACAGTTGAAGTTCGAAAGCTCGGATCAAACGCCGGGGGCGGCCGAGGCCTTCACCCATCTGGTCGGCGTTCTGGTATCTGGTGGCAAGGACTTTCATCCGAATCTGGGGGAGGGCGCAGGGCCGTGGCTGGGGTTAGCCGTCGATGCCATCGTTCCGGTCAATGGCTACCAGATCGGTGATGTTCAGCTCTGGCTCGACTCGGCGTTGTCGCAGTGGGGCACGCAAACGAGAGAACAGATGGACGCGCTTGGGCGGCTTTCCCGCGCGATGCTTGAGCGAGTCTGGGCTTTTGAGACCCGCAACGGGGAATGGGCCGTCGCCGCGATCAAGAATGGTTGCACAACCTATGGAAGCGACGTCGGAGCGTCCGGTTCGCTGCTTCGCCGAGCTCTGCAAGGAGAGCACTTCAAAAACTACGGGCATCAGGAACTGCGCCCCATCGTAACGGAAGTGACGAAGTTCGCGAGCATCGATCCTGACTTCATCCGCGACGTCTATCTCGCGGCATTCTCGTGGCGTGAGCCTGCTGAGGATTCGACATTCCTGAACAAAAGCAGGCTCGGAAGCCTGCTTTCGACCAAGCGACAGGATTACGAGCATCGCCGGTGGGAACTAGGACGGCGGTATCGCAGATATTTGGATATAGCTCCGGCCTCCGCGATCCAGGTGCTTTTTCCGGTCGTTGAGGAGTATTGCCGCTTGGAGCACAACGCGAGTTCTCACGTTGAACCCTTCGAGATTGCGGGATGCGCCGCCGCCATTCGCGACGATTACTCTTATATCTGGGATAGGACTTGGTACGGCGACACAAACGCCTTTGCGATCTTCAATGATTTCTTCTACTACCTGAAGGAGATTGCCGAGAACGCGAACGCGCAAGCGCTCTTAGAAGCTGTCGTCAAGGTCTTGGTGAGTTCGGCGAACGCCGCGGTTTTCTGGCGACGCTTACTGGAGATGGGCGCCGAGGTCCCGCAGATCGCGCGGGTTCTCCGCGAAGCAGCGTGGTCTCAACCGCTGCTAATGGCCCACGACACTGTGCGGCCAATGCATAGATTTCTCGCGGCTGTGCATTCGACGCTCGAAGTATCGGAGAAAGAGAAAGCCGAGAACGCGATCATCGCGCTCGGGAATCTGGGAGTCAATACGATCGGCCCAGCTCGGCGTGATGTCTATCTCGGCGCGCTAAACCAAGAACAGATCGTAACCACTGTTGCGAGAAACCGAATCGCAGAACTGGTGGCCGCCTCACATTTGAGGAACGAGACGCCTCCAGAGCCGCGGATTACGGGAGGGGCGGTCGCGGTAGACCCCGAGCAGTTCTACGCGATCCGCGGCATCGAAACGGAAGGGCCTGAGAACCAGTTGCTCGTTGACCTCCAGCGGCCGATCCGCTCATTTGCAGGCACCACGCTTGAGAGTGCGGTGGATATGTTGCCGACGATGACGCAACTACGAGAGGCTATCGATCATGGCGGCCCGTCGACGCCGGATGAAGCGCTCGCCCATAACGCACGTGGTCACTTGATTGAAATCTCTCGGAAGATTGCCAAGCTCAAGGAGCTTGACGCCGCGAGTCAACTCGGCCAGATGGTGAAGACGACGTTGGTCGAGGGCGCTTCAGCTCATTGGCCTGTGTCTGGTGTGAGTGACGCCGAATTCGAGGGTGGATGGAGCTCACTCCCTGGTCGCATCGACGCGGCTGAAGGCCTGTTCGAACTAGTCAACAACCAGATCTTCGACCCCGACGAACTCTTCCCACCAATACTCCAGTTAGCCCACGACCCGCTTCCTGTTGTGCGCTTCCAGGTCGCGCGCCTCGCCGGCCTCTTTCATGATCGAGCTCCAGACCACATGTGGGCGTTGGTCTCGCTGCTTTCAGCCGATCCTAATTACCGCAATCGTGTCGCGATTGTAGACCTCCTGAGCGATCTGGGCCGCGCCTATCCCGAGCGGGCGATGACCCTGTTGGTATCGATTCTTGATAACGCACCGACAGCCCTTGGCAAGCCGGGTGAACTGGCACAACATTGCATCGGTTCTCTCATTGGGTACTATGCCTGGCGTGGGAACCCGATGGCGGAGGCGGCTCTGGATCGCATCATCGCCTCACTACCAGGTACCGCATCGCAAGCGGTGAAGATGATCCACCCTCTACGTGACGCGCTGAAGTATGCGGAACCCGCCAACCCTGAGCGAGCGCGTGATACTCGGGCACGTTCCGCAGCTGTTTTTAATGCGATCGTATCGGGCTCTGCTCCAGCCATGCGGGCACTAATTGAAAGAAAGCTCAAGCAAGATGCGTTGACCAAGGAAGAAGAGACCATGTTCGATGAGCTTCAACACCTTCTCGAGGTCTGCGCAGGAGAGTTGTACTTTGCGGTCGGAGCATTCAATGAGCAAAGCCACATCCTTCCCGCGACCATCACCACTCCTGAGCAGCCGGAAATTTATAAGGCTCTCTCCGCAAGTTGGGATCAACTTGCGGGAATCGGGTCCCCGCAACTGGTACATAAGCTTATTCAGTCACTGGAACTTTTCATTCCGATGGATTCTGAAGCGGTCTTCTTGCTGATCGGCAAGGCCGCTCTCGCGGGAAAACTGTGGCGCTATCAGCAGGAGCCAGAAGCAGCCAGTCTGATTGGGAGGATCGTGCGTACCTACATCGCCGACCACCGTTCGATCTTCCAAAAGAACGCCAGTTGTCTTCGAGTGTTGCGTGAGGTGCTTGATCTCTTTATCTCTGCCGGTTGGCCAGTGGCGAGACAGCTCTCCTATCGCGTGGACGAAGTATTCCGTTAGGCCACGCTATTGCGGGGGAGCGCTCATGAATCTCGGCGAGCAATATGCGGATCGCTTGTGCACCACTCATGGCCTACGTGTAGGGCGCTTCTCCAAAGAAGAGCTCCGCAGTGGTAAGACACCCGATTTTCTCGTCTATCGGGCTGATGAACTGGTCTTCTACTGCGAAGCCAAGCATATCCAAAAGGACGGTTGGCTCAACAGGCAGATGGAAGAAAGCAAGCCAGGAGAACTCGTCGGCGGTCTCCGAAACGATCCGATCTTCAATCGCCTCGCCGAGCATATTCACAAGTCTTCACAACAGTTTGCAGCCGTCAATCCAAGCCGCAATTTCGCAAACGTGCTGGTCCTTGTGAATTCGGATCAGATATGCGGCTTTCCAGATCTCCTTGCGGTTCTGACTGGCAATTTCTATGTCGAAGGCGGAGGGGCTGAACCGATCTACAGAAACATCTCGGAGGGTCGGATCCGGGACGAAAAGAAGACGATCGACCTTTATGTCTGGTTCAACGAGTGGAAGGGGGAGAACCAGGAGGGTTCTTGGTTCTTCAACAATGGAGGACCGCATTACGAAGTCCTCTGCCAACTGATGGGGTCGAATCCCGCTGAGCATCAAGGCGTGTAGCGCGGTCATATAGCCTTGAACATCTTCCATTCGGCGATCGCAGAATAAAGCGTGTCGCCGAACCGGGATCCAGCAGAAATTATTGGTCGTTGTGCGCATCGAGCCTCGGGTAGTCAGAGACGACCCTGCGGATAAACTGTACCTAACTTGAACTTTAGGGGGATGTATAAGATGGCGGACGCAACAGAACTTGGCGCATTGATCATGCAGGAGCAGACTTCGGACGAAGACCAACTCTTTGCCGCTCTTTTCGAGAGTTTGGGTGAGTCCCACGCCATCGGTCGAGACCCGGTGCGCGGAGGGGAACAATCCTTCTACGCACTACTTGTCAGAGTGCAGGAGAAGCTCTGCTCCAGTCCCACTGTGACGGTGATCCGCCAGGACTTCAACTCGTCGGGTCCTGTTGTCGCAGCCCTCTTGCTTGCGGACCAATACGTCGCCAGCCTTGGACACGCTACTACTCTTTATCTGGGTGCTCTCATCGTGAAGCTTGGCATCGACCGTCTATGTCAGACGAAGCTTTGATCGCAGGCCGCGCCCCCATCATTCGTAACTGGTTCGCATCAGCTGTTCTGAAAGAGCGGACCGACGCATTCCGTCGTTCCCAAGAGGTTTGGGCGGACAGGTCGTCACCCGCTCCAGCGGAATTCGACGAGATGTACACGTCTGCTCAACGAGGCATAGATGTAGCCATCGCGGAACAATGCTTCGCCGGTCTAGCCGCAGTCCGTGAAGATGCCCCGGGATTCTTCGAAGCCTTTGACTACGAGTGGGCGTTCGATCTCGGCAGCTATCTCACACCCATCCCGGGTGGCACACGTGTAGAGTCGCAAAGCCTGCGCGCGCAGGTGTTCCTGTTGCAGGCTCTCACCCTGGCTTGGAAGATCCACGATCCGGAGACGAACCCGCTCTCCTTCGAGAACATCTGCGCTCGCCGCGTGACGGACCTCGATCCGGTGCCGCGCTGCGTGCGCGACGGCGGTTTCCGCTACGTGATCGTATCGGACGAGTTCCGGATGCAACTCCTCAGACTCATTGGAGGCCTGCGCGCCTTCAGCGGTTCGTCCGCGGACGAGAACCCAACGACTGCGATGGGACGGCTCTGTTCGAGACAGGCGCCCGAAGCATTCGTCAATTTGCCGTTGACCTTGCTCCCGCGACAGATTGCCCGCGTATTCCGCGTCGCGAAAAGACCATGGGATCTAGCGCTCCTGTGCATGGCCGAGCGGAAGGTCGAAGTCGCCACTCCGCACTTCAGCCAGTTGCCGTCGGACGTCTTTCCGCCAAAGGCCGGCTCCATCGAAGTCCACCTCCTCGATGTCCTCACGCCCTTCTTTCTCTACCACGAAGCCGCTCACCTGCTGCTCAACCATGCTCCCAGTCGCTCCGTCGAAAAGGAGATGGAGGCCGATCGTCTGGCCTTCGCTCTGTTCTTCGCCAGTCGAGGCTGGCGCAATCCCATCGACAACGCCTTGGGCTTTGGCGAGGTGGCAAGTACCTTGCTCGGCCCTATGTTCTTTCTTTGGGTCGTGAAATGCTTCACGCGCCTAGAACTCTTGACGGCGTCCGAACGAGAGCAACTCGCAGCCAAGCCGTTTATTGAAGAGTTGGCTCAGCGACGTGCAAATCTCGCGGCACGAGCGCAGGCCACAATGGAACTTGCCAGAAAGCAAGTGCCGGACATTCTTCCCACCGACAGCTTTCAGCGGCTGGAGGGGCTGTCGTGGAATCTGTCTTCCGCAGCCGCTGCCTTCGAGCAGAATGAGGCGCTAGGTGACATCGTGGCGCTCTCGACCAGGGCTTTGGAAGCTTGGTCCGCTACGCTGTAGCGCGATGAACGTACTCGGCTGGTTCACCGACTCCCGTCTCCACAAACTTCAGGAACCGCCCGTCGAACGGCGATAGCTGAAACGTGCGCCAGGTGCCATGCTCCAGCCGTTCAGAGATAATTGGCCAGCGCTTGGAAACGCTCACGATCTGCGCCACGCTCAGGAGGTTCTCTCATTCCAACGCGCAATGAGCTCCTTGCCGCCTTGAGTTCTCTGAAGATCCACGCACTTCATAGTGCCCAGCAAGAGGCTATTGCGGCTGTCGCGTCCCATGTAGACTCCAGGGGCGTCGCCGATATGGTCAACAACTCGCCAGGTAAGTCGTTCTCGCGTTGACAAAGGAACATGGAAGGGAGAACACTTTCCGGCATCGGGGTTATTTACCCGCACGCGTTGTGCCCCGGGTGGAATGCCCTGCTCTTTCTGTACCAGTTGGTAAGCGATGAAACTGGAAGAAGAGGAGCATTCTATGACACGAGGCACGAAGCATACGGCGGAGCAGATCGTGAACCTGCTGCGGCAGGTTGAAGTGAGCGTGGCGAACGGGAAGTCATTGGCTCAGGCGTGCAAGGAAGCCGAGATCGTGGAGCAGACCTACTATCGCTGGCGCAAGGAGTACGGCGGCTTGAAGGTAGACCAGGCCCGCCGGCTGAAGGAACTCGAGCAGGAGAACGCGAAGCTCAAGCGTCTGGTCTCTGAGCTGAGCCTGGAGAAGCTGGTGTTGAAGGACATCGCCTCGGGAAACTTCTAAGCGCCGGCCCTCACCGATCCTCCGAACCTGGTGATCTATTCCGCGCACCCAACTCACTCTCAGCGAGTGACGAGACTACTCCCTTCCTCGGCCTGAGCTTTGGCAACTTCTCCGCGACGCACCCGGTGATTATCACCGAGTGGGGCCAAGGCTACTCATGTATTCAGCCGAATCCCGTGTTTGCAACGATGGATCCCATTTTTCTGATCACGTTTCTGAATTATCTGCAGAGTAAGAACATCGGTCTCGAGATGGGGAGTTGGGACTGGGGCGGACCAACCAGCTTCGGCAACGTGCGCTACGGCTTCCCAGCCACTCCGCTGATCTCCACCTTCAACGTAAACGGCACGGTTCAGATGTGCGGCGATGCAGACCGTGGTCCGGGAAAGACAATCCTGCAGTGGTATGCCACTGGAGTCGTCCCAGCCAGTGCGCTATGAAAGCTTGGGAACTCATCTCGTGATCGTTTACGAAAACGAGTCCGCAATGGAAGCTGGAGATGAAGCCTGAAGCTAGGTCCCAACACCGCTGACAGAAAGCAAGTCTTCTCACCGTCTAAGACAGACACGCTTCCGCGATTCTTTGAAGGTACACTCAACAGGAGCGGTTACGGCGCTGCGATGGAAGAGCAGTTTGGCACATTCGAAACGGAAGCGCTCAAGCTTACAACAGAGCAGATCGCGCATCGCTTCATAGAGATCACTCTCGATTTCGTGACCGAGCATCCTGCCTACTTCCACGTCCTAGATGCACCGGTTAGAACGACTCGGAAGGAGGCGAATCGCAGTCGAGAAATAGCTCGCATCGTACGTCTCAAGCAGCCCAAGGTTGCTCTTGGGCAGGCGGGAGACATCGTAGACGTGGTGGTCCAGGTACCGAAGAGCCTTGGACCTCTGTACGTCGACACCCAGTAGCCCAACGGGAACAGATTGTATGTGAGTACAAACTGCTCAGAGCGCCTACCTCTCATCATACGCAACATCAATGAAGCGCTTCGTCGCATCCAGAACCGGATTTGAAAATGTCAATACGGCTCGATCAGCTTCGCCATGTGGACCTTAATCTTCTTGTCTACTTTGTCATTCTCGTAGAAGAGAAGAATGTGTCGCGGGCAGCCAAGCGCCTTAGATTGACACAACCGGCCGTGAGTAGAGCCCTAAGTCGGCTCCGAGCTATGTTCCAAGACGAGCTTCTCGTTCGTGTGTCAAAGGGTTATGAACTCACGTCGCGTGGGCGAGAACTGTTGGATGAATTAGCCGTTCTGCTTCCGCACGTCGACAAGCTGATCTCCGGAATGCCGTTTGATCCGTCAAAAGATGAATCTACTTTCCGGATCATAGCGGCTGACAGTCTCGCCCACCTTTACGGACCGGTACTTGCCCAGAAACAGAGTGCGACGGTAAACCTGTCTTTTGATTTCGATCTCTACCGAGAAGACCGCTACTCAGAGTTAGAAGCAAACAGCTGCGACTTAGTGCTTGACGCTGATTACAAGATGCTTTCTGCAGCGCTGCGAAAAGAGGTTTTGTTCGAGGATGAGATCGTAGTCGCCGTAGCGGACGCCAGTCCACATAGGGGCAGCATCTCGCTTTCTCAGTATCTTGCGACTGAACACGTCGGGGTACAACTCCTCGAGCATACTCAAGCCATTACGGACATCACTCTGGCTAAGCTTGGACTCAGCCGCCATTGTGCTTTTAGAGTTTCACAATTCAGTGTGGCACTTTCCATGGTGGCGGGGTCTAACCTGATTGCAACCCTTCCAAAGAGTTTTGCCAACATCCTTGTGGACCACTCTTCTACACGGTTGATTCGACCACCGAAGGAGTTCAAACCCTTTCAGTACATTATGGTCTGGCACAAACGCCAGGACAAGAATGTGCACCACCTCTGGTTGCGACAACTCATCAGAGACACCACTAAAGAGATGCTTTCTCCAAGATAAACTTCAGACTGCTTCAAGTCAGGTACTATTTGCACTCCATTCCTCGGTATTCAACACGGATGCGTGCGCCCTGCACATTGGCAGCGCGTGAGATTATATCGTTGGGCGGCTGAGGACTTAGAGCCGGCTTGCGGTGTCTCTAATTGATGCAGACCCCTTGACGTAACAGGATAAGCAGCAAACAATGCTCGTCGCGGTTTCTGAAGACGCCCTGATGAACGGCACGCATACCTGCTATACGCGCTTTGCATAATGCGCTTACGGCCGACGAGGCATCTATGCAATTTGAGAAGCGATAACGTCCGTTCCTCCGCAATCTACTAGTCACTTGAGATACGACGTGGTACGGTCGCCGTGTCCCACGAAATCAATTCCTACAACCGGCTTGTGCACGCTGAAGCCAGAAGGGTGCCGGCGTGTACACCAAACTAAACGGTCAAGACATTCTAAGGACATCTACCGTTCTGTCTGGGTCTAGCGGATGGTTTCGTGTCAGCGGCCGTGCCCGGTGTCAAAAGCCGCTCCCTGGATGTGAAGGGCGCAAAACGAAGGGAGAAACTTGACTCGTGACAACTTCCTGGACCGCGATGTTACAAGTGCGTCAGAAGTTATCAACTCTTTGGATAAAGTCTGTGCCAAAAAGCCCTAACGCGATTTGCACAGGAAAACACTTACCTGAAAAAGGAGAGAAGCAATGCCAGAGGCAACACTAACCCAAAAGGCTCCTGAGATGACCGAGGAGCAAATCGACAAGTTCCTCCAGAAAGCGGCTGAGGGCTTTGCTCAACAAGAACGCTCTCCAGTTCTGCATACCCCGGAAGAGGCGGGCCTGGAGTACGAAGCTGTAAGTTTTCCCTCTTCGGACGGAACTCCTCTAGAAGCTTGGTTCATGCCTTCAAAGGGCTCTGACAAGCTCATCGTTGCGAACCATCCAATGGGCTTTTCACGATCCGGTCTCCCAGCTCACCTCGATCCCTGGAAGTCGCTATGGGCGTCGAGCGGCAACGATTTCGAAGTAAACCTGATACCTGACTATAAGATCCTTCACGATGCTGGCTACAACGTTCTCACCTATGACTTGCGTAACTTCGGCCATAGTAGCGCAGCAAACGGAGGCATCGGTTCCAGCGGGATCTTTGAGTCGCGCGATGTTCTTGGTTCACTCGAATACGTGCGCAACCGAAAAGACACTCGGGACATGAAACTCGGCCTGTTCAGTCGTTGCCTCGGTTGTAACTCAACGTTCTACGCCATGAAGTCGCACCCCGAAGCATTTACAGATGTTCGTTGCCTCGTGGGACCTGAGCCCGTTAATACAAAAACCATCGTGACGCAACAACTCTCACTGGCGGGAGTTCCCGTCGATCGAATCGATGATCTCGACAGGCTCATTGTGCTGAAGACGAGCATCAGCTTCAATCAAAGAGACACGAGGGAATGGGCGAAGTACGTTTGCGTTCCAACCCTCAGCTACCAGGTACACGACGATGTGTTAAACACGCCAGACGATATGCAGACCATGTTTGACAACATTCCCGTGGCCGATAAGAGATTCTTCTGGATTGAAGGAACTACTCGCCGCTGGGATGGCTATTTATATTTCCAGCGCCACCCAGAACAGATTCTGGACTGGTTCGCTTCTCATATGTCGTAGGAGGCTCCGCGTAAATTCCATTATAGCGGTTGTGAGCGCCTGGTATAAGGTCGTCGTCTCGGGGATCACTACAGCTCATAAACCGCTTTCATACCTGTCTCCGCGAAGGCAAGCCTTCGTGGAGACTGCTAAGAGCAATAGCTAACTTAAAATGATCGACATAGAGGGGTCCGTCGAGCTCAAGACTGGCGGTTCTTTGGAAAGGACGTATGGAGAAGATCGCGCTAGAGGAACACTTCAGCTTGCCAGACTTTACTCAGTATTCCGTAGGTGGTGCGACGGGAGCAACGGGTTTGTCAGATACAACTTCAGCGGATCTCAAACGCTGCCTGGAAGATTTCGGTGATGTGCGACTCCAAGCGATGGATCAAGGCGGGATCACCAAGAGTATCCTCAGCCACACGGTTCCTGGCCTTGAGGTCGCTTCTTCCTCAAAGCAGGCCGTGGTAGACGCAAAGAAGATCAACGACCACCTGGCAATTCAAATCCAACGGCATCCCAGTCGTCTGGGCGGCTTTGCAACCCTCCCGCTCGTGGCTCCGAATGAGGCCGCGGATGAAATGGAGCGTGCTGTTCAGGAACTCGGCTTCTGTGGTGCCTTCGTGAATGGACAGACGCATGGGCACTATCTCGACGAGGATCGTTACGGCGTCTTCTGGGAGCGGCTAGTAGACCTAAACGTTCCGGTGTACCTGCACCCCGCGAACGCTTGGCAGATGCCACAGAACTACCAGGATCACCCTGAACTCACCGGTGCGCTTTGGGGCTGGACACCTGAGACCGCCACCCATGTTCTGAGAATCATCTTCGCCGGGGTGTTCGATCGTTACCCGGGAGCTCAACTGATCATCGGACATGGAGGCGAAACACTGCCGTACTTGGCTTGGCGATTAGATAGCCGGACTAAGTTTTTGTCCTTTGAAAGCATGAAGCTCAGTAATCTTCCGTCTTCGTATCTCAGGGAGAACATCTCAGTTACTACCTCAGGGCTCTTCAGCACCCCTGCTCTTCGGTGCGCCATCGAATCGATCGGCGAAGATCGTGTTTTGTTTTCCGTCGATTACCCGTTTGAATCCAGTAAGGAGGCCGGCGACTGGTTCGATGGATTGGACTTGCCCCCAGCCACGTTGACGAAGATCGCTACCGAGAATGCCAGACGCCTTTTGCGCTTATAACGTGGACTATCACAGAGGGCGATCTTATATCAGGTTAGCTCTCGGAGTGTCGTGTGAGAAGTGATCACTTGTGAGCTTCGATTTATTGATCAGGTAAGGAGAAGGTTTCATGCAGGTATTTGTTACAGGAGCTACAGGCTATGTAGGTTCGGCTATCGTGCGTGAACTGCTAGATGCAGGCCACCACGTTCTGGGTCTGGCGCGCAGTGAAGAGGCTGCTGATGCTCTGAAGAAGGCAGGTGTGAAAGCGCATCACGGAGATGTGACAGATACACAGAGCTTGTCCGCAGGTGCACGATCTTGTGATGGTGTCATTCACTCCGCATTCATTCACGATTTTTCTAAGTACAGGGAGAATGCCCAAATTGATGAGCGAGCTGTAGAGGCGATTGCGACAGCCATGGAGGGCTCGAATAAGCCGCTCCTCGCGGTTTCCGTGACGACGCTACTCCCACCGGGCGAATTCGGTACGGAAGACGAGGCGCCCGAACGCTCAGACACTCCTCGGGCGCCATCTGAGGCAGCAGTGCTGAACTCCGCGACTAGGGGAGTCAATGCCAGTGTTGTGCGCTTCCCTCCCTCCGTCCACGGGCCGTCCGATAAGGGCTTTATTCCAGGGCTAATCGAAGTTGCGAGGCGTACGGGAATTGCTGCCTACATCGGAACGGGAGAAAACCGCTGGCCTGCAGTCAATCGACTCGATGCTGCTCGTCTGTTTCGCTTGGCTCTGGAACACGCGCAACCAAGCATGCGCTTTCATGCGGTAGCAGAAGAAGGTATCCCCATGAAGCTGATTGCGGAGACGATCGGCCAGGGTCTCGGGATTCCCGTACGCAGTATTTCTGAAGCACAGGCACAACAACATTTCGACTGGCTCGCTCGCTTTGTCGCTGTCGATAATCCGACTTCGAGCACTTTGACGCGCGACAAGCTGCGTTGGCAGCCACATGAGCTTGGTTTGCTCGACGACATGCGACAAAGCGGATACTTTCCAAGCCATCACAACGTCATATCTTGACGTGCTCCTCAGCTATGGTATGCGATGGTTCCCACGTAGTTAAGGGCGGAGCGGACGAGCTTAGCAGTGTCCACCTCATCATTTGAGATGTTTGGAGGATCGGAGTGTCGAAGATTTTCATAACAGGATCGTCAGAAGGACTCGGGCTGATGACTGGACGTCTTTTGGCAGAGCAGGGGCACACGGTTGTGCTTCATGCTCGGAATGAGACACGGGCTGAAGACGCCCGAAGGGCCTTGCCTAAGGCAGAGGCCGTACTGGTAGGCGACGTCTCAACGCTAGCGACAATGCGTGATGTCGCTGAGCAGGCCAACGCGATCTCTCGGTTTGACGCCGTCATTCACAATGTCGGTGTCGGGTACCGCGAACCCTGTCGGGTGAGTACAGTCGACAATCTTTCTCAGCTATGGGCCGTGAACGTGCTCGCACCCTACATTCTCACAGCTTTGCTTGCGAAACCGGAGAGGCTGATCTATCTCAGCTCAGGCATGCACCTGGACGGCGACCCGAGCTTTGACGATCCACAGTGGTCTCACCGGAGTTGGAACGGCGCACAAGCTTACTCGGATACGAAGCTGCACGATGTGCTTCTCGCGTTCGGTGTAGCGCGGCTGTGGTCTGACGTCTTCGTCAATGTGGTATCGCCGGGCTGGGTACGGACTCGTATGGGCGGACAGGGGGCTAATGACGATCTAGAGCAAGCACACCTTACGCAGGCTTGGCTTTCTGTAAGCGAAGAATCTCAGACTCGGACCTCAGGTGGCTACCTCTACCATAAGAAGCCGGGCCGAGTTAATCCCGTCGCACGGGACGGCGAGCTACAAGATCAAGTCCTGGAGTACTGTCGTGAACTATCCGGAATTCGATTGGATGGATAACCAAGACAACACAAGAAAGAGAGACCTGATGCTGAACCGCCATTACCTTCAAGACGTCGAACGAACTGCTCAATCGATGCTTTCCAATGCAAAGTAGACCCTTCGTGCCTTAGGAGAGGGCTGCGCCGCCGTGAACCTCGCGCAATAGCCTTGTGACTGCTAGCTATTATCGTTAGATCATCCCAACGCAGCGCATAGCCGATCGCTAAGCGCTCCCATTACGAAGTTCAAACAAGAGATCAGTACATCATGGAATTCTTCATCAACGGCAGCCCTACTGAGGCCGAGTTCGACAGTCGCACATCTCTCCTTGATCTTTTGCGTGATCATCTCAACCTTTATGGCTCGAAGAAGGGCTGTAATCAGGGTGCCTGCGGGGCCTGCACCGTTCTCGTTGACGGCCAACGCATCCTTGCCTGCCTTGCGCTCGCGGTGCAATACCAGGGTCGCAGCATCACCACCATTGAAGGGCTCGCAAAAGACGGAAAGCTTCACCCGCTGCAGCAAGCATTTCTTGATCACGACGGCTACCAATGCGGTTACTGCACGCCGGGCCAGATCTGCTCTGCCATCGGCATGGCCGCGGAGGCAGAGCGCGGGATGCCCAGCCACATTACTTCTGATTTGAAAGCGGAGCACTTCACTCTGGACCACAGTGAGATTCGCGAGCGGATGAGCGGCAACCTGTGTCGCTGTGGCGCTTACAACGGCATCTTGGATGCCATCTCGGAAGTCTTCACGGAGGCGCGATGAATGGCTTCAGCTATACCCGTGCAAACAAGGTCGCTGATGCCGTTCAACTCGGCACCGGTGACGGCACGAAGTATCTTGGGGGCGGCACCAATCTCGTCGATCTGATGCGCGAGACGCTGGAACGCCCCTCCGCACTCGTGGACGTGACCGGGGTGTCTACCGGCATCGAGGAAACCCAGGAAGGCGGCCTGCGCATCGGCGCCGGCGCACGTAATTCCGCCGTGGCCGGGCACCCGGTGGTTCGGAACCGCTACCCCGCACTGTCACGTGCGCTGCTCGCCGGCGCCTCGGGGCAGATTCGCAACATGGCCACGATGGGCGGCAACATTCTCCAGCGCACCCGGTGCACGTACTTCTATGACGACGACGGCTCCCGCTGTAATAAGCGCAAACCGGGCCAGGGCTGCGATGCCATCGGGGGTTTCAATCGCATCCATGCCATCCTTGGCGCTTCCCCTGCCTGCATTGCCACGCACCCTTCCGATATGTGCATTGCGCTGGCCGCGCTCGATGCCACGGTGCACCTGAGCGGGGCAGCGGGTGACCGTGCGGTACCGTTCACCGCTATCCATCGTCTACCCGATGACACGCCGGAGATCGAGACCACGCTGGAAAGAGGCGAGCTTATCACCGCTATCGATCTGCCGGCGCTGCCCTTTGCCGCCCGCTCGACGTACCGCAAGGTCCGCGACCGTGCCAGCTATGCCTTTGCGCTCGTCTCGGTTGCCGCGGCGTTGGACGTGACGGACGGCACGGTTCGCGATGTCCGACTCGCCCTGGGCGGCGTCGCGCACAAGCCTTGGCGCGCCCTTACGGCTGAAGAGGCACTGCGTGGCAAGCCGGCCACTGCGGAAAGCTTTCGTGCTGCCGCTGAAGCTGAGCTTGCCGATGCCCGGCCGCTCGAGCACAACGCCTTCAAGATTGAACTCGCCAAGCGCACAATCACCGCTGTACTGCAGGAACTGACGGAGTCCCTACAATGAGCCTGAAAAGCGCCGCAATGGAACTCATGAAGAAGGTCATCAAGGTGGCCCCGGACGAATTGATGCCGGGTGCAACGCCCGACCCGCTGGTGCGGCAAAAGCATGGAGCCATCGGGGCTCCCGTGACACGGGTCGATGGACCGCTCAAGGTGAGTGGGGGAGCGCCCTTTGCGGCAGAGTTCCCCATCACAGGGATGCTTTTCGGCGCGATAGCCTTCAGCACCATTGCCAAGGGGCGAATCGCCATGCTGGACACGGATGCGGCCGAGCGCGCATCCGGCGTCAAGCTGGTGTTGACCTACAAGAACGCTCCGAAGCTCAAGCCGACTCCCATCTTCAACTCCTCTCCCCGCGCCGCCGGCCCTGACGACCTGCCAATCATGCAGAATGACTGCATTCATTGGAACGGCCAAGCCATTGCGATGGTTCTCGCCGAAACGCAGGAACAAGCCGACTACGCCAAGAGCCTGATTGAGGCGACGTATGAGACTGCACCTGCGGTGACAAAGTTCGGCGAAGCACTACAGCACCCGCGCGAGTTGGAACAGGTGCTGATGGAGCCATCCAAGGTAGTGATCGGCGACCCCGAAGGGGCGCTGGCTGCTGCGCCACATCAGGTCGACCTGACCTTCCGGACGCCGCGCCACAACCACAACGCCATCGAACTGCACGCCGTCACGCTCTTCTGGAGTGAGGATGAACTCTATCTTCACGACGCTTCGCAGGGTGTCGCGGGGACGGCGTGGACGCTTAGCGAGGTCTTTGGTATCGACGCAAAGAAGGTGCACGTCTCATCGCCGTACGTGGGTGGCGGCTTCGGCGGAAAGACCCTATGGCACCACCACGTTCTTGCAGCAGCGGCTTCCAAAATGGCAGGCCAGCCAGTGCGACTTGTGCTTTCGCGGGAAGGCGTGTTCCGCACAGTAGGTGGCCGTACCACCACCGAGCAGCGCGTCGCCATTGGCGCTGACATTGACGGCAACTTTCAGTCACTGATCCATAGCGGCACGACAGCCATGACGCTACACAACAATGTGCCGGAGCAAATTACCTTTCCGGCCCGTCACCTGTATAGCGCGAAGAATTTCCTCATCTGGCAGCGCGTGGCCGATATGGACATGGTCGCCAACACCTATATGCGCGCGCCCGGAGAATCTGTCGGCACCTTTGCTTTGGAGTGCGCGATTGATGAACTCACTGAGCAACTTGGGCTCGACCCCATCGAGCTACGGTTGCGGAATGAGCCGGAGAAACATCCCACCTCCGGCCTGCCGTTTTCCTCGCGTCATCTGCGCGAGGCCTACCAAAGCGGTGCGGAGCGCTTCGGTTGGGATCGACGCAACACCACGCCCGGCGCCCGCCGGGAAGGCGAATGGCTGGTAGGTCTGGGCACGGCAACCGCAACCTACCCCTATTACCGCATGCCCGGAGGAAAGGCACGGCTGACGCTTCGCGCTGACGGCCACGCCGTCGTTGAAGTGGCTGCTAACGAGATGGGGATGGGCACAGCTACGGTTCACAGCCAGGTGCTGGCTGATCGGCTCGGTATTGACATGGACTGTGTTCGCTTTCGTTATGGCAGTTCGGACCTTGCGGGAATCTTCATTGCGGGAGGCTCGTCGCAGACCGCATCCGTGGGTGCATCAATACTCGCAGCATACAAGGAGCTTGTTAAAAAACTTTTGAAGCTTGCCGACAAGGGCTCGCCGCTGCATGGCCTGAAGACCGACGAGGTCGAGAGCCGTGAAGGCGGCCTTCACAGCATTGCCGATCCTTCCCGCTGGGAAAGCTATGCCTCGCTCCTGCATCGCGGGGGCAAAGATGAGGTGAGCGTTGAAGCTGCCGGACCGCCTCCCCTGGAGTTGCAGCACTGGTCCATGCACTCCTTCGGCGCCATGTTTGCTGAGGTGCGGGTGAATGCCGTCACAGGTGAGACGCGCGTCAGCCGCTTTGTCGGTTCTTTCGACTGCGGCCGCATCCTCAATGCAAAGACCGCGGCCAGTCAGTTCCGCGGCGGTATCGTCATGGGAATCGGCCTCGCATTGATGGAGGAAACTCAGTGGGACGATCGCAAAGGCCGCATCATGAATCCAAGCTTGGCCGAGTACCATGTGCCCGTGCACATGGACATTCCAGAAATCGACGTCTTGTGGACGGATATTCCCGATCCGCACGCTCCCATGGGTGCCCACGGCGTCGGTGAGATCGGCATCACCGGCACGGGCGCTGCCATTGCCAACGCAATTTACAACGCTACCGGCAAGCGCATACGCGAGTTGCCGATCACGCTCGATAAGCTGATGTGATCTGTTAAGCAGTCAGCAAGCATGAACAGGCGTGACACCGGGTGCAAGCGAACTTTCAGTGTTGAAAGGCCAGTGTTCAGAAGTGGGAATGAAGAAGCTTGGCTCCGATGAGTTCTGGATGGCGGAGGGCCTATGGAACAATCATCTTCGAACATCCGAAGAGCAGCGTCCTTCCTCTCCTGACACGTAATGCAAGCTGCCTGACGAAGCGTAATCGATGTTGCCGGGCCTCCAAACGATGGCAGACTTGTAGGGGCTCAGCGAACTATAGGAGTAAGGGCTAATTGCAGTCCGTGAGTATTCGGTCATTCTTACGAAGATGGAATACAGCCTAACGGAACTGGGGAACACGTTACGGCCAGTAATGATTGCGACGGCGGATTGGGAACTCGGAAACCGTGGTCCCTACACCAAACCGGTCTGCGATCAGCAGTTCCCCAGAATCGGCAACAAGCATTCGGAGTTATCGGCGTGAGTCGTCTCCAGAGGTGATCCTCAGCTTCTGATATTCCGAACGGACTACTTCCGCTAAACCAACATGTGAGTATTGACCAAGAACAGCACAATCAACGTGTGGATTGATCTTGGGATTGCACCTGTCTCAGATGCCGTTTCGGCGGAATGCCGAACATCCTACTGTACTCACGGCTGAACTGCGAAGGTGAACCATAACCGACGGCATAACCTGCCGATGCCGCATCGATACTTTTTGAGACCAGAATCTGCCTCGCTTCCTGTAGGCGGACCTGCTTTTGATACTGAAGTGGACTCATCGAGGTGACAGCCTTGAACTGCCGGTGAAGGGATGCTGCACTCATGTTCGTCAGTCGAGCTAGGGAGGCGATATGCAGGGGTTTGGCGTAGTTGTGCCGGATCCAACCGATGGCCCTCAACACCTGGGGAAGTCGACTCTGCGGCAAAGCCATCTGGCGCAGCATGGCGGATCGCTCTCCCGTAAGAAGTCGGTAGCAAATCTCCCGCAACGCAAGCGGTGCAAGGTGGGCGATGTCATCTGGTGAGTCTAGGAGCCGAAGCAATCGCACAAATGCTTCGAGCAGTGCGGGCGGGTTAGGGCTCACCGCAACGCCACAATGTAACGGCTGCCTTGGATCGCTTCTCGGCAGATCGAGCAAGACACTTGCGAGTAACCTCGGGTCGAGTTCAAGCGATAGGGCCAGATAGGGATGCTCTGATGTCGCCTTCGTGACCATGGCTGATACCGGCAGATTGACGGAGCTGACCAGATATTTTCCAACGTTGTAGTCGAGTGTGGTGTCTCCGGCGATCACCTGTTTTTTCCCCTGTGCAATGATGCACACCATTGGAGAGTACATTGCCGCGATCATGCAAGACGATACCGCGTTGGAGCGCATCAGGCTTAGGCCTGTAATCGATGTAGAACAAAACGGTTCCTCCGCATGACGCCAAAGAAGTTCCTTCAATGTGTTCAGTTGATCCACTTCTGTACCTCGACCCATGCTATTACCGGAAAGCCTTCGGATGCTCAGCCGTTACACAGCAACTTGAGAGGATTGTGCAAGGCTTGTAGAGGTCTAGTCTACCGCCTTAATGCCGGTTCAGCCTACCTTGGATTCAGCACCTAGGGAGGGAGCGACTCTTGGCACAACGAACCTGGTTCATCACGGGAGTAAACAGTGGCTTCGGCTTAGTCATGACGAAACTGCTGCTCGAGCGCGGCGACCGAGTTGCCGGTACAAGCCGCAAACTGCACCAGCTAGACAGTTTGAAGGCGCAGTACGGCGAGCAGCTGTGGCTCACGTCCCTTGACCTCACCGACACATCAGCAATCCATGAAGCGGTGAACACCGCATTCACAGAGTTAGGCCACATCGACGTTGTTGTGAACAACGCTGGGTACGCTCTCATCGGGGCGGCTGAAGAGTTCACCGACGAGCAGATTGCTCATCAACTGAGTACTAACCTCGTAGGGTCCATCCAGGTAGTTCGCGCTGCTTTGCCTCATCTGCGCAGACAGGGTGGAGGTCGTATTCTGCAGATGTCCAGCGTCGGCGGTCAAACGGCAGTTCCGGGTCTGTCGGCCTATCACGCGAGCAAGTGGGGGATTGAAGGCTTTCTCGAAGCGGCAGCCCAGGAAGTTGCGCCTTTCGGTATACAGATCACTCTGGTCGAACCGGGGGGTGGACGTACTT
The DNA here is from genome assembly GCA_964243375.1 of uncultured Acidobacteriaceae bacterium. Lineage (GTDB taxonomy): Bacteria > Acidobacteriota > Terriglobia > Terriglobales > Acidobacteriaceae > Edaphobacter. Next base: position 7,889 of record CAXTEE010000012.1, on the reverse strand, counting down.
CGATTTTCGACGCGGGACGTTTAGTGCACGCTCCGGCTCTGGCAGACTACGCTGATACACCGGCAAGAGAAACAGGGAAGTTCCTGCAGAGCGGAGCCTATGTCCCTCCAGGCGATCCGGTCAAAATGATGCAGGCTGCCATAGATAGCGTGGAGCTAACTGAAGCGCCCAGACGCCTTGTGTTGGGTAGTGACGCGTACAACGGGATTCACGACGTGCTTACAACGCGGCTTTCTGCCCTCGAAAACCAAAAATCAACTGCACTTTCCACGGATGCCGACGCGTAAGAACTTAATCCAATACAGAAAGGCTGAGTAGACACCCAAGCCGGTTCGGAGGTCGTATGGAACAGGAACGTATCGCAAAGTGGCGCTCGTTACAGGCGCGAACAAAGGGATTGGCTTAGAGGTGGCGCGCCAACTGGGTGCCAGAGGCGTAATCGTTCTAATCGGCGCCCCCAATCGCGAACTGGGCGAGGCTGCGGAAGCCACGCTGAAGGCCGAAGGGCATAAGGCGCAGTTCATCGAATTGGACGTTACCCGGCCGGAGACGATTGCGAATGCGGAAGCGAAGATCCGTGATCAGTTCGGCCGCCTGGACATGCTGGTGAACAATGCGGGCATCGTCGCAGCTGGTGATGGGCCGCCGAGTACGGCGCAGGCCGGTGCGGTTCGGCGTGTTCTGGATGTGAACTTTTTCGGCGTGCTCGCGGTGACGCAGGCGATGCTGCCGTTGATGCGAACGGCTTCTGCTGGCCGAATCGTCATGGTTTCGAGTGGTCTCGGCTCCATCACCTGGAACGCAGATCCTGCCTGGGCCTTTGCCGCGGTAAAGCCTTTGGGGTACAACGGCTCGAAAGCTCTTCTCAATATGCTTACGGTTCAGCTTGCGTGGGAACTGAGAGACACGGCCATCAAGGCAAACACGGTCAACCCCGGCTATACCGCAACCGACCTGAATAGCCACCGGGGCACACAGACTGCGGCGGAAGGTGCCGTGGAAGTTGTTCGTCAGTGTCTCCTCTCGGCAGACGCTCCAACTGGCGCATTCTTTGAGAAGGACGGTATCGTCCCCTGGTAAGGGGGCGAGGTTTCCCGCAGATGCGTTCTCCTGTGCGGGAGTCTTATAGCGCAAGGGAGCCGTCAGTGGCGTGTGGACTTGCCTATACGGGAAGGCGGATAAGTCATCGTAATGTCTGGTCCGCCGCGCGACTGCAAGGGTTAGTTTGGGCGAGAAGACAAGTCTGCGCAAATGTATTCGACCTTTGAGTGGAGATGCTTCCTCCTGGCCATGATGAGATGCGCGCATGTATGGCCTTATAAACGCCTCGGTCGTTGAAGACCATTATCAGAATCAGGCTTGTAGACACGCCGTTGTGACTGTTCTTTCGTCCTTGCTGTCCTATGCAGACTTCGGTGGGGAACTTTACAAATCGTCAGAGTGAGGGAAAGTGGGAACGCGGAGCGTTTCCAAGCCGAAGGCGTCTTTTCCTCACTGCTCAAGCTGGCATGGTTGTTGACCTGTACTCGTTGCCGCTCGACAGTACCGCCCAGGCGACACGGGCGAGCTTGTTGGCCATAGCGACTACGACGACGTTCTTGTGAGCCCTGGCGTCCAGCTTGTCCAGCCAGGCTCCGATGGGCGCACGATCTCGCCTAATGCGCAGCACGGCAGCTCGGGCGCCATGAATCAGGATCTTGCGCAGGTAGACGTTTCCTCGCTTACTGATGCCGAGCAGCTTGGCCTTGCCTCCGGTCGAGTACTGCCGCGGCACACACCCAGCCACGCTGCGAACTCGCGGCCCTTGCGGAAAGTAGCGCCGTTGCCGATGGCAGCAATGATGGCTGTCGCAACCACCGGCCCGATGTCAGGGATCTGCCGGATGCGGGTACAGCCGGCATCCGCGGCAGAAATCGCTTCAGTTCGTCGTTGAGCTCTTCAACCTGCCGCTCGACGGTCCTCCACTCATCCCAAAGCGTATTGATGAGGTGCGCATTAAGGGCGTGAGATCAGCTTCTGCGTTCTCCAGAATATCGGCCATGGCAGCCTTAAGCTTCGCCGGCGTCTTCGCAAACACCAGACCCCTCTCAAGCAGGAACGTCCGCAACTGGTTGATTACCGCCGTCCGTCGAGAGATCAGCCGGTCGCGAACACGATGGATCGCCTGCAGATCCAACTGATCGTCTGTCTTGATCGGCACGAAGCGCATGTTTTTACGATCGACTGCCTCAGCGATCGCTTCAGCATCGACGAAGTCGTTCTTGTTCGACTTCACGAAGGCTTCACAAACTGCGCCGCGATCAGCCGAACATCGTGGCCTTGGCTCCGCAGGGCACGGCCGAGAAAGTGTGCTCCTGAGCAGGCCTCCAAAGCAATCAGCGAAGTCTGCAGGTTCGCGGTGTAGGCCAGCAGCTGCTTCTTCGAAAACTTCTTCTTCACCAGCAGCTTGCCGGCTGCTCCCAAGGCTACAAGGTGAAAGGTCGTCTTCCCCAGGTCGATGCCAATGGACTGTATCTGCATAGCGATGATCCTCCTTGTCAAACCTGCTTCTACGATCCTCTTGGTAACACAAGAGAATGAAGCGGCGGACCATCTCATTAACGCCGTTCTCGGAAGCTGGAGATCGCGATCCTGAACGTTTCCGGTGGTCCCATTTCGACAATGCGGCTTCACGATCCTCACCGGTCAAGACGATAGGCCTGAGCGAGCGATCAGTTCTGGAGAGCGTGAAGCAAGATTTGCACCTTGCTGCTGCCTAGCCGTTTAGATAGCCAAGCCGCCCGAAACATATATAGTTTCGCCGGTGATCCAGCGTGCATCATCTGAGGCGAGGAACACGGCAGGTAACGCGATATCGTCTGGCTCGCCAATTCGGCCGAGGGGAGTGGTTGCGATTACCCGCTTTGCGACATCGCTGCTTAGGTTGCCTGCCGTTGCCATCCCCTCGGTGTGGACCACGCCGGCGTTGATTGCATTGACGCGGATGTTCTTCGGGCCCAGCTCCTTGGCAAGGACTTTGGTGATGGAATCCACCGCACCCTTGGTTCCGCTGTAGATTGCATTGGTCGCGGCAGCGAGGGTGCTGGCGATGGAGCTGATGTTGACGATGCTGCCACCGGTTTCCGGGAAGAGCGGTACCGCAGCCTTGGTGACCAGCAGGAGGCCGAGCACGTTGGTGTCGTACTGCCGATAGTATTCCTCGACGGTGACGGTTTCGAGTGGCGCGAGACCGAAAACACCCGCATTATTTACAAGAATATCGATCTTGCCGTAAGCCTCTTTGATCTCGACGAACAGCCTGGCCACATCAGCTTCGTTTGCAACGCTGGCACCGACAGCCATAGCTTTGCCCCCGGCCTCTGTGATGGTAGACACAACCTTGTCTGCGCCTTCCTTGCTGGAGGCGTAGTTGACCACAACCGATGCGCCGACTGCGGCGAGATGCTTTGCGATCGCGGAGCCGATGCCTTTCGATGCGCCGGTAACGACGGCGACCTTACCCGTAAGATTTGCCACGCTCTTTCTCCTTGTGCGAATAAGTTTGGAGTTGTCCCAGGAGCTCTTCAAAGCGATAAGTCAGAAGCGTTTAGCGAGAAGCTCTCAACGAATCAGAATTTGTTCTGCTCTCGCTAACTCCTGATAGACGGTGCGTTTCCCGCCAAGCGCCGGGCGTCAATCCCTCCCAGCCGCGAAATGCACGTCCAAAAGAGGCGACATCCTCATATCCGAGCAGGTAGGCCGCTTCGCTCAACTCAAGAACGGAATGCTCCAGGTAGTAGCGAGCCATCTGTTGCCGCACGTCGTCCAGCACGCGCTGGAAACTTGTGCCGGCTTCCTGCAACCGTCGTTGCAGGGTCCGAGAGCTCATGCGTAAGTCTTGTGCGATGCTGTCGGTGGTAGGCCGACTTCCTGCAATTTGTTGTTGGATAGCGCCGCGCACAAGATCCACCAGGCTTTCTGTACCCGTCATCTGCTTTAGCTCATCTTCGAGCTGAGGTTCCAAAGCGTCCAACAGTTCGTCATTCCTTGTCACGAAGGGGCAATCTCTATCGCCAGCTCGGAAGATGATTGCGTTTCGACTTGCCCCGCAGAGGACGGGACAGCCGAAATGCCGGGCTAACGCCTTGACGTGTTTGCGTGACTGCGTCAGCTCAACCCGCAAAGGCTTGATGAGAGTGCCGCTTCCTTGTCGTCCGATCGTCAGGACCCAGGCAAAGGCATATTCGATCAGGATCGCAGGCGCAGCTTCAGCGGCGAGCAGATACCGAAATTGAATGCTCCACTCGCTTCCTTGCACCTCTGAAACAATCTCCTCCGGCGCGCAAATCTTCTTGTAACGGGCGGCTCGATCAATCGCCGTTCCGAAACTGGCTGTCGACAGAATCGCCAATGCCATCGGATGAAACCGTTCCATCTTGGTTTCGGTGCCACTCTTGACACCTACGGAGGGGTCTTCCGCAAGCTCTTCGATCGCCCTCCACAAAGCAAAGACCTCCTCTGTCGTCAGGAGGATGCGCACTTGGTTGAGAATGTCCTGCGGCAGTTTCGCCCTGCGTAACGCGACAGACACATTGACTTCACACTCTTCTAATCGTTTACGTAGGCTGCTTGGCAAGCGGAAGTGTTTGACCATGCTGGCTCCTCAGCCTTGAGCCCGAGTTCACTTCAGGCTCATTCACTGGCCCGAAAGTGAAGCACTCTAGACCAACCCTGCATCTACAGTAGAAGTTTCCACGCATAACTGCTAGACAAAGGACGCCAAAATGGCAGCAGAGCGCGCCAGCGATACGTGGCGCGCTCAGTTTGATGGACCGAGTTCTTCCTGCACAAGTCGATCAATCTGTGATCTACACTGCTGCCAACACAGGTCCGCTTCGCCTCATCGCGCTACGTCCCGATAAATCGTGCTGAACGCATTGAGCGCCTACAATCGATCCGGCCTCCCGCCTGTGCGCCTTCCGTGTTCGACCTCAGGCTCCGCAATTCACGATAAGTCTCGAAGGTATGGCTTTAAACGCTTGCCAAAGCGCCCAGGAAGAGATTCACCGTCCCCTCGTGTCTCGCCGCCTTGTTTGCAGGACGCCTTAAAATTCCTAAATCGCCACGGTGTGACGCGGGGCGCACTACCCGTGAGTCTGAGCAGCAAGGTGCTTCCCGGGACCGCGTACGTTGAACGGCAATGGATGGCAGGATCGCGATGCCGAGGCCTCTCGCCAGAAACTGCACCGCTGACTCAATGTCACTTACCTAAAAGGCAGTCCAACGGTGAATGTTCCTGCTCCTGAATTTATGTTCAATCAGCGTCCGCAAAGATGTCTTCCTATCAGGGTCTTTGCTTCCATTAGTGCTGACCGTTGCGCCGCACTGCTCTCCACATTTTGGACGATGCGCACTCTGATGAGCTGATTTAGAAGCGAGCTCGGTTCCGTCTGGGATTAGAGAAGAGTCAAATGCAGCAACTTTGCTGCAAATCTCAATCCTAAACCGCTGTGGCTTCCATCAGCGAGAAAGGCGTTGATGTACTTTCCACATTTCCGAGCTCAAATCCGCTACTTTCGAGCAGCTGCGCGAACTCTTCGCGGCTCCGCTCGCGAGCGCCAAACATCACCAGCATGCCGAGATCAAAGGCAGAAGCTGTCAATGTCGGCGCTCATTATCCATGAGGACTTCGATGATCTCCAAGCACAGTACCTGTCAGCGCTTGCCTCCGGCTTGGCTGTGCAATCAAGCAGCGGGGTGTCCTCAGCAGTTCTAAACAAGGTCGTCGATCAGGTAATAAGCAATTGGCCTTCGTAGAATCTGGCGGAGCTTCACAACTTGACAGTTACCGGGCAAGCGGATGGTCTTGGTAGTCCAGGTATCAATCTAAATCCAAACCCCATACGCTTCTCGACGACCTCTGCAACTCCGCGGACGTCCAGAGGAGCGTTCCTGGTCCAGCACGTCTCTTGACCGCGCTTGCAGCGCGAAGGCAAAGACGAGGGCCAAACGCATCTCGTATGAGCAGGCCACGCAACGGGCCACCAACTTGGCCTTGCGCGGTCGCTGGAATCCGAGTGTAGAACAACGCGCGTGAAGCTGTTCTTCAACGGAACGCGTGGAGGAAGATGTCTACCTGCAAATCGATCATGTCTTCCATTTGACTGATCGTGCTCGCCCCATCTTTCAGGCCTTTGAAAGAATAGACGAGATTACGGACAAGCCGCTCTCGAGGGAACCGGAGGCTTTGCTCGGTTGCGATCAACTCCGAGAGGAAGCGAACGAAACTCTCGTACATTTCGCGCACGGCGGCAACATTCAAGTCAAACAGATCCTTGGCGTCAGGGTGAACGCTCATAAGCCGTAGCCCATGTGTACCCCAATCACGGCACACGTAGTGCAGTTTCTTCCGCAGCGTCGGAAGCCTTGGCAGCGCCTCGCGATACCGATCAAGTGTGCTCTCGCTGAGATTATGAATGACCGCACCAAAAATCTCGTCTTTCCCTGGAAAGACTTCGTACAGCGTTGGGCGAGACAGGTGAGCCGCATTGGCGAGTTCCACCATTGTTGTTCGGGAATACCCATAACGCAAAAAGACTTCTGAGGCCGCTCGAACAACCGCGTCCCGTCTCTCGCTAAGTTCAGACTCGCTGGATTTCTCAGCCATTGGTTTATGAAACCTATTCTCGACACTCTGCATCATAATGTCAAGGCGTAGGAATTCTCGACAGCGCCGTAGGTTCGGGGATCTGGAGGTAACTATATGCCAGTAGTCTTTGTCCATGGGGTTCCCGACACCTGTCGTGTCTGGGAATCTGTACGAAAGCACCTTAACCGCCAGGATCTAATCACTCTGGCATTACCAGGCTTCGACAGTTCAGTACCCGAGGGCTTCACCGCAACGAAGGAAGAGTATGTCGACTGGATCATTGCCGAATTAGAACAGTTCGACACGCCGGTAGACCGCGTTGGGCATAACTGGCGCTCAAGGATTGGGAGTTTATCGCTACCTTTCAGCCAGGTGCCTGATCCGTAAATTACAGAGAGCCCACCATGCGAGCGAACAGAGCCGCACAGCCACTCTCAAAGACATTCGAGATGGCAGCTTTTTAGCCGAATCGGATTCAAGCGGCGACGTCTAAGATCATTCAAAGCACCAACCTAGGAGAATAGCGATGGCAAACGAAGCCTACCTGAAGACATGGAACATCTATCAGTCGGCATGGTCCGACGTCAGTGCTGATGAGCGGCAGAATCTTTTATCGCGAAGCGTAGCGTCAGACGCGGTCTACACCGATCCAGGTTCCGAGTGCCACGGAACCGCAGAGCTCATTGCGAAAATCAAGGAGTCCCAGAAGGCTTATCCCGGGGCGTCCTTTCACAACGAAAAGATGCTTGATCACCACCGTCAGGGCCTCTTCACATGGAAGATGCACGACGAAAAAGGAAAGGTGATCGCACTCGGAACGAGCTATGCGCGGTTTGGAGCAGACGACTTACTCACACAAATGACGGGTTTCTTCGAACTCGTTTGAGACTACTAGGGGCTGCTGCCTGATTCCTGGGCGGCAGCTTGAAGCTCAGATCCACCTCGTTCAGGCAACGCGCTTTGACTTAACTAGAAGTCCAGCAGCAGGACTGCCAACTGTTCTTTTCCCGGAAAACGATGTGGTGCCGGCGTTCTCGGGTATTCGCACTAGGGTAGGCGTGCTGAGCGTCGTCTTTGCATGTAGTGCTCCCACCTGCGCTTTGGCGCATCGAAGAACAGAACGTTGGTCCAAACAACTTGCAATGTTCGGAAGGGAGATTGAAGAGAAAATTGCTGAAGCTTCTAGCGCGCTCCGACCTGCCAGAGTCTCCGACGCCTAAGGCAGAGACTACAACACTGCTCCGACGACGTATCCGCCTCA
>CAXTEE010000011.1:0-77391 GCA_964243375.1 uncultured Acidobacteriaceae bacterium | reverse complement strand
TGAGGCGGATACGTCGTCGGAGCAGTGTTGTAGTCTCTGCCTTAGGCGTCGGAGAACAGCTTCACGCGCGTTGTTCTACACTCGGATTCCAGCGACCGCGCAAGGCCAAGTTGGTGGCCCGTTGCGTGGCCTGCTCATACGAGATGCGTTTGGCCCTCGTCTTTGCCTTCGCGCTGCAAGCGCGGTCAAGAGACGTGCTGGACCAGGAACGCTCCTCTGGACGTCCGCGGAGTTGCAGAGGTCGTCGAGAAGCGTATGGGGTTTGGATTTAGATTGATACCTGGACTACCAAGACCATCCGCTTGCCCGGTAACTGTCAAGTTGTTACTTGAGCGGACGCGTCGCGAGGCCGTCGGGCATGTAATCGACCCCACACTACAGGCGCTCTTAGATAAGTTAAAGCAGTATCCAGGGGTGAATAGCCTTCCACCTTGCACAAATCCCCAGATTCCGATTGTGCCGATCACGTTTATGAGCGGCGATCAACGGATCTCTTACTTTTCGCTCGTAACCAGTGTTGGTATGCCGCAGACTGTGACCTCGCAGGAGCTGCGCTTGGAGTGCATGTTGCCTTTTGAGCATGGTCCGCATAGACCTGTATGCGACAGCTACCTAAAGAAGAGGTAAATAGGAACTCGCGCTTCTTCTGACCTTGAGGGTTGACTCCTGCCCAGCTGAGTCAACATATATTTTTTCAAGGCGATAGCTCATTCAACGTGTTTGGGCGTTCGTGGTTCTGCACAACCAAGAAGATTGTGATGGCAAAGATGAAAGCGGTGCGGAGAGCTGGGAAGGGTCGCCTTCAAAGACTGGTACAGTGCGCTAGCGTTCCTCGCTACCCCAAGATTCCTTCCGGTCTGCGCCTCCACCTCCTTCGTCACATGCATGACATACCTTCAAATGCATGATGACGATGCTCATCGGAAAACCTTTCGCTGATGGTCATCATCAATGTAATGCAACGGTGTGGAGGTATGCAAGAGAGCGCACAAGTCGTCCGCTTCCACCGTTCGGTCGAAGGACACTATGCCATAACTGCTCGCATTTCGATTAGCCGGGCAATGGGGCGAGCTTGAGATTTGGACAGACCCATTGGTCCGGCCTAAAGACGGGATGCTGGGTCGCCTGACAATGCGAGTTAGACAGGAGAAGCAAATTGAAAATCGGAATAGTCGGAGCGGGGACTGTTGGCACCACCCTCGGCGAGCATTTCGCCGCGGTCGGCCACGAAGTACTCATCACCAACGGTCGCAGTCCGGATAGTCTCTCCGAAAAGCTAACAACAATGCGGGAACATCTCGAACCGTTGACATTCACGGAATTACTTGATCAAGCGGAATTGATTATCGTGGCTCTTCCTTGGAGTAAGGTCCGTGACGTATTTCGTGGCGACATCGATTGGCGCGCACGTGTCGTGGTCGATGCTACGAACATCATCGTGAGTACCCTTCCTAAGTTTGAGGTCGACGATCTAAGAGGGGATTCGGGCAGCCAAATCGTTGCGCGCCTGGCGCCGTCCGGCCGGATCGTTAAGGCCTTCAACACTCTCCCTTCTGAAACGATGTTCGCACCAGCCCAGACGGGTTGGAGACGTGTGTTGTTCATCGCTGGTGACGATCAAAGCTGTGTCTCAACTGTGTCAGCCTTGATCGCTGGTATTGGATTTCAGCCAGTCGTTATTGGCGAGTTGGCGACTGCAGGTCGGCAAATGGAAATCGGTGGCGTGTTCAGCAGACTCGAACTGTTCAGTGCCGATGACCAACCGCGAAGCCACTAGTGTTTAAGGAATTGATTGTTCTATCGCGGGTGCGATAAGCCTTCAGCATTCACAGACGGGGCAATTTTTTGATGAGAAGGCTCCATGTCACTCATTCCTTAGAAAGGGGAACATAACAATGGCGAATTCAAATGATACTGATCGGTCCCGCAGGAAGATGGCTAGCGCTGCCGCCCCGGATTTCACCGCCGAAGAAGAAGTGAATTTGTCGACTGCTGCGGCCTTCTGTACCGAATGGGGGAATGAACCTTTCGATGTTGAACGCATGGTCGAGAGCTATTTCACTGAAGATTGCATCGTGCGGGTGTTGGACAGCAGGATGGTTGCCCATGGGCGGCGAGCAACGATCGCGATGTTTTCGGGCTGGCTGGAAGGCGGCCGTCGTTTCCACCTGAAAATACTGCACAGCACTGCGCTCGGCCCAGTCGTCGTCCAGGTTCGTGCTGATGCCCTCTCTAAAGGCGAAATCACCGGTAAAGCCGATCAAACTGCGGCAGTGTTCCTGATGTCCAACGGTAAGATCCGCGAACTGAGTGATTACTTCATTCAGTGAGGGTCATAACGGGAACGAGGAGAAATGCCATGACGACTAATCTGCGCAAGCTCTATGGCGAATACATAGACGCGTTAAACGATCGACGCCTCGGCGAAATGGATCGGTTCTTCCACGAGGAGATCACGTTCAACGGCAAGCCGGTTTCTCGTGAAGATTATGTTGCGGAGATAGCCGGTCATCTCGACGCGGTGCCCGATTACCACTGACATGTCGAAGACCTGATAATCGAGGGAGACCGTGTCGCGGTGCGACTCGTCGACCACGGTACGCCGACGAAGCGGTGGATGGGATTGGACCCTTCCGGCAAGAAGGTGGAATTGACGGAGTACGCCTTTTACAGATTCCGTGACAGTCGATTCGATCAGCAACGGTACTTGCTCGACTTCCGAAGCGTCCAACAGCAGCTTAACGGCGAAGTGGAATGAGCGCGAGGTCTTCGCTGGCGAAAGAACTGACTTTTCCACTGTCGAGCCGCGCATCTGGTTTTCGAGGGTGTCGGACCCTGTCGGGCGTCGATTATGGCAGATGGCTGCCCCATCCGTGGGAGCAGATCAGCCATGCCGGGCCCTGAAGTCGGGCGGTGCGGATGCGGTCTTAACCTGGTCAGTTCCTCGGCGAAAATGGCACGGATGCGTGTCCGCGGCAGGTGACGGTTGCGCTCCAACATGCAGGCTCCGCTAATACTGCCCCAATGAGGATCCAGGAAGGTCGCTCCTAGAAATGGCTCGCGCGGCCATAACAACTACGCTTTCTAAGTGGTCGTTGGAGCGGTAAATACCGTGCATGACTCCGGGTCGTGCACGGGATTCAGAGTTACACAGGGTGTGACGTTCCGGGGGGCTCTCTCCTCACCTAGCCAGAGAGGCGGCGGATACACCGTAGCCAAGCGAGAAGTCTTCAAGGGTGCTGTTCGTGCTGAGAACAACGGTGACATCTTGGGGCTTCACTCCGGGCGAGGCAGCTAATTTGTCGCAGATTGCCTTGAACGTAGCAGTCTTCTCAGTTTCGCGACGGGCGTCCGCCACGATCTGTATGATCATGAAATCGTTTGTGCGAGGCTGCTTGGAAATAAAGTCGCGGTCGTAGATGAAGGTGCTGGCGTCAAGCTGCTCAAAGATGTGGAACTTGTCTCCTTCAGACAGTACGAACTGTTCGCGTAATGCACTGTAAATGCTCTCGGAGACCGCGGCGAGATATTCGGGCGACTTTCCCTTGTTCAGCGTAACGCGAATGACGGGCATGGATGTTCTCCTGTAGTGGCGAAGCTATATTTCGGCCTCCTGGTTTCGGCAACGAAGGCGCGCATGTTTGTAGTGTATGAAGTGATCTCGAGAGAAAAGTGTTGTAGAGCGGGGGTTGAGTGCCGCGTCCCAGAAAAGGAAGACCCGAACTCCAGGATCGATGCACAATAATGTCAGTCATCAGCGAAATTAATTATGACATACATGCTTGAGAGACCGTCAAGGCCTGGATTGTGCCAGAAACAGCTTACTTTTTCGCTCCGGCCAGATAATTGTGACTTGCGGTCTGGGGGAGAGTGATTTCACCAAGTATCCAACCGGACGTTGCACGCATACAGGTGGCGGTCAACTAACGGCGAAGCACTTTACGGGACGGATTTGCTATCGAGGTTGCGCCTGAGCATAACCTCGTCCGGGTGGGCGAAGGCCGGTCCCTCCAGTCCTCTTTAGGCATACACGCATCAATGGAACTTCAGAGGCCTCGAATGCGTAGATGTCTAAGTGTCTTGACCATCAAAGCGGAAGCGTCCGGCTCGCAGAATTTCATCCGATAAACCGGGATCAGCGTCTCGCACGGCGCGGGATAAGATGATTGCGCCGACGAGAGTTGCCAAGGTGGCAATTGCCGCCTCACGCTTAGGACGTCCGCTTGAAGCGATTACACCCTCGATTAGCGCAACATAGCTCTTCATCCCATCTGCAAACGCCCTCTGCGCGCCGACTGGCTGGCGTCCAACGTCGACAGGCAGGCTGCCAGTCGGACACCCACCTGCAAGCTCGTCGCGGTGTTCCGGTGAGAGGTAATAAGCCAATCTATCTGCGATGGGGATAGAAGTCCCAATCTTGTCGGCACCTGTTCCCGAAATCTCACCTAGAGCCTGCTCAAACGCATATCGGATCGTCTCAACTGCCAGATCAGCCTTTGACTCAAAATGATTGTAGAAACCGCCATGAGTGAAGCCGGCAGCCTTTGTCAGATCCGCGACTGAGACGTTATCGATGCCCCGGGTTTTGAAGAGCCGGGTAGCGGTCTCAATGATCTTTCTCCTGTTCTGCGCAGCAACCTCCTTCGTCACTCGCATCGCGTACCCTCCAGCTTGACATTGATGTCACTTATCATCAAAAGTATAACTGTCACACATCATCAGACTAAGGGGTATCCATGAAGGCTGTAGTTCAGAAAGCTCTCGGCGAGCCGGTGAATGCACTGCAACTGATCGAGATCAACGATCCATCCCACCCTGCCCCGGGGGAAGTCTTGATCGACGTCAAGCTTGCACCCATTCATCACGGTGATATATTCCTGGTTCGCTCACAGCCAAACATTCCCGAGGACGTCGGCTACATCCGCCGTGGCTCGGAGGCGGTCGGCATCGTTCGTGCGCTTGGCTCCGATGTCGAAGCTGAGATCACTCTCGAGGTCGGCGATCGGGTGATCGGCTTTCCGGCTATTGGATCATGGGCACAGAGCGTCGCTATACCGGCTTTCGCGGCCATCCCGATCCCGCCGGAGCTTGAGGATGAAGTCGCAGCTCAGCTTTTCATCAACTTCGTCACAGCACGCATGATCCTGCGCGGCTTGCACAAATCGGTTCCCGACGAGGTGCTCCGCGACGGCTCGGTGCTCGTCACAGGAGCGAGCACAGTCGTGGCTCGTTTGCTGCTGCACTTCCTCGTTAAGGAAGGCCTCAAATCGATTGGCCTCACGCGTAGTATGGAGAGCGCGAAGCGTGTCGCAACCGAGTTGGAAGGGGTTCCGATAGCCGCCACAGAAGACGCCGACTGGCTGAAGCAGGTCACTTCCCTGGCCGCAGGAAGAAAGATAGTCGGAGTTCTCGACTGCGTCTCCGGTCCCGTGGCTGGGGATCTCGTGCCGCTATTGGCTGAGGATTCAGCGATTGTCACCTACGGTGCCCTTGGCGGTGGCAAACTTGGTATCGGCCTGTCTGAAATCATCAACCATCAATTCGTTATCCGCGGCATCACGTTCACACGATGGTTTTCTGAACTCTCTCGGGAGGAACAGACCAGCGACGTTCAATCGGCGATCAAGCTCGCCGGCGAGATGCCGTCTCTCTTCAAGACGGCCGGTGTTTATAGCCTCGACAAGTTTCAAGAAGCGATCTCGGCCGTTGAAGCGCCAAACCGTGACGGCTTCGTTCTCATCAAGCCATAGTGGTAAACATCCGAGCTGGCCGGTCAAGGGCACGAACGTCAATCTGGACCCACTCGGCGGCTTGCTTGAAGATGCAGCATCCCCACTAACCCCGCAGCTTTCGAACGTTTGACAGAGTGATGCAAGAAGTAATCGGTGGAGTGCATGTTCAAGAACTCGGATATCGGGGCAGGAAGTCTGTCCATGAGTAAGCACCAATTGGAAGGGGCGGCCGAGAAAAGCCTGTTCAGCGGTCCCGTGACGGCGCTGGTTTCCAGCAAGCCGCTCCAATGGGACGGGCTCATAGTGGAAGACATTGTGCTGAACGCATGCGAGATGCCAGAGGGCGTCACTGATCGATACCATCTAGCACTCTGGCGCACCCTTGGTACGGGGGAGCACGCAGCCGGCAGAGCCGGTTTCCGTCCTTTCATCAAACCTCCGGGAGTACTAACCTTTGTTGCTCCGGGCCCGATTCCGGCAGCCCGCACAGCAGGCGCGAATAAACTCATCTGCTGCTCGGTCGCAGAGTCCTACGTGAGTCAGATCGAAGAGGAGCAGGACTGCCGAACCATCACACGGACCCAAGAACGTACGGGTTTTACCGAGCCAAGCATAGCTCGCTTATTGGAACTCCTCAGTTTGGAGGCAGAAGCCAAAGGTGAGTCGGGCGTGCTCTACGCCGACCAACTCACCCATGCGTCGGGAGCACGCATTCTCATGCTTAACAAAGAGCGTTCCCCAAAGCATACCGCGGGAGTTCTTCCCAAGGCCGTGCTCAGGAGAATCCTCGACAGAATACACAGTTCCGATGGAAGCATTGAGCTTGCAACACTCGCTAAGGAGAGCGGATATAGCAGAAGGCATCTCTTGAGAATGTTTCAGAAAAGCTTGGGTATGACACCGCACCGCTATGTGACGGAAATCAGATTGCAGCGTGCACAGAAGCTGATGAGAAATAAGGCACTCTCCCTTCTCGACATTGCGTTACGGTGCGGATTTGCTAGTCACTCGCACATGACACGAATGTTTCGCGAGCAACGAGGATTGACCCCAAGCCAGTTTAGGAGAGCGCTCTGATGGTTACCGTTCAAAGCAAAGGCAGCGACGTACCGCCGGAGACAAGCCGTTCGACTCGGCCGACGATTGACCGCGTGACTTAGGCAGCGGCGCAGTTCGAGCATCCTTCGCGCTTCCTTTTGTGGCAGTCCTTTTCTTCGCCACTGACGCAAACTGTTTCGATTCGACGATCGCCCTGCCTTGACGAGTCCGCAAACGCGTCGAGTCTGCCGTGAATCCTGATGAACTTCTCAGGGTCGTGCCTTCGTGCTGCTACTTCACATTTGACCTGTAGCGATCGGCGGCAATCGCTTTGTCCCCGCTGTCATCAAGCTAACTCGGCGACGCCACGCCGAAAGAAGCAAGAATGAGGATGAGGTTAGAATGCCCAAGGGGTCAACGGAACAAAATTTCGTAAAGCTGATCCCGGTGCACGTTTGTCGGCGTTGCGGCACGGTCTCAGAACGCTGGGACCTGGACGGAGTGCCTAATCCAAGTGGGATATTCAGGTGCTCGGTTTGCGGGTACGAAGGGTCCTTGAACGTTCAGATCATAGAACGCGACGGTAATGAATAAGCAACGCGTGAGCTTTTAATACCGCGGTTGCGGGCAGCAGAGCTTCTTGCCTACTGCTCGAAGAAATGCCCCGATCGTTGACGAATCAGTGTCTGCGCGAACTGTCAGAACTGTGACTAGCGCTAAGCCGTCTGTATGCAACGGGCGCAGAGTGAGCCCACGGTCGAGTACGCGCCACGCTCCGGTTTTCGTGATCGTTGCGACACCGTCCACGTCCGCAACTAGCTGTACCGCCTCTTCTGCGGTAGTGACGTGATGAACAGCAGCAGGCTGTATACGACTTCTTTCGAGGCTCTGGTTGAAGCGATCGTATAGGTCGGAATGTACATGCCTGGCGAACCTGATCCAGACTCTTCCGTTCAGATCATCCAGCCTAATCAGTTTTCGGCGAGCTAAGGGATTCTCTTCCCGAATAAGGACATAGAAGGGATTGCGCGAAAGTTCAAGGGTGGACAGATGCGGATTCGGAACTCCCTCCGTCAGCACCGCCATATCCAACACGCCTGCAAGAACTTGTTTCCCTAGCTCAATTGAGAAATTACTTTCGACATCGAGCCTGAGTGCAGGAAATTCCTCCCGTTGGATTGCGGTGAGAGCTGAAATGATAAAAGGGTCTGTATATGGCGATTTGCCAACGTGCAAGACCGTTCTTGACTCGGCGAAGGCTTCCCTAGAAAGGTTTACCGCACGTTCTTGCAGCAGGATCGCGAACCGTGCATATGTTAAGAAAACTTCGCCCGCAGCCGTGATTCGCAGGTGACGGCTTGTGCGAACAAAGATCTCGTGACCCAAGTAGTTTTCAAGAGCGAGGATCTGTTTGCTTACGGCTGATTGCGTGACATTCAGTTTGGTTGCAGCACGAGAAAGGCTGCCTTCGTCTGCCACCATCACGGCCGCGAGATAGTGCTTCGTGTCAATCGGAGACAAGGTCGCATTCCCACCTTACCCGGGGCACAACGCGTGCGGGTAAACAACCCCGATGCCGGAAAGTGTTCTCCCTTCCATGTTCCTTTGTCAACGCGAGAACGACTTACCTGGCGAGTTGGGAATAACGCGGGCTGTTCATATTCCATCCCGGAATACATGGGTCTATCGGGCACAATTGACTAAATCTGTGGAACGGTCTTGTCCGTTCTTGCCTATGATGAACGTATTGCCCGGAGACCCTTGAAGCATGCAGAAGAAGAATCTATTTCCGGCAGATGAACACTAGCAATTTCAGGGAAGATCGACAAACAGATCTCTCGATGCCACGGAAAGAGCGTTGGCCAATCTGACGATATTCTCGAGCGCAATATTGCGTTCACCGCGCTCGACACCGCCGACGTAATTTCGGTGCAGTCCTGCTCGCTCGGCGAGTTCCTCTTGCGAAAATCCTTGATGGATGCGAAGCGTGCGCACCGAACTGCCAAATATCGCTCTGATCGTCTTGGAGGGCACATCTCATCGTTGCGAGATGACCACTATGAATCTACACACGATGAGTGTTATCTTCTTTCTCACAGGCTGCGCTCTTGTTCGAAATGTCGCGATTGAATTCGGAATGTTAGACGAGGGGTGCATCTGACTCCGTGAGCCAGATGTGCGGCCCGCTCATGACCTGAACAGTCCGCCAAGCCTCGCATGGATCACGTTTCTAAAATGAAGCAAAGCGGAAAGCAAGACAAAGGAGGCTATAAGCGATGGGATGTGCTTACGTTGAATGTGAGGACGTTGCTGGTAAGACGATTCAGGCGCTGCAGATTTACCGAGATGACGGAGACGGTACAGAGCTACAGATCGATTTTCCCGATGGAACCACGTTCACCTGTTGCTTTTGCATGAAGCCGGTCCTGGAGGCGAGTCTCATCCGCCCTGGAGTCGGTCACCCAGAAATCCTCCGGGCCTTCTCGCTTACCGGAGTAAGCGCCAGCTCTGATTGATCAGCCAGTGATGGTGTTTCGGTTTAGATGAGCGATATCTGACCCACTAGGACCATCGCGCCCATCTGCGTTTGCGCCGCTAGATCATTACCTAAGTGTGTCAAAGTTCTATTCTCTCGCTGCTGCACTCTTCATATTCCAGCGTGGCATAGCTACTTGACCAAATGTCGCTAGACTCTTGTTCGTTGCCGTCATAGGTTCATACCAGATCGGTAGAGCCTATGACCTCCACAAACGAATCGACGATACGATGCCCGTCATGGAGCCGTGAAGCTTTCTCCATGGCAAACCAAGCGAAGGTTCTCTCGGGCAATAAGCTCGAACAACTTGTCGTTCGCCTTCAGCATAGAGCGGGGGGAGCATGGCCAGCCAGAGATCAAAGGCTATACGTGGGAGTATCTCGAGGCGTCGAGTCCGCGTCGGGCGCAGATCACCTCCGAGCTGAAAGAAATTGGTCGCGAGGGTGCCGGAGCCGCCCAGGTGGTGGCGCACCGGAGCCGCGACTCGAAAGAGATTCAATCAGCAGCTGAGTTGCTGCATCGACATCGCGATCTTGCCGCTGAGCATGGGTACCAGGCCGATTGGGTGGTGTCCCGTTCGTTCGGCAACCAGCGCTCCCAGGAGATCGACGCGCCGAAAGTGGCGCAGCAGGCTGTGACTTATGCCCGCGAGCATGTCTTTGAGCGATCGGCAGTGCAGGACGAGCGAGCGATCCTGCAGGCAGCGCTGGGTCGGAGCATGGGGCAAGCGAGTGCCAGCCAGGTGCGGGAAGAATTCGAACAGCGGTCACAGAGCCGCGGCGAATTCCAGACCGTCGACCACGCCCCGAAATCTGCCGGCCGGCAGTACACGACCGCGACCATGATTCGCATGGAGCGTGAGATCGTCAGCCGGATGCAGAACGGGAACTTAGCCCTGGAGAAAAGTCCGGCTATCCAGAAGGCGAAAGAACGAACCGAGCTGCTCACTCGTCATCCGCAGTTGAACGATGCTCAGCACAGAGCAGCCGAACAGATCCTTGCCAGCAAGGAGAAGATTGTCGGATTGGACGGAATTGCCGGAGCAGGGAAGACCACGACCCTTGCCGTGATCCGTGAGGGAGCCGAAGCGAACAGCTACCGGGTACAAGGCTTTGCGCCCACCAGCCGCGCGGCTCAGAAGCTCGGCGAGGCAGGCATCGACAGCTCCACCCTCCAGCTTCACCTTGCGAAGGGGCAGCAGCCCGATATCGGCGAGAAGCGGCTCTACATCCTGGATGAGAGTTCTCTTGCTTCCACCAAACAGATGCACGACTTCGTGACGCGTCTGCACCCGAATGACCGCGTCCTTCTGGTGGGCGACACGCGACAGCACGAGGCCGTCGAGGCAGGAAGGCCATTCGCGCAGTTACAGGATGCCGGCATGCGCACGGCCAAACTGGACGAGATCGTGCGTCAGCGGGATGCCGCCTTGAAGCAGGTTGTCGAGCAGCTTGCCCAGGGTCGGGTGGGCGAGGCCGTACAAAAGTTGGAGCGTCAGGGCAGGGTGCATGAGGTCCCAAATCAAGCCGAGCGCATTACGGCTATCGCTAAGGAATATGCGCGTCAGCCCGAGAACACGCTGGTCGTCTCACCCGATAACCGATCCCGCACCGAGATCAACCATGCGATAAGGACCGAGCTGCAGAGTAGAGGCGTTGTCGGCAGGGAAGAGCACCGGATCGACATTCTGGTCCCACGGCAAGACCTCACCGGAGCCGACCGCACGTGGGCCGAGCGATATTACTTCAACGATGTGCTGCTCTACTCCCGGAATTCCAAAGAAACCGGGTTGCAGAAGGGCGAGTACGCCCGCGTGAAGAGTGTTGATGCCGCAGCCAATCTGATCACCGTCGTGCGTGTTGATGGCTCAGAGCTGACCTACGACCCACGCCGGCAGCAGGGTGTTTCGCTCTACCGCGACCAGGAGAAGGCGTTCTCCGTGGGCGACCGTATCCAATTCACCGCGCCGGCAAATGACCTAAAGATCGCCAACCGTGAGCTTGGGACCATTCACGGCTTCACGGACGACGGGCACATAACCCTCAAGATGGATAGCGGCCGAAGCGTCTCCCTGGACCCACGCGAGTACCCGCACCTGGACCATGGTTATGCTGTCACCAGCCACTCCAGCCAAGGCCAGACTGCCGACCGGGTGCTGATCCGTATCGATACCGAGCTTGGAGCCAAGGACCTGCTTAACAACCGCATGGCGTATGTTGCAGTCTCACGCGGCGCGCAGGATGCGCAAATCTTTACCAACGACCGTGAGCAGCTTCCCAAAGCGCTCAGCCGCGAAGTCTCGCACCAGAGTGCGCATGTGCCAGAAGTTCAGCAGGAACCGGAGCGGCAGCGGGTACGTCTGACCGGTCGAGAGCTCGTAGAGCAGCACGCGCGCCGTTGGGACCCGTTAAACGAGGCATTGGCTCCCCATGAGGCCAAGCAGTTTCACTGGCAGCGCGAGAGCGGCACCATGCAGACCTACCAGCACACGCAAACAGGCCGGCACCTTCATATCGAGGGGCAGGATGGGACGTTCCACAACCAGCATCGCGAGACAATCACTGCAAAGCAAGCGCTTGATTTCGCCATGCCCGAGGGCCAGAAGCACTCACATTCGCTGGGCATCAAACCGGAACAGCAGATCAGCATTGGCAGGGGATACGGATTCGGGATTGGGATGTAAATTAGAAACGCATGTTGCGAGTGTGCTTAGGTAGATCTGCAAAGTCTTGGAGGCTTCAACCGACATAATGGTTTTCGTTAGGCATCGAAGCCGTGAATCCCTAGCGTGTTGCTTGACCTAGCGACTGTTTACTCGCATCATTGCTAACGAAGCTGCTGAAGCGTTGGATCGAAAGCCGCTCTCTCGCACCACTCGCAGCACGGCTTGCTTGACCTCGTCGCTGTGATTTCCTTTGTTATTAAGAACACGGGAAACCGTTGACATCGAAACGCCAGCTTTGCGAGCCACCTCCTCTATGGTGACTTTCTGAGGTGCGCTAGACTGGGGCGATATTGAACTGTTCACTGCAGTGAGGAGCAAGCGATTGAACCAACTCTTGAAGGTTCCTACCGCAACCTCAAGCTTTGCTGCAGCAGCAGTCTCGCTCAAGCCGCTGGCGAGTAGATCAAGAGCCTCAGCATCTAGGGACGAGAGATCATTTCTTGGAACATAATCTGCTAAACGCGAGCAGATGTAAGTCGGAAAGAACAACTCACCAGCGTGAACTGTTTTGATAGCGTCGAGTATTTCTTCATCGGACGACGCCTTTAGTAAATATCCACTTGCACCGGCAAACACCGCCTCAAAGATTTCCTGATCGCTCTCGAAGCTGGTGAGGATCACGACTTTTGGCGCGTCAGGTTGGGCCGAGAGCGCAGACAGAGTCTCCAAGCCGCTCATCTCGGGCATACGAAGATCTAGTAGCAATACGTCAATGGCCGAGTGCGCGATTTGTTGGAGGGCAGCTGCACCACTAGTCACGCAGCCGACGATTGCGAGCTCTGAGTAAAGGGACAGCATGCTCGACAGACCGGAGCGTACCACGGGATGGTCGTCCGCTATGAGGATTCGGATCGGTTTAGCGTGCTCCATGCTCAAAAGTAGCTCCGCAACAAATCCCTAATATACGCTGGCGTGAGACGCCGGGAATTAGGACGGCGATAAGGTGTGACAACCTTGACGCAGGTACCTCCTTTGCTGCTTTGAACATCCAGTTCGGCATGAATGCGCTCCGCGCGACTTCGTATACCTTTGAGTCCGAGTCCTTCGCCGCCATCCTCCTTGCGAAAGCCTTCGCCATCGTCTCTGACAGAGAGAGCCAGAGTCTTGGCCGTGTATTCGAAGACGATCGAGATCGTGTGGGCTTGACTGTGTTTCACCGCATTGGCAATCGCCTCCTGACCAATACGGAAGTATGCGTCGACGATCCGGAGTGGAAGTGGTCGCACGGTCCCGATAATCCTTGTTGAGATCGATATCGATGTTGCGGCTACCATTCGCCGGCCAACCTGAGTCAGAGCATCGCTCAACCCAGCTTTCTCCAAGATCTCAGGGCGCAATGTTGTGAGCGTGCGTCGAGCTTCGTCGTGGCTCTGTCGAACAAGGTCGCATGTGTGATTGAGTTCCTGCTTAATGTGTTCGATGGATTTGAACTCGGAGGCTTGCGCCACCCACTTCCGGAGAGCCCGCAACTGATACTCAAGCCCGGCGAAGCTCTGTGCCAATGTGTCATGGACTTCAAGGGCTAGCCGTTCCCGTTCCGCGATCACCGCCTCATGACGACGTTGCTCCATGTGACTGTAGGCCAGATGTACGCAATAGCCCAGCACCAACATTACAATTGCCATCTCAACGAGGTGCTCCGGGGTCCACCAAGGAGGTCCGGTCAGCACCTTGATGTCGTTGGGAGACCGAAGCACAAGTGCGAAAGGAACCTGATCCTCCGTGTAGGTGGATGAGACTAGGCACACTCCGCGTAGGAGCAAGCTGCTGCCTACCTTGAGCGTATCCATACTAGCCGCGATCTCGGCGGAACCAGGGATGGCAAAGAACTCCTGTTGACCGGCTCCCATCTGGACCCTGATCAACCTGCCACCTTCACGATTCTTGGCGAGAAGACGGCCTTCGAGCTCGACAAACGTTGCGTCATAGCTACCCCGCGCTGCCTGTAAAGGGGTTATAGAGACAGCAGGCGATGGCAAGAGACCTGCCAAACTCGCTACGGTTGCATCCACGATCGAGAGGCTAAAGCCATTCACCTGTGTTCGACCGGTCACCTGGACTTCTTCACCTATTTTGACCCGTAGGCGATTCTTCGGGAGGACCTCAGCACCACCCGTCGAATCCTGGATATAGATGTGAGGCGTAGTGAGGATGACCACGCCACGCACGGTCATATCTTGGGGCCCCGCGTGCATTAGCAGCGATAACCGGTGGATCGGTTGCACCGATGCTTCGGGAGCTAGTCCTCCCATCGGCAGTGCGCCGCTCCGAAGCAGCCCATCGGCATGGGGGTACTCACCTTGGCTTGTGGGATATAGCAGGGTCGCCGTTGGCTGCATTCCTTGCTGCTCGCGCGGGTTCACGGAAGGTAACGCGTGCACCTCGACATTGCTCCATACACCGCCCGAATCAAAAGAACGTAAACCGATCTTTCCCGATCGATGACAGTTTGGGTCGTAAGCGGTCGACGAGGTGCTGTGGTGAGTCGCGAGGTCCGTCACCACTGCACCGATTACGCATCCCTGTGCAGCCAGCGAAAGGTGATAGCGCTTCTGCGGACTTACACCATCCGGCAAATCTTTTGGGGGAAACTCAATCCACCCGTGATCAGCGCGCCCCAAGACGAGCGATTGGTCATCGGTGCTGATTCCCGCGTAGTAGCCACTGTAGGCGTCTACTCCGTCTTCCACGTCTGTCGCCCGAAGCATCAGGCCAGCATTACCACGACCTAGTAGCTCTACATCTGCTCCGACGACGTAATCTGTCCAAAACCGTGAGCCCGTCACCAGCTTGGCTCCGCGCTCGTCCGACTCATTGCGGACGGTGTTGCCCGCCACAGTCCAATCCCCACTATATTCGAGCCATCCGGCCAGGTTGCTGTTTTGGAAGCGGTCATGGTACGGCAGCAATCGCTTTGGACTGCACATAAAAATGAGTAACAGCATCGACATGATCAGCAGCAGACCTAAGGCAACTCCGGCCTGCTGTTTACCGCGTGCTCTCAACCTCATCACTGGCGATCTCGTCTCCGGTCGTTAGTGATGAGTGGCTGAATGGATGGCAAGTCTACGTTTTCAGCGGTGATCAGAATGGGTGGCAATCTCGTCAGCCCATGGGGCGACGGAGTTTGATGCGTAAGTATCTGTACGGCTAAAAAGCCCATATGGTAAGTATCTTCCGCAATCAACGCGTCAACTTGTTTAGCACGAATCGCATTCGCCAACTCTGTGCTCTGTTCTACGCCTATCAATTTCAGCGTTCCGCTCATTGCTTTGTCTTTAAGCGCGAGATAGCAGCCCACCGTGTCGGTACTGTTGAGCGAAAAGACTGCTCCCAAGTGAGAGCTATCCTGCAGCAATTGTCCGGCAACTACCTCAGCATCAATGTTGTTTTCTGTGCTTTCGTAAAGGCCTGTCACTTCGATGTTGGGGAATCGCGACTCAAGAGTGGCCACGAAAGCGTGCAGCATGGCGAGCGAACTCAGCGAATGGACACGGATACCCATTACAGCAACACGGCCACGGCCCGATAAGACATCGGCAACCCGGAGCGCCCCCATCTCTCCAGCAAGTTCATCATCGTTAAGAATGTAGGTGAGTCCAGATTGTTGCGGGAGTGGCAGCGCAGACGCTAGTACTACCGTAGGCACTCCGACTGCGAGTGCTCGTTTGACAGGCGTCATAAGGGCCAGCGGTTGATCGGGAGTCAGCACGAGGCCCATGGAGTGTCGCTCCACAGCTCGCTGAACCATCGCAATCTGTTGTTGTACGTCGTCTTCCCGAGTCGGCGCATTCCAACGGATACTGGTGTGAGTGGAAGACGCGGCCTGCACGGCTCCGGCGTGCTCCGTCTCCCAGATCGTGGTCGACGTGGTTCGCGGCACCACCGCTATCTCTGACGCTTGGCGGAAGCAACCCACGCAGGAGAACATAATCATCGTCAGCAGGGTGGGTGTGAGCCCGAGCACTCGCCGGAAAGAAGCCAAAGCGCACATCAGGTGTACCCTCGAAGAGATGATAGCTTCTGACGCAAGGGGAGGTCATGCACGGGGTGGCGCTGCTGCTTCCATTGAGTGTTTCCGGGTCTCGAGTCAGCGGGGAGCCACAACTGTGCCGATCCTTCCAACGATACGACGGCCCCCGCCGGGCCGGTTCAACCCCGTTAGGACAAGCACTGAATGGTCATTCAACGGGTAGATAGAAGAAAAGAATGCGACATCCGCTGATCCGGGAAATGCTGGATCTACTAATGTCCAGCTACTGCCTGAATCGCGGCTAATAGAGACGGAGTGATTATTGGACGTCACCACCAGCGTCCCATCTTTCATTGCGGCGACAAAGGGTGCTCCTCGCTGGACGGGAACTTTCACTCCTAGGCCTACGGGCCAATCCACACCATTGCTTGAAGTCTTGGAATGGACCTCACAATCCTCCGGGCCGCACAGTTCGTAGACGACGAGGTACTTGTCCTGTTTGGTCTTAGCCAGCACAGGCATCCCTGGCCTGTCCTGGGGCCGTTCCGCGGTGACACGTATCTCGGGGCCCCAGGTAGATCCGCCATCCATTGAGACCTTTTCAGAGACGATCTGGCTGTAAGAGGGTGAGCTTGTCACATATCGCTCAGAGGAGTACAAGACTCCGATCCGGCTCGGGTCGAGGCGGAAAAGGAACGGTTCGTACACACCCTTGTCCGGTTTCCCCAGTGAGCCTGGCTTGCCTTCGTTCGCGTCGATCAAGCTCAGACATTTCCAGCTCTTTCCTCCATCCCGACTTCGATACACGGGCAGGCGGTAGGATTCCTGCCAGCGCACCGAACGAGTGCTGAGCAATATCGATCCGTCCGGCAGCTCCATGAACTGGCCATTGTCTAAATCGCGATCTGGATCAGCCACTGAAGATAGTGACGTCCAGCTTTTCCCATCATCCTTACTCACCGAGACATACAGACGTGTGCCGCCGCGCGGATTCGTTCGGTATCCGGTATCACCGTTCTCGTAAGCCGTGTAGACACAAAGCCAGCGGCCGTCAGCAAGGTGAATCGCCCGGGGAAAGTCGGTCCCAAAGGTTCCTGGAGTGACGGGACGGTCGTCAAGACGACCGTCCATGCCGGCATCTTTGAAAATGGGAGGATCGGCGATTGTAATCATCGGACCCCACTTGATTGGGGAAGATGAACCCGTGCGGACCGCTGCTGGACGATCCTTGGCAAGAACTTGCAGACAGACCACACCACACGACACGAGGTATATAGCGCAAGAGCAGTAATGCTTTGCGGTGAACGTCTTGTAACTTTCCATCGGCTAAAGCTCTCCTGACATCCATAGTCGATTATTGAGCGAAGAAATAGTGTGCGACGAACAGCAACATTGTCCTGGAGGCCGTAGAACCGGGTCATGCCACCTTCGCTAAAACAGGAGCTTGAGTGCAACTTGGTCTCTTCGAGCGGCATTAACAATAGTGCTGATCACACCGAATTGCGTATCCGTGACACCCTGGTCTGGCAGGCCGAACTGTGGATGATTGAGAGCATTGAACGATTCGAAACGGAACTGTAGAGCCACTCGATCGAACGAAAAGGCCTTGAACAAGGACAGGTCCACGTTGTCAAAGCGCGGACCACGAACGATATTTCGACCGGAGTTGCCGAAATAACCCGGGCGGGGGGTCACAAAGGCCGTTGTATCGAACCAGGATCCGATGCTCTGGTGAAACCCAGACGGTAGAGGCGTTCCGATACGATCTGCGCGTTCTGCGAAACTATTGTTCAAGTTGTTGAAATCTGGCGCGCTGATCGAAAAAGGAAATCCACCCTGAAAGTTGCCGATGCCGTTGAGTTGCCATCCTCCAATGGCCAGATCTACGGCTTTAGGTACGTTGCCGCCGACGCGTTTACCACGTCCAATAGGTAAAGAGTAAAGCGCGCTTACCACAACACGTTGCCCGACGTCATAGCCCGATCGGCCGTAATCTTGGGAGATGTGACGGCTATCCTGTGGACCGATCCAACCAGCCGGATCACCCTGCACAGCTGAAGCTGCTGTCTTTATGTCCATTGCCTTAGACCACGTGTACGCCGCCAGGAAGGTAAGATCTTTTCCTCCCTTTTCTGCCGTCACGTTCAAAGCGTTGTAGTTGGAGTATCCGACCCAATCGTCCTCAATGATTGTGCCCAACGTCGTCCCACCGAAGTTCGGGAAGGGCACCCGCGTCTGCGGAAGATAGTGCGAAGATTTGGAATTCGATGGATTGCACATTGGATCTTCCGAGCAAGGGGTCGGTTGGTTTGCGCTCGTGCGCACTAAGAGATGGGTCCCTTTCGATCCCTCATAGTCCACTCCGATCTTGATGCTATGTGGCAACTCGTCTTCTAGCGATAACGACCAGTTCTGCGTATATGGATCGAGCTTGTGCCGCGCCTGCAATTGAAAGAACGAGAGCCCCTCCGCTGTAATCGGCGCCGGTGTAGAAAGCACGGGATAGAGCTTATTCGTATCGATTTGAGCCGTGCCGACTTGCGCAGTGAAGTGCTGGCTTGGCGCATAGGGATAAATCTGCGTGTCGTATTGGTACTCCGTCGTCTCTGCAGCGTCGTAAAACAACCCGTAACCCGCTCGGATGACCGAGCGGCTCGAGCCTGGCCGGAAAGCGAATCCGAATCGTGGAGCGAAAACATTACGCGGCGCATCATTGGGATTTCTTCGCCCCGCGTAGGTGTAGTATCCGCCGCCAAACGGAACGATTGTCCGATCTGCGACAAACAGACCTCCACCCGGCACAGTGTCATTCAGCCATGCAAAATGGTTGGTCGCCTCATACGGCGTCGCGAAATAGTCATAACGCAGGCCTGCGTTCACCGTTAGGTGTTCATTGACCTTGATGTCGTCTTGAATATAGGGAGCCCACGCATGAAAGTGGATATGAGGATTGTTGCCGGCCTGAGGATTGCTCCCTGGCCCAGGCGACGTCACCTGGTAAGTTTGTACGTTGCCCAACAAGAGGTCGGCTATCTGGTTTCCTGCATATCCCGACGCACTCGGTCCCACCGTAGACTGACCATTCGTGGTTAACGCCCCGAGAGGCACGCCGATCGTCTGTAAATCGTTTTGAAAGAAGCGGAAGCTAAAGCCGGCATTAATGGTGTGCCGTCCACGTGTCCATGAAAGGGTGTCCGAAAAGTCCCACGTTGGCTGCAGTGCTTGGAGCGGCGCAGCCAGTGGACCGCTGCTTTCCGTATATGTAGTTGGCACAGTGATGGTGGGACCATTCGCCGTGACAGGCCCGGAGAACGTTGCCTGCGCTACCTCGGGGTACCCTGCACCCTCCGGCAGGAACGTTCCAGTGATCCCAAGAGTTTGCAGGTCCGTCGAACTGATTGGAAAAGCAAGGGTATTGGCTCGGGCCTCGAGATAGCCGAATCGAATCTGGTTGAGCAGGTTTGGCGTGAAGATGTGCGTCCAGCCGACCACGTACGATCGTGCATCCTGCAGCAGATACGTGTTCTGTATGGGTACCAGGCCACCATTTGTCCTGTTGATTTCATCGATCGTTGCACGCACGTACACCGAATTATTCTGGCCGAAGTTCTGGTCAATCCGATAGTTCTGCTGATCGGTCTGCACCGGCGAGGCAGTTGATCCCGAGTAGTTGAAAGCGGGATTCCCGGTCAGATTGGGTGCGGGAAAAAACTTCGCTGCGGCGATCGCACCCAGGCGAGAGACGCGATTTCCGGGAATGATGTAGTTACCACTGCCATCTTGGGCAAAAGGTTGCCCAATAAGCGGGTCATACAATGGCACACTTACGCTCGCTCCATTGACAACGCGTGTCGCAGGGAATTTACCTGCCAACTCCGACGCGGTCGGGACAAAGGCTAACCGAGTGATCGATGTGCTCAGACGAAGTCCTTCGTAGTTGGCAAACAAAAAGGTACGACTCCGTCCGTCGTAAAGCTTCGGGATGCGAACAGGACCACCCAGCGAATAACCGAACTGATTCTGTCGGAGAGGGTTTACGCGCTGCGGGCGCATGTTGAAGTAGTCGCGCGCATCAAGGGCGTCAT
Source organism: uncultured Acidobacteriaceae bacterium (assembly GCA_964243375.1). Taxonomy (GTDB): domain Bacteria; phylum Acidobacteriota; class Terriglobia; order Terriglobales; family Acidobacteriaceae; genus Edaphobacter. The sequence continues at coordinate 57,302 of CAXTEE010000011.1, read as the reverse complement.
TACGCAGGTAGTCGTACACCGAGCCGTGAATGGTGTTGGTTCCTGATTTTGTGCTCAAGTTGATTTGATTGACGCTGTAGCCGTACTGTGCGGAGTACGTCTTGGTTTGCTCCTTGAACTCCTGAATAGCTTCGATCGAAAAGACAATTGCCGGTGTTTGGTACTGCGTGTCGTTGTTGGTTATGCCGTCGATCAGGTAAGCATTCGACGAGCTGCGGCCGCCGCCAAGACTGATCGCGCCACCCGCATTGTAACGAAATTGATTCTGCTCCCCGGAGATTTGAACTGCCCCGGGCGCAAGGAATAGTAGGTTGAGGAAGTTGCGGCCGTCGAGTGGGAGCTCGCTCACCTGCTTTTCGCTGATCACTTGACCTACGTCAGAGCTGTCCGTATCAAGGCCCACCGTGCTCGACTGGACTTCCACCGTTTCAGAAACCTGTCCTACCGCGAGAGTAAGGTCGAAACGCGCCGTCTGGTCGACTCGTAGCGTTATGGGCCCACTCTCTGAACGTTTAAATCCAGTCTTTTCGGCAATGACCTTGTATGTGCCGGGAGGTAGCGCCGTTTCGGTATAGTTGCCGTTGCGATCCGTCTGCGCGATACGCGGCACGTTCGTCTCGACGTTGACGATCGTAACGGTTGCATCTGGAACTGACGCAGCACCGCTGTCGACAATGTGGCCCGTGAACGAGCCGGTTACGCCCTGCCCTTGTAGTTGAAAACAAAATGATATGACCACTGCAAAGAGTGCAACCGCTCGCTTCATAAATCCTCTCCTAAGCTCATGGAAGCGCTTCCAAATAGCGGCACTCTGTACCGTGGAAGCGCTTCCATAAGCAGTAGAAGAATACAAACAGAAGCACCCGCAACCTGTCAACTCTCTTTTCTGTGTTCAGCGTGACGCTTGAAAAAGAGCCTGCTCCTGCCGAGCCTCTGCGGACCGACCCATCCTGATGTAAAGCCGCATTAGCTTATAGTGCACCGTCTTCTCTGCCGGATCGAGCCGCTCTGCTTGTCGGAGGAAGAACACGGCACGTTGTTGCTGTCCGATGTGCTCGTTCAGATCGGCATAATCCAGCAATGCCCAAAGCGGCGGCTGAGATGTGCGCATAATTGGCTGCAATAGACGGGTGTCTGCGTCGTACCGTCCAAGGTGCAACAACGCTTCACTTACCCTTGCCGTCGCGCGCTCCTCACCCGGTGCCAGCTGCAGCTCCTCCTGAAGGACGGCGAGTGCGTCTTCCCATCGCTGCTGCTTTCCGTAAAGCACCCCGAGGCTGTAACGCAAATCCAACTGCTCGGGATGGACCTGAATGAGGTCGGTATAGGTCTTAATTGCGGCATCTTCCTGGTGTTGGTCGGCAAGCATCTCCGCACGCATTTGCTCCAGATATACCGAGTCGGGCACCTCTGCGGCAATGCGATGGATGACGCGGATGCTTTCTTCTCCACTCAGGACGGTCATCTGGTAAAGAAGCGCTGCGTCGAGAGGGTGAGCTTGCCACCGTTGGCTCGCATCACCATAAGAAAGGTCTGCATCGAACCACGGCGAGAGTGCTTTCGCAGCGGAAAACTCCGCTCTCGCGTCTGCAGAGTTTTCATCCCGCGCCCGTCGGATTGCTTCCACGTACGCTTGCCCTTGCCGGCTTCCCTGCAGTCGCGCGAAGAAGAACTGTGCGGATTTCAGGTACGCCTTTGCCAAACCGATCAATGCAGCATCATGCGGGTATTTAGTGTCCTCGGCCAACAAGTTGTAGGAATGGACGGCTTTAACGGGCTCATCCAGCTGTAGCGTGCACGGCGCAACAGCTTCGATAACAGGCAGCTTTGATGGCTGCTCAGCGAAAAGTTCGGCCAGTATTGGCTTTACACTTTCGAGGTCACCAAGCTTGCACCGCTCTTCGACGGCTAGTGCCCGAGCGATCTCTGGCCCACCGAGCCTGACCGAACGCTCAAATGCGCCGATGGCAGCAGACGACTTTCCTTGTCCTTGCAGCGCGAGACCGAGATAAAGAAGTGACGCCGAAGATGACGTTCGCCCTTGCATCGCTTGCCTGAAAGTCAGCTCAGCCTTGCTGAATTGCTTATTGGCAAGCTCTTGCCGGCCGCGTTCTGCTAGATCGGCCGATTGAGCGCCTGCGTTGGTCAGTGAGAATGTGCAGGCCAGCAACAATCTTACCACTATGCTGCTTCGGCGTATTCCGCGAGATCTAAGCATAGTCACCTCCCTGCCTCTTCTCAGCGACGATGCGGAGTGTGTCACGTCTGCGGACTGTAAAGGCTCCTCTAGAGGACGTCAAGCTGCACCGGGCCCTTCCTTCCCGACGGCTCTGGTCGTACTTGCACGCCAGCCACGGTTTCCGACGACACCTGCGGCCTCATCCAGGGTGATCAGTCGATCAGCTTTTTGCTTGCCGAGTCGTTGCACGTGGCCATTAGGCCATCGAACTTGCACTTCGGCCTCAGTTGCGAGGCCCAGACCGAAGTGCAAACGAGGATCGTTGCTAGAAAGAAAGCTGCTTTGGCTTTGGCGCTCCTGCATTTGCCGCCCTGCGGGCGTAATCACAGTCACTCGTGCACCGATCGCGCTCCGGTTCGATTGCCGGCCGATCAAGAACACTTTGATCCAATGCTGGCTGCCTTCGGCATCATTACGCAACAAGGACGGAGGCTCGTTAAGGTTCACCATCAGAATGTCCACATCGCCGTCGTTATCAAAATCCCCAAAAGCACAACCACGACTTGAATGTCGCATCTCTGGCATAGCGTGATCAGCGCTGCTCAGTTGCTGAAATCGTCCGCCGCTGATGCCTTGGAAAAGCAGTGGCGGTGACTTTGCCGGATAGTTACTGAACCTGCGCTCTAACTCCGGGTAGACATGCCCTGTCGTGATAAAGATATCCACGTTGCCGTCGTTATCCAGATCTTCTAAGCCCACACCCCAACAAACGAATCGATTGTCTACACCAAGTCCTGCCGCACGGGTTACCTCATCAAAGACCCCACCCTGCCCGCCTTGGTAGAGGATTGGCAGGTCGTCTGCGAAGTGTGTCTTAAGGATGTCGAGGTGGCCATCGTTATTCACATCCCGGACAGCCACTCCCATGCCAGCCTGCTCCTGACCGTCACCGCTAAAAGCCACGCCCCGTAAAATTCCTTCTTCGCGGAAGGTTCCGTCGTGGTTGTTCAGAAACAGCAGCGAGGGCGTGGAGTCACACGCGACAAAAAGGTCAGGCCAGCCGTCGTTGTTAAAGTCTGCTGCGACGGCAGTCAGCCCGTAACTTGATCGAGACGAAGCGATACCAGCCTCCTTGCTCACATCGGTGAAGACCCCTTTGCCGTCGTTGCGGAGCAAGCTGTGCTGACCGTAAGGAAATCCTCGAGGCCCGCAGTTCACCGGGAGTCCGACGAAGCGGCAATTCGCGGCGGATCCAGGTAGTGGCGCCGTGCTTTGATCGAACTTCAAATAATTTGCGACGAAAAGGTCGAGATTGCCGTCGCGATCGTAATCGAGAAAAGTGCAACCCGTGCCCCATCGCTTTTCCTTCTGCGGCGGAAGCGCATCCTGCGTGATGTCGGTGAAGGTACCATTCCCATTGTTTCTGTAGAGCAGGTTCTCTCCCCACGAGGTCACAAACAAGTCTTCGTAACCGTCGTTATCGATATCACCGACACAGACGCCACAGAACCAACCGGTTCGGTGAAGTCCTGCCTCGACAGTTACGTCTGTAAAAGTGCCATCCCGGTTGTTGTGATAGAGGCGATTCGTTGCACTTGTTGCACGCTCATCGAAGCTCGTACCTGACAGGATGAAGAGGTCCATCCAGCCGTCGTTGTCATAGTCGATGAAGGCACATCCGCAACCGATCGCTTCGAGGATATATTGGCGTTCGTTGACACCGCCGTATACGATGGCCTCCTGTAAACCCGCTTTCGCGCCCACCTCTAAAAAGTGAGTGTGAAATGGAATGTCAATACGTTTCGCATTTCGATCCGTACTCGCCCTGCGCGTGGTGATGCCCTGCCCGCACAACTCGTGACCAGCAACACCGAACAGCATCGAGATGAGATCTCTTCTAGAGTGTCGGACCACAACTTTTCCTCCTGTTTCGACCTGCGCCGGTGGCGAAGCTCAAAGTGTTTCACCGGCTCATCTTACAGGTGATCTTCGCTCGTGCGTTCCGGTCTCTGGGCACGGCGTGCTGCTGCGTTCCACGCTGATGATCCTCTCCACAGATTCAAATTCTTTCACTTGAAGGGAAAAGGCTCCTCCCCAGCTGCGGCCAGCGTTGTGGTCCTTCGCTCCCCACCTAAGCGGAACATCCCCTTCCGCAACGCCATCCCTGAAATGAGGCACGCGTCTTGCGCGTGCAGATGCGGTAGACAAGCCTTGGCTAAGTCTGTATGTCTCTCTGGAACCGGGGCGCGCCTTCGGTTCTCCTGTAGAGAGGAGGACCAGAGATATGCAGACAGTAAGATCATTTGTTGGGATGGATGTCCACAAGGAGACCATCTCGATCAGCGTAGCCGAAGATGGCCGGAACGGGCCTGTGCGGTTCCCGAGAGTGATTCCGAACGCGGCAGACGATGTAGTCAAAATGGCGAAGCGTCTCTCGAAGTACGGGGAGCTCGACTCTGCTACCAAGCGTGGTTGCGGGTATGGCATCCATCGCCAGCTCACTGCGCTAGGGCACAAGTGCATCGTGGTCGCGCCATCGATGATCCCGCGCAAGCCTGGCGAGCGGATCAAGACTGACAGGCGCGATTCGGAGAAGCTGGCGATCCTGCACTGGTCCGGCGACCTGACGCACATCTGGGGGACACCTCAAGAAAGGGAAATTTATGTACGCTAAGGGCGTCAAAGACTGACGAACGGTCTGTCGCCGGGACGAAGTATCGAGTGGTAGGACCGGTTCACCTCGCTAACGCGGGTTCTGCCTGATAAAGACTCTGTAGTTGTTCGGTCTTTGCTTGGAAGAGTCGGGACGCCGCTTTCACCAAAGCAGGATCATCAAGCCGGATGCCCATAGACGCAAGCAGTGCCTGAGGTGGTGCCTCGAATCCGTGGCGGAGCAATCGTTCATATTTGGCAGCGAAGTCGGGATATGTCTGGGATCGATCATAAAGCGCGATTGCGACTACGGCGGCGTAGAGATAGTTCACCAGATAGAGCGGGTCCTCAAACAGCAGCGATTTGCGCATCCATTCGCGGGAGTTCCCAACGTCGCTGATAGGCCAATACTCATACGGGCCGATGGACTTGCGGTAGATGGCGTCGATGCTGGCTCTGTCGAGTAGCGGGTGTCCGCTGGCTTCTGTGTAGAGGCTTCGCTCGAAGGCAGTCTCCTCCGCCGACATGAAAAGCTCAGCGGACAGCTTCCATAGCAGGCGCTCTAGTGCGTACTCGCGCTCTGTGGGAGTTTTTGCGGCTCTGTTGCAAAGTTGCGGGGACGGCATGAGAATGGGCTGAACAAGGGCGAAGCTGGTCATGTCAGAGTTCAAGTGGCGTCAATTTGAAGGCGAAATCATCCTGTGGGCTGTGCGTTGGTACTGCCGCTATGGCATCAGCTATCGTGATCTCGAACAGATGATGGGCGAGCGTGGCGTAGATGTGGATCATTCCACGATCTATCGGTGGGTTCAGAAGTACGCGCCTGAGATCGAGAAGCGGCTGCGCTGGCTGTGGCGTCGTCCGCGATCGACGAGCTGGCGAGTCGATGAGACATATACCGAGCGCTCGACAAGCATGGAAATACGATCGATTTCTATCTCTCACCGACCCGGAACGCTAAAGCGGCAAAACGCATTCTCGGCAAGGTGCTGAACGGGTTGAAGGATTGGGAGAAGCCGGAAGTCATTAACACGGACAAGGCCCCAACCTACGCCCCGGCAATCGCGGAACTGAAGGCGGAAGGCAAATGTCCCGAAAAGACGGTGCATCGACAGGTCAAGTATCTGAACAATGTCGTTGAGGCTGACCATGGCAAACTGAAGCAATGGATCCGTCCAGTGCGGGGTTTTATAGTCGAGGCTACCCTCGACTAATGCGAAGGCTGAAACGGAGAGCAACCATGAGCTTGGCAATCGATACACGAAAGACGGCATTGATCCTGATCGACCTGCAAAACGGCATTATGGCGATGCCAATGCAGCCACACGCAAAGGAAGGCGTGCTGTCCAAAGCCAACGAGCTGGTAAACGCTTTCCGCAAAGTGGATTCACCCGTTGTCTTCGTCCGGGTGGACCTTGCGTCCATGAATCGCTTGACGACCGATGTTTCCCATGGCGATCCTTCCGCACCGCCGCCGCCCCCTGAAGCATCGAAACTGGTTCCAGACAGTGGTTTTCGCGAAGGCGACCTCATGATTACAAAGCGCCATTGGGGAGCTTTCGGGCGCACCGGTCTCGAGACGGAGCTTCGTTCGCGCGGCATCACCACGATCGTGCTTGGAGGCGTGATGACTGGTATCGGCGTCGAGTCCACCGCTCGCGAGGCAGCATCGCTCGGGTTCGACGTGGTGCTGGCAGAAGATGCGTCCTCGTCGATCGACGCAGAAGGGCATACGTACACTGTGACTCGCGTTGTGCCGCTTCTGGGACGTGTTCGATCCACGGCTGAGATCGTTGCAGCAATCGCGTAGGAACATCGACAGCTTCTGCGAAGGTGAGTCAATCAAGAAGAAACAGGGTGTGTGACCTATGAGTGCGGATGCCAGCCCCGAACCAGTCGCCGCAGTAAGGATGCAAGCGGCGCGTCTAGTACACTCTGACTTCGTTCTCGCGATCTGTTGTCTCAGCCTGCTGCTTGCCGGCATGGACGTAACGATCGTCAATGTTGCGCTGCCCGCGATCCAGCGAGCGCTTGGCGGGGGTGTCTCGGGACTTCAATGGGTCATCGATGCCTACACGCTCGTCGTTGCCAGCATGCTGATGTTGTCAGGCGCCATGAGCGATCGTTATGGTCGCCGTCGCGTTCTTCAAATAGGCCTGGGAGCCTTTTGTCAGGGCTCGCTTTTGTGCAGCGTCGCTACGAGCCTGAGTCAACTCAACTTCTTTCGCACATTGCAAGGTTTGGGCGCCTCCATGCTCAATCCCGTTGCGCTTTCCATCGTGGCGAACGTCTTTCCAGATGCAAAAGCACGTGCCCGTGCGGTGGGAATCTGGGGCGCGGTGGGGGGCCTGTCGCTGGCGCTGGGTCCGCTTCTGGGCGGCTTTCTTACTCAATCTGTAGGCTGGCGGGCGATCTTCTGGGTCAATCTTCCAATCGGCCTCGGCGGCTATTCTCCTCGCCGCACGCTTCGTGCCGGGGTCGCGCGCATCCAAGGCGCGGGCTGTCGATCCGGTAGGTCAAATGCTGGTCTTTGTCTTTCTGGTTACAACCCTTTATGCCGTGATTGAAGGTTCACAGATAAGCTGGGCTGCACCGCGCATCATCTGCTTGTTTACAGTGTCTGTCGCTTCTGCACTCATCTTTGTGGTTTACGAATCACGGCATCCTGAGCCATTGCTCGATCTCCGCTTCTTTCGCAGTGTGCCGTTTGCGACGGCGACAGTTTTGGGTCTTTCCGTCTTTGCTTCGTTCGGCGGCTTTCTGTTCTTTTTGAACGCTCTCTGCCTGGAACAAGTCCGCGGTTTCTCAGCTTTCAAGACAGGGGTTTCCACGTTGCCCCTGGCTGCCGCGATGTCGTTCAGTTCTCCGGTCGCCGGGCGACTGATGGGTCGTCACGGAACGAGGTGGCCGCTCCTCATTGCGGGAGGGGGCCTATTGGCCTCAGTGCTCATGCTGACGCAACGCAGCGACCATACGTCAATCACAACGTTGTTGCTCGCCTACACTTTTTTTGGCGTAGGCCTGGGCATGAGCAATCCTGCAATCGCCAACAACGCAGTGGCCGGAATGCCGCTGTCACTAGCCGGCGTCGCCGCAGCCAGCGCATCGATGAGTCGACAGGTAGGCGCCTCGCTGGGCGTCGCTGTGGCCGGCACAGTGGTCGCCACCAGCCGTTCCCACAGCACCGACTTCCCGCATGCAACCCATACGGTGTGGTGGCTGGTGAGTGCGGCAAGCATCGTTGTGCTTCTGTCCAGTTGGCTTTCCAACACTCAATGGGCATACCGGAGCACGCGGCAAGTCTTGAGCCTTCTCACGGTGGAGAACCATTAGAACGGCTTCGATCACCGAGCTTCAGGGTCAGTTGTCTGATCAAAGGAGAGGTGGATATGCAGGCGAAGTCAAGGCTTAGTGCTTCGATGATTATGTGCCGATTCACTCATCACTGCTGGAGTTGCCGCTCACTCGAAGCGAGCAGAGTCCACGGACCGAAGAAGGCAGCCGCCGGTAGCCGTAGCGAGGCTTTTGCCGCGCCAGCACCAGCAACTCCGAGCGCAGTTCCGCATTCCGATCCGGCCTCGGCTCGTAGCGATAGCTTCCACGACCGCTGGTGCGTCGGCGAGGAGGAAAGTCGGCGTCAGGTGTTGAGGTGGTTGGGGACGTGACAGAAAGCAACATCATCAAGGTAATTCGAGAACACAGTTCCGCTCGTCAGTTCATTTTGGTAGACCTTGAAGGTACGGCCAATCGGCTAGTTTCCCGAGCAATTACCCAGGCTGACCTCGTCCTTATTCCGCTCCAGGCAAGTGCCCTGGACTCAAACGAGGCGAGCCGGGCCGTGGGTTTGATCCAAGAGGAAGAAGAGGCACTTGAAGGGAGAAAGATCCCGTATCGAATCATCAAGACACGAACGAACCCTTCGATCACCACGAAAATAGAGGCTGGTATTTACCACACAGACGCGTGATTGACTTGTATTCGAATGCCTCGCCGGCGGATAGCTGAAATAGGATTGCGGCTCCTAAATCTCGCACTGCGAAAGCTAGCTTGTCTGTCGTCGCAGATGAATTCGAGGGATGGGCTCCGGAGCTCACCGCTCTCATCATGGAGAGTGAGGTTGAACCGCTGCTTCGACCAATATATGCGTTACCGGTCAAGCACAGGTGGGGAAGGGTGCCGGGAGTGACTCTGCTTGGAGATGCCGCGCACCTCATGTCTCCATTCGCAGGGGAAGGTGCCAATCTCGCAATGTTTGATGGTGCAGAGCTTGCCCATGCTTTGATAGCCAATCCCGCGGACACCGAAGCCGCGTTGACCGCCTATGAGAACGAATTGTTCCTACGAAGCGAAAAGTTCGCTCGCGAAACTGCACACAACCTCGAGCGATTCTTCGATGACACGGCTCCGCAAAGCGTAGTGGACCTCTTCACGAAGCATCTCGCATGAACGATACACCTGTCACCTGAGATTGATGCTTGCGGTCAATGGAGAGACATTACTGCTAACAAGTCGGCATCGCGGTGCCATCGACCGTCGCGCTGGTGAAGAAGTCACGCGTGTGATCGATTGCCAGCATCACCGTGATCAGACCGCGTGCTTCTAACCTAGGCGATGGTCAGCCTGACTACTATTCTGCGATTCGGCCCTTATGTGATCGACTTGCACGGAACGTGCGAGCAGTATCCAAATTTAGGTGTCATCATTTGCGACGTCCTGTTGAAAGGTGGATCACTTAGGCTGACAACACCTCTAGCTATTTTTCTCGCTTCGTCCGGGCAGTTCGATGGCCGAACTGCTGCAGCGAGCGGCTAATGAAGAGGCCCTTTTTGGAACATCATGAGCTAACTTCCGTGTGGCTGTCCTTCGCTTCGGCAAGACGAGCCAAATTGTTGACCGCGCGCTGCATGAAGCGAGCGAGATAAACCCGCATGAGCCAAGCGGCTCCCGGAACTTTCATACGGAAAGATCCGGACCAAGAGATCATGGTACGGTCTTCGGATAAAGAAACGATCTCCACCACTCCCTTGTAGTCGAGGAGCATTCCATCAAGGATCCTGTAGGCAAACTTTTGGTTAGGTATAAGTTCAAGGATCTCTTCATGGTTGACATACGTGCCCGTTTGGATCCTTCGAACATCTCCAACCCGTTCCTCGTCTGCGAGTGGCCTGAGCCCGGCATCTTTCCGCTTGATCTCAACACTGTCCACGCCCATCCATGAGGGCCAGGATCGCCCATCAAGGAGCAACGCGTATATGGAGGATGGTTTTGCTTTTGCCACTTCATCAACCGCGTAAGTCTGCATAAGTCACCCCTTGTTCCTGCTCATTAACGGCCAGCTGAACTTCTCTTCGCCCGCATTAGATATACGGGTATGCCGAGGAGCACCAACAATAAGCCAGGCCATGTGTATTGCGGTTTGTACCGTAGCAACACCCCACAGATCCAAAATGCGAAGAGGATGTAGAGCGCTGGCAGCACAGGATAACCAATTGCTCGATACGGTCGTGGCGCATGCGGTCTTGTTCGCCGCAGCACAAACAATCCGATCAGAGTCAAGATGTAGAACATCAGAACAGCAAAAACCACATAATCCAGCAACTGTCCGTAAGTCCCAGTAAGACAAAGAAAGCAGGTCCAACCCCACTGCAACCAAAGCGAATTCTTCGGCACTCCGCTTTTCGGATCAAGGCGACCGATGGTCTTGAAGCCTAGGCCATCACAGCTCACTACGTAATACACTCTTGCACCGGCAATCACCATGCCATTCACGCAACCGAAAGTTGAAATCAGAATGATACCGGCCATCAGTTTGGCCCCGATGCCCGAGAACACTGACTCCAAGACCGCCGTAGCGACACGATCCTCCGACGCGAACGAGATTCCCCGTTCTGCCAGCGAGTGGGCCGTTGCCACACCATTCAGAGGTAGGACTGCGAGGTAAATCAGATTGCAAGCAATATAGAGCAAGACCACAACGCCCGAACCAAGCCCTAGTGCCAGGGGAAGATTACGACTGGGTTTACGAACCTCACCTGCCGTGAAGGTCACGTCATTCCACCCATCTGCGCTGAATAATGAGCCTACCTGTGCGACCGCAAGGAGCGTGAAGACACTGACGGATGCGGATCCACCACCCAATCCGAAGAGCGAGCCGAGCTGAAGCGGGTGGGAAGAAGACAGGCTGGCTCCAGCGAAGAAACCGGAACTGCCGCTGGTGTGCCAGCTAAAGTTCTTTGAGATAGCAGTCCTGTTGATCGCGAACAAGCCTGCGCTTACAAGCCCCAAAAGCGCCAGGACTTTTGCACTCGCAAAGATATTCTGCACAACCGCTCCGAACTTGAGACCAAGAGTAGCTGTAAAGGTCAGCAACGTAATAACGCCCATTGCTGTGAGATTGGCCGTATTCAGTCCAACGCTTCCGCTTCCGACATGCACAATCCAACGTGTCTGGTCGATAGACGGCACAAACACGCCGCAGAACTTAGCGAAAGCCACCGCGACTGCAGCGATGGTGCCTGTTTGGATGACTAGAAACAGCGTCCAGCCGTAAAGAAAGCCTGAGAGCGGTCCCAGTGATTCTCGCAGGTATACATATTGTCCACCCGCATCCGGCAACATCGCCGCGTATTCGCCATAGCTTAAGCAGATGACTACCGTCATCATAGCCGTGAGGATCCACGCTCCGATCAACAATACCGGGGACCCCACAGTCCTGCTCATATCGGCTGGCACAACGAAGACAGCCGAACCAATCATCGAGCCAATCACCATGGCCGTCGCAGAGAAAAGTCCCATGCTTTGCTGAAAACGCCCCGATTTAGACTGCATGTCACTCGTTTCGCGGGGATGCATCAGCAGGCCGCCGCCTGTGTAGAGGTCTTGGTCTTCATATGCACTAAGGACTCTGGCCCAAAGGGGGCAATTGTTAGAGAAAACTAGGGAACGCACTATTGTCGGGGCACAGTCTAACCTGCCGTGCTGAAGCTGGCTCAAAAAGTGACCTGCGTTTTGCCTGAGAAGGACAATGCGTAAAAATCGGAGTAAGAGCTTTTCTCGATCACTTCGAATTTCGCAACACGAACATAACCCAAGGTGCGTAGTTTTGTTCGCTGATCCACTCGCATTGGTACTCATCGTCGGTCGTTGCGGTTGGACGGCTTGTCTCTATGAGGTGAAGCGGCGTTCTTCGAAAAGTGTCTTCATACGCAACCTCGGTCCAGAGTGTGTCTTCCACGGCTCGCCTATCACCTATGTCTTTGATGATGATATGAACGACATCCCCACTTTGAGCCAAATGATTCTCTGGGAAGTCTGCAGTGCTAAACGAGACCCACTCGCGAAGGTAAACTTCGCTCGACGCAGCGACAAGGATCTTCAGGCCTCCTGGCTTTAGTACACGACTCATCTCCGACAATGTGTCGACTTTCTCCTGCACGGTCGAGATGCTGTCGAACGTCATCACACTCAGAATGAGATCGAACATATCGTTCGGAAAGAGTGTGAGGTCGGCCGGATTGATCAAGTGGTAGTCACCTTCAGGATCTTGTTCGCGAGCTCTAGAAATCATCGCCAGAGAAATATCCGCGCCGACAACTGAAAATCCTTGATCGCGCAGGAAGCGGGTTGAGCGACCGCTGCCGCATCCATAGTCGAGCGCAGTGCCAAGAGGCATGTGCTTCGCGAAAACGCAAGGCAAGTCGCGATAGGCCAGATAGTAGGTGTTGACGATGCCAAGTTCAGTGTAGGCCGCAGCTCGAGCCTCGTCGTTGTACGGGTTGGGTGAAGATATGAATTCCACGATCGTTTGGATGCCACCTGCAAAGCGAGAGATTGTTGAACTTGGGTTCGCGGCCAACCGAAGGCTTGTTGAAGGAAGCGCACCTCGCGCGCATGATCGCGATAGAAGCGGTGGGCATGGATGCCGAACTGCAGAAATGCCTCGCGTGGTTCCATGCCTGGTGTGTAGAACGCGAGCATACGCTCAACTTTGAGGCGACGCACCCGATCAATACCGCTTCAAGGATCGCTTCTTTGCTTGCAAAGTGATGGTAAATCACTCCGGCACTCGCACCCGAGCGCTCCATAACGAGAGACATCGAAGCCTCGTGAAGACTCCGTTCCGTCACGATCTCCAACATAGCCAACGGGATGGCTTCGCGCTTGCTCGGCTTGGCCTTGGGTTGCACACACCTCATTGTTTCATCAGCGGAGCATTACCACTACTCACCATACGATGCGGCTGCATAGCTGAGGAACACGAGACAGCACAATCCCAAAGAGCAACACGTCTCGAGACGCGCTCCTCGTCAGCTAATCATCGCTGATGAAAGCCAGAATAATGAACTCCCGGACTCTGAAGGATCAGGGGTCATCACGTGTATCGGTCTCGAAGCGGCTTCAAGAACAGTGGGCAGTCGCGGCGTTCCCAGTTTCGTTGCTTGAGCGAGGTCGTCGTTGCTCCGGATTCTTCCGCAACGCTATTGCTGAACGCCGGTACCGAAGGCTGTTGTTTATAAGGCGGCTTGGAAAGGGGTCCTTTGTTCGGCCATGCTGCATTCTAGCATTTGGAGACAAAAAAGTGCCAGGGCAACATGAAGAGCATCTAAAGAGGGAAAGGATTACTTCACAGATGCAAACGCGAAACAGCTTGAAACTAAACGACTATGCTCATCGTGGGGAAGGCCAAAGCATCACTGAGCATTATCCAGAGGAGTTCGGAGGCAAGGGTCTCTTTAATGGACCCACAACGACGCTGGCTTCCAGTATGCCGCTCCATTGGAACGGACTTGCTGTCGAAGAAACTTTGTTGGAGCCATGCGAGATGCCCGAAAGCGTCTCTGACCGGCATCTTTTAGCGATGTGGTGCACCTGCGGCACGGGGGAGCACTCTACGCCCAGAGCCGGCTTCCGTCCTTTCACCAAACCCGCTGGGGTGTTGACTTTCGTCGGTCCTGGGTTGATCCCAGCCGCACGTACCACAGGTGTCAACAGACTTCTCTGCGCGTCCATAGACACTCTATTCATGGTCGCCTTGGCAGAGGAGCAGGATCGGCGACCAAAAACCTCATTTCACGAGCGAACAGGTTTCAACGACGCGAGTATCTCTCATCTTCTGGAGTTACTGATTTTGGAGACAAGAACCGGAGGCGAATCGGGGGTGCTCTACGCCGACCAGTTGGCGCATGCGTTGGGGACGCGAATCTTGATGTTCTGTGAGGAGGGTCCTACAAAGCACATCACCGCGTCTCCCGGACTGCCGAAAACTGTGCTCCGACGAGTACTGGATCTGTTCGACAGTTCCGATGAGGATCTAAATCTGGCCGTGCTCGCCCAGGAGAGTGGATACAGCAGAAGGCACTTCCTAAGAATGTTTCGACAGAGCGTCGGAATGACCCCGCATCGCTACGTCATGGAGACTCGGCTTCGACGAGCCCAGAAGCTCATGAAAGATAAGTCTCTGTCTTTGTTGGATATCGCGTTATGTTGCGGGTTCGCAAGCCACTCACACATGACGAGAGTGTTTCGCGAGCAGCGTGGACTGACGCCGAGCGAACTGAGAAGAAACATATGACCGTTGGTATTGCGCTTTCGAAGATAGTTCTCCTGCGCTTCTCAATTAGCAAACTGATGTCCGATCTGTGCCAATCCGGCTAGAACATGTAAGCTTTGCCACCAGATCTCTCATAATATCTAAAGATTGTGACGAACGACACGTTTGCACATCCCGATCGTAAACCTGCTTCGATTGAAGGTCTCTTCGAGAGGGAAGTTGGAAATGTGACTGGCGGCGACAAATCACAGTTTCCCACGCGTGTGGCGAGCTCGGGTCCCGTGACTGGGGAGAACCTCGCCGACGTCGTGGGCGCGGCAGCCGACGATGTTCTGCGAGATCACCTTGGCGAACACGTTGTTCTGCTGACTGCAGAAAATAAGCGTCCATTGCGAATGGCGCACTTAGAGATCGACCGGGTTCTCGAAACATACGGGCCAGCTCTGCTCAAGAAGAACCTCCCCAGACAACCTATGACTTCCTTAGCGTTCCGGCTTCAGTCTCTAGGGAGTGGATGGTAACGGTATACCGTCGGGCAAGCCTATATCGGAACAGCCGGAGTGCAACAACTCGCTCTTGATTGTGCCGGCTGTCTGGGAATAGGAGGTCAGTTTTTGCAATTGTATAGGGGCCCCTTAGACAACATGTTTATCCAGCAATCTATAAACTCAGGCGACGATTTACACATTAAAAGGTAGGTTCAAGCAAACGATGGCATTATTTCTGCGTTACAAGGCTTTGTGTATTTTCATTGTATGCTTCATCGTTTCTGCGGAAGCAAGAGCTGTTATCGATGGCTTGCCTGTGAGTGCTTTGTCGCGCCGTGTGCAGGTGCAAGTTTTCATCCGCGGCAATTACACCTGCACTGGAACATTAATAAGCAGCTCATGGGTCTTAACAGCAGCCCACTGCTTCACCACCATACCTGGTAGCGTAACTACCCCTATCGATACCACCATTGGAACAAACAGTAGATTCTTGGACGGTAGCCAACGGCGGCTCACAAGTCGCATTGTGCTGAACCCTACAAGCGACGCCGCCCTCGTCCAGATCTCGACGCCCGTATCACGCGACAGCACAGATATCGCACCTTACGGTGTTGCCGTCCCGCTTGTTAGCTCCATCACATCTATAGCAGGTTGGGGCAAAACAAATAGCAACAATGCCACACCGTCCCAACTTCTTTATTCCTCTTCTCTACGGGTTTCAAGCTATACATCTGGCGGAGGAAGCCCTACCGGCCTCATGTCTCTTCAGGCTTATTATGGGCAGCCTACATACGGAGATTCTGGTGCGCCGGTTCTTGCAATGGGACTTGTTTGTGGTGTGTTTGTCTCATCGCCGAGTGTCAATCCTGGCAGTGCAGCTATTGCGGTGACGACCGACTCTCTTGCAGGTTGGATTCTGGGAGTGTCTGGTGTCGCACCAAGCCCGTACTACACCTGCGAGAACCCGAACAAGAGACAGAGAATCGCCATAGACGTGAAAGACATGGCACTGGGCGCTTCTATAGAAGTAGGAACCGGCAGCACTGATGGAACCGGTTACCGCTTCGATCTTCTGAATGAACTCGGTAGCGGTAAGTTTATGTCGAGCACGTTCGGTGAGCCGCGTGCGACGGTGACGAAGAATGCAGTTGTAGCTTTGGATAACCGCCCGGTCTCCAGCCTGACGGCAGCGCTGGACGGAGAACTGACGAGTGGTGCTGTTGATTTCGTAGGAAGAAAGCAGGATGGCGATCCTGCCGACCCTGATAGAGACAACGAGGGGTATCCAGGATTCCGCATTGATCAAGTTGCAGGGGTGGCAGCTTGCGCCGTTCCGTACTACAGACCAAATCTTGTTACGCTCCTAGTTGGTACGAATGACGTTCAGCAGAACTTCGACTTAGCACATGCGCCGGATAGACTCGGAGGTCTGATCGATCAGATCTTCGTCGATTCTCCAAAAGCGACAGTCTTAGTCTCGGACATCCCGCCAAATACTGACTCGACGCAGCCGCAACTCAACCAGGACACTACCGCGTACAATCAGGCCATCGCACAGATGATTGCGACCCGGGCTGATGCAGGTGAGCATGTGATATTTTCACCGGCGATGCTTAATCCGGACGAGGTAGGGCCTGACCACATTCACCCTACCGACTTCGGATACGACATCATAGCCGCCGCATTTCTGTCGGGAGCCGCAGAGGCGGCAGACCAGGGCTGGCTTCAAAGTCCCGATGCAAACGGTTCGCTTCCCACAGGCTGCCCTGGGCCCGGGTCTGGCGGAGGTGCCGCAGGCGGTTCCACGCCAGGAAGCGATGATTCGCGGTGGGAAGATCACGGTGTGTCTTTCCCTGAGGGGTTCGGTACCGGCAATACCTATCGGTACGCCGATGTAAATATGGACAGGAAACCCGAGTTCTTCGTTGTTAAGCCGGATCAGAGCTGGTCATTCTACTGGGGTGGAGGGGCCACCAGCGCAGGTTGGGCGCCGTGGACGCTGGGAGTTACGAGGCCCGCACGGGGACCGGGGCTGATCGGCAACCAGCTCCGGTTTGCTGACATGGACAAGGACGGCGAACCCGATTGCGTTCAGATCGATTCCTTCGGCCACCTTCAGGTTTGGGTCTGGGATAACAGTAAGCCTGTGGGACAGAAGATGTGTAGCTACAAGATTCCACAGAATGTCGATGTTCCAAACACAGGAACGATTCCCGCTGACACGCTCATCTCCTTTCCAGACATCGATGGAGACGGACGCGCTGACTACGTCCTCACCGACAAGTATGGAGCGACCCAAATTTGGCTTCGCGTGCCAGTCCGCGACAGCACAGGTCTGTACTTCAGATGGAACAGACTCGGCCAGGTGGTCCAGGCATCGGCCACAGCACCACGGGTCTTTCGGTGGGCAGATTTGAACGGCGACGGACTCGCAGACCTGATCCTGATTACAGCCGACGGGGGCGCCAATGCGTGGATCAACAAAGGAGTCTTCTCTACCCCCGACCCGACAGGGCTGCCCAACAATACGCTCGTTCTCCAGAACATTGGACAGATCGCTACAGGCAAGCAGGTACCTCCCGCGGACATTCAGTTTATTGACATGGACGGTGACGGCAAAGCCGACTTTGTTAGAACTGGCTGGACAGGAGTGACACACATTTGGCTTAACCGGCTGACCACCAGTCAGCTTGGAGGTAACTAAGAAGACGCGCTGCTAGACGTATGATCGCTTCGCAGCGATGGACACTTCGCGGGGCCTTCTGCGAGATAGTTCTGAGCAGGCGCAGCGATTGTTCTCGCCTGGATTCTGGGCCGATTGACCTTTACATAGCGCGGGGGCACCATATCTGGTCTGTCCTTCTATTGCTTGCTCCTGTACTGATGGTCGCGCTGCTCCCAGCGCAAGCGAAGACACGCAGCCCGCTACACTCGGTCGTTCTCGTGCAGCAATTCATCGCTAGCAAAAACTTATTCAGATCGATCGTTCACATGCAACGCCAATGTCGTAACCTTTACGGAGTTCCATGAAGATTAGTCAAAGTTTAGGACGTGTCGCGCTTCTCATCCTAGTGTGGGTTCCGCCAGCGTTCCTTTCCGCGCAAGCACCTCGGCAGCAGGATGTCCGGAGGGCAGCAAGTTTGCCGATCGTGCCCCTGACCCAAGTAGGGCCCGATGGCCAGGGATATATGGCAGATCCACAGCCGGTGCGGCTGGCTGCGAGGACGCCTGATCATGGATTGTTCATTACGGGTACAACACGAGCGGTTGCACACGGGGCTTTTCCCATCGAGAGAAGCTCCTTCACTTGGACGCCGCTTCAGGTCAACGCCGGTTTGCTCCAAGGGGCCATCCGTGCTGCCGGGGCACACATCACCAATATTCAGAACATCGACGTTTTTCAGGACGACGCCCAAGGTTGGCACGCCGCGGTGACTATTGGACTGAGTTCTCCGGCTCACCCAAAGCATTGGACCGTCGTGGCCCATGCCAGTCCTGTAGGCGCTGTCTCCGCGGAGCGATGCCCGTTATCGTGGTCGGCGGATACCCTCCTCACAGGCTCTCTGACCGAAGGGGTGAATGGTAATTACGACGGCAAGTACTTTGAAGATAAGGGGCACCTTTACCTGCTATATGTCAAAGGCACAGCTCCTGCTCCCGATCTCCGAAATGCTATCGTGCTCCAACCAATGCTGACTCCGCAGAAATCAGCCTTGGAAGAACCCGTCACTCTGCTGACGCCGGACGACCGGTACGGTGCACTTAACTCCGAATGGTATGCCAACACCAAAGCCAAGCTTGTGGAGGCGCCGTACCTTACTAGGTTTGGAACCAAATACGCCCTCGTGTATTCAACCGGCGCCTATCTAACGAGCGGCTACAAGACCGGTGTTGCCTGGTCCGACACCCTGGTGCCAAGAGGCCAGCAGCATTACCGCAAGGTGCTGATGCCAGATGCGAAAGGCATATGGCAAGACCCTGACCGGACCGACGTGCGCTACCTCCTACAGTCTGAAAAACCCATGTGGCCAAACTTTAGTGCCGCTCAGGTTGTTGGACCAGGCGTAGCGGCCGCTGTCCAAGGTCCGGGCGGGGCACTATGGTTGATCTTCAATGGCTTCGCACCGGACGACATGCCTCGGAATGAGAAAGGGCAAGTGGACGGCACGCACCGGCGGCCTTTTGCAATGCGGCTTCAGTCGCACATACTTGAAGGCAATAGTGTTCAGGACGTGAGCGATAAAGAGCTCTCACATTGGCTTGAGCCCGAGCTCAGTGCTTCACCCACAGAACGGTAAACTTTGCTCGTCGTTCCACCGTAAACGCATGCCAAGCGCGAGAAGGAAGTTGAAAAGCCATTGAGCTTCGAATAAACCGTAGGCAGGCCGCGATGAGCGGACGGTCGCCGGCAAATGCGAACAGCAGGTCCAGGGCTTGGCATAATTTGCAGGAGCTTTCGAAAAGCTCTCCTGTTGCTCCAATCACCAGCAAAGTGATGGCCGATCTGTGTCAATCCGTCCAGAAAATGCAAGCTTAGCCAGCAAGCCTCTCATAACCTCGAAGTATGTTGACGAACGACATCATTGCACATCCCGATCGCAAAAATGCTTTCCTGAGAGGTCGCTTCGAGACAGGCTTTGGAAATGTTGTTGGCGGCGAGAGGTCAGATTCCCCATCGCGCATGATGATCTCTGATCCTGTCACCGGAGAAAACCTCGCGCATGTTTGTAATTCACAGGCTGAGCAGGTAGACGCCGCAGTCGACGCTGCCGTTGCTGCCTTTCCTGACTGGAGTCAGCGAGCCTGGACGGAGCGCAAGCGCGTGCTCACGGCAGCGCTCGATCTCCTGAGGGCTCACCGTGACGAGCTCGCCATCATCCTGACTGCTGAGAATGGGCGCCCATTGCGTATGGCGCACTTCGAGATCGATTGGGTTCTGGACACGTACGGGCCGGCCCTGCTCGATCTTAAACTCCCGGACACGGAACGGGCAGAAGCCGGTCTCGGCCGGGTGACCCAACGGCACCTGCCGCTGGGTGTGGTCGCGGCAATCAGCCCATGGAATCTCCCTTTGTGGCTTTCGTTCACCAAGATCTTGCCCGCTTTGCTCGCCGGAAATACAGTCGTTCTAAAGCCAGCAGTCTCAACTCCGCTGACGGTGCTGCGGGCCGCCGATCTGATCAAATCGATCTTGCCCGCCGGTTGCCTAAACGTCATCACGGGAGGAGATCATCTCGGACCGCTTGTTACGGCTCATCCTGCCTTCCACAAGATCTCCTTCACCGGATCGTCGGAGACAGGCCGGAAAGTTTTCGAGGCCGCCGCACCGACCCTGAAGCATCTCACCCTCGAGCTGGGCGGAAACGATCCCGGGGTTGTGTTGCCTGATGCTGACCCGCAAGCGATCGCCGAGGATCTGTTTCGCAGCATGTTTACGTTCAGCGGTCAGGGCTGCATTACGCTCAAGCGATTGTTTGTGCCAGCTGCTCTGTATGACGAGCTCACAGCCGGTTTGATTGCAATCGCAAAGCAACAGAAGCTTGGAGATGGCTTCGATCCACAGACAACATTGGGCCCTATACAGAACCGCGCACAGTTCCTCAGGCTCGAAGAGACTTGGCGAGAGATCAAAGCAGCTGGAACGGCGATCCTCTTTCGTGGCGAGGTGCCCGAGAGTGGTGCCGGGTTGTTCTTCCCGGTAACCCTGCTCGATAACCCACCGGCCGATGCTCCTTACGTGCAGCGTGAGAACTTTGGCCCCCTTCGCGCGATCATCAAATACGACAGTGTTGACGAAGCAGTTCGGCTAGCCAACGGCACTCGGTATGGTCTCGGAGCGTCTGTGTGGGGTCAGAATCCTGATGTACTTCGATCGGTTGCTCGCCGGCTAGACGCTGGAATGGTGTGGATCAACCAACACCTGAACGTTCACCCTAACGTTCCGATGAGCGGACACAAGGACTCTGGCATCGGCGTTGAGTTCGGGATCGAGGGCTTGAAAGAGTTCTGCAAAATACAAATTCTTGCCGAAAGGATGGCCTGATGACCAAGGACGAATACCTGAGGAAAATCTCCGCCCCACTAAAGCCCAGATATGACTTCATTGTGTGTGGGTCGGGAAGTTCAGGGTCCGTAGTCGCACGAAGACTCGCGGAAGACAGTACGGTCTCCGTCCTACTTCTCGAGGCGGGCGAAGACGACCAGGCAGACAGCGTTAGCGTCGCAATGCAGTGGCCGCTTAATCTAGGGTCGGAGCGCAGCTGGAAGTACACGAGCGAGCCGAACCAAGCTCTGAACGGTCGAACGATCCCTATCGACGCCGGCAAGACGCTCGGCGGCGGATCCAGCATCAACGTGATGACCTGGGCACGCGGTCACAAGAGCGATTGGGACTTCTTTGCCGCTGAAGCGAATGATTCCGGGTGGGGATATGACTCTGTCAAGGAGATCTACCGGCGTGTCGAAGACTGGCACGGTGCTCCTGACCCAGAACGCCGCGGCCAGGGCGGTCCCTTGTACATCGAACCCGCGCAGGATCCTAATCCAATCGCGGCTGCTCTGCTCAATGCCGCCGCACTGTCCGGAATACCCACCTTTGCCGGGCACAACGGTACTTTGATGGAGAGCGCGGACGGCGCTTCGCTGCTTGAGAGCTGCTTGCATGATGGAAAGCGGCAGTCCGTATTCCGGAGCTACGTCTATCCGTATATCGGCCGCTCGAACCTATCAGTCGCCGTTCGGACAAAAGTCACACGCATCCTCTTCGAAGGGGACCGAGCCATCGGCGTGGAGATGCTTCACAAAGGGCGAACACAGCAGGTCCTCGCCGGCAGCGAGGTCGTGTTGTCTCTTGGTGCGATCCAGACCCCAAAAGTTCTCATGCAGTCCGGGGTGGGAGATAGAGTCGCGCTCGAACGACACGGGATCTCTGTTGTGCAGCATCTTCCGGGTGTTGGAGAGAATTACCAGGATCACATAGCTCTGGATGTTGTGTGGGAATACCGCGAACCGCTGCAGCCGCGGAACAGTATGGCAGAGGCTGCCATTTTTGCGAGGAGCCATTCAGATCTCAGCAGTCCAGATATCATGGGCGTCGGCGTGGAGGTGCCGCTTAGCAGCAAAGAAAACCAAACACTCTATTGCCTTCCTTCCGCAGGGTGGGGCCTCTTTGGAGGTAACCTTCACCCACACAGTCGCGGTCATCTCGCATTGACTGGACCTAACCACACAGACCCGATTCAAATTCATGGAAACGACCTCTCCCATGCCGATGACCTCAAAGCTGCATTTGCAAGCGTCGAATTGTTTCGCGAGATCGGCAACTCGCGATCCATGGAACCATTCACAAAGCGTGAGGTGATGCCTGGACCTCTCGGCCGGCCAGAGATGGAAAACTACATCCGTAATGCTGGCCGGACCTTTTATCACCAGAGTTGCACGGCCAAGATGGGAACCGATGATATGTCCGTGGTTGACGCGAAGCTGAAGGTTTACGGCATCCGCAATCTACGGATTGCTGATGGCTCCATCTTGCCTCGCATCACAACAGGTAACACCATGGCCCCTTGCGTTGTTGTGGGAGAGAGGGCGGCAGACCTTCTAAAGAGGGAACACACCGTCGAAAATGATGATCATGTCGGAGCGGGTCCATATTGAACATCTTCCGACATTCATGACAGTGACAAAGCTTGCACAATCGGACAGAGATAGGGAGAACCAATAATGAGTTTTCTGGAATCCATGTTGGAACGCAACAAGGAGATTACCGCAAAGCAGGATGGGACTCGAACATTGGCACGGTCTCTTCCGCAGGCGCTACCGCATGTGAAGGCGGTCATCATTGGCTGCGCGGACATGAGAGTTGATCCCGCGCTTGTTCTCGGTCTTCAGCCCGGTGAAGCCGTCGTGATGCGCAACATCGGCGGCCGCGTCACCCCGGGCCTGCTGGAACAAATAGGATTACTGGGCAGAATTGGCGAAGTTGCGGGCGCGACTCCCGGCGGTGGAGGCGAGTTCCATCTCATTGTGCTGCAGCACACCGACTGCGGAATCACGCGGCTGGTCAACGATCCGGCCATGCTGACAAGGTATTTTCAGGTCCCGGAAGCCGACCTCCAGTCGAAAGCAGTGCTGGATCCTCGTGTAGCAGTTGCCGGGGATGTGGCCGTTCTCAGAAACATTCCTGCTTTACCCGCTAGATGGCTTCTCTCGGGCCTTGTCTACGACGTGAAAGCAGGAGCGATAGAAGTAGTGGTGGCGCCGGGCCCGATTCGGACAGAGTAGAGCTCGAAGTTCGAGCTTGAGTGAATACCCTCTTAAACACACCTGGAGGTCAGAGCGTGTACGGAAAGATTCAGAAGAATGGCGCTGTGCTCATCACACTGGCAAGCGCTATCTGCATGCAGCTATCTGCCTGCGGTGGTAACGGTTCAACGAGCACCATGAGTGGCAGTACGACGGGCACCGTCCAGACCGGGCAAGTCACTCTTGCTAACAACAAGCTTCTTCGTAATGGCAAGGCGTGGATGCCGCACGGCTTCTTCCAGGTAGCGTTTGAGGACGAGCCCAACGATCCTCAGGACAAGACCTATGAGGAAAATGCATCTCAGGGGTACACACCCGCAGAGTACGCGGACATGGTGAGTGCACATGCCGACTCCGTACGCCTGATGATCTCGCAGCCCGGTGCCGATCCGCAGAACGCGCTTTACTCGCAGGCGCTGGTAAAGCAGGTGATCGGCGCCGTGCAGGCAGCGCGAGCCGTCGGGTTGACAGCCATCGTCAGCATCCAAGACGAGTTGATCACGGGTGAGCCACAAGCCAGCATGGCCGGCTTGCCTAACGCGGCAACGCTGCGCGTTTGGCAGCAGCTGGTGCCCTCATTCAAGAACGATACGGGCATCATGCTGGAGCTGTTCAATGAGCCGGTGATTGAAGGGTCCATGTCAGGAAACACGCCGACCGCTGCCGAGTGGCAGATGTGGCAGACGGCGCACAACATGACCATCGCCAGCATCCGATCGCAGGGCGCGACCAATGTCCTCATCGCAGACGGACTGGTTACAGGAAGGATCCTGACCGGTGCGCCGGCCCTCACCGATCCTCTCGACTTGATGGTCTACTCCGCGCACCCATACTCACTTTCTGCAAGCGATGAGACATCGGCGTTCCTCGACCTGAGCTTCGGCAACTTTTCAGCGACGCATCCCGTGATCATCACCGAGTGGGGCCAGGGCTACTCCTGTATTCAGCCGAATCCCGCGTTTGCGACAATGGATCCCGCCTTCCTGATCACTTTTCTGAATTACCTGCAGAGTAAGAACATCGGTCTCGAGATGGGGAGTTGGGACTGGGGCGGACCAACCAGCTTCGGCAACGTGCGCTACGGCTTCCCAGCCACTCCGCTGATCTCCACCTTCAACGTAAATGGCACGGAGCAGATGTGCGGCAATGCAGACCGCGGCCCGGGAAAGACGATTCTGCAGTGGTATGCAACTGGAGTCGTTCCAGCCAATGCGCTATGACAGATAAGCTCCGTAAATAAAGCTTTACATCGTTATGTTGCGTTCACCTCACATTACGGACACATCGAAGCCAGCCGCCGAGAGATTAACGCACACACGTCACATCGTGAAGCCGTTCGATCTTTCCAACGGCGCTTCGAAGTCTAACTTCGGGTGTTTGCGAAGTCGGCGGCAGGAACTGTTCTGGTTACGGGTGCAAAGGGCGCATCGGAAATGCCCGAAACTGCCTCAAGTCTTAGGGATATGAGACCACGGGATTATCCAATTCAAAGTGATCCTTCCTTCGGAACCGCTACTTACCTGTTACTGGAGAAATCGAATGCGGCTAGCTGCACAAGCCAAAGAAGTACCTTTTTCGCATGCTTATCATGCAGAACTAGACGCGTGGTTATCTAGGTTGGTGAGTAAAGCTGTGCAAACTCCGTTGCCCTTGGCTGCGGTCATCGTCGAACTCAAACAGTTGGTCGAAACTCACGCTGATCTTTTCATGCTTTTCTCGAGTTTGTTTGCGGACGGCGGACCCAAAAAGTCTGAAGAGCATCACGCCTCTTTTCGGGTCAAGGATTCGGAGCACATGTTCCAACTTATGAACTTGGTCTTGACGGAGAGCCCGGAGTTCAACACCACAGGATTAGTAGGCATTTTGCCAATGTATTCGTTGTTCAACTGCTTCCTTGGCACTCAGGCAGGTGCAACACTCTTTCTAGAACCCAGGGTCAATGCGCAACTCAGACGAATACTAGATGAATGGGCAGCTTTCCTGAGGAGCGAAGCGTCATGTAGCTTTCTGAACGCCGAATCGCCGCGCGGCTGGTTTAGCGAGGATGCCCGGCAATTGATGCCAGAATTCGAGAAGACCTTTATTTGTAGTCCGCTAGAACCGCATTACGGTTTCTTGTCATGGGATGCATTCTTTACCCGTAGATTCCGTCCGTCGATGAGGCCAGTAGCTGCTCCAGATGATCCATCGATCATCGTGAATGCATGCGAATCTGCACCCTACAAGCTTTCGACTGCTGTAGGTTTCGCTGATCGCTTTTGGGTAAAAAACTATCCCTACTCACTCCGGCACCTCCTTGCAAACGATGAGCTGGCTGAATCGTTCATTGGCGGAACTGTTTATCAGGCCTTGTTGAGCGCGTTCAACTATCACCGATGGCACAGCCCGGTTGACGGGACGATCGTTAGAGCCTTTGTGGAACAGGGCTCCTACTACTACGAAGCACCATCTGCCGTCCTTGATACCGCTGGTTTAATCGATTCGCAGGCTTACACTGCTCATCTATCTACGAGGGCCATCATCTTTATCGAGGCGGACAACCCCGATATAGGCTTGATGTGTTTACTACCGGTGGGTATGGTCGAGGTATCAACTTGTGAACTGACGATTCGCTCAGGTCAGCGTGTAAAGAAGGGTGATGAGGTCGGCATGTTTCACTTTGGAGGCTCGACGCATTGCCTCCTATTTAGGCCTGGAGTTCATCTTACATTTGATCTTCATGGGCAGACACCTGGACTTGACTCGGCAAACATCTACGTCAACGAAACGATAGCCATGGTTCGGACCAAGGTGTCTTCAAAAAGCCGAAATGCCGTCGAGGGTCAGAGCTGACGCGTTCAAAGAGTTGACCAGACGGAACGGCAGTGACGAAGCAAAGAGTGTTGGGTTTCAGAGACTATGGCAAGGCCTATCCCTCTGTTGGAGATGGTTTCGGCCGGCGTAGGCTCGAGATCACGCTTCATGGTTGGCATCAGAAGTCCAGTAGATCGCTATTCAAGATGCTGATTTAGGTAAGTACTCATCAGCAACTTGTATTCGCGTGCGAGCTGTTCCCGTTCACTTGCGGCTGCCGCTGCGTAAAGGAGCCCCAGGCCCTTTGACACCTGAACCACTACGTTTGCGATCACTCCTGCTTCCTCAAGCACCAGTTGTGGCTGCTTCAGGTGTAACGTACGCACGATGCATTCCCGGAGACGCCTGCGGTCAGCCTCGCCGCGTGTAGCCTTAACCGGCGCATCGAGCACATGAAAGTAGGCTGGGTGCTCCTGCACGAAGCTGAGCGTGATCTCGATAAAGCGATGAGCGATCTGCTCCACAGTGAGTCCACCCGCGTCCGCTTCGAGCACACTCAGCTGCTCTTCCATCGCAGCGCCGTAACGACTTCTTAGAGCCAAAACGATCGCGGGCTTGTCTTTGAAGTAGTGGTAAACGGTTCCGATCGAAGTCTCGGCCTTCTTTGCGATCTCAGTCATGGTGGCAGCATCATAGCCGCGCTCTGCTAGCACCGTCGCAGCCGCATCGAGCAGCTCGAGCGACCGATCCTCTGGCTGCAAGCGCTGAAAAGACGGCTTCCGGTGTTTTACTGTTGAGGGCATCCTCAATAAGCATATCGTACTCATAGTTGAGAGTGACCTCAACAAGGAGATGTACCAATGCAGCCCTTGAACTTACATGACTTAACCGCCGCCCTCGTGCTGATCGATCTGCAGGAAGGCATTTTGAGTTTCCCGTTGGCACCCTACACCGCCTCGCAGATGGTCGAGCGGGCAAACAGCCTGGCCGAAGGCTTTCGAATGAAGCAGTTTCCTGTGTTCTACGTGAAAGCGGCTATGCACGAGTTTGCTGAGCTTCCCGTAGATGTTGCACTCGTGGAAGGGCCGCCGCCAGGGAACGCAGCCCTGGAACTCTCCGGCAAACTAAACCGGCAGGAAGGGGACTCGGTCATCGCCAAGCGCCAGTGGGGAGCTTTCGACGGCACGGATCTCGACCAGCAGCTACGCCGCAAGGGCATCCGGACCATAGTTCTGGGCGGCGTGGCAACGAACTTCGGTGTGGAATCGACCGCCCGCGCCGCCTTCGATCTCGGCTATCAGGTTGTTCTTGCTGAAGATGCCATGTCCACCTTCGACCCGCAGGCTCATGGATTCGCCACGGGGTTCATCTTCCCACGCCTTGGCCGGGTGCGCAGTACCGAGCAGGTACTGGAGGCGCTCCGGTGATAGTCGGACCGGTAAAGATCGGTTGGAACGTCTGGCGCGTTGCCGGTGTAGCTGCACTTGGACCGCTCATCTCCAACCTGGACTCAACAGTGGTTAATGTTTCGCTCAATGCGATTGGCCGCGACCTTCACGTCGGCCTGGGTGCGCTGCAATGGGTGGTGAGTGGCTACTTGCTGGCCTTGGCACTGACACTGCCTCTCAGCGGTTGGCTGGTTGACCGGTTTGGAACGAAGCGTCTCTATCTTGCCTGCTTCACGTTGTTCACCATTGCCTCTCTGCTTTGCGGCATCTCGTCCAGCGCCCCGATGCTGATTGCCGCACGAGTCCTGCAGGGCATGGTGGGTGGCCTGCTGGCTCCGATGGCCCAGATGATGGTGGCGCGAGAGGCTCCAAATGCTATTGCGCGAGTGATGGGTGTGATGGTAATCCCAGTTCTCCTGGGTCCCATCTTCGGTCCCTCACTTGCTGGACTGATTCTGGAACACGCGTCCTGGCACTGGATCTTCTTCATCAACCTGCCGATCGGCGTCCTGGCGATTGCGCTCGCGGCATTTGTTCTGCCGACTGACGGTGCAGCGGCGAAGACGCAACGTTCCTTTGATCTGTTGGGGTTTCTGCTGATCGCATCTGGACTCGCCCTGCTGCTGTATAGCCTGGAAAGGGTCGCCTCCATGGGAGGAGTGAGATCCTGCCTGGAACTACTCCTTGCCATCGCGTTGCTGAGTGGCTTCGGCTTTGTTGCCATTCGCCGCAAACGCGATGCGCTGATCGATCTAGGCCTGTTTCGCAGTCGTTCTTTCAGTGCGTCAGCGGCGACTCAGTTTCTGGCGAATGCGACGACCTTCGGCGGGCAGGTTCTCGTGCCCCTGTATCTGCTTGGCACGCTTTCCATGTCGCCGGGCCAGGTAGGACTTCTGCTGGGTTTCACTGGTCTGGGAGCGCTCTGTTCCTACCCTTCGATGGGTGCGATCACAGACCGGTTCGGCTGCCGCTGGGTGAGCGCTACGGGAGCGATCGTCGGGCTGCTGGGGACGTTACCGTTCGCCGTGCTTCCCGCCGATCGGCTGCCGCTCTGGATGATCGCAGTCGCGTTGTTTGTACGCGGACTTGGACTTGGCGGTCTGACCGTGCCTTCCATTGCCGCCGCCTACTCGGCCATTGCCAGAAAGGATATTCCAGTCGCCACAACAGCAATCAACATTGTTCAGCGCTTGGGTGGCCCTATCGCGACGACGCTCCTTACCCTCGCTCTCCATCTACTCTCGGGTCGCTTGCGGACAGGCGTCGCTCTCTTCGCGAATGTCGACGCGGGCAGAGATACGTTCTGGTTCCTCTGCGCTTTCCATGGGCTTTCCCTTCTCACGGCTTTATACCTGCCTCTGCGCACCAAGGCGGCGCAAGCCGGCAGCCAGGACGATACAGCCTTTCACCAGGCTTTCGCCGAGTAGTCACAAAACCCACAACGCAACATCTGGCATTACAACGAGAGAGGTAACAACATGACGAACTCACGGGAAGTTCGGCTCAAGAGCCGTCCGGACGGTACACCGAAGCAGGAGAACTTCACCTTGGAAACTGTGCAGCTTGCTGAAGCAGGTAGCGGAGCGGTGAAGGTAACGAACAACTGGATGTCGGTGGACCCTTACATGCGTCCGCGCATGCTGGACAAGGATAGCTACGTCAAACCCTTCGAACTGGGGAAGGTTTTGGAAGGAGGCGCGATCGGAACAGTTGAAGAATCGAACGACGCCCGGTTCAAACCCGGCGATGTCGTCTTATCGAACCTGGGGTGGCGTGAGGCCTTCGTCGCTCCTGCGGAGGCTTTGCGGAAGGTTGACCCGAAGGTGTTGCCGGCGGAAGCGTATCTCGGAATCGCGGGTATGCCCGGCTTGACGGCCTACATCGGTATCACTGCCGTTTTGAAGATCAAGGCGGGCGAATTCTTGTTTGTATCTGCAGCTTCCGGTGCGGTTGGCTCTGCGGCTTGTCAGATTGCCAAGATAAAGGGCGCTACCGTGATCGGCTCGGCTGGCGGAGAAGAGAAGTGTGCTTTTCTCCGAGAGATTGGTGTCGATCATGTCATCGACTACAAGGCTGTGGAGGATTTCACGGCGGCATTGAAGGAAGCCGCTCCCAATGGCATCGATTGCTGCTTCGACAACGTAGGTGGTTCGCAGCTTGGTTCAGCCATAGAAGCAGCGAAGCCGTTCGCACGCCTCGCTTTATGCGGCATGGTGTCTCAGTACAACGGCGGAGGAAGCATCCCCGCCGACTTCTTTAATGCCGTGCGCAAGAGGCTCACACTCCAAGGCTTCATCGTCTCTGATCATCATGGGCTCCGCGAGGAGTTCCTTCCCTTCATCACACAGAGTATTCAGTCCGGAGAAGTCAAATGGAGACAGACCGTCGACCAGGGAATTGAACAGGCAGTCCCAGCTTTTCTTAAGCTCTTCGCAGGAGACAACTTTGGCAAGATGATTGTGAAACTCGGATAGCGACACTTTTGCGGCACACTTGGACAAGACAAAAGGGAGCTATTTGTATTTCCGGACACACCAATTCTGCCGTCGCTCGTCTCCTGCCATCCAACGATCAAGACGATTCGATTCGCGTTCGAGCAAGCTCTCATCTAAATAGAGACAGGCACGCCCTCGACTGGAGACTTGATCTCCAATGACAGCGCGGTTGGCCTCTCAGCTTTCACCTGAACACCGCGATGAACCCACCGGCGGTTGTCCTACTGCCAGCCTTTCCTGTTGACGTTGGGCGCATACCAGTGCGCGCGTAGATGGCATTTGCAGGTGGGCTTGAGCACTATCTAGCGTTCGTTGAAGAAGTACTTGCTCCGCCTGTACGCCGAAAGCGTCAGGCGGCGATTGCTACTCTTTCGACGGTCGTCGGCGCGAACATCCTGGCGCGCGCCGGGCGAGACGCTCATCCAGACATTTCGGGTGAATGTGTAAAGCCGCCCACGCCGAACGTGAAGACATAACACGGTGACTTTTGAGCGCGGAACTGAAGCCAAACGATTCGTCTGCGCGTCTACGTTCCAACGAGGCGTTTGTACATGTACCTAGATCCTCACCAAACCACTTCCCAACGCTCGGGCGAAGAAAGGACCTCAGTGCCGATGAGAAGAACTTGGCCAGTGTCTGTCGGCTACGCTCGCACAATCGTCAGTTTTGCCTGTGCTTTCGCGGTCTTGTGCGGCCGATGCCAGACTCCGGCCTTACCTCAGCATCCACTTGGGTGGATCACTCTCGGTACACAGGGTGGACCTGCGCCAAACATATTGCGCTCACAACCCGCAAACGTGCTGCTTGTTGGAAACAAGCCATGGATCATTGATTGTGGTGACGGAGCAATGGAGCGATTCGCAGCTGCAGGCTTTGCTCCGCCTCAGGCGACCACGGTCTTTATCAGTCATCTTCACGTGGATCACATCGCCGGACTACAAGGAATCATCGCGCTTCATTGGTTTCGCGGAAATAAAGGAGCGACGCCCATGACTGTTTACGGTCCGCCAGGAACAGACAAACTGATCGCAGGCATCGTGCAGTCTCTCGGACCCACTGAGATAATCTCTGAAGCAGAACAGCCGGGCAAGTGGTCTCCCGCCGGCTCTGTAAAGGTCATCATCTTGAGAAGCGGAGCCGATATCGTAGTGGACGGTGTCCGCGTACGAACGGTCCAGAACTCACATTTCGACGCCCCGCCGGGACATCCGCAGGATAACGGCACGCAGTCGCTCTCCTATCGCTTCGACTACGAGGGCTACGCTATCGGCTATACGGGCGACACTGGTCCCTCCGCTGCTGTCGTCACCTTGGAGCACGAAGTCAATATTCTTTTCAGCGAAGTGACACTGCGTGGCACAGCCGGAGCAGGCGAACGCAGAGGCCCGCGGCCCGTCGGAGTTGCGCAGCAATACGAAACAGAAGCACAGACTGAGAACGACCAGCAGCCTATTGCGAGAACCCCGGAGACAGGGTCACAACCCCCGCGAGGCTCTTCAGCCGGAGGCAGCCCGCAGTACGGACAATACCACTTCGAATATCAGCACCTAGGCCCGGAAAGCGCAGCTAAGCTCGCCGCTGCGGCGGGAGTCAAACGCCTCGTATTCACGCATTTGGCAATACCAGCTCCCACCGATAACGTCGCGCCAGAGCTTATCCAGCAAGCCCAGAAATTCTTTAAGGGAGAAGTCACAGTAGCACGCGATCTTGATCGTTTCTGAAGCTTGTCTGGTCTGGATTTGTGAGACGGTTATTGTTGCAAGGTTCTCCGTGCAGGACTTCTAAGAGAGCGCAAAGCCACAGACTTCCTGGCAGCGGCTTACTACCCTTACACAGCAATTCAGCCCGAGGAAGCGAATTCAACCACCTACAATCGGAAAATGGAGGTCTGCATGGCATCGGACGGCGAACATTTAACAGGGATGATCTGTGTGGTAGGAGGCGCCGCTAGTTCCATTGGGCGCGCCGTGGCGGAACGCCTCGCTTTCGAGGGAGCTACCGTGGTGGGTCTCGACGTAGAAAATCACGACACAGGGTCAGTCTCGATACAAGCAGACCTTAGCAACGAGGATGCAGTACGCGAAGCGATCTCGCGCGTATATCAGGAGGCGGGACGCATCGACTTTCTCTACAACAACGCTGGTGCGGTTACGTCGGAAGATAGGTCGGTCCTTGAGACAACAAGCGAAGTGCTCAACCGAATCTGGTCCGCCAACTTCCTCACGGCGTGGCTTTGCTGCAAACACGGCATTCCCTACATGCTGAAGAACGATCCGCCAAGTGGCTCGGTCGTGAACTGTAGCTCTTTCCTGGCGGGCATGGGATCGGCGACCGGGCAGATGGCCTATAACGCGGCAAAGGCAGCTGTATCCCAAATGAGTCGAGATCTAGGAACGAATCTTGCCCGTCAGGGTATCCGTGTCAATGCCCTCTGTCTCGGCCCCATTCAGACGCCCGCTCTAGCCGAGGTTTTTGCTCGTATCGGAGAACGAGAGCGGCGTCGGCGGTTTACCCACATGCCGCTCGGCCGATTCGGAACGCTTGAGGAGATCGCAGGCACTGTCGCATTCCTGGCTTCGAAAGACGCCGCATTCATCACCGCCTCAGTATTTCCGCTCGATGGGGGGATCCAATACGCCTTCACCGTTCCGGAATCGGCGCTTGAGAAGCCGCTAGGCGGCTAATCGCCCATTCTTGTTACTGACGAGCATCCGACTAATGATATGCGCCACCGATGCGGTAGTAGACGCCCATCTGCGCGGTATGGTGGATCATGTGATTCAGCATGAGAAAACGGATCGTGAAGCACCCGACTCATTCAGGATGAGGTGTTGACCCGCACGAAAAGACCAAGCGCTTTCAGGTGCTCATCATTACTCGCCATGATTGCAAGGCGAAGTTTGGCGGCACTCTGCTCTAGCTCTGTAAACGTAACCGGTTGGAAGGGCTGGTTCAGTTCTGCTCATTGCCGGAAGGCGTCTGCGGAGCGCGACTGTTTGTGATGAGAACCTTATGGCCAGCCGCTACAAAACGCTCGCCCAAAATTGTGCCGACGATGGCTGCCTCCACGTTTCACGCCCGTCCTCCTGGCCCAAGATGCTGCGGCTATAGCTTGATGAAGACGAATCCGTAACGGTGCGGCGCTTGAACGGCCGAGATCTCTTCGTCTGAGCCGTCGCGCGCAGACTGAATCACATATGATTGACGTGCTTGGTTTAGCGAGCGTTCTTGCTTGAACGTGCCTGGATCACAATACTGAAGATCGCATCTTGAGACGCTTCTAAACGAAGGAGTTAAGGAAAACGGGTTTGACCATGGTCTCGATTTTGGCGGCCATCTCCTCCGCAGGAATCCGTTTGCGGGCCGGTGCCTGGTGCCATCTGCGAGCTGCTCCGAACACGGCCCACGCCGCGGCGTTGGCCATCATGGCAGGATCGATGCCGGGCACAACCGCATGGTGCGACACTCCTTCCATAAACATGGTCTCGATCGCAGGAACGATGGCGCCCTCAAGTGGTAATTGCGCGCCCTTCTCAGGGCAGTTCGTCACCTCTACGAGATAGTCGCAAACGCCCAGCGCTATGGCACGGAGCGCACCGTTGCAATTCACAAAGGAGATGTTCCGACGCGCGATCAACGCCCTGAAGCGGCTCTCTGTCATCGCCTGCAGAAGGGCTATTTTGTCGGGGTAGTGCAGATAAAACGTGTTACGGTTCAGGGTCGCTTGTTCGGTGATGTCCTGGACAGAGATTTCTTCGAAAAGCTTCTTCTTCAGCAAAACCGACAGCGCGTTCATGAGCATAAGGCGACTCCGCACGATGCGCGGGTCGAGTGCTTCAGACGTCTTTGCAATCTCTTGAACCATCCCCTACCTTGAGCGATTCTAATCGACAGTTGACGCAAAAGCTACTCGTGTCTACTCTTGAGATGGGCACGTGGTGATTAGTCGTCACATGCTCATCAGGAGATTCCATATGTCAACTCTGCTACATATCGATTCAAGCCCTCTCTACGGACGCTCGGTCTCACGCGAGCTCACGCATGAACTTGTTGCCAAGTGGCGAGATGCGCACCACGGTGGCGTAGTCATCGTGCGCGACCTCAACGCCGAACCTTCCACGCCTGTGACCGCGGAGTGGGTGGGCGCGGCCTACACGCCTGCCGCGTCCCGCAGCCCCGAACAGCAAGCGCTGCTTGCCCCTTCAGACACGCTACTCGCGGAGCTTGAATCGGCGGACGAATACGTTATTGGCGTGCCCATGCACAACTTTGGGGTTCCGTCGGTTCTGAAGCTTTGGATCGATCAGATCTGCCGGGTCAATCGCACCTTTGCGTACGAAGAGGGAAAGCCCAAGGGTCTTCTCCTCGGCAAGCGCGCAACCTTCATCGTGGCTTCTGGCGGCATTTATGATGCAGGAACACAGATGGCTTCTTGCAATTTCGTGGAGCCCTACTTGAAGTCGGTCTTCGGCTTCTTGGGCGTGAAGGATTCGACGTTCCTCACAGCGGGTGGCACCTCGGCACTGAATCAGGGCAAGGACAGGGCGTCGTTTCTTGCTCCCTACATTGCAGCGGTGCAGACGCATGCACACAGCCTGGAGGGAGCTCGCCTTTGAAGCTGACCTCTACGATCGCACGCTACCTACTGGGACTGATGTTTCTCGTCTTTGGACTGAATGGCTTCCTGCACTTCATCCACCAGCCGCCGCCGACAAACCCGCTGGCAGCGCAGTTCTTCGGGGCCGCGATCGCTTCGCATTTCGCTGCCTTCTTCTTCGCAGCACAGGTGCTTGGAGGAGTGCTCCTGCTATCCGGGT
This sequence comes from uncultured Acidobacteriaceae bacterium, assembly GCA_964243375.1. Classification (GTDB taxonomy): domain Bacteria; phylum Acidobacteriota; class Terriglobia; order Terriglobales; family Acidobacteriaceae; genus Edaphobacter. The sequence goes on along the minus strand of CAXTEE010000011.1, from coordinate 22,576 downwards.
TCTTCGTACCCCTGGCTCTCACCATTCTTGCGGCCGAACTTTATAACATCCTGGCGTTTCACCTGACGCTCGAAGAGGGCATCGCGCCAGCGCTCGTCGCATGTGTCTTGTGGAGTGTCGTCTTCACGCAGTACCGATCGAGTTTTGCCGGCCTGTTCACGCCTAAGCCCGTCCTGCACAAGGCTAAGCAAGATCCAATGTGACCCAAGACACAGACCTGGAGAGGAAGGGGAACAGCTATGTCGGAGTAGATCGCAGTAGTACGGCAGTTCTTCGGAGCCTTGGCAGCGCGCGATGCTGATGAATTAACGAAATTTCTCGTTTAAACCAACTCCGTTGAGCATGACCCGTTGGGTGCGTACGGCACAGCTGGAATGACTTTCTACGTTCGGCGGCTCTGAACAGCCGATCATAAGAAGTTGATACGGAGCCTTGAAGATGAGGCCTAAGTCATCAGACAGACAGAGTGACGGAAGCGCCACTGGCCTTAGCACGTTTTCTTGATCGACCACGAGCGGATCGCCGAGCGGGAGCGCTTCTCTGTAATGGCTGGACCGCCGAACAAGAGTGGGCACACCAAGGTCGATGGTCCTACGAAACCCCGGAACGTCTGCGGTACGCCCCCGCAACCTGCCCCTAACCTGAGTCAGGGAGCTGGAAACCGACAAAGCACGGTCCTGTAAACCTTTAGCCACGGTGCTTGGACACACGCTCTAAGCACAAGCCGGGTGAAAGATTCTGCCTTTCAAGGCAACGCACCTTGCGCGACTGATACGGCTTGCGCTCGGCTGAACCGGTACGCCTGCGTGCGCTTGAAATCTTCCACGCCCATGCCAGACTCACGCCGAACCGGTCCGCCAACTCAGCCAGCGTCCCCTTGCCCTGATCGTGAGCCTCCAAAAGCTTCCGACGAAGATCGTCGCTGTAAGGTCGAGCCATCTCTCAAGCTTCAAACCACACACATCTCTTGCAAAGAATCTAGCTATATACCATCAGCTAATCTGCTCTAGGGTGATGAACAAGAATGGAACCGTTTGCTTGACGAACCAGACGATCCGAACAACGGTAGGCCGGAGGTTTTGCGAGGTGAACTGAGGCGTCTGCTGCTGGACTCCTTATCCCCGGGCACTATCCGATGGGGGTTCAAGGTCAAGAGTGTTGCCCCTCTCGGAAACGGGGAGCAATTCATTACATTTGCGGAGGATTCAACGGCCACAGCGAAACTGCTTGTGGGAGCGGACGGCGCATGGTCGAGGATCCGTCCGCTTCTCTCTCAGGCGAAACCAGCCTATGTGGGTATCTCCTTCATCGAGACATGGCTAAACGATTGTGACAATCGCCATCCAGTGAGCGCCGGGGTGATAGGCGGCGGTTCTCTTTTTGCACTCTCCCCCGGTAGAGGTCTGCTCGGACATCGCGAACCGAACGGCGTTCTACATACCTACATAGCTCTAACGAAGCCGGAAAACTGGCTTGCGAACTTGGATTTCTCTACACCTGCGGTGGCTCTCGCCAGCGCGGCGACGGAATTTGCAGGGTGGTCGGAAGACTTAACTGGGCTGATTACAACATACGATGTTGCCCCTGTACCCCGAGCGATCAAGGCACTTACGGTCGGCCACAGGTGAAATCGCGTTCAGGGAGTGACACTGCTCGGAGATGCTGCACATCTGATGTCTCCCTTTGCTGGAGAGGGAGCCAATCTAGCCATGTATGACGGCGCAAGACTCGGGGAGGAGATTGTCGCCAACCAGAATGACATTGAGGGCGCCCTTCTTGCTTACGAAACAAAACTCTTCCCACGGAGCGCCTGTTCCGCCGCTGAATCTGAAGCGAATCAGGAAAATCTGTTCGGCGAGGCTGCTCCACAAAGTCTTCTCGACTTCTTCGCTCAGCATGCGCCAGCCGAGAACTGGCCGACAAAAGATTGAACCTCAAGAGCTACTGTGCTTGTCCCGCCCTCGTTCTTCTCCCAAAAGAGGGTTTGTGAGAACATTGGAACGCTGGCGAGAATATGTGATCTTTAGCGCTGTTTGGCGGGCTTTCTTCAGGGGTAGCTTTCGTCAAACGAGGTAGGCCGGCGCTGGCCGTGCTCATTACTGACATTAATGCGACATCACTGCACCGGTTCAGAAATCAATCAGAATTCTACTGAGAGACAAAGCCGTGGGTTTCGGCAAGAGCACCCCGCCAATATTCAACAAGCGCTTCCGTCAGTTCCTGCGTGAAATCCATCCGCTGGAAAACGCTGGGAATGCCACTGGGTCTCTTTGGTTCGGTGTTGAGGGACTGCCACAACCCACGTGTCAGGGCATAGGTTCTTATCAACAGTTGGACACCACGACCAGGCGGGAGATCCATGGCTTTCTCCAGAACCGCCCCGCTTTCCAACAGGCGTTGTGTGAGCGCACTTTTGAAACTGTGCAGGGTCTCGAGTTCCAAGTTGCGTTCCACGACGCCATGTCCGAGCGCGTCGAGTCGAAGCAACTCCCGATCAGTCACCATATATGCAACGGTTCGCTTTAGGAATCTCGCCACCTTGTCCGGACCAGAGCTGTCGCTGCGGAATACCCTATCGACCTCATCAAGGACACCGTTCCAGCCCTCAAGGATGAGAGCCGCGAAGATCGCTTCCTTCGTGGCAAAGTAGAGGTAGACGGTGCCTTTGGCCAAGCCCGCCGCAACCGCAATGTCGGCCACCGCTGGGAGTTCGCCGGAACCGGAGGCGAAGAGGCGACGTGCCGCAGCGAGGATCTCTTCCCGTCGCACCTGCTTGTCTTCCTTACCGTAAGCACGCTTAGCCACGGACTTTCTCCGCCTTGGGCATGGAAGCTTTTGCTGCAGCATGACGAGGCAGAAGACGACTGCTTAACGCCATGACTTTGTTCAGACGACCTGCAATCACGCCTGACTTGCCGGCGAACAAAGCGTCGAGGCCGATTTGGGCGACATCGGCAGGAACAAGTTTCATAATATCCAGCGCCTTCGGTGTCTGATATCCGGAAGCTTCGTTAAAGCCGGTATCCATCAAGCCTGGTGATAGCACGGTGACACTTACCGTGGGAGCCAATTCGACATGCAGGGCTTCGCCAAACGACAGCACAAACGCTTTGGCAGCGGCATAAGCCGTCATATTGGGAACCGGTTGATATGCGGCCATGCTTCCTACGAGAAGGATGCGCCCCCGCCCGCGCAGCATCATCTGTCTACCGAAGATCTGACTTAGCTCCACGAGGCTTACGATATCAAGTTGCAGCATCGCGCGAAGACGCGCAGGATCGCTATCCAGAAAAGGCTCATAAATCCCAAAACCAGCATTATTGATGAGAATCTCTGGCTCTATACCACGCTGCTCTAGTCTCTCCTGCAACGCCACCGGACCATCTGGAACGCTCAGATCGAGCGGTTCGACGACTACATCAACGCCGTAGTCTCGGCTGACCGCTTGAGCCAGATGCTGTAGTTGCTGCTCAGATCGTGCAGTGAGAACGAGATTGATCTTCCGCTTTGCAAGCTGCTTCGCGATCTCGACGCCTAGACCGCTCGATGCGCCAGTGACAATTGCCCAGGACTTCCCGCTATGCATAATCGCTCCCATGCTGACTGATGGTCATTCTATATGACCTGCGGTCATATAGAAGCTGAACGGGTAATATAGCAGCTCATGATCCGCAATCTGATTCTGACAAGGGGTTCTGAGAGGGTCGCCTTCACGAAGTCGTGCAAGCTTTAGCGTATGTTTTACGTCCGACGGCGCACATCTATTTCTTTTCAAACCGCGCTTAGCCGACATTACGCAGCAGTGTTCGGTAGACGGTCGGACGAGAGATGGTGAACAGCTCTGCCAGATCACTGATCGTGTACTGTCCGGTTCCATGCATGCGACCTAACTCTTTCTGCTGCTTGTCTGATAGTTTGGGCTGTTTGCCCCTGAGTCTCCCTTTTGCGCGAGCGATCTTCATGCCTTCACGGGTACGCAGGCGAATCAGGTCGGACTCAAACTCCGCGAACGTTGCCAGGATGTTGAAGAACATCTTGCCCATGGGATCGGCTGGGTCGTAGCGGCTTTGGCCGAGTGCCAGCGTTACACCGCGTGCTGCCAGCTCATCTGCGATAGAGCGCGCATCGGGTACCGACCTGGCGAGTCGGTCCAGTTTCGGCACGACCAGCGTATCGCCCTTGCGAACAGCGGCAAGAGCTTGGTTAAGCCCAGGTCTGGCGCGGTTCGTTCCGGTCAATCCGTGATCGACATAGATCCGATCAGCAGCCACGCCCAATTCCGCGAGGGCTTCTCGCTGTGCGGTGAGGTCTTGTTTGTCCGTAGAGCATCGAGCGTAGCCGATCAGGGTCTTGGGCATAGAAAAATGGCACGTTTGAGGGGCCTCATGTGAGAATATCACCGTACCAGGTTAATGAGACAAGCTTTGCTGTGTTTCTGCGATCTGGTTATCTTCCGCACAACGTCCGTTGAGGGATCGTCTTACGGACACGGTTCCGAGTGTAGTCCAGGGGTGTCGCTATGCGCTTGGAAGACAAATCGCCGACCTTGGCAGAACTCACCGAAGCCCAGCGTGAGCAAGCGATGGCTCGCTTTCGCGTACTCCGTTCCCACACGGAACGAGGCGTTCCGCTTCCAAGGGCGGCCCAAGCAGCAGGTGTGGGCTTACGAACGGTGGAACGCTGGCTTGCTCAATACCGCGTCGATGGCTTGGCTGGCCTCGTTCGACAAACGCGCGAGGATCGTGGACGGCGAAAGCTGCCGGCAGAAGCAGTAGAGCTGATCGAAGGACTGTTTCTCAAAAAGCCACGGCCTTCCGCCGCTGCCGTTCATCGCCGCGTTCTCGCGCTCTGTAAAGAGCGAGAGTGGCCGTCGCTCTCGTACAGCAGCGTCTATGCCATCATCTCTCGGCTTGATCCGGCTCTGACCACGCTTGCTCATGAAGGTCCTGCTCGTTTCCGAGACCAGTTCGAATTGGTGTATCGCCACCGCGCGAGCCACCCGAATGCAATCTGGCAGGCCGATCACACCCAACTCGACGTGCTCATCCGGGACGCAAGTGGCGAGGCGATCAGGCCGTGGCTGACCACCGTTATTGACGACCACTCTCGTGCTCTGGCCGGCTACTTGGTCTTTGCTGGAGCACCCTCGGCTTTCCAAACGTCGCTTGCACTTCGTCAGGCGATCTGGCGTAAAGCGGACCCGTTATGGGCTGTATGCGGTATTCCGGACATTCTCTATGTCGATCATGGGAGCGACTTCACGAGCAATCACCTTGAGCAGGTGGCTGTAGACCTGCAATTCGAACTTGTGTACTCGACCATTGCCCGTCCTCAAGGACGCGGCAAAATTGAGCGTCTGTTCGGAACTCTCAACACAGAACTGTTGCCTGAGCTGCCCGGCTACCTGAAGCATGGTAAGCCCGCAACCGAACCAAAGCTGTCTTTGGCTGAACTGGACCGAGCTATTGGCACCTTCCTGGTCGGCACCTACAACGCCCGAGTGCATCGCGAGATCCATGTCGCTCCGCGTGCCGCCTGGTCGGGCAACGGCTGGCTTCCCCGCATGCCGGAGAGCCTTGAGGATTTGGATTACTGCTGATCTCGGTGGCCAAAGCTCGGACTGTTCACCGCGACGGCATTCACTTTCAAGGAATCCGATACATGGACCCAACCTTGGCGGCATACGTGAAAGAGGCCGTGACGATTCGCTACGATCCACGCGATGTTGCTGAGATCCGTGTCTTTCACCGGAATCGCTTTCTCTGCCGCGCCGTAAGCCCCGAGCATTGCGGCGAAGCGATCACCTTGAAGGACATCCAGGCCGCGCGCTCGGCTCATCGGCGAGCGCTTCGTGGACAGATCAGGGAACGCGTCACCCCCGTTGCAGATTTCCTTTCACCTCACACTGAAACGACGGCTACGCCCACGGCAAAGACCTCAATCCCGCAGCCAAACTACATACCTACCGGGAGGATCTTGAATGAGAACAACCAAGGCACCTCGCCGTGCAGAGGCTTTCATCGTCACCAAAGAACATCGCCGGTTCATGGAATTCGCAAACGTCGTTCGCAAAGAGCGCTACATCGGCCTCTGCTACGGTGCGGCAGGTGTGGGCAAAACGCAATCCGCGAGACGGTATGCTCACTGGCAAACCGTTGAGCCGCTTCTAACTCGCTGGGGACCTCGCGACGAAGCAGACAAGAAAATCTATGCGACGCTCGCCCGGTCACGCGTCCTCTTCTTCACACCGGACGTACGAGCCAACTTTGGCGCGCTTCGACACCAGATCGACGATCTGCTCGGCCGCATCAATGTCTGCATCGACCAGCACACGGGCAAAACGGCTCGCACTCTGCCTTGGGACTACGTGGAGCTGGTCGTCCTTGACGAAGCAGAGCGCCTCAATACCGCCGCTCTGGAATATCTGCGTGACCTCTTCGACCGTAACGACATTGGCCTTATCCTGATCGGCATGCCGGGGATCGAGAAGCGCATGTCCCGCTACCCACAGCTTTACAGCCGAGTTGGCTTCGCCCATCACTACCGTCCACTGCTTGGCGATGAACTGTCGTTTGTGCTCGCACGGCACTGGCAGAAGCTTGGCCTGCAGCTCGACGGGGCGGACTTCACCGATTCTCAGGCCATTGCGAGTATCGCCAGGATTACGGGAGGCAATTTCCGACTTCTACGCCGACTATTCCTGCAGATCGAGCGGGTTCTCCGGGTCAATGAGCTAACCGTAATCACCGACGACGTGGTCAACGCCGCCCGCAGTACACTCGTCATTGGTATCAGTTAGCGCTGAAGAAAGCCCGCCACATAGCTCTGAAGATCACAAGAATACGTCTTTTCTCCAGTAAAAGAGGCATGTTGCGTCACGATAGCGTATACCCTTTCGCTACGGGCAGAGTCGGCCGATGGCCCTGGGTGTGTCAGCACAGACGGTCAGTTTTGCAGTTTTCATTTTGCGGTGCGTTCTGAGCAGGCTGTCGAGTAAGTGCCGCGTACGCCGGATTCGAGGTTTCGATTGCGTCGGTCAACGCACTCCAATACCTGTCCGTACCGAAGTCCGATTCAAGATAGATGAACCGGGCAGCCCCAACCGGTACACTCTGTTCGCATTCCCAAAGAAGAATGCCTGGCGCTGTTCCGGTGAAGCGGATGACAAAAACTTCTTAAAAACGTTGAGCAGAGTGCGATACCCGGTTCCCATTTTCTCGACCGGAAAGTTGCTTTCGAACATCGACCGGCTTTCTCCAAAAATTTCTAGACAGGTCGCGAAATACGGTAACCACACCTTCAACAGTTCATCGGACGTGGGAGGCACCTCCGCGTGTATGTAGTCAAAGGTGGCACTGCGCGACAAGATGCCACCGACCTTGCACATCACGTTTGGTCGCTTAGCAACCTTGCGAATGGCATCGTCCCAGTTTCGGAAATTCTCATCCTGCTGATTGGCGTAGGGCCCATACCCTAACGGGCCTCCACAATGGTTCAGGATGATCGTCAGGTCGGGAAAACGGTCTGCGATCGTGCAAATGTCGTCCAGCTGCGTCTGATAGACCCAGGCGTCAAATGTTAGACCAGCTTGCTGAAGCTTCCGAAAACCGTCCGAAGTTTTGCCCTCAAGAAGCATTCCTTGCCACGCTCCGGTTGGAGCGTTGCCCACTTCCAGACTGGCATCCCAGTTCGCCTCGTGGCGTATGCCCTTGAACCGACCGTTAGCTGCCTTGAGTTGAGCGTCAAGTACATCCTCGACAGCGGAACCAAGCGTCAAGTCAGCGAATCCGATGATCCCTGCTGCGACGTTTCCGGGGCCACGCTTGCCGCTGCGGCTCATCGCGCCCTGGCCAAGAACGAACTCAGTCTCTCCTATGGGCCGCAACGGTTCGGGACCATCGGCTCGCCACATAGAAGAGCATTCGGCAAAGACGGTGGCAACAACATTGTGACCAGTGCTTATGTCGGCAGCGAACTCATCGAGAAGATAGCGATAGCCTGGCATGTCCCAGAGGTGATGATGAGGATCGACGATCGGCTGATCTGGAAACAGAATTGCTTCCTCTTCCTGCTTCGCGAGCCAGTCTTGGTCGGACAGGCTGATCTTGCCAAAGCGAGAAGGACGTTTTGAACTGAGGCTTTCAAGGAGTGAATCGATAGGCATAATGACGTTGCTCCAGAACTTGGTCGAACTTAGGGGGCGAGTGCGACGACCCGTAAACGTTGGAGGATTCTCGTTGCGGTATGGACCCAGTGGACTAACGATCATTCCGGTGCGTTGCCGCCTGACTCAGAGGCGAAAATGCCTATGAAAGGATCCCATTCCGAAATTCGGAGATCCTCGATCACTCCCGCTGAACTGAAAGGATCCTTGGCAATGATGGTGTCTAGTTCGGCACGGTTCTGCGCAGTGAGGATCAGGCACGCAGTTGTGACTTTGGCATCGACAACCTTGCCGGAGGCGCGAAGCGTGCCGCATTTTTCCAGCGACCGGATGTAGGCCATATGCGCCTTTAGGTGCTCGCTCCAAGCTGTGTGATTCGGATGGGACATAAATACTACGAAGAACGCCATGCGGTAGACCCTTTCGTTGAGAAAACTTACAAGCTCGCAAATGAAGAAGGCAACCCAGACACTTCCGTCCTCCCTGGATGTCATGGTCGAGGGGGTAACGCTTGCCAGTGGTGCAAGTGTGCCGTCTCACGCTCCGTGCAGAATCGCAACGGCTGTGAGCGTGCCCATTCACAACCACTTGAGTTAAGTATGTGAATTGGGTGCTCTGTCGTCCAATACTCATTTTCAACGTGATTGATAAACTAGGCGTATGAAGTGCGTTAGAGGCTAATGCTTCTCGAGAAGCCTCTTGACTGGAGATGCTCATGGAAATACGTCATCTGCATTCGTTCTGCATCATCGCTGAGGAGCAACATGTAACCCGGGCTGCAGCTCGTCTACACCTCGCTCAACCTGCTCTAACCCAACAGGTCCGCGCTCTCGAGCGCGAGCTCGGTACGCCTTTACTGCGCAAATGTGGGCGTGGCATCGAACTGACAGAGGCGGGACAATGGTTTCATCAGGAAGCATCGGCGATCCTGGAGAAAACAAGGGCCGCTGCAATGAGAACATCGGAGGTCGGCCGCGGCATCCGTGGCAACGTCATCGTTGGCATGACTGAAGCTGCTGGCTTTGCTCAGCCGGTTTCTCTGCTGATAGGCCGTTACAAAAAGCGGTACCCCGATATTCTTTTATCTTTTCTTCAGGCCGATTCCGCAGAACTCTTGATCGCTCTCGAATCCCACCGAATCGACGCCGCTATCGTTTGCCCGCCTGTTCCTGGACCCCAGCGGTTTGAGAGTTTCCCCTATTTTCAGGAATCGTGTCTTGTAGCAATACCAAAAGGGCATCCTCTTGCTTGCAAAGCGACAATCTCCGTCGAATCCCTCCGCGACACCGCGCTAATCTTTCACAACGACCGCTCCGAGAGGCATGATTTCGTTGCTACCTTTCGCGAGGCCTGTATGGCGAAAGGTTTCACCCCACGAGTGGTGCAAGAGACCCCAGACCTTGTCCTTGCACTCAACCTCGTGGCAGCAGGCATTGGCATTACGTTCATACCAAAATCTCTGTGCGTTTCGAGACCTGACAAGGTCGTCTATCGAACTCTACGTTCGAATCCGCCGTTCCGACACTCCCTGATTTTCGTGACACGTTGCAATGAAACGAAAGAGACGGTAAAAAAACTGGCGACACTCGCCATGGAGTCTTCCTCTGGTAAGCCCGCCCTATCGGAAGGCATTGGAGAAATCGATTAGTACGATTCTGTGTCAGCCGAATACCTAGACGCCGCAACGTTCCAACTCCCGGCGCATTAGCAGTGGCCCAAGATCACAGGCTTGACCTGTCGATCCCAAATGGGTCAGGTTCATGGCCTACTGCATCGATCCAAACAATCCTCTCTGGCTTAGCAGCGCTCATCTTTGACCCCGTTAGGCGCCCCCCCCAAGAGCAGTTGTTGAACTTGTCTGGTAGATGAAAGGCATAGATCTGCCCTCTTCGCGGCTTCTGGTATGCAAGGTCATCCACTTTATGTTTATGTCTGCCGCTAATCTGAAACCGCTGTAGTGTGCTTGTTGACAGTTCCCCTGATTAGCCAGACAAGCGACGCCCACTCAGCCGGGGATTATAACCGTCGTCGGTTAAAAACCACTTCGGGCTCGATCACTCCAAGTGTTCAGGAAGCATGTAGTAGCGCGTGCGGTAACGAAGTGTCCGGGGTGTTGGAGAACTCCAAACTAGAAAGCCGGATCAACTCAATTTGGCTTGAGAGTCGCGGCTACGCGCCCCGTGAGCATGGTAGAAGTGTCGAGGTGCCCAACGATGCAGCAATCGTCTACCTGAACGAGCGGGTAATTCTCTGCACGTACGATCTGCATCTGCTCCGAACCCGCCACACAGAGAAGGCGGATGAGGAGCGCTCAGTTCGCGCCGTTCGGATCGACAGTCGCGCTCACATCGTTATGCGGGTCGAGGACTGGAAAGTACGTGGACACGATGAATACTTCTGGAAGTTCGGCGATGGACACATCCTCGTTCATTTACCTAACGAGCTGCGCCTTCTTGATGCAACCCTCACGAACCGTGGATCGCTCCCTATTGCGGAGCCGCTAAGTCACATCTCTGTGTCGTCATCAGGCGACTACTTGACGATCGGAGCTGCAAGGCGCTCGCCTTCCGGGATAACCAGGGTGTTGGAAGGAGCAAACGGGAGAGAGACTGCTGACGAAGTTTATGACGCAACTTTACATCTCGTCCGCACTACGACAGACAGTGTCAAGGCGACCGCGAAGGCGCTCGTCGGCGACCAGGAGCTGACCATCCAGAATCATGGGGGAGATGAATGGTATTTGGATTCACTAGATCGCAATGCAGTGCGACAACACGTGATGACGGTTATTTCCGGCTGCAGGCCTCAAGTTGAAGACCTCGTCGATTATTTTATATTTGTGGAGGGATGTTCATCTACCTTCGCTCATTGGTACCGTGTGCTCGGCGCTGATCGTCATGTAGTCCTAAAAGGAACAGCCTCAGCAAATGAGATCGCTCTCACAGCACGAGCGAGCAATACATCTTTTGTCGCTCTTAGAAGAGTGAGAATGTCTTCAGAAGCTGTTGGTCAACCATTCTTTAGAAAAGATATGGAATGGGAACAAATTGAGCTATTCCGGAGAGCTGACGGCAAGCGAGTAGGTAGCTTCTTCACTAGGGACTTTCATCTTTCCGTTCAGTCGTATGCGCTATCACGTGATGGGTCGCAGCTTGCAGTCCTCGGGCCGCATGCCTTATTGCTTGTTCCCACGCACGTGAATTGAACTCTCAAGAGAGGCCTTACACAGAGACTCTCAATACCTGGTTGCGATCCTGCGACGCAATCGTAAGTTCTCGGTTCACGGTAGACCTTAGAATTTCTTTCATACGCGATGAATGGAATGGCTTCCAGCGAGCGCTTTCACAACTGGGAACTGTGCCGATGGTTACGCGCCTGGAAAGTCGCCAGGGAGAGAATAAGTGCTGATAGGCAGCTGACTGGTTTGATATATAACTCCCTCGTCAAAACCAGACGTCCCTCAGCTCGAACACTTGGGAGGCGAAAGGCTGCCTGTCTGAAGCTCCATAACAAGCCCTTCGCAGCGCTCCTTGGAAGAGTTTATGATGCCGACTTCTTCCAAATTTCTCAGCCCTTGGTGACGGGCATATAAGTAGGTATGAGGAATCCGTAAATGCATCAATGCGGAACTACACATCGGCGCTTCGGTAGCGGGTTTGGCAAGGTAAGCGATCGTCTGCGTAAAAGGGGTATTTTTACATTTCGAGGGCGTAGCCTTCTTGTTCGAGTGATGGCAGGCTCACTTCCTGTGTGGACACCTCCGTAGGCGAAGGCGTTGCAAGATCGTTGGAGACATGCGGAGGCTGTGTCGGCTGGTAGCCTTCAGACGTATAGACACTCAGCTCGTGGAGCTTGGTGGGAGCTCCGCGAGAGCATCACGCTGGCCGGTGATCTGTTCGGCCTCTCCGCTAAGGATGACGCGATCGACCGCAAGATGCTTGGTCGACTCGATGGCATAGCCATACTCGACGTGCTGAGCCTGTTCGGGGGTAAGCTGCAGGCTTGCGCCGGAGTCCACCTTGACCGACAAGCCGCCATCTTCGTGAATGCGCTCGATGGTAGCGAGATTGTCCACCTACCATCCCTTCCTGAGAAAGAGTGCTGTAGCTGTCCGGATGAAGAGATCTGGATACTGGCTCCCTGAATGACCTCCGGCCTTTTGGCATCGCCGGGCTCAAAGTCGGCGGAAATCGTAGGGAGCGAAGACCGTAAGCCGCAGTTAGCAGCTGCCTTGTGGGCGATGAGCCAGGCCGCCGCTGCGATTAACCCCGCTGCGGCGGACTCTGCCGTTTCCCAATCGCACGAAGAGTACACCCACTCTGCAGAGCTGTAGGCCCCGTCTAGGCATCCCGGCAATTTGTTTTATCATGCTATCGGTTCGCTCGCATGTGACCGCTCTTGCCGTTCAGTACAGCCAGCCAGTACTCCGCACGGAGCTCAAGGTCTGCATCGCTAAGCTCACGACTTGAGCAGAGGCGCATCTCTAGCCCGTCCATCATAGAGTTATGCGGTTCTATAAAGGCGTGCTGAAGTCTCATCTTCATACGGCAAACTGGACGGACGATGGACCAGCTCCAGCAACGCTCCCCAAGGCGTTTTGAAGTACCAGATGTTCTCCCCTTTCTTCGGAGCACCTTCGGTCGCGATCGGACCGGCTAGTGGCTCAACACCATACGGCTTCAGCGATTCCAACGCAGCCTCTAGATCGTCGACGAAGAAGCCCAGGTGCATGGCTCCCCAGTCGATGTTGCTGGGAACGGCTTTCACCTGCTGTTCCGCTTCGATCTGCTGAAGTTCCAGGTTTAGATTTGGACCAAGCCTCAGCATCGCGAGCCACACATTTCGGATGGGGACACCGGTGGGTGTCTTCGGGAACGGACCCAAAGTCCACAGGAGGTCTGCACCGAGTGCGTTGACGAAGAAATCCGTAGCAGCCCCCAGATCCGGCACCACCAGACCGAAGTGATCGATAGAGCGCTCGGAAGGGATGCCAGCCGGCCAACGATCCTCAGAAGTAAAGAGGCGATGTGGAGTGTTCTTTTCGTATCCAAGATGGGCCGGTCGGTACAGTATTTCCATGTACGCGCCCCACGGAGTCTGGAAGTAGTGGATGCGCTCACCCTTCTTCTCCTCTCCTGCACCTTCGAGTGGTCCCGGAAACATCCTTGCTCCGTGGCGCTTCAAGGAAGCAGCGGCGGCCTGGAGGTCGTCGACAAAGAAGGCAATGTGGCCGGATCCCACGTCAATATTAACGGGCATATGCCTGCGCTGATCCTCCGACTCGTAGCAGAGAAGTTCAAGATTCGCGTTCGGTCCCAAGCGCATCATCGCAATTTCGACGCTCTCGATGTGGACTCCCGTAGGTGTCTCGTGAAATGGTCCTACACGCCATAGAAGCTGCGCACCAAGCGCCTGAGTGAGCCATCCTATTGCCTCGTCCATGTTCGGCACGGTCATGCCAATATGATCTACATAGCGTCCTGTAGCGATTGCGAGTTGTGCTTCAGCTTTCATGCGTTCTCCATTTGAGCTTCGTGAATATCTTTTGTCATTGGGAACGAAGTCCTTTGCAGTTGATCTCAGCCAATCCACCTTAGCGAATCCAAGAGATGATTCTCTGGCATCCCGCCTCCCCGATGACCATACCGAGCAGCCCCACCAACGCTACGATCGGGGGGGCCGGACTCTTTACACGTACGGCTGCATAGATCAATCCAACCGCGAGGCCTACAAAGAACGACAGCGCGAAATCTTTCATCGTCTTAGCTCCGCTCGCTTAAAGAAGGCTAAGAGCTCATTCGCTACATCCCGGGGCTGTTCTTCCATTACGTAATGTCCGCAATCCTCGATCACGTCGCCTTCTACGTGGTTCGCGAGTGACTCCATCGCGCTTCTCAGACTATCGCCGACACCGCTTCGACCGCCCAAAGCGAGAACGGGCATCGACAATCGCTGCTTGGCAAACTCCTGATTTTGAGCAGCGCTCTTTGGCGTCGCACGATAATACTCGAAGCCCTTTGCCATCGCACCCGGACGGGCGTAGCTCTCCACATATCTGTCTATGGAAACAACCCGCTGCGGATGTACGGCTTTGTTCTTCACCAGCCAGCCGATGAACTCACGCTCGCGGCCGGCGGTCAGGGTCTCCGGCAGGTCGGGGAGCATGTTGAACGAGAACTGCCATAGTTTTACGTTCAGTTCAGGAGGCAGAGGGTAGGTGCGCGAAGCCGTAAGACCCGGGAGCGCAGAATCAAGCAACGCAAGGCTCCGCACACTCTCAGGCAATTGGGACGCCCAGGGATAAGCGATCCACGCTCCAACGTCATGGCCCACAAGGTGGTAAGGCTCTGTGATTCGCTGCTGGATTGCCCGAGCCAAAAGCATGCTCACAGTTCCTGTGTCGTAGCCTTCGGTCGATGGATCCGAGTCCCCGAGACCCGGGGGATCGATGCAGATCACGGAGTGGTGTGCTGCAAGAAGCGGGATAACCTCCCCGTAGGCCTCCGCGGTTTCAGGCCATCCTGGAACTAGAATGACCGGCGTTCCTTGACCCTCGACCAGAGCGCGGATTCCTCCAGCTAACATTTCGGTTTTTATCTTTGCCATTTCTTCTCCTCTGCGAGTGACGTGCGTTGTTTCGTTTCATGAGGCTACTGTCCAGATGCTTTCTTCTTGCCGAGAATGATCTGAACTCGAAGGATGAGCCGGTTTCCATTGGAACGATTTTGCGCACCTACTTCGTGGTAGGCATTTGCATAAAAGGCATAATGGCCCCGGGTCCAGAGAACACCTGGACCGATGCCGCCTACCTGCTCCGGGGAATGAGACAGACTCACTCCACTGATTTGTGGTGCCGTAATCTGCTTGAGGTAGTATCCGTTCGCGCCTGCCCATATGCCATGGCCTAGCTGATAGGCCGTTGTGACATTGAAGTGAATCGCCTGGCCCGCTTGAGTGGAATTCTCTTCCGTCTTTAATGAAGGATCATGGTTGGTGGAGTTCCACAGATAATGGAAGCGCAGGCTGGTCTCAAACCTTTTGACCGGTAACACCGTGACCGCATAATACGGATGAACCGTGTAAGTGTTGCTGCTTAGACTCAGGCCTGATGTCGCGCTGTAGCTCCCGATGGGTATGTCGGCATCCAGGACAAACCGTTGGTCGAGATGAACACGACCGACTGTTTGTTCCTTCCACTGTAGGACAAGCGGCGAGACAGTCAGGTCTGCCCATCCGCCAGCCGTGCCCTTGTCTCCGGCGTTCACATGGGCCGCAATCCCAAGCACCTCGACGCCATAGAACGCGCCGAACACGCGATGACTGCTCAGGAAGACGACGTGGGCAACAGAGGTGATACTGTTCGTCGCTGAGCTATCGTCGACCTGCCCTGTCGGCCCTAGACTAGCGCCGCTATGATAACCATCGCCAATCTCCTCAAACAGGATTCCCGGAGCCCCCCTGGCGTCGAGGAAGCTGGTCTCGCCGAGGTTCACGGCCGGCTCCGGAGGGTGCACCGGAGATGCGGCGGACTGAGCCATGGCGCTCCCCAATTGGCAGAGCAAACCCAACAAGACACAGAGGCGCTTCAAAAGGCGGCCGCTGCAAGTCGGAGGTCGATCTGCTCCCGTAGTTTAGAGATCGCTTGCAGGATGAAGTCGAGGGTCGCTCGATCCGTAAGCAAGCCATTTCCGATCTGCTCGTTGACATCTCCGACCACGATTTCGCGTGTGACTACCACGTGCGCCTGCATGGACATGAGCGTCTCGCGCAGTTGAGACTGCGCATGTACGCCTCCTGTCGATGCAGAAGACGAACTTAAGATCAGGACTGGCTTATCACGGAAGCACGACTGGAACGCGGGCCGTGAAGCCCAGTCGAGCGCGTTCTTGAGGATTCCCGGTACACCGTGATTGTATTCAGACGTGGCAATCACTACCACATCGCAAGCCGCAACCGCAGCACGAAGTTTCGCGACCCCGGCCGGGGCTGGCGTGACATCCAGATCCTGATTGTAGAGAGGAACGTTCTCAAGCGTAACAACTGACATCTCTGAGCCTGGGTCAACGGTAAGAGCCACACCCTGCAGTATCGACGTCGAGAAAGCGTTCTTACGCAGACTGCCTGAAATGCCGAGGAGACGAACGACCCGGGATTGTTGTTGCATCCTGAACCTCCACCGGCCAACCTCACCGTTGAATCAAGCTTAGAATCCAACTGTCTATTCGTCCAACAAAAGATACGGATAGAATCTATCTGCAACGTTGATGCAAGGGTAGGGCTCAATGGAACTTAGACATCTCAAGAACTTCATCGCTCTAGCTGAAGAAAAGCAATTCACCGCTGCTGCGCGCAAAATGAACATTGTGCAGTCCGGCCTTTCCATGTCGATCAAAGAACTTGAACAGGAGCTGGGAACACAGCTTGTTAATCGATCGACTAGAAAGGTTTCTCTTACCGCGGCTGGAATGCAGTTCCTGGAGCACGCACGGATCAGCCTTGCGATGCTGGATGCCGGAGTTCGGGTTGTGCGCACCGGGGACAACGTCGTGCGCGGCTTGCTTCGTCTTGGGGTCCTGCAAAGCCTCAGGCCCTACATCGATCTGCCCAAGCGTCTGGCTTCGTTTCAGAGGCGGCATCCGCAGGTTGAGTTTTCTGTAAGAGCCCTGAGTACACCCAACATCCCTGACCTTGTAAAGTCGGGCGAGATCGACCTTAGCTTTCACGCCTTGCTTGAAAAAGCCATATTGCCTGGCCTTGTCGTGACTCCATTTGCGGAAGATCAATTGGTAGCTATCTGTTCAGTCCGCAACGAGTTGGCAAAAGTACAGGACGTTACTTTGGAACGATTGGTCAAGCAAAGCTTTGTCGACCTTTCCCCTGACCGGGCGTTGCGCAAACTTGTCGACAGGCTCATCCTCAGTTCCCAGGCGCGTAGACGGACCGTTTATGAAGCGAGTGATGTGGAAACTTTGCTTGATTTTGTAGCGGAAGATCTGGGAGTTGCAATCGTTCCCGCGCGGGTAGCGACCTCAAGTCCTCGCGCAAATCGCCTCGTTCTGCTGCCATTTGCCGGCCTGCGTTGTTCCGCACCTCACTGGTGCATCGCTATCTTGACTCCCAGGACCAGCCCCGATCGTCCGCGAAACGTTGCGGTCGATCTCTTCCTCAAGTCCATCTCTCCCAAGAAAATCAGCAGCATCTAAAGACAGAATCTAAATTCATCAGCGCCTGTCACTTGCTTCAGCAATAGTTCTGATGTCAGCTTTCGTCGGTGATCGCGGTAAGGTCGACATCGATTCGTTGCCCTTCAAGAGAACTGCTTTGTAGGCCTGCGGAATTAGGCTCTTTGTTGCAGGGAGGACAATGCAGAATACGTGCGTCCTTACAACCATCAGGAATGTGCAGTCGGCATCTCGGAATGACGTTAACTGACGGTAAGCACGTTCACGGTATTCCTCTCAGGAGTAAAGTCCTATCTAGGTGAGCGAAGCACTACCTACACCGTGCAATAGGTGTTCTGAGTTGGGAGTCTGCGGCTTCGCAAGCAAGTGGACTGCCGCGATACGCGATCAGCACAGAGGGAAACGAGCCGATGAATCGGCTACCCTCGCCTGCGTTTTTGTGGACGCGATCCGACACACGTCGCAACCTGACCCATCCGGGCCGAAACATGCCCGGCACCACCATTGAGTTTTCCGTCACCTGGGCATCAATGCCGATCCAAGCAATCCGTTTTATCATGTCAAGCTCTTGGCTTATAACGCCTCCAAAGCGGCGCTGAATATGTTTACGGTGGATCTCGCCTATGATCTCCGCGAGACGAAGATCAAGGTCAACTCCGGCAACCCTGGCTACACGGCCACGGAAATGACCGGCCATGCACCTGGATCTCAGACGGTAGAAGATGGCGCGAAAGAGCTTGTACGGCTAGCCCAGTTGCCCGAAGATGGACCCACTGCGAGCTTCTACCAAACAGATGGCATCGTGGCCTGGTATTGCGATAGGCAGCACGTACGAAGGAAGCGTGCTGTCCTCCTTTTTGGTACTCAGAATTCCGGCTTGTAGGGGATAATCCGAACGCTGAGGAGAACGGCCGTTCAATTCAACATGCGGGTCACTGACTGAATTTAGGCCTTCTTAGAGCCCCCCCGATAACAATTCCAGGTCCGAACTGTCCCGGCCACGCTCCTGGAACACAGGCTGTGGCAAACGCCGGCCGTATGACCCAGTTCAGGCTGTTGGTCGGCGATCAGCAAGTCGTTCGTCCCGGACACGGAGTGCGTCACCACAATCATTGTCCAGCACAACCTAGCAGGTGCATAAGCTTCGGCATCCATCAGATGGCGAGAGCCGAAGAGGGGTCATCAGATGACCCGCACATCGGCGGAGCCGTCAGAGCTCTCGACGGATCTAAGGAAGATATCAACCTGGGTACCGATAAGTTTTTCCATGTGCGCGACATCCCGGGCAGCAGCCTCGAGCCCGCTTAGAGAGAAAACGAGGTTGTACATCACCCGGTGTGCCGACTGCTCGGAAAGTCCACGTTCCTCTACGAGGATGCCGACGAGAAAGGCGATGAACTCTCCGTACATCTCCCGGACGGCCGGGTGTTTCATGTCAAAGAGGTCCCTCGCGTCGGGATGAACTTCAACCAGCTTCAATCCGTGAGTGCCCCAGTCACGGCAGAACCGTTGAAGCTTTGTTTTGAGTGATCTCAGCTTCGGCAGCGTCCGACGATACCCCTCGATGGCCTCTCGATTAAGTTCACGAATGACTTCAGAGAAGAGTTCTTCTTTTCCCGGGAAGACCTGGTAGAGTGCCGGCCGCGAAAGGTGAGCTGCACCAGCAAGGTCACCCATAGAGGTGCGAGCGTAACCGTAGCGCAGAAAGACTGCTGTCGCAGACTTGATGACGTGATCCCGCCTCTGCTCGATATCGGTTGAACTCCTCTTCTGCGTCATTGCTGGCATCTCACTTGGACAGTTTGCACCATATTGTCATAACGTAACAGTTAGGGTGCGAATCGCGCCTTAGGAGGAACTCATGCCTGCAGTCTTTATTCACGGTGTCCCAGATACCCACAGGGTCTGGCAGCCCATTGTCACCAGTCTCAAACGTCAAGACGTGCTCACCCCCGCACTGCCGGGCTTCGATAGCCCGCTTCCTACCAACTTTGCCTCCACTAAGGAAGAATACGTCGACTGGATCATCCAGTACATCCAGACACTTGGGGAGCCGGTAGATTTGGTAGGCCATGATTGGGGCTGCATCCTTGTCGCACGGGTTGCGTCCTTGCGACCGGATCTGGTGCGGTCATGGGCGGCAGGAAGCGGCCCTATCAGCCCCAATTACGAGTGGCATCCGAACGCGAAGATCTGGCAGACACCGGAGGAAGGCGAACGATGGATGCAAAATCTCAAACCAGACGATCTTGTTGACTTCATGGTCAGTGCAGATCTCCCACGGGATCGAGCGAGTGAAGCGGTCAGTCACATGGATGACCGGATGAAAGAGTCCATTCTCCGGCTGTACCGTTCAGCCCTTACGGTGGGGGCTGAGTGGCAACCAGACCTTGAACATGCAACGTCGCCTGGGCTGGTGTTCTGGGGGGAGAAAGACGCGGCTTGTCCTGTCGCATTCGCGGCTGAAATGGGCAGGGATACACACAGCAAACGCGTTCTGACCCTGAACGCTAATCACTGGGTCATTGTCGAGCGAAGCACCGAGATCGCAGCAGCTTTGAAAGAACATTGGGCTTCCCTCTAACCGAATCATCAAAGGAGAATGTATGCCGAAAGTATTGATCGATCCAAAAAACATGGCGGCAGCTGAAGACATGTTTCCAGCCGACCTGCCCGTCACAATGGTGAATCTCGTCAGCTTCAACAAGGTGGCACAGTACGAGGATCAGAGTCAGCCTGCTTGTTCAGGGCAGGACGCGTACTACAAGCGTTATGTGCCGACATTCAACGAAGTAGCGGAAAAACTGGGCATCACCGGAATCGAAGTGTTGTATGGAGGAAATGTTTCCGAAGTGATCCTTGGTCCTGCAGAACCGAAATGGGAGTCCATCGCACTGGTGCGCTACCCGAGTTTCGCGGTGATGCGGAAAATGCTCGAAGACCCGTACTACCTTGAGCATGCCGAACCGCACCGTCTTGCTGCACTCAAGGAGTGGGAGTGGATCTCCTGCTATGAGCCGGTGTCGGCGAGTTCTTGAGCAACTCCGTTGCTGATTCTACGCGCTTTGGCGACTTTGCCTTTCCATGCGCACAAACTCGCGTGGAGAGGCTCCCCACCCTCGTTTGAACGCAGCACTGAAGGCGCTTTCCGAAAGATAGCCGAACGATGGCGCGAGCGATGCAACAGACTCGCACGTGGTCCTGATCTTCTCAGCAGCAAGCGTCATTCGCCATTTGGTTAAGTAAACCAAAGGAGAACTTCCTACGGATTGCCTTGCTGCAGCAAAAGAGCTTGGCGTGCGAGACAGCGTTAGCGAAATGACGAGATTTCACTTCGATGTTCTCGGGGAGTTCGCTCAGCTTGCGGCGGACGGAAAATTTGAAGTTCCGGTCGCGCGCGTGTTCGCTCTCGATGATTGGCGTAAAGCGCTCGAACTCAGCCAAGGCCAAGATGCGCGCGGCAAGGTCATGATTGCGATTAAGAAAGAAGACGTAAATACTTAGGGAGCAGAGCCAAAGAAGGAGTTCGCTCTTTTAGGAGCGGCTGAGGGGCCTTCGTCCAGTGTGAAACATTGAGCCTGAACCCTAATCACGCTCAAAGCTAGGCTGAAGAGCGCAACTATAATTCCCAAGGTTCTCAAATGAGGATCACGTGTCTTCTCTTCGCAGAGATCTTTTCAGCGCTGCAACAATCGGGAGCATTGCTGGAGTTGTGGCCTGGCTTTCTTGTAGGCGAAGTAAGGCAGAGGTCTCCAGCAACTCATCACTTCAACAGAAGCAAAAAGAGAGCAATCGCGTTTCCGGGCCGCGGGTTTTGCCGTCCAGCACCATCCTATCGCCCGAATATTTTGAGCCCTCGACCAAGGCACTCGTAGAAGGACCCTACTCGCCCTTCTGGGACTTGCACCCTAAGGACGATGCTGACTGGCGTAAAGTAGTGGCCGAGAGTGCCGCCGTTCTGAGCGCACAGCTCCTCCAGCAGCGCGCGTTTCTTGGCGTTTCGATTGCGCACACCACCATTGCCGGACTAAGTGTTTACCGCTTATCTCCCAAGACCATGGCCGACAAGCACAAGGATCAACTCATCATCCAACTCCATGGCGGCGGATACGTGTTTGGACCCGGCGAATCCGGGACAGGAGAAGCGATGCTGATGGCCGCGTACGGCGGTTATGAGGTCCTTGCCATCGACTACCGCATGCCACCGGATGCCCCTTATCCTGCGGCGTTGGATGACGCTACAAGTGTATGGAAAGCGATCACCGCAACGCGAGATTCACGAACGATCGCCGTCGAGGGTACGTCCGCAGGTGGTGGACTCGCCCTCGCGCTGATGCAACGCTTGAAAAAGCTGGATTTGCCGCTGCCGGCGGCTGTCGCAGCTGGCTCGCCCTGGGCAGACCTTTCAAGTACTGGAGACAGCTATAAGACCAACGAGTGGTTGGATAATGTCCTAGTCACGTACGACGGATATCTTGGCCGCGCGGCAAAGATGTACGCTCGAGGAAGGGATCTCTATGATCCGGAACTGTCTCCCATCTATGGGGACTTTCGAGGTATGCCGCCAGTGATTTTGCTGGCCGGGACTCGCGATCTCTTACTGTCGGATGCGGTCAGAACACAACGCAAGTTCAGGGAATTTGGGGTCGACTCGAATCTGCAGCTCTTTGATGGTATTTCTCATGCCCAATTCGCTTCCGATCCGTATGCTCCCATCACGGTACAAGCCTTTAGCGAGATTACAAGCTTTTTCGATATTCATTTGACAACGCATCAAGAGTCACAGCCCCACTGACAGTTATTGTGCAGGTAAGAGTGTCTGGAGACCGTATGAAGCTGAATGGAAAGATCGCTCTTGTCACAGGTGGTACTAGCGGTATAGGTGCTGCGACTGCACAGATGTTTCAAGCTGAAGGAGCAACCGTGATCGCAACGGGAGGAAGTGCGGCGAGTGTCGAAGCAGCCCGCAAAGCGACGCCTCGACTCGAGGTGATTAGCTCGGACGCTTCAGACCCTGCGGCAGCGAAGGCTTTGGTCGACCATATCAAGGCGACACGCGGGCGCATGGACGTAATCTTCGTCAATGCAGGAATGGCACGCCTGATTGCTCTTGGAAAGGTCGAGGAAGCTTCCGAAATTCCGTTTGTGCCTACGCGATCCTGCGAGTAACGCTCTGTGTCGACATGCTGTTCCATTCAGCAACGCGCTGGATGCACGGCAGGGTAAATCT
>CAXTEE010000010.1:0-101150 GCA_964243375.1 uncultured Acidobacteriaceae bacterium | reverse complement strand
TCTGCAAGTTGGCGGTGTAGGTCAGCAGCTGCTTCTGGGTGAACTTCTTCTTAACTAGCACCTTGCCGGCTGCACCCAGCGCCACGAGGTGAAAGGTCGTCTTGCCCAGGTCGATGCCAACGGAATGTATCTGCATGTCGATGATCCTCCTGTCATAGCTTGCTCCCGGCTATCCTCGGTCGGGAATGAAGAAGCAAGCGGCGGACCATCTCATTAACGCCGTTAGCGGAAGTTGAGCTGCAAGTGCGGCACTGCGCCAGACCCGCAACGATGTACTAGACCATAACGATCACTAAGCCAGGACTCCACATGGAACCCACTCTGTTTGACGTGGGCCGTGCGCAGCTTCCGCCCCGCGTTCTCGCGTTTGCTTCGGGTGTCAACGAAGCGCGCGAGATCCGGGGCTTTTCTCTTGCGCGCATACCGGTTGGGTTCTCGGCCGGCCACGTGCGCGAAGAAGCAAAGGAGGAGTTGCTACGGTCCGATCTACCCCTCTTCGCCGACAGCGGAGCCTTCTCGGAAGTTGCGGTCACACCGGACGGGCTCCGCGTCGTTTACCCCATCTCTCACCAGCAATGGATCGACCGTCTGTCCCTCTACCAGTGCCTTGCTGAACGCCATGGGAGCCGGCTGAGCCTCGTCGTTCCGGACAGAGTAGGCGACCAGGACTACACCCTTGGGCTCCTTATGCAATACGGAGATCAGCTGCGAAGGCTGGCTGCTACTGGAGCACGCCTCTTGGTTCCGCTTCAAAGGGGGGCACTCACGCCCAAGGCGTTCTACGTGCAAGCCTGCGAGCTCGTGGGCGTGTCTCTCAGTCCGGCACTCCCGATGAAGAAAGCAGGCATGACTCACGCGCAAGTTCTTGAGTTTGTCGCAGAGGTACGGCCCGCCCATGTCCATCTGCTTGGTTTGGGATACCAGCGCGCTACGGCGAAGCAGCTTGTTCGCCGGCTTCTGGCCAGGTTCGGTGAGATCACGATCAGTCTGGATTCCAACCGCCTTCGTGCCGTGGTGGGGAAAACACGCCCACTGACGACGGCCGAGGGGGCGATGCACGAGATCGAAGCCAGCCGTATGTTTGCCGAGGTCGATCATCCGGCTCTTTACGGGGCCGAAGAGATGCTGGACTACACCGAGGCGATCAACCGCCCTTTGATCTGGGTGGGGCGGTCTGAGCTCAAGAGGGTTGCGGCCGAAGGTATCGCGGCCGAGGCAGACCGGTGTCGTTTCGTGAGTGACCCAGATGCCCACCTCCAGACAGAGGTCGATGGACAACCCCTCTGGCTCTGCCCCTTTCTCTCCCTTGCTCTTGACTGTGCCTGGTGCCGCTACGTGGGAGCACGAGTTCACGTTGCGGTCCGAACAGCCGCGATTCGAACCACTTTCAGCGACGCGCACATAGCCTCTAGCGCCGCATCATCACGGGACTGACTGGCGACAGGAATCCCGTAACCGTTCAGGCAAAGCCACATACAGGGAGACGAACATGGCGACCGAAAGACAGTGTTGCTACTGCAGCTATGAAGAGCACCTCTCCACAGACATTCAATGTCCCGTGGTTGGCATCGGCGTGCCGTGTAGCAATGGCGGCCTGATCGAGACGTACGGGACTTTTACGGCCGCGCTCAAGTTTTATGGTCTCGACGGCGGATCGTCGTCGCGGAGCGCAGCAGCTCCGGTGATTCCGTACCCCACTGCGCACTAACCATTGGCGAGGAGAGCACGTTTGTAGGCTCTCCTCGATCCCCCTCTCTCCCGCACTCCACTCAATTCTGACCAAATCCACCACAAAAGGACCACCCCCATGCATACACATCGTCGCTTTTCCAAGAGAGAGCTGTTGGGCCAGTTGCGCGTCGAGTATCTCTTCTCCGTCCATGAGCTCCCCAATGTGACGTCGTCTTCTTCAAGGTGGGAGATCCTTGGGGCCTTTCTCAAAGCGGGCGAGGGCAGGGCTGAACGTCTGATCGAAACCGATGGCGGTTTCCTCTTTCTGCAAAGCATCCCAGGGCGCCGGGACACAGGGGCGATCTACGCATACAACGAAGCCACGAAAGCGTTTCTCTGGATGCGTTTTGAAAGGGACGACGACTTGAATGGCGCGGACTTCGACCGCGCTGTATGGGCGTACCGCCTTCTCCGGTGGACAACGCTGGAACGTATGGCCAGGGAACAGCTCGCCTCGGAAGAACGGGGCGAGGACGGTCTGTCCACCTTCGTGTACGAACCAAATGACACCCTCATCCACTGAGGGGAAAGGACACCGATGAACCCGCTTTCTCTCAATGCCTACCGCTGGTTCCTGATGCTCGGGGGGGTTCTCCTCCTGGTCTCAGGAGTCTTCGGTCTTGTCTTCAATAAGGGTGGAGAGGACTCCTACTGCCGGCCGGATCGGTCTCGGTCCTAATGCTAGGCGGCGTCTTCGCTGGTCTCTGGATTGTGCCGGCGGATGACGTTCGCAAGCTACTCAGCATTCTTTCGCTGTGCCTGATCGGACTTGTGCTTGCAGTCTTCGTAGGCACTGCGCTCGCATTCATGTTCAAGAAGCTTTCCGAGTAGGGTCACCGCTCTGGAAAATTGTCACGCCCTCAGCAGATGCGGCGCAGATTGACCAGTTCTTCGGCCCGTTTTACAACTTCCCCAACCTCAGAAAGGAGCAAACCATGAGTACCGCAGCCCAGACGCCGTGGCTTCCACCGCGGCCGAAACCCGAACTACTCGAGACGAACCCCGCCCTGGTGACGGAGTACTGCTCATGGTTTGTGAATCGGCGTGCCTACACTCGGCAATCCGACCGCCCAAACCCCGACAACAACCGCTACTACTACTTCCAGCCGAAGGAGAGGGAGACCAAAAAGCGGCTTGCGCTCACTGACAGCACCGTGAGGCTTCATCTTTCAGGTGCACAGACAATTGGCTTGTACGCGATCAACCCGGAGACACAACGGTCAAAGTGGGTAGCGATCGATGCCGATTACACGCGGGCCCATCGCGATCTCGCGGCGCTCAAACTGGAGCTGAAAGAGGACGGCGTCGAAGCCGCGCTCGAGATGTCCCGGCGTGGCGCCCACCTCTGGATCCTTTGCGATGAGCCCCTTCCGGCCAAAACATGTCGTGTCTACATCTACAACCTTGCCTTGCGGCTGGGAGTACCCATCAAGGGGACGCTCAACCAGGTGGACGGTATCGAGATCTTTCCGCGTCAGGACGAACTGCGCGAGGGAGAGTTCGGCAACGCCATCCGTGGTCCGCTCGGCATTCACCGAGCGAACATGCACCGGTACTGGTTTGAGGATGCGGCTCCCAACTTCGAAGCTCAGTTCGCTTATCTGCGCCAGCTGAAGCGGCTGACGGCCGTAGAGCTGGAAACCTTCACCGAGGGCCTCAGCATTCCGGAGGAGTTCCTCTCCAGACCCAAGATCGAGCAACCCATCTCGTTCCGCGGTGTAGGGAAGGGCTTTCAGATCCTCGAGCACGTCAGGGTGAAGCGCAAAACAAGCGGCAACTGGTGGACTCGTTGTCCCTCCTGCGAGAAGCAGGGGCACGACAAGTCCGGCGACAACCTCGCTATTTCCGTGGCGACCCCGCAGTTCTACAAGTGCTGGGCCGGCTGTACCAAGGAGATGATTCGGGAGGCTCTCGGCTTCCCTATCCGTCAACGCTAAGCCAAAGGAAACTTGATGGACAAACGACTCGCACAAATCGCCTTGAGGGGGCTCACGCTCCCGGAGCCAACGCGGCTGGAGATACGCAAGACCGGTATCTTCAGTCGCGCAACCGTTGAGGCTGTCTTTCAGGAGAAGGCTAAACGTTGGGCGCTGCGCGGAGAAGAGTCCGGCGGTGCCGTTGCCGGCCTCGGGCACTACGTTGGTTTTTGCGGGCCGACCGGTGAGGCTTTGTCCTGGACCCAGCGGGTGCAGAACTTCATGCCGAACGGTGTCCACGCCGTTGTGATCGAGCCAGAGCTTTGCCGTGTGCAGATGTTTCGGTACGAACACACGTACGACGTTCTGATCACCCGGCACTGGCTTCCCGAAACTGGGGGTCGGCGGCCTCAGATCCAGAGCGAGATCCTCTTCTTCCATCGTGCCGGCACACTCATCACGGAACTCTGGGGTAAGGACTCAGACTTTCGGGGAGGGGCGGCGCCACGCTTCTTCAAGCACAACGGCGACGAGCAGCTCCCTCCAGAGGTGTTCATAGACGTTGTTATGAAGGTGACCGAAGGGGTCTGCTGCGTCGGGTGCAAACACACTCACCTCCTGCAGCTTGGAAACGCCCCTGTTCGGCGGGAGGCTTTGGCGACCGCATGAACACCTCACATCCACGTTACTTTCAGCGGCTCCAGGCCCTCGGGGCCGTGCTCTTTGTTGCGGGCCTTACCACACACGCGGGCCGTTATCGGTCACTGTTTGCTGCCGGTCTTCTGCTCACCCTTGTGCTGCTTTTCCGGCTCTTCATCGAGATCAGTATCGACGAGGAGGAGCCCGAACAGACGCTTGAACGCAAGATGAAGCAACTCAGCTTCCTCAACCAGTTCTCGATGCTTATCGCGATGTTCGGCGTGGTGGGTTTCATGCGGGAACAGTAGGAGTCGGCATGCGGACCTTACGCAATCTCTTCTTCCTCACGTTGCTTTGTATGGCGGCGTGGAAACTCAAGATGGAACACGAGCAGCTCCACCCTGGCTCTCACGTCACGATTGAATCCGTCATCGATCAGGCCAAGCTGCGCCTGCCAGATGTCCACGCTGCTGGCGAGAGCGAGGAGATTTACTTCGCGCCCACCACGGACCTCGAACGGATCGACATCTCCCTCATCGACCACGCGCAACAGCGTATCCAGGTCGCGATGTATGCCTTCACAGACCGGGCGATCGCCCAGGCTCTTGCCCGAGCCGCATCCCGCGGTGTCGAAGTGTCCCTCTATCGGGACCGTGCTCAGTTTGAGGAGGAGCAGGGAAGGCATGTGCCGGTACTGGCCATGCTGTTGCATCGACCCAACATTCACGTGCGAGTGAAGGGGGGAAATGACCTGATGCACCAGAAAGCCATGCTCGTCGATGGTGAGGTGCTGCGAGACGGATCAGGCAACTGGTCTGTTTCGGCGGCGCGCTACCAGGATAATCAGGTGTCCGTCACGCGTAGTCCACAACAGATTGAGGCGTTTGAGCACGATTTCACAGCGATGTGGAATCGGCCAGACAACCTCCTTGAGCAGTAGCAGGAAGCTTCATCACTTCAGCAACAGAGAGGACCACCATCATGGCAAAGGGCGTCAACAAAGTCATCCTCCTCGGGAACGTCGGCAAGGATCCCGAGATTCGTGCGACACAGGGTGGCATGACGATCGCAAGCTTTTCACTCGCCACTGCGGACCGGCAGAAGGACCAATCGGGCCAGTACGTCGACAAGACGGAGTGGCACAACATGGTCGCCTTTCAGCGCACTGCGGAGGTCGTTCGCGACTACGTGAAGAAGGGCACTCAGGTCATGATCGAGGGCAAGATCCAGACCCGCTCTTGGGACGACAAGGAGTCGGGACAGAAGAAGTTCCGGACCGAAATCCTCATCAACGATCTGACCCTGCTCGGCGGCGGCCAGGGTAAGGAGAATGGTAACGGCAACAGCCATGCTGCTGCTTCGAGCAGCCGATCGTCAGGGGGCGCCAGCTCCAGCAGGGGCAACGACCCCGGCTACGGCCAGCAGCAGGACTACGGCGACCAGGGCATCACGGACGACGATATCCCGTTCTAACGGCCTCATCATCACCCTTCTCAAGGCGCTCCTTCGGAGCGCCTTTTCTGTTTCCCCATCCGAACCTCTCATCCAGCCTGAAAGGACCCTCGCATCATGCAGATCACACTTTCTCCGCAGCAGCAGGAGCAGCTCCAGAAGCTGACCGCACCCTTCCACCCCGACGACATCAGCTGGCGTGTCACAAACACCACGCAGGACAAGAAGCGCGGATGCGTCATCCCCTACGGCGATCAGAGGGCCTATACCGATCGACTCAACGAAACCTTCACGCCGGCAGGCTGGACCCGGACCTATGACGTCACCACAGTCTCAAACGTCACGCGCATGAAGCGGGACAAGGTGATTCAGACCGGCAAGGTCATGGTCACGTGTGTTGTCACGATCGAGGGGCTTGGTTCCCACACGGGCGTGGGTGAAAACTGGGCTGATGACGAGAACGCAATGACCCGAGCGGAAGCGCAGGCGTTCAAGCGAGCCTGCAGCTGCTATGGACTTGGTCGCTACTTCTACGACTTCGCTGAGATGTGGGTCGAACTGGACCAATACGGCAAGCCGAAGTCCCTTCCGACACTTCCAAAGTGGGCGTTGCCGGAGGGTGTGGTGCCGATCAACCAGCAGGCACGGAGTTCGCAGACAGCACCACATTCTGCGGCGCGGCCGGCAGGAGAAGTGATCCCTCCGGATCGCAAGCAGGAGAACCGGAAGGAGCAGGATCGGCCTCTGGACCCGGCACTCACACCGAAGATCGAGAGCTACCGGGCCTTGCTCGGCGACGCGCTCTACTTCGAGGTCTACCGAGCAGGCGGAACGGCCAGGAACGCACGCGAACTTCCGCATTTGAGGGCTCAGCAGTGGGCGCTCAAACAGCTGGAGACACTTGCTCGTGGTGTCGATCGCGTGCGCGAGCTCGCCCCTGAGCTTCAGGAGCAGGTCTTCTATCGTGTGCTCGACAACCACAAGGTCCAGTCCATCGACAAGATCCCGTCCTTTGAGGTCCTCAAAGAGCTGGTTCGTGACCTTCAATCTGCCGCGCGTGGCGTGGCAGCATAGCCGTCCCTCCAAGCGCAAACGGGTAAATCGCAGCACAATCCCCGTTTGCGCAGAAGGGTAGAACCTCCCACACGCCCCTTTTGCGCAAAGGGGCAAAACGTCCCACGCGTGCCCTCCACCCAGGTACTGATCCCGTCTCAAACCGCCGTTTACGTAGACGGGCAAAACTCCCTACACGCCCCGTTTGCGCAAAGGGGCAAAACTAACCACCAACTTCATTCAGCTCACCTCAGGTCAACCCGGAGGTACGTCATGGGTGCGCCCACGTGCTCGCTCTGTAAACGCCCTGCAGCCTGGCGGGTTGGAGACGAACTCCTCTGCGAACTCCACAAAGAGAAGTCGATCGAACGCTTCGGCGTGGATCGTTTCCCGATTGTGCGAGTGACCGACAAGGACGACAAGTTTCTGATCCGCGGTCGATATAAGGCTAACTCTCGCGTAAAGGTTCCTACGCGCAAGAGAGTTGTTCACCCCCACAACTAACCCTGGCCCGCTCCTGCCAGCCGACCTCACGCCCCCGGCGGGACGCACACGTGCGTCTGTACGCGCCTCCACCCCCACGCACCTCCACCGAAAGGAAACTCCCATGGCAATCTCTGCTCGCTCCCGTCGCGGTACCTCGTCCTCTTTCTGGCGCAACCACAACGCCATGCAGAACATGATGATCCAGGCCTGCATGCCGTCTGTCCGCCCTGAGCCCTCGCGCAAGGCGCCCGCGGTCTCGCTCCCCACCCCCCTTGTTCTGCGCCAACCTCCTGCGACGAAGTTCTTTGTCGCTCGGGCGTAGTGAGACCGCGGCACAGGCCAATCCTGTGCCGCTTTTGTTTTCGTCGGAGACCGCTCCCATGTCCATCAACTCGGCCAAGAAGGAAGCACTGCAGCGCCGTCGCTGTGCTCTTGAGCTTGAAGCCTTGCAGTCCCAAACCCTCGAGCAACTGTGCTCGCTTGCACACCGCTTCGGCGAACTCTGTGAGGAAGAGGAAGCCCTCAACAACCCCCAGCATGCCCGGGCAGGCATCTGGCGCATGAACTGAGTGGGGCTACAGCATCAGTGATCGATATAGCTACTGGTGCTGTTATGGCCGCCAGACTAGCCCTGACGAACCAGAACGGATGGACCGGCTCAGTACAGAGTCGTACCGTCGCTAGGAAGAGGAGCCATGTCGCAGCACAGATACAGCACCAAGAGCAAGGATGGTAAGGAAGTCATGGTCACACTGGGCTACGACCGGCCGCTCGACTATGTCTTCTGCACAGTGACGCAGGAGGGCGCAGGAACAACGGGCGGGGAGGAGATCCTCTACTCCAATCTCAGTGATGCTGAAGCGGGCACGGACCTTCAGGACGTGGACTTCTATCGGTCTGTTCTGAAGAAGTTAGGCATCAGCGTTCCCGATGCCATGTTCGACGAGGTCACGACTGATCAGTTGGAGCGAGCCGGCAACAGAACTGTAGTCTATGAGTAAGTAGCAGGGGACCTAGTCGGTCCCTGCTACCACCGCTTTCCGTCGAGATTATTCGGCTAGGGGACCTTTCGTAACCTGAGGGACAGAGTATGACTCACTTATTTGAAGCATCCTCTTCGATCCAACCCGTCGGTCTCGCACTCTTTGCGATATCGCTCTGCTCACTCCCACCCTTGGTGATTCTTGGAAAACTACAAGTCACCGAGCGGAGAGCTTTCGCACTGCTGATCTATGTCCTTGTGTGCTGCTGGGCCTTCATGCCAGCCGTCCGTCCTCTTTACAGCTTCTTCTTTTCAAAGTGGGATGTGATGTTCGGTGTCGTGTTGGCCTTAGCTGGTGGGTGGTTGTACAAAAAGCTCCGCAGAGTGCCCGCCAGGTATTAGCGTTACCGTTTTTCGCAGTGGAGATCCGCTGTAGAAGCAGCACAGCACCAGGTGCTTTCACAGCGGCTGTAGCTGTAACAGCACCGGGTGCTGTTAGATCACCGGCTAGACCTCTCCGTCTGCACTTTTCCGAGGTGAGAGCTTTTCAGCCAGCTATTTAGGGCCTGGTCTCTACGCAGTGTGAATCCGGTATAGACCGGCGCAAATCAGCCAAGTGCTGTCGAAGCAGCTGTTAGCTGTAAGGACATCGGGTGCTGTTACAGCACTGGACGGATTTCCCTTCCCACAACCTTGTTCCGACGGTGAGAGCGTTTCTGCTCCTGCGCCGCGGTGCGTCTACGCACATCAACCGAAAGGATCCCATGCGAAGTGCTGGTCGTTTGAAGCTCGGATACTACCCCCTTCCACATGCAGAAGGTTGTCGCCTTCGGCGCCTCCTTCAGAGCGACCAACCCTTCAGCGCGATGGATCCATGCGTTGGAACCGGAGAGGCGCTGCACCAGGTCACCAATGAACTCGATTGCCGGCGCTTTGGCATTGAGCTTGATTCTGAACGTGCAGCTGCAGCTCAGGTTGCCGGTATCACGACCGTGCAGGGGAACGCCTTCGACGCACACGCGAAGGTCGAAACGTTCTCGCTGCTCTACCTCAATCCTCCATATGACTCCGAGATTGGATCTTTCGGCAATCAACGAATGGAGTTCCTTTTTCTGGACCATACCTATCGCTGGCTTGTCATCGGTGGGGTCCTCGTCTTCGTCATTCCCGAGAATCGCCTCACAACCTGCATCCCGCTTCTGGCGGGCAACTTCACGGACTTCCGGCTCTTCCGCCTGGACGACCCGGAGTC
This sequence comes from uncultured Acidobacteriaceae bacterium, assembly GCA_964243375.1. GTDB lineage: Bacteria > Acidobacteriota > Terriglobia > Terriglobales > Acidobacteriaceae > Edaphobacter. The sequence goes on along the minus strand of CAXTEE010000010.1, from coordinate 91,639 downwards.
TCTTCGCTTCAATCAGGTCGTTCTGACGGCGGTTCGCAAACCCATGAGGGGACAACTGATGGAGGCAAACCGCGCCGCATTGCAACGACTCGTCTTCAACCAGCCGTACCGGAGTCTCGATGAGGAGCAGGAGCCCTACCTGATCCCACCAACTCCTCCGGCGACCGTCGCAGACCGCGGGCTGCCACTCGATCAGATCGAGTCGGACGTCATTCAGTCGGTCGCCTGGAAGCAGGTCGCTCCTTTCCTGCTTCCGAAAGAAGAGATGGCTACTGGGCGGCCGATCACTCCGCTGCATGGAGGCCACGTGGGTCTGCTCTGCACGGCAGGGTTGCTCAACGGCGTCTTCGGGCAAGGGGACGAGCAGCACATCGCTCGATGGCGGTCAGTCAAGCACATCAGCACGATCAAGGAGAAAGAGGACGGCATTGAGATCACGCGAAAGCGGGAACGTTTCTCAAACGAACTCTCGCTCGTGTACCGGGACGGACGGACTCGCGTCCTCACCGAATCAGCCAAGAATCCGGAGGAAGAGAATGCAGAACGCACACCTGCGGCTGGGGCAGCTTGATTACGCTCGCTCCAGCACCAGCATCAAGACAAACATCCGGCTACACGTCGACCACTACATGGGAGAAGCTGGGCAGGGACACTTGCTCAGCCTTTTCGGTGGAGATGCTGAGGTCGGCGCGATCGCCGCGGCGATACAGGAGAAGCACCCTTTCACCCTCACCTTCCCGGATGGCAAGAGCGTCTCCTTCAACATGGGGCCGGATGCCTCCTGTTACAAGGGGAGTCTCATCGTACCGGGCCGCAAACAGCCTCTTCGTCATCTCCTTGCAGTCTCCCAACCCCTCCACGCGAATGGAACGGCGGGACGGACCTTTCTGCTGAACTACGAGCGAACGCTTGCTTGGTCAACGCTGGTCAGCTTTCTCGGCCTGCCGGCAGAACCACGGTGGCGGGACTGGATCCTTGATTGGTTGGAGCGGGAGAACAAGCTGCAGCCACTCGACGGGATCGGATGCCAGCCCATCGTCATCACAGCCACCAGAGAAGAGATGCTCTCCTCAATCGCATGCGGTTTGCAGGAGGGGCGGCTCAGCTTCCCGGAGAAGAACGGTCCGATTCTCTGGCCCGGGTTCTGTATACAAGATGCGCTACGTGGTCAGGATGTCCCGGACCTGTTCCAATAAAGAAACGGACGAGGGTGGTCAACGACCGACCACTCTCGCCATACAGGTACCGATCATGTTTTTTCAAAAGCGCAGCGGAGAAGACGTTAGATCAGGCGACGGCCGTGTTGGATGAAGTAAAGCGTACCTACCAGCCACAGATCGACGCTGGAACCCTAACGGATACAGATCGGGAGCGGATCGGCCGACGTCTCAAGCTGGCGGCTGACCTCGCAGAACGTTCACGGTCAGAAAGCGACGTCTCCCTCTTCGGTGACGTGATCAGGATGGGGAAGCGCTTCTTCAAGACTGGTCGCTTCAGCATGACCAATGAAGAGCTCACGCAGGAACTGCTGGCGCTCAGGAGCCGAGCCGAAGCAGTTCTCCTTGGAGTTCAGGTGGGCGACTAACCGGTGCTGTTACAACACCCAGGTGCTGTTACAGCACCACTGCTTTATAGCCACAGGTGCTCTTATCGGCTAAGTTGGCTCAGATCACTGCTGTGTCCTGAAAGAGGCTGATTTCCCCTAATCCTAGGAACAATCTAGAGTGGCGGACGATGGAGAACCAGAACGTGAGCAGCGGCCGACTGACAGGGATGGTGCGGCGGTGGCGAAAGCGTCCAGCTGTTGTCGAAACCACGCAGGACTCCTTCTTCCATTCGACGGCCAGTGGGTCACCAGCGAGCCCTGATTCGTTCCCGGCGCTGAAGCCAAGCCCTGTCCACAAGGAGCTCCCGAAAGATCCGGAGCTGACAGTAGATCAGGCGCAGGCGCTAAGCGACATCGAGGCGGCTTATGAGCCAGGCACGTCCTACCTGCTCACCGGACATGCCGGAACGGGCAAGACCTACCTCATGCAGCGACTGACGAAGAGCATGCTGGCAAACAAGCGCCAGGTGATCTTGAGTGCTCCCACGCATAAGGCGGTGACGGTGCTGGCACGCAAATTGGCGGAGGCCAAGATCGAAGGCGTTGCGTGCCGCACGATTCATAGCGTCCTGAGCCTCAAAGCGAAGCCTCAAACAGATCGTCTGGTCTTTCAGCGTGAGCGCGGAGCGGAGCCCGTCACAGCAGACGTCGTGGTGATCGACGAGTGCAGCATGGTGGACCAGGACTTGTTCCGTCATATCAAGCGCCATCTGCCCAACTCCTTCGTTCTGTTTGTCGGGGATCCGGCCCAGCTGCCGCCCGTTGGAGAGGCGGAAAGCCAGACCTTCCGAACACCGAACCGATCGCACCTCACCACGATCATTCGCCAAGCTGCCGACAATCCCATCCTTGCAGCGGCCGACGTGATTCGGAAGAGCCAGGGCGGGGCTTCCGATCTGTCCTGGTGCGTACAGGCTTCCCTCGCGAGCGGGCATGGGGTCTTCGTTCCAGGGGAGGCGGCGTACCGCTGGATGAGGAAGGCTTTCACTTCGCCTGAGTTTGAGGCTGACCCGGACAGCTTTCGCTATCTCGCCTGGACAAACGAACGAGTCGCGCAGGTCAACGAAATGATCCGGCGCTGGCGGTACGGCAATGACATACCCACTCCGTTTATGCCGGGGGAGAGCGCACTCTTTCGTCAACCACTGGTGCTCGCAAAGACCATGGTGTTCGCCAACAATCAGGAGGCCAAGGTCGTCACGATCAACCGAGGGACCTTCCTCTACGAGGTGGAAGAGGCACACGGCTTGTCGAGATGGACCGCATCGGTTCCCTCCTGGGAGCTCTGCCTGCGCGATGCTGACGGCAATGAAAGAGCTGTTCACATGGTCGCGGACAACAACGAGTTCCAGCGAGTCGTCGCACGCATCACGGATGAGGCTGCCGATTCAAGGCTCCGGTGGAAGCACCTGCATGAGTTCAAGCAGAGCCTGGCGCAGCTGCAGTCCATCTACGCGCTAACCGTGCACAAGAGCCAAGGCTCCACCATCGGCTCGGTCTTTGTGGACCTTCCTGACGTTCGCCGGCGCGAAGAAACCAATCTGCTCGAGGCACAGCAGATGCTCTATGTGGCTGTGACACGGCCATCGAAGCGGCTCATCGTCGTTGGGGCATGATGCTGCTTGTTCCACCTCATCTCCGCTGAGATTCAGTGATGACGAAATATGGTGATACCGTGGTTCGGGGGAGTATTATTTCCGCATGGGCGACTTCATGGTTCGTGACCTGGACGTAGCAATCATTGCCGCAATCGACTGCCGGGCGCAGGTGACGAAGCTTTCTCGACAGCAGTTCCTTCACAATCACCTCCATAAAGCCTTTGGCCCCAGCCAGATGAATGTGACAGCAAGCATCGCTGCACGTCTTCGACAAGTGTTCGAGTCCCTTCCCAAATCTTTGTGTTCGGTTTCGCGAGTGGCCATGGAACTTGGTATGACGGACGCCACACTTCTTGAAGCGAACCTTTCAGGGGAGCAACCACTTGCGTTCGCGACCGCACGACGACTCTGCGATTTACTCGGAATGGATCCTGAGTGGCTGCTCGAAGGCAAGGACACACCTTTTCGACAAGCGCCGCGATTCCGCAGCGCGTACGAGTGTCTGGAAACTTTGGCTGACAGGGAACTCCGGTCAAAGGCGGGCACTCCTTATACTTCTTGGTACTTCCTCCTTTCCGATGAGCCGCACGGACGAGCGGCTCTCTACGGTTACGCCACAGAAACGCCGTGGCGATTGGACTTGCTTCTGCACAACGTGCCCATCACGGACGACGTAGGTGGAGGCGGCTCGAGGCAGCTTTTCGATTTTGGAGTGCTCTGCGCCACCATCGAAGCGAAGCATCAGCACCAAGGATTGTTTGAACCCGGCTTCGCTAGCTGGGGTAGGGTGCTGAGTCGGCAACGTTTCAATGAGGTACTGAGGGGGCAGGAACACCCTAGCTTGGCGACCAGAGAAGAACAAGGGCATGTGCCGTGGGCAGAAGATTTGGCGGACATGGAATATCCAAGTCGGCCTTATAGCGAAAGCTTCTTGATGGGACGAGACACGTTTCGGTTGTTAGCACACGAGCAAGGCATCACGACGAACACGGAGTTGACCGAGTACACCAAGAAGACAATCGCGCATATGCTCACCCGAAACGGGGCTCAAGCTCCTGCTCATAAGCCTTTAGTGTTGAAGCAGGAACCCTATGCCCAAACTGACGTCGACTGAGAAGCTTGTACTCGAGAAGCTGTTTGCCATGGACGGAGGGTATGTCCTGAACTTCTCCGATAGGACTTTTGCTGCATTCTTCAGTGACGAGCTCAAAATCGATATCTACCAGCCGAAGTTCCACTATGGCAGCGGTTCAAAAGCGAATCGGATGCGAGGGTTCTGGCTCTATGCGGAAGACAAGTCTGTCGCGGAGAGTATCGAGAAACTCCTCAGCTACCTCGACACGCAGAAAATGATCGGAAACATCACGTCCGAACCTCCTCCACAAGCTCTCATCGATAAAGCTCATGCGATCGCTAGTCGAGTAGCGGGGCGGCCAGCGGCTGAGCCCGCTCCCTCTCAAGATGGCGGGGTCTCCCAGGCGCGTGCAAGTGAGGTCATGCCGGATCCCTCTAGTCTGAAACAGCTTGAGCAGAGACTCCTTCAGCTCCAAACAGTGACACCACACGAACGGGGCTACGCGTTTGAACGGTTTCTAGCCGACGTCTTTCAGCTTTATAAGCTCGCACCACGCAATGCATTCCGCCTAACGGGTGAGCAAATTGATGGAAGCTTTCAGCTTGGCCACGACGTGTACCTTCTCGAAGCCAAGTGGCACAACCAGCTGATTGGGCAGAGTGACCTTCTCGCATTCGCCGGGAAAGTTGAGGGAAAAGCTCAATGGTCACGTGGCCTCTTTGTCAGCTATTCAGGTTATTCAACTGATGGTCTCGGTGCATACGCAAGAGGCAAATCAACACGGATTGTGTGCATGGACGGTCTCGATCTGCATGGTGTCCTCACAGGTCGCCTATCCCTAACGAGTCTGATCGAAGCAAAAATCCGTAGAGCAGGAGAGACCAATGAGGCGTACGTCTCGGCACGTGAACTGTTTCCAGAAAAGTTACTTTGAAGGCCCCTAACCGCACACTCTGACCGCGGTTCTCCTCTTCAATCCCCTCCCCTCTCAAGGCCAGCGCAAGCTGGCCTTTTCCTTTGCTCATTCGCTCACTTCAGGAGACCCCTCATGGAAACCTACTTCGACTACCTGCGCGCGATGGCTCCCGAATTGGGCTCTCGCATCGTGGAGACCTATCCCGCGCTCCAGTCCCCGAAAGACGAGCCCGCACCCCGTCTGAACTCGCTGCTCCGCTCTCCCTTGCCCGCCCAGGCCCTCGCCATCACGGGGCTGGCCAAGTACCTGAAGACTGCTCGCGCGGCCCGTATTGTGGCCGAGTGCGGGGCAGGGAAGACCTTTATGTCGCTTGGCACGATCCACGTGCATGCCGGCGACAAACCCTACACATCGATCGTGATGTGCCCACCCCATATCGTTCACAAGTGGGCGCGTGAAGCGCTCCTCACCGTTCCCAACGCCCGGGCCTTCATCATCGAAGACCTGCGCAACGGCGGCGATCCGAAGAACACGCACGGCATCGTCGAGGTCAAGCTGGAAAAAGGAAAGACTGTCGTCCGCGGCCTCACAACCACCTTGCCGAAGCTGCGCAGCATGGGTCGGGCTGGCTGGCGCGCTCTCTGCCCCGGCCCCGCCTTCTTCATCATGGGCAAGGAGAAGGGCAAGCTCGGCTATTTCTGGAAGCACGCTTTTAGCGTGGCCAGGAGCGGCCGCGACCTCGGGGGCTTGATCAACCCCGACACAGGCCTCGCGATCCCGTCGCAGGAGGGTGGTTATCTCACTCAACTCGATTTGCGGGAGGCGAAGTTCAACGAAACCTACACGGCAGGGAAGACCGGTACCACCCGGTTCTCTCCGCTCTGGCAGGCCGATGGCAGCAAGATCCAGCGTATGGCACCGCTCGACTTCATCGGCCGCTACATGAAGGGCTGGTGGGACTACTCGATCGCAGATGAACTGCACCAACTCGCCGGCGACACGGCGCAGGGCAACGGACTCGGGGTACTCGCCCGCTGTGCCGAGAAGCTGATCGCCCTTACCGGTACTCTGATGGGCGGCTATGCCGATGACCTGTTCAACATCTTCTACCGCATGGAACCGCGGCGGATGGTGGCGGCCGGGTACGAGGCAGGCAGCCAGGGACGGCGCGACTTCCAGGAGCAGTACGGCGTGCTCGAGACGGTGGAGAAGGTCCGCGAGACCGACAACGCCTGCTCGAAGGCCCAGAAGCGCACCGTCCAGGTTCTTCGCAAGCCTGGCGCGTCACCGTTGCTCTTCGGCAAGTACCTGATGGAGTCGACAGCCTTCATCACGCTCGAAGACATCTCCGATCGGCTGCCCTCTTATGAGGAGAGCGTGCTGACCGTGGACATGGACGGGGAGCTCGCCAAAGCCTACGAGGAGATCGAGAAGGACATCACCTCCGCCATGAAGGAGCACCGGGGCAACAAGAGCCTGATGAGCGTCATGCTCAACACGCTGCTGCTGTATCCGGACCACCCCTTCGGCATTGAGGAGATCTGGGGCAAGAAGTTCGACCCGAAGGAGGGCTGCATGGTGCCCTTCTTCGTGACGAGACCACCCAGCCTGCCGGAGACCGAGGTCTACCCGAAAGAAGAGCGTCTGATCGAGGACATCCGGCAGGAGCTGAAGCTGGGTAGACGGTGCCAGGTCTATGCCACATTCACAGGCAAGCACGATGTGACGGGGCGGCTGGCGCACGTGCTCGGCAACGCGGGTTTCCGCGTGGCGGTTCTTCGCTCCACGGTGCCTACGGACAAGCGTGAGGCCTGGTACGAGAAGCAGCTGAAGGAGGGGGTAGAGGTTGTTATCTGCCATCCCAAGCTGGTCGAGACCGGACTCGATTTGCTGGCGTTCCCGACGCTTTACTTCTACGAGACCGGGTACTCGCTCCACACGCTGCGGCAGGCAAGCCGCCGATCGTGGCGTATCGGGCAGCATCTGCCGGTTCGGGTCAAGTTCCTGGCCTACAGCGGGACCATGCAGGAAACCTGCATCCGGCACATGGGCAAGAAGATGCTGGTCGCGCTCATGATGGAGGGCAAGTTCTCCGGCGAAGGGCTGCAGTCGCTCGACGCCAACGAGGATCTGCTGTCGGCCATGGCTCGTGAGCTGGTCGAGAAGGGCGGGGTCGGCGAAACAGCCGATGCTGTCTGGAAGGACCTGGAGCGCGAGCGTGCCAAGAACACTCCCACGCCCAAACACCTGGCTGAGGTGATCCCGATGCCAGTCACCCCAGTAGAGGAGACGATCGTAGAAGCTCTGCCGGAGCCTGCTTCGTCGCCGGTACCCCTTGGTCTTCCGCTGGTCTTTCCTGCCCATCCACGCCCGAAGCGGAAAGTCGCTCCGCTTTGGCCAACCGGTCACACCCACACCGAGCAACTAAGGCTGTTCGGTTGATCCTCAACCCAAGAGGGGCAGATGCCTGCCCCTCTTTCTTCGTGCAAGCGGTACAAAGGGGAGCTATTCTATGACAAGTTGGAGGTTTCCATGGCTACGAATGCCGAAGTAGTACCGAACGTCGATTTGGAGCAGGTGCTACCGGCCATGTTCTCGACCCGCTTGAAGGCGTTGGCGGAGCGTCAGGGAATCTCGATGGAGGACGCTCTCGCGCAGGCGATCCGTCTGGATGAAGTGATCCTCGACGCGAAAAACGATAACGGGGAAGTGCTGGTAGTTAAGGGCGGCCAGAAGTACGCCATCAATTTCCGCTAAAAGCTTCACCCACCGATCTGGTTCCAGATCCTTCTATGTAAGGCCACGTCATGACAAACAAGCCAACCCTTCAGCCTGCCCGGCAGGCCGAGAGTGATCCTTTTGCCCGTTTTAGCCTGCAGCCGCAGGTTGATCAGAAGCAGGAGACACGGCGCGACTGGGTTCGAGCTTCCTACCTAGGGATGCTCGTCTTTGTCTTCGTCGGTGTCATTGCCTTCGCCTGCTACGCCAACCAATTTGGGGACTGGACCAAAGCCAAGGATCTACTGGCTGTGATTCTTCCTGCCTTGACCGGCCTTATTGGGGCTGGCACGGCGTTCTACTTCAAGAATCCAGGCAGCTAGACCACGTTCATCCCAAACCCATGCCCGTCCACCTTGGACGGGCGTTTCTGTCTCTGGACCCGGCCTCGTGCCGGGTCTTCTGCTTTGAAGGAGGTCTTATGGCCACTGCCGTTGCCCTGTCCGCCCCTGTGCTCCCGTTCGCCGGGCCGCAGGAAGAACTGAAACCTGTTGCTGTGCCAACCCAAGATCAGTCCCTCCTTGAGATTGACCGCGAGATGGATTCGCTCTTCGATCGCATCCAGGACGAGCTTGAGGAGAATGGCGAGCCGAGCCAGGAAAGCAAAGAACGATTTCAGCAGCTCTGTGACGTCTTCGGTGACAAGGTCGACCGCATTGGTCGATTCATCCGCGTCATGGAGGCTCGCGCTGCGTACTGCAAGGCGGAAGCTTCCCGGCTTGCGACACGAGGCCGGGTTGCCGACACCAAGGTCGAACAGACCAAGGCGTTCATCCTGTACTTCCTCCAGACCCGGGAGGTGACCAAGATGGAGGGTAAACAGTTCACTCTGCGGTGCCAGAAGAACTCGCAGGACTCTGTCCGCATCAGTGATCCGACACTCATTCCGTTGCACCTCAAGAGGGTTGAGGCACGATTTGACGGAGCTCTGTGGGCGCAGATAATCGCAGCCGTGCCGAACGAAACGCGAGCCCTTCTGGTCGCCGGCGTCCGGGACACATCACCGGTTGCCGATGCCATCAAGCAGGCGATCGCACGAAAGGAAGAGGTCGCCGGCGCAAGCGTCACCCGGGGCTACCACGTTCGCGTGGCCTAGCCCGCAACCTGGATGAAAGGAGAGCCAGTATGAAACCGATTGTCGAGATCCTTGACGCGGCAGAACGGGAAGTGCTGGCTCACACTATCGAGAGCACCCGCGGGCTTCGGGCCTTTTTCTGTCAACACGGAGGAGAAGAGGTGCTGTCGGCCCTACAGGTAGAGGCCGTCCGCCGGGGCCTCTACCGGTACATGGGACAGCGGTACGCGAAAGCGGTGGAGGCGCTGCTCGAACGTACACGCCAATGCATTGCCTTCGGACGTATCAGGACGGAGGATCAGCTGAAGCGCTACCTTGTTGAGCTTGCGAAGTCGCTCATGCCCTACAGTGACCTCGACCGGGCTATCAACGATCTCCTCATCCACGCACGACAGACCGGCCTTTATTCGCTTCTCGCGAGCACTGCCGCCAAGAACCTGTCACACCACGGGAGTCCATATGACCGTGACCCTGCTATGCAACACCGGATCCGCAGTGGAACTGAAGCTTGACGCTGAAGCACTTCACGTTCTGTCCGCTGCGGTTGAGTTCACGTCCCGACTAAATCCTCGCTGCCGAGAGTTGGCTCAGGCCTTTGAGCCCCTGTTTCGCGGTAGCGTTGCGCCTCGAACCGAGGCAGGGGAGGGGCGACTCTCGTCCGGATAGAGCCGCACACAACTTCACATCCAGCCCCCATGGCCAGCGAAAGCTGGCCATTTGCATTGGAGCTCCAACATGCCGAAGGTCCTGTTCTCCGCCGAAGAGTTCACGCCGACACAGTGGTCCACCGCACAGGACAAAGCGGCCTTTGGGAACCACTTCTTCCGCTTCATCGAGTCCGGGTGGAAGCAGACGCTTTTCACCCGAGGCTTTTACAACCGCCTCTCCAACTGCTTTGGACACATCGCTCACTATGACCTGCACGGCTTCTACGGAACATGGTTCGCCGAGGATGCGCTTCGGCTCAACTTTTTCCGGCATACCGTGCGTTTCGGCTGTTACGGCGACCCTGGATACACCTTTTCAGACGTGGAGCGTGCCATTAAGGCCGAACTACGCCGCCGTCCTCTGGTCGACCAGTACGAAGCTCGTGTCACGGCGGCCGTTCGTGCCCGCGAGCTGGCTCAGTTGGAGCGCTTGCAGGCCAAGTACGGAACGGCGCCTGCATCCCCGGTGATTACCCAGCCGGCTGAGCTTTCCTTCCTTCCACCGCCGACACATGGCGAGCCTCAGCCACCAGCAATGCAAATCAGCCTCTTCTAAGGAGACCCCATGCTGCATGTGTACCGCCCCGTTCTCGAGGTCCTCATGCAGCGTGGCGTCCAGGACCCTCACACCTTCCTGCGCCCCTCTCAGTGGGACGATCTCCCACATCCATCCACTATCGAGGGCGTAGCAGAAGCTACCCCGTTCCTGCTTGGTGCCATAAGGGCGGGCACGAGAATCACCGTCTACGGGGACTACGACTGTGATGGCGCACTTTCCTCTGCCATCCTCGAAGCCACACTCGTGCGTCTTGGGGCCCTGGTCGACGTTTACCTCCCACATCGGGATGAGGGGTACGGCCTCAGCGAGTCCGCGGTGCATCGCTTCTCTCGCGCCGGCGCCAAAGTCCTGATCGCGATCGACAACGGCATCAACGCCGCTGGTCCAGTACTCCTCGCACAGCGGCTCGGGATGACTGTGCTGGTCGTCGACCATCATCAGATCGAGACGAGGGCAGGCGCCCAGGCCGTCTGGTCGGATCAGTTCTGCGCTGCTGGCTTGGCGTACATGCTCAGTTCATCGCTGCTCGAACAATCCAACCTGCCTGGAGAGGCACAGAGGGCGTTTCTGGCCAGCCTGAGCCGGCTGGCCGCGATTGCATCCATTGCCGATTGTGTTCCGCTAGTCGGCGCGACCCGCACCCTTACACGGCTCGGGCTGACAGAGCTGAGCAGAACAACGCACGCGGGCCTGCGGAAGCTGATGGAGCTTGGCGGCATCATGCCCGCAAGGGTTCCATCGGCCGAAGAGGTCGCTTTCCGGATCGGGCCGCGGCTGAACGCGGCCGGCCGGGTCGGACACCCCATGGAGGTGCTGCATATGCTCAAGGCCCGCTCGCCGGACGAGCAGTCCAGACTCGCGATAGCGCTCGATCGGTTGAACCTCTTGCGACGCCAACTGGAAAAGGAGGCCCTGGAGGAGCTTACCGGTATGGTAGACGCCCGGGGACAATCCGCTCTGGTCGTCTATGCGGCGCACTGGCGCAAAGGTCTGGCCGGCATCCTCGCGAGCCGGGCAAGGGAGCAATTCGGCGTGCCCACCTTTGTCCTGGTTCATGATCCCAGGACCGGAATGGCTGTGGGATCGGGCCGAAGCGTCGAAGGCATCAGCCTCATCGAGGCACTCCGCTCCTGCAAGGCTATTCTCCATCGCTACGGAGGGCACCAGCAAGCCGCCGGGGTCACAGTGGCCGTGGAGGCCCTTCCCGCGTTCCGCAACGCCTTGATCCAATACATGGCAGAGCACCCCGCTTCACTGAAGGCAGCCCACGTACCGTCTGTGGATCTGGAACTGCGGGAGGCAACACAGCGCTTCTGCCAGCAGCTCCGGGCCATGGAACCCTTTGGCATCGGGAACCCCGTTCCAGTCTTTCGGGTGCACGATGCTTCAATCCACCCACGAACGGAGAAGTTCGTCACGCTGCGCCAAGGCTCCCACGAGTTGAAGGCACGGAGTGGTGGACTTGGCGCCAGCCAGGAGCTGGGAACCGCCTTCGTCGCGCTCAATGGATCGAGCGCGACGCTGCTACAGTTCATTCCGAAATGACCGTAAACACTGAAGATTTGACTACAATTCGCAAGCGTGGGATAACGTCCTCACGGCAGGCCAGGAGCAGTGTATGGACGCACTAGATCACCAAATAACTCAGTACAGCCAAACCCTGGAGGACCTCATCCTCCCAGGCACTTTGATCGACTGCTATGAGCAACATCGGAGACGGCTGATGCGACAAGCATCAGCCTCCTTCAATGACAACGAACTCAGCTGGTTCCTCGACATGCTGAACCAACTCCGTGGTGTAGCGGATCGTCAGGATGACTTCGATCTCCTGTTTGATCCGATGATGTACACCGAGAACTCCTACGCGTGGGACGCTCCTCCCGGACTCGCCATTGAACTGCCTGTTCTGAACTCCCAACTTGCAACGCACCCGGGAGTCACGGCCGAGTTTCAGAAGATCGCAGATGAAGAGGTCTCTCAACTTCGCACTCTCGCCGAAACCTATCCCGATGACGCGATCTGTGGACTTGCGCTCTTGGCAGCAGCGGCACTCGTCGATTGCGACCCGGGCATAACAGACAGACGCTCTGCTATTCGTTACCTGGCACTCAACGCGAGTGCAAGATTGGAGGACTACTGGGCCACGGATGACGTCCTTTGGAAGGCTGCTGGACCACGGGTGGTGAAACTTCCTGATCTCTTCCTAGAGCAAAAAGAGAGTCTCCGGCGCGGCTCTCTCGAGGCGATCCATGGGCCTCTTACGGAATTGGATCTGACCTGCTACACAGATGAAGAGGTGAAGCGATACGCCTTCAACCCGGATAAGTTCCTGATGTCTGGCAAGACGAGGCACATGCCTGTATGCGGACTCTGCCAGGAACGCGTTGCGAAGTGGGTGAGTTGCGCCAAGGACGCGGAGGAGAAAATGATGGCTCAATTCGGAGGAAAGTTGCCTATCGCATGACACCACCTTTAGGACGCGGGCCCAGTCAAACAAGAGTTCGACCTATCTCCCGACCTGAGTTGCCAATGGGCCCGCAAGCCAAACATCCTTCCTTTCGACCTGTTCTAGTGGGTCTTTCTATCGCAGCAATCTCGATCGGGGTCGGATGTGGTTACGCCCTTCATCAGCCTAACGAGTCCAGTCCAGAAGGCTTACTGAAGCGGGCTGACGACCTTGCCTGGAAGAATCAGTGGATCGCTGCCGAACTCCTTTACGAACGTGCGCGGACTGGGTTCCTCCATCAAAACATGCGTTCAAAGGCTCTCTACGCAGAGGTAAGCGAGATCCCTGTAGACGTTGAACATGGCAACGTGCCCCATGAGCTTGCCCGGCTTACGGCAGACCTTCAAAGGCCAGAGGCATCGGATCCACGGACGAAGCTGAGAATCCTCGAGATTCTGGGCATGCTGGAAACGAACTACGACGCTGCTTACGCCCTCAAAACATGGACCGAGGTAGGCCGGCTCGCGACGCAACAAGGACGTCTCCTCCTGGTAACGCGGGCGACGGGTGAGCAAGGGATCGCAGCTTACCTGTTGGGTGATCTCGCGACTGCGAAGACAAAGGTCGGTGCCGCGTGGAAGATCGCTCAGTATGGCGGTGACCCCGGTGCTCATATTCGATATGCCAGCATGTTCGGCGCCGGCGAGGTAGATCAGCACCAGTACAAGGCTGCTCTGAGCGCGCTAGATGAAGCAATCGACACAGCATCCCGAACCGGATCCGCCTACCCTACTATCGCTGTGTATGCAAAGATCGAGGCCTTGGCCGGTCTTGGACAGTATCAAGAAGCGCTACAACTGACCGACGAAGCTGAGAAGAAGGTTCGACAGTATGACCTCAAACCTCATCTGGTAGACATCGGGCGCCTTCGAGCAAACACCTTTGTGTTGATGAACAACCCCGCCGCAGCGATTGTTCAGTACGACTCTGCAATCAAATTGGCGAAGCAGATCGGTTACTGGCGCGCCGTGATGCAAGACGGTGAAGAGCTCGCAGGAGTATACGAGCAGCTCAGAGATTTCAAGAAGGCGTTAGTCGCAGTCGACTTGGCTCTGGATGCAAGCACCCATATCCCCGAAGAGGTTTACCTTACGCCGAGGATTCTCGCGCGGAAGGCCGACATCTTGGCAAAGATGAACCGCACTCATGAGTCCAATGCCTTGTACCAGCAGGCGGCGGATGTTCTCGACGCGTTCTTGTTGAAAGCGCCTACCGTGAACATCGAACGAAGCCTCATCGTCGAGCTCGGCCACGTGTATTCCGGCTACTTCAGCTCGCTGTGTGATCAGGGCCTGTACCCAGAAGCATTTGCGATTCTCGAGAAAGGTCGTGGCCGCATTGAGACCCAGGCCTTGGAACATCACCAAAGTGCTGACCCCACTCATCTGAGTTCGGCGGAACAAAGTCTCGCCTTGCTCAACACCACGCTGTTGAGAACAGACGATGAAGCGAAGCGGGCGTCTCTGCTGAAGAGCATCGCGACTACTGAGAACACTCTGGAGACGAGCGCACTCGCGGAAAGAGCGTCAGACACGCCCGTTGCGCTCCACGATCTGCAGAAGGACCTTACACCGGACGAGCTGATCCTTGAGTATTCGCTCGATGACAGAGAGTCATACGTGTTGGCCGTGACAGATACAGATGTGAAGCGGTATCCGTTGGGTCCTAGACGCGACCTAGAGAGTTCTGCTCTCCGGTACCGTTCGCTTCTAAGTAAAGGGAAATCGGATACTGGCATCGCCCAAGATCTCTTCACCAAACTGCTCGGAGTAGCGCCAGAGTACAAGGTAAAGCGTGCAGTGATTCTGGTACCTGACGGAAAACTGGCTCTGCTTCCATATGCAGCTTTGATGGACGGAGCGAACTACGTCATTGCGGATCATGTAATCAGCACAGTGCCATCTGGCACCGTGCTTCACCTCATTCGTACGCGTTCACAGACGAAGGAGGTACAGCTCCCATACGTGGGCGTTGCGGCCTGGACCAAGCCGTCATCTCCCCTCGCGATCGTGCGCCGCGAGGTCAGAGGCCCAGAAGAAAGCGACTTCATCCCTCTACCCCAGAGCAGAACAGAGGTCGAGAACGTTGCAGCTGATCTACCTAAGCCCAGCAGAATTCTCTTAGGCAGCGAGGCTACTGAGACGGTATTCAAAGCTCTGCCACTTCACGAGTACAACGTGCTCCACCTCGCGCTGCATGGCTTTGCCGATCCAGACTACCCAGACCGTTCCTCCTTAGTGTTTGCGCCTGACATCGGAGGCGTGAATGATGGCCTCCTGCAGGTCCGCGAGATCAGGCACCTCGACCTTAATGCGAGCCTCGTCACCCTATCCGCGTGTGACACAGGTGTTGGTCCCACGGGTCGGGCTGGAGTTGCCAATATAGCCAACGCTTTCATCGAGGCTGGCGGTCGTACGGTGGTGTCGACTCTCTGGGCCTTGGATGATCGTGCGACTTCGAAGCTGATGTCTGAGTTTTACGCTCGGCTTACAGCAGGATCAACCAAAGGCGAAGCGCTAGCACTCGCGCAGTTGAGCCTGGCGAGAGCCGGTGTCGCCCCGTACTACTGGGCAAGCTTCGAGATCGTCGGCGACCCAAGCGGCCCGCTCTACTCAGCCGGGCACTCATCAACATCGACCGCAGTTGCATCTACAGTTGAAAGCCGACTAATTAGCTCGGCACAGAAATGATGACCAATGCCAAATTTGCCCGTACTCACGACCGCCTCAAAGCACGAGATCCTGGAAAAGGTGCTCGACGCACTCGAGAAAAAGTTCTACAAGCCTGAGCTCCTCGGTGCCCAGTGGAAAGACGCAGTGGCCAGCCACCGCCTCGCGATAGAAAGTGCTCCTACGCAGGCGGGATTTGAGGCAGCCATCACCGGCATGCTCAAGGAGCTCAAGACCTCGCACCTCGGCTTTTTCCATGGGACAGCCCAGAGAGCTTCCAGCCGAGCCGCCCTGAGTGCCACCTACCTCGAAGAGGAGACGAATTACGGCAAACGTTGGGTGTTCCAGGACGTCCATTCTGGCGGTGCAGCTGCGACGGCTGGAATAGAGCCAGGGGACATCCTGCTCTCTGTCGGCAATGAAGTGATCATGCCACCTGAACACCCCGTGTTCCCAATGGGGTCGACTTCGCAGGTTGAAGTTGAGGATGCGAAAGGATCCAAGAAGGCGCTTCGGATCGATGTGGCTCGACCGAAAGGTAAAAAGCTGCACTTCGTTGAGCCCACTCTCGTCGAATGGAAGCGGTTAGGTTCGGACATCGGCTACCTCAAGGTAGCTATGTTCCCCGGCAACGTGGGCATTGAAGTGGCCAATCAGATATCCTCCGCCGCGGCCGAGCTCGAAGGGACGAGAGGACTGATACTTGACCTCCGCGGGAACACGGGAGGTGGGGTGGGATCTCTGCGAGTGATGAGCCTGCTGACACCAGACAAGCTCCCAGTCGGTTTCTCGCTAGATCGCAAGTGGAAGGGTGACCTGCAAACCGAAAAAGCAGGATTTGGCCGCTTCAACTCTATTCCTGCTACGAAGAGTGGTTTGTGGCTTTTGGCGGTGCGTTTCCTTCCCTCGATGCTTCAGAAGGCCCCTATCGTTCTGGAATCAGAGGGTCTCGGAAAGCGCAGCTTTCAGGGCAACATCGTGCTTTTAGTAGATCGGCACACGGCAAGCGCGGCTGAGATGATTGTGGCCTTCGCGAAGGATTATCGACTGGCGACCGTTGTCGGAGAACCAACGGCGGGTCGACTCTTATCCGCTACCTCGGTCAAAGTTGGCCACGGGTATCGCTTGGCGCTGCCAACAGGTTCGTACCATACATGGTCAGGCACAGTACTGGAAGGCACCCCGATCCTCCCAGAGATAGAGGTCCCCTTTGACTGGGAAGCACGAAGAGGTGGCCGTGATGAGCAGATGGAGCGTGCTCAGTCGTTGATTGCGATGGGGTAATAGTAGGTCGCCTCATCTGTTCCGTGCACAGTCGCCAAGTAGTAAACGCCCGGCTGCACATGGGATAGATCGAATTCGACTTTGAGGCTGGTGACGTTTCCTGATTGGGCAGCGACGCCTTGAGCTGCAGCTACGGCTTCCGGCTTGGTCTTATCCGGAAGAATCTGCACTGTGTACTGTCCTCCATCACTAAACAGGGGGAGGAGGATCGTCAATACATCTGGCCGACGCGGGAGATGAATCAGAGGTTGTTGACTCAGGGAAGCCCCGCGGGTCGCGCTAACAGCAGTCAAATCCAAGGTGGAGTTCGCTGCCAGCTGGGCGGTAGCGGAGCGATGTTTCCAGGAGTGCCAACCCAAGGATACCAAGACCAGCAAGACAGCCATTGCAAACGCAGCGACAGGTATGAAGGGGGCTCGCTTTGTGGCCGGCTCCTGGCGAAGCTGAGCGATTCTCTGCAGGCAGTAAGGACAGTCTGCTACGTGCGCGGTTCGGGGATCCGAAAGAGCGGGTTTCTTGGGCCCATATGCAACCTGACGTAAGAAGTCGTCACCAGGTCCTCCCACATGCGGGTGATTCTTATCAGGAATGGGCATCCGGCTGTACAGGTCGGAGAACCACTCCTCCGAATGCACGGTTTTGCTGCCGGATCTTCTGGTCCAAAGTTTCAAGTACTAGCCTCAGAACCCTGTTCTACGCGAGAACGAAGTAGCGGAGTGCACCGTTTCGCGCAAAGCTCGGTTTTGCTTAAGGTTAGCGCTCAACTGGTACTCCTCTGCCTAGCTTAATCAAAACTGCGTCGGTTTCTCGCCGAAAGCTTTTCCGAATCGAGCTGTGATCTATTCCGAGTGCCTCTCCGATGTCGCGCCAGGTGTACCCGAGCCGGATATATTGAGCGATCTCTTTCGCTTGTGGAGAGTACTCCCTTACGATTTCCTGCAGAAACAGAACCTCAGTCGGGTCCGGAACTTGCGATGCAGGGTAAAGTTCCAGTCCGAGTGCTGAGCCATCCTGAACCTCTTTGTTCCGGTTTTTGCGCTGCTTCGCGAGTCTCCTTATCTGACTTTTCAGACGTGCAGTCAATTTCTGGGTGCTTGGTGGCGGTGAGGTTCGTAGGGCGAAAACTTGCACCTTCTCTAGCGCCTGCTCGATCAACTCCGGGCCTTGTGCGCCGTCGTTCAGGTATGACCAGGCAGTCATGTGAGCGAACCCCCATGTCGATTCGACCGCGGACATCAACTTCTGTCGCAGCGCTCCATCGAGAGAGTCCTCCCATTTCCAGAGAACGTCGGGGCCTAGGGTCTTCGTCGCCATCACAACCGATCGGAGCTGTTCTTTACGAGGTTCGGAGCGGGCCGGCAATCCCACTTCCGGGGTAACTAAAGAGTAGCCGCCAGCGGGGTAATCGTCCAATCGTTGCAATCTGGAATTGCCTGCGTCTCGTATATGACTTCGCCTAGATGGAAACATTTTCCGTTTTCCACACCCACAAGCAGCACACCAAAGTGCCTTTAGGGGGCAAGGAAGATTGCTACAAACAAGAAAGTTCTTATATGGCAATTCCTTTTTCGATGCAGGTGTGCATAGTGACAGGAGTGGAGGAGTAACCGAGTGTCAGAAACCTCTCAAAGGACTAGGCGGTACAGTTGGCCGCCAGAAGCAGAACGTTTGGTCAAGAAGGCCATTCAGGCAGGAGCAGCGCAGCAAACCGCAGCACTCTTGCACCAGAGACTGTTGACCCTGACAGGGTTCAGTGATCATGCATGCTGGCGCTACTTGCAGAAGCATGGCCTTAAACGCCCCGGGTCCGGCAAACGGGTACAGTGGAGCCCAAAAGCCGTCGATTTCGTCATGGACCAGGGCTACGACGCTGCGGTTCAGAAGTTCAACACATCGAAGAAGGCCGTTTACCGCTTCATGCAAAGAAATGAGCGGGCGATGGGCGCTTGTCGCGGTCAGTACAGCCTCAATCAGCTTCGCAAGCTTCTCAAGGTTCGCACAGAAACGATCGGGGGGTGGATTAGAGCGGGTCAATTGGAGGCTAGCCCGTTCCAGTACGGCGGCAAGGAGACGCATGTGGTCTCTGATGAACAGCTTCGCAAGTTCCTCAAAGCCTATGCTGGTGACCTCATGCCAAGGCGCTTGCCTGAAAAGAGGTTGGCTTTTCTTTCCAACTTCCTTTATGAAGGCGGTCATGCAGAGCTCGGCCTGCTTCGTACTCGGGAGAGCAAGAAGGAAGGAGAAGCTTTCCGAAATGGAGAATTTCTAGTGTCCTCACATCTCCGCGCAGAGAGGGAGAACACGACCCAGCTCTGAGCGTATTCGGTAAAGCCTCCTTAGGGAGGCTCCTTTACTGCTCCCAGGATCGGGAAGCAACTATGCGGCAGACCTCGAAGCTTTCTTCTTGGCTGGGATTCTCTTGACTGCTGTTTTCTTTGTTGTAGCTTTCTTCGTTGGTATAGCGACTGCGCCTGCTGCCTTTGCGTCAGCTGCTGTGAGGCGATCCTTGAGCGCAGTAAGTTGGGCGATTGTCTTCTCTAGGGTGGCGATGGTGCGGGTGCTGGTCATCTGGCAAACCTATCAGGTTCTCTAAATTCGCGAATGAAGCTGATCAATTGCTCATATCATCCACAAACTCTGACACTGACCCCGCGCTGGATACAAGCAAGGCATCGCGTGCTCGGGTGCAAGCAACGTAGAGCAGCTGCCGCTCGGACATGTAGATCTCTTGCAACTCTGTGGAATCGGAGGCCGCGGCGATGCTTGCCGGATCGGGCAGCGAGTCCTCGTCACATGCCATCACGGCGACTGCGCGAAACTCCAGCCCCTTGGCAAGCTGCATTGGAGAGATGCATAGGGTATTTGGAACGGTCTCCATGCTGGCCGTAAGGTACTGGTATGGCAGGCCTGCGGATTTAGCGGCGCCCTCGGCGCGCGGCAGTTGCGCCGTTGAACGAACGAATAGGACGATCTCTCCTGCGCTAGTCCCATTGGCGATCTGCCTTTTGATCCACTCACCTACGGCTCTGGACTCTTCCCGCTCTTCGGCAAAGAATCTAATCTCAGGATCTGGACCATTGAAGACAGAGAGGGTGCCGAGTCGCTGTTCCGCGTTCCCATCGCCGTCCGTGATCTCCGGGTCAAGCAGCCGATCGGCTCGTTCCCTAATCTCCTGCGAGGTGCGGTAGTTAACCTTCAGATTGGTGGAGCGGCCACGAATCTCAACACCGTTTGCCTTCCAGGAGAAAGGTGTTTGAAAAATCCGCTGCGCCGTATCGCCTGCAAAGAAAAGGGCGTTGGGACGGTTGCCGCCCAATGCGGCGAAGCATCGTAGCTCCGCTTGGCTGACGTCCTGCGCTTCATCTACCACCGCAAAGTCGAACGGCGGGGCACCTCCATTACGGTAATGACCGGCCAGCCTCACGAACATTTCTGCCACGGTCATCTCGCGCCGGGCTTCCAGGGTCACAAATACAAGTTCAAAGATTGACCATAGCGCCGCTCGTTGGGGCTCACGCAATCGTGACCGCCGACCGGCTCGGGTGTGGTCACGATAGGACTCCCATGTGCGGAGCTGCGCTGCGTCAATCACCTGGTGCCACTCTGCAATGACAAACCGCTCCGGAATCCCATGAGCCGACGTCGCGGCCGGTCCTTCCCTCATCGTCTCAAGGATCAACGACTCGATCTTGGCCGGGTTGGCGATCTTCACTGGCCCGTAGAGGGGCGAAAGATTGCTCTCGTAAAGCCGTCTTGCAACGGCCTCGAAGGCGAGCACCTCGATTTGTTCCGCCAGCCGCGGTCGACTCGCGATCAGCAGACGGAGCTTCTTTTCCAGAGCCCGGACCAGCACCTCGTTGAAGCTCGTCAGCAGCACCCTGGATGACGGGTAGGTCTCGGCGAGGTGCACGGCGCGATGCAGCGCCACGATCGTCTTGCCTGTACCCGCAGATCCGGTGACGCGCGCCGGTCCACTGAAGTCACGCTCCACAATGGTTCTCTGCGCTGGGTGGAGAAAGATTGCCCACTTCTCCCATGGCGCTTCGAGGGCTGCTTTTAGCTCTTCGACATTGCCGATGGAGCGGAACCGGCGCTGCGCGTCAGGGTGTGCAAAGGCGGCGGCAGCCTGCTGCGAGGTGAGCTCGGAAGCCTCCGTAGGAGGCACGGCTGCTACCTGGGCCGGCGCCGGGCGGGTGCCGGTAGCGAGCAACAGCACAGCTTCGCGCGCCTCATCCGGTAACTGCTCTACGATCTCCAGAACGCTGTCTTCGTTGGCTTGCCGCACCAGCTTCAGCCAGTCGACAGGAACGCCGTAGCTCAGGAGTTCCGCGTCGCTTGCACCAGCCAACAGCGGTAGAGGCTTTGGTGCCCGCGGCGCCGGGGTCTCTTCCTCCGGCACATAGCGGGGAACCACGATGTCCTGCACGGTCTCTTGCAGGTTGACCAGCTGCATGGCTCCGGTCACGGGATGCACCGTCAGCTTGCGGCGCTCTGCCCATTGGTAGGCTGCGTCGTGGTGCGCCACGTAGCAGAACACCATGCTCGCTTCCATGCGGTGCAGGATCAGTCGCAGGTCGTCGTTCACCCGCGCCGACCAGAAGTTCCGATCGCGGGCACGGTCCAGCTTATGCACCTGCAGCCCGGGATGCGCGGGGTTCATTTGCAGTTCAAGCGTTGCGATCTTTGCGGCCTGCTGCTCGCCCGGCTGCAGCTTCGCAAGGCTGTCTTGAAAGGTGTTGGCGAGGATGAATTGCATCAGCGAACCGTAAACACTTTCATCACCTCGTCGCCGAGATGATTGATGACCTTCACCGCGATGCGCCCCGACTCCGGCTTCGGAAAGGCGCGGGAGGTGTCGCTGCACAAGGACTCCCAGGCCTCGCGGTCGATCTCTGCCTTCAGTGTAGTTTTCAGCGATTTGTACGGGTCATTTGCGCCGAGAAAGTAGGCCTGTCGCACGAAGAAGCTCTCGTCGTTGTAGTCGGTGTCAATGAACCAGCAGGCCAGCTCGTCTGGGTCGCTCGAGGTCACCTCCCCGGTGCCGGGGTGGAAGACGTCGATGCCCTTCACCTGCACACGGATCTCGTCCTGCGCGACTGGTTGAATCTCGATGTCCGGCTCGCCGAAGACGACGAAAAGGTTCCCTTTGCCTGTGTTCTTCAGGTCCTCTGCCATGTGAAGGTCGGCGTTCATCCGAGCCTTCAGCACGCGGATGCGACCCAACGCGTTGAAGTCTGTGGTTTGCGCCTCGAAGTTGAAGGCGCACGCGATCAGGACGTCGAAGTTGGCGTCCGCGGCTGCTCGGGCGGCAACCACCAGATCCTGCCGACCCACCGTACCGAACTCCGGTCCGATCATGATGCCTGTACGTTTAGTGGCCCCGTCCGCATCGGTATAGCGACCTTCCGCGCAGATGATGCCGTCGCCCGGCCAGGGCTGCAGGCTATCGAAGACGATGCGGGCGCTTTTGTCGGTCTGCTGCACGCCGCTCGCCTTGAGCGTGTCGAGGATCACCTGGACGTAGTTGCCGGCGTCTTTAGGGTCGTCGTAGACGGCCGTGGCGGAGGGCGCAAGATCGTCGTCCTGTATGGCTAGCATGCGGTGTGGGCTGAGACTTTCCACCGTGAACGGCCCGGCGACGCGCACCTTGTTCTTGTCCTCGTAGGGACGATCGTAGAGGTTCTCAAACTCGGCCTTGGCGGAGATGGAGCCGTCGATCGAGCGCTGCCGCTCGATGCGCGTGGCCCACCAGCTTGCGTGGACCTTCGCTACGGCGGCAGGCCAGGCGGGATCGGCCTCTCGGGGAATCTGCCACTCCTGATACGTCTTGCCGAGCAGCCGGTTCAGCTCCTCACGCGATGCCTCTAACGAAGGCTGGTATTGCTCCCAGATAACGTCGATCTCGGCGTTGTTGGCGATCGACTTCAGCGTGATGTGCGGCACGCGCTCGTAGACGAAGCCTTGGCGGATGTCACCGCGGGTGGGCGTATTCGCCGGACCGAGATTGCGTAGCTGCGCTTCTTTGAACTGGCCTTCCGGCGAGTCGCTGAGCAGGTAGTACGGGTAGCGAGCACCCATGATGCGCGCCCGGGCCAGCGCCAGTGCCACACGCGAGGTATCTATGGTGATCCAGCGCCGCCCCCACTGCTCGGCGACGTAGGCCGTGGTGCCCGAACCGCACGTGGGATCGAGGACGAGGTCTCCGGGATCAGTGGCCATCAGGATGCAGCGCTCGATTATCTTATTGGCAGTTTGCACGACGTAGGTCTTGTCTGTAGCTCCTGCGAGATCGGTCCATATGTTGCCAAAAACTTGTACAGAGAAGTCAGTGAAGCGCCTTGCGTAGCGGATTGTCTTCTGCTGCACGATTACGCGATCGGCGCGGAGCAGTCGTTCCATTCCGCTTTGGTTGGTTTTCCATCGGCTCTGCATTGTGGGCCTAAATTCTTGGGCCCCGATCTGGACCGCAAACCAGCTTGCCGCTCCCTCTCCCTTGTCTCTACCGGCGGACGCGGATTGTAGGGGGTCTGGAGCTATGAGTTTTGCGATTGGCGGGCGCTCGCTCATTTCACTAATGGGTTTACGAAAGCCCGGTTCAACTTGTACAAGCGAAAACCGGCCACTCTCTTCAGCAGAGAGGGGTCTTTCCATGAAGAGAGCACGATACTTGACCTTCTCCCGGTCCTTCGAAACCCAGAGGATAAAATCCGCAATACCTCCTAGGTAGCGAGAGAAGGTCGAACCAGCTTTTTGCACGCAGATGGTCGAGACAGTGTTTTCAGCACCAAACACCTCTTCGAGTAGGGTCTTTACCAGGTGCAGATTTTCGTCACCGATCTGCACAAAGATTGAACCAGACTCAGTGAGCAGGTCGCGAGCAACAAGTAGCCTGTCGCGTATGTAATTGAGGTAAGAATGGATTCCATCTCGCCATGTATCGCGAAATGCCTTCACCTGTTCGGGTTCGCGGGTGATGTGCTCTGCGCTACCGTCCTTGACGTCTCTCGTATTCGTCGACCACTGGAAGTTTGAATTGAACTTGATCCCGTAGGGCGGGTCGAAGTAGATGCATTGCACCTTGCCGCGCAGGGCCTCTCGCTCGGCTAGTGACGCCATCACATGCAGGCTGTCGCCCAGGATCATGCGGTTGGACCAGTGCTGCTCGTGCTGGTAGAACTCGGTGCGGGCGTCCGAGTTGGGCAGGCCGTTGAAGTCGGCGAACAGGTCGGGCTGCAGGTCCGCAAATCCGGCAGACTCGCCCTTCATGCGGCGTTGGCGCTCGGTCTCGCGCTTTAGGTCGTCGATCAGCGCCTTGGGGTGGACCTTCTCCTGGATATAGAGCGGCGGCGCGCTGACGCTGAGCGGCTGCTCGGCTCCCATCTCGTCGTCAGGGTACTTGCCGCGCCAGATTAGCTGTGGATCAAGGTCGCGATTGCGGCGCTCATAGGCCACATGTATCGGCTGCTGCTGCTCTGGGCGCATCAGCGGCTCGAACTCAGCCGTGGGGATGTTACGGCGCGAGGCCTCGTCGTGCACAAACGTTGTGACGGTCTTTTCGGCGGGTTTGCTGGCGCGTGGCGGCATGGTTTTAGGCCCTTACAGTTTGTGCTGCGAAGTCTTGTCCCCGACGACGGGGAAAAGGTTGCCGGCGACGGCCTGATCGATCGCCTGGTGAAGGTAGCCCTCAATAAGCTGCTCAAACTCGCTTTCCAGCGTGTAGATGGAGCTGAGTTCGGCGAAGGCCCAGCGGCCGTGCTCCCCGCTGCGGTTCACACCTGGAATCCAGCGCGTTTCCATGGTTTCGCGCTTGGTGCGGGCGTCCTCGCCGCGATAGCCTTTGACCTCGACGATCAGGTTCAGCAGATCGTCCTCACCGTGGCCGTCTTCCACTCGCAGGATGAAGTCCGGGATGTAGACACGGTTGGCCGCGTGAAACAGGTACGGAACACGGAAGCCGAGGTTGGCAGAGTTCTTGACGTAATAGCGCACGCGCGGGTGCTGCTCGGCAACGCGGCAGAACTGCGCCTCCCACGTGCTGTCGAGCACGACGTAGTTGATGTGCGACTTTCCGGCTGCTGGCTCATAGAGCTCGGTCTGTGTGGTGTTGTAGTTTACGTGGCGCGTTGAGCCAGTGGGGTTGAAGGGGTCGAGAATGGCGACGATTTCTGTCTGGCCGAGCATGGCGCGTGTGATCGCTGCCGTAATCTTCTCCGACGCGGTGGTGAGGAAGCGCGGGTCGAGGATTTGCGCGGGCTGCACACCGCCGAGCGGGAAGAAATAGTCCTTCAGCCACTCGTTAGCAATCCGCCGCAGCTCCATGAACGCCGACGAGCCGGGGTTCTCGATTTCCACACCGCGCCACGTGGTATCCAGCATGTGCGCGACCAGCTTGAAAACGATCGTGGAGTGGCGCTGATCCTTGAGGTGCGATGGGCCGATGTTGACTCCCTCACCCACAATGCCCTCAACCCGGGTATCAGTTGGTCCTACGTCCTCTGGGCGCAGCACGAAGCGAGAGTCTTCTGAGAAAGTCGCCACCAGCCGGGTGCGCGGCATCTCCACGCGGTAGCCCTGCACGCGCGGGTAGCTGATTTCCAGCGCAGCGCGATCCTTTACGGCCCGGATGTTGGTGAGGTTTGCCGGCTTCTGTGGCAGGGCCTTCACTGGCGTCGCGTTGAACTCGAATGGAATGCCAAGGACATCGGCGTACTCGACAGGGAAGAGTCCGTTAGACTCCATCTGGTAGGAGAGCCGACGCAGCGCGCGGCCGATTACCTGCTCGCACAGCAGCTGAGTGCCGAAGGCGCGTACACCGAGCACATGTGTGACGGTGTTGGCGTCCCAGCCCTCAGTCAGCATGGAGACCGAGACAACACAGCGAACCGACTCGCCGAGCGAGTCCGCACGACCGACGTTATTCATCACCTCGCGGAGAAGATCCGATTCGGTGAGGTTGTCGGCCTTCTCATGCTCTCCGCGAGCCTTCAACTCGGTCCGGAACTGCTCGATCTCCGCTGCGGCCACATTGCGGAAAGCGGGGTCGAGATCCCCACCGGCTTCCATTTGAACGCTGTCGACCAGGATGGTGCGTGGACGGGCAAGGCGGTTGCCGTTGTCGTCGAAGTTGTCGAACAGTGGCAGCTTGCCGCGTACATCGTGCTCCATGCCACCGGAGCTTCGGGTGTAGCCCGATATGTAGTCGTACACCACCTTGGAGGTGGAGGTGTTGTTGCACACCACGATGAAACAGGGCGGCACCTTTTGGTTGCTCTGCTTCCAAAGCTCGAAGGTCTGCGCATAATGGCTGTACAGGGCATCGAGTGCGGAGCGCAGTAGCGTCGGCAGCTTATTCGGATCGAGCTCTTCCTCGCCACGGCCTTTTTTTGGCATATCCTTTCGGATGTTCTCCCACAACTCGCGGTAAATCGGCGCATTGCTGGTAGTGACGTTGTCGTCTACGGGAACGCGCGGCAGCTTCACAATGCCGCATTCGATTGCGTCCATGAGGGAGAAGTCACTCATTGTCCAGTGAAAGAGAGTTCCTTCCTCATAACCCGAGCCACGCAGAAAGAACGGCGTGGCGGAGAGGTCGACAATTCGGCTGATGCCAAGCTTCTTCTTGACGGTCTCCAGTCCGTTAATCCACAGCCGGGCCGCCTCAGCATTAGCTTTTGCCTCCTCCTTCTCGTCAGGGCGTAGCTCCTCTTCCTCCGAAACGCCGCCAG
Organism: uncultured Acidobacteriaceae bacterium; assembly: GCA_964243375.1. Classification (GTDB taxonomy): domain Bacteria; phylum Acidobacteriota; class Terriglobia; order Terriglobales; family Acidobacteriaceae; genus Edaphobacter. The sequence goes on along the minus strand of CAXTEE010000010.1, from coordinate 65,141 downwards.
GTTTTTCCTTATAGCAATGGTGCGCTTCGTCGTTGAGGACGAGGATGTTCTTCATGCCAAGCAGATCGCCAGCCATGCGCTGCAGCATCTGGCCGTCGGTTTCGAGCGTCTCGATATGACCGTCGCGGCCATCGAGGAGACGCTTGCCGCCCTTCGAGATCGTCAACCGTTCGCGACGCTTGAACTTGTGGAAGTTTTCGATAAGCACGACGGCACGCTGCATGTCTGGCAGCATGTCTTTGGGCACCAGATCGCGATGCTCGTAGTAGTTGCGGGTGTCGTTCGGCTTGAGGACGTTCAGGCGGTCGCGGATCGTCAGGCCGGGCGTAATGATCAGGAACCCACGGGAGAAGCGGCTGTTTGGCCGACGCACCGCGTTCAGTGTCTGCCAGGCCATCACCATGGCCATCACTGTCGTCTTGCCGGCTCCGGTAGCCAGCTTCAGCGCAACCCGCGGAAGGCCTGGATTCGCCTCATCGTTTACCTTGGCGAGGTGTCCGATGTATTTGCGTCGCCAACTCTCCCTTTGTGGAGCGACCTCGGTCAGCCAGATGAGAGTTTCCACCGCTTCCAACTGGCAGAAGAAAGGGCGAACGGAAGTGAAGCTGTTCTCATCACGCCAATAGACTAGGAGTCGCTGTGTCTCAGGCGAAACAAGCCAGCTTGAGGGATCCGGCAATCCACGCCAGGCTTCTACATCGCCCCGCAAATCGTTGACGATGGTGGAGTCATATTTCTGGATGGCATTTGACAGACCGGCCGCATCTGTGAGGCCGAGATCCTGCTGCCGTGAGCCTTTATTCTGCCGTCGAGACTTCGGGATAGGGGAGAAGAACTCAGCACCGCGCCGGGAGGAAAGAATCTTTTGTGTTGGCTGGCCTGTCTTATCCAGTTCCCAATGGCAGGACGGCCGCAAGTAGGGACTGTTGATGATGGGGCTTTCGAAAAACGGGCGATCTGCGGACACAAGTAGTCTCGTTTACTGCAGGATTCACTTCATACTGCCACATGTACTAGCGTAGACGGCGGATTCCCGACGAAGGAGGAGAGCATCAATAGCCTTCATTTTTGGAAGAGCTGCAACGAGAAAGGCCTTGTGGGAAGGTGACCTGTGGTGCGCTGCGCTGCGGATCAGCAAATTGAGTTCTCAAATGTCTGCTCGAACTCCAGGCTACTTAATGAATTTCATGAGCGACTGATCGCAGCTTTGTCTCATACCGCACCCACGGCAACGACCGTACTGCTGATGGCTCCGGTTGACAGTAGAAGCCCCCTGGGCGCGCTTCACCTCCGCAATGACTGCTTCAAGCCAAGCAATGTTCTCCGGCGTTGCGTAGACCTTTCGCGGCTCTTCATCCCCGTACAGAACAAGTCCGTATGGCACCCGTTCCCCGTAATGTTCACGCACCAGGACGATATAGGCGAGTACCTGGATGAGGTGATTGGGATACACTCCGCCTCTAGCGGGTGGGCGAGCTGACTTCTTCAACTCCACAGGAATGATGCCGTCCTGATTTCGGATCAGGCAGTCAGGCTTCCCTCGTAGTCCTAGCCGCTCTGAGACCAGGGTTGGTGGACTTACCCGTTGACTGTCGTGGTCCTGATAAACGACGTCGCCATGAGGGATCCCGATACTTTTCTTCCGGCGCTGACTGACACGAAGAAGAAACACACCCACCAGCAACGCGAGAAGTGCCGCGAATAGCACCATCAGAACCCCCTCCACAGAGCCAGAGCGAGCAACAGAAGAGCGATGATGAGCGCCGCGATGCCGGCGCCGCTCATCGCGTCAGTTCTGGCGATCTTTGCGCCTTGCGACTGATGCCAGTGCTCGCCTTCCGCCTGAGCTTCACGCGCTTCCGCGCTGGACGGCACCTTGCACACCATTTTTAGCCACCACGCGCGTTGGCAGTACACAAATTCAGCCAGCTCGCTCACTCGTATCGGTCGATCGTTCATCACGTCTTGATTCGGCCTCAACCTCAGGTTTCCGTCAAATCCCAGCTTTGAGAGGCATTTCATGTTCCGAGAACTCGCGCCCCTCCTACGACAGCGAGCCGTTCTGCTCACCGTCACTCACCTTGAGGAAGACCAGATCCGTGTCAACGTGCTTCCAAAGCAGGTAGGTACAGGCGATAACACGGCTCTCACCACGCCATTCAGCGTCACCGGAACTGCGGCGGAGTTGGATGAGCAACTGCCGCAGGCTTTGGTCCAATTTGTCGGCAAACACCTCGAGCTCAAGAACACGCTCGAAGTGGCGAAGGCCGAGATGGATGCAGCAGCCAAGCAGGCCAAAGAAGAAGCGAAATCAAAGACCAAGTCAACGGTCAAAAAGCCTGAAGTCCCGCCCGCGAAGACCGAACTAGCAAAGCCGGCTCCATCTCTGGGTCTTTTCGACACCGTGCCAGCTGGAGCAGAACCGACGCCAACAACTTCCGATGAGGACGAAATCCTGAAGGAGATCCAAGACAATGAGCAGTCCGACGACGACACCGAACATGACCTTGAAAACGACCCTGTTGCCGCGTGAGTTCGTCTACAACGGGGCGAAGATCCCGGATCCTAACCCTGCGATGACTGTCGAGCAGGTCCGTGATCTGCTCACCGCAGCGTACCCGGAGATCTCAACGGCAGCGGTTTCTGGGCCGGAAGACGCCGGCAAGTCTTTGCGATATACCTTCACCCGCGCCATCGGTTCAAAGGGGTGATGGGATGGCCAGCATTGCGAAGGATCGGCTTCTGGTTGAGCTTGCCAGCCTCACCCAGAAGCCTCTTACACCCAACGAAGAACGGCTCAGGAGACATCTCGAATGCGACAAGTGCGTCAAGCTGTGCTCCGCCCTCGCGGAAGCCGTTCAGCCGTACCGAAACCAGTCCCAGCGTGTTCTCGACGCACCCACCGAGTTGCTGGCACCCCTGCTGTAGGGCTGTTGGCACCGGCCTTCGGCCAGGCGCTCCCCAGCCTGGCCGGAGTGCCGGAAGCGTACTCGCACAGCGAGAACACAGACACCCTCGTCCAACTCTGCCGCGTTCTCGTGGAACACGATCTCGGGGATGACGACCTATGGAACAGCAGTGGCAAGCAGCCGCTTCGCTTTGCGGCGGCCGCGGTGAAGAAGGCGATCGAAGAGCGTTGTGGAGACCTTATACGCCGCAACGTCGATTACGAGTTTTCCATCCATGACACCGTCGGTAGTTATGGCGGCGAGCAGCTGCGCGAAGGCGCGTTGATCCTCTCAGTCGATTGCAGCGGGTGTGGGTACCTGAAGATTGGCCCAGCTTTGGCCGCTTTGGAAACAGAGGAGCCGGGACTCGGAGCAGCTTTCTACCATCTGTTGCGTCTCTCCCTCTACCGCTGGCTCCGTTTGTACGACCACACAGATGCCGAGGCGTACAGCGACAATCTGCGTGAGTGGGCGGAACAGGAAGACGAGGAAGCTCGAGGAGAATATGAGATCGCCGACGTCGAAGGGGCGCTGCCACCTTTTCTTCGCGGCGAGGACAAGTTGCGGCTTCAGGACTATCGAGCGATCGTACGGCGCCACCGCCGCGGCCGATGGAGGTCGTGGATCGAGAGCTTGCTTCGGATCACGGCGCTGACCCGCGTTCCCTGCCGAGCACCCGGAGAGCTGGTGGACGCGTACTGGGATGACAGCCCGTTGCCCACGCTACTGATCTGCTTCCATGACCAGGACGCGATCGCCGCGGCATTCGATGCTGAGGCTCAATCCATGCTCGAGGCGTCTCACGAACCGACCTACCTCCAGCTGTTTTCCCCTTCAAATCCCGCCGAAGCTGAGCAAATCCTCCGTGGCTTTGCGCGCTTCCTTGCGATCAACCTGGAGCTCTTCACGCTTGTGGAGGCCCTGAACCAAGCGTAGGAGGCCTCATCTCGTGCAGACCCAGATCTCGATCGGCAGCAATCGGAACTTCACCTTGAGTCAGGCACTGCTCATCTACAAGGGCGACTCGCATAAGGAAGCGTTCGTGACCCTTCACAAGGTCGGCAAGGAAGCTCAGTGCCCACCAACCCTCGGCCCCGCCGAGACCCTTACGCAAGGTTTTCTCGACAGCCTCATTCAGTCCGTAGGCGGCAATGCCGCCGTCGAAGTGCTGCCCGAGAATGTTCTGGCGCGCACGCAACAGATGCTGGCATGGTGGGTGCCGGCGAAGCCGCGCCGCATGTTCTTTCAGCACGCGCAGGGTGTGCTCGACGACATCAGCGGACAGGTCTGTCCCCAGCCCGCCCTCGTGCTGCGAGTGGACGGGGCCGGTCTCCACCTCCGAGCGCTAGAGAGGAGCCAGCGACCGGAAGCGGGTACCCGCATGATGGTTGCCCCTTACTGGAACACCTACGCAACCGGCTCTGTGTGCCTGGGCTCCATGCGAGCTCCAAAGCATGCGGCCGTGTCGGCAATGGAACGCTGGGAGACGAGCTTTTACGAGAGCGCGTTCACTCACCCAAATGACGCGCAACGAATCACGACGCATCCGGGGGGCTCGGAGGCACTCTGGCGCAAGCTCGCCGGCAGCCAGCGGCCGTTCCCCTCGAAGTACCTCCACGACGCCAAGCAATCCTTGGCTCAGTTTCTGAAAGGGACACGCTAGATGCAGATCGAACATCAGCTTTCTCCACGTCTCCTGGAACGGGCTGTGCGCGTTCTCATCGTCGGGTCGGGCGGGAACGGGAGCGCCATGCTCATGGGTCTCCCCTACCTGCATCAAGCAATGAAAGTTTGGGGCCACCCAGGGGGGCTTGAAGTGACCGTGGTCGATGCCGATACTGTCAGCGAGACGAACTGTGTTCGTCAGCCCTTTTCGCGGTCCGACATCGGTCTTAACAAGGCCACCGTTCTGGTCAACAGAGTCAATATGTTCTGGGGACTTGATTGGGAAGCCAGTCCCGAGTTTCTCAGTGTGACGACACTGAGGAATCCAGATCGCGGAGCCGACATTGTCATCGGCTGCGTTGATACCCGAGAAGCGCGACAGAGGATCAAAAAAGCGGTGTCAGCGACGTCACCTGTGAGCTATTGGCTTGATCTGGGGAACAATGCAGCGAGCGGCCAGTACATACTTGGCCAGCCCCTCAATGCTCTCAACCGTCGAAAGGCCGAACGACTGAGGACGGTCTCCGAGCTGTATCCGGAGATCGTGGACACCAGCAATGGAGAAGATCCTTTGCCAAGCTGTTCGGCGGCCGAGGCTCTTGAACGCCAGGAACCTTTCGTCAACCAGACACTCGCAATGAGTGCCTTGGCCATGCTGTCTCGTCTCTTCCGGTACGGTCGCCTAAAACACCATGGCGCTTTCTATAACGCTGCAACAGGGCGCATGAGCGTTTTGCCTGTAGATCCAGATCGTTGGCGGCGACGAGCATACTGCAGTCGTCCTGCAACTACAGGCACTAATAAGAACACCACTTATTAAGGCCTGAACAAGGAACAGGTGCTGTTACAGCACCCGTTCCTTGTCCAGGCTACTAAAAAGAAAAGAATCCTGATCAGAACCAGAAGACCGTAGCCGAGAAGGTCTCGAGCAAATCAGCGGCGCCGGCCAGGCCACTCGCACCAGCAAGCTACCCGCAACCAAGATGGTTAAGACACAGGTGATCCGCTACATGGCCGACCGACTCGAGGTTTCTACCAAACCGGTAGCGGCCTACTTCAACCTGCTGATTGAGACCGCAATCAGCCAGACAAAGAAGTTGGGCCTTCACAATCCCAGGGTTGGACCCGGTGATCTATCAGGTTATATCAGCACCAGGTGCTCCGATGACGCCTGGTGCTGGTATCAATCCAGGCATAACAGGTCCTGGCTTCACGTATAAGGCTGGCAGCTGGGCCAGCGTGTCTCTGATCTGTACCGCAACGTTTATGGGATGCTGAATTGGATCCGTCACCGCCCCCGATGTTGCTGGCATTTGGGCAGCTTCGTGTCCGTCAATTCGACAGCTCACCAGGCTCCATCAGTGATGCTGCTTGCGACAGTGCCACCACATAGAATAGTGAGAGCCGAGTAGAGTGCCATGAAACTGAGTGAGATTTCCATACGCAACTTCCGTCGCTTGCAAGATGTCACGATCGATGTCGAAGAAAAAGAGTCGATTTTCGTCGGCCCAAACAATAGTGGGAAGACTTCGGCAAGCACCATCTTTCGCGCCTTTCTCGGAGATCGTAGTTTCAAGGTTCACGACTTTTCCGTTGCGCGTGTCGCGGACTTTGAGACGTTTGCAGCCGGCGGTGATGCCTCGGTCCTGCCACGGATCGAACTCGATCTGTGGTTCACCATCGACCCGAACACGATCGCCTTCGGTCGCGTGTTCACACTTTTGCCCAAGCTTTCCGATTTCACGCGGGTCGGCTTGCGTCTCTCCTTCGGAATCGACGATGCCGAGAAGCTGCGTACCCTCTATGTTGCCGCATATCCAGCGAGCGACGCCCACAAGAGCGCCAAGACCCTCTACCAGTATCTTGGTGCAGAGGGCATGCTGGCCCGGAGCTCGTCAATCCACTATGCCTCCCTGGAACAGGTCGTGGACTCCAACGGCAAAGCGAGCATTGTGACTACTCCTCTCGACAAGGATGAAGGCAAAAGACTCTTACAGAACTTATTGCGCGTTGATTTCGTCGACGCTCAACGCAACATCAACGATGACGACGCGAACAGAAGCAACAAGCTCTCAGCTGCTTTCGCCTCGTTCTATCGCAAGAACCTCGAACAGGCTAGCTATGCAGCCGAAGCACACAAGGTCATCGACCAGAACAACAAGGATCTGACGGCGCACTACGAGGTGCAGTTTAAGCCGCTCTTCACCCTGATCAAAGGCCTGGGCGTTCCCTCGATAAACGACCGGCAAATCCAGATCATTTCTTCCCTAAGCCCTGAGACAGCGCTTCGCGGTAGCACCGAGCTGCTCTATGTGGACCCGGACCGGGACCATACGTTGCCGGAACTCTACAACGGGCTCGGCTTCAAGAATCTGATTTACATGGCCATTCAGGCAAGGCACTTTCACGCACAATGGCTACACACCGAGACGGATCGGCCGCTATGCATGCTGCTCTTCATCGAAGAGCCTGAGGTGCACCTTCACGCTCAGATCCAGCAGACCTTTATCGCCAACATCTGGAACGTAATCCGAGATTCTGCGAAGGACGCTGAGGAGCCTGATGCGGTTCCGCAGCTGATTATCTCCACACATTCTTCACACATCCTGGAAACCGTCGACTTTGAGAAAGTTCGATACTTCCAGCGGTGCCATGCATCGGGTGTGGGGCAACCTGCCGGGATCCGCAACATCTCCACCGTGAAAAGTCTCCGCGCCTTCCAGCCCGAAGTTGACTCTGCAGACGGGGTAACCCAGCAAGAGGCACTCGAATTCTTGAAGCGGTATCTTCGCCTGACTCATTGTGATTTGTTTTTCGCGGACGCCGCGGTGCTGGTAGAGGGCTCGGTCGAGAAGCTCCTTCTGGCTCAGATGATCGATAAATGCGCGCCCATCCTCCGATCGAACTACATCACTACCCTGGAAGTAGGAGGAGCATTTGCGCATCGATTTGAAGGTCTCCTGACTTTCATCCGTATTCCGTACCTCATCATCACGGATCTAGATTCCGTTGAACCGACAGGACCCCAACGCGCCTGTCGCGGCGACTTTGTGGGAGCTCGCACGTCAAACGCTTCCTTAAAAAAGCTAAGCGGAAAGACGACAGTCGCCGAACTTATGGCACTTACAGCTACTGAGAAGGTCGACCCTGCAAAGGACCGCCGTTTCGCATTCCAGATGGACGTCCTCATCGAGGAGTCTGGGGCCCAACTTGCCATGCGCCCACGCACCTTAGAAGAAGCTCTCGCCTATCAGAACTACTCTCTTCTACGATCGGGCGCCCTGGATGTTGGCATCACCCTGCCTCTCGGACTGCCCGATCTGTACGAAGCCGTCTACAGCCGGGTCAAAAGCGATGATTTCAAGAAGACAGATTTTGCGATGACGCTCCTGGCAAGCGCTTCCAATTGGACGGTGCCGTCCTACATCGCTGAGGGGCTCAAATGGTTAGAAGGTCGTCTCGGCCAAGGTAGCGCACCACCGACGGTTGCCGTTGTTGAGGTGACTGCGGGGGAGGCTGCGGCATGAGCGCCAGGATCGAAACAGATGCCGATAAGGCTGTGCGTGCCTGCCTGACGGAGCATCGCAGCTTCGCACTGATCGCCGGAGCGGGATCTGGCAAAACGACCTCTCTGGTGGACGCTCTCCTGCAAATCCGTCTAATTGCCGGAGCGGGTCTGCGCCGAAACGGTCAGAAAGTTGCTTGCATCACCTATACCAAGCGTGCCGTCGAGGTGATCCGGGCTCGCCTTGATTTCGACGAGCTGTATCACGTGTCCACTCTGCATAGTTTCCTTTGGGGTCAGATTGGACGATTCCAATCCGATCTTCGCGAAGCGCTCCGAAGCGACCGTTTACCCGCGCTTCTCGCAAAGGAACGCAGCAGAGATAACGGTGGCAGCAGCCAAGCTGCGATCGCGGCTCGCGCCAAAGCCGTTCGCCTTAAAGCCGAGCTCGACCAGTTGGACAGTGTAACTGCCTTCGGATACGGCGACACACCGGTGGCCAACTACGCCACTGGACAATTAAGCCACGACGATGTCGTAGAGCTCGCAGTCATTCTGCTCAGAACAAATGCTACGTTCCGTCGCGTCCTTGGGTTTCGCTATCCGTACCTTCTCGTTGATGAGGCCCAAGACACGTTTCCGGGCATTGTCGAGGGATTCAATCTGGTCTGCGCTGCCCAAGGGCTACCCCTGGTCGGCTACTTCGGGGACCCGTGGCAACAGATCTATGATTCGGATGCTGCGACGTTTGCGCCTCCGTCTAAAGGCGAGACTATTACGAAAACGGAGAACTTCCGCTGTTCGAAGAGCGTCATCCGTTTGCTCAATCAGTTCCGTGGTGACGTGCAGCAGTACGCCGCAGGCAAGAACGCCGGCGTGGAAGGCAGCGTAATCTTCCGCCTCGTACAAGCCGAGAAGCCAGAAGCGCCGCGCGGTCGTTACTCCGACGATCAGACGTCGAGAGCACTGCTGCAGATGGACGTCGCGCTGACCGATTGGGGATGGCAGGATCGCGGGGACGTAATCAAGCTCTTCCTGGTTCGCCAAATGATTGCTCGGCGAATGGGCTTCGCGCGACTCAACAAGCTCTTTAATGGCGTTTACGCCTCGTCCCGCGCCGAGGAGGCGTTTGAGGCAGGAGAGCATTACCTGATCCTGCCACTCACAAAGACAATCTATCCGTTGATCCGCGCTCAAGAACAGGGCGACAGCCGGCGCGTCATTGATGTATTGCGTCATGGCAGCCCGGCTTACGCCCCGGATGGCCCTAACGCCGCCAAGAGCTTGACCTCCGTTCTCGAAGCGTCTCGCCGCGATGTGGCCGCGCTTCAGGAGCGTTGGAGCACGGGAACGATCGGGGAAGTTCTTCGCTTTGCTCACGAGCGTCGATTGATCTTCGTCTCAGATCGCCTGCGGAAAGAACTCGACAGGCCTCCGCGGACGGAGGCCTACGACGACGCCTTGCACGGCTTCGATAAAGGAAATTGGCTGGCCGACGAACTCTTTCGAATGCCTCCGGACGAACTTCCTGCCTACACCTCCTTCATCAGTGACAACACTGCGTTCAGCACTCAACATGGCGTGAAGGGTGAAGAATATACCAAGGTCTTGGTGGTTTATGACGATGTCGAGGCAGCTTGGAACAACTACAGCTTTGGTAAACTTCTGACACCAGGACTGCAGGGAGCGCCGACCGACAAGCAGTCCTCCCGCACCAGCAGACTCGCCTACGTGTCCTTCTCAAGAGCCTTGCAAGACCTGCGTGTCCTCTTCTTCACCCCAGATCCGGCAGCAGCGAGGCATGAAATGATCACCGGCAAGCTTGTTCATCCGGATCAGATAGAAATCGTAACGTAGGTCTCGACTGCTGACGCTCGCGTCTGGGAGGCATCTTGGAAACTCTTGCTGTTCACTCGAATGAGTAAGGTTTCATCCGTTAAGCGAAGCTCGACCCGGCATCCGTCGCGGAGATGACAGGTACGCTTAAAAAACCAATAAACACTCCTGACAAGACAGCGCGAACCAAACCGAATTGTTTGGAGACGCAAGTCTAGAGTTCCAGCAAGTCCAGCTCCCCCCCGAGTGCGGCCTTGGCTGCGTCAACAACAGAGCGGTGATGCGTAAACAGAATGGGTTGTACCCGCGCGGACAGAGCTGCCAAGGCGAGCAGTCCGGCTCGAGTGCTCTCGTCATCAAAAGTCATGAAGAGGTCATCCCCGACAAACGGCACGGGTTCACTCTTCTGCGCATAGTCGTCTAAGAAAGCGAGCCTCAGGGCGAGGTAAAGCTGATCCCGTTGTCCCTCGCTTAAGCCGTCGACACAAACCGTTCCACCACTTGCCCGGACCCCAACCAATTGAGCTTGTTCCGGCTGATCATCGTCAAACTCCTGCGAGATGCCTGCGAAGGCTCCGTCTGTCAAGCTATGAAAGAAGACGGAAGCGGCGTGCATCAAGGGATCGCTCTGCCGAGTGCGATGTTGCTCAATCATCCGGTCCAGCATCACTGCCCCCAGCTTCAATCGCAGGTAATCGCGGGCTGCTTCTTCCATCTCCAGCTCGCTCGCCTTCATGGCGTGCAGAGCACCCTCCGCTCCACTTCCGGTTTCCAGCTCCTTCAAGGCGTTGTCAGCCCTTTCGCTGCCTGTGACGGCCGCGTCGACTGCCGCATCCTGAGTCGCGAAGGCTGACTCATAATCGGCGATGGTCACCCGTGCCCGGTCTGGATCGAAGCCAGTGAGCGCGGCTTTCCAGGTCTCCTCACTTCCTGCTTCCGACACAGCCGCAAACGACCTCTCGGCATCGGCCACACGACTCCGGGCCGCCAGTGCCTGCTCCAAGCGTTCAATCGCCTCGCCGGATCCACCTGGTTGTCCATAAGCTTCGAGGAGTTCTGCAAATTCGTGTGCGTTTTGCTGCACCGTCAAGTCTTTTTGTAAAACCGCCTCTTCAGCCGCTCGCACCCGATTAGAGGCACCAGTTTGCAGTGACTTCTTTTCGACCGCTCCGTCCATCGCGTCGCTTAACCGTTGCGCTTGGTCGAGGCAGGACAGAGGTGGCAAGGCAGGGCATATCTCAGAAGAGAGCCTTGCCACATCCTGCTCAAAGGACTCGATATTCCGCTCCATGCCGGCCACGCGCTTTTTGTCTTTGTCGAGCGCTCTTTTCTTCGCGGGAAGCGCTCTCCAAACCTGGAGCGCAGCAGTGGCTCCCGCCAGTGTTTCGTGAGCGTCTACACCGGCCTGCCGACACCCCTTCTGCCACCGTTCCGAAAAACCGATTGCGTCGCCTTCATCCTGTGTCTGCTCCCGGATGCGCCGCTTCAAATCGTGCTCTTTCCCGGATCGCAATGTCCTTCTGCTGCTTTCTCGGCACCAGCTTTCATTTCGAACCCGCAGTTCCTCTTCTAGGAGAGAGAATAAGCCCTCAGACGCCAGGTCCGAGCCCGCCGCACCGCCGATCTGCTCACGGAGCATAAGCAGCCCTACACGGACTTCTTTGAGCGGTGCGTCGAGACTCGCGAGCTCCTGAACATCAGTCAGCAATTCCTCCCGATCGCGAAGCACAACACCCAGCTCAGTCGCCCAGCTAAGCATCTCAGCAGGTGCGCCCGGTTCGCTCGTGACGGCGGACCATAACTGAACCCACGTTGCCCGCGTAACCGTTACGACTTCTTCTGCGGCAACCCGTTCCTGCTCTGCCGCCTGGATGGCTTCGTTCGCAGCCTGAATGCTGAGCTGCAGTGCTTGGTGACGTGCCACCTTTGCCGCGTCCTGGGCTGCGCTGTCTGCCAGCGAGTCTGCCTGAGCAACACGAGCTTCGTGCAGTTCTGCGCTCGGCAGTAGCGCCGGTCCGCGCGCGCCCTCCTGATCCAAGAGCACGGCGCGTAACGAGTGCCAGGTTGCGTCGCGTGCCTCTCTAGCAGCAGAAATACTCTCGGCCGATGCCACCTGAGCTCCGCCCAACAGCATCTGGAGGTCACGCCTGTGACGCTTTAGATCGGCGCGTGCTTGCTCCAGCTTCTCTCCACACTTGTCCCATGTCAGCTTTGCTGCGCCTAGGCTGGCCGTAACGGCCGTCACAACCGCCTCCTCCGGAAGGCTGCAAGTTGCAAGGCGTTCCAAACTTGGTGCCTGCGGCCGCAAACGCGCCCGCTTCTCTTCGAAGCGACGCCTTTTCCGCTCGATTCCCTTCTGAAGTTGTAGTTGCTGCTCCAGTAGAGGACGCCTCTTTTGCAACGCAGCAAGACTTATTTGCCATGACGATGGGTCTGGAGTCGGACTCTCCTCATCTCCGGGAAGCAGTTTATCGATGTCCCGCCGAAGTTCAGCTATCGCCGCCTCTCGGGTCTCACGCTTCCGTTGAAGCTCTTCCCCCTCCGCGATCAAGCTGGCCAGCGTCGCCATGGCCGCATCGGTCGGCTGCGCGGAATCCATCTCCTCCTCGTTCAGGCCTATCCGCCGTCCATCTTCAATGAGCTCGCGGCGGGTAGATTCTAACTCGCCCGCAACTCTTGCTTTGTCCTTAGTGTCTTCCCTGTATCGTCCCAGATTGGTTTGTAGCGTTCTAACGGAAGCCTGCAACTGCACCCATTCCGGAACAGCCGGAGCCGAATTAATGGCAAGGCGCGCACGCTCTAACTCCCGTTCCGCGTCGCGGAACTCGGCCACAGCAGCTGCTGCTCTCTCTTGCGATTCTCGCAATTCATTAAGGGTATCCTCCTTGATATTGGGCACGCCATCAAAGCCTTGTAGCACGGCGCGTTCCCGATCCAAGTGATCGAGTGCCGGCGCAAGCGTAAGCAGCCGAGTTAGTTTCGAATGTTCGGCCCTGGCCACGGTACGTGCCTGACGGACATTTTGAAGATCCCTCTTTGCCCGCCCGGCCTCTTCGCGCTGCGCGCGGAGCTTCTCAGCCCTCACGGTGCGTTGGACCATCTCCTGCCGTGCGATGGTATAGGCGGACGCTGCCTTGTCGAAGCGCCTCTTGTCCGATCCTCGACCACCCTTGAAGATCACCCCTGCTTCTTCTTCTAGGGTGCGCCGCAGCCGGGCGATGCCCGCAAGTCCGGATGCCGCTGCGTACATGCTGACGCCTACCTCGCCCTCACTGTCCAGCATCTCCTGCGCACCCTCGCGAAGTTGATCGCTATTTAGGCCAAAAGCATGCGTAAAGACGCCTCGGGTGAGCCCTCCCAGCTTCGCCGCGATCGCTCCGTCGGGCAGTGGCGCACCACCGGGCGTGGATAACACGCCCTTGGTGCCTTTGCGGCGCCGGAATGCCAACTCCGAGCCGTCCCGATCGCACAAGGTTGCCGAAATTGAGAGCTGCTTTCGATCATGGAGAAAATCGAACCGGGTCTGCGATTCGATACCAAAGAGCAGGTCAGTAATGCCGGCCAGCGCGCAGCTTTTGCCGGATGCATTCCGCCCGTAGATGAGGTGTAACTTTGCTCCCGGATTGAAAAGAAGTTGCTTGTCCGTGAAGGGCCCGTACTTATCAAAATTGACGTGCAACAGCCGCATGGATCTATGCCCTCTTTCCGCTAGATAAACGTTCGGTTAGCGCGTCCTGCGCTTCCGCCAGCAAGGTGGGCCCGTCAAAAGCAGAGTAGAACTCCTCCCGTACGCAACCAGCCGGCAGCTTTCGGCTGATCTCTGCAAGCTCCGCCTGCAGAACATCGCGCAACTCCTCAGAAACTGCGAGCTCCTGTAAGGCAGAAACCCATTCAACCGACCCGCCTGAGGTTCCTGGCTCGACGGCATCTACATCGATCAGCGGGCGCGTATCGAGCTTCAACTGTTCGATCCAGATATCTGCTCCATTTTCCTGCAGAGCCGATTGCACCTCATCCCGCCACTGCGAACGGTTCACGGAAAGCGTTCCATGAAGGGTTGTTTCACCATGCAGACGCACCCGCACTATCAGAGGTCGCTCTGCCGCCTCTACGATCGTGGGCGCAAGGGTAGCTCTGAAGTTCTCTCGAAGTCGTCCGTGCAGACCGTCCTCCGTACGAACGCCTTCCAGGCTCACACCTACCTCAAGCCAGCGGACTCGGTCCACCAGCAACCGCTCTATTTGGACCTCTCCATCGCGCACATGCACCAAGAGTGCACCTTTGCTGTCACATTCGTGGATTCCCCGGCCTTGAAGATTACCTGGATAGACGACATGGGGGTCGGAGTGAAGCTCGGCATAAGCGTGCAAGTGGCCAAGCGCCCAATATTGATAGCCCTTGTTTACGAGATCACCCAGCGAGCATGGCGCGTAGCGGTCCGTCAGATCGGAGTTACAGGCCGTATGGAGAAGGCCGATGTTGAACCAGCCCGCCCGCGGAAGAGGATAGCTGGCCACGAAATCCGGACCGACAGCCGCCGCAGGGAAGCTTCTCCCATGGATCACGACCTTCAGTTCAGCGAGTTCTTTTGTATCGGCAGCATCCGAGGGGAACTCAAAAGCGCCTTCCGGTGGCCGAATTGCTCGCGCTACAACGGAATCAGCGTCGTGATTACCACGAACAGTAAATACCGGTATCCCTTCTCGCATGAGTCGCGAGAGCTCCCGATGGTAGAAAAGACCGATCGATGTATCGCGCCAAGGCCCGTCATAGACGTCTCCCGCGACTAGAAAGAAATTTACTCGTTTGCCAATTGCCTCATCGACCAAGGCTGTGAAGGCTTCTCTGCTGGCCTCGACCAGCCTCTTAGACATCTCTGGATCTCGAACCGAGAGTCCGACAAAGGGACTACCAAGGTGCAAATCCGCCGCATGGATGAAGGAGAAGGTCATGAACAAAGGTCTCGGTGCTTCACACGTATGTCACCTCAAGCCTAAACGCTTCGCCATCTTCTACGGCGAGTAACGCGTTCTCACCCTACAACGTTCAGGTCAGATCGAGCCCAATCCGTCGTTTACAGCCGAGACCAGGTCTGCTCGGTGACAGGTTACCGCTCGGCGTCTGCACCATGCATGCTTCAGCAGCAGCTGGATTTTGTGCCGGGTCAGCGCTGGCCTAACGGCAGAGCTGACTAAGTACGCTCACATCGACGAAATGATTGCTGAAAGCAACACACTGCCCTACTTTGCGTGAACCTGGGGCAGTTCTTCCCAACGTGTAGTTGAACGAGGGGAGAGACGTTCGGCCCGGAGCCTCCAAGTCGTGTCCTTCGGCCCGGCACTCAAGATGCGAACGGTACCGCGGCCGAGCTTCGCGTTTAATTGGTCCACTGTCTTCCAGGCGCGTTCGCGTCGCTCGCGGTCCAATTCGCTCCAAAGCGCCGGTTGCCGGACTGCCTCTGGCAGCAGCTCGGTAATCATCACGCCGCATTTGGAATAGCGGAAACCGTCCCGCCACAGCCGTTCGCCCAAACGCACGGCAAGGCCCACAACCTCGCCGGTGTCGTTGGTTGTTGCGATGAAGCGTGCCGAGGCCCCGTTCGAGTAAAACGGGTCCTGATTAAAGGTGCTGGTGTGCATGAAGACAAAGAGGTTGTCCGCGGCGACCTTGTAGCGGCGCATCTTCTCCGCCGCTCGCGTCGCATAGCTCGCGAGCGCTTCACGCATCTCTGACCAGGACGTCACCGGAGCCCCAAAGCTTCGGGTGACAGCAATGCCCTTCCGCGTCGGTTCTACCAGCTCCAAAGGCATGCATGAGATCCCGCGCAGCTCGTAGACGGTGCGGCCTCCGGTCACGGTCATCAGAGCGCGGGCGTCGTCCGGTTCGAGGGCGGCCAGGTCTGCCGCTGTTAGGATTCCAAGCTTTGCAAGCTTGGCGGCCGAAGCTCCACCGATGCCCCAGACCTCATCGACCGGCACGGTGGGCAGCAGCTCCGCCCGCGCCTGGTTGGAACGCAGATCGCAGACCCCGCGATACTGCGGCCGTTTCTTGGCAATGAAGTTCGCCACCTTCGCAAGGGTCTTGGTGGGCGCAATTCCGACACAGGTCGGGATGCCTACCCAGCGGTGAACGCGATCTCGCAGCTCACGCGCCAGCGGCTCAACTTCCCTGCAACTGAACTCGCCCAGGTTGAGGAAGCTCTCGTCAATCGAGTACGTCTCAACTGTCGGAACCATCGAGCCAAGGGTGTCACTCACACGTCTGGACAAGTCACCATAAAGGGAATAATTTGAGCTGAACACCCGAACGTTCTCGCGCCGGATCAGGTCGCGAATCTTGAACTCGGGGTCTCCCATTTTTATCCCAAGCAATTTTGCTTCGGCACTCCGAGCGACAGCACAGCCGTCGTTATTGGACAGCACAATGACGGGCTTTCCTTCGAGATCAGGCCGGAAGACCCGCTCGCAGCTCACATAAAAGTTATTGCAATCGATCAGGCCGAAGACTTCGTCCATGGACTATCTCAAGGTGTGTATCGCATGCTTCACAACGCCGAACACGTGTAGCTCTTCCCCCACGGAGACGCGAAGCGGCTGGTAGCGAGGGTTGGCCGGATCGAGCCAGATGCAGTCCGGTCCACGGCGCAGCCGCTTGACCGTGTACTCGCCATTGACGGCCACCACGACCACGCTGCCATTCTCCGGTTTCGCCGCACGGTCCACCACGAGCAGATCTCCGTCCAAAATGCCGGCATCCTTCATCGAGTCTCCATCGACTCGCATCATGAAAGTCGCGGCTTTGTTCTCAATCAGGTAGTCCGTCAGATCGAGTGGCATCTCGAGGTAGTCTTCTGCGGGACTCGGAAAGCCAGCGGGCACGCGTCCGTCGAAATACGGCAACACCATCGGCCAGCTTACGGCCCATTCCACCAGCTCTAAACTCATGCCCGGCCTCTGTCAGAGGTATACCAGGAACGGCGAAGGAAAAGCGAAAGAAACGGAGGCGGCAATGCGACTCAACGCCGCTGTGGGAAGCTGAACCCGTATGGCTTCAAAAAAGGTGGTTTGTGATGAGGGGCGGTCCAATCGGATTACTGACGAGAATGCGACTTGTCAGGACTAATCTCTTGCTTAAGTTGGGCCGACACAGAACTTTAGCGGGCTTGGAATTCAGGGCTTCACGGCCGCGTGATGGTCGGGCAAGTTTGTGAACCGCTCCCAGTTCAACACAATCTCCTGTGACGGCAGCCAGCCGCCTGGGGCTTCGTCTCCTAACGATCGATCTGAGGGCTTCTCAACCTTTAGGTCGATTGCTTGCATGAGTGGGCGTTTGCCACCGTCGAGTTCTCCGGTCGGCTTCCTACGAAAATACGCATAGGAGCCGGTAGTCCTATCTATACGACCCGAGGGTGGAAGGTTATCGAGAACGTTTTTCATCCACGAGAGAATAAGCCCGGTCGCATCCTCGTTGCAAAAATGACCCGCATCATTCTGTGTGGCAAACAACCACGGAGCGCCACGCTGCCAGTGTTTCGAGAAGTACGAATAGGCCACTTCCGTTCCTACGACCATGTCTTTGCCTCCAACTAGGATGAGTTCGGGGGTCTTCAACGCGGCATCTGGAAGAGTGATGGTGTCGAGATTCAGCGGCGGAACCTGCCCCCCATGGGAGACAATCGCGGTCGCGATCCGGTCTGGAGCAAAACCAACAAGGCGAGCCACGAGCGCACCTGCTCCGGAAAAGCCAAGAAGGAGAAACGGAGCCGTTCTAAGCTCGGGATGATTCGCCGTAACGGACAGTTGATCCACTGCCGTCAACAGAGCTCTGCCTAACCCATGACTTGGATCGACGTCGATGTCTCCTCCATGGTCCGTCGCCGGGCAACCCATGGGCATGAGCATCGCTAAATCGTGCTCTCTTGCGAAAACTGCGACCTCAGATTCCTCGTAAAAGTGTTGCAGCTCCGGACCACGTTCGAAGACCACAAATAAAGCACGAATCCGTTTGTTCGCATTCAAGACCTGCAATTCGTACTCGCAAGGATTCGCAACATTCTCGCCAGTCTTTGGAGCTACAGTCGTGTGAAACGAGGTAATCGTCCCCTGAGAGAATGCTTCGAGTAAGCCTCCGGTAGCGATGATGAATAGAACTACGGTGACACGCGCCAGGCGCCGAAGACCAAAAAGGACGGCTGCTATGGATCGAGACAATTTGCCCTCCTCTTGCTTGGCTCCAAACTGAATAACTATCTGTTTCGCTCTGAAGTCTAGCAATAGATCCTGAGAAACGCGGTTATGGGAAGTTGAGGGAAATCCAGACTGCAAAGCTAGCGGACTAGAAAGGCAGCAAGGTAAAAAGCTACCGTTCTACCGAAGTAGCCAAAATGTTCGTTTGCTTAGCCCACATCTCCTCAAACTTCGCTTCAAAGCGCCCCACGGCTTCCGGCGAGGACTCGTACAGCACGTCGTTGTCCTGGCGCTTGAGTCCGGTCGGAGACCAGTTCGCGGAGCCGCTGCGAAGCAGATGTCCGTCGATCGCGTAGCTTTTGAGGTGCATGAGATCTTTTGCGCCCTTGACCCGCACCTCGACGCCCGCGGCGAGCAGGATGCCAGTCGTACTCATGCCACCCCACCGCATCTCCTGCGAGAACTGCTCCCGGTCCCGGTAAACCCGGACCCGCACGCCTCTGCGGGCCAGCGTTGCAAGCTCCTCTGCCAGCTCCTGATCCGTGAAGCTGTACATCGCCACGTCCAGAGTGTGCGTTGCCGTCTCGAGCTGGGCCAGCTCGCTTCGTTCCAAATTGCTTCCCGGCGAGTACAGGTGGGCATCCGTCTGCGCCGTTCCAGGGACGGCGGCCAACAGCAAGCAAAGCAGAGCGTGTGTCGCCTTTCCCATCAAGCCAGCCTACCGGCTCAGTCCCGCTGTGGGAATGAGCCAAACGGGGCAGGCTACAACGGCAGCTCGCCGTCTTCGGCTGCCTTCGCCGCTGCTCGCATCATCTCCGGCCCCTTGTTCCGAATGTTGCCAACCTTCGGATTGGCCTCGTGCACTTCCATCTCTTCAGACTCGTAAGGCCGCAGCAGATCGAGCGGCAGGCGCTCTGTCTCCTCTCGATCCAGCCAGCGGTCATAATCTCGCGAGTGCAGGATGACCGGCATCCGGGGGTGGATCGACGCCATCAGTTCGTTCGCTTCCGTAGTCACGATGGCGAAGGACTGGAGCCAGTGTCCCTGCGCGTCCTTCCAGGCGTCCCAGAGGCCCGCGAAGCCCATCAGATTTCCATTCGCCAGCTCGAAAGAGTAGGGCTGCTTTGGCGGCTTCCCGGCTTTCGGCCACTCGTAGAAGCTGTTCACTGGAACGATGCAGCGGCGCTTTTTGAACGGCTCACGCCACGTTGGAGCCTTGGTGATCGTCTCCGCCCTCGCATTGATCGTGGAAAGGCCCTTCACGTCGTTCAGATCCTTCGTAAAGAAGGGCACCAAACCCCACCGCGCCAGGACCAGCTCACGGTCACCTGATTCCCTACTCTGCCGGATGATGGGCTGGTATGTCGTCGGCGCGACGTTGTAATCGGCATCCGGCAAAGGAAACTCTGCCGGGTTCGGGGCGGCTCTGAAGTGTTCCGCGATCTTCTGTTTGTCGCTCCGGCGAACGTATCGTCCACACATGAGGTGCCCTCCACTTTAGGTTATCGCTCGCGTCAATCTGTCGTCAGAGCGCTCCCTTGAACCCCACCAACCAGACGGAAGGAAGGAAGAACGAAGAATGGCACAAACGGCAGAGCAATACGAAGAAGGTCGGCAAAGGAGCACCGAAGCCGGCATAGAACAGTGCTTTGGGGATAGGGGAAAGTTGATGAACTTGTTGGGGAGCCGCGAAGGACTCGCACGTATCTACGCTGAGGACGGAGCTAGACATACAGCACACCTGATCGAAGTAGTCGACATAGCTCTGATTCGACGAGCGATCAACAGCGCTGCGGAATGACCCCAGCAGCAACTGCTGCTGTTATCACTTTTCAGCACCTGGTGCTGTTACGTCTTCTCCGAACAGCAAGGAGCCGATTACGGCCCTTTCAAAATGTTCACCTGATGCTGTTATGCCACATTGGGTTCCGGATGATGCACGTGCAGCACCAGAGGCTGTTATCAACTCTCTTTCGAATAGCAGCACCTGGTGCTGATTCATTCACAACGCTTTTACCTCAATGAATATCGACGGGTTGGTACGACCTCCGTTCGTCGTGTAGGGCCTGTCGCTTCTGACAGGCCCTTTTCAGTTTCGCAACCAAAGCCTAGGAGATCTCAATGCTGCTCACAATGGAAACGAAGACCGCTGCCCAGCACAAGCTGGAAACCATGATCGAGAAGGGTCGCGCTACTGCTGGAAGTGTGATCGAGCACGTGATGGGCAACCAGCCGAAAGATCGTCTGGTACGCAGCCGTGACCTTACCTTCGTCGCTAGTCCCGACGCCGCTGAGATTACGGTGTCGTTCCCGGACGGACCTCGCGCTGAGGGCGCTGTGAGTCAAGGGTTGCATCGTAATGCCCTGACCCAAATGGCTCAGGCGACCGATCTTCCACTCAAGTTTGTGGATGCTCTCCAGGACACTGGAGCTCCTTGGGGGCGGGAGCTGCTGGCGCACAATCTGAACACCGTCTTTCACAACCGTATGCCCAAAAGCCAATACTTGTTCCGATCTCTCGGAACACAGGTCCGTGGCTTCCTCTCTGATCGTTACCGTCGACTGGACTCACGACCGATCATTGAGGCGTTCGCAACAGCTGTGCAGCAGAAAGGAGCGTTGCCATATGCCGGATATGTGACGGACACCAAGGTTGCGATCCAGGCAATCATGCCCGATGTTTACGAGCCTGTCCCAGGCGAGCTCGTGGCCTACGGTTTGAGCCTCGAGAATTCCGACTTCGGGAATGGCGCGTTGTCCATACGCGCTTACCTTCTCCGGATCTGGTGCTCGAATCTTGCCATCACGCAGGAGGAGATGCGTCAGGTGCACTTGGGGAAGCGGTTGGATGATGCCATGCTTTATTCCAATCGGACCTATGAACTGGACGCCCGCACGACAGTGAGCGCGCTCAAAGACGTCATCAACGGTCAGCTCGATGCTGCCTCGCTTCGTCGTCGGATGGAGGCTGTACGACATGCGAATGAGCAGGAGGTTAACCCCCAGAAAGCCAAGGAGACCTTCCGTCGGCTTCTTCAGAAAGGTGAATCGGAAGCTGCTCAGCAGGCATTCGACTCACTAGACACCTACAATCTCCCTGCAGGAAATACAAATTGGCGGCTGTCCAACGCGATCTCCTGGATTGCCGGGCAGACGAAAGACACGGAACGCAAACTCAACCTGATGAAGATCGCAGGCGAGGTGCTACCGAAAGCGGCATAACGGGACGTGGGCGCCGTAAAGGCGCCCACCTAACATAGGCTATGGATGGCAGCTCAGAGGAAAACCGGTCGCGGACGGCGTGGAAGGCGATTGACGCCGGAAGAGCGAACTCTTCGTCGAGCTGAAGAGACGCTACGCAAGGCTGAGATCCGAGCACGAAGAGCGACGGCAACCCTCGCTTACTGGCAAGCAAAGGTCCAGCGCCTGAAGGCAGGGCACACAGAACGCATCCAGCCTTCCCTTTTCGGAACAGAACCTTCGGGGATGCCAAACGAGCTTTTGACCGAGCAAGACAGTCGTGAGATCAATGTCCCTACGAAGCAGCCCTTGTTCGGAACAAAGACTCTTTCAGCAAGCCCGCTGATCTACCCTCACCAACGTGGCTCTATGCCAGATAGCGAGTGATCTATGATGTCCCCTCTCCATAAACGAGGACGGTTGTTGTTGGCCGCCTGTTCGCTAGCGCTAGGCCTTCCCACTGCTCCAGCTCAGTCCCACAAATCCTCACTCTCAGAAGACCATCAGATACAGACACAGATCGACACCATCATCCACAATGAGGCCGCTTTTGACGGCATGCCGATCACCCCGACTGTTGCTCACGGCGTTGTGACACTAAGCGGGACCGTCAGTAGCCAAGCGGCTAAGGTCCTTGCGTCGACCGAGATTGCGAATGTCGAGGGGATTAAGACTGTTTTGAACAACCTGAACGTAGTGGGTGGGAGTCAGGTAGCCAGGCCGGCGATCATCCCCATGCAGCCTTCCCCAACTCATGGCTTCACTGGATCCAAGATCGTCTCCCTGGCGCAGAACACTCTCATCCCCATTCGCATTACAGAGGAGATCAACACCAAAACTGCGACGGCGAATGACACTTTCCACGGCACAACAGCTAGCGCTGTAATCCAGAACGGCTACACCGTGATCCCTACTGGAACCAACGTCACGGGGCGAGTTGTGGAGGCTAAGACCGCAGGTCACTTTACAGGGATGGCCGAGCTATCACTTGAACTGACGAGCCTTCGGCTAAATACACCGACTGGAGCCCAAGAGATCTCCGTTGTCACCACCCCGCTGTCGAGCAAGGCCGCGGGCAGAGGCAGTAATACCGCAGCGAAAACAGGTGGTGGAGCAGCTGTTGGAGCAATCATAGGTGCCTTGGCGGGGGGTGGTAGCGGTGCAGCGATCGGAGCAGCAAGTGGCGGAGCGCTGGGTGCTGGGACGAACGCCGTTACGCGCGGTAAGGAGATCGACCTGAAGCGGGAGCAGCTTCTACAGTTCCACACCGGAGCTCCGTTGGACGTGACTCTCTCACTCAGGAACGGTCAGCAGATCCCTATGTCCGTTCCATCGCCATTACTGGCTCCGCGGCCGGACAGCGTAGTGGAGGTTCCTTCTAGCGCTAAACCACAATGAGCGCACGGCGACTCGCTCTCACTGCCTGGCCCTGAGAGGTGCCTTATGGCTACTGGTGCACTATCGGCATCAGGTGACCTTATAGCACTGGTGATATATCAGCACCAGTCGTCCATTCCAGAAAGTCATTGCATCACCCGGTCTTAGAGGGCCAGGTGTCAACGGTGCACCTGGTGCTATATCAGCACCACTGCCTGTACCTCCGAAACGCGCCTAAATCCGAAGATAGCAGTAGGTGCTGTAACAGCACCTACTGCTCTTATTTCACTCCATAGCTGGGCTCTGGGAGCATCTGATGCTCCCAGAGCACCAGATGCTTTTATCGAGAGCTTCCATCTGTGAAGTCAGTCATATGTAGATGGAAGTAGGCCGGGCCACCTTCTTGGATTGCTCTCTGGACCGCGCGTTGTTCTGCACGTTCGACCCAGTTGCGCAGATCGCGCCCGCTCCAATTTCGATGTGCACACTGTGCCGCTAGCGTTTCGCAAGCCTCTTGAAGGGGAGTCGACAAGGACTTGTCGCGCAGAAGAACTGTTAGGATCTGCACGCACGCAGCCGTGTCAGGGAGAGGAAGTGCAATCCGCTGCGGAAGCCGGCTCAGGAGTGCAGGGTCCACCCCCTCGGGGTGATTTGTCGCAGCTAAGAGGAACACGTGTCCCTGCTGCAGTTTTAGACCATCCATCTCCTGTAGCAACTGCCCAACTATCTCTTCTTGATGCTGGTCGTTGGCGCCGCCGTCTCGGCGCTTCGCAACGATGTCCAGCTCATCCAGAAATACGATTGCTGGCGCATTCACTCTGGCCCTCTCGAAGAGCTGCTTTACTTGTGAGCCACTGTGACCAACCCACTTCGCCTTCAGGTCAGCTGTCGAGGCGGTAATGAAGGCTAGGCCGCTTTCATACGCCATCGTTCTGGCAATCTGAGTCTTACCGACACCCGGAGGGCCTGTCAGAAGGATGCCTCGAGGGACTGAGACTCCGCGTTCATGCCACGCCTCTGCGTTCTGAAGGAGATCACACGTAGTCTTAAGCATTGACTTCGTTTCAGGGTCCAAGATCAACGTAGCCCAGGTAGCTGTATCGCTTACTTTGGGCTGGCTACGCTTCCGAACCGTCTCAAGTGTTCTCAGAAAATCTTCCCGAATAGGCTGGCGCGGGGTTGTGTTTGCTCGGACTTTCTTCGCAAAAAGGGCAAGATCACGACCGGACATACCCTGTGTGAGGTCCCTGATCTCACTTGGTATTTCGCCAGCGAATCCAAGCCCTTCCATCTCCTGGCGGAAAATTGCAGCCCGTGACGTCGCATCCGGAAGCCGAACTTCCAGTTCCCATCCGAACCGGGAAAGTATGGCGTCATCGAGGAGGTCTCTGCGGTTTGTCGCACCAACGACCCACACCCTGGAGGGGCCTTTCACCCCGTCCCATTCCGCTAGGAACGTTTGTACGAGATCTTGCGTGAAGATGTCGGTGTCAGTACCGCCTCTCCGAGCGAAGACACCCTCACACTCATCAAGAAAAATGATGGCGGGCTCGGTCGATCGAGCTTTCGCCCAAAGGTCCCTTACGTTCTTGGCGGTACCCCCAATGTGGGAGGACTTCAGATCAGCCAAGCTTGCACTGTGGAAGGAACAGCCGCTTGTCTCCGCTAGGGTCCGTGCGATGAGGGATTTCCCCGTTCCGGGAACACCAGCCAACAGAAGTCCGGCGGCCGCGGCTGGATCCCCTCTCTCGAATAACTCTGCGTTCCTAAGGAGTTCAAGAATCTGTTGTGTGGGGATTCGGATTCGAGACCACACCTGCTCTCGGCTGCTCAGATCGGCCAACTGCCGCTCCAAAGTCGCCTTCAGCTCACGACCGCCTTTCGATCTCAGGGCGGCCGTAAGAAGTTCCTCTGTTCTGTCTAGAAGTGGCTTGATCGAAGCAAATCGCTTGGCGAGGCTCTCAGGAATGAGGTCTGCTGATTCAAATCGCCGCTGTTGAACATCCTGATACCAGTAGTCGTAGCCGCGGCTGTAGCTCGTCCCGGTCTTGGTATTGACCGCACTTCCCACGTAGAACGAGCTCTTGCCCGACGTGATCTCGATCACTGGGTTGTGTGGCAGAACTGGCGGAAGTAGAGAGTCCGGTGGCAAGGTAACGACCTCAGCAGGGTAGTAGCGACTTGCAGGCACACGGAATGCCTGGTGCTTTCCGAGCTCTGGAGAAGCAAAAAGCGCAACCACCTGGATGTCCCTGAGAAATATCTCAATCAGTCCCTTAGAAGCGCTTAGACTTCCGGCTCTGAGTCGCCATTTGCTCAGAAGGGAGAACCGGGCGGCTCTCGCGGAGCTAATGACGAAAGAACGGAGTTTACGGTCAAGAATTGCGACATGCTTCTGCCACTGCCGATCGATATCCGGATCAGTATTGAGCCTGCGGAGCTCCTCCTCGAGCTGGTGTCGTTTTGATTGCCAAACCTGGCTTAGAGCCGTAACGCTGTCTTCCGCCATCTACTCGACCTCAAGTCCCATACCGTCGTTCACCGCATTCTGATAATCCAGCGTGGAGCCGAGGTAGCGCTCAGTCGTCTGGATCGAGCTATGTCCAAGTAAAAACTTGATCTGTTCGACATTGCCTCCCCCTTTACGGCACAGCTTTGCGCAGGTTCTACGAAGATCATGGGGTGCAAGAGGACCCAACCCGGTAATACGGGCATACCTGTCCACTATGCTCCAGATGACCTTCTCATCTTTGATTTCCGTTCCCGAGAGAACATCGCCCTTGTTGATCGGTCGGAACAGCGCTCCAGCAGTGACGCAAGCAGCGACCGTCCATCGATCAATCGCGACCTTCACATTGGCAGGCACCGTTATGGTCCGGGTCCGGTTTCCTTTGCCTATCAGATCGACAAAGACCCATCGTCCCTCGCGCTGTACAAGGTCCTCGAAACGTAAACGGATCAGTTCGGCCCTACGCAAGCCACAGCTGAGAAGAACGGCAAGGATCGCTCGGTCCCGTAGTCCCCTGAGCGTATCTGGATCTGGAGCCCGCAGAAGCTCGTTCGCCTGCTGGGAGACAAGCCAATTCCCAGACCTCTCGCCTGCTTGCTTCAACCCCTTCGCTCGACTGATTCCCTGTGCGATCTCGCCAGCGAGCTGGCCGTTGTCAGCCATTTCGGCAGCAAGCTTCTTCAACGTTGAGAGCCGTAGATTGATTGTTGAAGCCGAAAGCTTCTGCTCTTGAAGGTGAGACTTGTACTCCTGGACGAGGGCCTTCGAGAACTCCGGCCTTGTCTCATGGTCCTTAACCCATTGGAAGAAGTGCACCAGCCCGGTACGGTAAGCACGTCGCGAGTGAGGTGAGGTCACCCCATCCAAGACAAGCTTAATGAGCCACTCTTCTTTAAACGCGTCATCTGAGCGAACGGCCAGTGCTGAATTAGTCAAAGAGCTCCCCCACGAATTGCACGGCTGCAGTGTGCTGCAAGGTAGAACTTCGGTCAAATTCGAGGTCCAGCTGCTCAGGGGCGTCCGGGTGCTGTTCCCGCCACAGTGTCCTCAGGAGGGGTGGGATTGACCGACGTAGCACCAGCAACTTGTGCACAGATGCATGACAGGCCGGGCAGAGCGTGATCAGGCCCCGACTGTTTGACACTCCGGGCCGCCGATGGTGGACCGGGAGTGATCGTCTCCCTAGACCGGGACGGCTGCAGACGCGGCAGCAATTGCTATCGCGCTCGGAAACGATGTCTCTGAGTCCCCCGAAATAAACACGGTTATGTCTGCGGCGAGCGTAGCAGGCCGTGCACAGCGCTCTGCGGTTGCGAAGAGGACGACCGCAGGCACACCACAGCCCTCGTTGGAACGTATTCGGCTTGCCCACAGGACTTCCGTCGAGGTTTAGCCCCTGTTTCGCTGCCATTGGCGGTTTTCGCAGCTTCAATTCCATTCCAACCTGATAATACTTATTATCGGGAGCTATTGCAAAGGGATGTTGAAGGATAAATGGCAGGTGTGCCATTTATACCCCCCCACGTGAAAGACTGTTTTTGTGAGTTGATCGCCGGGTTTTATAGCCGTTGTAAGGATCTACAAAGGAGGTCCTGATGCCTAAACCCGTCTCGTGGGCGAACGATGCTCATAGCATTCGCGAGCGAGCCACCAACTCGAAAGCGCAAACGTATACGCGACAAGCCATCGAGCACCTCTTCGGGGTCAGACGAGTCGCGGCTCAGAATCTGATGAAGCTCATCGGACGACTTAACGTGGTGGGCTCCACCCACGTGGTTGATAGGGCTGACGTACTGGACTTTTTGGATTCAGTAATCGCGTCCGACAGCATCACCGCAGGTGTCCTTGCCCGACAGCTCTCACGAGATCCAACGCCACGCGTTAACCCATTAAAGCTGAGCCTCCCCTCCGACCTTAGGACTGTCACATGCCGCGATCTTCCAGAGAACATTCTGCTTACCCCTGGTGAGCTGACCGTTCGTGGGAATTCAGCCGAAGAGATCGTTGAAGCCTTGATGCTGCTTGCTCAGATCCTGACGAATGACCTCGACACCGCAGTTGACCTCCTTCAGCCGCCCAAACCTCTGCCGGATGCCGGCACATCCGAACTGCGGGAGATGTTCGCTCGACTTGAGGCTGATGAACGTAGCCGTCACAGCGACCCAGAGCTCACCAAACGGTGAGCAAACGGGCAAAAGCCCGCACAGGGCCCGTTTGCGCAAAGGGGCAAATCACACCACACCAGCAACAACATCAGGTGCTTTTATAGCACCTGATGCTCTAAAACAATCGGGCCTTGCTGCAACGCGAGCGTGAGCCTAGTGCAGAAAAAGCGGCAAAAAAGATTATTAGCACCTGGTGCTCCAAAAGCAGGTGATGCTGATACGACAGCTGATGCCCTTAGCAGATGGCTATTTAGCGGCCCCGGTCCAGGTGGAAACACGGTAACTGGGACATGGTTTCCGCCTCTGCTCGTGGGATGACCTCGCGACCATCACTGTCCGGTCTTTTTCTGAATCGACTGAAATTTCAAAGCTGACTAGCTTTCACTCTATGAGTGTCGCGTACAGGGCTATAGACGGGAGAAGTGCCACTAGGGATACCTTTTCTGTTTTTGTCCCTATTTCCTCTGCCAGGGGAGGCTTTTGACCGTTATAGTCCCACTTAGCTCTTGATGGTGTAGCACGACGGGATAAGGACGCATATGGCAGTAGCTCCCCTATATAGCGGGCACATGCTCTCTAGCTCGCAGTTGGCTAAGAGGCTTGGAAAAAGCAAGAAGACAATCGACAGGATGATTCGGGACGGCCGGCTTCCGGAACCGAATCGTTTCGAATCGAACGGCTGGCGTTACTGGACCTTGCAGGATGCAGCTGAGATCGAGGTTCTCCTCGAGGAAGGAAGGGCGGATGTCTGATGCAGAGCACAAGATCGACAAGCTGGTCGTGATGAACCAGCGCGGCGGAGTCGGAAAAACGACTACAGCAATGACGCTGGCGCGCTTATTCGCGAATGAAGGCAAAAGAACACTTTTGGTAGACGCTGATCCGCAGGGCTCAATGAACGCCGTCCTCCGGTTGAAGCCAGAGAACCACCTATATGACTTCCTGATTAAGAGGTATGTACTTGATGACTGCACGGTCCAGGTAGCGGAGAACCTTTTTGCTTTGCTCGGCAATAGGGACACGGCTGACGCGGAGAAAACGATGATCTCAGAGATGGCACGTGAGCGCATCTTTGAAACGGTCTTCGAGCCCTATGAGCGCAACTACGACGCTATCGTCATCGACGTTGGGCCATCTGTCAGTCTCATGCAGACATGCGCTATGGTTTACACCCGTAACGTGCTCATTCCATGCGACATGGATTACGTCAGCCTGTCGGGAGTGGGGGCGTGTCTGCAGTTCTGCGAGACACTTAGCCGCGCCGTTCGTTCAAAGGTCCGTCCCATAGCGATACTTCCAACCATCGTTGATAAGCGGATCGGATTGACGAAGTTGGTCCTCAGTTTGCTCGAGGAGCTTTCTCAGCGCTATGAGGTTCCGATCCTCCATCAGATCCGGACCGACACGGCGATCGGCAAAGCCACAAGAGAGCGGAAGTTCCTGTTCGATCACGATCCCCGCGGCAAAGCCATGGAGGACTACATAGAAGCATATGAACAGCTCAAGGCTTTGTTGAGTGGAAAGGCTGCCGATGTCGAGACGCTCCAACAAGCAGTCTAAGGTCGTGCCGATTAGTCTCGCAGACGAGCTCGATGAACTCATGTCTAGTGAGAGCATCAAGCCAAACATTGCCTTCCTGGGTTTGGCAGCGGAGCCTTCATCAGAAGCTCCTCCCACTCCTGAGATCCCAGCTTCTGTGCCCATCCCAGAAGCGAATGCTCAGCCACGATTGGTTTTACGGTCTGGTTCATACGCTCTCCCCGAAATCCGTGAGAGATCATCAGCACCAGATGCTGATGTGAACCCGGCTAAATTGCCGTTCATATCAGCATCTGGTGTCGATAGATCCAGCACGGCGATAACAACACCAGTTGCTGAAACGTTTATCGCATTGAACGGGGCGGGCTTAGGCCAATCATCCCCTGATGCTGATATTGCCCCGGCATCTCAAGGCTCCTGGCAGGGGTTAGCAGACAATCCTGGACGCCAACCTGGGACCGCACCGTCAGCAGATCGTGGCGCTGGCATGGCTATCGAGCACGCGGCACACGGGTTTCCTCAGACAAGTCCATCCACGTCGAAGGAGGGTAAACAGCTGGCAGTTGGGCGCCCCGCCAAAATTCACAAATGCTCGAAGGCGCAAGACGGTCACTCGCATATCGAGGAGGTTCTATACGGAGTGTTGCGTCGCGCAGGACGTCCTGAGGAAGCCCCATCACAGAACGTCATCACGCAAGCCGGCAGCAGTTTTCTCTGCAAAGAGACTCGCATTCACAAGCGCAACCTGGGGAGCATACTCCGCCGTCTGGTTTTCAAGCAGACCATAGAGATTCTGGACTACGAACGATCCACGACTCGGACCGCAAGACGATATCGCGTTTTCTCTTATGGGGAGATCCTCAAGAAGCGCAGAGAAGCTGGCCTTGAGTGGGTCGTGCGAAGGCGTGGTGTGGAATTCGTCAACCCCGCTACAGGTGAACCGCTCTTCGATGATCCTGGGGCAGTTGACGCACCCGATGCATCACCAGATGCTGTTACAGCGCTCTCCACTGCTATTACATCGGGGGATCCCGATGCTTTTACAACAGGAGATTCCGATGCTGATACACCCTCAGCCTCCGCTGCTGTTACAGCATCTCCTTTAGGGAAAGAAGCAAGGGAAACTTTAAAGGGAAGTGATCAAGAGAAGAAGAAAACGACGTCGTCGGTCGATCTTTCCCTTGTTTCTAACGCTCTGCAGCGCTACTGGCAAACAGACGAGGACGCCGTTCGTCAGTTGGTTCAATCTTGTTCTGCTGTCCGCCCGGATTGCACCACTGACGAGATCCTGAACTTTATCGAAGAGAAGGGGTACCTCCTAAGCAAGAACCCTCGGACGTTCACAAATCCTGTTGGATTTCTACTTCACTCAATCCCGAAGTGTTTTGAAGGCCCAACTTTCGACAGATGGCGGGAGCGACAGAAGCTTGCTCAGCAACACAAGCTCGAGGAGGAAAAGCGGCAGCAGGAAGAACACCAGGCTTCGCTAAAGTGGATGGAAGACTACTGCAACAAGACGCTAGCGAACCCGAATGCGAGCCAAGTCGAGCGGCAACGTGCACAGCTGTACCTGGAGGAGTTGCAGCAGACTCAAACGAGCTAAGAGCCGTGCAGACCATCTCGGGAGGGAATGTTCTTAGCAGGTTTTGGTCGGGTTCAAAGGCCTACCTACCGTCCACCGATTGCTGATGGTAAATTCCCCACAGAGACAATATCGGTCAAGGACAAGGAAATGAGTGGGCTGACAGGGGATTCGCAAGTTCGAGAGGACGAGTTGACCTCAGCGTTGCTCAATAGAGCCCTGGATCTTTTCACGAGAGCAGATCCGAAGGTTGCGAGGAATGCGGCTGAGAAGCTTGATGAACTCTGCGAGCAACGACTGACTTTGCACCTCGCTGCTACCGAGCTCGGGCGGACGAGAGAGGGTTCGTCGGACCTCAGTCCGGCTGCTCTAAACGAACTCTGTGATGCGGTCACAGGCCGCCTGATGAAATACCTTGGAAGATTGATCAAAGAGAATCAACGCTGTGGAGGAGCCAAGCTGGTTCTGATCGCAGCGGCTCGTTCGTTCATATGCACAAGCGCAAGTGTCTCGGGAGTAGATGAGGGGTTGGGCGATGCACGCCTGATCTTTGAGCAAACTCTGAGAGAGCTAACGCCGATACTGCTGGAAATGCCAGAAGCGGGGATTTGATGAAAATTGGTATACGAGGCGTACTTCTCGGATCTTTGCTTTTGAGCATGGCAGGTTGCCAGTCAGGCCCCACACCACCAAGTGAAGCAGATGCTCAAGAAGCGTGGCATCGGATCGCCGCCCAGACAACGGCGAATCGATTGGAAGAATTGGTCAGCCTTAAAAAGACGGATGGGCAGGCACGAGAAGTCAACGGACAGCAGGTATACACGCTCTTCTACGAAGCAAAGGTCCGCTATCTCATCCCGGTTGGCCACTGGAAGGCCGGCGATGTCGAGACAATCAGGTCGACATATGGGTTCCAGCGTACCGAGAAGGGCTGGCAGGGTCCAGACGGCTCACTCTACACGAAGTAGCCAGTTTGACCGGGTTTCGAAGCCATCCTAGGCTCTCCCCACACTGAGCAATCAGTGTGGAGGGTTGAGCGGATGTTTGATTCGCCAGAAGAGGCTCTATCTGAGCTCAGTCGAGTCGGCTACTTCACCGACCAGAAGACAGCCACAACGGTCTACCTCGCAGGAAAGATCAACAAACCCATAATGCTGGAAGGACCTGCCGGCGCGGGTAAGACCGAGCTTGCGCAATCTGTAGCCCGCGCAGCTGGTGCTGAACTTCTCCGCCTTCAGTGTTACCAAGGCATTAACGAAGAGAAGGCCATCGGTCAGTACGACAAAAGCCTCCAAGAGCTCTTTGTCCTGATGAACAGCAAGTCAGAGGCAAAACCTGACTGGGACCAGATTCGAACGGACGTGACCAGCCGTGCTTTCTTCCTTGCCGGCCCTCTACTCACCGCAATCGAGAAAGAAAAGCGTTGTGTCCTTCTCATCGACGAGATCGATAAGGTCGACTACGCGTTTGAAGCCTTGCTGCTTGAGCTGCTGTCTGCCTGGACATTGTCTATTCCAAAGATGGGGACGGTCGCTGCGACTACTATCCCTTTCGTCTTCATGACCTCGAATCAGGAACGGCGTTTGGGAGACCCTCTTCGTAGACGGAGCTTCTACCTCATCGTCGACCACCCGACTGCCGAGCGTGAAGCCGCCATAGTCAAGAACAAGACACCAAATGCGAGCCCAAGGACTCACCGCTTCATCGCCGGTCTTGCCAAAGCGCTTCGGGCCTACAACCTCGAAAAACCGCCCAGTATCTCGGAGATGAACGACGTAGCGCAGGCCATGCAGCTTCTCTCGCTAGAGGAGGTCAGAGAGCTGCACAAAGACATCATGCTCCCGCTGATCGTAAAGACAGAAGGTGATCGAAAGAAGATGCTGATGAAGCAATCTTTCGAGGTAATCATCAGCACGGCCAGACGTCACGCCAACGAGATGGAGGCGGAGGAAGTAGCGAAGACTCTTGAAGAATTGGCGGCCGAGGCATGAGGCAAAGATTCATTGCAATGTTAATCGGCTCCTCTGCCTTGGCTTTACGCGTGTCGGCACAAGCACCGCCTGAAAAGAGATTTCCTGAGATCGTTTACTACGCTGACGCCTACGCGGACCACTACCATGTCCCGCGTGCTCTTGTGCACGCCTTCATCACCCAGGAGTCTGGCTGGAATAGGACTGCACTGTCCAACAAAGGGGCTTCCGGCCTCATGCAACTCATGCCGGCCACTGCTTCGAGGTTCGCTGTTCGGGATACTCGTTCCATCTCGGAAAATCTCCGCGGTGGCGTTCAGTACCTGGCTTTGCTGACTTGGATGTTTCGTGGAGATCTTCGACTAGTGACTGCCGCCTACTACTGCGGAGAACACCACATCCAGCGCAGAGGTCTCAGCTACCAAAATCCTGAAGTCATTACGTACGTGCTGGCAGTTCAGCGCCTCTACAACCGCGAGCTTCAATACCACCAAAACGTGAGTCATCAAGGAGTAGCCAAATGAGTCGTTGCCTTCTTCGTACGCTTGCTGCCGTCACTCTGATCGCAACGACGGCCGGTGCACAACAGACAGTGTCATCCCTCGAGCCTGGAGAGGCTCGGCATGATGTTCAGCCGATGATCTCAGAAGTCACAGTTTCGTCTACCACGGTTACAGACGTTCACCTCCAGCCGCTATTCACCACGACGATCCGTCTACCTGAGGCAGTCTCTTCGGTGGCCATAGGCGCTCCCACGTTGTTTTCAGCCGAACATTCTGACCAGGAACCGAAGCTTGTCTACGTTAAACCTTCCACCGCAAAGGCCAGTGAAAGCAATCTCGTCATAACGATGGAGAACGGTCAGACCATCAGTCTCAGGTTGCTGTCGGATGGTGCAAGCGCCATTCATGCTCCAGTCGACTTCCTTGTGAACTACACGTCACAAGCGAGTTTCTTTGTCGCCTCCGGGGATAGTGCCATCGCTCGGCCCACCCCGGTCGAAAACAAAAAAGCGAACCCACTCGATCTAGCACTAGACGGTCAATCCCGCGTTGCAACCCCTTTGTGGCAGAACGGTATTGCGCAGACGAAGAAGGGTTCGTCTCCAAAAGAGCCGCAGTCGATAGAGGGTGCACTAGGGGAGGTCCGTGATTCCCACGGTTCCATGCTCGTTTCGTACTCGGTCCGAAACAAAAGTGACCGGTGGGTGGAGGTGATGCCACCGCAGATCGAGATGACGAGCCCAGGCGCCAAGGATTCGGTGAAGAAGAAAGCAAAAAAGCAGGTCGTTATGGCCGAGCAGGTACCAGTAGAAGGCTTTCGGGTGAACGGCCGGCGTCTTGCACCGGGGCAGCGGATCGATGGAGTAGTGGCTTTCGCCCGCCCAGGGTTCAAGCAGTCTCAAGAGAGACTCTTGCTGCAGCTGGCGTCTGCGAACTCCGTCGACGAACCACTGCTCTTAGCAGTTCCATTCGTTGCCCCGGGAAACTGACCAAGACGTTCGCATCACCCCAGAACAATCGAGACGCAAAGGAGCGTATATGGCAAGCGCAAATCAGATACCAGATCCCGATCCCAAACACGGCGGAGCAACAGCTATGGAAGCGCCTGAGTCAGAGGGCCAGCTTAGTCCTGGTAAGCCTTTCGTAGTCGTTGAACGTGCGGGTGGAGGCTCGGGGAAAGATCAAACGAAGAAAATCCTTATTTGCATTGTGGGCGCCTTTGTTTTGTTCGTTGCACTTTTTGGACTGATCTCGACGAAGGGGAAGAGCAAGTCGAAAAGCCAAAGCGAGCTAGGCAAACCGAGCCTTGGACGCGTTGTCACTCCAAGCGCACCGGGGCAGATCATTCCCGCGGAGAACACCGCCGCTCCAGTTGCTGCTCAGGCGAAAACTGGTGCTCTTGATGCGCACGACATCGAGAAAACGCGAGTGGCAGCACTCTCGAACCCCCACCCTAACCCGGTTCAAGCACCAGCGATGGCCACATCGCAGACAAGTGCAAAAGGAGCGCCAGTCAAAGCGCTGGGACAGATCAGCAAATTTCAACCGCCTGACACGGATCCTCAGCATCTTCAGAATTGGGGTCCTGAGCCCTACAGAGGCCAGTCGCACAGTGATGCCCCGCTTACACAGTCGGGCCAGGCCCTACGGCAAGAGCAGGACGAATATGGAAAAGCTTCCATGGTCTTCGTAGCACACCAGACCAATACCCAGGACAAAGCCTACAATCTGCTTCACCCCGCCGTTGACAACTTTGGTCTTGCTTCTGGTTACCACGTTGGTGTCCGGCTAGAGTCAATGGCCAGCACGGCGCTCAACGCGCCCGTAACGGCGGTTGTCGAATACAACTACCAGCGGGATGGGAGAGTGCTCATACCAGCAGGAGCACGTGCGATAGGGAAGATCTCTCAAGCGGACGCAAGTGGCATCATGAACATCACCTTCACCTCGCTAGAGATGCCGACGGGCGAGGCGGTGCCCATATCTGCGATTGGCGCCACAACTTCGCTGCAGGCCATTAAGGGACAGGTCACAGGTAAAAACGTAGGCCGTAGCTTGGCTGTCCGTTCCTTGGCTGGATTGGGTGAAGCCGGCGCCATGCTGGTGGGGCAGGGTGGCGTGAATAGTGCGGTGAGTGAATCTGATCTGATTCGACAGCGAGCCGCCGAGAACATAGGCAATGGCGCCGATCAGCAGGTTACGAGCTTGATCACAACGCAACACATCGTAGTCAGTGTCCCTGCTGGAACTGAGATCTACCTGATCTTCACAAAGCCTCAGCGTGTGAGCCCCACCGCGAGTCAGGCGGTTGACCCTTCGACAACAGCGAACTAGTACGGCTGCTCCGCCACACAGAGGGCCGGATTCTTCCGGCCCTCTTTCCGTGCAAGTACACAGCTGAAGGAGGCGACCGTAAAAGGGCAAAAGTCAGTACATGCCCCCTTTGCGCAAACGGGCAAAACCGAACACTTTGCCCCTTCGCGCAAATGGGTTGAACCTCTCCCAAGCGGGTTTCGTGTCGTCCAGAAAACATAGGATGCCTGCAAATGAGCCTAGGTGGCGCTCGATTGTTCCGCGCGCAAGAAAAGCGGTCTCATCTGTCTTCGACGTAGCCGCCTCTCTCTCGCGCTAAAAGCCTCTTGTGGCGCGACCGCGCATTTGATCGATTCCTGAACCAGCCCTATGTTTTTCTCGCGGCGGTAATCCCGCCGAGGAGGAAACACCTAATGCTCACACTTCTTCGTCAGGGCCAAGCCGCAATCAAGCGTCGGCTAGGTCGTTCTGCTCAAGCCTTCATGTTGACACTAACCCTCATGTTCGCCGGCGCGGCCGCAATGGCACCCGCTCACGCATTTGGACAGAACCTCGGAACCACACCGGCAGTCGGCCAAGCGGTACAAGGTCAGACTGCGGCTCAGCCCGAAGGTACCCTCCTCAACGTTGTGAACTGGGTCGGTAACGTGATCTGCCCGGTTGGAGCAGCGCTCTTCGTTGTCGCTGCGGTAATCCAGTACCGGGGCGGCCGCGGGTGGGCTCCAAGTGCCATCACCGCAGTGTGTCTTCTGATGGTCTCAGCCATCACTCGGCTGGCAGAGTACTTCATCCAGAACGGGCAGCAGGTCGGATAAGAGCATGCAAACGCCACTGGTCTTTAGAGCGATCCTCGGTTTCCTCATTACGTTGGCGGTGCCTGCATCACTTGCTGCTTTCGTGATGGCTGGCATGAAGCTGCGTAGCGAGGGTGGGGTGAACTTTCAGGCCAGTGGCGGTTTTGTGAAGTGGATCTTTTGGGGGGCGCTTCTCCTTACTATCCCGGGCGTCAGCACTTGGCTGGTGAATGAATCCGTACCCGGAGCGTCTCAACTGCTGATGGCCGCACAGCCCGCCGCGTACACGAACGGGATGAGCAAGCTAGCTAATGATTTCGTCGACGACATTCTGATCGACCATTTCGTTCCTGTTGCCGCTGCGGCTCTGGTCTTCAAAGCCGTCTTGGATCAAGCGCAAGGAACAAGTCCGTTGGGATCAATCGTTGCCGCGATGTTTCTCCTTGGGGTGCAGGGGCTCTACAAAGTCGCCACAGGTAGTTGGTTGGGTACCGGAGCATACAGCACAACGGACATGCTGATGAACGCCTTCAACTACGCCGCGAACACGATCAGTCCTATTGTCGGTGGACTATCGGTTACCGCAGCCATTCTCGCCTTCGCCCAAAACAAACCCTGGAAGAGTTACGCGGTGAGTGGAATCAGCTTCCTCTGTGTGACGGGGATCTGGGCTCTTCTAAAAACATGGACGGGAGTGACGATATGAGCGAGCTTTTGAGAAAGGTCTTTAGACTCGCCACCTTTCTTGGAATGGCGACTATGTCCTTGATGTGCGCGAGTGCCATTCTTAGCCTCCGCCTCGGACGGACTTTGGTCGGCCTTGCCCTACTCGCCGCGCTAGTCGCCGCTGTACTTTTCGTCACTGCGAAGTACTTGCTAGCACTATGGTCCCTGAGTAACAGGTTCACGCTGACCTTTCTTTCCGAAGGATCACAAGCTCTCCCCACTTCAAGCCCCCAGGGTGCGGAGCGGATTCGATGAACACAGGCTCCTTCGACCAGGGACTGCTGAGCATGACCAGCTGGGTCGGCAATTCCGTAATGCCGATCATCGCTGCGTTGATGGTCGCGTACGCAGTGTGGAAGTTCTCTCGGGGTGAGGACTTTGAACGCGTTATGTGGGGCTGTCTTGGTGCTCTTTCCGTCTCCGGCCTCCTTCGCCTCGCAGAAGTCTTCGCTCGGCAGGGAACCGGCGCCAATCAACCGTTTGAAGCACTGCTCACTCTGGCTGACTGGCTTTGCAACACCGTACTGCCGGTTTATGCAGGTTTAGAGGTAGCCAGGGCCGCGCTAGGAATCAGTGGCGTTGGTCAAAGACTGAACGTTGGTGATGACTGGTTGCGCCACGTAGTCGCTGCGTTTGCCGCTCTATCTTGTTCGGGCCTGAT
This sequence comes from uncultured Acidobacteriaceae bacterium, assembly GCA_964243375.1. Lineage (GTDB taxonomy): Bacteria > Acidobacteriota > Terriglobia > Terriglobales > Acidobacteriaceae > Edaphobacter. The sequence continues at coordinate 27,622 of CAXTEE010000010.1, read as the reverse complement.
CCGGCTGCTAGAGCATTTCGTCAAGGCAGGCAAAGCTGTGGCTTTAATGCACCAAGTTGTGGTCAGCAACCTAACGAGGGTGGCGTGATGGCTTTGCGTGTTAGCCCAGTGTCTAGAAACCTTGCCATGAAAGTGACCTTCATGTTCCTCGAATTGGAGGACATGCTTGGGCTTGGTCTTCTTTGTGCCGTTGCTATGGTCGGGGGCAACTTCTTGTTCTCAGACCGGTACGTGTTCGGGCTTCCGATGAACTGGTTCCTGGTACTCGTAGTTCTGGGCCTCGGGGTTCCGTCATTGATGTTGTTCAAATACGGGAAACCCCGCAAATACATGCACGACCTCCTCTTGTGGTACGGCAAACCGCAGACATACTGCGCCCATGCCCGTGATTCCAAGCTCGACGGTCCTTATATCCAGGAGGAACAGTGATGCCAATGACGCGCGCTCAACATAAGCGCTCACTCGAGAACCCAGCCTTGTGCGAGCTTTTGCCGATCCGTGACGCGCTCGACAACGTTTTCGTGCGGACAGACGGCTGTTATGTAGTGGGGTTCCGTATGACCGGAGCTCTTACCTACTTTGCGGACGACGAAGGAAGGAACGAGAACAAGGAGATGCTGGAGTCCTTGTTGCGGACGATTCCAGAGCAGAGCATGCGTCTCCAGTTTCGGTACGAGGTCGTGGAAGGCCTTAATGGACTGATGGCAAAGTACGAAGATCACCGCCGGACTGACGCTGTGCCTGCGTTGGTTCTGGAGAAACACAGAACAACTCAATGGAAGCAGAAAGATGTTTCAGGAGAGTTCCTAACCCGGATTGCGACGCTGTATGTGATTTGGGACCCGGTCAAACATCAACGTGTGATGGCCGCGGCCGGCGGGAGGATAGCGAGAAAGAACAAGCCCGCGAAGGGCTTCTCTCTGTCTATGCGCGCCTGCATAGAGACAACGAAGAAGGAACATGTGGACTCGCTCGCTGAGCTGGAATCCATTGTGAGTGGCGTTCAGTCATCTTTGAAGACTGCAGGTATGGGACCGGAGCGAATGAGTCACGAAGAGCTCTTTCTCGACCTAAAACGAGCGATGAACCCGCTCCTGCCTGACGGGGTGGGCCTGAAGTCAAACAATTTCGGGGAACGCTATCTCTCGGCGCGCGAGCAGGCTTCCACCGTTTCAATTCTGGGGACCACCGAGAATTACCTCAACATCGATGGGATTCTCTGGAGCTTGATCTCGTTGAAGACGTCACCAGATGGGACCTACCCAGGGATCCTACGCAATCTGCTGACGATTGGGTTTCCGGTCGTCATTTCCACGCAAGTGTCTATCCCAGACCAGCGTGTGGTGTTGGATCACTACAAAAAGCGGCTCAAGAAGATGCAGGCTGCCCAGATCGGAAACAAGGGTGAGCAGCGTATCGACGTCGCTGCTCAGGTCGCTACGCAAGAGTTGATCGAGATCCAGGAGGAGATCATCGCCAGCTCAGTCAAGACCGCAAAGGTGAGCCTGGTAATCGCGGTTCGGACTTCACAGCCAGCTTTTACTACCCACGAGTACGAAAGAGCTGAGAGGGAGCTATCAACCCGGAGACAACACGTGATGCACATCATCTCGCAGATGAACGGAGCACGTGCGTTCGGGGAGTCATTGGCGCAGCGAAGGTTGTTTGTTTCTTCTCTGCCGGGCATGGCCGAGGAAGATGGGCGTGACCACGACCTGCTTACGCCTCACGCGGCTGACCTCGTCCCCGTTGAGATGCCGTGGGCCGGGACCACGCGTACGCCACTTATGCTCTTCGAGACGCCTTATCGCCAGCTCGTTCCATTCTCGCCATTCGACGCCAGCCTTGAAAACGCCAACATGATCGTGGCCGCGGCTTCTGGATCGGGAAAGAGCGTGGCAATCGGCAACATGCTCCTGATGTGTGGGCGGCAGGGTGTGCAGGTGTCCATTATCGAACGCGGCGACTCCTACCTGCCAGCCGTTACATACATGGGCGGGCAGATGATCTCGATGTCCCTGGACAGCCGCCAGACGATCAACCCTTTTGATCTGGAGGAAGGCGACACAGCGCCGACGAACGATCATCTGGCGTTCCTGAAAAACCTAACCCGCTTCATGATCGGGGACAGTGGGACTACCGACACGGATCTGCTCGACAATCTCCTTCTCACAGCAATAAAGAAGACGTATGACCGTGCAGCGATGAGAACTGGAAGCAATATCCCCACGTACAGCGATCTAAAGGATGAGCTTGAGAATTACCACGACCAGGACAAGAATGATCTGGTCAACAAGGAGGCACGCCTCGCTGCGACTAAGCTTCGTGCTTGGGTCGAGGAGGGCATGTACGCGCAGCTCTTTGATCGGCCGACCACGATCGATATGTCGGCACCCTGGCTCTACTTCAACATTGAGCAACTCAAGGACGATCCCAAGCTTGAAACCGCGATGAGCCTTTTGATCGCGTATGCGACCAACAAGCGGGCCGCAGGCAAATCTAATAAGCGCTGTGTCACAGTCCTAGACGAATGCTGGTCTTTGCTCCAGTCACCGAGTCTGGGGCCAGTCGTCGTGCAGCTGTTCCGGACTGCCCGGAAGCGAAATGCCTGCGTCTGGGGTCTGTCTCAAGCGGTGGAGGATTTCACGGGCACGCCTGATAAGCCCAATGAGTTTGGTGGCGCAATCCTCACCACCACGGCGACCAAGCTCATCGGTCGGCAGAAGGGTAACTTCGACGTCCTCCGCCAATTTCTGCACCTCAACGAAACAACTCTTCAGCGAGTCAAGAGCCTTGGCATGACGGAGAAGGGCAAAAAGAGCGAGTTCCTCATCGTCATTGGAGAGAATGCAGAGACAACACACAGCCTCTACATCGTCGTGAGTCCGATCGAGTACTGGATCCTGACCACGTTCGCGCGTGAGCGATGGTACCGGCAGTACTGGCTCAACAAGCACGGCGAGCTGACAGAGACCGAGGCCTATGAAGCCCTCGCTGCAAAGTATCCGAACGGTATTTCGGCTCTTGATGAGCTGCCAGAGGAACGGTCTGGCGAAGTTATGCGGATCGCCAATGCCGTGCCCGTGCCCTCCAAAAAGAGGGCCGATCGTCGGAGCGTGCCAACAGGACCGCACGTAGCCCTATCCGCCGCAACACTGAACGGTACCCTAGGAGCCTCGACAGGACGGCAGGAAGAGGTGCACGCGTGACGATCTCTCCTCATCGTTTGAAGATTGCCGGAGTAGTCGCTGCGGGTTCGCTGCTGGTAGCGGCGCCTGTTTGCAGAGCGATCAGCCTTAACCCACTCGATCTCATCTTCAACGCAATCGATTCAACCATCACCGGCGATATCGGTGGCGCGTTAACGAGCGTGAAGTCAATTCAGAACACGGTGATGCAGGACGAGCAAGCGGTACTGTTTCCAGTCTCGCTCATCACGCAAGCACATAATTACGTGACTACGATCAAGGGAAGCTACAGGGGTTGGATGTCGAGCGTCTTCACGCTTCCCGTGAACAGTGCACAGCTGCCGTCCAGCCAGAATCTGGAGAGTATATTCCTCAGCGGAAACAGCACTCAGGCAAGCTCACTGAGCAGCTCGTATCAAACCTCGTTCGGTGCCGTTCCAGCTGCATCAGCTGCTCCCATGCCCCATCGCCAGATGGTTGACATGCAGGACGCCCTGGCGAAAGACGCGTTGGCTCAATCGATGGCGGCGGATCAAGCATCGACGGCTCTTCTTGGTATGGCTAATCAGATAGAGAACGAGACCTCGACGACCGCGCCAGGTACGGCTGACATTCTCGCTGCGACGGCCCGCGCCGCGGAATTGCAAAGCTTGGCGAGCCAGCACAGGCTGATCGCCTCAATGCTTCGAGAAGAAGCTGCTCACCTTGCCGCAGTAAACGGGTTGAAGAAGCTTACCGTGCAGCAGACGCAGCAGATGAACACAAATCTCCAAGGGACGATGGCCCAGAAATAGGACAAAAGAATGAACGCCGTGCAGATGAAGCAGATCGCAAAAAAAGCAGGCTGGGTAGCTGCTGCGGGGCTCTTCGTGGCCATCGCAGTACCACGCAAGGCTGAGGCCCAATTCGGGATCGATCTTGCGGCGATCCTCGCAGGTCTAGAAAAGATCTCCGGCCTTCTAACCAGCAGTGTTGCTTCTCCTCTCAAAGAGATTCAATCGGTGGAACAGCAGGAGCAGCAGTACAAGCAGACGGTCATGTATCCACAGCAGGCGATTAATAGTGCGAAGGCTTTGGCGACTAGCCTGAGCAGTCCGATGAGGAGCATGCAGTCTTTGCTGAATTTGCAGTACAGCAGTGCCACTCTGCCAGCACCCCAGCAGCTGGAACAGATGATGCTCTCAGGTAACGCGAACAGCATTGGCTCATTTGGATCGAGCTATACCCAGGTATACGGTTCTCTTCCAACTGCAACTGCTGCCCCGCAGGACGTTAGGAACGCGATCGACCTCACAGACGCCCAGGCTCAAGATGCCATGAAGAAGGCAATCGAACTGGATGCTCTCGCGACGAGAGAACTAGAGGTCGCGCAAACACTGAACCAGCAGATTCAAACCGTTGCGCCGGGGACGGCTCCAATACTCGAAGCCGAGGGCTCGGCGTGGGTGCTGCAGGCTAACGCCTACAGCCAGTCCGGGATGGCGGCTTTGCTCCGCGTGAGGACGACGGAGCTCTCAAACGCGGGTGCTGCGGCTAAGAGCTCCACAGCACAGGCCCAGCAACTCAACCTAAACCTTCAGGGCGTAATGACCCCCCGCTAGTAGGACAGCAATGAATGACTACACAATCTTCGCGTTTCAGCAGATGATGACCACGGTCTCGAATGGTATGGCGGGGAAGATGATTCCTGCGATCGTGAATGTCTCTTACATCATCATGATGATCAGTCTCATGTTGGGCGTTTATGAGGCCTATGCGAAAGGAGGCGATACCCGAGCACTCGCGGGAACCGTGATGAAGTTCATCGTGGTTGCTTTCATCATTGGCAACTGGACTACATTCTTCGGAGACCTAAACAGCGGCTTCAACGCCATTGCCCAACACATCGACGATTCTTACGGAGCTGGCGATCTCATCACGGATTGGAAAAACCTGCTGATAGCCAATTGGAACAACAATGGCTACTCCTCGATCTGGAACATCATCACCGGTGGTGGCGCCGCAATCGTCAACTCCCTCGAGATCGCGATCGCCTACCTTGTCTTTCCTATCGCAGCGCAACTCTTCACGTTGATCTATGTCTTCTGGGGCGCAGTTCTCTTTGCCGTTGGCCCGCTTGTTCTCGCGTTAGCACCCAGCAGGATGATCAACGGAACCGCGAAGTTCTATGCGCAGAACCTCATAGTCTGGAATTGCTGGGCTGTGCTCTACGCGGTATTCGCGTGCCTCATTACCGCGGTAAACGGCAAAGACCTTTCGACTAGTGGACCCTTCAACTGGGGAAACATCGTTGGCGCTCAGACGCAGGTCTACATCGGCTTGACCAGCATCATCTACGCGATCTGCATTCTTCTAATTCCGATTATGGCGATGGCCGTCCTGAAGGGTGAGTTCAGCGGAGTTGCTGGTGCCTTCATGTCGCTGATTTCTGTAAGCACGCAAGTGACGAAGGCTGCAACCAGTGCTGCAAAGGCGGCAAGAGCCGGAAAGGGTGGCGCGAGTGGAGCGAGCAAGTCCAGCACCCCCCAGGGCGGATCCGGCGGGGGCACCTATCAATCACGTCCACCTAGTCCTACACCCCCGCGGGCTACCGTCCCATAGCGAGCCCTAAACAGAAAGTTTGCACGTGAGGAGAGAGATGAAGACCAAAGAAGAAAAGGTAAGAGAACCGAAGTTCTATGAGATGGACGGGGCGCTGCGTGCGTATGCAAATCGATCGCTTGTCGTTGCTGGAGTGATGGGGCTCATCACTCTCACTGCCGTGGTCGGGTTTCTCTTCGTTCGGTTACAGCCTCCAACCGTCATCAAGGTCGATAAGACAGGAGAGGCGCAGGTTGTCAGCCCATATGGTGCCGGCAAACGCAGAGGTCTCATACCCGCCGTTCTGGCCGGCGCCCGAAGCGCGGGTCCCGACGAGTACGAAAAGCAGGCCTTCATCAAGCAGTTTCTAAATCACTACCTGACTTACGATCCCCACACCCTGGGTCAGAATTGGGCTGACGCAATGAACATGATGACCGGAAACCTCCGGCATACAGCACTCAGCCAACTGCAGCGCGACAACACAGTCGGTAAGTTGGAGGACGACCAGGCGCTTTCCACCTTGAAGATCACGAATCTCGAGGCGAGCAAGGAAGATCCTCTTACCTACCAGGCCTTTGGCGTTCGAACTGTTCACAAGATGGTGAATGATCACGAGACCATATCCAAGCTCGTCGAGCAGTACCACATACGCCTCGTCGGCGCTGAAAGGTCTGCGGACAATCCGGACGGGCTGATGATCGGCGAGTACTGGTCCAAGCAGATCGAGGGCGAGAAGCGCGAGGCTGTTCTGGATGGCACGCCGGGCTCTGAAGACGATTCTCAACAGGGAGGCAATCAGTGAGCACAGCAGTAGATAACGCACCATCGACTGAGGCAAACGGACGCAAGCGCAGGGGTCGGCCGGCCGCCTCTGAAGAAGCGTCAACAAGGGTCCGCTTCTTCGCGGGGGAGATAACCAAAGACGGCATAACCCTCGTAAGAGAGTTCCAGTCGGAACCCGAAGCTCAGTTGAATTCGCTCAAGTCGGAGCAGCCCTACTTCTCAGTTGAGGCGTGGAGGGTCAAACCAGATTTCAGCAACGGATCCATCGCGGTGACAAAGCAGCCTTTCGGAAAAGCGTAGGCGTCATCAGCGGACAAGATCAGAAAAATCGTTTCGTCTAGCGTTTGCTACCGAACGGTTTTCTGAGCCACCTTGCGGGCCTTACTCGCAAGGATTTGTTCCGCTGATCCGGCTGCTTCAAGCCTGGTCAGTCCCCATCAACAGGACGACAAAGACCAGGCAAAGCCGGAGAAGCGGTCCCTCTCTAGCTTTGGTGGTCTCTTCGTGCGCAACAACAAACACAGGGAGACTCGCTATGCACAAGATGGAAGGAAACGTAATCGTGATGTTGGACGTACAAAAGGACGGAAGCATTGTCGAGCGGATACCCGGCGTAGGCCAGGATTCGACGACTGCGAACACGCTTCTCGGTGCGATGTATCCCAACGCCAGGATCGCCATTGTCAGTGTCCCGACGGAGGTACTCGAAGATCATGAGGAATCCGCGGTAGCACGGACTCTTACCAGTGTCCGCCACAAGGACGTGCACTACAAGATGGTGGGTGCTTCTGGATCCGCCAAGAATGGCAAGTACTACTTCTGCGATGCAGCTCATGAGCCGGCCCTCGCGAAGCGATTCGAGATGTGGCCTGAAGCGGCAATCACCTATTTCGGCATCCTAGTGTCCAACCTCAAGGTTGTGCATGAGGAAGCAGACAAGACGGTGTTTGTCGTTGAAGACCTCAAGCTGGGTACAAACGACTGCCGCGGTTGGATTAGGAAAAGTCTTTTCCAAAAGCTGCAGCAGCCAGACGGATACTTCTACCAATTCCGCTTGGCTTTCGGAAATACTCAGGCCAAAGGCAGCTTCAAGGTAATGAGCGACGACGTGGCCGATGCTCTCGGTTGCGACATCATCGTGCCTGAGAGTTCGATCAAACCCGGGTTGAAGAAGAGGTCCGCACTAAAGAGCCTTTTCGGAACCGATGTGCAGACTTTTCGTGGTCCGGTCATCATAGGCATTCGAGAAATCTCTCGGCCGCTTACTTTTGAATCGAGCTATACGGTTCTGCAGCACGCCCCTGAGTCTGCAATCGCTACGGAGATTGTGCCGCAGGCGCGCGAAAAGATCGAAGCACTCAAGACAGCTTGGGCAGAACGCAATCATCAGGCGCTAGTCGACATGATTGGGTCCTCTGTCCGGAACGATGATCCCGAGGGTGAAGAACTCCAGAGGATTATCGAAGCGACACTCTTGGCCGATGGTAGTGGGGAGCTGACAAGGCACCCGTACATCCATCGACAACTGGATCGCCTGTTGGCACGTTGGGCTTATAAGCTGATGACGGGAGGAGGCCTGGATCTGCCTGCGTTCGCGCTGGCAGATGATGGTGTCCTCTATCTCGACAACGGCAAGGTGCGCTCCGCGGCTGATTGGATGCCGCGAGATCGCGCCATTACCTCGAGCTCTTCCGATCGGAGCCTTTGTGTGCGCTACCCGGTGCGCATGAAGGAAGACCTGCTTCCAATGGTCCACCTCCACTCAGAAGAGACTGCCACCTTGCTCGCCGCTAGCGAAGGTTTGCAGATTGAACAAGCGCGCACCGTTGTAGCAGAGCAGCTCACTCTAAAAGGGACGTACACGCTTCATTCGGAGACTGCCAAGCTGAACGGCGGTGACTTTGACTTCGATTGGGTGTGTGCGATTGAAAGCGATCGGTTTCCACTCTTCGTGGCGGACCGCTTTGCGCTCACAAAAACTCACAAGGTGGTGAAGACCAAGCACGAGCGGTCTAAATCGCCATGGTTCAACCTCGAGTTTGTTGCCTTGAAGTCCCGGGGCAATCAGATCGGGGTTATTACGGACCTAATGAGCTCCTGCGTAGCAGCCGACCGTCACGATTTGCTCTATGAACTCGTGGCAGAGCTGCAGAAAGAGATTGATTCGCTCAAACACAACGTTCGCGCTGATCGCACCAAACTGCAGGCCATCCGTACGGAGGTCGGTGCCGCCCCCTGGCTTTCTCTTAAGAATGCCAAGACGGTTTCTGAGCTCCCGTTGAGCATCGAGGTCAAATCGTCTGATCGTATCGGCAAGCTCTACAACCAGCTCCGCAAGGACATTGCGGACCTGTTGGAGAAGCCTTTTCCGATCGAGCAGTTCCGCGGTTTGATTACGGGCGAGAACATAACGGAGGCCATGTTTGTCGAAGCGCGACTGGTCAACACTGTGTACGCAGCCGGACACGGAGTCATCCAGGCGGGTTTTGCTAAGCAGAAGCAGCTACTCGATGCAGCACGGGAGAAGGTCAAGGATGCTTTCCAGTCCAAAGACCCGAACGCCATCAAGTTCGCCAAGCGAGAACTCGCCAAAGCGAACGCGAGCTTCCGTGATGCTGAAGACAAAATGCGAGAGCAAGCGGGCTCCCTCCAGGCCATCATCGGCTTCTGGGGTCAGGGCAAGCGAGAAAACCGTGAGGCGTGGTGTGCTGCTTTGCACACAATCGTTTCGAAGGGCCGCGGAATGGGTTCAATCCTGTTTCACGCATTTCCTCAGGAAGTTGTGAACGCTATCGCGGATCGGACCAACGGTAAAAGGTCAACGGTTCAGGTGAAGGACAAAGAGGGTGCTGTCATCGTTCGCGATGGAGCGTTCTTCTTCACCCGCGGTCTCGAATCACGCTTTCTCTTCCGTGTTGACCAGAAAGGAACACTGGTCTACACACAGCAGCAGTAGTTCGGCCCACTCCAAAAGACCGGAGTGAAACAACCCAGCCTTCCGCAAGGGAGGGATCTACAAGCTCTACGCTTGGTCCTTCCCCAACAGGGAGGCGCCAGCGTGGATAGAGAAGGAGTGAGAATGCGATTTCTTTACTGGCGCGTGGAACGGGCTAATGCCGGATCTGCGAAAACTAAGGTTCGGATCGAGCTGAAGCGAGACCCGAACTCCTACTCTTACCAATGGACCGCTGCGGACAAAAAGGCACGCAGGCTTAGCAAAAGAGAGCTACATCAGCTCGAAATGCTAGTCGCTAAGTATGTCTCCACGATGGTGGATCCTCCGCCTCAGAAGCCAGTGGAACGGACGCTTTACACCTCGCTGTAACAACAGCAGGCAGGCACTCATCGCGTGACGCGCTGGGTACAACTTAAACCTTCCGAACAGGGAGGGCACTACAAGCATCCGTGCTTGGCGTCCCTCCCTCATGGGGAACGCCAGGCATGGAGATACGGAGAAACACATGCGCTCTATCTCTCAGTGGCTGGCGAATTCACTCTCAACACGGTCTCAGGTGCGGTTCAAAGTCACATCGAACGGACGTCAGTTTGCCGTCTCCACGATGCCTGGTTTTTCGCTCCTGGATGCCCTACTTCCCGGCAAGCAGTGGGTCAGGAAAGCGAATGCACTTCAACCGACGCTCTGCCAATACAAGACAGCGTTGGAAGAGGTGCGACGTGACCCACAGGCTTCCGTGAACGACACACTCATGTTGGTCATGCCACAAGTCGTGACCTATGTGAGATCACTCAACGAGCGTGCTCCTGTTCAAGAGGAACAGCACTTCGTTGTCTACCTGTGAGCTGTACAAAACGCTTCGAGGGGAGGGGTCAACCGACCTCTCCCTCGAGCCCGGGGATAAGCATGAAGATCAAAATAGTACTGGTGTTTCTCGCGGCGTGCAGCGTTGTTCGTGCTCAAACCATCACGCACCAACCAGTAAGCCCGAACAGCGTGACCAGAGTTGCAACGGCTCTGAATCACATAAGCCTCATTGAGATGCCGGAACCCATCACGAACGCAGCGATGGGTAGTGAGGACTTCCGGATCGAATGGCATGGCAACACCGTTGCCCTTAAACCACTTCGGCAGGGCCAGTCGACAAATCTGTTTATCTGGACCGAACACGGCCAGTCGAGCTACGAAATCCTTGCTCCTGGCGAGGTATCAACGGCGGCCTTCGTGATTGATCAGACGGAGGGCCGGCCACTCGCGGCCAAGCAGGCGGAGACTCCAGTCCGGGCGGACGACACGGAGATCCAGAAACTTGCCGATATGCTCATCGCTCAAACGATGCTGCAGAGTGCCCCAGTGAACAGCCGTGGCGTGAAGAACGCGAAAGATCACGTGAATGTGCGAATCTCAGACATCGTTCGTGACAAAGACTCTCTGTATGTCCGGTACGTGGTCTCGAACCCTGGGCAGCATTCCTACCGGCTGAGCGATCCGGCTGTCCTCAGCGTTGTGCCCGCCTCTCCAGGGGTCGTGCTCAGTGCACTCAAGGGAACGCAGCTTTCCTCTCAGAAGTTGACGGAGTTTGGACCCGGCAGTATGACAGCAGTGCCAGTACGTGAGACCCGGCTATCAAGCCGGGATGTGAACCCTGGTCAGAGCGTCGAAGGGGTGCTCTGTTTCAAGCCAACCGAAGACAAACCCCAGATCTACCGATTCGTCTTCGCCAACGACCTGAACCACCAGGTAGATGCTGCAGCGGTGCTCTGATGGCGGAATCACAACTTCTCAAACCGGAGGAGGCGCGAAAGCGCCTCCTTTTAGCGTATAGGGCGGGCAAGGAAAGCAGCTTTTCCGAGATGTTGAAGCAGCCCTTTCTCGACGACATCGACCAGCGGGACGCAAAAGGGAAGCGACGTCTCCATCCACTCTTCGTAGTGGGAGGCGTGCTCCTCCTGCTGGCAGTTGTAGCCGTCTTCTTCTTCAGCCCAGCTAAGTGAGGTCACATGCCGCCGAGTCAGAACCCAAACCGCCCCAGGAACGATGAGGGCGATGCAACCCTCGTGGTGGTGTTCATCCTTCTCGCCATCTTTGGCCTCTTCTTCTATATCGCCTACAGCCGGCTGCACCTTCGAGCTAGTCAGTTGCTGGAGCTTGGCCTTTACCCGTTGCTCGCCGGCGTCTTCTGTTTTGAATGGGTACGATATCAAGCAACTAAACGAGCAAAGCTTGAGGAGGCGTGGCCTCGGCCGGTGCCGTCGATCTCTGAAAGGACGATCAGCGAGCAGGTCGAGCAGGCCAAAAGCGAAGGGCAGGTGCTGCTCGGGCACGACATCCATGGGGAGCCCCAGTTCTGGTCGCATGACACACGCACTTACCAGGCGAACTGTTTCGGCATGACAGGGGCCGGGAAAACCACCCTCATTCAGTCGATCACTGAGCAGGATATTGCGAGTGGCGCGCCGATCATCTTCATCGACGGGAAGGGCGAGTGGGATCTCTTTGAGCGGCTCCTCCCAGCCATGGAGGCCGCAGGACGTATAGGCGACCTGAGGGTCATCAATCCAATGCGGCCCGACATCTCGGTAAATTACAACCCTTTCTGGTCGCCCGATGGCAACTACGAGCAGCACGTCGGCTTCATCTTCGAGAGTTTCAAGATGGAGAAGGACTTCTTTGAGGGGCATCAGCGCGTTTACCTTGAGAACATCGCTCGGATCCTGCACTACACCGGTAAACGCTTCAACTTCCACGACGTTCTGGTCGCTGCGTACGACCAAGACATACTCAAGGAACAAATTGCGGCCGCAATGAAGGCGACGGCGCCGGCCGACTCTATAAGCGCGCAGCAGCGACTCACTCTCGACATGAGCATAAGGAACCTTCTTGAATCCTTTGGAGACCGAGAGCGGGTTGCCAAGATCCAAGGCCTCATCAACAACCTGATGACGTTTATGGCGGACGACATCTCCTTGATCACAGGCCCCTACGATGACCTTTTGTCGCTCGAAGACGTTATCGAACAGAAGCTGATCCTGTACGTCTCGTTGAACGTGAATGTCAATGAGCGAGCCGTGACCGCGCTTGGACGCATGCTTCTTCAGAACCTTCAGCTGATGATTGGCAGGCGTTATGAAGAAGCTAAGCGTAACCTCGAGCAGCCTTTCGTTAGCGTCATCATGGACGAGTTCTCTCCCTTTGCATATGAGAATTTCGCGCGGATCCTGGTCACGGCTCGAGGTGCCAACGTGGCATTTCTCTTCGCCCTGCAAAGCGCACCTCAGCTCTTGCAAGTGGGTCGTGGCTTCCGAAACGACGTAGCAAGCGCTCCAAACACAACCTTCATGCTGCGGATTAAAGATGAGGAGACCGCCCAAGATTTCCTGAAAGCGTCCTCAAAGATTCGGCAGATACGCCGTAGTATGCGCATTCGGAAAAGCGGGCTGTTCCAGGCCAGATACAAAGAAGAAGAACAGGGCAGCCAAACGGAAGTGAAAGACACCTTGGCCCAGGACGAGCACATAAAGCGTATGCCTACCGGACAGATGGAGATGTTATTCCCGGATCGGCTGCGCGGCGTCTTGCACAAGCATGTGCACATCCGACGGCCGAGCCAGCAATGGCTCCCCGGAGTTGCCGAGAATCTGTATCCGAAGTACACCAGTCTGCGTGAGGGATCGAGGGGCCTTCATCTGAGGTTTCCAAACCTGGAACTCGAAGAAGCTCGGAACCGGAAAGGAAGGAAGAAATGACATTGAGGGGGAAGATTACCCTAGCTCTCGTACTGAGCTCGCCAGCGCCAATTGTGTTGGCTCAGCAGAGTGTCACGCCAGCAACTGCTCCCCGTCCTCGCTCAGCGTATGATCCCGCAGCAAAAGCGGGTGGGTCAGCCGACACCACAAGCGCGGTTGAGAAGGCGTTCCATGCAGTCAATCCCCAGGACAAGGACTACGGGCTTTTACTGCAGTCAGTTCGTATGGCGGCGATCGACGAGACGATACACAACGCCCTCTGGTGGGCCGACGTTGTGCTGTTAGCAGGCTTCTCTCTCAGTTTCGCCGGGAATGTTTGGCAACACCGCCGGACTGAGGATCGATTGCGTATCAGTTCTGCAATCGTGGCCCAGCTTTACAACAGCCATTTAGCGTCACGGCTGAAGGCTCTGGACGCCATCGAAAAGCACAACCAGCTCGCGGATCTTTACAACGCGAAGTTTGATGAACAGGGCAAAGCGAAGGAGTCTGCTGAAGCAACCGAACAGAAGAAGATGGCAAAAGGCGAAAGTCGGCGCGCCGCTGAGGTAGCCGAACAGCAAAATCCCAGTCACAAGCAGGAGGCACCGGCGAGTGCAGATCAGGATGCGACTGTACCTCATACCCCCGCTATCTCGGTCAGTGAGACCCAGCTTCCAGCGCCGGGTCAGGATGAGATGAAACGTCTGAAGGCGGCCCTCACTGCTCGCGATCAGAAGATCAGCAACCTCAGAGCTCAGCTCAACCAGGCACACCAACGGTTCGAAGAGGAGCACAAGCGCAATCCCGCCACGACAAACGTATGAAGATCTATTGCGCGAGCTTCGGAAGTATCTGGTGGTTACGCCCCGGTAAGGACGTGACTTCAAACGTTCGTTTCACTGCCGGGGCTGCCCTCTTCAACACGACCGGATTTCGGTCAGGATCTCAAGAACGTCGAAACTGGACGCAGATAGGACTCCTCCGTTTCAACGTAGGAACCTGCTTGAGACAGAGCCTCAATCCCGCCGAGATCACTCCTGGTATTTACGAAAGCAGTGGAGTTGAGCAGCGCGGATCCCAAAACCGTTTGCTACTTGAACGTCGCGGTGAACAAGGATTGCGACCAGACGCGGTCGTCGTCTGCGTACGGAGTGAAACACATGGCCAAATTGTATTCAGCGGGACGTGGAGATCACCGGGGGTACGGATGATCGCCGCGAGTGACTATAGGGGGCAACAGGAAACACTGCTGCTGATGGCGGTCGGACGCTCCATCAACACAGAAAGCGGAAGGTGGGTGTGCGAGTGGACAGGGAGCGGCTGGGAGATGGTCGCATGCTGAGTCAGGCGGAACAAGAAGCGTTCGAGCAGCCGGAGAACCTCGTGTCATTTCGTATGAACGAGCAGCGGGATCTGCCACTGCTGCTGCTCATACGAAATGCGACCTTCATCAGCCACGCTCAACTTCTACAACGTCAGACCGAAGCAGGTCTAGAGACGAATCCAAGGGCGTTCTACGGTAGAGTCAAGCGCTTTGTCACTTCTGGTCTGATCCGGATTGTCGGAACAATTCCGCCGTATGCCGGTCGGGTCTACACCATCACAAGATTGGGTTTGGGAGTCCTAGAGAGCTATGGGGAGGGCTTGATGAGCGTCAGTTCGGGCTCAAGAAACCTTCCCGGGATCGTTCAAGCGCCCCATTTCCTTGAGCTGAATGAGATTCGTGAGTCTTTCCGAAAGACTGGAAAGCTGGTGAAGTGGCGTTGGGAGAGGGAACTATCCTCTCTCAACCTCGTCATAGGCACACCGATGGCGAAAGATTACGACGCGGTTGCTGAGCTTAATTTGGGCGGAGAACCCTACCGCATAGCGATCGAATTCGAGAGAACTATGAAGGCCTCCGCTCGATATCAGGAGATCCAGAAGGTGATTAGAGACGAAGGCAATGTCGACATGATCCTGTATTTCACTGCTACGGTGGATCAGATCTTCAGCCTCTCAGCGGAGTTTGGCCGACCTGGAATTCCGATGTGTTTTGCCTCCTCACGAAAGTTCCAGGCGCTGAAGTTCGACGTGCTAGCACTCTTTTGTTACGAGAAGATGCGTGAGACGCTGCCACTTGTAGAGGTCTTTGAACTAGCGCTTCCCCTCCGAAATTAGCCCAATCGGGACTGTATCGCCCTACCCTCCCCGCGTTTTAGGGAGGGTTTTTTACGATCCATGGACCCGAATCAGGCCCCGACGTTGGCGGTAAACGGTCGTGACACACACGTGACAGCTTCTGGTGACTGCGTGCTGAAAGCGCGTTGTCTGAGAGGTGACAGAGACGTGACACACACGTGACCGATGGCCTGTAAGAAGCTCAATCGGTTGACTTTATTTCTGACTATCCCATGTGGTGACGTCTTCAAAACCGCCGTAAGGCAAAAGGCGTGCTTCTGGCACATTCCTCCCTAGAGAAAGCAGGTTCTGAGTGGTGCAAATTGACGAATTAGCCGCGGAAACAGGACGACCGCCAGCCCTGCTTGTGAACCTTAGTGGCGGCAAAGACAGCGCCCGGATGCTTGGTCTAGTGCGGCAGAAGTTTCCCGGGCTCAAGACGTATGCAGTGATGGCGGACACAGGCTTTGAGCACGTGAAGCCAGTGTCGGCGGTGGAGTGGTCGCGGAAGATAGCAGGTCATTTCGGCCTCCCCCTCACCGTTGTGCGCAATCCGAACAAGACGTATCTGGAGATGGTGCGCCGTAGAGGAATGTTCCCATCCGCGCAATTCCGCCAGTGCACCAGCGACCTGAAGCGCGGTCCGATCCAGAAGTTCCTGCGCACGCTCCCTGAGAAGGTGGTCATCAACTGCATGGGGATGCGAGCGGAAGAGTCTCCTCAACGTGCACGCCAAGTCCCTTGGAAGCTCGACACGGAGATGAGCAGGAACGGTCGGACGGTCTACAACTGGTTGCCCATTTTCGAGGAGACGACGGAACAGGTGCTGCGATGGCACTGGCAGAATGACGTTCCGTTGCACCCGGTTTACGTCCCCGAGTACCACCAGGATGGGACGAGAGGCGGCTACCTTTACATCGACGCCGACTGCGAGCGCTTCTACAGATGGGTTGGCGGGGACGGAGAGACGAAGTATGAAGAGATCCACCAGACGAGTGCGCTTCTTTATGCGCTCCCTGGGATCGAATGCGCTGGTACAGCAGCCCCTAAGGGACCAGACCCAGCCTGGCTTAGGGCGAACAGCCTCATCACTGTCTTCCTGGACTTCCAGAGCTGTGCGGTTTGGTGGGTCGCTATCGACGCAGACAAGGGACCCAACATTCTGCGCTTGCTCAGCTACATCGCCGGGGACATGGCTGTGTTGGGACGCATTGCCGGGATGAACTGGGACGACAGCGAAGAAGCCTTCCTGGCGGTAGTTGCGCGGATCCGCACCACAGTTGAGACGCTAGAGGTCCCCGCCGAATGGTCACTTCGACCCTGTAAGGATGGGGATGTCCCCTCCCTTGTAGTTGCGTCCTGGCAGGCTTTCTGTAACCTGCTTGCGGCCGAGATGAGCACGGAGCCGTTCTATGGCGTTGTGAATCACCCGGAGCAGGCTGCGGTTCACGAGCCCTCGCGACAGGACGAAACGATTGTTCCTGATCCGACTCGGGGACTTGGCTTGTGGCGTAGGCTTCGACAGCTGCTCGAGGTGTAACCACGATGGCGAGGTGAATCGACTGGACTCGATCATCCCTGGCCTGATTGAGCCAAGGTCGCTCCTGCAAACCGACAGTGTTGCTCTCGGTACGCAGTATGGGTACCGGCGAGTCGTCGCTCTCATTGGACCGAGACCGGCAAGGGCATTACGTTCGCTCTGCTCCTCCTTCCTGAATCCTTCCGGATGGATGACACAGGAGGCATCACATGCTGCCAGTTCGGAAGATCACAGAGATCAACTCTTCCTTGAAGCCACTCGCCTGCTCTTGCCTCGATGTTCGCGGGAGGACAAAGAACAAGTGTCCCGATTGCGGAGGCAAGGGCGGAATGAAGGGCTGTTCGACATGCTGCGGTAGCGGCATGTTCCCAGAGAACGGCGTTGTGCGTGTCTGTCGTGAATGCACCGGCCGTGGCTACGTCTTTCATGAGTTTCCCGCTCCGATGCGTGCCTTGATCGCACGCCGTCGACGGGAGCGAGCCCAGGTAGTAGCCGTTCAGCCAACTTAGCGGGTGCAGGAAGTCCCTGCGTTCGACGGAGCCAACCAGCCACCTGGCTCCGTTAGAACGCGGAACCGTGGCCAGCCTAGTAGTGAGAAGGAGGCCACATGCAACTCGCGAAAACCCGAGAGACCACCCTCAAAGCTTTCGAGCACGGTCTTACTGACACAGCAGAAGGAGCCTTTATCGGCTCCTTTTCTCTTGCCACCGTACAGCTGCTCTTCAATTCGATCGCCTCTGACGTCGTTCCTGTGAGCCGCCGCGACGAGATAGAGGAACGCTTCCTCCTGGCCGAGGCGGATGCGCTGCTACCCAATGCGTGGGCCCGTGCCTGCCTGTCGATTCACAAGAGGACCAGCCTGCCAACCGTGATGGAGTGGCGGTGCTCGGGGCTACCTTCCCTCTTTACGCTGACCTCAGGATGGCACTACGGCGAGCCGCTTCGCAGTAGCCCAGAACAGAGCTTGGCTTGCTCCGTGGCTGGGTATCGTCTCTGCGATCCAACACAGTCGCGGATCTGGAACGGCGTCATGTACCGGAAGGCGTATCGCGGGTGGCGTCCAGTGCGCGACCTAAACAAAGAACCGGTCTGCCTGGACTCCCTTCTCACCCTCGCTTCTGCGTTGGGCATAGAAGTCGAATCGAGCATTGGCTGGACTTTATCCCGTTGGTTGCAGGCGCAGATCGAACGCAGGTCCGGTCGCCAAACTAGTAGATCTACCCGTCACGATCTCGATATCCACGAACCCCGAACCGCAGCGTGACGCTGCATAACCGAGGAGCCCGGCCGCGTGCCGGGCTTTCTTATGGAGCGAACATGCACACGATTCTGTCTTGGGGAATGGGTGTCGAATCGACCGCCATCCTCGTACGGTGGCTCTTGGAACCCGGGACGCGACCATGCGCTCTTGATGAATTGCTGGTACTGACAGCACAGACCGGGGACGAGTACGCAGATACCGGTTCTCTCTGTGAGCGGTATATCTTGCCACTGTTGCGGAGAGAGCGCATCCGTTTCGTTGAGGTAGCTCGTCGCGGTCACCTCGAGAAGGACGGCATCGTTGTCCTGGCCGACAGCCGATCTCCGGACCTCATGCACATGGATGGCGCCTATAAACTCTCCGACGAGCTCCGGGCCGCGGGCACTGTCCCGCAGTTTGGCGGAGAGCATCGGTGTTCGCTCAAGTTCAAAGCCTTCGTCATCGAGACATGGCTGCGCGAGAACTTTCAGCATCCAGCGCGACACGCCTTTGGGTACAGCCTAGAGGAGCCGAAACGCGTCGCCAAGAGCGAGCAGGCGATAGCAAATCGGGTCGCCTTCGGATTCAGCACGGAGGAACTAGGCCGCGCTGACCGTGCAGCGAGCTACGATCGGCCCAACCGTACTGGTTTCTACCCCCTCATCGAGTGGGGGTGGACCCGCCAGATGTGTCTCGATTACCTCTCCTCCCGACTGGGCGTTGTGTGGGAGAAGAGCGCGTGCGTCTACTGCCCTTTCAACCAGCTTGGACCGGATGCTCTCCGGCGCCACAAGCAGCACGCAGCCCAGGTGGCAGACGCTCTCGAGCTTGAACTCGTCAGCCTGACTCTGAACCCGCGAGGGATGCTGTACAAAAAGCAGTCTCTTTACGAGTATGCAGACCAGAGCGGCAACACTGAAGCGATTGCTGCCTTCGAGGTAAAGCTCTCATGGCAGTCGTGGAGGGTGTATCGCGTTCGCCGCATCTACGGTGCGAAGAAGAGTAGTGACGGGAAGATAGTGCCTGAGCGGAAGGGTCTAGCCCTGCGCGCTGTCGAGCACATCTCCGGGGAGGTTGCCAAAACAGAAGCGATGGAGGTGCTACGCACGAAGGCGGAGGAGCTTGGGGCACATCTGGAGTTCAAGCGTGGTATCGGATACCTCTATCAGCGGCGGGCGGCTGCAACGTACCCGACCCGCGAAGAGTACTTCGTAGCCGGTCCCGCCGTCGTGGGGGAGAAGGCTCGCTACGGCATGGAGTGGTTTGAGGAGCAATGGGAAGCAAGGCAGACGTCTCTCTTCTCGACTGAGTAACTTTTGACCGGCAAGAAAGCGCTCTCTAAAGTGAATGTAGAGGGAAGCGGTTGTTCAACAAAGCACGTGTCACTACGGCGTGCACGCTCAGAATGATGGAGGACGGAATGCTTACACGACAAAACGGCCAACGGCTGCCCCTTGCCTACCGCCTACTCTTTGGTGTGGTTATGTCGTCCGGGAGCTCCATAGCCCTTGCGTTTGGACTCCCCCACCCTTTCCTGTGGGAACTTGGTCTGTTCCTGTCAGGAACTGTTGCGATCTTCGGCTGGCCAGAGATCTTCGGTTCGCCTGACATCCGACGCTTTCTGATTAACATTGGACATCGGTTTGGGAAACACCGATTACGCTCCACCCACTGACACAAGCAACAGAACCGAGGAGCCTGGCCGCGTGCCGGGCTTTCTAAGGAGGATCAATGGTCTACGAAGAAAGGAAAGGTTGGCCGGGTCGAACGCCTTAGTGACCGGCTCGGGCCGCATCACTTCCGCTAATGCGACTTCTGGGGACTGATTGAGCAGTCGTAACCTGGAGCTGTTCAGGAGGGCCACTTTGGAAGCACGGCTGATCATCGTTGCTGGCCTACCCGGATCAGGCAAGACCACTTTGGCATGCAGGTTGGAGGTCGGACTTCCTGGTGTCAGGATGTCTGCGGATGACTGGATGGGCAGCCTATCCATCAACCTGCATGCAGAGTCCGATAGGGATCGCATCGAGGCGCTGCAATGGCAGCTGTCACAGCGCCTACTAGAGCTCGGCAATATAGTCATCGTGGAGTGGGGGACTTGGGGCAAGTGGGACAGGGATCGCCTGCGCCTGCGTGCCCGAGAGCTGGGTGCCTCGGTGGAGCTTCACTACCTGACGGCTCCGCTGGAGGAGCTCTATAGGCGAATAGGCGCGAGAGGTATGGAAGATCCGCCCATCACGTGGGAAGCGGTACAAGCATGGGGAGCCATCATCGAGCCGCCCACGGAGGAGGAACTGGCCCTTTTCGATCCCCCGATCCTGGACGTCTCGAAGGACGTTGCGTTGGCAGCTTGCCTGCCAAAATCGAACCCGTAGAAGAGCACTGCATCCTGGGCTCCTAGGTGACGAGAATGCGACTTGTTAGGACTAATCTGGTAGCTGATGAAACAGCCTTTGGTACCGGAGCGAGAGGAGCGGCTGAAGGGCGGGAACACTGCTGAGTCAGTCGTCCGGCTTGGGTCAACCGTGCGCAAACCAGCAACGCCCTCCACTCCTGCCGTGCAGAGCTTTGTAGCCCATCTCCGTGCCTTGGGTTTCCAAGCTGCCCCGAAGCCGCTCGGGATTGACGATCAGAATCGGCAGGTGTGGGAGTACGTACCCGGCTCGTTATGGCACAGTCGCAAGACGCACTCACTATCAGACCTGCGTCGAGTCGGAGCGATGATCCGAGATCTGCATGGTGCTGCAGCCTCTTTCCATGTGCCGGAAGGCGCTCAATGGAATAGGCGATATGAGTTCAGCGGACATGACCTCATCTGTCATAACGACCTCGCGCCGTGGAACCTCGTGTGTAGCGACACCGGCTGGACCTTCATCGATTGGGACGCTACTGCGCCCGCTACTCGACTTTGGGACCTGGCGTGGACCTGTATATCCTTCCCTCCTTTCGAGCCAAGATGCGATCTGGCGAATGCCGCGAGCGCGATGCAGTCGCTCCTGAGCGGGTATGTGCTTGACTCGTCGAAGTACAGCGAGCTCATCGGGCTCATGGTCATGAGAGCTCGTGCGGAATATGACCTGATCGTTGAGGGCGCCAAAGAAGGGCAGCAGCCTTGGGTAAAGCTTCACGCCGAAGAGCACCACCAGTACTGGGGACCGGTGGCAGAACACATCAACCGGAACGCTTCTGCTCTGGAATCCGCATTGGTTTCTTTAGACAGCGCGCTGAGCAAGTCTTCATGAACGCCGTTGTGGGAAGTTAACCAATCTGCCGCCTACGGACGCCGGCCCGAGCCGCATCACTTCCGCTAATGCGACTTCTGGAGACCTACTCAACTTGGTAGCAGCACTGAGGCTATGCTCTAGCTGTGAAGATGAACACCAGGCATCGAGTACTAGCACAACGCGCAGGCATAAGCCGCTGGGGCTTCGTGGTTCTCTGCCTCTTCTCTTCGCTTGCGAGCCCTTCTCAGGATGCTCACCGAAGTGCAAGCTACCCAGCACAACGCTTTGTTACGGTGGCTCCGGATGTGAGGCTTGAAGTTCTTGACTGGGGCGGTTCCGGACGCAACCTCGTACTGCTTGCTGGCGGAGGCAACACTGCTCATGTGTATGAGAGTCTTGCCCCCAAGCTGGCGAAGCAATTCCATGTGTATGGGATCACTCGGCGCGGAGCTGGTCAGTCCTCGGCGCCCTCGAGTGGCTACACCGCAAGGCAGTTCGGAGACGACATCGTAGCGGTTCTCGATGCGCTGCATTTACAAGAGCCCGTATTGGTAGGTCACTCGATCGCGGGGGAAGAGATGAGTTCCGTATCCGAACATCACCCTGGTCGTGTATCGGCCCTGATCTATCTCGACGCTGGTGGTCCGTTCGCGCTCTACAACCCCGAACATGGGGACATTGACCTCGACAGGGTGGCGCTTCAGCAGGACCTCTCCAAGTTAGGAGAAGATCCGTATGACGATGCCCAGATCACGAAAACGCTTGAGGACGATGCTCGTTATCGACGCAACCTGCAGGATCTGCGTGATGAGGTCGAAGGCGCGGCTGCACCTGCTCCAACCAAGGCTGACCTGGCCAGCGTAACCGCATTTCAGAGATACTTCGCCGGGTATTACGGGGGCATTCTTCCAGAGGAGGAGATTCGGCAGCATTATCGAATCAACACCGACGGCTCGGTTGGAGATCGGATCGCCCATCCAGGCAACGCTCGCGCGAGTGAATTTGAGTACGAACGCTTCAGCTCTCTCAATACCCGCGCGCTCGTAGTCGTTCCGTTCCCGAACGCCCTAAACAGCGGTGTTACACACGATCCGGCGAAGCTGGCCGCATACAAAGCCCAGGAAGCGAGTCGGAAGCAGGGACAGCTTGCGATATGGCGCAAGCAACCGAACGTCGAGATTGTGGTAATTCCGAATGTCACACACTATGTCTTCCTGTCGGACGAGGCCGAAATCATCTCGCTCATAAGCCAATTTGTACATCGACTGCCGTCGTGAGTTTGTGCGGGTACAGAATAGGTCCTGATGAACGCGGTTGTGGGAAGCTGACTGACCGCCTGGCCCGGGACTGAGCGGCCTCCGTTCGTTACTGACGAGAATGCGACTTATGGGGATTGAGGCTTCCTGAAGTGGAAGAGGGGAACTCTACTTATAGCTAAGTGTTCGGAGGGCGAACGGAGAAGTCGTAGCGGCAAACAAGTCAAAGGATCTGCGCTCTAAGGTTCTGACTTCCAGCTCGACTCGCTTCTACAACGGAGCCATCCACCAGCACCAGCTTGAGACGACGGCCTTCAACAAAGGCAGAACGAACGTGATCAAGGTTAACAACGTGCGATCGGTGAACACGCCTGAACCTTACGGGATCGAGTCGCTCCATCACGGCACGCAAGGCCACATGAACTAGGTCGCAGCGACCCTCGGTGAAGATCGCTGTGTAGTCGTCCTCGGCTTGGAGGCGAATGACGTCCGCTGTGTGCACCAGAATGAGACTTCCCGCCCTGCGAACGAAGAAATGTTGCAAGTGTCCGGCTTCAAGGACTGTATCCAGACGCAGAGCGGTGCCAAGCTGTTGTGGCTCTGCGTCCTTCGTGCCAGAGCGCTCGCGCAAACGTTTCAGCGCAGCGGCGAAGCGCTCCGGGAGGACAGGTTTGAGTAGATAGTCGAAAGCGCCCAGTTCAAACGCAGTCACTGCATGAGCATCAAAGGCCGTCACGAAAATAAGTGCCGGGTTGTAGGACAAGCTACGAGCCATTGAGATTCCAGACATCTCCGGCATGTGTATGTCGAGCAAGACGAGATCGGGTCGCAATTCCTCGATGAGCAACAAACCATCACTTCCGTTCATTGCCTCGCCGATAAGCTCAACGTCTGCGTGATCGCTGACGCAGGACCGAAGCAGATCCCGTCCAAGTGGTTCATCCTCCACAATGACTGTCCGGATCACTCCCGCTCCCCCCTTCTTTGAGAGAAGGCTGAGGGAATACGCCACTCCCCCGGAGACGCATCCTGGGGCATGGCGAATGTAACCTTAAAGCCAGCTCCGCGAGATGTCTCGATCTGAAGAGAATGGGACTCCCCGCTCACGAGGGCAAGTCTCTGGCGAACAACAGATAGGCCCAGGCCAGAGGCGTTCTCAATTGCGAACCGCTCAGCTCCAAGTCCGTCGTCTTGTACAAGCACTCGAAGAGCACTGCCGTCCTTCCAGGCTCGGATCGTCAGCAGCCCCCCGTCGGCACGCGGCGCTATACCGTGGCGGATTGCATTCTCCACAAGGGGTTGGAGTGTGAGCGGCGGAAGCATGCAGCGCAAGACTTCTTCGTCTATTTCGCGTATGACTCGCAAGCGGGCACCCAGCCGAAGTTCCTCCAGAGCGAGGTACTGATCAGTGAAAGCCAATTCTTCACGGAGGCTAACCTCTTCATCTCCACCAGGGTGGCCGAGCGTGTATCGCAGCATTGCAGCCAGTTGAGAGATTGCCTGTAGCGTTCTCACCTGTGAAGGCCCCGCTAAGGCAGCTATCGAATTCAGCGTGTTGAAGAGGAAGTGCGGATTGAGCTGTGCACGCAGGGCGGAGAGCTGAGCGCTTGTTTGCAGCGCCTCGGCTTGCTCACGACGAAGCTGCTCGGACGCGAGCCTTGCGTTTGCCTGAAGCACGTAGCCTGCCCCGACGATGTTGCAGTAGATCATTAGGCCGCTGAAGAACTGCCATTGCAAGGCATAGCCACCGAACAGGCCGAAGCTGAAGTGGTGAGTCAGAAGGGCTTCGCCAACGCTGCCGAATACGAGAACACCGAACGACCAAAGGAGCGAGTAGGCGATCGCGGACAACAGTTGGACTGGGTAGAACCACCAACGCTCATGTACGTCCCATCGCAGGAGGCGTCCCCACGATACTGCAAGGACACCCACAAGCATCGCTGGCAGTATGTTGTACGTCGTTTGCAGGAGAGGACCTGTCCCATAACGCCTAAAAAGGACGTAGTAGCTCAGCGCATACGGCATCCAGGCAGCCACGTACAGAGTCCAGAATCGCCGTCTCTTCATGATCGTCCTCAGCCGTTCGTCTCCATCCTCCCATGAGACAGGAGTGAAGCGAATCGTCATCGGCGAACCAGGCGAAACGTCCGGCGAACAGCCAAGCCATCTTGCATAAGTCCAGATGCGCGCCCGTTCACCGCTGACACGACCGCGCTGGCCGATTGTTCAGCCTTGAGCACGAAGAGGTCATCTACTGTCTCCTCATGTGGCGAACACTTCAGATGGTCTCCCTCCTCTTTCTAGTCACCTCAACAGCTCTTGCGGCGGTAGAACTTCGCCCTGCTTCTGGGACTGAAGTTGTTCAAGGAGACTCGCCTCATATTCATATCAGCGGCCTATCGGCTGGAGAGCAAGTCACAGTTCATCTCTTTCGCAAAGCGGTGGCGTACGGCGTGAACGACTACCCGGGCAAGCCTGTTTTGGCACACGCTGAAGGTGTTTTTACAGCGGATAAAGATGGTGCGATCTCCGTCGACTCAGGAATCTCCTCAGAGGGCACATACGTTGGCGCCGACTCCTTGGGATTGCTTTGGTCGGGAACGCGAATGCCTTTTTCCGGAGATGCGGGTCGGCCGGTGACACAGAAAGTATCGCTCGCAGATGAGAACGACCTTTTGGTGCGCGTCGAAAGACGTGCTGCGAAGACTCCTCCCTGGCTGGAGACAAGGCTGCGGCTGACGGACGGTTCGAAAGACCTTTCTGTCACGGATGTTATCTCCGAAGGGGTCGTGGGTGCCTTCGCCCGCCCCAAATCCATTTCCAATAAACCCCTCCCAGCAATACTTCTTTTGCATGGCAGCGAAGGTGGAACGCTAGCTTCTGCGAGAGCCACTGCCGCACGTTTCGCAAGGCTTGGGTATGCGGCCTTTGCTGTCGTTTATTTTGCATGGCCTGGCACGGGCGTGCCGGAAGCCCCGCAAGCCCTCATGAACATACCGGTCGAGACACTCGCACACGCACGCAGTTGGCTGATGAAACAAACGGGCGTAGATGCAAGCACCGTTGCAGTGTGGGGCGTATCCAAAGGGGCGGAGTTCGCCTTGGTAGGGGCATCCCAGTACCCCTGGATTGATCGAGTCATCGCCTGTGTCCCGAGCAGTGTGACGTGGACAGGCTTTGGCCGACCATTGCTGCCGGGCGAAACGGACTCTTCTTGGACTGTCGACGGGAAGGGTCTTCCAGGAATCGGCCGAGATGGTTGGGAGGCTGTCAATGATCTTCGATGGAGCAGCGCATTCGTTCATGAACGCGCCCTTGGAATGGCCAGCGAGGAAGATCTTGCTGCTGCTCGCATCCCGGTAGAGCGTATTCAAGCGAAAATGTTATTGCTGGCCGCCGACAAGGACGTCGTCTGGCCCTCCGCGATTATGACTCACCAGATGGAGGCAACCTTGCGCACCAAGGGACAGAAAGACCGAGAGCGCTCCATCATCTTCCCAAATGCGTCTCATTACATCTGCGGAACCGGCAGTGAAATGCGACGTGTCAATCCTGTTCATCGACCCGAGGGAGACGACCCTTCTCCTGAAGCTGATGCGCACGCAGCAGAAAACGGGTGGGACGCGACGAAGGTGTTTTTGCGAGCTCACTAGGGCCTTAGAGCAATCTGGACCCGCATCACTGGCCACAAGACCGTGTCGGATGAAGTACCGATAATGTATGGTCCGCCGCGCGACTGCAAGGGTTAGGTTGGGCGAGAAGACAAGTCTGCGCAAATGTATTCGGCCTTTGGGTGGAGATCGTCTCTCCTGGCCAGGATGAGATGCGCACGTGTCTGTCCTTATAAACGCCGCGGTCGTTGGAGACCATTCTCGGTATCAGGCTTTAGACACGTCGTTGTGACTGTTCTTTCGTCCTTGTTGCCCTGTGCAGACTTCGGTGGAGAGCTTGTTCGTCGCCGTGGTGCGGGTAAAGTGGGAGCGCGAAGCGCTTCCAAGCTGGAGGCGTCTTTTCCGCGCCTATGCTGGTACGGCGGATGGCTTGTAATCGTTGCCGCTGGACAGCACAGCCCAGGCGGTGCGGGCGATCTTGTTGGCCATAGCCACTACGACGACGTTCTTGTGAGCCCGAGCGTCGAGCCGATCAAGCCAGGCACCGATGGGTGCTCTGTCTCGCTTGATGCGCAGCACGGCTGCCCGGGCGCCATGGATCAGGATCTTGCGCAGGTAGACGTTGCCGCGCTTGCTGATACTCAGAAGGTTCGTCTTGCCTCCAGTGGAGTACTGACGCGGCACGATGCCAAGCCAGGCGGCGAACTCCCGGCCCTTATGGAAAGCGGCTCCGTTGCCGATCGCGGCAACGATAGCTGTCGCCACAACGGGTCCGATACCAGGGATCTGTCGTATGCGGGTGCAGCCAGCATCGGCTGCACATATCCGTTCGAGCTCATCGTTCAGCTCTTCGAGTTGCTGCTCGATCAGCTTCCACTCGCTCCAGAGCACGTTGATTAGGTTGCGCATCATCGGCGTGAGGTCAGCCTCAGCGTTCTCAAGAACGTCGGCCATCGCGGCCTTAAGCTTGGACGGAGACTGCGCGAACACCAGGCCGCGCTCCAGCAGAAAGGCACGGATCTGGTTGATGACAGCGGTACGCCTCGAAACCAGCCTATCGCGAACGCGGTGAATAGCCTGAAGGTCCAGCTGGTCGTCGGTCTTGATCGGGACGAAGCGCATGTTCTTGCGCTCGACCGCTTCGGCGATAGCCTCGGCATCCACGAAGTCGTTCTTGTTGGATTTTACGAAGGGCTTCACGAACTGCGCTGCGATCAGTCGGACATCGTGGCCCTGCTTGCGTAAGGCACGCCCGAGGAAGTGAGCTCCGGAGCAAGCCTCCAAACCGATCAGCGACGTCTGCAAGTTGGCGGTGTAGGTCAGCAGCTGCTTCTGGGTGAACTTCTTCTTAAC
>CAXTEE010000009.1:0-101914 GCA_964243375.1 uncultured Acidobacteriaceae bacterium | reverse complement strand
GGGTGTGGAGAAGTGGGAAGCGCGTAGCGGTTTCCACTTCTCCATGCCCCATGTTCTTTGTCAGCCACGCCTCGGGTGCGGGTGGTCGGTAGCCCAGCGGGAGTGCGGTCTGACGGTGTTGTAGTGAACGCGCCAGCATTCGGCCAGCACCCGCAGCTCTTTCATTGAGTAGAAGATCTCACCGTTGAGGAACTCATCCCTGAGCTTGGAGTTGAAGCTTTCGCAGTAGCCGTTTTCCCACGGCGAACCGGGCTCGATGTACAGCGTCTTTGCCCCTGTCTTGGCCAGCCATTTCCGTAGGTCTTTGGCGACGAACTCCGGCCCATTGTCCGAGCGTAGGTGTTCTGGAACGCCCTTCATCACCATCACGTCTGCCAGAGCACTGAACAGCGACGTTCCGCACGCACCAGCAGGCTCTCGCGCGTGTGTTCGTCGATCAGGTTGAGAAGCCGTACGCTGCGGCCATCATGCGTCCGAGCGCTGACGAAGTCGTAGCTCCATACATGGTTCCGCCGCTCCGGTCTTAGCCGCACGCACGATCCATCGTTGAGCCACAGCCTACCGCGTGGCTTCTGCTTCTGCGGTACCTTCAGCCCCTCGCGACGCCAGATACGCTCCACGCGATCCTTGCCTACCCGCCAGCCGGCCCGCTTCAGCAACGCCGTAATCCGGCGATACCCATAACGACCGTACTGGCTGGCAAGCTGAACGATCGCCTGCGTGAGTGCCAAACCTGCCATCGTGGTTTATGGCAAGCGCGTAGGCACCACCCTCACAGTTTGCACCGACGACCATTGCCCTATCCACGGCCCCGCCACCGCAGAACGTCGCGCCAAGCAGGAGGCCGAAAACCCAACGCCTGGAATGGCACCAGCCCCCGAGGAGGAGGAGGAGAGCGAGGCCGAGTATGAGCAGCGCAGACAGGAGCACCAAGCCGAGGAGGAACGCCGCGCCGAGGAACGTCGCCAGCAGTTCGAGCGGGAAAAGCAGCAGCAGGAGGCCGAACGCGAACGCCGCAATAAGCAGCGAAGGCAGCGTGAGGTCACCTTCGAGCGCATTCTTGCCAGCGCACCGGAGACGCTTTCTGCCGCGCAACTCCGTGTGTTGCTACGCGCCATCGTCCACCTTGACCCCTACACCTTCGCCGATGACCTTGCGGCCGACATCAGCGAGGAAAGCGAGAACAAGAGCAATGACCACCGCGACGCCGAGGAAGTTCTGCTTTCCGCTATCGACGGCACCGAGGACGAAAAGCTGCCTTACTTCGCCATCCGTCTTGCCCTCTCCGGTCATGTCGGCATTCCTCGCGAGAACAAGTACGACTTGCTCACCGAGGCCGAGGCCGTCTTCGTTCCACGCACCTCAAAGAAGAGGAGCATTGGCAAAGCCAAACAAACCATGTCGAAGCCAAAGAAAGCAGCGGCAGCCAGGAAAGCACTCGGAGCTTAGTCAAAGGTTGTGGGCGTCACTGCCCCCACCCACTCTTCTGTAGAGGTGACAGCAATGAACAGAACCGACGAAGCCGTGCGCCGAACCCTCGCCTCCGTCGATGCACCTTTCTATGACCTAGGCATCCATACCGACCGAGGCATGTTCCCCCGCATGGATGCACTCACCGCTGCGCAGTGCATCGCCCGCCTTCGCTACCTCAAGTACCGCAATGCGAACGGAGCACATCTACTTTCGGCCGTCCAGCGAACGCCGCTTTACCCTTCTGGACGACCTCAGCCGCGACGCCGTTGCCAGCCTCACAGCCGCAGGTCTGGAGCCATGCGCCGTGATCGAGACCAGTCCCGGCAACTTTCAGGCGTGGCTGAAGCACTCCCGCATTCTTTCCAAGGAACTCGGTACGTTCGCCGCCCAGCTACTCGCCCACCGCTTCGGTGCTGACCCGAGCGCCGCAGACTGGCGCAGGTTCGGACGGCTCCCCGGCTTCACCAATCGCAAGAGCCAATACAGACAACACAACGAAGTGTTTCCATTTGTTCGGTTGCACACATGTGCCGGCCAGCAGTTCACAGCAGCCGCGCCCTTTGATGTGGAAGCGATCAGGCTCTATAACGCACACGTCGACGAAGGGGCCGGCACAGTCAGAGCTTTCGCCCATGGCTCGGCAGATCGACTCCGCTTGTGCTTTCACGTTTCGCTCCACCGCTCGGTACGTTGGCCGTCCCGCAGCCGCAGATATCGCGTTCTGCATCGCCGCCTTCGCGAACGGATGGTCGCAGGAGCAGGTTGCAGACGCCCTCGCGTCCGAATATCTCTCCCGGAACCCAAGCCCATCCCGTCGCGCAGCCTACATCCGCAGAACCACCAATAAAGCCATGGTGTGGGTGAAAGCCTAGGCTGGCGTATCCACCTCAGCGGCTTTCAGCGCGAGCGATACGACGCCTTCAACAACTTGTGCCTACCAATCAAAGCTGCAAAGATTTCTCTATGGGTCCACTTCCTGCCGGACTGCTCCCCAGGTTTTAGCCGCAGAGTGGGTGTTCTTCCACCTCTTGGGGTCTCAATTGATAGACACGGTTCACCAAGCAATCGGCACGGAACGAGCAGGGCTGATCTTTGCATTCTGTCTGACCTATGCCCAAACAGCACTGATCATCTCCCTTGTGGCATTTGGCGTCTTCTTGCTCTGTAGGGTAGGACTCTTCAGTGCCTTTCGAGGCGAGCACATCCGTCCTGATGGGCGCCTTGTGGGAAGTAATTTGGACCTGGAGCTTGGTGGGTACACGCAGCGGCTCAAGTTAAGACGACGGCGTTCATGGAAGTACGGCACTAGCAGATCAGGCCTGCGCTGTTGAGCGAAGGGTCACCTCTCCGATGTTTACCTCCCCGGGCTGCTGAAGGATGTACACGATGGCATTTGCCACAGCCTGAGGTGACATGACGAGCTTCTCTCCTGCCTTCTGCATCTGGGCTTTCAGTTCCGGGCTCTTTACGTGCTCGCTGAATGCGGTGTCGGTTAAGCCCGGCGAAATGGTACTGACGCGTATCTGCCCAGCCATCTCTTGCCGGAGACCATCAGAGAGGGCGAGAACTGCCGCCTTCGTGGCCGAGTAGACAACTGGTTGGCAGAGTCTTGCGGGCGGGCTGTGGACGCCGTATGGATGAAGTGACCAGAGCCCTGCCTCCGGAAGACGGGGAGGGCAGCCGCTATCCCGTACAGAACACCTTTGATGTTGACATCCACCATCGTCTCCCAGTCTTCGACAGCAAGGTCGTCGAAAAGCCCTATCGGCACGGCCCCGGCATTGCTGAACCGAACATCAAGCCGCCCTAATTTATCTTGGGCCTGATCTGTAATTGCATGGTCCGCTAGGCTGAAGCGGCAGCGATTGCTGAACCTCAGTTGTAAAGTTTAGTTATTACTCGCCGTGCGTTGATATTGCTTTGCATCGGGAACACAATTGAAATCCAGGAGAGATCGATTCACACGTCCGCCTAACCTAGGCCAGATACAAACGTTTCCATCAGTGTTTCGAAGTCTGAGATGACAGTCTCTCGATCCTTTGCCGCCACCTGTTTGAAGACAACGAGCATCCCTTTCATAAGTTCTACGAGCACCTGTGCGCCTAGGAAAGCCCGCGCTGCCGGTAGTTCTGGCTTTGCTTTTTGCAGTGCATCAGAGATGGTGCGCCGAAGCGGTTGGCGTGCGTCTGGTGTCCTGACGTAACCGACAGCTCCCATAAGGGGCAGGTAAGCAGGGTGCAGCTTCACGAACGTGAGTACGCCCTGAACGAAGGTTTTGGTGAAGCCGGATGTCGTTGCGAACTTCTGTTTATCAAAAACCTCGACCCAGTAGGCATCCGCCTCTGCTGAGTACGCCGACAGAAGCGCAATTGCAATCGACTGTTTATCAGTAAAGTAGTCATAAAGCGTGCCTATCGACGCTCCTGCCTCTGCTGCGATGGCGGTCATGCTGACCGCGTCGTAGCCATGCTCCCCAATCAGAGTGGCGGCAACCTTCAAAAACTGAGCGCGGCGCTCTGCAGCTCGGGCCTGCTGTGGCTTGCGGCGAGCCGGCTTCGCGGAAATCGAGGACACCCTCACATGCTATAACGATACATAGAGTCGAGACCCCCCTCGACTATGGAGGGTTCATGGCTGTGCAAATCGATCCAACAACAACCGCGCTTATTCTGATTGACCTTCAGTACGGCATTCTTGCGCTGCCTGTGCAGCCACACTCACCTCAGTCCGTGCTGGAAAACGGTAAGCGTCTTGCGGCGTCGTTCCGCTCTAAGCACGCAAAGGTGGTATATGTCCGTGTAGACCTCTCTGAGATGCAGACGATCATGGCGGATGTTTCGCACGGCGATCCGTCCGCGCCTCCACCGCCGCCAGAGGCTTCTGAGATCTCCGCCGAGGCCGGCTATGAGCAAGGTGACCTTCTAGTTACCAAGCACCACTGGAGCGCGTTTGGTCAAACTGACTTGGAGCAGAAGCTGCGACAGGACGGCATTAAGACCATCGTGCTTGGCGGTCTTGTGACGAATTTCGGCGTGGAATCCACTGCACGGCAGGCCGTGGCGCAGGGGTTCGATGTGGTTTTTGTGGAGGATGCGTGCTCTGCTATTGACCCAAACGCACAGCAGTTTGCATTCACCAACATCTTTCCGCTGCTTGGCAGAGTCAGGACCACAAAGGAAGTGGTCGATGGCCTTCAGTAGGCTCAGCCGTTGGGATGGCGGCAGGAGAGTTCACGGAAATGTGGTGCTTGGTATCTGCTGTATGAGCCTCCTGATTGTCGGCATGGATGCCACCATCGTGAACGTCGCGCTGCCCGCAGTGCAGCGCGACCTCCGTGCAGACGTAACCGGACTCCAGTGGATCGTGGATGCATACACCCTAGTCGTGGCAAGCTTCCTCATGCTCGCCGGTTCGCTTTCCGACCGCTTCGGCCGCCGTGCTGTCTTTCAGTTCGGGCTCCTCCTGTTTACGCTTGGATCTGTGTGCTGCAGCCTGGGCTCGCAGCACCGGGCAGCTTGTCGCCTTCCGTGCGCTGCAGGGACTTGGGGCTTTGATGTTGAACCCGGTGGCGCTCTCGATCATCGCGAATGCATTCCCTGAACCAAGGGATCGCGCGCGGGCTGTGGGTGTTTGGGGAGCGGTAGCCGGTATCTCGCTGGCTATCGGCCCGGTGCTGGGCGGCGCACTTACAGAGACGATCGGGTGGCGCTCCGTCTTTTGGATCAATCTTCCCATCGGCCTTGGTGTGGTGATTCTCACAGCTTTCTTCGTTCCTGAATCAAAAGCGGGTCGGCCTAGAGCTTTTGACCCCGCGTGTCAAGCCTGCATTTTCCTTGCTCTGGTCTGCCTGGTGTATGGGGTCATAGAAGGGCCGCGCCTCGGGTGGACATCGTTGCCCATTTGCTCGCTCGAAGTGACGTCAATGCTGCTGGCTGTAGCCTTCGTCTTGCACGAGGTTAGAAGTGCCGAGCCGCTACTGGATCTGCGTTTCTTTCGCAGCGTCGATTTCACGAGTGCAACCGTATTGGCAGTCTTAGTATTTGCCAGCTTTGCTAGTTTCCTCTTCCTGAATGCCCTGTACCTGCAGCAGAGCCGTGGCTTGTCGGCGCTTCAAACGGGCCTTTGTACCATGCCGCTGGCAATAGCGATGATGTTCTCGGCTCCGGTGTCCGGTCAGCTTGTCGGGGCACACGGAACCCGCCCTCCGTTGTTTGCCGCGGGATTTGCACTCACATCATCCGCCCTTATCCTTGCCACTCTGAACAACGCGACTCCTATTCTTCTTCTCCTGGGCGCTTACGCGCTTTTTGGCACAGCCCTCGGCATGGTTAACCCGGTCATTACTAACAGTGCAGTCGCGGGTATGCCGCTCTCCCAAGCGGGCACTGCTGCTGCTGTGGCCTCCACAGGTAGGCAAGTTGGCGCGGCACTTGGCGTCGCAATCTGCGGAGCGGTTGTACGCAAGAGCCACGTAACTAGGAACTTCGCGCTAGCCACACATCCTTTATGGATCGCAATTGCTGTCTGCGGCGTTTCGGTCTTCCTGCTCGGTTGGGTTTCGAACACCTTATGGGCTTACAAAAGTAAGAGACATGTGGCAGCGCTTCTTACCGAGACTGCAGGGAGTTGAAGCGCCAAGGAACTTTAGCGTTTTCAGGTTTTCTGGTACAAGGCGCGGAACCATACATTGACAGACTTCAAGCTTGTTTAAGCAAGATGTGCCTTCATGTACTCTGCAAGCGCCAATTTGTATTCGCGAACGAGCACCTTCTTGCCCTTTGCGTCCGCCGCCGCGTATGGTGCGTTCAGACTTTTTAGGATCTGATGCAAACATTGGCAACAGCAGAGGCGCGGCTTACCGATAGTGTCGATCAATTGGGTGATGTTGGACTGCTGCGAGGCAGGAGTCGTGGTCAGGGCTTAGGTCTGAGTTGATTGTATGTGGGTGCGATGGGTAAGTGCGCCAACACATCTGCACGATGCTTACTGCGCACGACGCGACGTGTGCGCGACGTGTGTGGAGGATGGCTTGATGCGGGGGTTTTCTGGTGTATGCGAATGCTGTATGTATAGAGGGAGCGGACGTGGCGTGTCGCCCGCTCGCCGAAGCGTGTGAAGAAAGGGCGTGCAGAGCCGATGAGCGGAGAGACGGTGCTGGTGACGGGTGGGTCGGGGTTTTTGGGGGTGTACGGCATCGCGGCCCTGGTGGGAGCGGGGTTCCGGGTGCGGGCGACGGTGCGGTCGCTGGGGCGGGAGGCGGAGGTTCGGGCGATGCTGGCGCAGGCCGGCTGCACGCCGGGGGAGGCGCTTTCGTTTGCCGAGACGGATCTGATGAAGGACGAAGGATGGGCGGCGGCGGTGGCGGGCTGCCGGTATGTGCAGCATGTGGCGTCGCCGTTTCCGGTGGCGGCGCCGAAGGATGAAAACGAGCTGATTGCCCCGGCGCGCGAGGGGACGCTGCGAGTGCTGCGGGCGGCGCGGGATGCGGGGGTGCAGCGGGTGGTGCTGACGTCGTCGTTTGCCGCGGTGGGCGAGGGTCACGCGGTGCGGGCGGAGCCGTTTGAGGAGGCGACGTGGACGAACCTGGCGGGGAAGGATGTGACGTCATATGCGAAGTCGAAGACGCTGGCGGAGCGCGCGGCGTGGGAGTTTCTGGCGAGGGAGGGTGGCGCGCTGGAGCTGACGGCGGTGAATCCGGTGACGGTGTTTGGGCCGGTGCTGGGACCGGACTACAGCACAACGATTCTGCTGATTGAGCGGCTGATGGATGGGTCGGTGCCGGCGTGTCCGCGGATGTCATTCGCGACGGTGGATGTGCGGGATGTGGCGGATCTATACGTGCGGGCGATGCTGCGGCCGGAGGCGAAGGGAGAGCGGTTTCTGGCGGTGAGCGGAGCGTCGGTGGCGATGGTCGAGATTGCCGGCATGCTGCGGCGGCGGATGGGCGATGCGGCGCGGCGGGTGCCGACGCGCGAGATGCCGAACTGGATGGTGCATGTGCTGTCGGTGTTCAACCCTGAGCTGAAGGCGATTCTGCCGCAGCTGGGGAAGGCGCAGACCGTCTCAGGCGAGAAGGCGCGGGAGCTGCTGGGATGGACGCCGCGGGGGCAGGAGGAGACGATCGTGGCGACGGCGGAGAGTCTGGTGCGGCTGGGGCTGGTGAGCTAGAGGGCGAGAAAGTTGCGGAGGATGTGGAGGCCGGTGTCGGCGGATTTTTCGGGGTGGAACTGGACGCCCATGACGTTCTCGCGCTCGACGACGGCCGTGAAGGGGCCGCCGTAGTTTGTAACCGCCGCGGTATCAGACGAGACGGGGGCTCGCCAGGAGTGGGTGTAGTAGACGAAGGCGCCGGGTTCGATGCCGCGCAGCAGGCGGGAGTCAGGACGAATGGAGTCGAGGGAGTTCCAGCCGACGTGCGGGGACTTGAGGGCGGCGTCTTCGAAGGTGGCGGGGAAGTGCTCGCAGGAGCCGCCGAAGTGCGAGAGGCCCTCGGTGGCTTCGGCCTCGGTGGAGCCGTCGTAGAGCCACTGCAGGCCGACGCAGATGCCGAGGAAGGGCGTGCCGCGTCCTCGTTGGGGATCGATGGCTTCGCGGGTGGCCTGCGTGAGCTCGAGGTCGTGCAGGAGCTGAGTGGAGCGGAAGTGGCCGACGCCGGGAAGGACGATGCGGTCGGCGGCGCGGACGACGGCGGGGTCCTGGGTGACGACGAGGTCTTCGGGGGTGCCGGAGTTGCTGGATTCGGCGCCGAGGTAACGGAGCGTCTTGACGACGCTGGTGAGGTTGCCGGCTTTGTAGTCGATGATGGCGATCATGGGGGTGTTCCTAGTAAGAGATGCTGATGGCCACGAAGGTGAGAAGGTTAAAAATGGCGGCAAGGAGCGAGCAGACGATCGTCGTCGGTCTACGCCACCCTCTGTCGCGTAGCGAGAGAACGAGGGCAAGCGCGCAGGAGAGGATCACGGGAAAGATCATGAGCGTGAGCCAAGCTTGAGCTCTATTGCTGAGATCTTTCGCCTCGGGGGTGTCCCAGACCCTTTCAAGTACGAACAGGAAGAAGGGATACGAGAGCGCGACCAGTGCGATCCAGAGTCCTGTTCTCGCAGAATGGACTTCCTTCTTGTTTCTCTCGGATTGTGTGCGCTCAATCATCATGACTTTGCGACGCGTGGTGCGCCTTCACAGAGAACAAATTCTGCGAAGAGAGTTGTGAATAGCGGAAGCGGCGACCGACGGCGCGACGAAGCATTGCAACACCCTCGTGAGATCGACATGGTGCAGATGGACGCGGCTCGTGTCGAACACGGCGACGCGGAAGCGGCTCTCGCCGCTGCACCCCACCGCATCGACCACACGTACCGCACGCCGCGCCATAACCACAACGCGATTGAACTGCATGCTGTGACCCTGTTCTGGGACGACGGAGAGCTGTACATCCATGACGCCTCCCAGGCCAGTCACGGCGTGCGCCTGGACCATGGCGCAGGTCTTCGGCCTCAAAGAAGAGCAGGTGCACGTGTCATCGCCGTTTGTGGGTGGTGGCTTCGGTTCAAAGACGCTGTGGCATCACCATGTGCTTGCAGCCGCGGCCTCGCAGGTTTCTGGCAGGCCTGTGCGCATGGTGCTTTCGCGCGAAGGCATTTTCCGCACAGTCGGAGGCCGCACGCCGACAGTACAGCGTGTCGCCATCGGCGCAACCGCGGAAGGGCGCTTTACGGCACTTATTCATACCGGCACCACGGCCATGACGGAGCACAACAACATGCCGGAACAGTTCAGCTTCCCGGCTCGCCATGCGTATCAGGCTGAGACCTTCAGCATCGGTCAGAACGTGGCCGATCTGGATATGCTCGCAAACACGTTCATGCGCGCGCCCGGCGAATCCGTAGGCACGTTCGCGCTGGAGTGCGGCGTGGATGAGTTGGCCGTCGAGCTCGGCATCGATCCCATCGACTTGCGCCTGCATAACGAGCCCGCAAACGATCCCGTGTCGGGCAGGCCATTCTCTTCGCGCAACGTAGAAAAGATGTTCCGCGACGGAGCAGAGCGCTTCGGCTGGTCTGCGCGCAATCCAACACCGGGAGCAGTGCGCGACGGCGAGTGGCTGGTCGGCATGGGTTGCGCGGAAGGCACCTACCCGTATTACCGCATGCCTGGCGGCAGGGCCAAGCTGACGCTGTCTGCCGACGGGCGCGTTACGGCGGCTTTTGCCGCGCACGAGATGGGCATGGGTACCGCGACAGTGCAGGCTCAGGTTGTTGCGGAGCGTCTCGGTGTGGGCTTCAATTGCGTGCAAATTGAATACGGCCACTCTGCCATTGCGGGAGCTATTCTCGCAGGCGGCTCGCAGCAGACAGCCTCCATCGGCGCCGCCGTCATTGCCGCCCATGCGGAGTTGGTCAAAGCACTGCTCAAGCTGGCCGGCAAAGAGTCGCCTCTCCATGGGCTTGACGCCGACGAGGTGGAAACTCGCGACGGCGGCATCTGGAGCCTTTCCGAGCCTTCACGGGGAGAGACATATGCCATGATTTTGCACCGCGCCGGCGAGCAGCAAGTCAGCGCAGAGGCTGATGGGCCGCCCCCCCTCGAGTTGCAGCACTGGTCCATGCACTCCTTCAGCGCTGTCTTTGCTGAAGTCCGGGTGAATAGCGTGACTGGCGAGGTCCGAGTCAGCAGGTTGCTCGGCTCGTTCGACTGCGGAACCATCCTGAACAGCAAGACAGCTACGAGTCAGTTTCGGGGCGGGATGATCATGGGCGTCGGTTTGGCGCTGATGGAAGAAACGGAATGGGATGAGCGCAATGGCCGCGTCATGAATCCTAGCCTGGCTGAGTATCACGTTCCCGTGCACATGGACATCCCTGAGATTGACGTGATCTGGACGGGCATTCCGGATCCGCATGCTCCCATGGGCGCCCACGGCATCGGTGAGATAGGCATCACAGGTGTCGGTGCCGCAATCGCGAACGCGGTCTTCAATGCCTGCGGTAAGCGCGTGCGCGACTTGCCTATCACACTTGACAAACTCATCTAGAGCAAGTCACCGCTGCTTTCCTCGGAAGGAAGGACAGGTCAAGATGAGAACCATTCACGAGATGGAGATCGCCATTGTCGGCGGCGGCCCGGGAGGACTGACACTGGCGCGCCTGCTGCAGCGCGGCGGTCTGCAAGTGACTGTGTATGAGCGTGACGAGAGCCGCAATGCGCGCGTTCAAGGCAGCGCCTTGGATCTACACGAGGACTCTGGCCTGGCCGCACTGGAAGCAGCCGGCCTGACAGACGCGTTCTGGGCCAATCACCGTGCCGACCTTGACAGGCTCCGCATCACCGATTCAGACGGGACGGTGCTGCACGACCATATCCGCCGCACGTCAGGACCAGGAAAGCGACCGGAGATCGAACGAGGGCCGTTGCGCGATCTTCTACTCGACTCGCTTCAGCCCGACACCGTCCAGTGGAACTGCAAACTGCATAGCTCTGAATTTAGGGACGGACGAGTCATCATGGGCTTCGCCAACGGACTCACCGCGGTTGCCGATATCGCAATCGGCAGCGACGGCGCGAACTCTCGGCTGCGTGAGCTTGTCACCCTGATCCGGCCGCAGTATGTCGGTGTTTCGCTTGTTGAGTTCCTCGTTCCAGCAGCTAAGGAAGCAATACCAGACATTTGGGAGCTGCTCGGCGGCTCCGCGATGATCGCGCTCGGCGGCGAACGAACCATCGGGATGGGCTCGAAGCCGGACGGCAGTGTGCTGGTGTACGCAGGTCTAAAGACGGACGATCCTGCTGTCAAGCAGAGCCTGGAAGCGGCGAGCGATCCCGGCAAGCGTGTGCAGTGGTTCCATGCCAACTTTCACGGCTGGAGCGATCGATGGGATCCGCTCTTCCGCGAAGCCACATCCATGGTCTGGAGGCCGCTGCTGGTCTGCCCGGCGGATCAGTCCTGGGAAGCAAAGCCAAATGTCACGCTGATTGGCGACGCAGCGCATGTCATGCCACCGTACGCAGGAGAAGGCGTGAACATGGCAATGCTTGACGCTCTGGTGCTCTCGAAGTCGCTACTTACCAAGCAAGCGCCAGCGGAGGCGATTGCGGCCTACGAGACAGAGATGTTCGCCCGTATGCGGACGATGACGGACGATACAATGGAAAATACCAAGATGTTCTACGCACAGGACGCCTGCGACCGTGTTGTCGCTCTCTTTCAAAGCTTTGGAGCATCTGAAGCGGTACCACCGGCTGTTGAGGCTTGAATAAGGATGGTTGGTCTCCACAATAAGGCTTCCTGCCCACGTACCAAGACCGTCTTCTAACTACTGCGGCTGTCCTATGCCTTTTGAATTGGTATGTGCATCTGGCTACTTCGTCAAATGGAATCAACGAGCCAACTTTCCGTCCGTGCCGTGTTGCGACCAAATGGCATACCTCGATTCGTCGCTTGTTCGGCGACGATGAGTGCATTGGCCTGTTAGCAACAAGCGGGATCTTGCAGCGATGGCGGCTCGCAAATACAAGCCTCATCAGATGCGCGGAATCATAACCACCTAATGCTTTCTGACATCAGCACTAGAACTCGCTAACCCAGATCGGTAATTTCTCTCACTATGCCACGAAGTGCTTAGCACCCAAGCCGGCTTGGCAGCGCATCTGCTCAGCACATCCAGCAGACCCTGGTTCGGAATGCACTGCTTCGCTGAAAAAGACGAAAGAATGTGGTCCAGTTCCGTCTCCGAGAGGCCCTTGAATAAGCTGGCATCCATCGGCTGCATCAGCGTCCCGGCATAGAAGCGTAGCAACGTCTGGCTTATGCTCTTCGCGTTGAGCAGGGGATTGATCTGCGGATCATCCACCACGTGACGGATCTGCTCCGCAAGCTGCGCCGTGGAATACTTGACCGGGGTGGCGGGTAGCCATCTCATCCAATCCTCAGTGCCGAGAGCTCTCTTCTTGCGCGGAAGATCATTGATCCGCGCCATGTACGGCGACTCGGATCGAGCGCCAGCATCCCCACCCCATTTGCGGCCCGGAA
The DNA here is from genome assembly GCA_964243375.1 of uncultured Acidobacteriaceae bacterium. Taxonomy (GTDB): domain Bacteria; phylum Acidobacteriota; class Terriglobia; order Terriglobales; family Acidobacteriaceae; genus Edaphobacter. Next base: position 89,415 of record CAXTEE010000009.1, on the reverse strand, counting down.
TGTCTTGTTCTCCTTGCGTGCTGTGTACGAAGGTAAATCGTTATCCTTCAAAGAAAGGATCAATAATCGCGAGCATCGGGCTTGTAGGGCTGGCCAAACTTGTTCAGATGGTGGTCAGTTCTGATTGCACGTACGTTGAAAGAGCCTGCGTCAACCCGTTCCGTGGAAGTTATTGTGATGCGGTGCGTCCAGCTGGACAGTGCTTGTTCGTCTGCGCCCTCGACCCAAAGGTGCGCGGAGTACGATCCATCCGGCACATGCTCAATTAAGAATTGACCATTCTCAGGCGCAACAGCAGACAGTGACGTTTGCAAAGCGATGACTACGGCACTCATTTCTGGGTGGATATTGCAGAAGATGTAGGAAATGCCAGGCCGTTCGAAATGAACATCCTTGCTGGTGCCAGGCTCATACAAGCCGAGATCAAAACGCTTTCCGTCGAAGAGTGAGAACACGTTATGAAATAGAGGATCGAGATTGGGAAAGCTGACGGTTGCCCCTGCCGGGACGACCAGCAGATGGGGTACAAACGTTTTGTTCTTCTGGACGAGGCGATAGGTTGCCGCAGGCCGCCAAAGCAGCTTGCGGGCGAGGTTTGCTTCTAGAGGTTCCAGCCACAACACTGCGACAGCAACCTCACTCTTGCTCGCGGGTGCTTGCGAGAGGTGTGCGACCACAGAGCCCTGGGCAACGAGCCGCCCGGGTAGTTCAAGGGCCAGAAGGAATGCGGCATGGGCGCAAATGCGAGTAGCTGTCATCATGTTCAGAAGCGGTAAGCTGCGCCTAAGCCGGTCGTATTACTCGTCCAAGCGTCACCACTCACAGGGGCAGTGTAGAGGTTGCGGTACTCCAACGAGAATAAAAGAGAGCTGCGCGGACTGTAGATCACATTGCCGAAGAATGTTCGGTTGCGCGCGATCGATCGGTAGAGCGTTCCGGAGCCGATTCCCGGGTAAGCGCGCAACTCGTTTGCAAATCCGTTGTCGATCCCGAAGCCAGCGTTCCATTGCACGCGTAGGCTAACGGTCTGGTGCAGCTGGGACCAGCCACCTACATCGTCCAACGGACGAAGTTGCACGGTGGTACCCGAGAGCCGGGATACGTAATCCTTGTACGCTCCGCCTCCCAGACCACCCAGCGCCTGTCCCCTATAAACGCTTCCGCTGAGGACCAGCTGGTGTTTTAACGGCGCTCGATAATCAGCGGTCGCTGCCCACGAGTCGAAGTGGCTGCCTTCGATGGCGGATGTGCCGGTGAGGATGTGAGGCGAGAAATATCCGCCAAGGCCGAACTCTGGACTGGTTCGGTCATCTTTGCCGAGCAAGGCAAGACGAGTTTCAACTCCCGGACGCTGGCTTGCTTTTGCCAGATCGCTTGTGGAAACACCGCTGATGCCGGGTGCGCTCGGAATGACAGGGTCGCCCGGATCGATGACAGCGGCTTGCATACGCAGGCGGGTACTGTAACCGACAGTCTGCGTAACGCCCAATTGCGGATTCCAGCTCCACAAATTGCCTGACCATGCGAGCTCTGGCTGGGCTACTGAGACCAGAGACTCCGGCATTTCAGGATTGATGATGGGTCGATCAAGCGAGAAGAATACCTGCGTTCGGGGCCAACCCAGAGAAGCATGCGCTGTGCGTAAACGAAGCAGCCCTCCCAGATTGTTGTAGTCAGAGGACACCCCATTTCCAAAAAAATCTACACGCAAGTCTGCGTGACTCGCCGCCCCGAAGAGGTGTGGCCCTTCACTGTCAAGGCCAAGTACGGTTTGGCGCACACTGAGTCCAGCACTACCATTGCCATTGGCAAGAACAGTTGTGGGCGCTGACGTCTGGTCCACGTGCCCGGTGTTGAAGAATCCGTTCAGAAGGATTGTGCCAGAAACCCGCAACGGCACCTTCGACACGCTCTCGACCTTGATCTGATCAAGCGTTGCAATTTGGCTCTCTTCCAGGCTTACCTGTTCGTCGCTCTTTGTGTCTGCAGTCTGTTGAGTCGGAGGAAGCGCGCCTGTAGCGATCTCGGATCTCATTTGCCTGAGTTGTTCCTTCAAGGCATCCAGCTCTGCTTGAGAGGCTTTGATTTTGGCTTCTGCCTGGTCTACGGCCACAGCGAGCCGCTCCAGGAGTTCGGCTTGACTTGTAGCGGCGGGCCGCACGCCTGAACTCGGAACGTTCTGCGCCCGCAAAGGCAGCAATGGGAGAAGAGCGGGCAAAAGATAAACCAACAGGCGGTGATGGTGCTTTCGGGACGTCATCTGCCATTTGCCTCCGTCAAAGGATCGAATGGATGCGCAGGTTCGTTCGCCAGTATTGGCAAGGTAAGTTCGAACACCGTCTCTCCAGGGGCGCTTCTCACCAGTTGCACGCGCCCTCCATGTTCTTGCGCAATTCGGCGGCAAAGCGTCAGACCAAGTCCGGTACCGTTCTGCTTGCCTTGACTCACGAAGGGATCGAAGATCGCGTCGGAAAATGCTGGGGAGACGCCTCTACCGTTGTCGGTAATCCGGGCAGCAATCTCCGATTCACCAGGCACCATCTCGACCGTGACGACCGGATATCCCGAATCTTTGACGGCTGACTGACAAGCGTTCAACAGGAGGTTGTAGATAGCACGTTCAAGCTGGCTGCCGTTCGCGGATACAGTGGTGGGGCTTGTACAGTTGACGAGCGAGAACGTGACCTCGCCGGCAACAGGATGGGTTCGTATTTGATTGATCGCGCGCTGCGCAAGCTCATTGAGACGCTCGGGTAAGTGCAAAGCTGATTGGCCGGTTCGGCTGAAAATCAGCAGCGACTCCAGCATATCGGTAGTTCCAGACACTGCCATCCGAATATCCTCAAACGATTCAGACCGTTCCGCTTCAGTGATATCCGGAGCGGCCAAGAACTCGGCATTCGCATAGATGCTTGCCAGGTAGTGACGCAGGTCATGAGAGACAGAGTTGGCCATACTGCCGATGGTGGCCAGCCGTTCGCTTTCAAGCAACGCGCGATTTGAAGATTCCACCCGCTCCTGCATGGCCGCGAAGTCGCCGGCCAGCTGTCGGACCTCGCGTGTTCCCTGGGGAGGACCGCTCACGACCTTGTGGTCTGAGCCAAAGCTTCGAACCTCGTCCGCAAGCTTTTCAAGGGGACGTGTCAAACGGCTCGCTACTTGAACCATCATCCAGGAACCCACCATCAGGATGGCGATTCCCGTTAGCAGGAGAAGGCGGCTGATGTCACGAATCTCCTGGTCAGGGCCCTGCAAGGATTTCAGGAAAACAAGTGTAAGTGGCCGGTTCGCTCGTTTCGAAAGATCGCGACTGAGAGCGAGATTGCGCTGACCTCCGACAGTCAGCGCCTCCGTGAAGTGAGGTTGACTCACTGCCAATGCGTGGCCCGAAGACGAAGGGGATAACGCAATTGAACTGGCCAGAACGACTCCATCGCTGAGGAACATGGCGTCCGCACCAGCTTTTTTGCTCAAACGGGTTTGGTAGCCAGTGTCGATCAGATCGCCCGTGACGACGTAGCCCAGCAGAGTTCCTGAAGCGGAACTGCCGAAGTAAACGGGCGCGGCTATTAGATGGAGTAGATGGCCTTCACTTACGAGGTAAGGCCGGTCTCCTATCAGGAGAGTTTGCGAAATATCAGCGCGGAAGACGCGGCCTGCTGACAGACCTCGAATGGACACGGCGCGGACGCGCAGGTTTGTATCGGTGAGTGCAAAGAGATCGTTCCCACTCGTGTTCCAGAACTCAAGGGAACCGTCTTCAATCGTGCGATCATCGCTGGTCGTCAGCAAAGCCTTTAAGCTGGGCAGATCGGCGAGTAAACGGCCTTCTTTCGCGAGTTCCTGAAGCCGCTCCGTTTCTGCGTTTTCAAAGACAGCAAGAGAACGATTCAGCTCATTGGAAGAGTCGGTCCTTACCTGCTGACGCAGACGGGCACCCACAATTAGCAAACTGATTACAGAAAACGAAGCCATGATGCCGAGCAGAAGCAGAAGCAAAACGATCCTTGTGCTGAGCACCTTGCGCTGGTTGAGGCGATTGGACCAGCCGATTTGGGTTAGTAAACGAATCGGTAGCCAGCTCCATAGATCGTCAACAGATGCACGGGATTTTCCGGGTCCTGTTCGAGCTTCTGACGAAGCTTGAGAATCTGGTTGTCCACTGTCCGGGTGCTTGGATAAGCGTTATAACCCCAAACCTGCTGAAGAAGCGACTCCCGGGTGAAGACCTTTCCGGCGTTGGAAACCATAAAGCGCAAAAGCTTGTATTCCAGTGCCGTCATCGAGACATCTCGCTCGCCGCAGCTCGCGTGCATCTGGTCGAAATCTACCTTGCAGTTTCCGAAGCGGCAGACCTCCTGTGAAATAGGGCTTTGTACGCGGCGCTGTCTGCGAATTGCCGCTTGAACGCGAGCCAAGAGTTCGCGTGGGCTGAAAGGCTTGGTCACGTAATCTTCTGCTCCCATTTCGAGAAGCAGCACCTTGTCCACCACGTCCACGATTGAACTCAGAATGACGACAGAGACTTCTGGAGACGTGGCCTTCATACGCCGGCAAACCTCCCGTCCTGAAAGCTCCGGAAGCATCAAATCTAGGAGCACCGCATCGGGAGGTTGGCGGATGAACTTGTCGATTGCGACGAGTCCGCCGTCAGCCGTATCTACGTCGAATCCTTCACGCAGGAAGATACGGCTCAAAACTCGTTGCATGCGGGGATCGTCTTCCACAATCAGGATCCGGTCCATAGTCGTTCCTATGACCCCTTTCAAGATCAAACTTTCAGCAGCGATTCTTAGGCATTCCTATCGTACGTTGTGTGCTGAAACGACGCTTTGATTGGTATACATGCGAAGAGAGGCCGCCCTGTTTGGGGCGGCCCGGGAGGAAACATCTACTGTACCGTCACGGAGATCGTGGTGGTCTGTGTGATGGCGCCTGCGGTTGCGCTGACAACCACATTGGCGTTACCGGCAGGCGTAGGCGTCATCAACGTGGTCGGATTCGTGCTGCAGCCAGCCAGTAGCGAGACCATTCCTAAAAGAGCTATGCAGGGTAATGCGCTGAACAAGCTGGGCGTGGAGGTGAAGTTGGCGCGAAGGCGTCGATAGCCGAGCATCCAACCGAAAGGAAACAGGAGAGCTAGCGTCGTTCCAAGCGCCGCTCTTTTTCCAATGGCCGGACGCTTTGCCTGAGCTGAAGCAGCGGTAGTGGCGATTGTGACAGTGCCGAGACTCACGGCGGAGGCAGAAACACCATACTGGTCCGGCGAAAAGTTGCAGGTTGCTCCGGCAGGTAGGCCGGTGCAGCTTAGGCTGACGGTGCCGCTGAACCCATTGACCGGAGCGACGCTCAACCCGACCGTTGCCGCTGAACCCGCTGCGACCGTCATTGCGCTGCTGGCAGAGCTTAGGCCAAAAGTCGGCGTACTCCCCGCCACGGTCGAGTTCGAGATGGCCGCAAAAAGGCCGTGCGCTTCACCTGTCAGACCCGCTGAGAAATACACGTTGGATGTATTGCCGCCACTCACCGAAGTCGTTCCGCTTACGGACGTTCCACCCGTCAGCAACTCCCAAAGGCTCGCGTACACCAGGGACTTCCCACTTGAGTCCATCAGTTGCCCGATATAGCTGAAGGTTTTTGGGTCGTAGACATTGATCTTTCCATCGCCGAAGTTGCCGATCAACAGATCGCTGCTGTAAATACCGAAACTGGCTGGCGCAAGAGCGATGCCCCACGGTGCGTTCAGGTTTCCACCGGCTACGACACGGCTGACGAAGGTACCCGTCGTATCGAAAACATCGACTACGCCGGCGCCTGGCGCCAACAATTCCCGATAAGGCGCAACGGTGCCCGAATGCTGCGCGTAGGCGATGAAAACCTGCGTTCCTAGGATGTGGATCGAGAAGGGGAAGTAGCCGGTCGGCAAATTGGGATCCGTGAAGGAACCGGCCAGCTTGGCAGGCTGATAAGCCGCGTTGTAGACCTCCACGCTGCCAGAGCTAAAGTTTGGTGCAAGCAGGAAGCTGGCGGTGGATGTATTCAACAGCGCGAGTCCCGTGTAGGCGGCGCCACCGGCTTGATTGTTGACCACGATTTGGGCGATGGATCCGTTCGTGCCTAGTTTGCCGTTCCAGCCCGAGAGGGTGCCATCCCGTGTCGAGAAGAAAAAACTCGGCGCGGAGCCGTTCGGCAGCAAGAATCCGGTTGAACCGCTGGTGGTCACCGATCCCGAAGGCAGACCGTTCATGGTGGGTTGCGCTGCAAGCGGAACAATCACCTTGAAAGCTGGTGTGCCACTTACCGGCAAAACATAGTTCAGACCGGATCCCTGAGCGCTGATCCACCAGTTTGGGCTGGCAGAAACTCCCCATGGGTTGATGAAGCTGACATCTATGGCCTGCGCCGGTACAGAGCCATCGGAGATGATGTTTGCCACCGAAAATGCCTGTGCGCGGCTCGTAGACACCGCTGTCAAGATAAAGGTTCCGAGGCAAAGAGCAGAGAGCACAAGACGGCATACGCCTCGCGTTCCCAGTTGGCTTGAGTAAAGCGACATTGAATTCTGCATGGTGATCCTCTTCCGCGACAGGAGTTTCTCTTCCCAGGATCGTCTCTGGCATCGCTGAGCCTATGTTCATTTCCTCCCGTTGATGTCAGTCAATTGTCACGACGCAATCATTGATTGCCGAGTCGCACGAACCGTCTTCGCCTCGGCGAGCGTTGTCCACACGAGGGGCCAATGCTTGAACTCTGAACTTCTGGTGACATCAGCGTGACAAGAAGAACAGCAGGGCGGACTACTGTTTGCTCCGTGGGCGATCTAAAGCCCGCTAAGGAGTTCCCTATGAAATCAACGAAACAGTCCGCAGATACGGCTACCAGCAGACGTCAGGTCTTACGTGGCGGCCTACTTGCGAGTGGCACCATGTTTGTCGGTGGCCTTTCCAAGAGCGCCCACGCATCCGACTCCATCTACTCAGATTCGCTGTCGAGGGGAGATATTGCCATTCTTCGCTTTCTTGCAGCGGCAGAGATCATTGAAAGCGACCTATGGTTGCAGTACGCAGAGTTGGGCGGGATTGCTGACACCGCGAATAATGCCTATCGTGCGGCATTGTCGAATCTGGATGGCGACGGTCCGCAGTACATCACCAGCAACACGCTTGATGAGCAAAGCCACGCAGATTTCCTCAACGCCTATTTGGTATCGAAGGGAGCCAAACCAGTCAATTTCGACAATTTCCGAACGCTTCAAGGTAGCCAGGCGAACGGGGCCAAGAAAGTTGGGCGGCTTACGAATCTCTTGCACTTGAACGTCGATACGAGCTGGTATACGCGATATCGCAGTTCACAAAATCCGGACATGGGTGCTTCGTTCCCGCAAGCTGTGGTGATCCAGAACCGGCCGGCGATCCCCCGTACCAATGCGGACTTCCGTGACGGGAAGTTGATCCAGGTAATCGCGGACACTGCAGCGTTTCACTTTGCCACCATCGAGCAGGGTGGTTCAAGCCTTTACGGAGCGCTGGTGCGGAAGGTCAGAAGCAATGAGGTGTTGGAGATTGTCTATGGCATCGGAGGAGACGAAGTTGCGCACTTCCTCGAGTGGGTCGACTTTGCTGGTAACGCCGTCTCCGCTCCGTTGGCTCCAGTGTCGGCTGAGGGCCTCACGTTTCCAAACTTTCTCAATGCCGGGCCTGCCTTGCAGCCCAACCTTATCTTTCCAGTCCCGGCAGAATTCATTAGCGCGAATCTGCCTCACTGCGCAGTGATCCGGCCACTTCGTGACAAGTTTGCCGGGGCGCGCGCTGTCGTGGAATTCCTGACGGAAATGAACCTCTTCCTAGGTCAATCCAGCGAATTCTTCCTGCAGCTCGGAGAGCTCGCAGAAGCAGCTGATGCAGCTCAACGTTAAAGACTTCTCGGTGCTGGAGAAGTTTGCAATATGTAAGGCCGACTCGAGAATCGCGACGGCTCTCGATCAGGGATGCGCTTCGGATCGCCTCCGCACTCAGTAAGTGAAAACTCACACTGTGCGGAGGCGTAACGAAGTGAACTCTGCGTTAGTTTTGGCCTGCTGCATTGCTATCCACCCATAAAACAGCAGCGATCAAGCTCCCCAAGATGATGCAGCGAGTAGAAGGCGCGACGTTCCACTCGGAATGCTCATCAACGGTATGAATGTGTCCACGACCGTGACCACTGTATCGATGGTATGCCTGTGAAGAACCAGTGCTCGACCAAGTGCTTGTCTGCGATCGTGCACCGTCTGTGAAAGTGCAGTCGCCGTGAAGCCCCGTTGCTCTAAGGTCAGCTCAGTCTTCCAGATCGCGCCTGGCCTGAGATCTCCGCTTTGGCGTGGGTTCTCGAATTTGGTTCCCGCTATGGTCGACAAGCCGCGTCGCCGGACCCAGGGTCTACTAGCGTAGGCCTGCTCTTCCCCTCTATCCTCCGGATCCCGCGACGAACGCAACGGGAAAAGAACATAGCCGTGACATTCTCGTGACAATCGCGCATCGCAGACCCGCTACGGTAAGGAGGTCTCACCGATTCCTTAGGAGCTCTTAATGACCTCACCCAAACAAATCTGCAAGCACGCCCTCTGCCTGTCCGGCGTCCTCGTTGCCCTTACCGCACCCTCTCTCGCCGACGGCCTCTCCGCCACCGTCACCTACTCCGCCGAACTCAGTCCCACCACGCCTGGCCTCTACGACTACTCCCTCACCCTCAACAACACCGGCACCACCACCATCGGCACCCTGTGGTTCGCCTGGGTCCCCGGCGGCGACTTCCTCAATCCCGCGCCCACCACGGCGCTCGCCCCCACAGGCTGGACCGACAACATCTTCCCCAACCCCGCCACCGGTGGCAACAGCATTCGCTGGGTCACGTCCACCGATCTCCTCGCGGCCGGTCAGTCCCTCACCGGCTTCAGCTTCGATAGCACGGAAACCCCCGAGCAGCTCCTCGGAACCTTTCCCTCCGGCACCGGCGCCGGCGATCCCGTGACGACCTCCTTCGTCTATGAGGCCGCGCCCTTCGGTGATCCCGGCAGCCAGTTCGTCGCTACTGCCGCCACTCCAGAACCCGGCTCCCTGGCCCTACTTTCGACCGGCTTGATTGGCGGAGCAACTGGCCTCTATCGTCGTTTCAAATCCACTCGACTCTCCTGAACCCGCAACCACCGCAGATAGCCGTCCGCGCGAACGCTTGGTATACGGGCATTAGCTTCTGATCCACCACAAATGTGGTGGATCCGTTCGATGCCGACGGTCGTGGCGGCTGCAGAGGAACGGAAGGTTCTTGGACTCGAGCATGGTCCTGGTGCGCGATTCGATGCCAACGTCGGCGACGGTTCTCCCTCCCAAGTTCGGCCGCGAATATCTGCGTGCCTTTGGTGCACCACCGCGCGCCGACGCGGAACGTCTCCGCCACACCCCAGTCGCCTGAAGATGCATGAGCGGCGCTCCAGAAGCGAACCATCGCCAACGCGCTCAATGACCCGCCGTCGATAAGTGCGTTGGCTGTTCTCCCCACTTGAGATCTCGACCGGAAATAGTGAATCGAATTATTCGTACCGCGCCCTCTGCTGTTGCACGGTGAACATTCGAAATAGGATGCCGGCAAACTCCAGAAACGAGGGTAGTAAGTCGGCGGGGATCACCTCTAGGGTGCTGAAGAGGGTGTTTTGTCACGGCGCCGCCTGTTGCCGCGGCGCTTCGCTCCGAGCAGGTTCAGCACAGGGGCGTTTACTTCTCCTGCCGGTATGACCGGATCGTCGTCCGGGAGTATCCCCATTCCGTCCATGTCGTTCCCCCCAATCCGCCACGCTGGTACGATCCGAACTTCGCTTTTTGTGACTGGTAGGTCGTAGAACGGCAGCCATCTGCCAGTCTCAAAGTCAAGCTCCGCGGGAAAGAGCCGATACGAACCCGCGTTGGAAAAGCCCTTCTCGAAGCGTTCGCGGTTTACGGACGTTGCAGCGTCCATGCGCTGCACCCGTCCCACTGCCATAAATTGTGTAGCCGCTGTTGCATCCTTGGGGTTGGGCAGGTTCGAACTGATCACTACCCGATAGGCGTGCGGATGGGCTTTGTCTATTCCAGTAATGATGGACACCCGAATGCGATTCTGATCATCGCTGGCACCGATCCTCTCTCGCCATCCCTTAAAGATTTTCCTCCCTGCTTCGCCGTTTTGAAAGCCCAATCCCATTAGCGGCTCGCCCTTAAAGTCGGCAGGCACAACGAAGAGAGCTCCGCGCCACTCAGCTTTGTCCCAAAGCGGATTGTCGATGACGGAAGCAACACGCCTCTCCGTGTGTTTTGTTTGGCGGTTTAGGAGCTCTTCGGGAATATCACCGACACCAGGTGTAGGGTCTGTACGGCGAGTCTCAGTGTCGTCCGAGAGCTCGTCGCCGTGCCACGGTGCATCCCTTCTGACATCGTAGGCGTTCTCTTTCCCCTCCTCGTTCCAGGCGGAAAGTGTCTCCTTCGGTTGACGACCGAAGATGTTGCCAATGGTTACGGCAGACTCAGTGAAGTTCAAAGCGCGTCCGAGGCCAGACTCCTCTCCGAAGACCTGTTTCATGTATTGGTGCGGAGAGGGGAGCACAACCAGACTAGTGAGGACCTTCGTAAGCAGATCCAAGAACCAGTCAGCTATCTTCTTACCGCTGTTCGTTAAGTTGCCATTGTGGCGCACTTTGAGAGTGTCCCGCGACGTGGGGTCATCGGCAATCCTTGGTGGACCTTGCCACCCTTTGTCACGAAGGACTTCGACTCTCAGTTCCTCTCGATAGGGAAAGAGGTCCGTGTCAAGACTGGTGGCGAACAGCGCTTCGCAGCCGGCGAGTATACGTTCACCAAGGCGCAGAGAGTCGAAATCGTGTTCAGCCGCAACTACGAGTCGCGAACCGAGTACGGGTGATGTGAGGATTGAGGTATCAGACTCAAGACCCGTCGGATGCAGCGGCAGATCCGCACTCGCATCGTTCTTCATGAAGTTCGTGAAGGTCGTGAGCAGAGCTTCCGAAGACTCTTCAGGAGGAACGCTGCCTTCCTCACGGAGCGTACTTTCATAGCCGAGCGCATACAGCAGAGCCATACGTGCGTACAGCAAATTAAGCCGTTCCAAGGCCGATGGTAGAAAGCGTAGCGCACCGAGATCGGCCAATGACGCCTTGAGGAACAGCAGGGCGAGTGCCTTGTCTTGCGACTCTCTCTGTTCGACAAACGCCTTACGATCGGTGTCGTCAAGCCCCAATGACGACGCCAGAATTAAGTTCAGTTCAAGCCATTGCAGTATCTGCGGTACGCGGCCAAGCTGGAGTTCTTGCCAGATCAGCTTTTGCACACCGTTTAGAACCTGCTTAAGCATCTCTCCGCCCTCTGCAAAGTCGGCCAAGATCAAGCCCACTGACGCTAACGTGTTAGCTCTTGCTGCCCACAGGAGCCCCGCAGCTTCGTAGGCCAGTCCACCAGCAAACAGTGCGGACGCCAGTTCCTCTCGGGTCTCCCGCAGCCCAAGTTGCTGCTGAGCTCGCCCAAAGAAGCGAATCGCATCGTAGATTGCATTCGCCCGGAGCTTCTGAAACCCCCGGGCTGACAAGATTCGACCGGCTTGGCGCCTCCCTACTCGCACTTCCGTGACTCGCGCGATCTCCTCGATCAACTCGTCGTACTCGCTAAAGTCGGCAAAGAACTCTCCAAGTCCCTCAATCAGCTTGGCCAATCCCATGAGGGGAAACGAAATCAGACCCTCGGAGGCGGAGACAACATCCTTCATTTGCTTGATTGCGGCCGCAGTCTGGACTGGGTCGTTACAACTTCTCAGCAAGTCAAGGATAACCAGCTGAGTTCTTGCCCAGAGTGCATTATTGGGTCTCTCTTCGTCAGAGGCCGCCCGTGCCAGATGAGCCACTAAGGCGTTCGCCTTCACATCCAAGTCAATCTTCGAACGGTCGAGCTTGCCTGAATCACAACTGGCAGAGAGAAGTTGCCACAGATTCACAGCCAACTCAGCGTCGTCACTCAATTGGCTTGAAAGAGCTAGCGACTCAACCACGTGATACATCTTGAGAAGCTCTGCGAGGTCCTCGTACCACCAATATGCCGTCCAGCCGCGTTGATACGCTACCCGAAGTCGCTGCTGCGCCGTTCCCACCGAGTCCGCCAAACGCTGAGCGCGGGTGAACTGGCCATGCACCTCTGAACGAGGACGTTCAAGCTCGCGGGTTAGGATGGCCGCAGAAAGGCATTCCTCGACAAGTTGATACTCAACACCTGTGTAGCGCGACGGGTCACTGATACGCTGCTCCGTCTCATCCAGTTCTTGAGTTCGGTGCGCATCGCGCACACCGAGCACCTTCGCGGCTTTCAACGGAACATCCAAGTGGAGCGTTTCGACGGCCAAAGCCTGTCGATCGTGCTCAAAGACACACTTCAGTATCCAACTGCGGTCCATGATGTGCACTGCAACATCGTGTTTGTCGGACAGTTCGCTTTCCACCTGAGCGCGTGTCTTGTCCTTCACGAACTGGTTCGTGATGAAGTAAATTCGCCTATAGCCGCGCTGGGTGTCGACTATCCCCTGGACATCCGAACGCAACTTTGTCCTCCACTCGCGTTTCGCACTGAAGGCGAATGCCCAGCGTTCTTGGGTGGCGCTCATCGGATCTGCTATGTACCAGCGCTCGGCGATTCGCTGCGCTACCGGGTAGGTTTCAGAATCGACTTTGCTGTCACCGCCTCCGGTTGGGCCCGTTTGTGGGATTAGATTCGGACAGATCTCAGCTTCCGCCAAGCGGCGGCAGAAGTGCTCGAAGTCGATCTCTTGCTTCCTGCTGGTGATGACGTTTAGCAGATACTCGAACATATCCCTACTCAGCACGTCGGAGCGTCGAACATCCGAATCCGAGAAGAGTTCCGGACGGCGAGCACGCATGAACTCCGAGGGGCTCGGTATGCTGTCTGAGGAGAAAGTTTGGGATTGCGGATTCACGTTATCTACGTTCACGACTGAAGGCTCTGTTGAAGTCTATGCTCTCGTCGCTTGGCGCGATTAGGGACTCCGAGAGCCCGAGGCGAGCAACAGCAGATTATCAGCGTGCGCGCGCGTTCGAGCTCTGAAGCTGCTGAGGTTCGGGCTCGCTTGCGGACGGTCGGCAACCCGGAAGTGGCGAGCAGATTCGCTCTGGACGGGTGCTAAATCGCCTGTGCACTCGTCTAGCCCACTCGCTTGGGCACCTGGGGCAGGCGCATAAATAGTGGGCATGTCTGCGGCAGAGGAGGCCGCGCGTATGCCCAAGAGGACTAAGAAGCACGTCGTCCAAAAGATTGGACTCCGCCTGCCGGATCTGGATCATGCGAAAGGCGCAGTGTTGAACAGCTTGAGTTCCCCGCGTTCGAGGCGTAACTACAAGTTTGCAATGGAGCAGTTCATCACTTGGTCCTGTTCCGAACCAAGACTTGCCCTGAATCGAACTGTCGTTCTCCGCTTCCGTCTCCACCTAGAATCGCTCGGATTAGCCGCAGGTACGATCAACCAAAGGCTTGCGGCGGTCAGGAGGCTCGCCTACGAGGCAGCGGACTCGGGTCTGCTGAGTCCCGGACTTGCTGCTGGCATCAGGCGAGTCAAAGGCGTCAAGCAACTGGGCTGCCGGGCGGGTAACTGGCTCAATCGAGAGCAGGCTCGGTTGCTTCTTGAGAAAGCGAATGGGCAAGGCTTACGCCACGTCCGGGATGTCGCTATGATCGCGATCCTGCTTGGCTGTGGTTTGCGCCGAGCCGAGCTGTCGGGCCTGCGAAAGGAAGACATTCAAATCCGACAGGGACATTGGGCTATCGTGGACCTCGTCGGCAAGGGCAATCATGTCCGGACAGTTCCGATGCCGATCTGGGTGAAGTGTGCCGTTGACAGGTGGCTGACAGCTGCATCGGTGACGACGGGACGAGTGTTCAGGGCCGTAAGCCGTCACGGAAGACCCTGGGGGACCGGGATTTCGGAGAACGTCGTCTGGTATGTGGTCCGGAATTGTGCTCTACGTCTAGAACTCGATCACCTAGCCCCGCATGATCTCAGGCGAACCTGTGCAAAGCTCTGTCACGTGAATGGCGGTGAACTGGAGCAAATCCAGTTCCTTCTGGGGCACGCCTCCGTCCTGACGACGGAGCGTTACCTCGGCTGCAAACAGAACTTGGAAGAACCCGTGAACGACCGCTTTGGCTGCCTGTTCTCCGAAGGACTCGAATCGCGATAAGGCCTGTGCTCGCCAGTTAGGGTTGAAATGTTCCGGGTTGGACACGACTCGGCAGCGACCACTACTTCCTACAACGCGACTCATTATTAGAAGCCGAGCCAGGCTCGCAGAAGGTCTGTCAGACGATCACGAATTGTCCTCATCCCCGCTCCTGTTCTGATATGTTCAAATTCCTCGTACGAAACGAAAGGTGCAAAGTCTGCTTCACCCCGCGAGGTCCTATGCTCGTCCCACAACCACCTCCGCCGCCCCCAAACATGCTGTCGCAGTGGTTCGCCCATGTCGGACCGTTTCTGAAGAACCCGCCGTCATGGTTTGCAGGCGTCGCGGGGGCATTCGTGGGGTTTGCCACAGCACCCATCACGGAACAGGCCAAGCGGCGCCGGAGACTACGCCTAATGCGGAAGCGCATCTATGAGGATGTCGCGCGCGCATATGTAAACATCTGCGTTATGGAGCACGTCAGCCAGAAGCTGGAAAAGGCCTACTACTTTAAAGACATCGGCAATGATCTGCCCGAGGAAGAACAGGCGCGAATGCTGGAGGAGAGAGGCAGAAAAGAGGAGAAATACCTGAGACCTCACCTGACTTTCCTCGCTATGACGATCGACGTGGAACGCCATAAGAAGATCTTGCGCCTTCACCCGGACCTTATCTTCGAGTTGGATGAATACCCGTACATTGAGGAGATCTACAAGAGAGTCCGGCGGGTGCAAAGGGAGGGAGGAGACGAGCCGAATGTATCGCCGCTACTTTTTACCACCGAGGAAGATATTTCAAACCTGCGCATCAAGCTCCTCAGGAAGAGCCTGAGATCACTTGGGCCTCACCCGGAAGTGGAGTTGGCGCTGCGAAGGTTGAAAGGCAAGAAAGACCGTTATGGCTTTTTCAGTCGGATGTTCCTCAAGGCCTTTTTCAGAAAGCTCTCGCGTAAACACCTGAGCGATCCGAAGAATCTCCTCGGCCCTTTGCTTACGAAGGAGGAAATAGAGCAATCCGTCACCAACAATCACCGGAAGTACGACTGAGCATCATGGGTCGGGTCTCACTCATTCAGCCGCTGGATGCACTTGTCGAAGCTACCCTGATCGCTCTCGGAACATTAGTGCCGTTAGACGCCATTCTCGTCAGTCGTGATCTTCGATGAGGGAGAAATTGCCAATGCGTATTTCGAAGAGGATCACCTGTCTGGTAAACTGCGTTGCTCTGAAAGCCAATCGAGAACAATCGGATTGCTGTAATCCCCAACTGATTTCCTTGGCGAGTTCCAGTGGAAGCTCCTTAGTGAGTGGGTTTGAAGTTGCTGCGTCCGCAAGCGCTTGCCTCACTAAAACCATCAGAGAAAAATCAACCCGTCGCGTTATGGAGTATCTGCGGGACAGAGGCCGGCGATGGAGGGACCGCCTGACCCTTCGTTGTTGCCCGAGTTGCCCCCAAATCCGGGGCGCGGACATGCATCGCCGACCGTGAGTTTGTGAAGATTGTCCATCTGCTTCTGGAAATCGGTCGGCGTGGGGACCTTGAGTTTGCTCGGGTCCGAGAGATACGTGTTGAGATCGTTAAGCATCCCGGAGGGAACCTTCCATCCGGACGTTGTATTGGCGGCGAGCGCTCGAAGTAGCCCTAAATGCACCTTGTCGCTGAGCTCGTAGTCGCCGGCGCTCTCCAGCTTTCCCGTATCGAGATTGAAATTGGGAAGAGGTCCTTCCGATGCTCGGTCGTCTGCGGTCCACATCGGAACAAAGTGCCCGCTGGTCTTCTGCGGAGAGTGTGGGATGGTCGCGATGATCTCGTGCAGTTTTCCTACCGTACGAACCACAGACGTCGCGTAGAGCGTCTGAGTCTCGATAGTCGGTGCCACCACCCCAGCACTATGAATTCGATTGACGAGCCAACGCGCCAGGAGGGCTTCCGATACCGGTGATTTTGCATTCCATTGCTCGGAGGTCGACAAGGGCGCAATCAGCGACTCGAGGCCGCCCGCATCTCCCTCATCGACGCCTTTGAAGAAGGGCTGCGGATGTCCACCACATGACTTCAGTGTCAGTCCGGCGGTGATCGGGGCCGACTGCGCCGCACCGCCCTCTATCGTTCTCGGATTCTCACTCGCCTTCGCGTACGTTCCGGTCGGCAGCAGCTCCCCTGAGCTCTTGTAGTATGCCTTGGCGCTGAACCCGTTCCTCTTGGCCGAGAGATCGCGATCCAACCCGTAGGTTTGATAGAAGGCGTAGGCAAGCTGTTCGAGGGACAGATTCGGGTTCTCTCCTTGGCTAAGCACCGGCGGACGAAGTCTGATGAGTTTGGCTGCATTCACATCGAACCCAAACTCCACTTCGCGGTGCGCATCCGGGCATTCCTCGTACACCACCGTGTCCCCGTAGGCTTGCTTCAACGCGGGGAAGCGCAGCGCGACAGAAGGGTTGGTGGCGATCGAATGACCCTCCACATCTCCTACGTAGTGCGTCAGAGCGCCAAGCGCGAAGGCCAGCTCATCCACATCAGTTGCGTTTCGAAACAGATTGGATACGAAGTCTCCGGAACGCACGTAGTGGGTCGCATCGGAAAACTGCTTAATTTCGAGGGAGTTTCCCGATGATCCGATGTAGAGGTAATAGCCCGAATCCTGCACCAGCGCACCGCCGTACGCATACTGACGAGCAGACTCGTAGAAGGCTGCATCGGTAGATGCATCTGGGTTCGGGTTCTTGTAGGCCTGCTACGGAGAGGCTTGATATCCGTATTCCAAAGCAGGTCCACCAACAACAGGTGGGTCGACAAACCATAGGCCTCGGTTCTCTGAGGGAAGAGGAGGACCGCTGCACTCAAGAACGCCAGGACACCTGTACCGAGTCTGATAGGCATAGTTGATCTCAACGGGAAACTAGATGAACGACAGTTTGACTTCTAACGCACTACCAAAAAGCGGCTTCGCCGATGCTTGTTCGATGGTCGATGGTCTGGGAAGCCTTTGGCTAACCGCTTCCGCAGACATGGCCCAATATCCTCGCGTCGCAAAGGCTCAAGCGCAGGCATGCCATTGGCCGCTGCTCGGATCGGCCATACATTGACGCGCGCCTCGTGTGGTATTTCCATCCGGTACGCCCGGGCCAGTGGTCTCCAGTCTGTATCGCCATACTTGCCCGCCGCCGTACTGATGTGCGAAATCCTGAACGATGAGCCGCACATCTGAGCCGTGCTCGTCGTATCGATCTTGTCCCTCTTCAACAAAACCAAACACCACGTGTGCGGTCGATCCATCATCCGAGACGTTGCCGAACACAGATGTTTCGCTGTTCGTCGGAAAGTTCTCCGTATCATCCCAGGTGTACCCGAGGAGTTCGAAAAGCGTGTCCACTTCACCGCCTTTATCGAGATATTTCTTGACTGCATGTTCAAACGTTGCGTCTCGTAGCGTCGTCCCGTCATAGGTACCGGCTTCACGAACGCCCAGCACCGCGTACAGGAGGTTGGCTTTGTCGAGCATCGCTTTTCGGGTATGAGCATCCGGAGGGCGAGCTACGTCATCTAGGTCTTGCGGTCTGAAGTCACTATGTCGCGTCGCAATCGCCAATTCGGATGGGGTGACGGTGACGGATTTGCCGCTCGGAAGACGGTTGGTGGTGATACTGGTCCTGGCGTCGGTTTGGCTCGCGAAGACGCCGGTGGCATTCAAGCCGTACGTTGCCAAAACCCATTTGGTGAGAGCCGTGGCTGGGCAGTTCGCTCCGAATTGCGCATAGGACAACGTGACTACGCGGGGCGAGTCGATGGGGAAAGCTAGCTGCGCTTGAGCTATAGAAAGTACAGCGCTCATCGCCAGTGCGTAAACTCCTCGAAGCGGACGCGTCATAAATTGCGCTCCAACCTGTACGACGGGATGACGTTAAGGCGATTATGTTTGTCCTGTCACGTGGTCGTCAATCTATTTCACGTCTCTCGCGCCAGTTACTTCGGCGAGAGAGTAATCAGCACGCCAGCGTTCGGCGGTGCGGACGTGCGGGATGCTATGGCTTCTGTCACCGGGCGCGACAAAGCGCTCCGCTGTAGGGTCCCGATTGACGAAGAAAGGCTGATCCCTTCCATCAGCTGAGCCCGTCGATCACAAGGCCAATGCGTTCTGCGGAGCGCAGCAGGCAACCGAGGGAAAGGTGCAGGAAAGAGGAACCGCCGTCCTTCCGCCCCAGCCCGGGCCGGGCGAAAAGGCGGGATTAGAGCCCGGATGAAGTGAAGCGCTTCTCCCGGCGCTTGTTTGCGGGCAACGGGACGAGAGGCGGCAGGTTCGCCGGCCCCTCCCTAGACGCCTCGCTAGGTCGCATTCCTAACCTTGGTGACAGGTTTAACTTCCTGTGGCGGCGAATCCTGTCTGATCTTCTGGCCGATGGCGTCGCTAACGAGGAACGCCGTTCTCATCATTAGAGATCTCGACGAGTGCAAAATCGCCAATGCACTTAGCGAGTGCTGGAAAGGACTAATAGGTCCGAATGTGTTTACCTCGGTCGCTGTTGAGCTGGATTCTTGCGCACTCCTTGCTGGTTTGGTTGCGAAGTAGAGAAAGGCGCTAAGCAGCCTCATCCAATTCTTCGTCCTGATGGGCCTGCTGGTTCTCTGCGGCTTCCGCCAGAATCTCCTCTTCTTCGTCTATTTGCTCTGCGCTCGGGGATTCGGCTTCAGGCGCATCGAAGAGGCTGAAGGCCGTCGGCTGCTCCGGTTTGATGGCCTCAACCGGCTTCACGGTCGCAACGGATGTCGCAGGCTCGGTCTTCGTTAGATCCTTCTTTGCAGGCAACTTCTTCGCGCGCGCTTCAGCCTGAGCTGCTTTCCCGGCGGCGTCCATTTCAGCTTTCGCTCTGTCGAGCGTGCTTTTGAGCTGCAGGTGAGCTGCGACGAAATCGACTATGGAGGATGGCAGATCGCGGTCGAGCTCTTCGGCGGTTCCGGTGAGCTTGAAAGGCGTCGTCAACGCGGTGTTTTCACCATCCTGCAGCTTCTTCGGGATGATGTTCACACTGATTTGATCGTCGTCGAGGCGGGTCACGGTCAGCAGCACTGCGCGCTGCCGCAGGTAGGGGGCAAGCTCCTTGAACATGGGCTTCTCTCCGGGGTAGGTCACTCGGGGCGTGACTTCCTCCTCGCCGGCTTCTCGAGTTCAGGGTCATCCCAGTGGATGGTGTGTCGGCGTCCGAACGCCAGCGCTTCGTTGTAGGCGGCGGGTTCGTGGTCTCGCTGCCATAGGAGGCGGTACAGTGTATCGACCGCCGACTTCATCACAACTTCATCTCGTGGTCGGAGATATGGGAGACCTCCGGCTTGCCGCTGCAGACCGCGCAGGGCTTTCCCGCGTGCAGGTTTTCTATGAAATGCCAGCGCAACGATTGCTTTTGCTTCCATGGCCAAGTCGTGATCGAGCTTCATCTTCATGGGCAGTCTCCGGCACATTCCCACCATACCGCCGCGGCCGCATTGAAGTCTTACATCGTCTCGCAACTATGTAGCAATTTTCCGCGTGCGCCGGCTCGTTCTGGACCACAACGCTGGATCGACTGGCAGCGCGCTCGTCTGTCCGGTCCTCGCGTTGAAGAATGCGCCATGATAGCTGAGCTTGCCATAACGAAAGAGCTGACCCAGCATCGCAAGCGCGTTCATTGCAAGCGTCTGGTTGATGAAGGGTTCCTGACGGTCCAATGCTTCGACCGCGGAGCAACTTGGCAGAGTATCTTCTCCGGATTCGGCGTCCACTATCTCGGGAAACAATTCGCTTACCGTGCGCAGGCGTTCAGCCTTGCGCCGGTTTCTCCCATTCAATGGCTGGCCGAGAACATACTGTCCACTGGCAGCGTTGTTGCCGAGGTCCAGCCAATAGCAGGTGTTGCTCAAGGCGCGAATAAACGATTCGGCTAAGACCTTCCTTGCTTCGCGTGTGTCGACGCAACTGATCACGACATCCGGGACGGGGTCGCGATGACGGTCAAAGGAGCGCGCATGGAATCGGTTGGGGATGGCAGTCCACTTCGTTCCCCAGAAAATGTTGATGCGGTTGATCAACACGGTGGCTTTGTTCTGACCGATGTCGGACGCTGAGAACGGCTGGCGAACGCAATTGGTGGCAGAGACCGTGTCAGCATCCATCATGGTCACGTCGAGCCCGTTCGCGTGCCCCCAAACTCGCATTGCCTGGTCGAGATAGGGCAGGCTCATTGCGATGGAACTGCCCGTGCCGCCCGCTCCAACGATCAGCACGCGGACGGGTCCTCGACGCACCAGGTCTGAGGGCAATCTGTGCTCGATACGCATGATTAGCCTCTCTCTCCGCGCACGAACTGCGCCAGCGTTTGGGGAAGGACGATTAAGGTTTCACGCGGAAACGATCTGCGCTTGCCCGCCAGGGAGACCCACAGGTCCTCGAATCCATCGGGATGGCGCGTCAGGCGTCCCACGTTGGCATGGGTGAAAGCGCTCTCATAGAACCCTCGTTCCCAATCCGCAATCGAGGACACTGTCGCGGAATTCGGGTGGCGCATGGAGCCGGTACAAACGCGGCCGTTATCGGAGAGATTCCAGAACGGCGCGACGGCCAATCTCGTCGCGACATCAGGACGCCTATTCTCCGTGAGCGCACGGATCGCAAGATCTCCCTCCTTTACGCGCCATGCTAACGGCGGCTGCGGAAAGACTCGTCCATTGAGCCCTGCGGCTTTGTTCTCGGAGTTCTGATAGAACATCTGCCGTCGCCGCGCCGACGTCCACCATGCGATCATCCGGTCGCCTTTCGCGAGGATGTTCTCTGGCAGGACCTCCGCGTCAGAGCTCCCACTCAAGGAGCGCACCAGCGAATCCACAAAAGCGACCGTAAGCGGTTGAGCGGGACCAAGCGCAGGAGGAGCGTCCTTCTGAAGCGTCACTTCGTGGTGGGTGACGAAGCTCTTTTGGCGGTCTCCGTACACCAGAAGCGCTTCACGCAGCTCGAAGCGATGGTTCTCCCCGATCGAGACATGTATCTGCATGGCTGTTCTCCGATTTCTCCCACTCTTGCAACTCCTCCACCCATTGGAAGAGCTCATGGTTGAACATGACGAAACGCTCCACAATTCGGACCGCCTGCCGCACTTCCTTTGAGTTCTGCGGATGGAAGGCCACGCCTATGGCGGGTTCTGAAGATCCCTCGAGCATGTATTGACCTTCTTCGTCGAAGCAGGCGGTGATGGCGTCTCGCTCTTTGAACGCCACCAGCAGGGATGGCAGCGGCGGGCTGTCGTAGTTGCCCTCTTCGATGAAATGGTTTGATGGGCGAAGGCGTACCCGCGAGAGTCGTTGCAGCGTGCGCAGCCGCTTGATCCAGGAACCGTAGCGGCCGTTGTCGTGTTTGCGCAGGAGCTTGCGAGCGTTCAGAGTCCATTGATCGTGGCCATCTTTGTGCAAGCTCAACCGGATGCAATCTGGCAGTGCTTTCTCCACTTCGGGAAACTCATATTGGCCCTTATTCTCCTCTTCGTCCTCCTCGGCATACTCTTGTAGCCGTTCCTCGTACTGGAGAGCCTCGTCGTGATTGTAGATACGCATCACGCGATAGAGCGCGTAGGTGAGTGTCCAGTAGAACGCCGCTCCGAGTCCCGGATCTTCCGCTTCGAGTGCTTCGATTGCTGGCCCGATCTTGAGATAGCCTGAGCCGCCGCAAGCCACAGTAACAGCCAACTGGCCATGTCGGATGACCTCATCGAAACCTTCGCGCTCGGCCACATCGCTCACATCCAGGTGATACTCGACGTTACGCTGCAAGAGGTTCCAGCGTTCCTCCCCAATGGCGCGCATGATTGCGTGTTTGGCGAACACTAGGGCGTTTTCGCCGCACTCCTTCCAGCTATCACACGTTGCAAGGCCTTCCCGGACCAGAGCGGCGCAAAGGTCGTACACGAGCTCCGCACGGAATTCGTGGCTGTACTCGGTGGGCAGTCCGGCCAGGGACGGGAGGGCCTGGAGAAACGCCGGCGCCAGACACGCTATGCCAGGGGCGGCAGCATCTCGGTAGGAGCCGGGAGAGACTGATTGCTGTTTGCTGCGTATTGGTTGATGGCCTCGGTCACGATCCGGGCGAGTGCGATGGATTCTTCGCATTGAAGGTGCCTCGCGAGTGCCTGGCTTGTCTCCGGAGGCGGCGCTGCTGCCTTCGCAGCAAACAACGCGATCAATTCCTCCGGGCTCATGGTGGGCGCGACCATCATTTAGCCCTTTGTCCCGATGGCGCGGCTGAAGGTGTAGCGCAAAGCCGAGCCGGTATCTTCGGGACCAGTGACCGACGCCGTAGCGATTTCCGGATACGCGGGAGTGAGAAGGTCGCGGACCTGGTCCACAGTCAACTGAGGGCCAGGGTCAGGGATTCGCACGCCGTTGTACTGGAATTCGCGCAGAAGCACTTTCGTCTTGAGACTGCTCATCTCTGTTCTCCTTCTTGAACATCGTTGGGGTGGGGTTTGGATTGAAGCAAGCGCTGCCAGTAGTGATCGGCGATGCAACGACTCATACTGCGGCGCAACAAATCCAGCGTCTCCGCTTCGTCGAGAACGTAGGCAAAGAACTCGTGCCTATCGCGCAGAGCCCGAGCGGCGCGATGGTTGCCATCGATCACCGGCATGCCACATCCGCTGGGCAAAGTCACCATGATGCCCGGCCCGAGGGATGTAGGAAGATGATCGGCATGCTCCCAGTCGATGTGCGCGTGCTCAAGCCAACTCTCCAACGGAGGACGGTTCACGAGATGCGGGGCATGGCCGCGACAAAGTTCCCTCGCCTCGCCGATGTTGAACCGGAGCGAAAGGATCTCGTAGAACTCCTCTCCCTGGTTAGCTTCAGCGTTAGTGAAGGGACAGCGCGGGCAATCGTTGTGGCGACGGAGCGGAACAATAGGCATGAGGGTACCTGCGAGACCGAGCGCAAACAGGCAGAAAGCCCGGCAGACGCCGAGTTTCTGTGCAGCACGTTGTCAATGGAGGAAATGGAGGATGCTTAGAACTCAGGCATGAGTGAGCGGATGGCATCGAGACCAGACGCGGCCACGACGATGAGATCGGGAGAGCAGCCGGTGTTGTCTGCTGAGCCCAAGAAATCGCAAATCGCCTTTTTCAGCGAGTCATCTGCAAAGTGGTTCGGAGCCCAACTTGGGCCGGCGTTGAAGATCAGGTCGTCGACCGCTTCGACCTGGTTGTCCTTCACGAAGATGGTGCCGCCATCGTCGCGGTCCTCACCTTCCCAGGTGATCTCGCCGTTTAACACATATCCGCGGGGGCCAAATAGTGTTCGGTCAGGAGCCTAAGCCACAATCGAACACCGTAACGGCTCTCGTCTTCTTCGGGAAAAAGGCGATCTCTATCTTCCGAGATCTCCAGCAAGTCAGCATGGTATGGCAGGTCTGGCTCTAGACTCGCGGCGATCGCCGCGAACAGCTCTCGGATCTCTTCGGTCTCCTCACGCTTCATTGCCGCGCGCAACACCGCCGCGTCCCCCTCAGTCAAGGCCGGAGTGATCGCCACCTCGCCGTCATAGTAGACGCCGTAGCCCATAGATTCCTCCTTCAGGCATTCGTACGTTGGAATGGATCGGAGACAGGCCGCGGTGGTGCTCTCCGAAGCGGGTTCAAAGTGATCCGTGCTAAAAGAGGCAGCCCTGCACAGGAGCAGCCCCGTCAGTCACGATCGCGGAGGAGCCACTCGCTGAAGTCTCGGGCCGTAGCGCCTCGTTGGGAATCTGGGTCGCAGCCGGGCGATACTTCTCGGTAAAAATACTCTGCTTCCACTCGGCGTCTACGAAATGGAGGAACGCGTTGCCGTAGTCCGCCTTTATCAGCAGCTGTAGAGAACTTCGTCGGAAGGAAGTCCGTTGAGAGAAAGGGCTCTTTGGCCATGAACATCTCCACGCAAAAGAAAAGGGCCAGCCGCGAGGCTGACCCTTCTTTGCCTGTTGAGCGAAGCCAAAGTCGAGTGGCCTCGTTGGAACTGCTCTCCCGCTTGCCACGCTACCACTCTTCTGTCCAGTTGTGATGGGAAGTAACGCGAGAGACATCACAGCAACACGCATCTCACCCAAACAATTTGAGCTGCGCGTCATCCTGGATTGCTGTCGGCCAGAGAGAAGCCTTGTTGCGCTTATTCGCCGTGACCGGAGGTTCAACGAGATGGATACCGGTCGAGACGGGCACAGGATCGAGGCTCACGACTACGGGCAGGTGGAGCGCGGAACTCGGCTCTTGCTCTGCCTCTGTGACTTCTGGACGCGGCTGTGTCTTCTCTCGTTCGTGATCCAGCTCTCGCCAGATGGCGTCGGCGGATTGACCAACACCTGCTTTCTCGACCAGTTCGCGCGCCATAGCGCTCATCAGGTCTTCGTCAGCATCAAGAGATTGCAGTCCTTCTCCAGAGAACTTGCCCTCCATCATGAGCGCGACCAACATCTTCTTGCCCATCAGACGGAGACAGGTCTCCTGCATCGTGCCCGCGTAGGTGACGAACTTCACTTTGACGGGATGCCGCTGTCCGATCCGCCAAGAGCGCCGGCTGGCCTGCCGCAAGGTATGCAATGAGTAGCCGGTCTCGTAGAAGTAGAGCGTTGGAAAAGCCAGCAAATCGAGACCCGTCTCCACCAGTTTAGGGTGACAGATCACAGCCTCTGCACCGGCTTTCAGCTGCCGGTCGTACCAGTCCTCCCGCTTATCGGTAGGGACGGAAGAGCGAAGAACCGCGACGCGAATGCCGGCCTGTTGCAAAACCGTCTCAAGCCGCAGAGTGACGTCTTTCTTGCCCGTAAACGTCGCGTAGATCTGGCACCGGCGCCCTTGGCGCAACTCCTCCTTGACGTCCGCGATCAGTTCACGCTCTTTGGCATAGAGAACATCCTGTGCCAGGTTCTCGGGCGTCGTGACGAGAAACTTCTCATACTCCTTCGTAGTCGGATCGAAGGCTCGTGCCCAGATCTCCTTGAAGCCGTACGGATGGTCGGGATAAAGGAGAAGGGTGTTGAGCAGGATACTCATCAGGCTCTTGTTGCCGCGATGTGCCTGCATCGCGTTCCGGATGTCCTCTTCCAGCTGTTCGTAGGCAGACTTGAGCCCTGCGTCCATCTCGACGGACAAGACGCTCTCGTCATATCGGGGCAGATTGTCCGAGATGTCCTCAAGGGATAGGAACGCCGTTGTGTTCATCAGGAACTTTCCGAAGAGCAACGGCGATGCTCCGGGCTTACGTAATACATGGATCGTCTTCTTTGTTGCTCTCGAACAGGCGTTATCGGCTTCTTTGACCTTCTCGACGGTTTCGAGGACACCATACTGCTCTTGGAAATCACGCCGGCCTTGCCCGCCATACGCAAAGCCTTCGGCAACCATGACGCGCGGTTCCATGCGAAAGAAAATATTGAAGAGATCGTCCGCATAGCCGCCCATCAGAGTCCCGGTGAGCGCGATCAACCGTTGAGCCGCCCGTCCCAGCACACCGAGGCCGTTGCCCTGGGCGGTGTCGCCCGCGAGCTGATGGAGTTCGTCCGCAATCGCGAAGTCGAACCAGCCGCGCATGTAGCGGCCGATGTACTCGATCGGCGCCATACGCTGAATGCGTGTCCGGTCGGCCTGCCAAAGCGCGGAGAACCTTGTCGTCCCCAGCTTTGGCGATGTGAGGGTCTCAGCGACCTTTAGCTTGTCATCGAAATCGAGGGATGTCAGCTTCTCCCGCTCGGAATCCAAAATGGCGAGACCTGAATCCGGGTTCACAATCGACCCGAGGTTGGGTCCGGACTTCGCTTTGAGGTAGACGTGGTCCCAAAAGTAGCCGAGCTTCCCCTTGTCCTTGCCGATGATGAAGAAAGCTGGTCCGGGGAAACGCTTGCGCCACTCGCGACGTCCCATGCGTCGCATCTCGGCAAGTGTAAGGTGCTTGCCCTCATACACGGTCTTACCCTTGCTCAGTTTTACCTCGCAGATCCCGTGCTGCTTTTTGGGATCGCCGCCGTTGCGCATGTCCTCGATCAGGAAAGCTCGCGCGCGCGGGACGGTAAGCAATACCTCGCGTGCCCACTTGTGAGTGATATGCGATGGGCACATGACGAGTGTTGTGCTCGGGCGACCACCTGTCATGACATGGATGGTGCCCAGGGCCATGAATGTCTTGCCAGCCCCGCACTCAGCGACGATGCGCGCCGCCTTTGCCCGCCTCAGGTACTTGGCAGTGCCGGTGATGGCCAGGCCTTGGGCGGGGAGCGCCTTTCGCAGCAGCGTTGCAACCGCAGGGGCGATCGGGTCTTTGGTGCTCTGGAGCGGCGGGTAGGTCTCAAGGATGCGCGAGCCCAGTTCTGCCGCGTGAGCGCGCAGGTAGTCGAAGGTGGTTTCCATTGAGATACCTCGTGCAATCAAGATTGGGTAGTGACGAATGGAACACAAATAGAGAAGGCGCTCTGGCGAGCGTCTTCGGAACGAAGTAGAGATGCTGAAAGCTAAGCGGCTAAACTATCTGACGATTCGAGTGCCTTATCGGCCAGGATGGACCGCAGTGCCCCGTCGAGGGAGAACTGGGGCCATGCGATCGGACCGTTTCTGTCCGGGAAGTTGAGCACCCTGGAGAGTAATCCGTCCCCAATCCAATCCAGCAATTCCTCGGTCGTGGCTGAAATGAGGACGGGGCGGCAGCCAATCCCGTCGATGTCCTTGATGCGCTTCTCCCTTTCCAGCACTCCGAGGACATGATCCGCCCACGTAGGATCGCCGGGCAGCCCAAGAAAGCTCACAAGGGTAGCCCATGCTTCATCTCTTTCATAGCGCATCAGGATTGTCCTACCGACGCCCCCATTCGCATGTAGCTCCTGCGAGGCTGCAACCACGTGGCGCACAGGATGTTTGCGGTCGGCAAGACTAACCGATCCCTTGTAGCAAGAAGGGTTCTCTCCAAGGGAAGCTTGTTTGCTCGTCCCGTCGGGAAAGCTCAACGTAAACGTGGCTTTCTCGTGGATTGCAGCCGTGACCGCTCCGATATCAGAGTCGTTCCCGAAGGCGCTCAAGAGATGAGCTTTACGATCCTCCCCGATATAACGATCCACTCGAACGCGTATCCGAGTCGATATCTTCTCCGTCGCCCGCTGGTATTCAAGCAGCCCGAGCCTCAGATGTGCGTTCCGCATCTTCCTCTCCTTCCGGCTTTGCTGGCGTCTCCGTCAGCTTATGAGTTTTGCCATTGGCGTAGACCAACCGGAGTTCGTTGGTCCATCGCTCCCGGTGGTGGACAATTTGCGTGTCGCCATCATCTTCGACGAAGGTTGTGACGTGCTTGACCGATCTCCAACGGGCGATGTGTCTTTCTTCGCCGTGGCCAAACACGCCGTTCAAAAGACCGGCCGTGCATAGCAGTCCTACATGACCACCATGCAATGGAGTGATAGGCCGGCCCGTTGCGACGTCCTCGTGAGGCATCAAGAAAGGGATTGTCTGTTTCCACGCTCCGGACTTCGGCAGCAGGTCTTCGAGTTGGTCATATGGCAGCCCACGATAACTGATCGCGGTTTCACCAGAAGGTGGTACTGAATACGTAGCGCAGGAGGTCGGAGTCAATTCAGGCAGTTCGTGGAAGCTGCCATCGGGGCTGATGCTCTGAAGCAGCCGCTTATTGTCTTCGAGGACTGTGCCTCGGATATTTCGGCGCGCCCCAAGTACGGCGATCTGCCGAAATCGGACCGATTCATCATCGGTCATGCGCAACACGGTCAATCTGCCGAAATGAGAGGCCAAAACTCCGGCACAGTCATGGAGCCGTTCGAAGGGGATGATAAGAATCAGAACGCCTTCGGGAACAAGCCACCGGTAGGTGTGCTCGAGGAATAGCCGCTCCATTCGGCTGTTGGCGACCGATCCGATCTCTGAGTCGTAAGGAGGATTCAGGTAGAGCAGGGAGAAGGATTCGGCTTTGGCCATCGCGTCGAAGGCATTGCCCTGAATGGTCTCGATGCCCGTGGAGTTCGCGGCGTGCGCTCGATCTGCATCGAGTTCGACACCATAGAGTCGAACTCGGGCATCGCTGGTGATGAGTCGAAGCGCAGTTCCTTGTCCCACGCAGGGATCGACAGCAGAAGCTGGTTGAGGAAAGGAGAGAAGAGCGCGGAGTTTTGCTCCTTCACTCTCGGGCAGTGGGTAATAACCCATCTTAAGGCGTGCGACATTGCGCATCGAGTCACCTCTGGCGTCGACGTGGGAAACCTTTGTGAGACCGGTTGATTTGTTGTTCGGAGAGGTCTTAGTGAAGTGGACGGCGTTTGTCGGTACTAAACTTGAAGTGGAAGGCGAGTTCACGGCCCTCTCTTCCGGATGTCGGACGAGTAGGTGGGAGAGGTTAGAGCAGTCCTGCTTTCGCTTCAGCAAGCCAAGCAGCTTCAGCCTCGTACTGACGTGCGGCAGCTTCAGGCTGATCGTCTCCTAGGAGGTCAGCTCCGATCTTGTAGCCTTTCTGATTCAAATACCAGGCCAGACAGCGATAGGAGGGCCGATAGGCAGCTAGTTGCTGCGAATCGATTTCGAGCCGGGTTCCCGGTATCGCTGGATAGAGGCTATCGCGTTCGTAGATCGACGTAATGGCTACGATGCGCCAGACACCGTCTGTTTGTTCCGCTCGGTATTGTGACCGGGCGTTTGAATCGAGGTACGCTTCGATTCCCTTGACGCTGAAGCGGAACTGGATTGTAAGAGGGACTTCAGCGTGGGCCCGATTACCGTGGAGGCGAACTGCCGGTGGGGAGAGGCGATGCACAGCGTAATCGCCACGTCCAGTCATGGCACGAGACTGATTTACAAACTCGGCGCCGCTGCCGGAGAACCAGCTCAAACGGATGCTTGATCCCTCTGCAAAACAGTCTGCCATCTGATCCCACCAGCCCCGGTCGCGGCATTGCCGTTCACGCAGGATGAGTTGGGTGACATCTTCAATCGCTGTGGTCATGTAAGGTCTTCCCTTTGTGGCGTTGTCTTTGCGGAGCTGTATTTATAGATCAGGCGGAAGATGCATCCACTCAACATCTAAACTTTCTTAAGCAGGGCCGCCACCGCTTAGGAGCAGATGCTGACCGCTCACGAAGCTGGCAAGCTCGCTCGCAAGGTACTCCGCCGCATTCGCAGAGTCCTCTACGGTCCCAATACGATTCATGGGCATGAAGTTTTTGATGAACTGGGCGATCTCAGGCTTGGGTTCGGCATGTCTGCCTGCGCCCTGAGTTGCCGTGGGCAGGATGGAATTGACCGTCACACCGCGATGTCCGATCTCTTTGGCCAGAACCTCGATGAGAAAGCGCGGTGCCATCTTGCTGCCGCCGTAGAGACCGTGGCCAGGCATCGGAAACGCTGTGGTGCTTGAACCGACGAAGATGATGCGGCCGTTGTCGGCCACATACTTTGCAGCTTTTTGAACAGTAAAAAATGCGCCTTTTGTATTGGTGGCGAAGAGTCGATCGTACTCATCCTCGGTAAAGTCGAGGACGGGCTTACCGGACATTTCAAGGCCCGCGTTCACGACAACGATATCGAGGTGACCAAACTGCTCGATTGAAGTCTGAAAAAGGCGTTCGATCTCGGCCACCTTGGACACGTCCGCCTGCACCGTGATCGCTTTGCCGCCGGCACGTTCGATCACCTCAGCGGTCTCCTGAGCAGCTTCTGCGGAAGAGGAGTAATTGACTACGACGCTTGCGCCCAAGGCACCGTAGCGTTCGGCGATCGCTTTGCCGATGCCGCGTCCACCCCCTGTGACGAGTGCAACTTTGTTCCTTAAGTTAGTCATTTGGCTCCCTGTTCATCTGGTGTTGAGAGGACGAGGTGATTAGGAGGGCGCCAGGTGACGCCCTCCTGGGTCTGACTAGATCGACTGACCGCCGGAAACTTCGATCCGCTGCGCGTTGATCCAGCGGTTATCCTCGGTGAGCAGCGATGCGATCATGGGGCCGATATCGTCGGGAAGGCCCGGACGCCCGAGTGCCGTCGCTTCCGAGACCATCTTGTTGACGGCCGGATTGTCTCGAACCACACCTCCACTGAAGTCCGTCTGGATGGCTCCTGGAGCGACAGCGTTGACGGTGATCCGGCGCGGGCCAAGCTCCTTGGCCAGGTATTTGGTAAGTACTTCAATGGCACCTTTGAGAGATCCATAGGGAGCGCTCTCCGGAATGATGATCCGGGTGAGGCCAGTCGAGATCATCACGATGCGACCGCCATCGTTGATAAGGGGAAGGAGCTTTTGCGTGAGAAAGAAGACACCCTTGAAGTTCACGTTGTAAAGCTGGTCCAGCTCCGCCTCGGTTGTCTTCTCGAAAGAGGCGTGATGAGAGACACCTGCGTTGTTCACGAGGAAATCGAACCGTTCCGCCCCAAACTCAGCGAGCGCCTTACCCACGTCTTTCAGGAACGGCTCAAAGGAACTTACATTTCCGACGTCCAGTTTCAGGGCGATCGCCTTGGCTCCCGCTTTGTTGACCTCTGCCACAGCCTTGTCGGCTTCTGCCTTATTCGAGTTGTAGGTAAAGATTGAGTGGACACCGCGCTTGGCAAGGTGGAGCACGGTATTCTGACCCAGCCCGCGGCTGCCACCGGTAACGATTGCAAGTTTTCCAGCTAACGATGAAGTTTGTTCTGTCGGCATTGTTGTCTCCTGAATGCGTACTGGAAGTTAGACATATCTTCGAGCGCTGACGCACCTGCCCAAACCTCCCTATTTTTTGCCTATTCCTGCTACGCTTTATCCAGCCAGTCTGATATTCTGCCAAGGAGTGACAAAGGGGAGTGCTAAGAAGTCATGCTGAATCTGCTGCGAGATGCGGCCGCACGTTTCACTGAGGCACAGGTCGGAACCGGGCCGTTTGAGACGGCGATTCCAGGACTCACGCTTTTACGCTCGGCTCACGAGAACCGGACAAACTTTCATACCTGTAAGCCGGCACTCTGTATCGTGGCTCAGGGGGCGAAATGGACCATGTTCGGAGAGACGCGGTTTGATTACCGTGCAGGCTCGGCCATGGTGGTAAACGTCGAACTGCCTGCGTTCAGCACCATCGTGGAGGCAAGCCCGAGCGAACCCTATCTCGGTATGATCGTCGAGTTCGATCTGGCCCTCATGCGCGAGGTCATGGACAGCCTAGATACGCTGCCGGAAATGGCCGGTGAGGTTGAACGGAGCGTCTTTGTCACAGACTTCGACGGCCCCTTGGCGGATTGCGCCCTGCGGCTGCTGCGATTGCTGGAAACACCGCGGGCAATTCCTGTCCTGTACCCGGCGATCATGCGCGAAATCTGCTACTGGCTTCTAACTGGCCCGCACGGCGCAGACATCATAAGCATGACGGTTGGAAAGGGCCATACGAAAAATGTACTGAGCGCGATTCATTTTCTTCGCGATCGGTTTGCTGAACCGGTTCGCGTTGAGAAATTGGCTTCTATCGCCCGGATGAGCCCATCCGCGTTCCACCGTCAATTTAAGGCGATTACGTCCATGACACCGCTCCAATATCAAAAACAGCTTCGCTTGCTCGAAGCTCGGCGGGTCATGCTTGCGGACGAGTCCAATGTGGGAACCACAGCAACTCAGGTCGGCTACGAAAGTGAAACCCAGTTCAGCCGCGAGTACTCCCGTATGTTCGGCATGCCTCCCCGACGAGACATTCTTGCTCTCAGGTCTGCCGTCCCCAGTTCCTGACCGCAGCGCTTAGAAAGCCGCAACGATGTAAGTATTGGGAAGTCGGCTTGTGGGAAGTAGTCTGAGTCTGTTGCTTAGAGAGAAATGGCTCCATTGCTCATTGAACAGACCCGAGTACCAGAATCGGACCGTGTCAAGAAGTACATCAAGCCGCCAGACGGCTGCAGCCGGGAGCCATAGCCAACGGGGAAGGATCGGGTTCTGTGGGGCCAATCAAGAAGGTTGAGAGATCCAATATCTTTCCAGAGCCGCAAAGACCGCATCGAGCCCAAGCTGAATTCGATACAGTTCCGCAGCCCTTGCAGTAGACAGCCCTCTCCACCGGGATTGCGATCAACCCGGGTTCAAAACGAATCATGTGTACCTTGCACATAAGATCTCCTCTCAGTTACGCGGCCTGCCTCGCCGCTAGTGCCTCCAGTTCCATGACCAAGCCTTTGAGCGTCGCCAGGCTGGGGATCGTCGCCATGGAGCCGATCTGGAAATGGTCGAGAACCGCAACAAACCGGGTGTCACCGATCTCTTCCGCCAACGAATGAGCCTTCTGAATACCTCGGATCGCCCTTTCACCGGCGTCAGCCACTTCGGCCTGGACCTGGGCGTTCGGTATTTCATTCGCTTTCTTTGCACGGGCAACACGCCAGAGGATCTCGCCATAGATTGCATCGCCCAGGATGCGTCGAAAGGCCTCAATCCTGCCTGTTGTCTTCTGATCGACGGGGCCACGTTGTACGGAGGCGGAGAGCGGGTCAGAGGTCGCCTGGCCCTTTTTGCTCCTGCCGGGTAAAGCCCACTTCGGCAACGTCGGGTACTCGAAGGGCTGGCGGTGCTCGTTTAGGTGAACCCACATCTCGCCTAAGTTGTAGAGATATCGTCCGAGGCCGAAGCAGGTGCAAGCTCGCTTGAACGCCTGCGCTTCAGAAGCGGTCATCGCGTTGGCCTCGTCGGCCCACTCTTCGCCACTGCCGGTATGACAGCCGATACCGTGGATCGTGAGGGTGCATGTGACCAGCACTTTGCCGGTCTGTATCAGCTTGTCGCGTTTCATTCTGCTTAGCGCAGATACCGTAGTAACGTCGTACGTCCGGGTCCAACCCGTAGGGGTGAGGATCTGGTTAAGACGGTCCGTGTACGCCCGTGGATCAGCGTAGGCAATGACGGCACCGCGCCGACCGTCCTGGGTGGTGTGTGTCACGCGCCACTTGATCTCAGAAGGATCGAACGGTTCGGCAAGGGCTGCGAACAGCGCCTCGTGGTCGGCTGTGGTTTGGACTTCCTCGACTGCCATTTGTGTCTCCTAAATGCCAAAGGCGCTCCGCAGAGCGCCTCTGAGTCGGGTTAGGTTGTAGCTAGAAAGGGATGTCATCGTCGCTGATGCCTTGATCCGTGTACTCCTCGACGGCTGAGGTCGCGCTGCGCGCATAGCCGCCGCTGGGGGGCGTGCGAGTGGATCTTGATCCATTCCCATATGACGAAGCGCCGCTAGTCTGGTTTGATTTCGCGCCAAGAAGTGTCAGGTCATCGATCAAGACTTCAGTTCGGTATTGCTTCCCGCCAGTCGCCTTGTCGTCCCAGGAACGAGTTTGGATTCTGCCCTCGATGAAGAGTTGGGTGCCCTTCTTCACGTAGTCGCGGATGACCTCGGCAGTTCGGTTGAACGCCACAAGATGGTGCCACTCCGTCCGATCCGACCAGTCTCCTTGCCCGTCCTTCTGTCGGTCGGCAGTCGCAAGAGAAAACGTTGCGACGAGTGTGCCACCCTTGGTGGAACGGATCTCGGGGTCCTTGCCGACGTGTCCGAGGAGCATTGCTTTGTTGATACCTTTCGCCATTGCCTATTCCTTCCTGATTTATTGACGTGCGTTCTCCAGAGCCTCTATGCGACCGATCTCTTCATAGCCGCGAAAGGAGTAGCGATAGAAGGTCTGCCCGTCCGGCCCAATGTTGAGATAACGCCTAGTCCACCGATGCTTGTAGAGGACGATCGGTCCAGCCTGACCCATGTACATGTAGTCCTCGCACTCCCCCGGAGAGAGAACTGACTCAAGCGGCGCCCAGTTCGGCTCGCCACAGGTGAGCGGCCAGTCTTGGAGTGACTTCATGCCGTTACTCCGGGCCTGACCGGCGCGACTGCGACGTGCGTGTGCCTGCAACCAACACAGCAGATCGCAGCTGTCATCTTTCGAATTGCGGTCTCGAACTGTTCGGGCAAGTCGATGAGTTCCCCGGCTCGGCTATAGAAGACCGGAGTCAGTTCGCCGCGAAGCGCCTTGTGCTCTTCCTGCCACAAGTCGGCTGGCAAGGATCCGTCCGTCCCGCGAAACAGGAGCTTCGACGATACTTCAGGGCGAGTACGGCCAGATGGAATCGACAAGCTGTGAGAAGTGATCGTGAGTTCGCAGGTGCGGGCCACTCTCATCATCTCGATCCTGACCAGGTTTTCCGCAAGGATGACCGCGTGTCTTCCGTTGACCGCAATGGTATCTATCGTCTGCAGCCAGGGGATAGGCTTGCCATCGGGGAAGACGAAGGCGCAGGCGCGGCCCATGTCCGCGACCGCGCCACCCGATTCAACACCGCGCAAGACGTACCGCTTGGCGACATGCTGATGCTCGACCGATACACCGGGCACGCAATAGATGCCACGCTTCTCGAGCGCCTTCAAAGAGCTTGCGGGAAGCGCGATACCGTGAAGGTTGTAACTCGGAGAGCCCAGGGGCTGCCGATTCTTCTCTGTTTTGGTGGCCATGTGCTCCTCTAAACCGCCATGATTTTGCGAATGGGCTGCCCAAGCGCCGCACGAATCTCTTCCTTGGTGCATCCGGCGCGGCAAATATAGAAGCGGCTGTCCGCGATCTTGATCCCGAGATTGTCCCGGGATTGGTCCCGTCCAGCGCGCGCGCAGGACGGGCACTGTGCCTTCCAGTTGCGGCTGTCCTGCTTGCCGTTTGTCCGCACGAAGTCGAGGATGCGGAACTCTCGTTGCCCCTGGGCCGGCAGGCGGGGAACGAACGGCTCGAGAGCAGGAGGGCGGTAAGCTTGCGGCAGCTCCATATCCCGAGTGAGGACGCCGAGTTCTTCCGCTGTCAGCTTCTTCAGGCTTTGCAAGTAGGAGAGCTGCGTTTCGGGGTTCAGGTCGGCTTCATAGAACCAGTAGCGGCGATTGCTCTTGCGGTGCACTCCGAGCGGCGCCCGGATCGCATTTCCATAAGAGCCCTCCTCAATGCGGTCCTGTCGCGGGAAGACCTCGATTCCCTCCTTGAGGCCGCCACCCTTGACCGGGACCCCAAGACGGAGCGCGAGATTGTAGATATAGATCCGGCACGCGGAAGCGAGTAACGGCGTCTCGCCGAAGATCCAGAGATGGCCGCCGCGCCGGGACTGTTCCAGTGCGGCGTCAATCCCGTCCTGCTTCAGCTCCCATTGCAGTTGGAATAGGTCTTGGAGGGAACCATCGTAGTCCGCGTCAATCGCCACCCACTTGGAGCTCTGGGTCTGCGGGTTAATCGCGTAAAGGTTAATGGTGATGTCGCCATTCAGATGCATCCGGACAGCACCGCAGTCGAGTGGACGAGTCTGACGGATGTACGGCACACTCCCGTTTGGCAGTGGATTCGCGCGCTGTATGCCGTAGGCAAGACGATTTACGAAGAGCTTGATGAACTCCTCCGCCGTGGAGCGGCTTACGCAGAAGGTCGTTGGCATGGGCCGGGTCTCCTTTCTCAGTTGGGTGGTTGTACCGCGGCCCAAAAACTCGGTCAAATTTCTCGAAACTGCGGGACTGAAGACGGCTCAAGGCCGTCTTCACCCGCGGATTCGGTATTGAAAAGCTAGAAAGTTGCGGCTTTCGGGACCGCGACAATCCGAATGGTGTGCGGCGGGATTGCCGAAACAGAGACGACGTTGCCTGCGTCGGAGCGACGGACATTCCTGTCCGGTGCGGTGTAGGCGAAGGCGTGGGTTCTTGCCATTGCACGATTGATCGAGCGGATACGGCCAGCGGACATACGCATGGGGACTCCTCCTGGGAGTTGGGTAAGAAAGAGGTTGAGGGGTGGGGACGGTGCGGACAAAAGAGCTAAGCGCTTGCGGTTTGAAGCTGCGCCAGGAGCAATCCCGGCTGATCGACGTAGCTGAACAGCTTGTACTCCGAGAAGACACGGTCGAACTCTTCAGAGGTGAACTGGTCCTCACAGCCCTCAAAGGAGAGCATGTACCAATCGCTTCGCTGCCGGTCGAACACGTAGATCGCACCGGATGCGGTGTTATCGGGAACCATCTGAAGGAGCAGTACTCCCTTGGGAGTCTGGATCCAGCGCGTGGCGATGGCTTCGCCGACTTCGAGAAAAGTGGAGACTGTCTGTTGGATGGAGGCGGCGGCGCGGTCACCCCAGTTGAACATCTTGTGGGCGGACATCTTTCCTAAGCTGCGTTGCATGTTGGCTCTCCTTGTTCTTTAAGTGAGTGGGTTGGGTCGCGGCTAACGGAGCCGGACGCGGAAGATGAGCAGAAACCAGACGCGGAGAAGCGATCCGAGCAGGCTCGCAAATAGAGCGACGACGCCGGTCAACCAGACCGGATGATGAGCACTGACCTGGAACAGACAGGGAGCGCAGGTGACGATAACGGCCAAGTTGATGGCGGCTAGAACGAGGCAGACCGACAACCGCCCGGTGAACCGGGTGGAGAAGATGGGGACAAACTCTACTGGAGACAGGAAAAAGCGAGGAATATTGAGCACGGGAGATCCTTTCCGCGGTGGCGGATGGTGAAGGTTGAGTTGAGTGGGAAGCCTCAGCCAGGCACGACAAGCAACAACGCTTACGCGAGGTCTTGTGTTTTCAGCTGACGGGAGGACGAATCGAAAACTGCCCAGATACAACGAAGAGCGGGACCGACTGGAGACCGGAGTGAATTCAAACCGGTGTACAGGTGCCAGCAGAGAAGGTCGGCTTTAGCGAAAGCAGAAGCTCTGCTGTCTTGCTTCATCGGCGCGGTTACGCCGATGAGCCTGCA
The DNA here is from genome assembly GCA_964243375.1 of uncultured Acidobacteriaceae bacterium. Lineage (GTDB taxonomy): Bacteria > Acidobacteriota > Terriglobia > Terriglobales > Acidobacteriaceae > Edaphobacter. The sequence continues at coordinate 52,446 of CAXTEE010000009.1, read as the reverse complement.
CGATCTGTACCAGGCTGGCGCCCGGACGCATCGTGAAGTTCAGTTTCCGTTCGAGTTCAGAGATCCGCTCGAGGCGGGACGGTCGTGCAATGAAATGGCTGCAAGGTCGGCGTCCGTCGCAAAGATACGAACACGGCACGACAAGCGGCGGAGATAACCATCCTTCGCTCCATCGTCGTGGTGCTCAGGCACGTACACCGGATGGAGACAAATGGCGTTCACCCAGTGCCAAGCCAGCACGTCCGACAGCGTCCGGTCGAAGATCGGGGGCCAGTTGTATACGGTTCGCTGTTGAGTCGAGAGGGACTGGTTGAAGGTGAGCGGCGACAGCTGAGCGCGTGGGTTGGACTCCTCGGCTCGAATGCCCATGCAGTTGAGGATGACCTTTTGCGGCAGGCTCCGGATGAACTTTTCGATCGGTCCACGCTTCAAATCGGAGGTGCACTGGCGATACTTGGGCGGCGGAAACATGCCGCGTTGCTCCACCCTCTCCAGATATGTGCGCTTCTGATTGCGAACAACGGTAAAGTCCAAACCGAACTCCTCGCATCGTTCTCGTGCGAAGTCAGCCGCAGACATGGGCAACACATGCTCAAATCCTGTGTCGGCCATCACAGCGCAGGTTGGCGAGTCTGGAAACTGCTTGCGGATGAAACCCAGCATTCTTGCCGAGTCTTTCCGCCAGAGTGGTTCACGACGAACGCGAGATCGTTGCCATGTTCCTGCTCCAGGCTCTTCACTGGTCGATAGTTGATGCCATACCCTTCCTCCATGTTGTGATCGGTACCCCTGTCTGATCGCGCTTACGATCACTTACCTCGTCCTTCAATCCTTCCACGCTCTGAATTGTGACATCTACAAGGGGATAGTCAGGAATCAAGTAGTAGAAGGGATTGAACTTACGTGCTGCCGATTTTGGTCAAAGAGAAGGCAAAACACATCAAACGGTTGGCAAAAGCACGTCAACCGCACCGCAATGGCACGGCAATAAGAAGTCAAAACTGAACATGGGAAGCAACAGGAAGTTACAGCGATCTGCCGGTAAGGAGATCTCGCAACACCATCACTTCGGAGTTCTCCGTGTTTGTCAGCGTGCTGGTCTCGAGCAGAGATCGCCGGAAGGATTCGCTCAGAGCAAAGCCGATCAGTTTGCGGCACGAACGCATCTCAGTCGCGAGCAGGTACAGCAGATCGTCGTTCGGAGTGAGATAGAGCACGGTGTCGGTGTTCTCATCCATGTCGATCACCTCACGAATAGCGCGATAACGAGCGGATGACTTCGGGGTCCTTTCGTACTCAATTGCAAATCGCTTGCAGGCGCCGGCGATCTCCACCTCTGCTACGGCGTCGTAATCTTTCCTTGTTCCGTTACCGAGAACCAGGTTCCTGGAGGTGATTTCCATCTCGCACTTCCACGCGCGCAACACCCCACCCTTGGCTAATGCAAGCCGGATGTTTACCAGTTCGAGCGCGTGCGGAACCTGGGAAACGTGGAGTACCTGCTCCGTACTACTCGGCAACGAGAGCAGATAATGCCCACGTGTCTCCAGGCACTCAAGACCTTGTTGTGTGATTCCGAAGACAGGTTTACCGAAATGTTTGTATCGATCGAACCTCGAAACGAGTCCGGCTTTTTCCATTCGCGCCAGTCTCCAACGAAGGGTGCGGGAGAGCGTTCCTGCTAGATCGAGTGAAACCAGCTCCTGCAGCTGATCGAAACAGACCGCTCGCGCATTGCGAATCTGCAGGAGCACGGGTACGTCGGAGGCGTCTGAAATAGATATGTATCCCTTGTAATACCTCATCGGCAGACTCCTGAGTCGCTCTCCTCGAGCACAAGACGACTGCCATCCGGGTCCAAGCGCCAGCGGCCCAGATCGCTGTGCACCCAGTCCCCATCCCCCAAGAGCAGCATGGCTTCATACCTGGATGCGCGCTTGCTTATTGAGATGGGCTGCACGTTCGTCGACTTCCACCCCACCAGATCAAACGCGATTGCACCGTGATCAGAAGAATTCATAGTGACGAGAGAGGAGTTCGGTTGCACGCCTTTGGCCTGTCGAACAAACAAGAGATGGCACTTGCCAGCTATTTGCGAAGGGCCCGTGCAGAGGAAGGTTTTGCCGAGTGCTCGCTTAAAGAACTCGGGATCGAAGCCACTCCTGGCGTTAAATCGTATCTGTCCGGGGAAGATCGCACTGTGATGGAGGCGCCGGCCGCAAAGAAGAGCCGCTGCATTGAAGTAAGCCGCTTGCCTCCGGAAGCAGAACGGATCATACATGTCGCCTTCGTGCATGGCCCACCAGTTCGTTCCAAAGCTGATTAGGCGGATGTACATGGAGAAATCTCCCCCGTCAGCATGCTCAGTAGGGCACGGGTCTGGAGCATCCGCTCCGGCTCCCGCAGGTAGTGAAGGAACCAAACACGCTCGAACATAAGAGGGGGAAGCGCTTGATTTCGATCCCAGAACACCATGAGCAGCTTATCTAAGTCGGCCATCGCGGACGCAAACTCCGCATTGTTCGGCTCTGTGAGACCAGACTCGCCGGAGACCCTCTGCTCCTTCCAGCGCGCGAAGTGGGGGTTCTTCTGGAGAAGATGTTGCACCAACTCCTCTACCGCCTGACGCGGCGTTGGCGCCACGACTAAGGAACTCTCGGGCGCTTCGACGCGAGCCAGAGCGAACATCCGGCCTGTCAGGTCCGCAAAAATCTTTTCGTTTAGCTGTTCGAGCGCGGTAGCCCGCGTCGGCTCCGTTAGCGTCTCGATGCGTTGACGTTCCTGTTCGAACTCTGAAGGGAAACTCTGCTTACGCGTTCTGTAAAGACGAGTGAACAGATCGGTACGCCCGTTTGCGAGCGTGTAGGCCTGCTCATTCTCTGGGACACACCGGCGGACGTAGGCGATCCACTCTGCGTGATCCCTGAAGTCCGATGGCGACAGTTTGGTCATGGGCTCCCTCCTATGCGCCCTTGAGGGAAGCGTTACGGCGACGCTCCTGGTCAAGAAGCAAGGTCGATTGATTGAGGCGCTGTTTTAGGTTCTGTTCGTTGTTCTGCATGGCTTCGACTTGCCGCTGCAGCAGTAGATTGCTTTGTTTCAGGCTGGCAGCGCCGCCATCGGTCGCCGAGGTCGGTACGGGATCTGCGGTCGAAGTCTCAACACTGATCTCCGCTCCGTTCACTTTGGGTGCTCTAGCTGTAACGCGACGAACGCCTCGGTCGAGGTATTCCGCGGCTTCCTTCTCTCGCTCGGTAACGGTTCCTTTGTTTGAAAGTGCCTTCTCGACTTCGGAATTATGCTTTGCAACTAGTCGATTGAAGTAGTCAGTTCGCCGGTCCAACTCGATCCGGTCACTGATTCGGCCATTCCAAAGTTCGGCAATCACGGACGCGACGATGACTTCCCGCTTCTCTGCGGAACGCCACTGGAGCAGAATCAAAGCGGCTGTTCCACAGAGCAGAAGCAGCGTGACCGAGTTCGACCAGAAGTAGAGATCATCGACAGAATGGTCGACGACACTGTCCCGCGATGCTTGAAGGGCCGCACCATAATCCTTTCCATCCGGGCTGATCTTGCCGAGCGCGTAATCGAAGAATCCCACCGGTCTGTGTTGGGAGTGCGGTAAAGGGGGCGGAGATTGCACCTGCGTCTGCGCTCTGCAGGCGCCCACAGATGCGCAGACCAAGACAAGGTAGAGGGAGCCAGCGAGTGCGCGAGGATGTCCCATCAGCGCTCTCCGGAGGAACTTTCAATCGAAATGCCTGAGGTCCTTCTGCGTCTCTGCTTACGGTTCTCCGATTCCTTGAAGCGCAGGTTCACGCCGAGTGCGGGATCAAGATAGCTTTGCATCTTTGGATAGAGCTGTGACGATAGACATTCGAGGCGGAAGCTCGGGGCACGGCGAACGTGCAGGTGAGAGTACCGAGTGCCTTCGCGGTTATCAACCATCAGGATCTCCATCTGGCCCACGGGAAGGTTCTTGATGTGGTCCTCTCTCGCGCGAGTCTCCCTGATTTCGCTCTCGCTTCCGGTTCCAACCTCGGTGTACTTGGTTGAGAAAATTCCGGTACGCCGTACGGATAAGCTGCGCCGTTTGGTGGCGATCTTCGCCGAGGCTTTGAGGAACCACTGCGCCGTGTTCTCCTCCGAAACATTCATGATCATCTTGGTGCCGGGCGCGGAAGAGACCTCATCTGAAAATGCCTGGCTGACTCGTTGCAATTGGGGGAGGCTCTGGAACGAGAAAAGAAAGGAGACTCTGGCGCCACGGGCCGTCTGCAACACTTGGGTGAAGCCGGGATACGCGAATGGTGCAAACTCGTCCAGGATGACGGAGAGCATCGGCTCGTTCGCCTGCCGGTCAGATGAGGCGCGTGCATACCGCTTGCCGACCATGAGCTGAATATTCTGGAGAAGTATCTTGCCCAATGCCTCCACGGCGCGCTGGTTGCGGTTCGTGTTGAGCGACACGAAGAGGATCAGATCCTTCTCAAACACGTCGTCGAGCGTAAGCAGGTCCTGGTAGGAACCGGTGACGATCGAGAGCTCATCCTCAAGAAAGCTGAGCAATTCATTGAGCAAGCCTTGGATCTTCTCGACTCGCTCGCGGTCGGCTAGCGATCTTTGAAGCATTCGGACAGACATCTCAAAGTTTAACCGCTGCTGGGCGGAGATGTCGGGCAGAGTGTCCAATCTGCTCTTAGCGATGCCGATCTGCTCCTGAAGAACATTTTCATCGAGAGCCATGACGAGCACGTCGTAGACGTTAAAGAGCTTGCCCGTGTACTGCAGGATACGTACAAGGTCGGAGAGATAGGCCTCCTGGTGGCCCTTAAAGAAGTCTTCGCGCAGACCGAATGAACGAAAGATGAAGTTGACGTGCTCTTGGTAGGCGTCGTCTAGCGCGTAGAAGGGGTTGTAGCGGGCAGACTCGGAAGGATGGGTTGGATCGAGGACGCGGAGATCCTGCAAGCGGCCCGCAGCTTCGATGTGCGGTAGTAGTCGGTCCAAGAACTCGCGTTCGCCTTTCCCGTCGAAGATGATCATGGGCATCTTGCGGCCCCCGAAGCTACGGTTGAGATCCTGCGCGATGATGTTCTCGATGAATGTGGACTTGCCGGCGCCGGTTCCCCCCACAATCACTCCGTGCTTCAGCCTCACAGAGTCCGGCCATAACCATGGTTCTTTGTGGACGTTGTATCCCAGCAAGGTGGCGTCACTTACGTTCGCGTTGCGCACATTGGATCGGTCCCGCACTCCCGAGACGGAGAGCGGCGGGTGTGGCCAGTTCTCTTCTCGCTTCGTTCGACGACCAGCTAATTGGGCGATGATCAGTCCCGCACTGAAAAACAGGATCGCGAAATCCATGAAAAGTTCCATGCATTGTGCATTGCGGAGATGAAGCCGCGAGACGGCGACGTACCAGCAGAAGGCCAGCACCGCGCAGCCGAGCAAGACAACCAGGCCAACGAGATCTTCCGGTCCCGATGGACCGCGACGTGGTGAAGCGTCATACGAAGGGCTCATGCGTGTGCTCCCAACGTGAAGTAGAAGAAAACTCCCAATAAGGCGAAAGCGACCAAGGCAATCAGCAGAAGCAGTGGACTGGGCTTCCAGCGACCCTTCTCGTCCACCGGCTTTAGATCGTCTGCGAGATGGCGCAGGAGAGCTTTCTGGAGGTTTGTTTCAGGATCCTCGCGGTAAAGCGACCGCAGCGCGGATCGGATTTCCTCTGGCGAGACGTGACCTTGGGTGTCCATGACTAAAGCACGGCCGCTATCGTGAGCGGAGCCTTTTGATCGTTGCCGAAGTTCAACTGGTAGATTTGAGGAGGATTGCCAGCGCTGCTCCGAACGCTGATTACGCCCGTTGTTGTCTGCCCGGGAGCAACATCTCTGGTTGCAGACTCCGCTTGCACTGCCGGAACGCTGAGACCAGGCTTCGTCTTGAACGACGCCAGTGTCTCTGGTGCGAGCTGGTGATTCCGCAAGCTAAGCAGCGAGATTGGTTGTTGAGTGGCTGCAGGAATCCCAACGTCGGGCGTCGTCAATCGGAAGGGGCTCTTCGTTCCGTTGGTAACGGTGTAACGGATGTACAGTTGATCTTTGGAGCGGTACACCTGATTGAGCACGATCAGCACGCGATCAGAGGCTTGCTTATGATTGTCGTTCGAGATGCTCTCGGCGCCCATCATGGCTTGAGCTAAGACCAGAGAGGCGATCTTGTGCAGCTCAGCATCGGTTGGCTCTGAGCCTTCACTTCCAGCCGAGTGCGGGCGCGCGGCAGGTTCTGTCCGGATGAGGACATCCATCGAGCTGAGTTGGCTGGGCGGATCGAGTTCGTAGCTGACCTCGCGAGAGGCGGTCCAAACGAACAGATTGGTGGAGATCCCTTCCCGCAGCGGCTTCACGAAGATCTTGTCTTCATGCCGTTCAACCTGGAAGCTGTCCGTGTCAGCGATGGCGAGCGTGGTCACTGGCTCACCGAACTCAAGAACGGTAAGGTGGTTTAGGGACGTGTGAACGTGACGAACTTGGTTTTGGCTTGTCGTCTGGGCGCCCGCTGCCGTTACGGCGAGGAAAATGAGAAAGGGACTGAGGAACTTCATCGCGGCCTCCTTGGGCGCACGCCAGTACAAAAAGCAAAAGAGAAGCTGAGCCTTAAGGCCTCAGCTTCTCCCTGCCGGTTAGGAGTTCTCCAGTGCTGCCGGAGCGCTCGTGTTTTCGAAGATTAGGTTTCGCTTTCCTTTGTACTGGAAGAGAAAGACCTTCTTCGTTCCGTCAGGACCTTCCGAGTTGACGATTTGCTCGACCAGCCATGCACGCTGATCCTCGTCAAACTGGACAAAGCCGTTGATGGTTTTAGGGAGGCGTACTCGAACTCTCTGACCGCCTGTGACCTCCGCAAACGCGTCGACCACCTCCTGAGGGAACGATTGGAAGAGAACAGCACCCGAGCCTGAACCACCTGTGACGACGGTATTCATCGCCTGTGCCCATGCTTTGCGGTTCTCCTGTTTGCCTTGTGCCCAATAATGCACAAACAGGTGGACCGAGCTGAACTGATCCTTGGCCTCCTGTTCATGCTCCCAGAGTGCAGCCTGTGCCTTGTTGCGAGCCAGCACAGCCGACCTCTTTTGTTCTTTGTCTTCACCCTTGCGCACAGCTTCCCAATGCGCCTGAGCGTTTTTGAGTTGCAGTTTTACCTCATCTTCGCGCTGCACAATCCGGCTCGCGACATCAGCGTAGACAGCGTTGACGAGTTGGCACTCCTCGAACATTTCCTTGGTGACAGCTTCACCATTGAAGAGTCCACGGAAGTCCTCGATCGCCATTCTTTCTTCGCTGCTTGCGCCCTTCTCGTTCGGAAGAAAGCCGAGTTCCTTGCGAAGAACGTTGTAGAGTCGGCCAACCTTGTCGGTGTCGGCGACTTCCAGATGGGCTGGCAAATCCGAAACTCTGCGCTCGCGTTTATAACGGAGCCAGGACGCCGGGGCTACCTCCTTCCGGATTTCGCTGATGACGGATTCGTCGATCTCAACCTTGTGCTTCAAAGAGTCGAGCGCATTCTGCAGTTGCTCGACAAGTTTGTACGCAAGATGAGGTTTACCGGCGGCCAGACATGAGGTTTTCAAATCGGTGATCGACCCGATCCGATTGCCGCGTGCCTTCATCGCAACCAGGTACACGTTCCACCAGGGAGACTTCGCCTTTGCGTGCTTGGTCTTCTCCTGCTGGAACTCGTTTGTGTGTGCAATCCTTCCCTCGACGAATCGCGGGAACTGATCGGACGGCATCACGCAGATCGTGTCGAAGTCGAAGTCGCCGCCGTTCCTGCTCGCCGTTTTCGAGTGGAGGATGTAAGTTCCCTCCATGCGAAGCTGACGCTCAAGAATGTAGGTGATCAACGTGTCGTCCAGGTCGGGAGCACCCAATGCCCCTTTCAGGATCGGAACGAGCTCATCCTGGGTGAGGTGACGAACTGGCAGGAGGTCCTCAAGCATCCGTATGGGATACCGGATGCAGAGACCCTTTTCCGCCGTCAAAGACGTGATTGAGGTGTCTTGAGGAATCCAGTCCGAGGCGGCGAGGATCTTTCCTCGATGCTCGATCAGGACTCCATCATCCGCGAGAGCAAAGGATGGCAACTTGAAACCGCCCCCTGTGCAGGTACGGAAAGCCCAACGCGCCAATTTGCGATTGATCTGGTTCGAGACGTAGGGGAACTTGATGCTTGCTCCACTCGTATCGGCCAGCAAAACCGCTTCTGCCGGCTCCCAACCCTCAGCAGCAGGATTCATTCCTGAATCCAGCGCTTCGGGGTCGAAGCTCGCGTCGTCGTCAAAGGTGGGAGCCTCCGCTTTGCCCAGAAGTTCGAACAGGGCGTCGTAGTCTCCACCGTCCCAAGCCTTTCTGACCTTGCGAATCTGCTCGATCGCTCGAGGCATGATTTCAAGTTGAAGGCTCTCTTCTGAAGCATGTTCCACCAACGTGTAGCTCGATCCGAACTCCGAGACGCGGGAGACTTCCTTGATTCCGAGAATCGCTGGACCCGTGTACAGCCGGCCGGATGTGCCCAACTGAGGAAGGAAGCGAACGCCTCCCTTCAGAGATGGTTTGCAGGAGCTCTCCGGCAGAATGACGTCAACCCCGAGCTTGTCAGCTACGCGGTCGCTCATCGCCTTCAAAGCACCTTTTGCTTGCTTCGGTTCACGCGTATCGAAGGCCAACCGGAATTGGCAAAATCGATTCGTGCCGATCTTCAGCTTGCGGAAGAGGGACTCACGTACCCAGCCACGGCAGTCGTTAGTGCCCAGAACATTGTCCTGAACGACAGCGATGCGCATTTCGGGCTCCTCAACCATCAGCTTGCAGTCGGAGACAAGGATCGAGAAATACACGATCGCTGCCTCGGGCCAATGCTGAAAGCGCTCAGCAATTTGCTTCGAATGCGCCTGATCGACGAAGTAGAACTTACCGTCCTTCGCCGAACCACTCGCACCCACAAGTTTGTACTCGACCCCGCCATAGATGAGCTTGGCCATGCGGCTTTCGACCACAGACTGCTCGTAGGGCGTCAACTCAAACGGCACACTTACACGCGCCACCTGGATACCGGGATAGATCTGCGCAAGGAGCTTGCCCTCGAGCGTGTCTTTCCGGCCCAGTTTGCTTTGCTTACGGGTCACTTCTCCAGACGCATCGATCTTCAGCTCGAGGATGAGCTGCTGGTCCATCGCCGTGTTTGGTGTCCTGGTCGCTGTCATATTCTCCTCACTTGTCTGGCGCATCGGACGAAGTGACAAGAGTTGGCTGATTGCCGGTTCTTGTCTGTCGCCTGGCCGCCCGGGTTAGGGGTGGGTGTGGACCGAACCAGGCTTGAGCGTGCAAACCGGGTCAGCGGAATTCCTCATCGCTCATGCGATAAGGCGTCAAAGGAGAAACATGAGCCGTGTTTCAGGTATGTCTCTCTTTGAATCCGTACTGACCTTTGGGCCCTACTTGCGCAAGGGCCGCTTCACTAACGTCGGACATGCGCCTTGCATCTCCGCCTCAGCTTTGTAGGCGAGGAGCGCGTAGATGATGCCGCTCTTCGACTGAAATGCTTTAATCAACGCTTCGCCCTCACTCGGCAGCTCCGGACCGAGCTCCGGCTTCTCCGGTGCGGAGCCCTCCTTGGCAAGGAAGTACCGTATGGTCTCCTCGGTTTGCTGACGTCCCCTTCTGCCGCGCTTTGCGTCGGCTGGTGCGGCAGGTGCCGGCGACTCTGGACCTTTTGCCTGTGCTGTTTCCATTACTGGTCTCCTTTGTTCGTTGTGTCATTGCTGTCTGGCGAAGCATCGGGGGCCGCAAGAATGCGGTCGCGCCGTTCGCCATCGATCGGACGCTCGCTGTACTCAGCGATCCAGAGTCCGTCAGGGTTCACGTCCGAACGGCGGTCCGCAATCAGTCGAACGCGGTACTCATTTACGAAATGATCGGTGAACTCAGCGCCATTCGAGAGGTGGTGAACATCTTTCACGCCGTAGACCAAATACGTGAGAGGTTCTCCTGTAACGAGTTGGATCTGACGCAGATGAAATACCGATTCCACCTGCCCGTCGTCGATCTTGCCGCGCGTGTTGTCGTCCGACATCGCCCTGATCGTGTGAGCGCGCAAGTTGCGCGTCATCATGTTCAGGCTGCTCGCCCAGTGATCGTCCACATTCGCCGGGGAATAGTTGAGGTAGGTTGCCAGGAAGCGTTTCAGGAATGCTTCATCCAGAAAGGCATCGGTGCCGCTCTCAGAGCCGGTCGCCGCACCCTTTACCGCTTGACCCAGGACTGCCGCCTGTCCGTCCGGTCCGATCCTTATGACCGTGGGTGGCTGCAACCGTACAAAGACGGCAAAACCGATGGCAAGCAGCGCAACCGGAACGGTCAAAAATGCGAGAACCCAGGCTCTGTTAGCGTTTGCCTTCAGGGCACCATCCACCTCATAGTATTTAGGCCGCAATGAGCTAGTTTCTGCGGGTGCTGTCGCGTTGTTGTTCATAGATCCCTCCTAATCCTTGTCTGATCCTTTGGTTCTGCTGGCCACTGTGGCTACTCCTCGCGTAGCGACACGGGCGGCATGGAAGGCGCTCCATGTCCCGATGTTGTAGCGGTGGACGCTCGGCCCTCTCTTTGCCGGGACAGACGGCTTAACATTGCTACGCGAACTGACTGGAGCATTCCTCGTCGCCGGAGTTGTTGATTGACCATCGCTCTGCGAGGCGGAACTCGATTTCTGCGTCTCTGGAGATTGCGAAGCATCCTGGTCATCCGCTTCGCTGTCGCCCATCGCCTCGGCAAAGGAGTTACGCATCTGCTCCGCATGACCCTCCAGCGTGGGTCCGTTGGCAGATGGATCAATAGGCTGTGCGCTCTGAGTAGCGGAAGAAGCGGTAGCCGGTTGATTCCCCGCAGCAGTAGGCTTGGGAACGGACTGGGCTGCTGCCGGCTGATTGGAGCCAGTAGCTGCCGAAGTCGGCTTCGCTGCAGATGCTGCGGTGACTGGACTTCCTGCTGAAGAACCACTGGCTGCTCCAGAGCCGCCCGCAGCAGCGCCCACTGCAGCCCCCTCTGCTGCTGCCGCACCCAGCGTCACTGCTGAAGCGGCGGCACCGATCAACGCTGTCGCCGTCGACCCGACGTCACCACTAACAATCCTTTTCGCAATGAAGGGGATGACCGCAATGGCGAGAGAGTAGATGATGCTGGCAATGCCGATCAGAACGGAACCCTCTATGTTCCCAAGTCCACCAAGGAAGTTGTTCTGGTTGAGCATCTGCCCGATCTGACCCATCTGCACAGCGCTCAGCAGTGCGCCGAAGCCGCCATAGAGAATAGGCCATGCGTTCCAGATAAAGACGTTTTCGACGTAGGCCTTCGCAACGCGGTTCGTTGCGCCAAGCGGCATCAACGAGATCACGATCGGACCGAAGATATAAAGAACAGATCCGTAGAAGATGTAGAAGAAGCCGAAGATTGTAATTACGATTGGGTAAAGCAGATAAGCGACGACGATTAGAGCGCCGTCTATCAGTCCCGCGATGTCACCTGTGATGATGCCCCAGAGTTTTTGGTAGCCGACCTGATTGAACTCATTCTGCAGATCCGTCTTCCAGTTGTCGAAGAGATTTGCTGCGCCCGAGGTGTTACTCATCCAATCTCCAGCATTGACAAAGCCCTGGTTTACCGTCGTGAAGATCGTGCTGTAATTCATAACGACTATCGCGGTGACAACGTACTTGATCAAGCTCACTCCAAGTCCTCGGACGTCGCCACCATGCAAGGCCGACTGATAGACCTGCCAAAGAAAGCCGACGAGCAACACAACGTAAGCGGCCTTCTGCATCCCCGAGATCACACCGGTGGATGTGATACCGGAGACAGCTTGCGTTAGAAAGCGCTCGAAGAGGTCCAGTTGCGTGCCCTGGAAGAACGCAAGGGAAGCGACGCTGGCGTGAGTAGTGATCATCTGTTCACCTGCTCGTCAGCGCGCCGCTGATCAAGCCGTTATTGTTCGTACCGTTCGAAGTGGCCAGCTTCGCGGCTTTGCTCTGGTTAGCTAGGTCAATCCCGCGTGTGCGCATCAACTCCGCAAGAGCGGCCTGCGTATAGGCATTTGCCCGGACAACCCAGACATCTGCCTCTGCCTCAAGGATTTGTGCACTGCCCGGAGCCGCTGCCGAAATCTGCTGGCCCATCTGGTCGGCTTCATTGAGTTCTGCATCCGCAAGCGCATCGATCTCGATTGCTCGCTTCATTGCGTCCTGCGCTTGCGCGTCCGTCATATCCGTCATAGTGCGAACGGACGGCGACGCTGCGTTCTGCGCCATCACGACTCCGTACACCGACTGAAACTGGGAAGACACCGTGGGGACGTTCCCCACATTGCGTGAGAGGAGTAGCGACTCAAGGTTTTGAGATTGAGGTAAGGTGGCGCTCGACACGTTCACATGAAACATGTTTTTGATTTGGTTGAACTGCCCCTCAAACTGAGACACGGAACTCTTGGCCTGGTTGATGGCCGCTAGGGGGTACATGACCTCCTGCTCATACTTTGCCGTACTCTGTTCGTATTGGTTGATCGTCTGCAAGGGCTTTGCCATGTAGGTGCTCATGAGCGACTGCATCTTGGATAGCGCCGCCAGGATGGCCGCAGTGTCGATGCCAAATTGCCCCCGAGCGTGGGTGGGCAGAACAATGATGAGGATGACCGCGGCTATCAGGACCCTGAGTGTGGTGGGGCGATACCACCGTTTCCTTGAACCTTCCGCTGGTTCACCTCCCGGCAGGGTGGCGAGCGATACTTCGGGGCTCCTGTTGCTGAACCAAGTCAGCCGCTGGAGCAATCTTTTGGACTTCCTCTCGTTAGACATAATTTCCTCCTAGTGGCCGGTGAGTGCGCCGTTGATGAGACCGCTTACGTTACCGGCGGCCGTGCTCCTACGTTTCACAAGCACATTTTGGTGTGCGACCCGACCGGCTTCCTGTCGCAACTCCGCAGCGAGCATCTTCTGCATATAGGCTTGGCAGCGAAGGTTCGCGACTTGCGCTTGGGCGGTGAGGTATGGATTCGAACCAGGTGTACTCACTGCTACCTGGTTCTCCATCTGTTCGGCCGTCTCGAGGATTAGGTCGGACGCCTGATCGGAGGCGAGCGTCGTCTTGAGGTTCTCCTGACCCAACGCGTCGTCCATGTCCATGAGAACGCGATCCTGGGGAGACGCTTTATCTGCCTGCGGAACCGCTCCGTAATTTGCTGTGAAGCTCGTCTGAAGGGCCGGGATCTGCGCATACAGCCGACTGTGAAGAATGGCTTCGAACTGCTGGGGACCGGGCGATATCGCGCTGGTGAAAGGAGTGTTGAAAGTTTGTTTCATAGCCGTTCTGAAGTTGTTGATCGAACTGGACACAAAACCTCGAGCCTGATTGATCGCTGCTAACGGCCAGACAGTCGTCTGGTAGAGCTGCTGCACCTGTTGGGATATTTGGTTGATGGCCTTCAACGATGTACCCATGTCGCTCTGAATCGAACTAAAGATCGAGTCGAAGACGCTCAAAAATTGACCATGGGCTAACGTCGGCACGCCTGCACCCATGCAGGCGACGAGGAGACCGGTTGCGGCTTTCTTCTTCCAGCGCAACCAGGCTGAAATCGGTTCCTTGGAGGTCAACTGCTCAGCGAACGGGGTATCGCTGGAAGGTACCCGGGAATTCGTGTTTTGGTCGGTTTTCATTGGGCAATCGCCTCCTGCATCTCTCCGGACAACTCAACGGGGAGCGGACCTATCTCAGCGAGCCCGCGGGGATACTTCTGCGCAAGCTGCTCGTACGCTTCGATCAGTGACGTACCCTTGCGTCGACCCAGCCACCACCTACGGAAGTGCCGTTCACGTGCGTAGGTTGTTGTGATCCAGTAGTCCACCGCGCTCGGAACGATCCGGATGGCGTGCGTAGACTCTGCCTTTTCGCCAATCGCGATGAGGAATTCAGCGCTGTGCCCCTTTTTCGGGTGGGCGAAGGTCTTCACCTGGTTCAGCGCTGTTTCATTTAGGTGAACATGATCCCTGAGCGCGGTCATATCACCCGGTTGCTTGCCGATGATCTTCGTCGTCGCGTTCTTGACGATGCCGGCGCCGTGCTCGTTCGGGCGGTCTGGCGTACCGACGAAGTCTTCCGGTGTCTGGCTAATGCCCCAAACACTTGCGTTCCGCTTGCGGGCAGTACGAAACAGCTGCACCACTACGCATGCAAGGATTGGCGATTCGAGCAGAGCCCAGCACTCATCGAGCAGGACGATGCTCGGCTGCCCTGTAGCTCCCGACGCGCGATAGGTCGCGGTATGAGCGATCAGCAAGCTCATGGCGCGCTCTAGACGCGGATCGTCCTTCAACTTCTCTACATTGAAGTAGAGCCAAGGATTGTTTAGCCGAACCGTGGTGGGTCGGTCGAATAGCCTCGCGTACGGACCTTCATCCACCCAGGCGCGGAGTTTCGTCGAGGCCATTTGGGCCATGGCATTGATCTTCTGGTTGCGGTCCCGGTCTTGCCAGTGCGCTAGTTCAGCGACCAGATCTCCAAACAGAGGTATGGGATTCGAAGACTTTGCGCTGCACCGTTTGTACGTGGAGGCAATGGCCTCGAGCAGAACGCTGTCGAGGAGGTCGATGTCCAGGTCCGGAGGAGTGTTCTCTCCCAACATGTGGCGGGTCAGGTTCTTTAGAAAGGAGATCTGATCGTTTGAAGGCCTGTCCTCCCCCTTGGGCAGGTCCCAGGGATTGATCGTCTGGTCGCTATCCAAGGACATTTCGATCATCTCGCCGCCCATCAACTCGACCAGCGGCTGGTAGGAGTCTCCGCGTTCCAAGATCGAAATAAGAGGATTCGCCCGAGCCGCCATCAAGAGCATCTGCTGCGCGGCCAGGGTCTTGCCGCCTCCGCTCTTCGCCATAACGAGCCCATTCGCGTCAGAGAGGTCCGGATCGAACATCGAGAAAGGGATGAGTTGTCGAAATGGAGTTTCGAACAAGATCAGAGGGCTGCGTCGTGTGCCGGTCCAGGGCATCTCGACGGGCACCAAGTCGGCCACATTCGAAGTGAGCATGTCTTGATCCCGCTTGTCCGGGTCCGCCATGCCGGGCAGCGTTCCAAGAAAGATCCGGCGCTTGGCGATCGTTTCCATCACTGCCTTTGCCCCGTTCATGTGTGTGAAGGCGTTCAGGACTTCTTGGGTACGATTGGCGAGATCGCGCTCGGCTCGCTCGAGATCGCCGAAGGTAACGGCCGGTTGAGAGGTGCGCACCACGACCGATAAGCTCAGCTTCGCCGTCTTGAGAGAGGAGGAGATGATGTCTCGCTGCACCTGGATAAGCTGAGCCTGCGCGACTTCCGCCTCGGGGTTGGACTTGAAGTTTCCGTTTGCATCCTTTTGGGCGGCGGTCATCTTCTGCAGGCGCTTCTTGTAACTCTTGAGAACCTTGACCTGATCAGGAATGACGACTTGCCCGCTGATTACCACCGGAAAGCCCAAGGTCGAAAACTTCTGCAGCATGCCGGGAAACGTGGCATCCGGCAGCTCTTTTAGACTGACAACCGAGTAGAGGTAGCCATCGATGTTGAGGTAGGTTTCGGACTCGTTCAGAATGCTCGATTGCGTCGCCTGCTCGCGGGCGCTTCGATACTCGATCATGTCCTCGCCCGGAGTGTATGGGCGGTGGTCCCGTCGGATCGGATGTTGCGCGTGCTTCAGTTCTTCAAAGAGGTCCTGTGTTGAAAGCCTCCGGGGACCGAGGTTGGCCGCCTCCATCGACCCCTCGATACCCCGGAGAATTGACTCGAACTCCGCAAGGTGCGCTTCATGCTCCTTGCGAGTCCTTTGTATGGCCTTCTTTTGGCTCATCGTAAAGCCGCCGAGTTTCCGGTTCTGTTGGGCCGAGTGGTAGAGCTTGGCATGGACGCGAGGATCCCAGATCAGGTAGACGTGGAGCCGGTTTTCGAAGTAGAACCCCGCCTGCTCCTTCTGCTGCCACATCCTGAGCCGGTGCGTATCGAGTGCCATCACCTCCGATTGCCCGGTCCGCTGTTGATGGATGTAGCTGTCGAGCAGGTCGCCCAGGTGCTCAGAGATCTCGTAACGAAACTGGACGCGCATACTTACGTCGGGGACGCTCCGGAAAAGTGCCTCGAGCATGGACTTGGTCTGATTCCGATCGCCGTCGGTAGCGAAGTAGGCCAGGACACCCCTCAATTCATAGCCAGCGACAAAGGAACCGTTTGTGCGGATCATCACGTCATCCCCGTCGGGAAGGTCACGGAGCGGCAGAAGTTCGCATACCGCGGGTGCTTTCAGCTTCTTTTCGTGTTCCGCGTAGGTCAGTGGCATAGTTCTGTTCTCCCGTCGTTTGTCTTCAGGCAGACATTCGCTGCCAAACTCTCTTCTGCACATTGCGCGAGCTTCGCTATTCCCGCGTGGAAGCGTGCAGCGAACCTAACGCTCGCAAGCATTGCGTTGGCAGCCTCTTCATCGAGTCGAAGATGCATCGCACCGTCCCTGTCCGTCTTGATCGAGACCTGCATGGGTCACTCGCGCTCCTCAGCCCGGTAACTATGGGTCAGTTCCGAATCTCGCTCAAGTCCGCACCATGCGCGCGGGGCAAAGAGCGAGCGCAGGAGATCGGTCAAATAGCCTCTTGGTCTGCCGTACTTGAACAGAATCAGGAACGGTACAGCGAGCACCGGCACGACGAACTCCATGAAGACGTTGAGTGGCATTCCGAGCACGTGCGAGTTGTCGCCCACAAAGTGGGCCAGAAGGTTCATGAGGGCCGCGAGCGCCAGAACGAGGATCAGGTCTTCGAACTCCAGACCGAGAAACGTCACCTTCGTGTGAAGATTCCTGTGAACAGGTGTTAGATCGAGACTCATAAAAGCACTCCTATATGCCGTGCGCATGCGTCACCATGGATTCGGCCAAACGAACCATGCCCGAGACCATCAATGCGCCGATCGCGGCGATGAACTTGCGAATCCAACTGGAACCGGGATATATCTCCGTCATCACACCGCCCATATGGAGGCCCATGGCCGCAAGTTGGGTCAGCGCGAAGATTGGCAGGATGACATTGGCCGTCCAATTCACCAAGCTCATGGTCGCCATCCAGAAACCATCGGGGCTCGTCGCGCCTCCGTGCTGGACAAATCCTTCGAGCGCCCGCAGCATGCCGGAACACATGAGCGAAGCAAAGCCACCGTATAAGAGGTGCTCGTATGGAGAGCTCTTGCTGTAGCGGTACACCGCGCTCGCAAAGAACATTCCGGCCATGGTCGGCATCATGGTGTTGCCGGCCCAGGAAGCAAGGTTTGTGATTGCTCCGTTCAAACTCATCGTTTTCCTCTCAGGCAGCCATGGCTTTGAAGAGTGAAAGCAGTCCGCTCACACTCAGAAACGAAATTGCGGCGAAGACCAAACGTGTCCAAGGCCTGTGCCTGACGAAGTTGATGACAGCTCCAACACAGGCCAAGCCTGCAGCCGCCGGCATGATCTGGCCCACAATGTAGTTCCAAAGCGAAGTGAGCATGTCTGTCGTTGCATACTGTCCGCCCGAATTCCATGCCTGCATGGTTTGCACGGTTGCGGACAAGGACATCAGGAACAAGGCTGCGATGATTGAGGCCAAAGGGTTTTCGCCCGCCGCTCCATCAAGAGTCGCCTTCAGGACGAAGTAGGCGGCAAGGATCGGGACGAGTTTGGCCACGACGATCTGGTTCACGAAGCTTTTGAAAACAGTTTCCATACTGGCGAGCCAGCTTGTACCGACCGATCCACTGCCCGAAGGCACGGAGATGCCTTGTGCCGCAACCCAGGAAAGAAGTTGCGGAAGCGTCAGAAGCACGACAGTCCACAACACCCACTTACCGACACGTCCGTTGACGTGGAAGTTAGTGCCCCCTTCATGCCGGAGATTGACTCCCGCAGCGGCCAGCGTGCAAAACGCAGCCGGCACCGCGAGGTCGAGCAAGAGTTGAAGAAGGTCGAGAAGAAATTGCGGCACAGGCATGGCTAGGCAACCTCGTTTATTGGATACCTTGCGCTTGAGTGATAAAACCTTCGGCCATACGCCCGAGACCGGAGATCACCATAAGGGCGACCCCAGAGACGCCCCAACCCATATAGCCGCGTCCGCTCTTGAAATGCCATCCGGCGATGCCAAGGCAGGCGACCGCGATGACGGGAGCGATGACGTTGCAGCCCCAATTCACGATGTTGAGAACAGTGCCTTCAACCGTCGTGGCCTGCTGACCCTGTACGGCTTGGCCGAACTGAGGAGCAGTCCCAAGGTTCTGAGCACTCGCCGCTATCGGAGCGACAAAACTCCCAATAAAGAGAAGACTAAGAAGCAGCAGGATGGCAGCGCGGAGCGTGTTGTTGGTCTCCGGCCGGTGAACGATGATAGTCGGAGCGGCGGTCACTTCGGAGCGCCGCCAGAAGGCGGGTGCGGTTGTCATGGAATTCTCTCCTGGACTCGGTTGCTCGTGGCCTCCGTGTCGAGACTGAGAATGTGGCAAGACGGGAACTCGGTCAAAGCCGAAGAGCAAAAGGTGGACTAGCGGAGGCAAGAAGGAGGTACTAAAATCATCTGCTAGGCGGCATTTGAGGTACCTGCCAAAGGGCATCAGACCGAGAGATCCGAGATGGCTACTTTAGTGACTCAACAGATTTACCGATGCGATCAGTGCGGAAACCCAGACATCGTAGCGGTCCCGATCGTGTACGAACAGGGAACCCGTACCTTCTCCGGGATTCTTGGTCGCGGAGTGAGCCAATCGGTCTCGGCACAACAGGTAGCACCCCCGCCGCCTAGAGGGTATCTTCGACCTGTTTTGGCTTGGGGGTTCGCGATTGTCTTTTTTGTGTTCTGGGCTGGAGCAGGCATAATCAGCATGACCAGGCCCGTCAAAGACGCCGCCAGCAGTCGGAACGCGATCGCCTTCTTATTGCTACTAGCCTTCGCTTGTTCCATGGGCTTGATCCGCAACCTCGCCCGAAGTTTTCGCTACAACCGAGATGTCTATCCACGACTCCATTGGGGTTGGGCTCATTCTTTTATGTGCCGTCGTTGCGGCAAGCTGCAACTCATCTCCTAATTCGCTTCGGATAATGTGCTTAACTGAAGACCAGTTTGCTTAGTCGCACAGAGAGTTATTGGGACGATTCATGGCGCAAGCGTGCTCATGAGTCATCACGCTTATTTTGCTCAACGGCGATATGGGCGATCGGAACGGATCTTGGCTCAAACCCGTCGTTGCACAATTGGTCGCGTTCTTTCCGTCTAGAGTACGGGAAAGTTTGATCAAAGAATGTCATTGGTCACAGTGGGACACCCGGACCGCCAATTGCTCATTTGCTCAGCGGGAAGATGGTGCTCGTGTACCTCGTCTGTGGATCGGGTCGCTCGGGCCGCATTTGACCCAAGATCGAAAGCAGCCATTTCGCAGCATCCATCGTTCTTGATCGGCGCCGCACAAAGGCGACCTAAAAGATCGGGCGTGGTGACGTTCGGCAGGAGCGCGAGGACTCAGAGCAATTGCGCACAAAAAGAAATCCCCGGCCGGTGGCCGGGGCTCATCTGAATGCTGAGTTGACTGCTATTGGCTCGCCGTCGAGACTCTGTGCAGCCCAGAAGTGCTCTGATCTTCGTGTTTTGTGAAGACGATGAAGATCTTGGTGTCCGCCGGCACGGAGACGACCACTCTGCTGTTTGAGTTCAGGTTCATGACCTCCGTATCACCCGCAGTGCCAATGTTCTCAGCAACCCGCTGCCGGAGAATGTCCTGTTCAGAAAATGCTGCACTGCTGTTCGTCCCTGCGACCTGCGCCAGAAGTGAACCGACGCCGGACGCGGCTCGCACCAGGAAGTTGCGACCGGCATTGGTCCCGGAAACACTTCCACGTATCGGCCCAAGATCAAGCCCGGTACCGATCGCAGCGATGCTCTCTCTGGCGCCGTCCAGCAGTTCGACCTCCTCGAACTTGATGCTGATCAGTCCGCTTCGGTCGGCCTGCTGCAATTGTCCGTAGACCCGCGCACCAGCTGGGAGCACAACCTTGTCTCCGATGGCGTAGGTGTACTCCACTACTGCCGCGACGGGTGCTTGTACGGCGCTCGACACTTGCGTTTCGAGCTTCGCTTGGATACGGGTTCCTGGTCTGACATCTAGAAGCGGTGCGGCGTCAGCTTCTGAAGTAGTGTGACCTATTGGCGTAGCCTGGTTTTGCGTTAAGTTCCGGACAAACACCAGCGATGCCTCCTTCAAAGCATTGTTCTGCTGCTGGTTTTGCAAGACAGTACCTGGGCTCGGAGACGAAGCAGGTGCAGCCTCTCCATAAGGCCTCGGTTCTTCCCATCTCTGCTGCGTATCCGCAAAGGATGGAACAGATGCAAGGCTCACTCCGTTGACCGGCCTTGCTGCAGGTGTCGTTTGCTTGGTAGCAGCGACGCCGGCCGGTATGGGCGACGTGCCCTCGGCGGTACGGGTGCGTCGAATGTCAGCGGGACCAAGTTGGCTGCCACCATTGTCCTGAGCCGGAGATCGGACGGTCTCCATAAGCGGGGTCAAACTGCCCTCGGGCGGTTTCGATTCTGCTTGTTTCGTCTGCTGTTGCTGTGTTCTCACAGCACCATGCTTATTGGGCGATTTACCGACGATGGCGGTGAAGACGAAGAAGAGGACAGCGATTACCAAGCCGCCACCAAGCAGAAGAAGCTTGCTCTTGCTGATGCCCTCGGCTTGAACGACACCCGCCCTGGTCGCGAAAGAGGATGGGTGTGGCTTCGCAGAGGCGTCCACCGCTCGTGTGTTCTCATCTGCGGTAATGGAGTCCATTCCAGGTAAGGATCTGATCGGCTCCTCGGGATCGGCTGTCATACTTCCGGCTCCATTTTTGTTGTCGTAGTTGCTCATGTTGTCTCCTCTTATTTCATGTCAGCAGAAATCGGTGGGGTAAACGGCAAGCGGATCAGGATAGGTTGGTCGACCTGATCCGCCTGCGCGAGTTGAAGGAAGAGTTTTTCGTTCGATTGCTTGAAGTTCGGCCGGTCGAAGACCACGACACCGTCCGCGCGGCCACCGGCCTCGATGCGAGTCGTACTCAACCGGTACTCACGGATCTCCAACTGGTCCGAGATGATGCCTTTGCCTTCCTTCTTTTTCTTCTTAACCAGCCGTCCGGCTATCTGGATCTGTGGAGCAACGATTTCGACTGGTTGACTGGAGTCGTTGTAAATCGAGTAGGAGATGATCGTCTGATTACTCCACTGGCGAATATCCCCGATGGAAGTTTCGATCTGCTTGCCATTCCATTTGGTCCAACTCGGGGTGTTCACGCGCTCCTGCTGAGCAAGCTCCAACTCAACCACCGACGGATTAGCGGGTCCCGATGTGCGGGAACCCTCAGGTGTGGAAGAAGGCGGAGTCTTTTCCGGCGTCTTCTCAACCGAAGCAGTGTTTGTCCCGATCAGGAAACTGCGGGAAGTCCGGTACTCGAGCAGAAAATCCACGGGTTGGCCCGTGCTCGCGGCATTGCCATCGCTGATCAACTCCAACGTAACGTGCGCCCCTGACTTGGTGGCTACGAGCAGGTTCGATTGAGCGGGTTCCTTAGTCACCGGCTTGACGTAGACATATTCCGGTTCGCCCTCGTTGTGTTCGGCCTTGAAGGTCCCCGGACTGCCAAGGATCACAGAAGTGACTTCTTCCGGCATGCGGATGCTCGATTCGAACTCGGGCCGCAGGTGAAGAATAGTAACCTCGTTGGGACTGATGACCACAGTCGCGACGCGCGCGCTTACCTGACCTTGCATGACGTGTGACAGTGACGAGAACAAAACTGCTAAGGGGATCAGCCAGCGAAGCATCATAATCCTTATCTCCTTGTCGGCCTGAAGGCCGGATATTTGTGCAGCATGTACCTCCGTCGAATTGCCTCAACGTAGGCAACAACCTGCGGATTGCGATAGGCCAACAGCCGCCGGCCGACCCAACGATCACCCGCGTAATAGGCTGCGGCAACAAGCCGCAGATCTCCATGGAACTCCCACATCAAGGTGGTCACATAGCGAGTTCCGGCCGCGATATTCTGCTCCACATCGAACGGCTGCATCGCTCCGAAGCGCCGAGCGGTTGCTGGCATGAGCTGCATCAACCCCATCGCGCCCTTGTCGGAGAGTGCGTGCGGATTCCAGCCCGACTCCACGTCGATGAAGGCTGCGATCAGTTCCGGTGGAACCCGGTAAACGGTGGCATAATGCTCCACGCACTGCTCCGGTGAGAGCGCATCGGCATGGGCCGCGAACGATGTCATTAGGAGCACGACAAAGATCAACCTCATTGCCGCTCCTCCTTCTGGGCGGCCATTCGCGCAGCGAGGCGCGCTCCGTCATCGAGCAGGCTCTTGAACCCTTCGCGAAGAAGGAGATGGCGGCGGTCCTTCTCGGTCTTGGCGAGGAACGGAAGAAGGATATCCCGATGCTCTTCGGTCACATGATCGGTCCCAAGAATCTGGAGAGCGTTAGCGAAGTCGATCATCTCCGACACGGAAGGCGGCTTCTCCAAAGAGTAGTTGCGGAACGAAAGAGCAATGCCAGCCATCTCGTGGTGAAAGGCGACATCCGCGTCCGGAGTGCGGCTCGCGATGATCTCCGCTTCGCGCTGCGGTGTGGGGTGCTCCACCCGGACGTAAAGGCTGCGCCTGCGAATCGGGTCTCCCAGGCGGCGTTCTTCGTTGCTGGTGAGCACAACGAATGGCACGCTCTTGGCGGCAACGGTCCCAAACTCAGGAATGGAGAGCTGCCAGGCAGAGAGAATCTCGAGAAGCATGGCCTCGAAACCGTCATCCACCTTGTCCAATTCGTCGATGAGGAGAACGCACGGCCGCTCGCATTCTAGAGCGCGCATCAACGGGCCGGGCCGGAAGAAATCCCGTCCCTTCAAGTTGGCCTGCAGAAGCTGCCAGCTCTCATGTTGGCCTTTCGAAAACTCCATGTAGAGCCGCTGCAGACCCTCGTCAAAGCGTCCGATCGCCTTGTCTTCGCTGACACCGCGATAACACTGTAGCCGCTCTACGTGGGTGCCGGCTGCCGCGGCCACTGAGATGGCCAACTGTGTCTTGCCGGATCCGGCGGGTCCCTCAAGGAGCAGGGGCTTGTTGAGCTTGGCCGCGAGAAACACAACCTGCGTCATCACCGGATCGATGAAGTAGCCCGTCGCCGCCAGCTTTGCGGAAAGATCTGCCAGAGAGTCAAACATCGCGAACCTCCGCATCAGCGGCTGTGCTTGCAGGAATGTCGGAGAACCTCATGCGGGGGGCAATTGGGGTTTGTTCCGAGCGCCCAACCGCCCGGCTCCACAAATCAGCCAGGCTAGTCATCCAGATAGCGACGAACAAGAGAAGAAGTAGCCGGACTATAAGAAAGTCCGCGTACGCTTGCCAGACGGCGACCCCATATCGAAAAGCCACCAAGAGATCCAACGCGGTCATTGCGACCGCGATAAAAAGGTATTTCCGTTTCCAACCCATGCATCCTCCCTTGAACGCGAAGTCAGCATGCGGCGGACTTGTAACTCGGTCAAATTCACCTGCATGAGCGGCGAAGACCCCGGTATCGGGAAATTTGACTGAGATCGCAAACAGACCCAACATGCCGTAATCGCCGCATAGGTCGGCGCATTCAGGAGCACAGGAGAGTAGATATGGCGTTACTGCAGATGCCGGAGCGGATGCAAGTGTCCGACCCCTTGCTCACAGCAGACGAAGTCGCGATGAGACTGAACGTGACCAGAGACTGGGTCTGGGACCACTCGTCCCGGCGATTGCCTTACCTGCCGGTAATCCGCATGAGCGATGGTGCGCTCCGCTACCGCACCAGTCAGATCGACGAGTTCTTAAACGAGCGGGAGCGCGCCTCGGTTTTGCGTCGCAAGCGGCGGTAAACTGATGACGGCCCGCTTATTCCCCCACACAGAATTTGAGGAATAGATGGGAACTTCCTACCAGAAAGGATGGGTCCGGCTTCGCGGAAAGAAGTGGTACGGCTACTTCCGCCGAGCGGAGCTTGACTCTGCAACCGATCAAACTAAACCAGCCGTCGCTCAGGTCATTCTTGGACTGAAGAGCGGTATGTCAAAGTCGCAGGCCAGGGAAAAGCTGGAAGGCGAGATTGCCAGGCTGGGGAAGCAGCCGCTCAATGGCGACAAATCCATGATCAATGGAGCAGTCACTTTCGGGTGGTTTGTCACGCACCGTTACCTGCCGCTCAAAGAGGCGGACTGGAGAGAGGAGACTGCCAAGGTGAAGAAGTTCCTCATTCAGGCAGATCTTGTCGACGTGTTCGGGGATGCACGCCTCGAGAACATTGATAAGTTCACTCTCCAAACCCATCTCAATAAGCTGGCGAAGACTCGTTCGAAGGACAGAGTGTTGCAGATCCGAGCGTACACGAAGGCCATCTTTGCCGAGGCGGTCGATCAGGAGTTCCTGCCGAAGGACCCTGCTCGCACGCTGAAGACTCCCGCCCACCTGCGGGAGACCGATAAGACGGTGCTTACCTGGGAGCAGCTTGCTGCAGCCTTGGCGAGGCTTGATCTTCGCGACCGGATTTTGCTGAAGCTGGATATGACGAACGCGCTCCGTCCGAGCGAACTGTTCGCCTTTCGGTGGAAGTGCCATCGGGTCGCTGCGGTCTCGCTCACCATTGTGGAGACAATCTACAAGGGGAAGATCAGGCCCTACGGAAAGACGAAAGGAAGTCTGACCGAAGTGCCGATTGCGAAAGAACTGTCCGAGGACCTCTTCGCCTGGCGACGAGTCAGTCAGCAGCAGTACGACGGGAAGAAGAAAAAGCATGGCCTGCCGCCGTCCGAACCGGAAGCCTTTATGTTTCCGAACCGGGACGGCTCTTTCATGGATCCCAGCAATTATCGCAAGCGGGTTCTACACAAACTGGCGACTGAGCTTGGCCTGCCGAAGCTTACGTTCCAGGTCATTCGGCGCACGATCGCGACGCTGGCTCAGAGGAAAGGGACAGTCAAGGACGTGCAAGGGATGATGCGGCACTCACGCGTGGCGACAACAACCGACGTCTACATGCAGGAACTGCCGGAGGGTGTGCGCGCAACCGTCGACTCCATTCATCACGAGTTGAATGGCACGATGAAGAAGCTCGCGGCCAATGCCGGTATCAGGGCGCCGGCTGCTGCCATAAGGGCAGCGACGGTGAGCTGACAGGACGAAGAAATCCTGGAAAATAAAACGAAGCATGGCACTTCAGAAGGGAGTTGGCAGAAAACTGGCAGAGCGTCGGCAGATGGCAAATTGAGATTTGCTGCCAATTTGCTGCCAAGTTCTCGGAGGGGGTTCCGCTAAGTTGTTGAAGTAATTGGTGGACCTGATCGGGATCGAACCGATGACCTCTTCCATGCCATGGAAGCGCGCTCCCAGCTGCGCCACAGGCCCACACTTCGGGAAGGACCTCTTCATTCTCAGGGACAGACGCCTATTCGTCAATGCGCGGCGCGGCAAACAGACCGATCGCCGTGGGAACCTTTGCCGTCGGGCTGGTGTCTAAGTCCTGTAGAGTGAGCGAGCACTCGGCCGCCGGCGGCGTAGTTACTCTCGTGGTTTGCGCGTGATCGGCTGTTGGTCGTACTTTAGAGGACACCTCATTGATCCAGGCGGGCACTATCGTGGGAAATCTGGCAAGTGCGATCGGCTTCTCCACAGAGGAAGCCACTCTGATCGCCGACCTGAAGGCCGGCTCCGAAGACGCCTTCGCCATTCTGATCGCGCAGTACCACCAGCCGCTCTACTCGCTGATCGCGCGCAGCCTGGACGACCCGGCGGACGCCGCAGACATCACGCAGGAAGTCTTCATCAAGGTCTTTCGCTCGATCCGCAGCTTCCATGGCGGCTCTAGCCTCCGTACCTGGCTCTACCGCATCGCGCTGCACGAGGCCTCAAACCAGCGTCGGTGGTGGTCGCGCCACAAGCGCCGGGAGATCACGCTCGACACCCCGCCCACCGAGGCCGAAGAAGACGCGCCCACCCTGGCCATGATCCTCGCTGACGGGCATGGCACGCCGCTCGACCATGCCGAGCAGGGCGAGCTCCGGGCCAGTGTAGAGCAGGCGCTCCGCGAGCTTCCCGAGGCCTTCCGCACCGTGGTCGTCCTCCGCGAGATCGAAGGCTTCGCCTACGAGGAGATCGCCGAGGTCCTGGGTGTAAACCTGGGCACCGTCAAGAGCCGCCTCACTCGCGGCAGACACATGCTGCGCGAGCTGCTGCGCCCATGCCTCAGACCAGTGCGCTCCGAGCCTGCCGCGATCGCCGTCCGGAGGTCCGCATGACGACCCTAATCTCCATGGATGCAACCCTGCCGCCCGCCTGCCTCGACGTTCGCGGCTCGCTGTCGGAGTACCTGGACGGCGCCGTGACGGGTGTCGAGATGCAGCAGATCGCGGAGCATCTGGAAGGCTGCTCTGGGTGCGCAGCCGAGTTCGCGCTAACCCGCCGGATGCAGGAGACGCTTGCCGTCCTCGGCCCGCCCAAGGTGCCGGCGGACCTGAGCCTGCGGCTTCGGCTGGCCATCTCGCATGAGGGCCGGCGCAGCTGGACGAGCCGCTTCGACCGCTTTGCCCTCCAGTGGCAGAACGCCTTCCGTCCGGTGGTGATGCAGGCGTGTGCCGGTGTTGCGGCCGCCGTGCTCTTTCTTGGCTCCATCCTCTTTCTGCTGGGCGCGATGAGTGCCGCCAACCCGGTCATGGCCAACGATGAACCGCTGGGCGCGATGACGGCGCCGCACTACCTCTACTCCGTGGCCGGCATTCAGCCCGTGGCCACAGCGGAGGACTCCACCATCGTCGTCGAGGCGGCAATCAACGCGCGCGGTGAGGTCTATGACTACCGCATCGTCTCCGGGCCGCAGGATCCGACGGTTCGTGACCAGGTTACCGAGCGGCTGCTGGCCAGCGTCTTCCGGCCCGCGAGCGTCTTCGGCGTTCCGGTGCGAGGCCACGTTCTGGTGGCATTCGCCGGCGTCTCGGTGACCGGCTAGCGCGGTTCGCTCCGAACCTCCGGCCGGCACCTTTCACAGGCCCCATATTCCGGGCGGCTGGCCTGCTTGCGCGCAGTCCTCGCGCTCTCCTACACTCCATGGGTGCGTCGAAACCCCATCATGTCCATGCGTCCCGGCGGCCAATCCGGCGCGGTTCCCTCTTCGTTGAAGCCTCTCCGGAAGCCCGCGGCTCCCCAATCTCTGCGCGTCCTCGTCGCGGGGATCGCGTTGCTGCTACCCATGGCGACGGCACGGCCGAGTGCCGCCCAGGCACCCAGCCAGACGCCCGGCTCTTCCTCCTCGAGCAGCGGCGGGCAGGAGCCCGCGCAACGCCCGCAGCAGCCCGATGTCACCGGATCCGGAATCACGCTCGAGACCAGCGAGCCGCTCTTCGATCTGGCGGTCGCACTCAACACCTGCGGCTACGACGCCGACCTGGCGGAGTCGAATCCGGTGCGCGCCGTGGTGCGCGGGCAGGTGACCGAGGCGGTCGCCGGCTCCGCCGAGGCGGCGAAGAGCCGCGACGCACTCTGCACCTACATCCGCCAGCACAGCCTCGCCGACCGCGGCCTCAACATCGCGCAGTACGTCTCACTCGCGCTCTACACCTCGCCGGAGCTCACCCTCACTGCGGATGAGACCGAGCTGCCGCCGGACTCCACGCAGATCCTCAACATCCTGCCGCTGCTCCACAACTTCGCGGATGCGATCCACCTGCATGCGATCTGGGTGGAAAACCGGCCGGCGTACACCGCCCTGACGGAAAGCGTGCACGATCCGCTGACGAAGATGATTCTGAACACCAACATCTATCTGCGGGAGCCGGTCTCGAGCTACGACGGTCGCCGCTTCCTGGTGCTGCTTGAGCCCATGCTCGCGCCAACCGCGGTCAACGCGCGCATCTACGGGTCGAACTACATCATCGCCGTCTCCCCCTCCGCGAGCGGCTACTTCCACATGGAGCAGATCCGCCACACCTACCTGCACTACGAAGTGGAGCCGATGATCTACGCGCGCGCGACCGCGATGCAGCGCCTGCAGCCCATCCTCAAGTCGGTGCAGGAAGCCCCGATCGACTTCGCGCACAAATCCGACATCGTCTCGCTCATCACGGAGTGCCTGATCAAGGCCATTGAAGCCCGCACCATGGACACCGGCCTCACGCCGCCGCCCAAACCAGCCGGCATGCGCGAGCGCGTCGACTTCGAGAAGTACGACGCGGCGAAGGGTGTATTTGAACGCCAGACCGAGGCCGTCCGCCGCAACGCGGCCGATCTCGCCACACGCCACGGCTGGGTGCTGACCAACTACTTCTACGGGCAGCTCATCGCCGAAGAGCACGACAACGTGAGCCTCAAAGACAACATCGGCCAGATGGTCTACGGCATGGACGTGGACCGGCAGGCGCACGAGGCCAGGCAGGTCGTCTTCCTCCCTGAGACCACGCATGACGACGTGCGCCGTGTCTCGCTGCCACCCACCGGCCTGCGGCTGGCAGAGATGAAACTGATGCAGGGCGATGCCTCGGCCGCGGAGGAGCTGGCGAACAAGGCCCTCGCAGATCCGGCGGGTGACCACGCCGAGGCGAACTACATCCTGGCCCGCATCGCGCTCCTCCAGCGGCAGCCCGAAGAGGCCATGACGCACTTCCAGGCGACGCTCTCAAGCGCGCGCAACCCACACATCGTGGCGTGGTCGCACATCTATCTCGGCCGGCTCTATGACGTGCAGCCGGATCGCCGCAAGGCGCTCGAGGAGTACCAGGCGGCGCTCGCGGTCAACGGAGCCCAGGCCGACACGCGCGCAGCGGCGGCCTCGGGCCTGAAGACGCCGTTTGCGCTGCCCAAGCGGCCGGCCCCGGCGCCCGCCGAGGACGCGATCGACCCCAGCGGCAAGGCGGAGAAGGACGCGTATAAACCCGAGCGGTAAACTGTAAGCCCTTCCGCTGCGTACAGGAGTAGAGGAAGCAAGACGCACTGCCGCCGGAGGCCCAGAGAGTGACGAGCAGCAGACCGGAAGCCACGGCGACTCGCAGACGATCGGCGAAGCCTCGCGGCGCGGCGGAGACATTCCGGACGGGGTATACCTTTCGCGATCCCTCGCTGCTGACTATGGCGCTCACCCACAGCTCGCTGCTGCATGAGGATCCCTCGTTGCGTGGCGGCGATTCGGCCGATCCTTCACCCGACAATGAACAGCTGGAGTTTCTTGGCGACGCGGTGCTGAGCCTGGTGGTAGCGGAGGTTCTGTTTCGTGACTTTCCGTCGGCCCGCGAAGGCGATCTCACGCGGCTGCGAGCCTCTGTGGTGAGCAGCAAGCACCTGGCCGCCGTCGCCGACGGGCTCGGGCTGGGCGAGCATCTTCGGCTGGGCCGAGGAGAGGATCGCAGCGGCGGCCGTCGCAAACCCGCTCTGCTGGCCGACGCGCTCGAGGCCGTCATCGCCGCGCTCTACCTTGACGGAGGCCTGCCGGCGGCGGCAGCCTTCATCGAACGCGAGGTGCTCTCGCCGGCCATGCCGGAGCTGCGGCAGGCACTCGCCGCCGGTGCGGCCATCGGTGACTACAAGTCGGCGCTCCAGGAGCGGCTTCAGGCCACGGGCATGGGGCAACCGCGCTATGTGCCGGTCGACGAGAGCGGGCCGGACCACAAGCGGCTCTTCCGTGTGGCCGTGGAGATCCAGGCGGCGGATGGCGGCACCACGCCGCTGGCGGAGTCCGAAGGCTCGACCAAGAAGCGGGCGCAGCAGGAGGCGGCGCGACTCGCCCTGCTGGTTCTCGATCGGTCCGGCAACGGCAAGGCTGAGGCAGCAACGGCCAAGGGGGCCATGTGACGACGGAGCCCGAGATCCCTCCGATGGAAGAGGCGATACCGCCTCTGGCGCCGACCCCAAAGAAGGCTGCCGCGGGAGAGCTTGTCGCGGCGGAAAACACCCTGCTGCTCGCGCTGCAGGCGCTGCTCTCCATCATCATCGTCGCCCTGTTCATCATCACCTTCACCGTGCAGCCGTTTCGGATCCCGTCGGCCTCCATGGTGCCGACGCTGCTGGTCGGCGACTTCCTCCTCGTGGACAAGCAGACGGCTGACCGCGATCTGCCGCCGCTGGCGCCGGGAACCATCCATCGCGGCGACGTGGTCGTCTTCCACTTTCCGTCGAACCCGTCCGTGCATCTGGTCAAGCGCGTCATCGGCCTGCCCGGCGAGCGTCTGCGCATGCACGACGATCAGGTCTTCATCAACGGCAAGTCACTCGATGAGCCCTACGCCGTCTACCGCCCGTCCCCGCCCGACAACTACCGCGACAACTTCCCCCGCCTGACCTCGACCGATCCCGACGTGGACAGCGCCTGGTGGATGCAGCTGCGGCACCTCGAAGACCACGGCGAGCTCCGTATTCCGGCAGACCACTACTTCGTGCTCGGCGACAACCGCAACAACAGCGAGGACAGCCGCTACTGGGGTCTGGTGCCGGCGCAGTTGATCATCGGCAAACCCCTGCTGGTCTATCTCTCACTGCGCGAGCCGGAGACGGATGACCGCAACGTACTGGCCGACCGCCCGGCAAAGCAGCCGGGAGTTCTGGCGAACCTGCGTAGCCTGGCCCGCTGGCACCGGGCCCTGCACATCGTTCGTTGAGCGCCGCCGCCCGCGGGGACGATACACTGACACCGGAGATCCGATGACCACCACGCTTTCCGAGCCAAACGAACCGAAGGCGCCCGCCAGACCGGCCATGGACGACCTCGCGTCCGCCTCGACCAGGGACGATCGTACCGAGACTCCGCTCGAGTCGCTCGCGTCCATCTGCACCGTGCTCGCGGTGGGCCTCTTCGTCATGACCTTTGTCTTCCAGAACTTCGAGATTCCGTCCGCCTCCATGGTAAAGACGCTGCTGATCGGCGACCACGTCCTGGTCGACCGCATCTCGCTGGCGCCGCCCTCGGTCCTCGCCAAGTTCATGCACTATCGCGACGTCCGCCGCGGCGACGTCATCGTCTTCCTCAAGCCCCATCCGGAGACGCCGGACCTCTTTCTGGTCAAGCGCGCGATCGGCCTGCCCGGCGACCACATCCACCTGCACAACGGCATCGTCTACCTCAACGGCGTCGCGCAGGATGAGGGGTACGCCGCCAAGCCGGTCGAAGACGGCAATCCGCAGCACGCCTTCGATGCCTACCGCGACGACTTCCCCACCGGCGGATCGATGGACGGCAACGTCACGGCGCTCTGGGCCGAGGAGCAGGCGAAGTTCGTCCAGGGTGGCGATCTCGTGGTTCCCCCCGGTGCGGTCTTCGCCCTCGGCGACAACCGCACCGAAAGCCTGGATGGCCGCTACTGGGGCTTCGTCCCGCGCGAAAACATCGTCGGCCGCCCGCTCTTCGTCTACTGGTCCTTTCAGACGCCAGCGAGCCAGATCTACAAGCAGGGCGTAGGCGATCGCATCTCGTTCATGGGCCATGTGCTCCTGCACATCTTCGATCAGACCCGCTGGTCCCGCACCCTCCATCTCATCAAGTAGCGTATTCGTACCCCACCTTCAGGCGCGCCGATCGACGCTCGCCTGACACCGAGAGCCATGCAGCAGGAGACCCATCCCACAGGCGCGATGACGGAGAGCGCCGGGCCGGAGCCCCAGCCCGGCGCTCAGATCGCGCCCCCATCCGGTCCCCCGTCCGGATCCCAGGCCCGTCTCCGCCGGCCGACGCCCCGCATCACGGCCGCCCTCATCGCCTGTGCCGCGCTTCTTCTGCTCACCGTAGTGCCACCGCTGGTGAGCCTCAATCGCTATCAGCGCCGCGTCACGGGCAGCATGTCGCAAGTGCTGGGTCGACCGGTCCATCTCGACCACATCACGCTGAATCTGCTGCCGCTGCCCAGCTTTACCCTCGAAAACTTCGTCATCGATGAGGCGCCGCCATTCGGCGCGGAACCCATTATTCGAGCCAACACCGTCAACGCTCGTCTGCGCATCGGCTCACTCTGGCGGCATCGCGTTGAGTTCTCCCGCATCACCTTCACCGACCCCAGCGTCAACCTCGTCCATCTGCCGGACGGCCGATGGAACCTCTCCGGGATCCTGCTGCAAGCCTCGCACCTGGACGCCGCGCCGACAACCCAGACCAGCGCCGGCCAGGCTCCGCGCTTCCCCTACATCGAGGCCACCGGTGCCCGCATCAATCTGAAGCTCGGGCAGGAGAAGACCCCCTTCTCACTCACCGAAGCCGACTTCGCTCTCTGGCTGCCAAAGCCCAGCCAATGGAAGATGCGTATCGCCGCCAAGCCGGCGCGCACCGACACCAGCGTCTCCGACACCGGCACCCTGCAGATCGAGGCAGCGCTCGAGCGCGCCGCAAACCTCGGCGAAGTCCCGCTCTCGGCCGACGCCACCTGGACCGATGCACCGCTCGGCGCCACCAGCCGCATCCTCACCGGCACCGACGCCGGCGTCCGCGGCCAGATGAATCTCTCGGCGCACCTCTCCGGTCAGCTCTCCTCCGCGCGCCTCCAGGTCCGCACGCAGATCAGCAGCCTCCATCGCGCCGACTTCGTGCCCGATCACTCCCTTTTCGTCGACATGGAGTGCACCGCCCTCGCCACCCACGTCTTCCACTCCTTCGGTGATCTTCGCTGCAGCTGGCCCGTGCCGGACAGCAAAGGCGCCGTCGTCGCCGTCACAGGCGTCGTGCCCGACGTGCTCAGCCTCCGCCGATCGGCGCAGTTCCAGATCGGCACCGCGCGCCTGCCCGCCTCCGTGCTCTCCACCTGGGCCCACGTCCTGTCCGTCCGTCTGCCGTCCGATGCCCGCGCCGACGGCTGGCTGGCCGCCACCGCACACTACCCCGGAGCCGTGCCGGGCACCTGGGAAGGCCACGCCAGCCTCGAGGGCCTCACCCTCGCCGGTGGCCATCTTGGCGACGCCCCGCTCTCCATCGGCGACGCCGCCCTCGCGCTCGCCTCCGCGCCGGCCGGCTCGGCCACCGTGACGCTGTCGCCGGTGGAGCTCGCCCTCGGCGGCCATGAGCCAGCCGTACTCGAGGGCTCAGCCAACACCGATGGCTACACGCTCCATCTCGCCGGGCTGATCGCCATCCCGCGCCTGCTCGCGCTCGCCGCCACCGCGCCGCAGTTCGGCGAAGGCCTCACTGACGTTCTGCCAAAAAATCGCGCCCCTGGCCCGACGCGCCTCGACCTCACAGCGCATCGCTCCTGGGGAGCCGCGCAGGTCTGGACCGACACGCTCACCCGGCCTCTGCCGCCACCGCCGCCGCGCTCCTCTCGCCCAGTCCGCCGCCGGCGCTAAGCCATCCGCCGCCTAAGGCGCGAGATCCTGCAGATGCGTGCTCGTGCCAACCTCCGGCACACTGCCGTCGTTCACCTCCACCTGCTGCGGCTTGCCCTGGAAGACGATCCGCGTCGAAGCCGTGCCGTTACCCGGAATCCGCAGCCGCTCGGTCGCGGTCAGCTCGCCCGAGCGCACCGTGATCGGCACCTCCGCAACGGCCGCCCCCTCGTTGCGCACCTCCACCGCCACCAGGTAGCCCTCGCCAGTGCCCTGCCGCCCGGGATTCACCCGCGCCGCCGCGCTCACGATCGAGAGCTCCGGCAGCCCCTTGTCCGCGAGCACCCAGTCGTTGAAGAACCACGCCAGGTCCTTGCCACTCGCCGCCTCCAGCGCCGCCTCAAACGCCTTCGCATCCCGCTCTGCCGGCGGGCGGCTCCGCAGCACGCCCAGCGCCTTCTTCATAGCATCGTCACCCGCCAGCCCGCGCAGCATCCACAGCACCGCCACTGCCTTGTTGCGATACAACACCTCGCGGGTCGCCGCCGGCAGCCCGCCCGCCTCGGCCGTAGCCGCACTCGACTCCGCCAGCACCAGCGCCGGCCGCTGATCCTCCAGCTGCGCCAGCGCCGCGGGCCGGCCGTGCTCCCGTTCCATCGCCACCAGCGGCAGAAACTGTGCCACTCCCTCATCCAGCCACACCTCGTCCGACGCAAACCACGCGTGGCTAAGCAGATGCGTCATGGCAAACGAGTTGTCCGCCTCGTCCGCCGACTCGACCAGCAGGGCGCCCTGTGCGAACGGCTGGCCCAGGTGGTCGAGCAGGATCGGCTGCCGCTCCCGCAGGGCACCCAGCCAGTCCGTCACCACCGCCAGCGATGCCTTCGCCGCGCCCTCGACGCGCTCGGCGGAACCAGCGTCGTCCGTGACGATGCCGACCGTCCTGCCCTCCATCTGCGGCGCTGCGCCCACGATGAAGAGACTGGGTGGGCCGAAGCCAAGCGACGCCGCAGCAAACTCCGCCAGCGCAATGCCAGCGGGCTCGCTCTCCGACGCTCCAGCGTCTTCTTCAAGCGGCCGCAGCGGCTCGCCTCTGCCGGCAAAGAACGCCGCGGCGGGCGGCTTCCCCGTGTACTCCACCTGCAGCCGTACCCGCGCCATGGCTGTCCGTTGCCGCTCCCGCTGGCGGCCCACCGCCTCCGCCAGATGCGCCCCGTCGCCCAGAAAGATCTGCGGCGCGCTCACCGGATACCACAGCACGCTGCCGAAGCCGCGCAGGTACGTGCCCTCGGCGGCGATACCATCCCAGTCCGCCCGCTCCGCATCGGCCGCCGGCGCACCGCTGCGTTCCAGCCGGCCCGAAGAACGGGCAAGCGTGCCGGAGTAGATCGCGGTCAGCTCAATCGAGGCGGCCGGCGCCAGCGGGCGTGGCAGCGTGATCACCGCTTCGTTCTCGGCCCCCGTATGGTCCGTATCCGTGTCGAGCCGATGGTGCTCGAACGGCAGCTTGCCGGAGGCGCCAGCTGCGTCCTGCCCGGAGATCGCCTCCCAGTCGAGCGTCGACGAGAGCTCGAGCGCGATATGCGAGAGCGGCAGCTTGCCGTCGTTGCGCAGGGTCAGCCGCGCCACTGCGTTCAGCCGGCTCTCCGCAGGGCGTACGTGCAGGTCCAGATCGTACCGGGTGACGGTAATCGCCTCACGCTCGGCATCCTTCAGCGCCGCGGCGGCCTGGGCCGGCGTAGGCTCTCCCTGCGCTGGTGCCGTGGGCTCAGCCTGAGCCGGTGTCGCGGGCTCAGACTGCGCTGGCGCCGTTGGCGCAGCCTGCTGAAAGACCGGCGCGGCCATCGCAGAACACCACAGGCACAGGAGCGGAGCGGCAAGGACAAGCGGAAGCTGGAGTCGCGTCAACTACCAAGACCTTTCAGTTTCTTAGGCTTGGATGCAGGGACGGCGGCCGCCTGCCCACGCCGCTGCCGCACCGCTTCGTACATCACCACCGCGCCAGCCACCGAGACGTTCAGGCTCAAGACCCGGCCCGCCATCGGGATGCGCAGCAGGTGATCGCACGTCTTCTTCACCAGGTCGTGCATGCCCTCGCCTTCCCTGCCCAGCACCAGCACGCAGTCCGTCTGGAAGTCGAAGTCCGTGTAGTCCATCGACCCGCGCTCGTCGAGCCCGATGATCCAGAAGTGCCGCTCCTTGGCCTGCTCGAGCGCGCGCACCAGGTTGGTCACGCGGGCGATCCGCACATGCTCCATCGCGCCGGCGGAGGTCTTGGCGGCCACCGCCGAGAGCGGCGCCGACCGACGCTCCGTCAGCACCACGCCATTCACCCCCGCGCCATCGCACGTCCGCAGCAGAGCCCCTAGGTTGTGCGGATCTTCGACGCCATCGAGAGCGAGCAGGAACTGATGATCTCCCTCCGAACGCGGCGGGGTGTTGGGCCTGCCGATCAGGTCTTCGAGTGCCAGCAGCTTGCGCTCGCGCACCATGGCGACCGCGCCCTGGTGCGTCTCGGTTCCGGCAACCCGCGTCAGCTGCTGGCGGGAGTCTGTCATCACCCGCACCCCGGCCTCACGGCACTGTCGCGTCAGCCGCTCCAGCCGCTCATCCTTCCGCTCCCGCGCGATCAGCACATGATCGAGCGACTTCGGATTCGCCCGCACTGCCTCCTCGATCGGGTGCAGCCCATACAGAACATCCATCCCGCCAGTTTATCGCGCAGCCCTCCGCCCCCCCGCTCTACATTCCTCCGTATCGTGCCTCGCCCCTCTCACTCGCGATGCCTCTGCCTTCGAATTGTTCTTCTGATCCCGGCGAAAGAATCCCGCAGCTCGCCTTCAGCCAATGGAGTGAAGCGACGCGCACCCCCTGGCGCAACCACCCCGTCCCGTCCGCCATACTGGATCTGCAGCTTGTGCGGGAGGAGACGAGAGCGTTCCGGGAGATGCCCTCCGCTCCCTCAACCGGGTATGTCATTCCGGTCCAGACCTAAGTCCTCTGGATCGAAGATTTTGAGATCGAAAACAGGGGGGACGGGAGGAGCCAGCGGCGT
Source organism: uncultured Acidobacteriaceae bacterium (assembly GCA_964243375.1). Classification (GTDB taxonomy): domain Bacteria; phylum Acidobacteriota; class Terriglobia; order Terriglobales; family Acidobacteriaceae; genus Edaphobacter. The sequence goes on along the minus strand of CAXTEE010000009.1, from coordinate 15,974 downwards.
ACCGGGGTCTACACTGAAGATGTCGGCCGTCGCGGAGAGACTTTTCCCGGAAAGAGAGCGTCTTTACCAGATATGCGAGCGATGTCGATGTCCAACGCGTCTGCTGCCGCCGCCGCCCAGTCCCAGGCGGATACCCTCGTTATCGCGCAGGGCCTCAAGCGCCAGGATCCCGAGCTGCTCGATCGCCTGATCGAAGAGTTCCAGCATCGCCTGCTTCGCTATCTTCTGTTTCTCACCGGAAACCGCGAGATCTCGGAGGATCTCTTCCAGGAGACCTGGATCCGCGTGCTTCTGCGCGGCGCGCAGTTCAACGGCAAGTCCCGCTTCGACACCTGGCTGTTCACCATCGCCCGCAACCTCGTCATCGACCTCTCGCGCAAGCGCACCATGGCGAGCCTGGACGAAATGAGCGAAGGCGGCGACAACGAGCGGCCGTTCGAGATCGTCGACCATGAGCCCTCGCCGCTCGATCAGTTCCGCTCGGGCGAAGATCGCGCCGAGGTGCACCAGGTGCTGGTTCATCTCGAGCCGCGCTCCCGCGAGGTTCTGGTCCTGCGCTTCTACGAGGAGCTGAGCCTCGAGGAGATCGCCTCCATCACCGGCGCTCCGCTCTCAACCGTGAAGTCACGGCTCTACCGCGGTCTCGCCTCGGTCAAACCCGAGCTGGCCAGGCTACGCTCTCTGCGCCCCAACGAGGTGCCGGCATGATGCGGCCCGAAGATCAGGCAGGATCGCGGATAGAGCAGAGCGTTTCGGGATCCGAAGCAGAAGGGTCGTCCACCGCGGCGCGGATCCAGCTGGTCAACCGGACCCACCGCATCGTTCGCGAGCGCGCCCAGGATCTGAAGTTGCAACGCTCGCGTGGGCGGAGTCTCTGGATTCCCATGGCAATCAGCGCAGCCTTCCTGCTGATTCTGTGCACCGCTATCTGGTCTCTGCTTGATCAGTACGAGCTGGCGCCGACCGGCATCCCGGACGCCAGCAGCCAGATCTTCATCTTTCTTGTGTGGTTCTTTCCTGTGTCTGCCGCTATCCTGGCGCTGGCCTGGGCGCGTCGTGCCCACAGCGATCGTGAGTCCATGGAATGAAGTTCTTCTCGGAACACAACACTTCGTCGGAGCTGCCTGGAGCGGAACAGCCGATGGCCAATCGTCAGGATGACCTCAGCGTCATCCCCGCCTGGTCGATCGCGCTCTCGATCCTCGTCTTCATCGGCGTGCAGTACCTCTTTCACGGCGTCATGCCCCATCACAAGCACGAGCTGCTTCCGCTCCGGCTGCTCATGGGCTACTCCTGGGGAACCGCCTTCGCCAGCTACGTCCTGCTGGTGGGGTATGTCAGTCGTGACGTGAAGCGACGGAACATGTCCGCCGGCATCTGGATGCTGATCGTGGTGCTCATGCCGGGCGGCATCGGCGCAGTGGTGTACTTCCTTCTGCGCCAGCCCATCCAGCGGCGATGCGCGCACTGCAGCACCGAGATCGCCGCGAGCTTTCACTTCTGTCCGCAGTGCCAGTTCCAGATGGCTCCGGTGTGCGGCCGCTGCTTCCGCGGCGTCAAGATTACTGACATCTACTGCACGCAGTGCGGCCACGACCTGGCCGAGGACGGCTCGCCCGCGCGTCTGCGCGCGTACAGTGACTAGCGGCGCGCGCGTAGAGTAAGAGAGCGTGACCGCCCTCATCATCGACGATGAACCTCTCAGCCGGCAGGAGCTCCAGTTCCTGCTTGAAGACGCTGGCGGTGTGGAGATTCTGGCGCACGGCACCAATGGCATCGAGGCCGTGGACCTCATCCGCCGGCACCAGCCCGATCTGGTCTTCCTCGATGTGCAGATGCCCGGCCTCGATGGCTTCGCAGTTCTCAAGAAGCTGCTCGACCGCCACACCCCCATGCCGCAGGTCGTCTTCGCCACCGCCTTCGACCAGTACGCCGTCCGTGCCTTTGAAGTAAACGCGGTCGACTACCTGCTGAAGCCGTTCGACAAGCAACGAGTGCTCCAGGCCCTCGAAAAGGCACAGGCCCAGCGGGCACGGCAGACCGAGCCGCAGCCGCCCAACAGTGAGCCTCTGCCACCCGACGCCAGCACCGAGGCAAAGCTCGACGCACTGCTTCGCCTGGTGGAAGAGCAGGCCAGCGGGAGCCGTGGTCCCTCCGCCCAGCCGCAAAGCCACTCGGGAAAGATCGTGGTTCGTGCCCATCAGCGTCTGCTGCTCGTGGATCAGCGTGAGATCTGCTTTGCATCGATCGAGGAAGGCGCCATCAGCGTGGTCACCTCGACCGTGGAGGGGCTGTCGAACTGCCGCACACTCGAAGAACTGATGGATCTGCTCGATCCCGAAGCGTTCTGGCGCGCGCACCGTTCGTTCATCGTCAATATCCAGCACATCCGCGAGGTCGTTCCCTGGTTCAAGTCCAGCTACCAGCTGCGGATGGACGATCCGAAGAAGACGGAGATCCCGGTCAGCCGCTCGCAGACCCGCCGCCTGCGAGACCTCTTCAACCTCTAGCAACTTCAGCGACCGGCGCGTCGGACCTTGTAGTGGTGATTGAAGTCGAAGCGGTAGACAACCCCGGCGCTCAGAGGTCTGGGGTGGATGGTTCCACTCGCGACCGCGGGGGTGTTCCAGTACTGGTACTGAAAGTCGACCTTCGCCGAGAAGTGGGGTGTCACGTCGTACTCGACGCCAAATCCGGGCGAGTACACAGTGGACACGGTCTTCAGGTACAGCAGGCTGCCAAAAAGGAGTCCATTCTTGTAGTCGGCCTCGCCGCGCCCGATGAGGAAGTTGGCGTACGGACGGAGCGGACCGAATTGCCGTTCCACCTTCAGGCCGCCAAGAAAGCTCTTCTGCCGATCCACCTTGCCCTCGTAGAAGGGGTAGTTGCCGCGAATCTCAGCGACTGGCCGCAGCCTGCGGTAAGTGAGAAAGGCGAGGTCAGCACCCGCGGTCACCCCCAGATTTCGCCCCCCGAGGACATCCGTCCAGGTTCCCGTGCCCATGCCAAACGCCGAGATCGCAAGCGGCTGCACGGCGGTTGCGTCGCTCTGTGCCTGTGCTCGGTGGCCGCCCGAGAGCACAAACGCCAGCAACGCTGAAAGAAGGATCGTGCCTGTTCGGTGCGTTCGCAGCTTCATCAAAATACTGAACCTCGTGGCCATCAGGCGAGATCTTCGGCTTCAGCAGGTTGAGCCAGAATGCCGATCTCGCCTTGCTCTACTCTCTCCCGATGCGGCCATCGATGGCAACCCTGTCGGCTGCACGATCTCACCTGCCGTAACCCGATCTGCCGTACCATGAGGCTCCGGGGTGTCTGCGGGCATCTTCGTTGACCCGAACCCCGCGGGAAAGTTTTCCATGACCGAGTGGCAGCGATGGCAGCAATGGGCGGGTCGAACGTTCCTCGGGCTGGTTGCGCTCCTTCTGCTTACCTACGTCAGTGACTGGCTGCTTTGGCGGCTGCATATCGCGCGGGGCACCGGCATGGGGAGCGTGCAGGTCACGCGGATGCTCGTGGCACCGCTCAAGGGCAGCCGCGAGGAGTACTACATGGATGGCACCGAGGACATGCCCTGCAGCCACTCGCTTTTTCCGCAGGGCGGCAACCAGGCCTGCTGGTGGCTGACGAAGCATCGCGTGGTCTTTGAGCGATAAGCCGCAACGACGTTCCAGCTGATCCACTTTCCTCGCGTTTGCTCGCGAAAAAGATCAAAGCTGAGTAAATCCTGCGGTACAGTAAGCGCACGCACCCCACTTTCAACGCTTGATGCACGCGCACGATCACCGGATCACTGCCCGCCCATCACGACCGGTTCACCTACCGGTTGCCTCCGCCGTTCCGTCTTTTGTCGTTCTATCTCGATAGGAGCCACTGCATGCCCATCCCCTCGGTACGTGCCTCTCAGTCCTCCCGCAGATCCTTCCTGCGGCTCGCCTCTTTGGCCGCTTCGGCCCCCGTTCTGACGGAAGCCCACTTTGCCTACGCCGCCCTGCAATCGGCGAGCGCGGATGTCGCCAAGACCTCGCCGCAGGCACGCCGCAAGCGAACGCCCATGCCGGAAGGCGCTGTGCTCATCAACGCGAACGAGAATCCGCTAGGCCCCTGCAAGGCAGCGTGCGATGCGATTGCCGCAATTGCTCCCCAGGGCGGCCGGTACGATCTGCTCGGCGAGACCGACAAGCTGACCAAGACCTTTGCCAGCCAGAACCACCTGAAAGAGGAGTACATCGCAGTCTACGCCGGCTCGTCGGAGCCGCTGCACTACACCGTCCTCGCCTTCACGTCGCCCACCCGTGGCTTTGTCACTGCTGATCCTTCGTACGAGGCCGGCATGATGGCCGCTGCCGCGAGCAAGGCCAAGATCTCGAAGGTGCCTCTCACCTCAACCCACGCGCACGACGTGAAGGCAATGGTCGCGGCCGACCCGAATGCGGGCGTGATTTACATCTGTAATCCGAACAATCCGACAGGAACCCTGACCACGAAGGAAGACATCGCCTGGGCGCTCGAGAACAAGCCGAAGGGCTCGATTCTGCTGGTTGACGAGGCCTACATCCATCTTTCGGACGCGCCCAACGTTCTCGACTTCGTCGCCGCGGACAAGGATCTGATTGTTCTGCGCACGTTCTCGAAGGTCTACGGGATGGCAGGGATCCGCTGCGGCCTTGCACTGGGCCGGCCGGATCTGCTGGCGCGCCTCCAGCCCTACGGGCAGAATGCGATGCCGATCACCGGGTCGGCTGCCGCTAACGTCAGTTTGCTTCAGGCTGATCTGGTTCCCACCCGCAAGAAGATCATCGCGGACACACGCAATGACACCTTCGCGTGGCTCGCGGAGAACCACTACACCTTTATCCCGTCAGTCTCAAACTGCTTCATGATCGACACGGGCCGCAATGGGCGGGACATCATCAAGGCCATGCAGGCCAAGAATGTAATGATCGGTCGTACCTGGCCCATCTGGCCGAACATGGTGCGGGTTTCGGTGGGGACGCCGGCAGAGATGGCGCAGTTCAAGATGGCGTTCAAGGCCGTTATGGATCAGCCCGTGACGGCGAACGCCCATCTGGATCGGTACGACGACGAGCTGTTCGCGTCCATGGGATAGCCGGCGCTGCGTTGCAGGCCGAAGCAAGGAAGGGAGGGCTCAATGCCTTCCCTTTCTTTAGGTCTGTCTCTGGTGCTGTGATCGCTTCGACGATCTGTAGCTGCAGAGGTTACTTACTCTTCACCGCGATCACCTCGATCTCAACCAGAGCCCAGGGCGCGGCGAGCGCGGCCACCTGCATGGCGCTGCGGGCCGGCTTGTTTGGTTGATCCGCGGTGCCGAAGTACTGCGTGTAGGCGGCCTGCAGACCGGCAAAGTCGAGCTTGCCGCCCTTAGCCGGGTCGCCCGCGAGGAAGACCGTCATCTTGACGACGTCCTTCATGTCGAGGCCCTGCTCCTTCAGCAACGTTTGAATCTTGACGAGAGCGCTTGCGGCCTGTGTCTTGGTATCGCCATAGACCGCTTCCGTGCCCTTGGCGGCATCGGCCGGCGTGACCGGACTCGCCAGCTGCCCGCTGAGGTACAGCGTATCGCCGGCCCAAACGCCGTTAGCGATAGGGCTCTTCTCGTTCGGTTGCAGATGCTTCACCGTCACCTGCGCGCCTGCCATCTCCGCCGCCACGAACAACGCGAGGCTTGCCACACCCATTCGTCCAATCCTGATCATGAAACTCTCCTCGATTTCTTTGGCCACGGCATCCTGCCGCGGGTCAGGCCTGCTTTGTCTTTACCACGTCTGAGATCATCTGAATCGCGCGCAGCGAGCTGAGCGCCGCGCCCTCCTGCCAACCGACGATGTGGCTGACGTGATCGCCGGCGAAGTAGATCGGGCCGTCCGGCTGGATCAGGACCTCGTAGTTGGGATTGGTCTCCGTGCGCGATCGTCCGGCCGAGCGCGCCTGGCCCGTCTGACGGGTCAGCGACATGCCCGGTGCATGATCCAGCTCCGGCGCGTACGAGCTGATCCAGGAGCCTTCGTTGTGCTCCATCTTGCCCCAGCAGACATACATGGGCTTCTCGAGCTCCTTGCCGTGCCCTGGATGGAGGCGCTCGATGGACTTGCGGCTCTCCTCGAACTTTGCCTCCGTGCTCATCTTCTGGAAGGGTGTATCCCGCTCATCGGTGTACCCGCTGACCAGCACGCCACGCGGAGAGAAGAGACCGGCCGAAGGGAACCAGATCGGACTACAGCCGGTGTTGACGAACTCGAGGCCGCCGTAGATGTTGTAGTCCTGCTCCCAAAAGCGGCGGCTCTCCCACGCGATTTTGTAGGCGTGCGAGTAGGTGCACTCCTCGATGACCTTCTTGTAAGGTGCGCTGAAGTCGTTCGGAGTCCGTTTCAGGATGGTCAGCGGCATGGCGCAGATGCAGAAGTCAGCGTCGATCGACTTGGCTTGACCCTTCTGCGTGTAGCCGATCTTGACGCCTTTGCCGGACTTGCGGATCTCCGTGACGGGGGCTCCGTAGGTGACGGTGTCGCCGAGTGCCTTGGCGAACGCGTAGGGGATGCGATCCATGCCGCCGACCGGCTGAAACATTGTGGCCTGCATGTCGAACTGCTCGTCGAACAGCATGCCCTGCCAGAAGTCTTCATCGAGCAGCGTGTGCATGTCGATGGGCTTCTCGAGCACGCCAGTCTCATCGCCGGCGCCGGCCGTCCGCGTGTAGCCAGCGCGATCGCTGCCGACGTATTTGCCCGCGTTGTCGAGTGAACCGTACATGCGCAGGAAGGCGAGCATCCGCTCCTTATCCTGAGCAGAGACGTCCTGATCGAGGGCTCCACCCTGCACGGATTTCATGAGCAGTTCGCTCACGTGGCCGCGGGTGTCGTTGACGACGCGGCGTTGCACGACGGGCTTTCCGCCGTTGGCGGCGTCGTTCTGCAGGTAGCTGGAGCGAGTTGAGTTGACTTCGACCTGCAACTCGACGCCGAGCTTGCGGCAGTAGCCGAGGATGGTCGGGTGAATGGAGGGCAGGCGGGCCGGGCCGAAGTTCTGGTAGTGCGTGGGCTCCCAGTCACATTGCTGCCTGGAGCCGTCGTTGAGGGTGACGGTGTCACCGGGGCGGACGGTGTAGTTGCGACCGCCGGGGCGCTCGCGCGCCTCGAGAACGGTGACGTGGTAGCCGAGGGAACGAAGCTCATACGCGGCGACCAGGCCGGCGATGCCGCCGCCAAGGATGACAACCGAGGTGCCCTTCCCCACGTTCGGGGCGGCGGAGACGGTCTGAGCGTGGGCGCCGCTGGTGGGGGCAAGACCCATGGATTGCATCGCCAGGAAGGCTGCGCTGAAGCCGCCCGCGTGGCCGACTCGGGCGATGAAGTCACGTCTGCTACATCCACTCAAACGACACCTCTCGTGCGGGGAACGATGGGGTGTACCTCGGCGAGGCGCCAGAGAGGCACAGCGTTGGGTGCGGCCGATCCGAAGAAGCTCTACGGCGAGGGACAGTGAGAGACTCCGCTCGTGAAGGCTTCCGGGACGACGACTGATTTTCAGATGGTTTTTAGACTGTATCGCAAGTCTTTGCCTAGCGCTTAGGAAATCGTCATCGGACGTTCATTTTGGCGGAAGGTGACAAGCGAAAGGCGAGGAGCTTGCGCTCCTCGCCTTGGGTGGTGCAGTTTGGTGGTTCGCGATTAAAGATTGCGGGAACGGTTGCCGGTGACCAGGCGGAGAAGGAGGGTGAGGATGACGGCTCCGACGACGGCAACGAGGATGGTGTAGAGCAGGCCGCCCTGGCTGGAGAAGCCCGCGAAGCGCATGATGTAGCCGCCGATGATGGCGCCGAGGATGCCGACGACGATGTCACCAAGAGTGCCGAAGCCGGAGCCCTTCATGAGCTTGCCTGTGATGAAGCCGGCGATGAGGCCAACGATGATCCACCAGATGATAAACATGCGAGTCGTTCTCCTTATGTGCGTGCGGTATGGGGTGCGTGGTATGGGTCTGTTGCGTGCCGCGGGGAGAACGGGCGAACAAGAGCGAGTGAGTAGTCAGGACGGCTGACGTGCGGATCGATACCTGCGGTCAGCGATGCATCTGCACTGGCAGGATGCGAGCGTTACAGGTTGTCAGAGGGGTAACGTGACTGTTCGGGTTGGATGTCGCTCGATTAGTTGTTCACGGACGCCCCTCCACCGGAGCGAAGTTGATCCAAAATATTCCATCTATTCAGGTTAGGTCTGGACCTCCGGAGCAGGTTCACTCTTCATGGCGAGTCCGCGAGGAGTGGCCTAGTCCAGAATAGGCCAGCCGGTAGGACGGTTGCGCCACTGGCGGCGGTGGTGGGGGCAGTGGTGGGACCGGAAGGCGCAGGCCGTGGCGTAGTCAGGTTCCGCAGTCGTTTACGATGAAGGCTCCTCGTGGCGCTCGCCACGCAAAGCATCCATCGTTGGCTGGAGTGCCGCTGTTTGCGTGTGAGGGTGTTTTCCGCGGGGTCATAGGGTGAGCTGCGCCATGAGGTTGGTCGTGTCGAGCTGCATCCAGAACTCGGCGATGCGTTTGTCGGCGATCCGGTAGAAGAGCATGAGGCCGGCTGCGACCTGTTTGCCGGTGGGCGGGATGCCGGCGAAGGTGCCGCGGTGAGTGCCGCGCATGGTGGCGCGGACGGCGACGGTATCGCCTTCGGCGATGATCTGGTGGGGATCGACGATGTAGCCGGGGAAGGCCGCCTCCGCCCGGCGGATGTGCTGCTTGAGGTTGGGGTCGGAGATGAAGCGATCCAGGACGGCTTCGGTCTTGGGTTCGGCGCAGAGTGTTTCTATGTAGCCGGTGATGAACTTCTTGTTTTCTTCAGCCTGGGCGGGGGCTTGTGCGGGCATCAGGGATCTCCAATCTACGGTTCCGGCTTGTGGCGGAGTGGGGCTGTGGAGGACGAAGCCCGCGTCCTCCCAGAGTGCACGGCCGATGCGCTTGATCACGGCCGGTGTTCGGCCCTGAACTCTAGTCTGGGGGATCGTCGATCTTCTCGTTGTGAACCCAGACACCCTGCTGGCCGACGAAGTAGGTGTGAGCGTGGGCGATCTCGAGGTTGTAGACAGTGGCGTCGATCTCGACGGGTGTGCTGCCGAGGATGGTGAGGTACTGGTTGCTGAGGGTGACGACGGACATGCCGGGGGAGAGACGGCCGGCTGCGAGGAAGCCGTGTTCCGGGACGAAGAAGCGATGCTGCCGGGTGGTGTGGAGGGTGGTGCCGTCCGAGAGGTGAAGGAGGAGCGTGGAGCGGACGTGATGGGTGAAGGTGCGGGTGGCGGGTTGGGCGCTGACGTCGCCGGAGTCAGGGTCCTGCGCGACGACGAGGGTGCCGAGGGGGATCTGCTCGATGGGCAGGCGGGTTCCGTCGGCGAGGACGACGGGGGTGCCTCCGAGGAAGCAGGCTCCGCCGCCGCTGTTGCCGCTCTGGCCGCTCTCGCCGCCTGAGCTGCCCGGGCTGCTGCCGTCTCCGGTGTTGAAGGGGCCGATGCCGATGGGTTCGCCGGGATCCTGCGAGGAGTTGGCCGGAGGGGCGGAGGACTTGCTATCGTCGTCATCGCCGACGATAGTGCCGATGGCGCCACCGATGGCGGAGCCGATGCCGGTGAGGGCCGCGTCGACGCCGACGCCGGCGGCGATGCCCGCGGCGATCCCGGCGGCTGGGGCAGCGGGTCCGAGGATGATGCCGGTGGCGCCGGTGGTGGCGACAGCGGTGTTGATGCCGACGTAGATGCCGACAGGAATGCCGATGCCGAAGCCGATGAGGGCGCCGATGGCGGACCCTTTATCTTTGCTGCCGGATCGGTCTTCCTGGGGGCCGGTGGGGTGGCGGCGAGGGCTGCGTGCCGGTGAGCGGGGGAAGAAGGGGCGGGAGACTGCGGTTGCCATGACTACCTCCTGTGCTCTGCGGCAGACAGGGATAGGGGCCGGGTTGCAGGGGTCTGCTAGGCAGAGGTGGTCATGGTAGCACCGCCTCTTGAAATTACAAGATCAATTACGTAGCTGCGGGATGGGAGATCGGTGGGTGAAGGTTCGGTGAGGTTCGGCCGGGGGCTCCGGGCGGTAGGCCCCGGCCTTTTTTGTTGCGCAAATACTCTTGACAAAGGACTTAGGTATGGACCGGAGATATGCTCACGATTGCGGATATCGATCTCGGGCGGGGCCGGCGGAGGGTTCCGAGGCGCGCTCTTCTTCTACTGTACGGGAGGTGGCACGGTGATTGCGCCACGAGGGCGGGTCACTTTGAGAAGGCTTGGTGGTTGTAGGAGAGGACGCGGGCTACGTGTTAGGCGCCATCTTTAAAGAGCCAGAGGGGGACGACGTCGGCTTCGCCCGAGGGGGTGGGGCTGCCGCTTTCGAAGAAGCGGTGGGTACACCTCTCGCCGGCAAACGCCGAGGCCTTTCATGGGTAGACGCGGAGGGAGACTGGGCGTGACCTGCCGGGTTGCTTGTCTCCAAATGGGGCCCGCCGACGTTCTTCCGGACGGACCCGGTGAAGGCGGCGCGGGCTGGTTACGACGGCGGGGCCGATTCAGGCGAAGCGACGGCGAGCGGCGGCGACTGCTCCAAACAGACCGGTGCCGAGAAGGACAAGGCTGGCGGGCTCGGGTACGGCGGATGGCGATGCGGCTGGCGTGACTGTGCCGGTGATACCGAGCACCTCACCCTCACCGACTGGCGGTTGGAAGTACGAGGTGAAATTATCGCCGATGGTGCCGCCGGTGTAGCCAGCGAGGGTAAAGACGTTGAAGGGGAGGTCGAGGTGCAGCTGAGCCTGGGTTCCCTGGGGGCCGTTGACGTATACGATCCAGTCCGCGTTGTCGGAATAGATGTAGAGGTAGGCGTACTGGAAGGGGTCAACCTCGGTGAGAACGGTGGTTCCACCGAAGAGAGTCGCTGCGAGGTTGGCGCCTGTGACCGATCCATGGATGGTGTCGATGTCCAAGGTGCCCGTGAGGGTGCCGTAGCCCTGCCCAACATCAGCGTTCAGATTGAACACGTCGGCGTGGGCGAGGATCGGTGTGGTGAGGAGGGTGATGAGGAGAAGAAGGGACAGGCGCATGGGGGGAAGCCTCCGGAGGGACGGGGCGTACGTGGCCCGAGAACGCCCGCGGGCTGACTATACGCCTATGTGTCCTCAGCCGGGGCGAAGGCGGGGAGGTTGCAGGTGTTGTAGGCGGCGAAGAAGGCGGTGTCGAGGAAGCGGATGGTTTGCTCGAGCTCGGGTTGGGGAGTGGGGCTTGGCCGCAAGTTGGTCGAGGGCGGGTGGGGTTTTGGTGGGGAGGAGGGTGGCGGAGAGCAGGAGGGACAGGTTGGCGGTGGGGAGGGGGTGGGGCATGGGGTTTGTTCCTCAGCTCTGGATCAGGTGCCTCCGCCGTTCGCTTACGGGTGAGCGCGCGGGCCGAGGTGAAGAAGGAGGAAGACGGGGAAGACGGCGATGAGCGCCAGGAGGCTGACGGCACTGGCGATGAGGGCGGAGCGGCGGGCGGGTGCAAAGTCCGCGTCGGTGGTCTTGATTCGCCCGTACTTGATCCACCAGCGGACGGCCATGAAGGGGAGGACGAAGCTGAGACAGAAGTACGCGACGCCGCCGATGGTTCCGAAGAAGGGGACGAACATCAAGGCGAAGAAGGTGAGCAGGGAGCCGGCGGTGATTTTGAGCAGGCTGGCGTCGCTGCAGGCGGCACTGACGCGACTGGTCTCGGCGACGGCGGCCATGGCGGCGGCGGGGTCGATGGGTGCCGCACAAAAGGGGCAGATTTCTGCGAGGTTGTTGATGGTCTCGCCACAGTTGGGACAGGGAAAGACCTTGACTCGTGCTCGGTCCGGCAGGTCAGGCATTGGGGACCTCAGTTTGGAGTGAGAGAAGGCTAGCATGAGGGTCGCGGACAGAGCTCAAAGAGGATCGCGTTCCGCGATGGCCCACTCATGACGGTGGTGCTGTCATGAATGGGGCACCCGCCTTGGCTTGGCGGAGATTATGCCTGGGCCACCCGTTTCGTGAGAGGTTTGGGTTGGTGAAGGGTGCGCCCATCAGCCTCTTCGACTCGATCCCTCTTCCGAGGTATCGCTTACGGGGCGGTGGGGACAGATGATCTCCCATGGAGGTCACTTGAAAGAGACTGCCGTTGCCAAGAGAGTTGACTACAGGAAGGTCGCACTCGCGCACTATGGAGGGCTTGCGCCGCGAGCGTGCGTTTATTGCGGGTTTGGGATTGCGGAGGTGCTGGAGGTGGCGCACCTTGATGGCGACCACTCGAACAGCAAGCTCTCGAACCTCGCGCTGCTCTGCCCCACCTGCCACCGGATGCACGATCTTGATCTCATTCCGACGAAGGTCATTCGGACGATGCGGAAGCGGCCAAAGGTGGTGCGGTGGTCGAAGCTGATGAAGGATGCGGGGGCGAAGGCAGCGGAGACGCGGCGGGAGAACCTTCTGGTGAAGAAGAATCGGAGCCTGTCGGCGGTGAAGGCCGTGGAGACGAGAAGGAAGAACCAGAAGGTGCTCGCGTCCTGAGTTGGAGCAGCGGTTCGTCGCTGGGGCGCCGAATGACCCACCTTAGCGACGATGAAGCTGTCGCGAAGATGGGGCACCCAGATGCGGGCCACCGCCGAGGTTTATGTCCCGGCCACCGTTACGGCGCCGGACTCGCCGAGAAGATAGGGACGGGCGCTGCTCCACGCGTAGTCCTCGGGCGTTGTAACGAGGCCTCGCTTTACCGGATTGCGATGGATGTAGCCGATCTTCTCGATCGTTTCCTCGTGGGTGCGGACGTTGCGGTCGAAGTAGCGGCGCTGCCAGAATTGCTTGTCCGCCGGGGGTTTGAGGATCTGAGTTGACCGCTGCTTGAGGATCTGGAGGAAGGTGGCGACGGTTCCCTGCTCCGGCTCGTCGGTGAGGAGATGGACGTGCTCCGGCATGAGGACGTAGGCGATGATGAGGAGGCCCTGATGGGCTCGGGTCTCTTCAAGGATTTGCTCTACGGTGTGCTTGGCTGCGGCGGTGTCGAGGAGGGGTCTTCGGCGATAGCAGCTGAAGGTGAGGAAGTGGAACTGGCCGGAGTGGTGGTAGCGTTTGAGGCCGGTGGGCATGACTGGGAGAGTTTAGAGGAGTCGTGAGTGGTTCTCGATGACTCGAAGGTGGGTGGTCCGGGCTTCTTACGTCCCACCCTTCGCGGTGAGACTGCGAAGAATGGGGCACCGCGAGGTTTGGAGTTGGTGAAGGATGGGCCACCAGCCCACCAGCCCCAAAGGACGTACACCGTCAAGGTTGGGGCAATTAGGGTGGGCCACAGCGAACCGGGAGACTACTGCAGTTCGCTGCGTTTAGTAATCCTTAGAGAAACGTTTAATCCGGGAGCATTAGGAACGTTTCCAGTTGCGGTGATGGTTCCTTCCTGAATGTTTCCGTTCACGTTGAGCATGAATCGATCTGCCGGCACACCAAAGATCGTAGTCGTCACTTTAGTAAATGCTATGCAGCTTATCTGAGCAGTCAGAGTGGAGGCGCTTGTTGAATAGCTACCGACATAAAAAAAAAGATTGTCGCCACCAAGAAGTGTCCCATCTCGGAAAACGACGACACCACCGTCAAAGTTAGTACCACTGCTATAAATTATGGTCCATAAACCGTTGAGGTTATCCATCTATTCCCTCCTAGTTAATACATCCGCAAAGTGGGCAGATCTGTTGCCCAATCGCTTGTTTCAACTGATTTCCACATCGACTACACTGCGGTACCAAATTGATAACTTTTGGCATTCCGGTCGAAGGGTAAGACTGTCCTGTAGCAGGTAGTTGCTCTGCGTTCTTTACTGGCATCATCGGCCTTGCTTTGCCGCCACGCTTCAAGTCGCTGACGATTTCGCGGATCTCTATAACTTTGCGCCTTTTAGTGAGCACGACTACAAGCCAGATAATATCTGCAATCAATCCAACTATAAAAATCGCGTGCCACGTCTCGCCCTTTAGAACAATTGTGTTAAAAGTCGAAGTCGTTAGCGCAAGGAGCAAAGACAAGGCGAGAGCGCCGGGAGCTACCCACTTGTCTTTGGCTTCGAGCTGATCTTTGTACCTGAGCAGCGTATTTTCAAGTCTGTCTTCAGAAATCACTAAGTTGTCAGGAGCAACACAGAATACAAGCGACGCCCCTTCGACTATCTCGGAGGCAAGCGAACCAGAGCTAAGGGGAGGGGGGGCGGAATTACTCACGGATGTGTAGGCTCTCCAGCTGAAGGTCCGCGATAGTGAGCCCTAGCACTCCGATTGCATGCTCACTTAGAAAGCCGCAATTTGTGCAGAAAACAGCAACAGTAACAACGTAGCTGCCAGCTATAAGGATTTGAGGAAGGGATGTTTGTAGCGGTCGAGCAAACGCAGTGTCTGCCGTTGCGAAAGTGGGATTATCACACCGCGGACAAGGCTTGACAGCGCCCACTGTCGTAAGTGCATCGATCACCTTTTGCTTCTGTGACTCATTGAGGAAGACTTGGTCAGGCACTGAAAACCTCACGACTGCATGGTAAGCACTTACTCGACAGTTACGCTCTTCGCGAGGTTTCTGGGTTGGTCGACGTCGCAGCCACGGCGGACGGCGATGTGGTAGGCGAGGAGTTGGAGGGGGATGGTTTCGAGGAGGGGGAGGAGGAGCTCGGGGGCGGCGGGGATGTGGATGGTGTGTTCGACGAGCTGGGTGATGGTGGTGTCGCCCTCGGTGGCGATGGCGATGACGCGGCCGGCGCGGGCGGTGACCTCCTGGATGTTGCTTAGGGTTTTTTCGTACTTGAGGACGGAGGCGGGGTCGGTGGGGTCCTTGGTGGCGATGCAGACGACGGGGAGGGTTTCATCAATGAGGGCGTTGGGGCCGTGCTTCATCTCGCCGGCGGGGTAGCCTTCGGCGTGGATGTAGGAGATCTCCTTGAGCTTGAGGGCGCCTTCGAGGGCGATGGGGTAGTGGATGCCGCGGCCGAGGAAGAGGAAGTCGCGGGCGGAGGAGAAGATCTGGGCGAGGTGCTGGCACTGGGCGTTGAGGGAGAGGCGGGGGGCGACGCGGCGCTCGGGCTGGATGAAGGGGTTGAGGGCGGCGGGGGCGGGGTTTGCGGTGATGGGGGTGCCGGGGCTTTGGGAAGGAAAGGATCTCTCCGCTGCGCCTGCGGCTCCGGTCGAGATGACAGCTGCAGAGATGGGCGATGCTGCTAGAAAAGCGGGTCCTTGGCTGGCGCTCAGGATGAGAGGGCTCTTTGCGGGCGGGGTGGTGAGGGGGATGAGGGCGGCGGTGCCTTCGCCGCCGCCGGTGGCGTTGGGGACGGCGAGGGAGAGCATGTTTTCGAGTTTGGCGGGGATGCGGGCGAGCTCGGTGACGTAGTGGAGGGACTCCTCGTCGGAGATGGTGCCGCGGACCTGGGCGAGGTGGAGGGCGAGGAGGAAGAGGGCGGTGAGCTGGGCGGTGAAGGCCTTGGTGGAGGCGACGCCGATCTCGGGGCCGGCGTTGGTGGTGATGGTGCCGGCGGCGTGGCGGGTGACGGCGGCGCCGACGACGTTGCAGATGGCGAGGGTCTTGGCGCCGAGGCGGTGGAGTTCGGCCTGGGCGGCGAGGGTGTCGGCGGTTTCGCCGGACTGGGTGATGAGGAGGCCGATGGTGGAGGGGCTGGCGAGGGGGGAGCGGTAGCGATATTCGCTGGCGTAGTCGACGTCGACACGGAGGCGGGCGAGGCGCTCGATCATGAATTTGCCGGCGAGGCCGGCGTGCCAGGAGGTGCCGCAGGCGGCGATGGTGATCTCGGTTGCGGCGCGGAACTCTTCGGGGGAGATGGCGAGGTCGGGGAGGAAGACGCGGCCGGTATCGAGCGAGACGCGGCCGAGGGTGGTGTCGCGGATGGAGCGGGGCTGCTCGTTCATTTCCTTGAGCATGAAGTGCTTGTAGCCGGCTTTTTCGGCCTGGATGGGATCCC
>CAXTEE010000008.1:0-122070 GCA_964243375.1 uncultured Acidobacteriaceae bacterium | reverse complement strand
GCGGGTGGGCGTCGAGCGTGATTGGGCGGCGGAACTTCTTTCAGCTGTGCATTGTTATTTTTACGGTGTCGAGCTTCCTGTGTGCGATTTCGCCGAGCCTTCCGATTCTGCTGCTGGCGCGGGTGCTGCAGGGTGTGGGTGGCGGTGGGCTGCAGCCGATGGCGCAGGCGATCATGGCGGACTCGTTCGAGCCGAAGAAGCGTGGGCAGGCGTTTGCGTTATATGGGCTGGTGGCGGTGCTGGCGCCTTCGATCGGGCCGACTCTGGGCGGGTGGATCACCGATAACTACTCGTGGCGCTGGATCTTCTACATCAATATTCCGATCGGCGTGCTGGCGCTGCTTCTGGTGCAGCGGATGGTGCAGGATCCGCCATGGATCAAGGCGGACCGAAAGAACCTGTTCCGGGTGGATTACATCGGGCTGGGCTTCCTGACGCTGGCGATGGGCGGGCTGCAGATTGCGCTTGATAAGGGTGAGGAGAACGACTGGTTCGCCAGCAACTTCATCCGGACGTTTGCGGTGATATTTGTGATCGGCATTATTGGGCTGATTTATTGGGAGTGGAAGGCGAAGAACCCGTTGATGAATATTCGCCTGTTCAAGTTTAAGAACTTTGCGATCTGCTGCTTTCTGATGAGCCTGGTGGGCGGGGTTCTGAATGCATCGACGGTGCTGCAGCCACAGTTTCTGCAGTCACTGCTGGGATACACGGCGACGAACGCGGGCAAGGCGCTGACGGCGGGCGGTATCGCGTTGGTGGTGGTGATGCCGCTGGCGGGGATCCTGACGGGCAAGTTCAGTGCGCGGAACCTGGCGGCAATCGGGTTCACGTTCTTTGCGTGCTCGTTTTACTATGCGTCGACGCACACAACGCTGCAGATGAGCTTTCGGTTCGCATCGTTTCTCCGGGTGCTGCAGATGCTGCCGATTCCGTTCGCGTTTATCTCGATCACGAATGCAGCGTATGTGGGCCTGCCGCGCGAGGCGAGCAATCAGGTTTCGGGCATTATCAACTTCATGCGGAACGTGGGCGGAAGCATCATGATCGCGATCACAGGAGCGATGGTGACGAACCGCGGGCTGTTCCACCAGGCCCGGCTGCAGGAGTCGATGCGGATGACAAATCCGGTGTTTGCGGAGCGGGCGAATGGGATTGCCGGAGCGCTCGATATGAGCGGGCGTGGCGCACAGGGAATGGAGTCGGCGCAGGCCTCGATCTATCAGCAGCTACAGGCACAGGCTGGGGCGTTGAGCTACGCGGATATCTATATGGCGCTGTGCTGGATGAGCTGCGGGATGATTCTGCTGGCATTCTTATTGAACAGCAACCGGCCGGGAGACGCGCCGAAGGATGTGGCGGCGCACTAGCGATTGCGTTAGCGCCGGGTCTATTGCGAAGCAGGAATCATTGCGGTGGACCCGCGGCTGGAAGGCTGTGGGATGACAGCCGGTTCCGTACCCTCGTTTTGATTTCGCGGTGGGTGGATGCAGTCTATTAAGGCGTAGCGGGTGGGCACGGGTGTAGTCTTCGGGCAAGCTGCTTTGTGTAAGCTTCGGCGGAGGGATCTGCCGGCGGCAAATGCAGGAGCTTCGGTGGAGGACGCGACGGCTGCCGAGGGTAACGAGTCGCGAGTGGGCCGGGCTGAACTATGTGTGACGCACGCGGATCGTGTGGAGGAAAGAGCACGGGCAGCCAGGTAGCGCGCTGGGTGCTGCTGCTGACGGTGCTGCTTGGATTGCTGGTGGCCGGGGCGCTGAGCCGGAGTGCGTCCGCGCAGGAGAACCCACTGGGCCAAGTAACAACCGATCCGGCACCGCCGAAGCCGAAGACGCCTGAGGAAAAGAAGCCGGTGGTCGACGGCTCTGGCACGAATGCGGCTGAGTTGGCGACGAGCCGACGGAACTCGCGGATACGGGTGGATGTGAACATGGTTCTGGTGCCGATGACGGTGACGGATCCCATGAACCGATTGGTGACGGGGCTCGAGCGCGAGAACTTCCAGGTGATTGAGAACAACATGGTGCAGGAGGTAAAGAGCTTCTCGGTGGAGGACGCACCGGTGTCGATCGGGATCATCTTCGACCTGAGCGGGAGCATGAACTCAAAGTTCGCGCGGGCACGGAAGGCGCTGAGCGAATTTCTGCGCACGAGCAATCCGCAGGATGAGTACTTCGTGGTCGGGTTTAATGACCGGCCGGCGGTGATCGTCGACTTCACCAGTGATGTGGAGGATGTGGAGGCGCGGATGGTGATGCTGAAGCCGGCGAACCGGACGGCGCTGATCGATGCGATCTACCTGGGTGCGAATAAGCTGCGGCAGGCAAAGTACGATCGGAAGGCGCTGCTGATTATCTCGGATGGGGGCGATAACCGGAGCCGCTACACGGAGGGGGAGCTGCGGCGGGTGGTGAAGGAGAGTGATATGCAGCTCTACTCGATCGGGATCTTCGATCAGTACGCGCCGACGCAGGAGGAACAGCTGGGACCGCTGCTGCTGACGGATATCTGCGAGATGACAGGCGGGCGGATGTTTCGGGTGTCGGATGTGGGAGACATGGGGGATATTGCGACGCGGATCAGCGCGGAGCTGCGGAACCAATACGTAATCGGGTACCGGCCGAACAACATCAAACATGATGGGAACTGGCGTAAATTGAAGGTTCGACTGCTGCCGCCGCCGGGATTACCGCTGCTGGCTGTGCACTTTCGACAGGGGTACTATGCTCCATCGGATTAGCGGGATGTGTGTGTGGGCGGTGATGCTGGCTGCCGGGCTGGGATGGAGTGGGCAGGCGCTGGCGCAGGGAGCCGCGAGTCAGGGAACGCAGGAGCCATCGCTCACAGTGGATCGGGACCCGGTGCAGTCGCCGGATCCAGATGTGCCGACGCCGCCGGCGACAAACCAGGCGCAGCCGACGGGACAGACGGCACAGGAGCTGGCGCGGGAGAATGGGCGCTATACGCTGCGGCAGGACGCGTATGAGGTTCGGTTGAACGCGACGGTGATCGATGGCAGCGGTCGGTCGATCCTTGATCTCACGAAGGATGCGTTCCATGTGTATGAGGACGGAGTTCCGCAGACGATCAACTCGTTTCGGCATGAGGATCTGCCGGTGTCACTGGGGATTCTGATTGATAGCTCGGGGTCAATGTATGACAAGAAGCAGGCGGTGGAGCAGGCGTCGCTGAACCTGGTGAAGCTGTCGAATCCGCAGGACGAGGCATTTCTGGTGGACTTTTCCTGGGAGGCGTTCATCGACCAGGACTTTACGAGCGACATTAACAAGCTGCAGCAGGGGCTGGGGTACATCAAGGCGAGCGGCGGGACGGCGATGTACGACGCGCTGGTGGCGAGTGCGGACTACCTGGCGAAGAATGCAAAGAAGCCGAAGCAGGTGCTGCTGGTGGTGACGGATGGCGAGGATAATGCATCGAGTGCGACGCTCGAGCAGGCGATCCGGAAGATCCAGGACCTGGATGGGCCGGTGATTTATTCGATTGGGCTGCTGTTCGGGTCGGACACGGATAAGCGGGAGGCGCGACATGCGCAGCGAGTGTTGCAGACGCTGAGCGACCAGACGGGCGGTCTGGCCTACTTTCCGAAGTCGCTGAAGGAGGTGGACGCGATTACGGCGGAGGTGGCGCAGGACATCCGGACGCAGTACTCGATTGCGTACCGGTCGACCAAGTCGCCGACGCTGGGTGGATATCGGCAGATTCACGTGGATGCGAAGGAGAAGGGCTATAACCGGCTGCAGGTGAGAACGCGAACGGGGTACTACCCAAAGGTAGCGGGTGACACGGAGACGACGACGCCGGCGATGGGCGCGGGTAGCGGGCGCAAGTAGGGCGGTTCGCGCCGCGGGGTTGAGGGTTCGGGGCAGAGAAGCAGATCCCTCCGGCATGACAACAGATGGGAAGAATGTGTCCGAGGCAGAGAAAAGGACGACGCCAGTAAGAGACCTTGTCTAAAGGGTTTCGTTCGTTTCGAGCGAGGCGATCTTCGTGTCGAGGTCGGATTGCGCGGTCGCGCGCTGGGTCTGCAGGGTAGCGAGGTCGCGGCGCAGGGTAGCGAGGGTGTCTTCCTGTGTGTTGAGCTCGGCGGTGTAGCGTTTGGCCAAGGCGCGCTCTTCACTCGATCCTTTGAGAGTGGCGAGGTTGCTGCGAAGGCGTTGCTGATCCTGGATGAGCTGATCGATGGCGGCCTGCTTTTCGCTGATCTGGGTGTTAAGGGTTGCGACGGAGCGCTTGGCGGTGAAGACGGGCTCGAGCTGCGCGAGCAGCGCGGGGCTGGCCTTGGCGTTGTGCAGGAAGAGGGCGAGCTGGTCCCCGGTGGAGTCGACGAGGCGGAAGAACTCGTCGAGGGTGTGGCGCTCGCCGATGTGCAGGCGGACGGTCTCCTTCGGGGCGGTGGCGACGCGGAAGCGGTAGGCGGTGGGCGTGGTCTCGGTTGGTTTGGGGTCGTTGGACCCAGTGCCGCCGGCGCTATCCATCGTCCAGCCCAGTTGGCGGGGTTGCTCGACGATGACGGTTCGGGGATCGGGCGCCGCGTTCGTGACGAGGTACTCGACTTCGGCGATCTCGGCGGAGGTGGCCTTGAGGACGCCTTTGGCGATGGTGATTGCGGTGACGCGGCGGGTGTTATGACGGGAGTCGACGGAGACACGGATGGCCTGGTCGGCGGCGTAGGAGAGGAGGCGGCGCTCGCCGGGATGAATGGTGTCGAGCAGGCCTTCGCCACCGAAGTTGCCGTTCTCGACGATGGCGAAGGATCCGCGGTCGAGGGTGAGCTGGGAGGAGTTGGTGATCCAGAGGGCGCGGAGGGGGACGGGTTCGGTGGGAGACCAGAGAGTGACGCGCTCGGACTGAATGGGCGTTTGCAGGATGGGGACGAGGGCGGAGCCGTTACGCGGGATGGAGATGGGATCGGTGAGATTGTAGGCGAAGAAGTCGTCGAAGGCGGCGGTGGTGGTGTTGGGATCGGTGGAGTTGGCGGCGGCGACCTCGTAGGGCTGCATGGGGGCGACGAGCTGCGCGGCTGAGTTGAATTGTCGCCCGTTCAGGGGACCTCCGATGCGCCGGACACCGCCGCCGAGATTGCCGCCGCTTCCCGACCGGATCTCCGGGGCGGGTGCGTTGCCCATGGCTCCGAGGACGCCACCGGCGACACCGCCTGCCGAGCCGCCGGACATGCCGCTCATCCCGGCGACGCCAGCGACCTGCGGCGGCGGGGCACCATCTTCTTTGAGCACCTTGATGTCATTCGGGGTCGCTGCGTCGTGAGTTTGGGGCGTGAGTTCCGCATCCTGGGCGATGGGAATCTCCGGGCGGCGGGCGTAGATGGGTTGAGCGAGGGGTTGGAGGAAGCTCTGCGGGCTGCCGGCGATAAGCGAGAGATGGACGTTGTTCCAGTCTTCGCCGGTGGTGTTGTCGATGACGGAGAAGCCCTGGAGGGTGGCGGTCTGGCTGGCGGGTGAAGAGGGCGGCTGCGGGGTTCCTGCGGACGTTGCGCTGGCAGGATCGGTGAAGAGGATGCGGTAGGTGGACTTCCAGACCGGGACTTCAGAGAGGAAGGAGACGCGGAGGTCGCGGGTTCCGGTGCCTTGGTCCGTGAGCGTCAGGTGGCGGAGGCCTTCATAGCGATTGCGGTTCAGGAGTTCAAGATAGGTACTGAGGTCGGTGCGCAGGGGTGCGTCGAGGAGGCGAACGATGGTGGCGGAGGTGAGCTCGAGGGTGCGGGTGGCGCCAGTGTCTCCGAAGACGGTGAGGAAGCGGCGATCAAGGAAGGGTCTGCTGGGATCTTGACTGACCGAAGTCAGGCGGACTTCGAGCGTGAGGATGCGGCCGGTGAACGGGGCTCCGGCTCCGGTGACCTCAACGCGAGTGCCGCGCAGGGCGCCGAAGAGATCCTGTTGCGTGGGCTGCTCGCCGAGGGAGAGGGGAAGGGCGCGCAGCTGCTGGTCGAGCGGCGTGGTGGAGTTGTAGCCGGCGCCGGTGATGCGGCCGCCGCCCAGGTCAATTGCCGTGATGGACTGGAGGACGTCATTGAGCTGGGTGGAGGTGAGGTCGAGGGTGACGGTCTGGTCGCCGGTGACGCGGCCGGTGTGCTCGAAGAAGCCGACGCCGTTCTTGTAGAGGGAGACGTGGGTGACGGGCAGGCTGGTTGGGTGGGCGGCTGCAGGTGAAGGCGCGGAACGGGAGCCGCGCGGAGGCGTTGCGTTGGGTTTGGTGGACGGTGTGGCGGTTTGGGCAATCGAGGGAAAGGTGAGCAGGCAGGCAGATAAGGTGAGCGGAAGGGGCGTTCGCAAGGAGGGGCTCCTGAGGTCGTGCTGGAGACAGAGTGTGCTGGGAACTTAGACCGCGGCTTGCCTGGTTTTGTTCCCAGGGCACTTTCTTCTTGCCTGCGTGGCGCTTGGGTTCGCATGGAGAACGGCGCCCTGGCAGGTGGCGCGAGCGGCAGGCTGAATGTTTTGCATCATTCTTCGATGTCGTACTATCTAGACCGGAGATGGTGCTGACGATGACGACGAGGGAGACGACGGCGGCGAGGCTTTGGACAGTTCTGGCACGGGCCTATCGGTCCATGGCTGACGTGCTTGAGGCGAGTGTGGCCGAGGAAGGCATGTGCCTCAGCGACTTTGCGGTGCTGGAGGTGCTGCTGCACAAGGGATCGCTGCCGATCTCGACGATTGGGGAGAAGGTGCTGCTGACGAATGCGTCCATGACCTCCGCGGTGGACCGCCTGGAGGGACGCGGACTGGTGACGCGTGTGAGCAGCGAGCAAGATGGGCGGGTTCGGCTAGTGGCGCTGACGGCGTGTGGGCGCAAGCTGATCACGGATGTCTTTGGCCGGCATGAAGAGGAGATCGAGCGGATGATGCGCGGGCTCGATGCAGAGGCGCGGGATCAGATGCGTGCCGGGCTGAAGACTATCGGGATGACGGCGAAGGCGATGCATGCGGAACGCACGGCGGCGCGGAAGGCGCGGGTACGCGAAGAGCAGATTGCCGGATAAGAGTTTTCCTGGTGCGGACGAAGGTCCAGACGCTCGGCACCGTGTCCTAACGCTGTACGAACGATCGTGGAAACCTGCACGATGGAGATCTGCACGATGCGACTGATGACACTCTCACTCTCCCTTTCGACGCTTCTTCTGACGGGCGCGGCGGCGCTGGCCCAAGCTGTGCCGTACGCGATCGATCCGGCGCATTCCGAGGTGGATTTTTCGATTAAGCATATGGCGATTTCGACGGTGCACGGGCGGTTCTCGATCAGGAGTGGAACGGTGAGCCTGGATGCGGCGAACCCGCTGAAGAGCTCGGTCCAGGCGGTGATCGATGTGAAGTCCGTGAGCACGGGCGAGCCCCAGCGGGATGGGCATCTGAACAGCCCCGACTTTTTCGATACGGCGAAGTACCCGACGGCGGAGTTCAAGAGCTCCAGCGTGAAGAAGGCAGGGGATGGCTATGACGTCTTCGGTGATCTGACGCTGCATGGTGTGACGAAGCCGGTGACGCTGCACCTGGACGAGCCGAGCAAGGAGCAGATTGGCATGGATGGGAAGCCGCACCGTGGTTTTTCGGCGACGACGCAGATCAACCGGAAGGACTTCGGGCTGGTATGGAACGGTAATTTGAAGTCAGGTGATAGTGTGCTGGGCGATGATGTCAAGCTGTCGTTCGAGGTTGAGGCGGCGAAGTCGTAGCACTCGCTATGTAGGGGAGACAACGGGGCGTCAGGATAGACCTGGCGCCCCGCTTGTACGTGTGAGCCGCAGGCGTCAGGTGGTGAAGACGAGGCATTGCGGGCTGTCGATGGGATACGTGTGGATGGGATCGGAGAGCTCGCCTGTGCCTGGGTTGCGAGAGAGGACGGCGATGCCGTTCGAATCCTGGAGAGCGACGAGGAGGAAGCGGCCGGAGGGATCGAGGGTGATGTGGCGGGCGGTTTTGCCGCCGTGCGGGGCGAGCTGCGAGAGGATGAGCAAGCCGGAGTCGGGATTGATGTCGAGCTTGGCGATGGTTTCGTTGCGGCGATTGCCGACGTAGACGAAGCGGCCGTCGGGTGAGGTGAGGATCTCCGAGCAGAAGGCGGTGTCTTTTGGGAAGCCGACGGGGAGAGTCGAGATGGGATCGCCGTGGGTGGTGAGGGTGCCGCGGATGTTGTTCCAGAGGAGGAGGTTGACGGTGGAGTCGAGCTCGTTGACGTTGTAGACCCATTTGCCGTTGGGATGGAAGGTGAGGTGGCGAGGGCCGGATTTGAGGCGGCCCTGCCAGAACGGGGTGGAGTTCGGGGTGAGCTTGCCGGAGCCGGCGTCGATCTTGTAGACGAGGATGCGATCGGAGCCGAGGTCGTTGACGAGGAGGAAGCGGCCGTCGGGTGACGGGGTCGCTTCGTGCGCGTGGGGCTTGGCGTGGATGGGATCGGCGTCGACTGGTGTGTACTGGATGTGAGAGACGGGTGCGGAGAGGGCGCCGGATTTTTCGAGCTTGTAGGAGGTGAGCGAGCCGGAGCCGTAGTTGCTGACGAAGGCGGAACGGCCATCGACGTTGACGGAGACGTGGGCGGGACCTTCGCCTTCGGAGCTCTGTTCGTTCCGCTTCTGGAGTGTGATGGAGGCGTCCAGGCGAAGATCGAACGCGGTGACTTTGCCGGCTTTGATCTCGCTGAGAGCGTAGAGGCGGGGAGCGCGCGGAGAGAGGGCGAGCCAGGTGGGGCTTTCGAGTTCGGCGAGGAGCGTGGGTGTGCCGAGCTCGCCAGATCTGGGATTCCAATCTGCGACGTAGATGCCCTTGCTGTTGCTGGGAGACGCGGTGCCGGTGCCGATGAGGAGACGGATGCGGGGGGCGGCGGCGTGGGCGGCGATGGCGCGGGGAAGAAGCGCGGCGGCGGGCAGGCTTTTCAGGATGCGGCGGCGGGTGAGCATGTTCTACGGTAAACCTTTCGCTGGTGGTGTTTGGCAAGACGAGCACGCCGTTGGCGTTGCCTGCTAGTTGGGAGCGATCTACCAATTCCTTGCTGGTCTAACGATGACCACGAGCCGGTGTGAGCGGGCCGGGAGGACTTCTTGATCAAGAGATCTCTCCACTGCGGCTGCGCGTGCGGTCGAGATGACGACGAGTGCAGCGCAGGGTTGCAGGGACGAGTGGCGGTCGCGCCCAGCGGCAGTGACCCTACTTCTTCTTCTCGTCGGATTTTTCGACCTTGTCGCCCTCACGCGACTCGGCCTGGTACGGAGGACCGGAGGCGCGGGTGTTCATGGTGGTCCACTTCTTGGCCTGCGTCGCGTCGCTGGTCGGGGGCTGGTTCCAGGTGTCGGAGGTGAGGCCGTTGAGGTCGTAGACGACCTTGCCGTTATGAACGGTGAGCTCGCAGGTGAGCTTTTCGGAGGCGGTCTGGCGGGTGTTGATCATGTCATAGAAGCCGAAGCGGCCGTGCTCGAGGCGGAGCACGGCGACGTCGGCGGTGTTGCCAACGGTGAGGTTTCCGAGCTCTTCATGCTGGATCTCATGCGCGGGGTGCGAGGTCATCTCGGCGATGACCTGCGGGACGGTCTGGCCGAGGGCGATCATCTTGTCGGCGACGTTGAGCTCGTCCTTCATGCCGGCGTTCATGCTGGTGATGTGGAGGTCGGTCGAGATGGAGTCGGGGATGAAGCCGTCCTTGACGAGTGGCGTGGCGACCGACCACTTGAACGAGCCGCCGCCGTGGCCGACGTCGAAGAAGATGCCGCGCTTGCGGCCGATGAGCATGCCAGCGGAGGGCCCCATGGTCCTGGGGTCCTGCTCGCCGCGCAGGCCGGAGTACATGTGAGTGTAGATATCGTTGGGGCGAAGGTGGGTGGCGAGGAGATCGTAGAGCGGGCGCTCCTTGCGGTTCTCTCCGAAGTCGACCATGACGGGGATGTGGGCGATGGTGCCGGCGATGACGGCCTGGTCGACGGGCTTCCACTCGGGGCCCTCAAAGTGCGCGGTCTTTATGCCGATGATGAGGCCGGGGTATTTGAGGGCCATCTGGCCGGCGAGCTGGCCGTCCATATCGTCGAGGTTGTTCTCGTACTTTGGACCGCGCATGCCGGCGGCGACGACATTAAGAAAGGCGAGGACGCGGGTCTGCGAACGATCGATGATGCGTTGCTTAAAGTCTTCGAAGGACTTGGCGCCGGAGCTGCCGGCATCGGCGACGGTGGTGACGCCGCTACGGAAGGTGAAGCCATCGGGGTAGACGCTGTTGTCGCCGGCGTAGGAGCCTTTTTCGCCGGTGCCGGCATAGACGTGGACGTGGATGTCAATGAGGCCTGGGGTGACGTAGAGGCCGGTGCAGTCGACGGCCTTGATGGCGAATTTGGCGTCGATGTGGGCGGCGACCTCGGCGACTTTGCCGTCCTTGATGGCGACGTCCATGATGCCGTCGCGATGATTTTTATCGTCGAGGACATGGCCTTGCTGCAGAACGAGATCGTACTGCTGCGCACGGAGGCAGGCGGGTGCGAGAAGCAGAGCGGCGAAGAGAACGAACATGGTGGTGCGAGGCGAGCGAGAGGTCATAGGTGTCTCGGCGTGAGAGGTGATTGAAGAAAAGAGTACCTGTTTTGGCGATGCAGGATGGGCGCCAGCGGAGATCTTTTGGGATGACTGTGAGAACGCCGGATCTTTGCGGGAGACGCGAGGCGTAGTAGTGTTTGGGCACGGAGATAAGCAAAGACGATGCATGCGCGTGCCGCGTGTTGGTGTTGCTTGCAAAGCCGGCAAATGGGAACGTGATGAGGAGGCGGGATGAAACAGCAGAGCAGGCGGGGACTGCTTAAGAGTGCGGCGAAGGCTGCGGTGATTGTGGGTGGGGCCGCGGCGGCGATGGATGTGCCGGTGTCGGCGCAGAGCTCGAGCAAGCCGGAGAAGAGGGCGCCATTGGCGAAGGCGCAGGCCGCGGGCGCGGAGGCACCGCTGTTCAACAGTGCGATCTCCTTTGGCAATCTGCTGTTTCTCGCGGGTGTGGGCGCGCACTTCGAGGGAACTGTGCAGGAGCATACGAAGCACGTGCTTGATGAGTTGGAGGCGAATCTGAAGGCCGCGGGCTCCTCGATGGACAAGGTGTTGAAGGTGAATGTGTACCTGAGCGACATCAAGGATTGGGCGTCGATGAACGAGGCGTACAAGGGGCGGTTTGGGAGTATGCCGCCGGTGCGAACGACTGTGGCACCTGGTGGGATTCCGGGGAACTCGCTGGTGGAGATCGATCTGATCGCGTACCTCTGACGGCCACGTTGCGGTGCTGAAGCACGTGGACGATGTGGCTTGATGACTTCTGAAAGAGAAACAAGCGAGGAGAACGCATGTCTTCTGGATCCAGCGGCAAGGGTGTCTCACGGCGTGAGGTGTTGAAGCAGTCTGGCGTGTTGTCGGCGATGGGTGTGGCATCGGCCGTGATGCCGCGATCGGCGGCCGCGGCTTCGTCTGCCGCGGAGAGTGTGACGAGTCTGGCGCCTGCGGGGTTTCCGAGATTGACGGGACTTGAGGCGACGAACCTCTACACGGAGATCGGAGTTCGCCCGCTGATTAACGGGCGGGGCACGTACACGATCATTAGCGGCTCGCTGTCGTTGCCGGAGGTGAAGCGGGCGATGTATGAGGCGTCGTTTTACTACGTGCAGATGGACGAACTGATGGAGGCGGCGGGAAAGGAGATTGCTCGGCTGACCGGTGCGCCAGGGGCGATCGTGGTGACAGGATGTGAGGCGGCGATTGCACTTGCGACGGTGGCCTGCATGGCAGGAACGGACGTGGAGAAGTCGCAGGCGCTGCCGTATCGCCGGTACCGGAACCAGGTGATCATTCCGAAGCACTCGCGCAATCCGTATGACTTTGGTGTGCGGATGACGGGGGCTGAAGTGGTGGAGGTCGACACGCCGGAGGAGCTCGAGGAGCGGCTGACCCCGCAGGTAGCGATGGTGTATGTGATGAGTTCGCCCGATGCGGCGAAGGGGCCGCTATCGATTGCGGCGATCTGCGCAATGGCGAAGCGGAAGGGAGTTCCGGTGTTTGTGGACGCGGCGGCGGAGGAGCCGATCGTGCCGAACATTCATCTGCAGGCGGGAGCAACGCTGGTGGGGTACTCGGGCGGCAAGTGTCTGCGTGGACCGCAGTCGGCGGGCTTGCTGCTGGGCGATCCGAGCCTGACGAAGGCAGCGTATTTTCAGGCGGCGCCGCACCACAACTACGGGCGTGCGTACAAGGTCGGCAAGGAAGAGATTATGGGCATGCTGGCCGCGGTTCGACAGTGGTACAAGCGAGACCATCATGCAGAGCAACTGGAGTGGATGGGTTGGCTGCGGGTGATTGAGGATCGCGTGAAGGGTCTGCCATCGGTCACGACGGAATATTTACAGCCGGAGGATCTTTCAAACAAGGCGCCGCAGCTGCGCGTCCATTGGGATGCGACGCAGCGAAAGATTACGGGGACGGAGATGGTTGCTCGGCTGGATACAGGAACGCCGCGGATTTTAATTAACGGTACCGGCACGCGTCCGGACACCATGGCGAGCACGGCGACGATTATGCCGTACATGATGCAGGCGCATGACGCGATGATCATCGCCGATGCGCTCTACGAGGGGCTGACGAAGCCAGCGAGCTATAGCAATCCGGTGGTGCCGCAGGGTGCGGCGGAGGACGTTTCCGGGCGATGGCTCACGACGATTACGTATCAGCGCGGGGAGGCGGAGCAACACTTCGAGCTGACACAGAGTGGCCACGAGGTGAAGGGCATGCTGCAGGGTGAGATCTACGCGGCGGCCCTCGTCGGCAGCGTGCATGGGAACGAACTGACGCTGAGTGGAGAGATGCCGGCGAGCGGGTACACGATCTCGTGGTACTTCGCCGGGACTGTGAATGGCGCGGCGATGTCCGGGAGAGTGGGACTCGGCGAATATGGCGAGGCGGAGTGGAAGGCCGTGAGGATCTAGCCTGCGCTCTGCATCAGGATGCGGTGTTGTTTACGCGGTTGCGAGCTCGCGGCGAGCAGGATTGCTGAGCTTGGCTTCGGTGGCCCACAGGCCGGCCGAGGGTGTGCTGATGTAGAAGACCTCTTCGCCATCCGGCATGGTATTCCAGCCTTCCCGCATGATGGCTGGATCGTAGCGGGCCTGCATGGCGGCGAGGTCAGCGTACTGATAACCGACGCCTTCGATCTCTTCGCGCGTGAGGTGGCCTGGCGCATAGGTGATGGTAAAGCGACCTTCGCTTGACCCGTGGATGAGATGGGCGACGCCGTGGGGGATCTCCTGCATGTCGGCCTCGGTCATGTAGAGCGCGAGGGTGAGTTCGGTGCCGCGATAGCCGTACTTGCGGATGAGAGCGTCTACCTCGGGCTGCTCGCCGAAGCGCTCGACACCGGGGGCGAGGATGAGGAGTTCGCCGCCGTCGTCGATGGCCATGCGGGTGCGGTAGACGGCCTTGTTGGCGACCCAAGTGGCGCGGAACTCGTCGGCCTGCATGACGGCGACGACCTTGCGGATGGGCTTGCTGAAGATGGTGATGTTCTGCTCGCGGGAGAGGCGCGCGGCTTCCAGGTAGGTCTCAAGATCATCGCCAACGAAGAGGCCGCTGGTGACGAGCCTCTGCTGCTCATCGCGGCGCATGACAATCTGCAGGTAGACGTCGGGCAGGTGCGCGAGGTGCTTGTCTTCGGACCAGTTGTAGCAGGCGCGCAGGGGCGTGACGAGGCAGCCGAGATTATTCTCAATGCCGTAGACGGCGGCGGCGATGTGCGAGGCGCAGATGGTGTCTTTGCCGCCCAGGCCGATGTAGTAGTTCTTGTTGTGGTTGGCGAAGCCGAGGACCTCATGCGGAACGACGTGACCGATATTGATGATGAGGTCCCACGGCTCGTCGATGAGTTTCGAGTTGAGATCGACGGGGATCTCCCAATCGGCGACGCCGGCGGTGGTCTCGGCGACGAGCGAGGCGGGGATGGTGCCGACGCGGGTGCAGCCATCTCGCCAGTCATGCGCGAAGATGCGCTCTTCCGGGATGGAGCCGAACATCCATTTGTTTTCGGCCTCGGTGTGCGGGATGTGCTGGCCGAGGGTGGGAATGACTTCGACGTGCGCGTCGGGAAGTTTGTTGTAGAGAAGTTCGGTGATTCGACCAGCACCTGAGTGCGCGCGTGTGAGATCCGGCGGCAGGAGCAGAACGCGTTTGAGATCTCGGCTGATGCGGAGGCGGGCTTCCGCGAGAAGCCGGTCGACGGCTGCCTCGATCTGCTGTTCGGAGACGGTGGGTGCCTGGACCGAGAACCAAGGCATAGATGGCTCCTTTGCTGCTGGCGCGCGTGAGGGAAGGGCGTTGGTGCGGTACGAGGTCCGCGCCTCTTAGGATGGTGCCATAGATTGCATGCCTTTGGCTCGCGTGGCTGGACGGCGTTCCACTTTGCTTACGGTCGGGCCTGTGTACAGTGTTCAAAGGCACCGCGGATGTGACACAGTGATCGCGCAGCGAATTGCGCTGACAGGCAAAATCGATGAGACGGTTTCGTGAGGCTGGATGGCTGGGAGCGCGGTGGAATCTAGGAGGCGCGGGAGCGCTGGTGTTGCTGGCGTCGCCGGTATTGGCGGCGCCGGTCGGCCTGCGAACCGAGCAGCGGGTCAATCCTTTGGGCATCGACGCGATGCGGCCGACGCTCTCGTGGCGCAGTGACAGCGCCGCGCGCAACTGGCGGCAGACGGCGTATGAGATCGAGGTTGCGAGCTCCGCGGAGACGCTGCGCAACGGCAAGGCAGATGTCTGGGACAGCGGCCGGACAGTCTCGGGAGAGTCGATCGGCTTGCCGTACCACGGGCCGGTGCTTGAGAGTGGGCGTCGATACTTCTGGCGAGTGCGGACCTGGGATGAGCGCGGTAACGAGGAGCGATCGACGGAGACAGCATGGTGGGAGATGGGACTGGTGCGTCCGGAAGACTGGACGGCACGGTGGATCGGGCATGAGGATGCCGCGGAGGGCGCGGTCGTTGGACGGGTTAATTGGTTGTGGGTCTCGGGCGGAGATGCGAGACAGGTTGCGGGCCACGAGGAAGCGGAGTTTCGGACGACGATTCATCTGGACACTCCGCCAGAGAGTGCGTTGTTGCATGTCCTCTCAGGCGGCACGTTTACAGCGAGTGTGAACGGACACGAGACCGGGCACAAAGAGGAGTGGAGCGCCTTTGATCGCGAGGATGTGCGCGGTGTGCTGAAGGCTGGCGCGGGTGCGGCCGGTGACAATGAGATTGTCATCAAGACAAAGGCGCGCAGAGCGGAGGCGCCGAAGACTGTCGCTCAGGCTCTCGCGGCGGTGCTCGAGATGCGTGATCAACGCGGACGGACACTGCAGATGGTGAGCGATGCGACGTGGCAGGCTCGTGCCAGCGGAGGCGATTGGCAGGCGGCACAGGTGGTGGGCGCCCTGAAGGATCTGCGGGTGAGTGTCGGCTCAGATCGGCAGGAGATGGTGCCGGCGCCGGATCGCCTCTCGAGTGGCGTGTCATTGATGCGGAATCAGTTCGCGGTGCGCGGCCAGGTGAAGTCGGCGCGGCTGTATGTCACCGCGATGGGCGCCTACCGGGCGTTTCTGAACGGCAAGCGCGTGGGAGCGACGGAGCTCACGCCAGGATTTACGGACTTCCGCAAGCGTGTGCTCTACCAGACGTATGACGTCACGGAGATGATCCACCCCGGAAAGAACGTACTAGGCGCGATGCTGGGAGCGGGGTGGCATGGGAGCCCTCTGCTGTGGGCGGGCATCCGCGAATTTGACGGTCCTGACCTGCTGCGGGCGCAGCTTGACCTCACGATGGCGAATGGGTCGCGCAGGATCATCGCATCGGACAAGAGCTGGCAGAGCACCGCAGATGCTACGGATTCGTCAGAGATCTATGGCGGCGAGACGTACGATGCCCGGCTGGCGCAAGCCGGCTGGAATGCGGTTGGATTCAAAGCGAAGGGTGGATGGACTTCGGTTCAGGAGGCATCTGTGCCTGTTGAGGTTACGATTTCGGCGGAGCCGGATCTGCCGGTGCATGTGTCGCAGACCATCCAGCCGGTGAGCGCGCGTGCAGTGCCGGCGGAAGAAGGGTCAGAGCCGGAGATGCTCTTCGACATGGGCCAGAACATGGTCGGTCTGGTGAAGCTGCGAGTGAGCGGTGCGCGTGGAACAACGATTCGTATGCGCTTTGCGGAGCGGTTGAAGCCAGACGGAAGTGTCTACACGGAGAATCTGCGGAATGCGGATGCAACCGACGAATACACGCTTCACGGCGGGGGCGTCGAGGAGTGGACGCCGGCGTTTACATTCCACGGCTTCCGTTACGTGCAGGTGAGCGGTCTTCCGGCGACTGCCGGGAAGGACACGCTTGAAGGCGTGGTGATGAACAGTCTGCCGGACAGGCCGTCGATTCGCTTCTCGAGTTCGAGCGCGCTGCTCAACAGCATGTATGAGCTTGGGCTCTGGGGACAGCGTGGCAATTTCCTGTCGGTGCCGACGGACTGCCCACAGCGCGACGAACGCATGGGGTGGATGGGAGATGCGGGTGTCTTCTGGCGGACAGGCTCCTACAACTTCGACATCGATGCCTTCACGCACAAGTTCATGGAGGACGTGAGCGATGCGCAGACACCGGCGGGTGCGTTCGCGAACATCTCGCCTAACCTGCTGTTGGTTGGCCCGGAGGCGATTGGCGCGCCGGGATGGGGAGATGCGGGTGTTCTGGTGCCGTATGCGACCTGGATGCAGTACGGTGATCTCGCGGTGATCGACCGGAACTGGGCCGCGATGGATCGGTGGATGAGCTTTATTGAGACGACAAATCCGGAGGGCTTGCGGCAGAAGGAGTTGGGGCCAAATTATGCGGACTGGCTGGCGCCAGATTCGAATACACCGCGCGATCTGGTGGCGACGGCGTACTGGGCCCTCATCGCGCAGCAGATGGAGGCGATGGCCAAGGCAACCGGGCGCGTCGACGAAGCTAAGCGATACGCGGCTGTCGGGGCAAAGGTTCGAGCGGCGTTTCGCAAAGCTTATGTAACTGGTGACGGTTCAGTTGCGGGAGGCACACAGACGGCGTATCTGCTGGCGCTCTACACCGGCATGGCAACGGAGGCGCAGCGCCGGCCGATGACGGACCACCTTGTGGCAAGCATCGAGGAACATGGAACTCATCTGACGACCGGCTTCCTTGGCACACCGTTCCTCCTCTTTGTGCTGGATGAGGAAGGGCGGAGCGATGTGGCGTACAAGCTTCTGCTGAGCGACAGCTACCCGAGCTGGGGGTACATGGTCAGTAAGGGAGCGACGACTTGGTGGGAGCGATGGAACGGCGATACGGGAGATCCCGGAATGAACTCCTATAACCACTACGCGTTCGGGTCGGTGATGGCGTGGGTGTATCGCAGGGTCTCAGGCATTGATACGGACGCTACGGGAGCAGGTTTTCACCACGTCGTTATTGCACCGCATTCGGACGCGCGGCTGACCCATGCGCGCACCGAGTACGACTCCGGGTATGGGAGGATTGTGACGGATTGGGCACGGGATCCGCAGGGCAGCCTGCAGCTCGCGGTGACGGTGCCAGCGAATGCGACGGCCGCTGTACAGCTGGCGAAGGGGCCAAAAGGGACGGTGAGCCTGGATGGTGTGCCGGTGAAGGGAAGCGGCGCAATGGAGATCGGCTCCGGCACGTATCACTTCGAGGTGCAATGAGCGTTCATAGAGCGAGACGGGAGAGATCCTGCATGAGGCGATGTCTGGCCGCGGCGGTTGTTGCCATTCCTGCGATCAACTGCGCAGCGCATGCCCAGGGAAGCGGCAACGCGGATGGCGCTCTGACTCGAGGCGCAGCCACGGTGCGCGTTGAGCCGTACGCCGAGAACATTGTTCGAGTCACGCTGAGTCTAGATCGCGGGTACGCGCTCGCGGAGCCCGGTCCAGGTGTGCTGGCGCATGCATCGCAAGCGGGGTGGTCGACGGCGGGCGGGGCGGAGGGTGACGTGTTTCGTTCGTCGCGCTTGGTGGTGACGGTTGCACCGGAGGGTAGGCTCTCGAAGCCGACCGGCACGCAGGCTGACATCGCTAAGTTCTTCAACGGATCAACGCCCGGAGTCGGGCTTGCGATCAAGACGCCTGAAGGCGCCACGCTGCTGCATCTGAACGGCTGGCAGATGTCTGTGCCGAACTACAAGGACGGGAACGCGGCGATTCTGAACGAGCGGCGATCCACGGATAGGCCGTTCTTCCAGGTGGGTGCGACCTTTGCGACACCCCCGGACGAGCACTTCTATGGACTCGGCCAGAACCAGGAGGGATACCTCGACCGCCGAGGTCACTCAGTGCGATGCGCGCATGACTATAACGCGCCTTCAGGACAGAGCGTTTGTGTGCCATTCGTTGTTACAAATAAAGGCTATGGCATTGTGTGGGACAATCCCTCGCGAACTACGGTCTCGTTTGGCTTCAACGATCAAACGACGTGGCAGTCAGACGTCGGGCAACGTGTCTCATTCTTTGTGATCGCCGGGAAGACCTACGACGAGATCTATGAGGGATTTCGTCTACTGACCGGAGATGCGCCGATGCTGCCGAAGTCCGCCTACGGTTACATTCAGTGCAAGCAGCGATACACCTCGCAGGCTGAACTGATGACTGTGGCGAAGGGCTATCGCGATCGTCACCTGCCAATCGACGACCTGGTCATCGACTGGTTCCACTATACGAAGATGGGCGAGATGGACATGGACCCAGCGCAGTGGCCGGACCCTTCCGCCATGAATCGCAATCTGCACGCAATGCACTTTCACACGATGGTCAGTGTGTGGCCGCGGTTCGTTCCAGGGAGCCGGTACTACGCGACCATACTGAAGAATGGCTGGTTTGAGAGGCTTGCAGATGGCACACCTACGAATGGGCTGCCCTATGATCGCGCCGGAGCCGACATCGACACCACTAATCCTGACGCAGCGGCGTGGTACTGGGATCGTATCCGGGAGAATTACGTGGCGAAAGGCTTCGACGCCTTCTGGGCGGACGAGACGGAGCCGGATCTGCCGCCGAATGGTAGCTATTTCCACATCGGACCGGGAACGGAGTTCTTCAACGTCTATCCACTGTTCCACACGGGCGCGTTCTACAACGGCATGCGCCGCGATACCAGAGAGCGGGCGCTGATTCTCTCTCGCGACGCTTACCTAGGCGCACAGCACAATGGAACGATCTTCTGGTCGTCCGACATTGCCGGCAACTGGGACACGCTGCGCCGTCAGGTGCCGACTGGTATCAACTTTGTTGCGTCTGGCATGCCGTACTGGAGCACGGATATCGGCGGCTGGCAGTATCTGCCTTCGACGCATACACCCGAGCACCCGCCGCTGCTTGATCCATCGGACGCGCGCGAGAACGTGGGCGGCTATGACGATTATCCGGAGCTGTATACGCGGTGGTTCGAGTATGGCGCGTTCCAGCCGAACTTTCGCTCGCATGGCAGTCGCAGAGAGAACGAAGTCTGGAGTTATGGACGGCAGGCCGAGCCCATCCTCGAGAAATATCTGCGTCTCCGCTATGAGCTGATGCCATATATCTACTCGCTCGGACACCGAGCGCAGACGACAGGGGCGCCCTTTATGCGAGGGCTCTTCATGGATTTCGCGACGGATCCGCAGACGGCGAACCTAGGCGACGAGTACATGTTCGGCCCGGCCCTGCTGGTGGCGCCAGTGACGGAACAGGGAGCGGTGACGCGGTCGGTGTATCTGCCGGCGGGGACAGATTGGTACAACTTCTGGACGAACGAACGGTTGCACGGAGGGCAGCGCGTGATGGTGCAGGCGCCAATCGACACGATTCCACTGTTCGTGCGCGCAGGATCCATTCTCCCGATGGGATCGCCCGTGGAAAGTACGGAAGAGGTTCAGACTGTCGCCGCGCTGCGCGTCTATCCCGGCAGCGACGGCCGCTTTGAGCTCTACAGCGATGATGGGAAAAGCTACGCCTATGAACATGGCGACGCGAAGACGATGCAGTTGATGTGGGACGATCAAGCTCGCGAGCTGACACACACGGGCCCGAATCTGGCTTCGGGTGCCAAGGTTGTGATCATTCGCTAGGCGGAGGTACTTCAGGGCTGAGATTGGCAGTTAAGAGCAAAGAGGCAACCCGAAGGTCGCCCCTTGTTTCTGTGAGGACTATGGCTTACGCCGGAGATGGCTGACCTTCTCCGAAGCCAGGCGTGCGCCCGCCCTCTGGCTTGAGCACTTTCATGCTGTCGCCACTGCCTGTGCCGGAGTCAGCGTGAGCAAGTGGCGAACGGGCCGGCGGGAGTTCCTTGCCTTCAATGATCAGCTTGATTTCGACGGCATCCAGCGTCTCACGCTCGAGCAGGGCCGTCGCCATGCGGTGCATGATGTCCTGGTTCGTGTCGAGAATCGTGTATGCCGACTTGTAGGCGGCGTCAACAAAGCTCTTCACCTCTGCGTCAATCTCCTTGGCGGTATCGTCAGAGAAGTCACGATGCTGGGCAATCTCGCGGCCGAGAAAGATCTGCTCTTCCTTCTTACCAAAGGTCAGCGGACCGAGGCGCGACATGCCGAACTCACAGACCATCCGTCTGGCGAGACCAGTGGATCGTTCGATATCATTGCCGGCACCTGTGGTCATCTGCTTGAGGAAGATCTCCTCGGCGCAGCGACCGCCCATGAAGATCGCAAGCTCGGTCTCCAAATAGCTCTTGGTGACAGAGTGCTTGTCTTCTTGCGGGAGGTGCATGGTGACTCCGAGCGCCATTCCACGGGGGATGATCGTGACCTTGTGCAGCGGATCCGAGTGCTCGCGCATGGCGGCGACGAGGACGTGACCGGCTTCATGGTAGGCCGTGACCTTTTTATCTTCATCGGTTAGCAGCATGGACTTCCGCTCAGCGCCCATCATGACCTTGTCCTTTGCGACTTCGAAGTCGTACATGTGGACAGCCTTGCGGTTATAACGCGCTGCAGTGAGAGCGGCCTCGTTGACCATATTGGCGAGATCGGCGCCGGAGAAGCCGGGGGTGCCGCGCGCGAGGATGTTAAGATTGACGTCCTCCGCCATCGGAACCTTCTTCGAGTGGACCTTGAGCACCTCTTCCCGACCACGGATGTCAGGACGATCTACGACGACGCGGCGATCGAACCGACCAGGACGCAGAAGCGCGGGATCGAGAACGTCAGGGCGATTGGTCGCGGCGACGAGAATGACACCGTCGTTCGACTCAAAGCCGTCCATCTCAACGAGAAGCTGATTCAGAGTCTGCTCGCGCTCATCATGCCCGCCGCCCAAACCGGCACCGCGGTGTCTGCCCACAGCGTCGATCTCGTCGATAAAGATGATGCACGGGGCATTTTTCTTGCCCTGCTCGAAGAGATCGCGAACACGGCTTGCGCCAACGCCGACAAACATCTCAACGAAGTCAGAGCCGGAGATCGAGAAGAAGGGGACGTTGGCTTCGCCAGCGACTGCTCGGGCAAGGAGGGTTTTACCTGTTCCTGGAGGTCCGACGAGGAGCACGCCCTTTGGGATACGGCCGCCGAGGCGCTGGAACTTCTGAGCCTCACGGAGGAACTCGATGATCTCCTTGAGCTCTTCCTTCGCTTCGTCGACGCCCGCAACATCCTTGAAGGTGATCTTCTTCTGCTGCATAGAGAGCAGACGAGCACGGCTCTTACCGAAACTCATCGCCTTGTTGCCGCCGGATTGCATCTGGCGCAGAAAGAAGAACCAAAGGCCTAGCAGCAGGGCAAATGGTGCCGCCTGAATCAGGATGCCAAGCCAGGCGTTCGAATTCTGATCCTTGATGCTGATGTCGACGCCGTGATCGCGCAGTGTCTTGTACATGTCCGGATAGTTCGCCGGAATGGTGGTGTGAAACTGGGTCTTGGTGTCACCCTCGCGATAGTGCCCGGTGACCTCCGCTCCGTTGACCGTGACGTCCTTGATCTTGCCCTGATCAGCGTCGGTGAGGAGCTGGGAGAGCGAGATGTTCTTCTCCTGACCCATCCCGGTGCTATGAACAACGAACTGCCATAGCAGGAGCAGGCAGGTGATCATGCATACCCAAATCAGAATTTGTTTGACGGTCGAGTTCAAATCGAGTTCCCCATTTCACTACGGCGAAGAGCTGAGGCCATCCGGTCCCAGCCGACCCACGCTTGCGCGCGGGAATATGGATTAGACGAGAGTAAGACCGGAAGGTTCCTAGCTCAAGGCTGTCGCTGCTAGGCATTCTGTCCGGTAGAGACAACCCTCAGCGCCGTCACGTCATAATTCTACTCTCTCAGCGCGGCCCGTATCGCTCTAAACTTGATGCAACGAAAGCAGCAGAGATGCTCCGTTGAGCGGATTTACCGGCCCGTTATTGCCTCTGTCGATCGAAAGAGCCTCAGCTCCCGAACGGATCGCTCCGCCCGCAATCCACTTGAGAGCACCAGGCTGCCGCCCGGCTTGGAAGGTACCGTCGGCACGGAACCGCCTAGACCTGCCAGAACCAGCAAGCGAGCTGTCTCCGCGAAGCTAAGCTGAACCCCAAGTCGACGTGCCGTCGCCCGCAGGATCCGGCGGCGAAGCGCCGGCGGGGAGGCCTTCAGGCGTTCGATCTCGATGGCGAACTCGGCTGCGTCCGGCGCCGTGCTGTTGGACCGTCCGCCGCCGCGCACGGGCTTTCCGGGTAAGACCAGCTGCGGCAAAACTCGGTCGAGCTCGCGTTGCCAGAAGCTCTCCTCGTCCCGGGCGATCTCGGCGAGGTTCGCGAGCGTCGCGTTGAGCGACGGATTGAAGGCACGAAGCGCCGGCAGGAGCTCGTGCCGAACCCGATTACGGGTAAACGCCGGATCCGCGTTGGTCCCGTCCTCTACCCAGCTCTGTCCGATCTGGCGAAGGTACTGCTCGATCGTCGCCCGATCGGTGCCAAGCAGCGGACGCAGGATCCGGCCCGTTCTGCCGTTCGGCGCCCTCACCTCGACGACCGGAAAGATGCCCGCCAGCCCTTCCGTCCAGGCTCCTCGCAACAGCTTCATCACCACCGTCTCCGCCTGGTCGTCTGCCGTGTGCGCCGTGGCGATGGCGTCTGCGTGGCCCGAGGCGATTGCCTCCCGGAAGATCGCATACCGCAATGTCCGAGCCGCTTCTTCCAGTGTTTCGCGAGACATAGCGGCATGCGCAGGGGTATCGACCGTGTGGACCTGGAGCGGCACACCCAGCCCGGCGCAGAGCTGCTCCACGGCCTTCTGGTCGTGATCCGCCGCTTCGCCCCGGATTCCGTGATGGACGTGGATTGCCGACAGGCCCAGCCCCAAGGCCTCCCGCGGCAGGGCATTGCGTGCATGCAGCACTCGCAGCAGAGCGGTTGAGTCCGCACCGCCGGAGACCGCCACGGCGAGCCGCAGGCCGGGCGCGAGCGCGGAATGATCCAAGGGGAGGAGGGTCTCGGGTGGGGGCGGCACGAGTTTCATCCTAGCGCGCAGGTGTCGGATCAGCGCGCCTGGGGAGTGAGACAGCATCGGACGGGCGGTTTAGTCTCTGGAGGTGAGCGACATCGACATCCGGCTGGCTACCGAGGCCGACGCAGCCCTGATCTCCGGGCAGCGCCGTGCGATGTTTGCCGATGCCGTCCTGCCGACTCCGCCCACGCTCGCGGAGATGGAGAAGCGCTTTGGACCCTGGGTTCGCGAGCGGCTGGCCAACGGCAGC
The DNA here is from genome assembly GCA_964243375.1 of uncultured Acidobacteriaceae bacterium. Lineage (GTDB taxonomy): Bacteria > Acidobacteriota > Terriglobia > Terriglobales > Acidobacteriaceae > Edaphobacter. Next base: position 98,328 of record CAXTEE010000008.1, on the reverse strand, counting down.
TATCGCGGTTGGATTGCGGAGCGCGCCGGCATCCCGGTCGGCGGCGCCGGGCTCTGGATGATGGAGTTCCCGCCCCACTTTCTCGATGTGCATCCGGCGCGTGGTTATCTTCTCAACTTCTATGTTGTGCCGGACCAACGCGGCTTCGGCCTGGCTCGCCGCCTGCTTGCGGCGTGCCTGGAGGATGGCCGCCGGCTCGGTCTGCGCGTGATCACCCTGCATGCTTCAAAGTTCGGCCGGCCGCTCTATGAGAAATACGGCTTCCGCGGCAATAACGAGATGATCCTGCTCACGGACGGATGGACCGAGCCAACGGTCTGATCGCTTCGCCCTAACCCGCGTCTTCGCGGCCTGCGAGCTCAGCTTGGTATACTCCGGTGCGATGCGAGTATTTGTGATTGTTCCGGCGGCTGGGATCGGCACGCGTATGCTGGCTGCTGGAATCGGCGCGCCCAAGCAGTTCGTCGAGATCGGCGGGGTGCCTATCCTCGTGCACTCGCTGCGCGCCTTTCTGGCTGTTCCGCGGGTTGATGCCGTCTGCATCGCCGTCCGCTCCACCGAGCGCGAGCGCATGCAGGCGCAGATCGCCGAGTTCAAGCTGGGCCCGCGGGTTCATCTGGTCGAAGGGGGCGATCACCGCCAGCAGTCCGTACAGAACGCTCTCCAGGCGCTCGAGTGTGATCCGGACGATGTCATCCTGGTACACGATGCCGTCCGTCCGCTGATCGACCCTGCAACCATTGAGCGCACGATCGACGCCATTGCCCGTCACGGCGCTGCGATCGTTGGCCTGCCCGCGGTCGATACCATCAAACAGGTCGAACGCACCTCGGATGGCGCCATCATCACCGCCACCATTCCCCGCGAACGCATCGTGCAGGCACAGACGCCGCAGGGCGCGCGGGCCGGGCTGCTGCGACAGGCTTTTGCGGAAGCCGAGGCTGACGAGTTTGCCGGAACTGACGAAGCCAGCTTGCTGGAACGCGCGGGCATCCAGGTTACGGTGGTCGCCGGATCGTCCCGGAACCTGAAGATCACACAGCCCGGCGATCTGGATCTCGCCGAGTTCTACCTGCGAACGCCGGCCGCCGCTGTGGGGGGACGATGAGCCTGCGCATCGGATATGGCTTTGACTCTCATGCCTTCAAGGCTGGCGTACCGCTGATGATCGGCGGTCTCCACATCGAGCACAGTGAGGGGCTGGCCGGACACTCGGACGGGGATGTGCTTCTGCACGCCCTCACCGACGCGCTGCTTGGCGCGGTCTCGGCCGGCGACATCGGCACCTTCTTCCCGCCGAGTGATCCGCGATGGAAGGGTGCTGCCTCCAGCCTCTTTCTGCGCACGGCAATGGAGGAGATTCACACGGCCGGCTACAAGGTCGTGAACATCGACTCCGTGCTCATCCTTGCGCAGCCAAAGATCGTGCCTATCGCAAACGAACTGCGTGAAAGTGTGGCCGAACTGCTTGGCGTACCGCCCGGCGACGTAGGCATTAAGGCGAAGACACCCGAAGGTCTGAACATGGATGGCGTCGCCGTAGCGCACGTTACCGTTCTGCTCGAAAGCCTTGAGCCGAAAGGTGGCAAGCAGGTCATGGCAGCGGCGGCGGACGAAGACGAGTTGAACGAAGTTGTAGAAAGCCTGGTGACCGGCGTGCGAGACACCTCGGCTCTGGGCCGCAAGCGTCCTGTATTCGATACGGACGACCTCACCTGAAAGAACAGGTTTGCCGCTACACTCACAGAAACCCTGATCTCCTTTCTGTGAGGATGCTGGATGCGAAACTGGCTTGGCTGGAGTGTAGTTGCGGCGTGGTGTGTCTATGGCGCGGCAGGAGCATGGGCGCAAGGAACAGCGCAGAGTAACGCAACCGCGGACTTTCTTCGCGAGCACTATGCGAAGTTTGAATACAAGATTCCGATGCGCGATGGCGTTAAGCTCTTCGTCAGTGTCTACGAGCCCCGGTCTGACGGCTTCAAAGACAAGGGCCCCTATCCCTTTCTGATGTCTCGTACCCCGTACAGCTGCGCCCCGTATGGAGAAGACGCGTTCTCCACCTCGACGCGCTTCGGCATCAGCCAAGAGCTGCTCGAGAGCGGCTACAACTTCGTCTGTGCGGATGCGCGCGGCCGCTCCGACAGTGAAGGCGTCTTCCAGGAGATGAGCCCGCACGTCTCGGATAAGGGTGCGGCGCCCGGCGACCGCGCCTCGAACAAGGACGTCGACGAGTCCACCGACACCTACGATACCGTCGAGTTCCTGTTGAAGCATGTGCCGAACAACAACGGCAATGTCGGCATCACCGGCATCAGCTATCCAGGGTTTTACACCTCGGCCAGCATCATCGACTCGCATCCGGCCATCAAGGCTGCCAGTCCGCAGGCGCCGATGACCGACCTCTTTTTCAACGACGACGGCTACCACGGGGGCGCCTTCATGCTCGCGGCGAACTATGGCTTTTACGTCGGCTTCAAGCCTGAGAAGAATCCGCTGATCCCGAAGCACGGAGAACCCTACACCTTCCCGATTGTCGATAACTACGACTTCTACCTGAAGGCCGGCCCGACCGGAAACCTCGACACGGGCAAGGAGTACCTCAACGGTTCGAGCTTCCTCTTCCACGACCAGCTCGTCCACAACACCTACGATGACTACTGGCAGAAGCGCGACCTGAGCCGGCACATGCACGGCGTGAAGGCCGCGGTGATGGTCGTTGGCGGCTGGTTTGACGCCGAAGATCTCTCCGGTCCGTTCAAAACCTTCCATGCCATCGACAAGCTCAGTCCCGGCGCGACGAACTCGATCGTGGTCGGCCCATGGACGCACGGCGGCTGGTCGATCTGGGATGGCGACCACCTCGGCGACGCCACCTTCGGCGAGAAGACCGGCGTCTTCTTCCGCAAGGAGATCCAGTACCCCTTCTTCGAAAAGTATCTGAAAGGCAAGCAGGAAGAAGCGCTGCCGAAGGCCTACGTCTTCGAGACCGGCTCCAACGTCTGGAAGAAGTATCCCGCGTGGCCGCCGCAGAACGCCGCACCGAAGACGCTCTACTTCCACGAGAACGGCGGTCTAAGCTTTGACGCGCCGACGGAGAAGGCTGGCGTCGACTCCTATGTCAGCGATCCGTCGCATCCCGTGCCGTACGTCAATTATGTAACCGACACAGTGCCACAACGCTACATGACCGACGATCAGCGCTTCGCGGCCAAGCGACCGGACGTGTTGACCTACGAGACGGAGCCGCTCGCCGAAGACATCACCATCGCTGGTCCGGTCAGGCCGAAACTCCGCATCTCGTCCACCGGCACCGACGCGGACTTTGTTGTGAAGCTGATCGATGTCTATCCGGAAGACTTCCCAAACCCGCCCTCAGACGCAGTAGGCAAGCGCATCCTCGGTCCTCCGCCGATCCTGCTCGGTGGCTATGAACAGCTTGTGCGCGGCGAGCCCATGCGCGCCAAGTTCCGCGACTCCTGGGAGAAGCCGACACCGCTGCCGGTCGGCAAGGTCGTTGAAGTCAACAGCGAGATGCCGGACATTAACCACACCTTCCGCGCAGGGCACCGCATCATGGTGCAGGTGCAGAGCTCCTGGTTCCCGCTGGTCGATCGCAACCCGCAGACGTTCGGCGACATCCCGCACATGAAGCCGAGCGACTTCAAGAAGGAGACGGAGAGCGTCTATCGAGAGGGTGGCGCGGCGAGCGGCGTCGAGGTGCTGGTGCTGCCGCAGAGCTAATCCAGATCTGTCCACCTGAAATCGTGCTGGGTCCGGCGAGAAGCTCGTCCGGGCACAGCACGATTTCTTTGCTCGGGTGAACTTCTTTTTACCTGGAGATTCGCCGCGGCCGTTCGCTATGAGCACGTATGTGCGGGGCCACCGTGAGTTGTCGCGCATACGCCCAGTTCGGCCGTAAAAGACGCGCGATCACTTTAGGAATCTATTGACAATGCAGAACGCGTAAGACTAGAACCGTGCGCAAGTTCGAAGGGAGCCGCCATGGCACATCTTCTTCTTCGCTTGTTGGCACTGATCATCGCTGGAATGGGAGCCTGCTGCGCGCAGGGAACTCCGAACGTCTCCCGGCACATCTAACGATCGCTGCTGCGTGACGTACATCAGGTATTCATGGGGAAGGCCGCGCATCAGCGATCCTGCTTACGAGGTCGCGAACGGCGCCTCAAGCGATGGCGACTGTGGCGTAAACAGCTTGCCGCCATCCTCCATCATGTGCCAGTCATCCTCCAGTCGAATGCCGAACTCGCCCGGCAGGTAGATCCCTGGCTCATCCGAAAAGCACATGCCGGAACGCAGCGGTGTGGCGTTGCCGCCGACCAGGTACGGCCACTCATGGCCGTCCATTCCGATACCGTGGCCGAGCCGGTGTGTCAGGTATTTGTAACCAGGACCGTACCCTGCGTCGGTCAGGACCTTGCGCGCCGCCGCATCGATCGCCGAGCACGCCAAGCCCGGACGTGCCGCCGCCAGCGCCGCCGCCTGCGCGCGATGAACGATCTCGAAGATCGTCTTCTGCTTGGCCGTTGCCTTGCCCAACACAAACGATCGCGAGATATCTGACTGATATCCCTCGACCGCGCAGCCGTCATCCAGAAGAATGATCTCGGCCTCGCGGATCACCTGCGGTTGCAGCGTGCCATGGGGCACCGCCGAGTTTGGTCCGACCTCGCACGAGGCATCGCCCGCGAAGCCGACACGCGCATACGCCGCCCCGATCATCGCCGACACCTGCTGGTTCGTCATTCCTGGCTTGAGCGACTTGTACGCCCCTTCGTACACGGAGAGCGTTACGTCATTCGCCAGCTGCATCAGCGCCAGTTCGGCCGGGCTCTTCACGCCGCGGCAACCCGCCGTCACCGGCGTTCCATTCACCACCATCATTCCTGCCTGCGCGATGCCATCCGCAAAGGCAAACTGGGTCCGCTCCTCGAGTCCGATTCGTCCCGTCCCGACGCCTGCGTCGCGGAGCGCTTTGCCCAAGAGCTCGTACGGCGACTCGTCCTCATTCCACGTGTAAACCTTGGTGGTGGACGCCGCCGGCAGCGTCGCCGGCCTGCTCTCCATCCGCTCTCGTACCCGCGACTCCTCGAACACCGGACAGACCACAAACGGCGCCGACCGCACCGGCAGCACCCATGCAAAGAATCGCTCTGACTGGCCCCAACGCAGCCCTGTGAAGTACCGCAGCGATGTTCCCGTGCAGATCACCAGCGCCTGCAGCTTGTTCTCGGTCATCAGTGTGCGCGCCCGCTCCAGACGGTGCTCGCGCTCCGCCAGCGTGATCGGCACGGCTTCAGCCCGGCGATCTCTTAGTGCCATCAGGGCAGGGGGCAGCGGCAAGTGATCGCCGCAGCTGGTGGACTCCTCTTCATCCTGAGCGCGGCCCGGCAATGCGGTGGATGACAGGGCGGCAGCGGCGGCTGCTCCAAGAAAGCGTCTGCGTGTCGGCATTCCCGAATTTTAGCCGGATCTCCCGCTTACCCCAGGAGCTTTCTTCTTTTCGACGCACACGGTAGGCTTGCATTCAGCCACTACTCAGTTTTAACTGCCAAGCAAGGATCCGATGCTCCGGTCTCCTGTCCTGCTCTTTCTGGCACTGGGCCTCAGCCCCGCTGCCCATGCTGAAGCCTTCACGCTGAACGCCACGCCGAAGACTGTCGCCTGGGGTTACTACTCCGGCCAGGCCACCCCTGCGCTCACCGTGCACAGCGGCGACACCGTCCGCATGCAGACACTCTCCACCTGCGGCTCGCCTGAGCGCATGGAGCACGAAGGCGTCGCCGCCGCCGACATTCCCGCCTACACCGCGCCCATCTACGCCGAGGTCAAGGACAAAGGACCCGGCGGCCACATCCTCACCGGCCCGGTCGCCATCACCGAGGCAGAACCCGGCGACGTGCTCGAGGTCCAGATCCTCAAGATTGACCTCGACGCCACCTTCGCGTGCAATGGCTTCGGCGTTGGCCGCGGCTTCCTTCCGATGGAGTTTCCCTACAGCCGGGCGAAGATCATCCCGCTCGATCGCGCCCGCATGATCGCCAAGTTTGCACCAGGTATCGAGCTTCCGCTGCACCCCTTCTTTGGCAGCATGGGCGTGGCGCCAGCGGGCGGCAAGATAGACAGCGCCCCGCCCTTCGTCCACGCCGGCAACCTCGACAACAAGGAGCTCGTCGCCGGCACCACCCTTTTCATTCCCGTCGCCGCCAAAGGCGCTCTCTTTGAGGCCGGTGACGGCCATGCCGGACAGGGCAACGGCGAGGTCGACATCACCGCGCTCGAAACCTATCTCACCGGCACCTTCCGCTTTGTCGTCCACAAGCACCAGCCGCTCCTCTGGCCGCGAGCCGAGACCCCAACTCACTTCATCAGCATGGGCTTCAGCCCGGACCTTAAGGAAGCTACCGAAATGGCGGTCAAGGACATGATCCGGTTCCTGGTCGATGAGAAACATCTCTCCCGTGACGACGCCTACATGCTCACCAGCGTGGCCGTCGACGTCGATATCACGCAGCTGGTGGATGGGAATGTCGGTGTTCACGCCATGCTGCCAAAGGCTATCTTTGTAGGGCGCGGCCGAATGCCCTGAACGGGAGATCTGCCGTAAACTTCGACTTCGGGCCGCCACGCGTATTGGGATTACCGAAAGCGCACCGATCCGGATACTATCGGTGCGAGGGATACAGACAGGAGCGTAGCCTTGAACGACACCACACGGGAACGCGAAGGTGAGCTGCGGCGGGAACTGGTCCGTTTCGGCCGATGGCTGCACAAGCTCGGCTTTATGCCCGGAACCTCCGGCAACCTCTCCGTTCGACTCAGTGAGGAGCGCCTGCTGGCAACGCCCACCGGCGCCAGCAAGTATCTGCTGCAGTCGCGCGATATGGTGGTCATCGATCTTGAGGGTCGTCAGATCTCCGGCTCGAAGAAGGTGACCAGCGAGATCGGCATGCACCTTGCCATCTATCGCCAGCGTCCGGAGGTCCAGGCCGTCATCCACTCGCATCCGGTCGTCGCCACGGCCTTTGCCTGTGCTGGCCGCGCGCTCGATGAGCCGCTCTGCTCAGAGGCCGTGATGGCCCTCGGCGCTGTCCCGCTTGCCTGCTATGCCACCACCGGCACCGACGAGGTCGCGGCCAGCCTGATGAACCTTATCCCGCGGCACGAGGCCATCCTGATGGCGAACCATGGCGCCGTCACCTACGGCAGCAGCCTGCTCGACGCTTTTCTGAAGATGGAGACGGTCGAGCACTACGCCAAGATCTGCCTGGTCGCGCACCAGCTCGGAACACCCCGGCCTCTGAAAGAATTCGAAGTCGAGCAGCTGGTGCAGGCCAAGTCACGCTATCTGCAGAACGCCATGTAGCATTTGCTGCAGCGGGAAAAAGAAGAGGGCTGCCCCTTGGCTCGATCGAGCAAACATGGCAGCCCTCAGTGCGTGGTGTAAGCCTAGCTGTTGGCAGGTGTCGGGGTCGCGGCCGCAGAACTCATCGTGATTGCGCCGTTGACGCCCGCGGGGAAGAAGCCGCCCTTGCCCACATTCGCCTTCATCCCATAGGCCAGGTAAAGCACCTGTCCCGGCGTCCGCGTCGAGACCAGACCATCGCCGATATTGATCGATAGGTACTGATCCTGCGCACCCGTCGGTGGCGGAACGATATCCACGCCGTCGAGCTTCGGCGAAGGAATATTTAACCGTGCGATCTGTGTCCGGACAGTTGAAACATGCTCCGCCTCAACCGCCAGAATGCGTGCCGCCGTCGTAATAATAGCCGGTGTCGTTAGCAGACCGGCCGCACCCGCATACGCGGTCACGCCGATATCTTCAAAGATGCGCGACAGCGTAAGGAACTCGTTCTGGCTGCCGAAGCCGATTCCCAAGGCATTCAGATTGATATGCGGTTGAGCGATGGCCTTTGATCCGAGCGCCTCGCGCAGCAGCTTCACGTGCGCTCGTTCGTCCGATCCGATCTGCATCAAAATCGCCTCGGAGAAGACAAGGTTGTTCGAGAACGTGACCTTCTTGCCACCAACCGCCGGCGCACCTGAGGCAGGATTGCCCGGGTTTGCTACGCCGTTGATGCCAATGCCGTAGTTCGTAATGGACGAGCCGGTCAGGCCATAAGTGTAGAACTCCGCCTCCAGATACTCGAGGTTGAGAGCGAAGTTCAGGACCTCTTCTTCGGTCATGGTTTGCGCATCCGCCGAGACGGAAGCGCCGACTGACATGGCTCCAACCGCGGCCGTTGCCACGCCGATCTTCTTAAGAAAGCTGCGGCGATTGGGAACTGCTGTAACGAGTTCAGACAAAATGCTTTTGGACATAAGATCTCCGGTACTTGTTGGGAAGTAGTTAGGTGGTGACAACAAATTGTGAGAGCAGAGTTAGCTCAGGTGCTGACGCCCAGCAAAGAACAGCACGCCGGCTGCGGGAAGCATCAGGGCCCAGGTCGCCGGCTCAGGAACGGCAGAAGCGTTCGTAACATTCACGGCATAGCTTCCATCACGCTGAACGCAAGGAGCCACATCCGTCTCGAGAAACGTTCCGCCTTTTTTGCCGCAGGTTGTTCCCGTCGCATGGGGATCACTCGCGAAGAGAAAGCCATCGGACAGGTTATTGATTGCAACATTCGGAAACTCGGTAAGTGCCAGAATGTAACTTCCACTGGTCAGAGCCAGATTCAGATAAGCGTCATCGCACATGCCAGTCGCGGCAGCCATCATGGCACCACCGTTGCACATGCCTGAAGCTCCATCTGCCGCAACGATGGTGCCATTCGCATGGAAGAGGCTCAACACGGGAACAAATCCGCCCGCGAGCGACGTCGTTCCGTTCAGATTTGCGCCGCCGCCGTACGAGGTGGTGTAGAGCGTGTACGTTGAGGCCGTCGCCACGTTGAAGGTGAACTCAGCGACCTGGTTATCCTTGGTGAACGTGCCGGTGTCAGTGAAGGTGGTGGCGGATGCCTTTTCTCTCACGCCGAGGCAGAGAAGAACGAGGCAGGCGGAACGAACAAGTGCGCGAGCGGAAATCATAAGCGGCGGTCTCCTGGGTGGGGGTAGCCGCGAGCAGAGCGTTGAGTGAACGTGCGGGATCCTGCGATGGGACCCTGGTAGGGAGCTTCTGCTGGCGACAGATTCTCGACAAGCGAGATGGAAAGAAAACAAGTGGTGCCAGCAAGAAATATCGTGAGGGAGTGTCTTGTGTCCTGCAAACCAGGAGTATTTACGGAAATAGACCGCACCTTCGTAAGTTACTCGGAACGAGATCAAACAATGGGCCAGTTTCCGCGTAGCGCGGAGAGCCTTACTTCAAAAGATCTTTGTGACATCAAGCACGGACTTGCGCGCGAGATCTCCCGTCAATCTCGTCGCAGCGCCACTACCGGATCCAGACTGGCCGCGCGCATCGCTGGAATCATCCCGCTCACCACTCCAATGATCCCCAGAATGACCGACGCCGTCAGCAGAATCGGCGGCGACACTCGCAGCAGAATGTCGCCCTCATTGTTCGTCGTCTTGTAGATATCGGAGTAGAGCGGCATCGGCGGAATCAGGTGCGCCACGATCACCGCGACCACCATGCCGATCAGCCCGGCCATCAGAGTGAGCGCCATCGACTCCAGCAGGAACTGCCGCCGGATATCCCGCGGCCGCGCACCCAGCGCCTTCAGCAGTCCGATCTCGCGCGTGCGTTCTGTCACCGACACCAGCATGATGTTCATCACGCCGACACCGCCCACCGCCAGCGTCATCGCGCCAATAATGCCTAGCAGCACCTGCAGCCCGACGGAGAACTGGCGGATGCCGGCAGAGTCTTCAACCGTGTCCCAGCTGCCGATCGCCTTCTGATCGGCGGGATCAAAGTGATGGCGCTGCGCCAGCACGGTGCGTACCGCCTGTATGGCCTTGATGTGAAGGTCGGCGCGAGATGGCTCGAAGACAATCGAGTCCGGATCACGCTGTTGCGCAAGATCACGCATCAGCGGAAAGGGAAAGAATGCGTTCTCGTTGTCAGGTCCGTTATTCGAGGAGTCCTGAATCTTGTTGCGCAGCACGCCGATCACGTCGAAGACTTGGCCTTCGATCTCGACCGTCTCGCCGACCGGAGGGAAGCCGTTGAAGAGCTTCTGCGCGGCATGCGGTCCGAAGATCACAACCTTGCGATGGTCGGTAAAGTCCGAGGCCTCGAAGTAGCGGCCCTGCTCGACGACCATGTTGCGCATCTCCGCATACGGCAGGTCAATGGCCTTGGTCTGGATGTTGACCACCTTCGGGCCGTACTGAAAGGAGAAGCCGCTGTCGGTCTCGGCGGACACCGCCTTGAGGAAGGGAACTGAGTCGCGCACAGCCTCAACATCACCATCCTTGAACTTGACCTTCTGGCCGGAGCGCTCGCCGCCGGCCTGCATCGAGGTCTGACCGCCCCAGATCATGATGACGTTGTTGCCGATCCCCTGAAACCCGGCCAGGATCTCCGTGCCAAGTGAGTTGCCGTAGCTGAGCAGAAGCACGACGGTCACGATCCCCCAGACGATGCCGAGCATCGTCAGACCGGAGCGGAGGCGATTACGATTTAACGCTTCGAGACTTTGTTGGAGCACTTCAGCTAGGTTCATGGGCTCTCATGGGGCGGTGTCAATCGACCCGCAGGCATTCGATCGGCGTAAGACTGGCGGCACGCAGCGCCGGATAGCTTCCGGCAGCAACTGTGATTGCGCCAAGAGTGGTGAGCGACGCAAGGATGGCCACGGGGGAGATCGTGGGCACAGGAAGAAAGTCCGGCAGCGGCAGCAGCCGCAGAAGCAGGCAAACGCCGACGCCAAGAGCCAGTCCGCACGCGCCTGAGATAAGCGTGATGAACGCGGACTCCGCGAAGAACTGTCGCCGAATGTCCTTGCCCGTGGCGCCCAGCGCCTTGCGAACGCCAATCTCGCGCGTTCGCTCAGTCACCGCTACAAGCATGATGTTCATCACGCCAATCCCGCCCAGCGCCAGCGTGAGCAGAGCGACGGCGGCGAAGAAGAGCGTCATGATGGAGAAGATCCGCTCGGTGAACTTCGCGCCTTCAAGCGTGTCCCACACCCAGACCGCCTCCTTATCGGCTGCCTCGAAGTGGTGCCGATCCGCCAGGATGCGTGTGACCTGGGCCAGAGCTTCGACATGCAGATCCGGCCCGACTGGCTGGAACACGATGTTGTTAATCCAACCCGGAAATACACCGGGGCGTTCGGTCGGCGGAAAGTCGCGCGCCATCGCGCTGTACGGGACAAAGAGCTGCGTATTATCCGGCCCTGACCCGTAGGATCCGTTCTGCTTCTTGTTTTCAAGTACGCCGATTACAACGTACGGATATCCCTCCACCATCAGCGTCTCGCCGATCACGCGCTGCCCGGGGTAGAGCTGGCGATTCGCCTCCGCACCCAGCAAAATCACACGCCGTCCGGCATCTTCATCGGCCTGTGTGAAGAGCCGTCCCTGCTCCACCTTCAGCGAACGGAAGTTCTGGTACTCCGGCCACACGCCACGCACCGCACGCGACGCCGCATTCCACGCGCTCACCTCGGAGACGGTGCGACGAAGCTCCGGAGACACGTTCTTAACCAGCGACGCCTCGCGTTTGATGGCATTCACATCGTCGATCGTCATTCGGATGTCACGACCCGCGGCGTAGCCGCCCGACGGCATCCCCGTCTTGCCGCCGAAGATAATCGCAATATCCGTGCCGATCGTCTTCAACTGCTCCGCCTGCTGCACGCGAAAGCCGATTCCCAGCCCCACCAGCAGAATGACTGACGTGATTCCCCAGACGATGCCGAACATCGTCAGCAGGCTACGCAGCTTGTTGGCCCAAAGCGCAGCCACGGTCTGAAGAAGAATCTCGCGAATCGGCATCGGGGTTCGTTCTGGTCCTCTCGCATCAGGCGGCTGCAGCCCTATACGCGCGCTTCCCCTCCGTAGTTCCCGCGCCCGCGCAACCCGCTATCATCAAGCCAGCGAGGCACCGAGCACGCATGGCCATGATCACCACCGTCCAGCAACACATCCTGCAGCAGCAGACCGAGATCACCGGCAAGGAAGCCTCCGGCACCTTCTCCTGGCTGCTCAGCGGCATCACCCTCGCCGCCAAGATGATCGAGTCCAAGATCCGCGCCGCCGGCCTCTCCGACATCTACGGCGCCTTCGGTGCTGAAAATGTCCAGGGCGAGCAGCAGCAGAAGCTCGACGTCTATGCCAACCAGGCTCTGCTCCACTGCCTCGGCCTGCGTGACTCCGTCGCCGCCCTCGTCAGCGAGGAAGACGCCGAGCCCGTTACCTTCAATCGCGATCCCGAGACCGGCAAGTACATCATTGTCTTCGACCCCCTCGACGGCTCCTCCAACATCGATGTGAACGTCAACGTCGGCACCATCTTCAGCGTCCTTCGCCGCCTCCCGCCCGAGCACGGCACCCTCGAACAAAGTCTCCTTCAGCCCGGATCCCACCAGGTCGCCGCCGGCTACGTCGTCTACGGGCCATCCACCGTGCTCGTCTACACCACCGGCAACGGCGTCCACAGCTTTACCCTCGACAATTCGATCGGCGCCTTTGTCCTCTCCGGCGAGCGCCTCCGCATGCCTGAGCAGGGCCCCTACTACAGCGCCAACGAGGCCAACGTCGCCTCCTGGCCCGCCCCGTACCGCGACTTCCTCGACACCGTCCGCACCGGCGGCCTCGGCCGCGAGTACAGCTCGCGCTACATCGGCTCGCTCGTCGCTGACTTCCACCGCACCCTGCTCAAAGGCGGCATCTTCCTCTATCCGCCCACCGATAAAGCCCCGCAGGGAAAGCTCCGCCTCCTCTATGAGGCCAATCCGCTCGCCTTTCTCGCCGAACAGGCCGGCGGCCTCGCCACCACTGGCGCCGGCCGCGTCCTCGATCTCCGCCCCGAAGGCATCCACCAGCGCACCCCCTTCTGCTTCGGCAGCCGCCGCGAGATGGAAGCCCTCGCGCAGGCAGTGCGCGCATGAGCCGCAGCTTCCACGCCGTCGTCGACGACCTCCGCGAGCAGCAGCGCCTCGCCGGCCGAGTCCTCTGGCAGATGGCGCTCAGCACCTCCGCCTTCACCCCGGGAGACACTGGCACCCTCATCGCCGTCTCCCGCAAAGGAACCCGCATCGAGATTCCCGTTCTCTCCGTCGAGCACGACAGCTCCGGCCGTCTCTGGCACATCGTTGAAAAACCCCTCGCCGCCGGCACCAACGTTACAGGCGAGGTCAACCCGCCAGTGCACGCCAGCCTGTAGCCGATCTGCTTCTCTGCGGTGGCATTTTGCCGTCTTGCGTCCCGCAAGACAGCCTGAGAGCATCGCTGGCATGGATCCGTCTCCCACGCCGTTCGGCCACTTCTATAGTGGCTTCTTCGTGGAGTCAATCTGCCTGCATTGCAGTCAGGTAGTTGCCCGGGGACTCACACCCGAGTCGTTGGAACAGCCCGAGCAATCCCATTGTTGCTCTCGGCCCCTCGATCACGACGACGCCCCAAGCCACAGGCTCTAAGGACGTCAGACTGGAAGCACTCCAGCGAACGAGGTTGGTTTGGCCATCCCCCAACCTCCTGATACACTTTGAAAGTTGTCGCGGCCATCGGAGGCACACGCAAGTGGAGCGCCCGAGGCATATGGTGGGGGGCTGTAGCTCAGCTGGGAGAGCGCCTCGTTCGCAACGAGGAGGTCAGCGGTTCGATCCCGCTCAGCTCCACCAAATCGACATAGCAAAATACGTTCCCGCCAAACAAGGCAGGCTCTGGATTGCAGCAACCGAGCGGCCAAATACGATCCAGCCTGGGAAGCGAAAGCAGCCCGCACTACGTCCTGAGTCCCTGTCCCTGCTTCTCCGCCGCCGGCTGCGTCTGCAGCTTCTTCACGGTGTAATCCAGACCCTGCACCCAGGTCAGGCCCTTGGCACGCGCCTCGGACATGCAGCGATTAAAGGCCGTATAGTCCCCGTTCGTCTGTCCGGAGGCCTGCAGCGCGTTGAAGAGAAGGTTGTGCTTACTGGAGGAGAAGCGTCCCGAGGAGTTCATAGCGAAGACACTAGCATCGTGTCTCCGGCGCAAACGATGGCACAAACGAGGGATCCTCTGCCCCAGTCTTCCGTTCCCTGCACGGCGACTGCCAAACAGTCTCCCCTGTCCCTTGAACGCTATCCCCACCAAACTGCGCGTCTGTCGATCAAATGGGCAAATCGGCGCATTTTTGCGAAAGCCCGTCCTGCCGATCCCACCAAAGTTGCACGCTTCCTTCGTCGAAGCACATTGTGAGGGGTGATGCCTTGTGAAACCCTGTGGTTACGTTTGAGGCCGAAAGTCACCTCGGGTAATCAAATGAACGTCACGGATTGAGCAGGCACGCTTCATGCTCCCATCAGGCCATTTTGAAGCAATTCCGCAACAGATTGAACGACTCCTCCAGAGAGGTCTGCAAGGACTTCACTTCCCGGCGGAACTCGAAGTGCACTTCGAACGCGAGAGCGGGGCGCCACGCTCGCGCAGGCTCTGGCGCGAAGGTCTGATCTCGATCCTTGCTTTCAATGTCTTCTATATCGGCGAGTGGTTCCTGACCCGGCAGGTCACGCGACTTGAGCTCTTCCTTCAGCTTGGCCTGATCACCCCGCTGTGCCTCGTCGTCAATCTCCTCATGCGCTTTAATCCTCCGCGCTGGCTGCGGGAGGGCAGCATCTCCTTTATGTCCTGCGTCATCGCTTGTGCCTATCTCTACCTGCAGAGCGGCAAAGGGTCCGTCGCCATCGCCTTCACCCTGGTCGGTGTCATCGTCACTGCCATGTTCGCCTCGGTCGTCATGCGTCTGCGCTTCTACTTCGCGCTTGTGGCGTCAATCATCATTACGCTCGCGGGCGGCCTCTTTCTGATCCTCGATCACGCTCTCAAGACCGAGGAGAAACTTACCGGTCTGGCCCTCATGTCCATCGCGATCGGTATCGGCTTGATGTCGAACTACAGCCTGGAGCGTGAGGAGCGGCTGGGCTATCTGCGCTATCTGGTCAGCGAAGCCAACCGCCAGCAGATCTCCGAGATGAACTCCCGCCTCGAGAAGCTCTCCGCCATCGACAAGCTCACCGCGCTTCCCAACCGGCGTTCCTACGAGGAGCGCTTCGAGCGCATGTGGCAGGAGGCTCAGGCCGAGGGCACGCCGCTCGCGCTCATCGTCATCGACGTCGATCACTTCAAGGTGCTCAACGATGTGCGTGGCCATACCTACGGCGACGATGTGCTGCGTCGTGTCGGTTCGCTTCTTCCGCAGGCCCTTCGCTCAACCGCGGACTTCGCCGCCCGCTATGGCGGCGAGGAGTTCGTCGTGCTCCTGCCGAAGACCGACCGCGAAAGCGCCGAGCGTGTTGCCGAACGCATCCGCGCCCTCATCGAGATGGCCGGATCGCCACCCCAGCAGCCGCTTCCAGACACCGAGTGCCTGATGTGGGTCACAGGAAGCTGCGGCATCTCCGCCTGCATCCCTTCGGCTTCCATGCAGAAAGAAACCCTGCTCGAATCGGCCGACAAAGCCATGTACCGTGCCAAGTCCGAGGGCCGCAACCGCGTCGCCTATCGCTCTCTCGAGGAGCGGTTCGAGAATGATCGTCGTATCCCGATCACCGGGCACGTCGCCTGAGACGCGCCGCGGGCTATGTCACCGTCCGCCATGCTGAGGTGCGACGCGCGTAAGGGTATGGCTTCGGCCGTGCTGCCGCCCAGGCGATCCGCCGCATTAGCTGCTGAGGCATGCCTGGGAAACTTGGCTGCGTAACCGAAGTCATGCAGCAACGACTAACTTGTAGGGTGTCTGGAGCGGGAGACGGGGATCGAACCCGCAACCAACGGCTTGGGAAGCCGCTACTCTACCATTGAGCTACTCCCGCCTGAGGAGTGCATCCAGTATAGCTGGGGATCTCACTCATGGTCGAAGCTTCCGCCCGCCGTCAAACCCTCTCTGTTCATGCTCTTCTCGTCCTTCCTCTCAGCATCCTCCTGCTCCTCGCATGCACTGTCGCCCGCGCCAGCCCGCCTGGAGATCTCAGCGCCTGGCTGAAGTCACAGGACGCCGCCCTGGGTGCCACCGCGGGAACCATCGTGATCGACCAGCCCGGCCGCATCGAAGCCCCGGTCACCCTGCAGCCACGCCACACGCTGGAGATCCGGTCCGCGGTCGACTGGTCAGCCACTGTTCATCTCGCCGGCAGCAACACCGTACGGTGTCTTGGCGGTGCGGTCATCCACGCGCACCTGCCCGCCTATGAGCCCGTGCAGCACACCGGTGCGCTCCTCATGACCGAGGGCGGAACGGAGATCCACGTCATCGGCTGCCGCGTCGACTCCGAGGCGCCGAGTCTCCTTTTCGGGGGATACCCGGTCTCGGATCTCGACATGACCGGCAATTCGCTGAACGGTCTCATGCTCCTCGCGGTCGTCGGTCCCGGCCAGCGGTTGACCCTCGCGAAAAATGTCTTAACCTCCGCGAAACCCAGCGCAAAGTACGCAGGAATTGAGCTTAACGACATCAAAAATGTGACAGTTTCAGGCAATTCCTTCACCAATCTCGCCCACGGAGCCATGTGGTGGGGCGGCGACTCCGCCGCCCCCGGAGCCTCCATCCAGAAGGTGACGACCACCGGCCAGATGTCCTTTACAGGCAATGTTTGCAAGAACATAGGAGGTGCCTGCATCTGGGGGTCGATGGGTTACGACATCGTCATGCGTGGCAACTCCGCCGACGGCTGCGGCGACGTCTGCTTCGACGCCGAAGGTGGCCTTCGTACCGAAATTATTGACAACACAGCAGTTAACTGCAACAACGGATGCGCTGCCGTCTTCTTCTTTAGCGATCAGACTACAATCTCAAACAATCACTTCCACGCTCAGGCCCCAGGTGGCGGCCTGATTTTCCTTAAGAACAGCTCTCAGGATCCAGTTCGCCACGACCATTTGCTCATTCAAAACAATGACTTACAGTGCGTACCGGACCTCTGCCGGGCAGTCTACCAGGAGGCTGCCGGAGGGATACGATTCTCTGGAAATGAGGTGAAAAACGGCACGTGGCTGCCGGTCGGGTACGCCCGCTCGGTGTCGATCACGAACAACCATCTTGTTTATACAAGAGCACTTACCGGCCCCTCCGCAGCCATCATCGCACCTGGAATGATTGGCGGGACGGCGCTCGAGGTGACGGGGAACCGGATCGAGTCCAACGTAACTCAACCGGCGGGAAGTGCTTGCATCGCAGCAGGTTGGACCGACTTCAACGCAACCGATACGCATCTCATCGCGGCGAATTCCTGCGCAGGTTCGAGGCCCTTTCCGACGGGATTAAGCATAGTTACGGACGGGAAAAACCACGGTGTGGCGGCGGTCTGGATCCTGAGCGCCAATCAGCTCGGCTCCGCTCCGATCCACCATGAAGCGAAGTCTCCGAATGAGCATTTCTTCGACCTCGGCCAGTGCGGACCCTCTGGCTGCAAGCCCAAGCAGGATGCAATCAACGCGGTACGAACCCTTCCAGGCTGTACAGGAAGCGCCCCGGCCGTCGTGGCAGGATCCATGCCGGTCTGTCTTGGCCCGGTCCGAGGCTGGGGAACTGTTGTGCTGCCCCGATGAGCGTTGGCGTAGTTCAGGAGTTGCGCCGGTAGACTTGAAGTGTGCATGACGCCGAAGCCAGAGTAGGCCCTCGGTGCGGCTTGCACAGACGCTTTATCGAAAGGCTCTTCCCCGAGGGGAGAGCCTTTTCGGCGTTTAGGGGGAAGCATGCAGTTGACGACGAAAGAAGGAGCCAGCCGGACGGACTTGATCGCGTTCGCGCTGCTGGTTCTGGCAGTAGGAACTGCGATGGTGGCGTTTGCGCTGGGAAGAAACGATCCCTCGGTGCGGACAGCGGTGCTGCTCTGTGTGACCAATCTGGTGACGGCGCTCTCGAGTATCGCGGCGACGCTGCTGGTAGGAAAAGCGGGAACGACGCACCAGGTGGAGACGAAGGAGCCGGCGAAGCTGACGACAGCGGAGAGCCAGACGACGACCTCTGTGCAACCGCTTGGCGACGATGTGACGGGCAACAACGACAACAAGGAGACACGATGATGAGTACGACCACGATGAATTTCGATCCGACCTTGCACGCTACGAGCGTGGCGGGGAGTGCAACAACCGGAACGCTGACGAGCGGAGCTGCCGCACCGACCGGAAGTGCGAGCGGAACGGCGCCTTTGACTGGCACCGGAGTGACAAGCGGGGGAGCCAAGAGCTCGCCGGGCGGTGGAGCCCTGACGACGTTCGAAGGGTTCTTGAAGACGGCTGGCCAAGTGGCCGGCGTGGTGCTTTCAGAGATTGTGAAGTTTGTCGTGCCAATGGCACAGGTGGTGGCGGTTGCGGACCCGGCGGCAGCGCCGGCACTGACGGCGTTCACGACCTCGCTGCAGCTGGTGCAGACGGCGGTGGTGAGTGCACAGCAGCGATGGGCGGCTCAGGGATCGGCCGCAAACGCGCAGAAGCTGGCGGATGTGCTCGAGACGGTCGAGCCGCCGATCATTCTCTTGTTTGCGCAGGTCGGCGTGTCGGTTGACACGGCTTACGTGACCAACCTGGTGAATGGAGTCGTGGCGATCCTGAATGCTCAGCCGGGCTTGGTCCTGCAGCCGATCTCGTCAAGGTAGAAGCGCATGGAGGGCCTGGCCAGCAGGATGCTGCTGGCCAGGCCCTCCGGACGTTGCATTCAGGTGACGCCCTGGTCAAAGCATTCCAGCATCTGACAGAGTGCTGTAACGAGGAGAACGAATGATGCCTGAAGAGACTTCAAAGTATCTACCCTATTCGTACTCTGTCGAGCAGCCAACTGCGGATGAGCATGTTGTCTTTGATGAGCTGTCACGAACAATGCAGCACATTACGCGAACAATGGCGAGCCGCTATCGTCATGCCTATCGACCGGTTCATGCCAAGTCCCACGGCGTGCTGCTGGGCGAGATGGAGGTGATTGGAGAACTCCCGGAGCCCCTGGCGCAGGGCTTGTTTGCCAAGGCTGCGACATATCCGGTGATCATGCGTTTTTCTACCAATCCTGGTGACCTGCTGGCGGACAATGTGTCGAGTCCGCGGGGGCTGGCGCTCAAGGTATTGAACGTACCCGGCGAGCGGGTAGCGAACGATGGAGGAGGCACATCGCAGGATTTTGTGTGCATCAACGCGAATGCGTTTGGAGCTCCCGATCCCGCGGGCTTTCTAAAGCAGATCAAGCTGTTCGATAAGAATCTGGAGACGTCGGAGGGAGTGAAGCATGCGGTGAGTGTGGCGGCACGAGCGACGAATGCGGTGCTGAAGGCAGTACATCTCGAGTCAGCAACGCTGGAGGGAATTGGGGCGCCTGCGACACACATTCTCGGCGAGAGTTTTTCGACGGTGGCTCCGCTGCGGTATGGCAGTTATGTGGCGAAGATCGGGTTTGCACCTGGATCGGAGAACTTAAAGAAGCTGACGGGTGAGTCGGTCGACCTTGGTGAGGACTACAACGCGCTGGAGGAGATGATCAAGAAATTCCTCCGGCACGAGACGGCCGTGTGGGAGGTCAAGGCGCAGCTGGCGCTCGATGACACAGACAAGCCGGAGAAGGAACGGGAGTTTCCTATCGAGAGGGCGGACGTGAAGTGGCCGGAGGAGAAGAGTCCATGGCAGGTGGTGGCGCGGATTACAGTGCGGCCACAGGACACCTACTCCGACGCGCGGCAGACGTTTGTCGATGAGCGACTGTCGTTCACACCGTGGCACGCGCTAGCGGCACACCAACCGCTTGGCGGGGTCATGCGGTCGCGGCTGAAGGCGTATGAGGAAGCGGCCGAGTATCGAGCGCAGCGGAATGAGCGGCCTCGGACGGAGCCGAAGTCGGTCGACGAGATTCCCAGTTAAGAATCGAGATGTAACGAGGCCCGGCTGATTGCCGGGCCTCGTGTGTTGGGTGTGCAATGGCTTGGGTACGAGCGGTAGATGCCAGTCAGTCTGTTATCGCTGGGCTACGGTGGTCTTCGGAGGAGTGCCGGGCTTGGTCATCTGCTCGAGGGCGAGTGCTTCGGGCATGAAGCTCATGGCCTTGGCGATCTGGGGATCCCACAGAGCGCGGACCTTTAGACCTTCGAGCTGACCGAACTGTGTGGTGAAGATCTCGGCCTTGATGCTGGAGACCAGCCAATCTTTCACGGGCGCGATCTCCTTGTCGCTGTAGTCGATGTTGTTGGACTTGAGGAAGTCTTTGAACTGCTGCAGCACGGCATCGTCGACGGTAAAGTCTCTTGTCACAGACCGATTTGCAAGATAGTGCTTGGCAAAGTTGAAGAAGGCGTAGTGCTGGAGCAGCGAGTTCTGGAAGTTGGTTGCAACGGGGTTGTCGATCTTCTCGTCAGGCGTGATGCCGCCTCCGCCATAGACAGTGCGACCGTTGTCGGTGAGCTTGACTTCACGATTCTTTGCGTCGGCTGGGGCGGTCTTGTTGTCGCGGACGAAGTAGTAGTCGTAAAGGGAGACGTGATCGTAGTTGCGCTGAATCAGGCGACCGGATGGCGTGTAGTAGTGGTAGGTGGTGAGAGCGAGGCCGGTGTCGTCGGTGATCTGGAAGATAGTTTGAACGAGACCCTTGCCGAAGGTGGTTTCGCCGACAATCAACGCGCGGTCGTGGTCCTGGAGGGCGCCGGAGACGATCTCCGCGGCAGAGGCAGTGTTGCGATTGACGAGGACGACGATGGGGTACTTGGCGCCGGACTCGCCGCGGGAGGCGCGATAGACCTGGTCGGGAAAGGCGCGGCCCTTCTGGGAGACGACGATCTGGCCCCGTTGGAGGAACTTGTCGCTCATGTTGACGGCTTCATTCAGCAGGCCGCCCGGGTTGGCGCGGAGATCGATGACAAGGCCCTGCAGTGGTGCGTTCTTCTGAAACCGGTCGAGCGCGTCGCCCACTTCACGGCTGGTGGTCTCCATGAACTGCGTGACGTGCATGTAGCCGACGCCAGGTTTAATCATGAAGGCGAGGTCGACGGAGTTGCGGGGGATCTCGTCGCGGACGAGATCGAAGACCATCGGCTTATCCGTGCCCTCGCGGCTTACTGTGACCTGGACGTGGGTGTTGCGCGGCCCCTTGAGCAGGGAGGCGACGGCGGTTGAGTCCATGCCGAGGGTTGTTTTGCCGTCGATCGAGACGATGACATCCCCCGGGCGCAGGCCTGCCTTGTAGGAGGGCGTGCCTTCAAAGGGAGCGAGAACGACGATTTTGGTGGTCCCGTTCTTGTCGGGTTGCGGCTGGATGCTCATACCGACGCCGTAGTACTTGCCGTGCTGATCCTCGCGCATCTGGGCGAAGGCTTTGGGATCGTAGAAGTTGGAGTGGGGATCCAAGGTGTGGAGCATGGCGGGGATGGCGCCGTCGTAGATGGCCTTATCGGGTTTGTCGCCGGTAAGTTTTTCGGCGTAGTTCTGCTCAACGATGGAGTAGACGTCGGTGAAGCTGTGGAGCGAGTCGCGAAGGGTGTTCTCGTCGGACGCGGACTGGGCGGCGACGCGCTGGCTGATCAAGGAGCCGGCGACGGCACAAGTACCGAGGAAGACGGTGGCGGAGAGAAGAGCGCGACGAGTGCGGGGTGCCATAGGCGTTGGATGACCTCAAGGGAGTGCAGGGTGCGCGCGTGTTGGCGCGATCGAAGAAGAGGCGCGACTCGCCAGATATTTGGACGGAGTATAGCACCGCAGGGTGAGCCGACGAGGTGACGCGAAGGTGGGATGGCAGGGGCTGCTCGCGGGCTGGGGGGTGACGCAGTTAGAATGATGGCACCGGCTACCGACCTGTCTGGCAGAGGGTCTAACCGGAGGGTGACGCGGGGTACGAGCGGTGAAACCCGGATGCGAGTGAGATGCGAGAGTTGGTGACGATGTCGGCAGGAAGCAAGGTTCGCAGGGTGTGGGTTGGCAGTGTCATTGCTGCAGCGGCGGTGCTCGCGGGACCGGTGTGGTCCCAAACGCCTCGTTACCAAAGCCCGTATGGCGCAGGTCAGCAGGCTCCTCCCGCGCCACCGGCTGCACTGCCGACGCCAGCGCCGATTACTCCGAATGGCGCGGTGGTGGAGGATGTGATTGCCCGGGTAAATGATCAGATCATCAACCGGAGCGATGTGGAGCGATCGCAACAGCAGCTGCAGCAGGAGATTCAGCAGCAGAACCTGCCAGGCTCCGAGGCGGAGCAGCGGCAGAAGGACATGCTGCGCGACATGATTGACCAGCAGCTCTTGCTGAGCAAGGCAAAAGAACTGGGTCTGAACGCGGATGCCGAGGTGGTTCGGCGGCTGGACGAGATTCGGAAGCAGAACCACTTAGATTCGATGGAGGATCTTGAAAAGTCAGCGCGGCAGCAGGGCGTTAATTTTGAGGACTTCAAAGCGAATATCAAGAACGGCGTTCTAACGCAGCAGGTGGTGCGTGAGGAGGTAGGGCGCCGGTTGCAGCCGACGCAGGGCGCGGAGCAGACGTACTACGCGACGCACAAGCAGGAGTTTGAACAGCCGGAGCAGGTGCGGTTGAGCGAGATTCTGATCCCGACTCCTGCGGACGCGACGGAGGCCCAGGTGGCGCAGGCACAGTCCAAGGCCGAGGGCGTGGATGCGAAGCTGAAGGCAGGTGGCGACTTCGCGGCGCTGGCAAAGGAGACTTCTGGTGGCCAGACAGCGCAGACCGGGGGCGATCTGGGGCTGTACAAGCGTGGCGGTCTGGCTAAGGTCATTGAGGATCAATCGTTTTCGCTTAAGGTTGGACAGGCGACCGCACCCATCCGAACCCGGCAGGGGTTTGTGATCCTGAAGGTCACCGACCGGCAGGAGGCGGGTATTCCGACGCTGCAGCAGGTCGAGCCGCAGATCCAGGAAGCCTTGTACATGCAGCAGATGCAGCCGGCCTTGCGTGCGTACCTGACGAGGCTTCGTGAAGAGGCCTCGATGGACGTAAAGCCGGGGTTTGTGGATTCGGGCGCGAGCCCGCGGCAGACGAAGTTTGTCTACACGGCGTACTCGGCGCCGGTTCCTAAGAAGAAGAAGATTTTGCAAAAGGCGCGATTCGATAAGGCGCACAGCATCGCACCGGCGACGACCTCGGCGAACGGGATGACACCGCTGCCGGCGGGAGTGGCGCCGTCCGTAGTGGATCGGAAGGTAAGTGGAGCGACGCCGCTGCCGGGAACGACCGCGGCAGTGGCGGCAGCGGCAAACGCACCGACGACGGCTGGCGCTACGGGGAGTGTGGCGGCCACGTCGCCAGGGACGAAGAGTCGAACTCGCCTCGTATCGACCAAGGATGGAAAACAGAAGAAGATACGCCGCGAGAAGATCCGGTTTGGACAAGCGCCCAGGACCGCGCTACCGGCCGGACCGGAGCAGGTTGCGAGCGGCGGGGATGTTGGCGCGGGGGCGCAGTCCGCCGCGGTGACGCCGGGTGGCACGATGGAGAACTTGGGCAAGCCGAATCAGGGCGGAGATGTGGCGCCGGGTGTCGCGATGGCGCCGACGGAGGTTGCCACGGAGATCTCGCCGACGTCCGATGTTGACCCGCTCGCCCCCAAAGCAGTGAACAACGGCAAGACCCGCTTCAGCTCGCGGGACAAGGAATATCGGGCGGAGAAGGAAGCCTCCAAGCAGGCGAAGACGAAGGAGAGGGCCGCGGCGACACCGGCAGGTCCGGGCGTCGAGGAAGCGGCTACGCAGAACACGCAGGCTGCGCCGCTGGGCCTGAACGGCGATACGAAGAAGAAGATCAAACCCAAGAAGGTTAAGGGCGCGCCTAAGGAGAGGCTGCAGGAGAAGAAGCCAGACGCTGCTCCGGCTCCGGTCGATCCCACGGTCAGTCCGAACCTGCACGTCAGTCCTGCGGACACGGCGACGCCCGCACCGCCTGCTGATGGTGGAACGACGTTGCCGCCGGCGGGAACGCCGCCAGGTGGGGGGCTGCCGGATGGGCAGCCACTCTCGCCAACGGGTGTGCCGGCGCCACAGCCGAATGGGTCCCCGATTCAGCATCCCTAGGAACGAGAAGTCGACGGAGCGAAGCGCGCGCGAGATCTTCTCGCGCGCTTCGCATTTTGTCTGCGAGTGCTTACTGTGCCGGGAGGATGCTGATGGTGTGAAGCCAAGTGTCGACGAGGGCCGGCCAGTGCGTCACAGGGAGCTCCGTTGGGCGCAGGCCGTAGCCGTGATGGCCTTCGGCGTAGACGTGGAGCTCCGCAGGGACGTGTGCGGCTTTGAGTTGAAGGAACCAGGTGGTTGCGTTTTCGACATGAACAGGATCGTCTTCTGCCTGGAGAAGGAAAGTCGGTGGGGTGTCCGACGTGGGATGGAGGTCGGGGTTGGTGCCGAAGGCGATGCTGGGCTCCTGGTTTGGCTGCGGGACGATTGGAGCGAGATAGCCGGGGTAGATGACCACGGCGAAGTCAGGCCGCGAAGAGGCTTTGTCGTTGACGTCGAAGTCGGAGTAGAGACGCTGTCCGAAGCGGGTGCTGAGCGCCACGGCGAGATGGCCGCCGGCGGAGAAGCCGAGGACACCGATGCGATGCGGGTTGATGTGGAGATCAGCGGCGTGTGTGCGAACGATGGCAAGGGAGCGCTGGGCATCTTCGAGGGCGGCGTTCGACTTCGGATACGGACCAGTGTCCGGAACGCGGTACTTGAGGACCAGGCAGGTGATGTGGATGCCGTTGAGCCATTGGCAGACCTCCGTGCCTTCGAGATCGATAGCGAGGATCGAGTAGCCACCGCCGGGGAAGACGACGACCGCGGTGCCGGTCGGGTTCGAGTCCGGCTGGTAGACGGTGAGTGTGGGATTAGAGACATGACCCAGGCGTATGACTGGGCGGCCGGCGACGTTTCCGCTGGAAGGGGTTGAGGTGTCGGCTTCTGGGGTGCTGGATGGTGACGGATCGGGCGGAGCGGAGGGCCAGACCGTGATCGTGGGACGGGAGGAGTCCGGAGGCCAAGAGTAGGTCGGTGCCTGCGAGATGACGGGGACTGCGGCGAAGGGCAGAAGTAGAAGAAGAGCGACTTTCAGCATGGGCAGGCTCACGGATTGCAGGATGCGATGGATGATTGCAGGTGCGACGAGTGTCGGCAAGTGGAGCTAATCGTGGGAGGTATTCTGGGTGGCGATGAAAGATTTCTTTATTGCGGATGCGGCGAAGTTTGAGAATGCGCGGGTGGTTTCGTATTTCGCCCTGGTGACGGTATCGCTGCGGGAGAAGAAGGGCGGCGGCGGGCAGTATCTGGCGCTTGTGCTCGGGGACAAGACGGGACAGATGGAAGCGCGGATGTGGGAGGAGTTTGCGGACACTATCGGAACTTGTAATGAGGGATGTTACGTAAAGGTGCAGGGACAGGTGTCGAAGTACGCGGGCAAGTTCCAGATCACGCTCGAGAAGATGCGGCTTGCGGCGGCAGCGGAGGTGGAGGTCGCAGATTTCCTGCCGACCACGCGATTTGATGTGGACGCGATGTGGGCAGAGCTGCGGGGGATCGTTGCCTCGTTTTCGAATGAGGATCTGAGGCGGCTGGTGTTCGTGTTCCTCGACGATGACGAACTGGCGGCGGCGTATAAGAGCGCGCCCGCGGCGAAGCGGCTGCACCACGCGTGGCTGGGCGGTCTGCTGGAGCATGTGCTGGCGTTGGTGAAGATCTGCCTGGCAACGGCGCCGTTCTACCCGGAGGTGGACGCGGATCTGCTGGTGACGGGAGCGATTCTGCACGATATTGGCAAGGTGAGAGAGCTGAGCTGGGCAAACAGCTTCAGCTACACGATGGAAGGGCAGCTGGTGGGGCATATCTCGATCGCGCAGCGAATGCTCGAGGAGAAAGTTCGCGTGCTGGGGGAGTTTCCGGAGCGGTTGAGGGTGCTGGTGGAGCACATGATCCTTAGCCACCATGGACGATATGAGTTTGGCAGCCCGAAGCTGCCGATGACGCCGGAGGCGATTCTGCTCAGCGCGCTTGATGACCTGGAGGCCAAGTTCGAGGCGATGCGGCGTGAGTTTGAGGGGGCAGCGCACGCCGGGAAGAAGCCGGGTGAGTTGACGGACTGGGTACGAAGCATGGAACGGCCTTTGCTGAACTCGCGGGAGTACCTGAAAGGTTAAATCTGCGTGTCAGGCGCTTTGTCCGTGCTCTATGATTTGCCATCGCTACCTCGAGGGAGATCAGATGAACGTGCGACGTGCGGGTGTGCTGGGTGGATTGCTTCTGGGCTGGGTTGCGACACTGGCAGGGCAGGTGCCAGCGATGCCGGATCCGACGGTGCAGCAGACCTATGTACTCCATCGCTCGTCAAGCAGGGAAGCGACCGGCGCGAACGCGGATGCGCGGACGGTGACGCCGGGACAGACGCTGACGGTGCTGGATGTGGACGGGCCGGGGGAGGTCTCCCATATCTGGTTCACGCTGGACGATTCGGAGCCATTCTTTCTGAAGCGGGTGGTGTTGCGGATGTATTGGGATGGCGAGCCGACGCCGAGTGTGGAAGCGCCGATCGGCGACTTCTTCGGACTCGGGTTTGGCGAGTACTTCTCATGGCAGTCGGCGGTGCTGGAGGCGGGCGCGGACAAGGCGCTGAACTGCTGGTTTCGGATGCCATATGGAAAGCATGCGCGAATCACGGTGACGAACGAGGGCAAGAAGGATCTACAGCATCTTTACTGGAATATCGACTACAGGGATGTGAAGGCGTTGCCGCCGGGGTCGCTCTACTTCCATGCGCAGTATCGGCAGGCGCAGCCGAACCATGGCTGGTCGAATGACTGGTACGAGAACGGTGATCCGAAGGTGAACTATCGACGCAACCTGGATGGCAAGGATGATTATGTGTGGGTGGAGGCGCAGGGGCATGGGCAGTTCGTAGGTGTAACGCTGAGTGTGATGCAGAACCAGGATCAGTGGTGGGGCGAGGGGAACGATCGGTTTGAGGTCGATGGACGACCGGCGGAGGTTGGGACGGGCGGAGAGGATTACTTCCTGGGCGCCTGGGGTTTTGGATCGGCGCAGGTGTTTCCGCTGCATGGATCGCCGGTGGTGGGTAAGGAGGTGGCGGGATCGAGGTCGGCAATGTACCGGTTTCACCTGGACTCGCCGATGCCGTTCATGAAGAGCTTCAAGGCGAGCATGGAGCACGGGCATGCCAACGTTCGCTCGGATAACTTCTACTCGGTGGCGTACTGGTACCAGGCGGAGCCACACATGGCGTTTCCGCCGTTGCCGGAGATGAATATGAGGATCCCGGCGCTGCAGGCCGTGGGTGGGCCAGGAAACGATCCGACACCGGTGAAGGCGGGGGATCCGCAGCCGCGATAACTCTATGTGAATTGAAGAGAACGCGGATTGAGGTGAACGCAAGAGGATTTTGCGAGAATGGAGGTTCATGCGAAGACCTCTGTTAGCGCTTGCGGTGGCGGCGTTCGGAATCGGCACATCGGAGTTCATCATCATGGGTCTGCTGCCGGACCTTGCACGCAGCTTCGCGGTCAGCATCCCGAAGGCGGGGCTGCTGGTCTCGGGATATGCGCTAAGTGTGACGATTGGCTCGCCTATCATGGCGCTGGCGGTAGGGCGGTTGAACCGAAAGACGGCGCTGCTGCTGCTTATGGGCGTCTTTGTGCTGGGAAATGCAATGTGTGCGGCGGCGCCGACGTTTGGTCTGTTGATGGCGGCGCGGGTGATCACAGCGCTGTGCCACGGAGCGTTCTTTGGGATCGGCAGTATCGTGGCGGCGTCGGTGGTGCCGAAGGAGAAGAGAGCGCAGGCGATCACGATCATGTTCAGCGGTCTGACGCTGGCGAATGTGATGGGTGTCCCCGCCGGAACGGCGCTGGGGCAGGCGTTCGGGTGGCGTGCGGCGTTTATGGCCATTGTGCCGATCGGTTTGCTAGCGGGAGCGGCGGTGTGGACGATGGTGCCGCGGCAAGAGCCGGAGGTCGTGCGCTTTCAGCATGAGATGAGAGCCGTTTTGCGACCGGGCGTGCAGCTTGTTCTGGCTCTGAGCACATTGAGCTCAGTGGCGCTGTTTTGTGTGTTCACCTACATCGCGCCCATTCTGGAGGTGGTGACGCGGCTATCGGAGCACACGGTGACATGGGTGCTGGTGGTGTTTGGGGTGGGGATTACGATCGGAACGCTGGTGGGAGGCCGGCTGAGTGACTGGAGACAGATGCCGACGATCCTGGGCGGCTTCGGGCTGCTGATTGCGATGCTGCTCGTCATGCCGTTCGTGATGCCGGTGCCTTGGGCCATGGTGGGCCTCGTGTTCGTGTGGGGTGCCGTGAGCTTCGGGACAGGCGCGCCGATGCAGGCGCGGATTGTGGATCAGGCGAAGGGTGCGCCAAATCTGGCATCGACGCTGAACCAAGGGGCGTTCAATCTGGGAAATGCCCTGGGGGCGAGTCTGGGCGGCCTGGTGTTGACGGCGGGGTATGGGTACCGGCGATTGCCACTAGCGGCTGTTGTTGTGGCGGCTCTCGGGCTGGCGGCGGCGATAATGGCGCGGTGGGTGGAGGGACGGCAGGTTCTCGAGGACTCGCTTCCTTCGACACAGGACGGAGCTTCCAGGTAGCTCCTGTTGCGAGCGGCGGAAGGCTGGGCCCACGTCACGATCGCACGATGTCGGTTGCAACACTGGGATCGACGATATCCGATCGCTGCTCGTGTGGTTGGTTACAATAATGGTTGGCGATTTTTGCGTCGGCAGGCGCTACGTGTGGGGGATGATGCTGCGATTTTCTACAGCCGGTGAGAGTCACGGTGAGGCGCTGGTGGCGCTGGTGAGCGGTCTGCCCGCGGGTGTGCCGGTGGATCAGGAGTTCGTGAACCACGAGCTTTGGCGGCGGCAGCAGGGGTATGGACGGGGCGGCCGGATGCGGATCGAGAGGGATACCGCGCACTTTCTGAGTGGGGTCCGTCACGGGAAGACGATCGGATCCCCAGTGGCCATGACGCTGGCGAATAGAGACTGGAAGAACTGGGAAGAGATTCTTCCTGTGGCCGCGGGCGAGGCGGAGAAGCACAAGGCGGTGGCCTCGCCGAGGCCAGGGCATGCTGATCTGGCTGGATCACTGAAATACGACTTCAAGGATGCGCGCTATGTGCTCGAGCGGGCGAGTGCGCGGGAGAGCGCCGCGCGGGTAGCTTGCGGTGCGATGGCAAAGCTGCTGCTGCGCGAGCTAGGTGTCCTGGTGGGGAGCCATGTGGTGCGAGTTGGCCGGCAGGAGCTGGAACGAGACGCGACCTGGGAGGAGATCGCGGCACTGGCGACAAAGGAAGAGGTGACGCTCGGGTGCGTGGATGCCGAGGCGGAGGCGCGCATGAAGGCTGAGGTGGATGGCGCGCTTCGGACGGGTGACACGATCGGCGGCATCTTCGAGGTCGTGGTGCACGGATTACCGCCGGGGGTGGGCACGCATGTGAACTGGGATGAGCGAATGGACGGTCTGCTGGCACAGGCTGTGATGAGCCTGCAGGCGGTTAAGGCGGTGGAGCTAGGGCGAGGGGTGACCGCGGCCGAGTCCCTGGGATCCGCGGTGCACGATGCGATCGGGTACCGAGAGGCGAACGGCTCGGAGAATCGCGACGACGGATTCACACGCTTCTCTCGGGAGCGAAACAACGCGGGTGGCATCGAGGGCGGCATCTCAAACGGGGAAGATGTTGTTGTCCGCGGATATCTGAAGCCGATCTCAACGCTTCGACGGCCGCTGGGCTCGGTGAGTTTCGACACGCGGGAGCCTGTGAAAGCGGCATATGAACGGTCGGACGTGTGTGTTGTGCCGGCAGCCGGTGTTGCGGCTGAGGCAATGGTGGCGCTGACGGTCGCCCGGTTGATGATCGATAAGTTCGGCGGGGATTCGTTACGAGAGCTGCAGCGAAACTTTAACGGGTATGCGAAACAGATTCGGGAGTTCTAGCCTGGGGTTCGATAAGCTGGCTTGTTGCGACATTATGATTCGGAACGAATGGATTTGCACATTCAAGCTTGCGGCTGGAGAGCCGATGTAAGGGAGCAGGGCAGTGGCGAAGAGGGCGTTAACGATTCACGAGGTGGTGAAGTACCCAGAGCCGGTGCTAGCTAAGCGGGCCGCGGAGGTGACTGCCTTCGATACAGATCTGGCGACGCTGGTCGAGGAGATGTTTGATTCGATGTATGCGGCACAAGGCATTGGTCTAGCAGCTCCGCAGATCTCGATCGGGAAGCGCATTGCGGTGATCGATGTGAGCTTTAAGAAGGACCCCAAGGAAAAGATGGTTCTGATCAATCCTGAGATCGTCCAGGGAACGGGCAAGCAGGTAGAGGAGGAGGGATGTCTTAGCCTGCCAGAGATTCGTGAGAAGGTGCAGCGGTCGGCATGGGTGAAAGTTCGGGCTCAGGATGTCAACGGCACTTGGTTTGAAGTCGAAGGCGAAGAGTTGCTGGCGCGCGCGCTGCAGCACGAGATCGACCACCTGGATGGAGTTTTATTTATCGATCGCATCAGCCGGCTGAAACGGGAGATGGTTCTCCGCAAGATCAAGAAGCTGCAGAAGAATGGGGAATGGTAAGTTGAGTCGGCGCCGGGGTGGAGTTCGACGCGCCGACGATGGCGTCGGCGAGGTGAGTGGTTGAAGATTGTGTTCTGTGGGACGCCGGAGTTTGCGGTACCGAGTCTGCAGGCTGTGCTGGCAGCAGGGCACGAGGTGCAGCTGGTCGTGACGCAGCCGGATCGCGCTGCGGGACGAGGTATGGCGCTGCAGGCGCCTGCGGTTAAGCGGGCGGCCCTGGAGAAGGGTTTGCGGGTCACGCAACCGGAACGGATCAAACACAATGAAGAGTTCCGGGCAAACCTCGAGTCGCTGCATCCAGACGCGATCGTAGTCGTTGCGTATGGGCGCATTGTTCCGGACTGGATGCTGACGCTGCCACGTTTTGGAAACATCAATGTGCATGGAAGTCTGCTGCCGAAGCATCGTGGAGCGGCACCTGTGCAATGGGCGATCGCGCTGGGGGAGCGCGTTACCGGGGTCACGACGATGCGGCTCGAGGCAGGGCTGGATACCGGGCCGATGCTGCTGGCGCGGGAGGTGCCCGTAGGACGTACCGCGATGGCAAGCGAGATGTTCCCGGTGCTGGCCGAGGTAGGAGCTGAGCTGCTGGTGGAGACGCTGCACGGATTAGAGACGGGAACGGTACATCCGGTGGCACAGGATCATGCACGGTCGACGCTGGCTCCGATCCTGACCCGGGAAGAGGGGCGTATGGACTTCCTACGCAGCGCTCAGGAGATCTGTAACCGATGGCGTGGCTTTTATCCTTGGCCCGGTGCTTACACTGTCTTTCGCGGTAAAAAGCTGATCGTGCACGCAATGACTCATGCGGCGATGGAGGATGTCAATGAGCCACTCGAGATGACTCGTGAGGGCGAGCTGGTCGCGCTTGACGACAGGCTGCTGGTGGTGTGTGGCGGGATGAGTGTTCTGGAGCTGAAGGAAGTACAAATGGAAGGCAAGAAGCGCATGCCGGCCGCGGAGTTCCTGCATGGGCACCAGGTGAAAGGCGGCGAGCGGCTTGGCTGAACGGGAGCTGAAAGGGGCAAAGCCTAACGGCCGTGAAGACGCTAAAGGCGCGGAGCGCGGCGCACCGGTGAAGCGGCCCGAGGTGGTGTCAGCGGCACGGCGAGCGGCATTTCGAGTGCTCCTTGAAGTTGGTGCCGGACGGGGTCATTCAGACGAGTTGCTGCATGCGAGCGGGCGCGGTGCCGCGCTTGAAGGGCTTAGTGAGGCCGATCGCAATCTGGCGACGGCGCTGGTGATGGGTGTGCTGCGATGGCAGATTGCTCTGGATGCGCGGCTGCGAACGTTGTTCTCACGGCCGGACAGCGCGGTTGTGGACGAGGTGATGGTGGCGCTGCGCCTGGGTGCGTTTCAGCTGCTGCACATGGATCGGATTCCGGCGCATGCGGCACTGAGCGAGAGTGTCGCCCTGGTGCGTGCGGCTGGCCAGGAGTATGCGACGGGCATGGCGAACGCTGTGCTGCGAAAGATTGCAGCGGGGCCGAAGACGATGCCCTCAAAGATCTTCGAGACGATACCCGTGCTGGCGGAGCGTCTGGGCCACCCGGCTTGGCTGGCGGAACGCTGGGCGAACTCGTATGGACGAGAGGCTGCCCGCGCAATATGCGAGTTTGATCAGACGGAGCCGGAGAGCGCGGGATTGCTGGCTGAGGTGAAGGATCTGGCGACCATGGATGACGGCTCGCGCTTGGTTGCGGAGCTTGCGGCGGAGGCAGTGTCAGACAGAGATCCGAAGACGCTGCAGGTATGGGATTGCTGTGCGGCGCCGGGAGGAAAGACGGCCGTGCTCGCCGCCCGCTTGGGAACGGCGTCTTTGCTGGCAAGTGATGTTAGCGGGCGCAGGCTGCGGGCGATGGAAGAGCGGCTTGGAGCTGCGGCGGTGAGTGCTGGTCTGGGAGGCCCGGTGCGATGTCTGGTGGCGGATGCGACGATGCTGCCGGCGGAAGAGGGGTCATTCGATCTCGTCCTATGCGATGTGCCATGCAGCGGAACAGGGACCCTTGGTCGAAACCCGGAGATCAGGCTGCGCCTGACGCCGGAGGAGATTTTGCGCCAGGCCGTGCGGCAGAAGGTGCTTCTGCAGGCTGCCATGCGACGCGTTCGTGAGGGAGGGCGACTGGTGTACTCGACGTGTTCGCTGGAGCCGGAGGAGTGCGAGTGGGTGGCGGAGAGTGTGCTTGCGCAGAGCGGTCCCGGTTGGGAGCGGATTGAAGTCGGTGACCTTCTGCATGCTCTTCGCATGCGAGGAATCGTCAGGGGTGAGCTGCGCGACGCGGTGAAAGGTGGAGCGCTTCGGACGTTGCCGGGTGTGCACCCGGTCGACGGCTTCTACGCGACAGTCCTGGCGCGGAGCTAATGGGCAACCGACAGGCGGATCGGCTCTCCACGAGAGACCCGATGGCCAGTCTGGGGAGATTGTCCGGTCACGAGGGCCGACGGAGAGATCTGCACAACGGGTGCTGGGGCCGGAGAGAGAGACGGAGTCTGTCCGGGGAAGAAGGAGTCGTGGTAGACAGGGGCAACCGGTATCGAAGGAGCAGGCGGAGCGGGGACATCCGCGTAGACACGAAGACCCAGCTCTCGCGCGCGGGTGGATGCTGCAGCGAGCGAGAGTCCAGTGAAACTGGGGGTGACGAAGCTCTGCGGCGCGGCGGTGAGAGGCTCGCTCAGGAGCAGACTTACGGAGGGTCGATCGACACCCTCGGCATTGGGCGGAGGAGTCTGTGCGAGAACCAGACCTGGATCTCCGGGTGCCGGAATGGCCGCGATGACACCGACTTCCAGAGAACCCTTCCGGAGCGCCAGAGACGCAGGGCGTTCTGCCTGACCGACCACATCCGGGATCGAAACCTGTTGAGGACCCAGGCTCTCGGTAATGCGAATGGGCCACTCGTGACGAACGACGGCGCCGGGAGCAGGAGACTGGCCCAGGATGTGTCCTGACGCTGTCGTGGTCGAGTAGAAGCGATTTTCCAGGCGAAGACTGAGGCCAAGCCGGCCGGCGGTATGCGCGGCTTCTGCAAGGGTGAGGCCTGTCAGCGATGGAACTTCTACCTCACTGCCGTGAATAGCAAATCGCATGGCGACGAACGCGGAGAGCAGTGCCACGGCGATCATGGCCATGGCGGTCAACAGGATGGAGAAGAAGCGTTTCATGGACTACGGAGAGGATACAGGCAGCGACGTGAGCGAGATATCTTCGTCCCGAAGATCACCGGCTCAGGCGCTAGCGACGATTGTCGGTGGCGGGCTCGGGGTGGATCAGCAGGCGAGCAACTTCCGGTGAGTCTCGCTTGAACTCAGTTTCAAGTGTGGTGATGAGTTCATGAACGCGGGCCATCGGAAGATCGTCAGGCAGAGTGCAGTGGCAGGAGACCTGGATAAGGGCTTCATGATGATGCGACCCCCCCATGCGTGTGACCAGCACGTCATGAATATCGAGAATGCCAGGAATGGTGCCCGAGATTCGACGGAGCCGTACCTCAAGCTGCCGGTTGCGTTCAAGCGAGGACGGCTGTGCAATGGTCGAGGGCTCACTCTCAATGTGGGTGAGAATGGAGCGGATCTCGGGAACATCCTTGTGGATCTCGGCTTCAAGCTCGGTGACGAGGTCATGGGCTTTGCGGAGCGGCATGGTCTCATCCACTTCGAGATGCTGCTCGAGATGAAGACCCTCCCCGTGCTTCTGCAAGGTGAGATCGTGAATGGCGAGGTTCTCTCTGGCAGCGACGGCACGAACGCGGTCGTGGATGGTTTCAGCCTTGCTCGCAAGCGGAACCGAATGAATGATGACATCCGCGCCGGGGAGATGGCGCTTAACGGCAGCCGTGGCGGCCTGATTAATCTGTTCCGTTCGCTGGAAGGTGAGCTTGCGTGGCATACCAAGCGTGAGATCTGCAAAAAAGCTCGGGCCGGACTGGCGGACGCGAAGACGATCCACGGAGAGAACGCCGTCGATGCGGACCAGATCCCGATAGAGGTCGCGGCGGATGTTGGCTCGGGTGCCGTCGGCGTTGTGACTGGGCGTGGCATCGAGGAGGTTGTCGATGGTCTGCCGGGCTAGTTTCCAGGTGACGCGCAGAATGATGCCGGAGACGACGAGCGCGGCGAGCGGATCGGCAATTTCCAGCCTTGTGATGTGCAGGCGCTCTCCGAGCCATGTTGTGGCGAGGCCGAGGAGAACGGCGGTGGAGGACCAGATATCTGTGCTGAAGTGAACCGCGTCGGCCTCGAGCGCCAGGGAATGGTGAGCTTGCGCGGTCTGATGAAGTTTGCGGGCACGTGAGAAATCGACCGCGATCGAAAGAAGAAGGACGACGAACGGCCACGGACTGAGAGCAAGAGAGAGACGCTCGCGTAGAAAGAGCCGCCGGATTGCCTCCGTAATGATCCAGAGACTGGATCCAAGCATGAGCACGGTTTCGACGAACGCCGAGAGACTTTCAATCTTGCCGTGACCGTAGTTGTGATCTTCATCGGCTGGTCGATCGGCGACACGGACGGAGAGCAGGGTGATGAAGGCGGCGACGAGGTCGATGGACGAGTGCGCGGCTTCAGACAGCATCCCCAGTGATCCGGTAAGCAGTCCGGTCACCAGCTTCAGTGCGGTGATGACAAGTGCAGCTAACACAGAAAAGAGGGCGGCCGAGCGCTTGGCGGAGCTTGCCGATGCGACACTCGCCGGAGCGTTCATACGATCGATGCTACATGGACCCTAAGACGGAGAGGTCAAGAAGTCAGGATTTGGACCCGCGATAGAGCCCTGCCGTGCCGAAGGTGTAGCCCGTCCATCGAGCATTCCCGAAGCCCGCGTCGCTCATCAGGGAGAGCATGCGCGGAGGTCGCGGAAAGCGTTCCACGGAGGCAGGCAGATAGCGGTAGGCTGCTGGCGCACCGGAGATCAAGCCGCCTAGAAGCGGGAGAACCCGCTTGAAATAGAGCGAGTAGATGGCGCCAATAACACCGCCCGGCTGGTTGCATTCAAGGATCGCGATTTCTCCCCCGGGCGCGAGGACACGGTGGACCTCGGCGAGGCCGTCAGCGTAGTTGGCGAGGTTGCGAAAGCCGAATGCGAAGGTCACGAGGTCGAGCGATCCGGGTGCGAAGGCGAGATGGAGTGCATCGGCTCCGAGAAAGTGTGCGTTCGCGCCGGCGTGCTTCTGCCGGGCGCGGATCAGCATCTCCGGGGCGAAGTCGCCACCGAGGATGGGTTCGGCCGTGGGTGGCCGATACCGTAGAAGAGCCGCTGTCATGTCGCCTGTGCCGCAGCAGAGGTCGAGGACGCGGGCTTGGGGATTCTCGAGCAGCGGGCGAAGGGTGCGGGCTGCACGGCGCCACCACAGGCGATCGAGGCCAAAGGAGAGCAGGTGGTTCGCTCGATCGTAGGTGGGGGCGATAGTGTCAAACATCCGCTGTACGTTGGCAGCGGCGTCAGCCTCAGTCTGCGATCCCTCTGGTCGGGCACCGCTTGCGGTGAGCTTTGCGGTCACAAGGATCCTTCCTTGCGCCGATGATTCCCCTTATTCGCATCCGCTATCACCGAAGTAGCCACGGTGAGTAGTTCCGCAGACGTGACATCTTGGACAGCAGTTACGCTCCCGATGCGAGTAGGCAGGATGAAGGAGAGGACACCGGAGCGCGTCTTCTTGTCAGTTGCCGTCAACGCCACAAGTTTTCGAGCCGAGGCGGAGAAGGCGGGCAACGGACCGTAGGTCTGGATGAGTGTCTCCACGCGGGCGGCGTCGCGCGGGGATACGAGCCCGCGGGAGGTGGCAAGGCGAGTGGCTGCGATCATGCCCCAGCCGATCGCCTCCCCGTGTAAAAGCTGTTTGTAGCCAGTAGCTGCCTCAATAGCGTGGCCGAGGGTGTGTCCGAAGTTGAGGATCATGCGCAAGCCATGCTCGCGCTCGTCCTCAGCAACCACATCGGCCTTCATCCGCACGCTGCTGGTGATGACATGCGTGAGTGCCCTGGTGTGGCCGGCAGCACCGGGCGAGAGGATGGTGTTGGAGTTTGCTTCCAGGTACGTGAAGAGTTTGGGAGAGCGAATGACGCCAGCTTTGACGGACTCCTGCAGACCGGCGCGAAGTTCGCGAGCGGGAAGGGTGTGGAGAATGTCGACGTCCGCAATGACGGCCAGCGGATGGTGGAAGCTACCGATAAGGTTCTTGCCGGCGAGCAGGTTGACCCCGGTCTTTCCACCAACAGACGAGTCAACCTGAGCGAGAAGCGTCGTGGGGACCTGGATGAAATCGAGACCGCGCATGTAGATCGCGGCGAGAAAGCCTGTAACGTCGCCAACGATTCCGCCGCCGAAGGCGATCAGCAGGGTGTCGCGGTCGGCGCGTGCCAGGGTGAGTTGATTCGCGAGACGTTCGATCGCACCAAGGCGCTTGTGCGACTCTCCTGCCGGCAGAAAGATCGGGAGAGGCTCAGGGCCGTCCGGAAATGCCGCTAAGAACTGCTTCGACCAGAGCCGCCAGATTTCGGGGGAGGTGACGACGAAGATGCGGGGGGAACGACCCACGGTGAGTGCGCGGGCTCGTTGACCCAGTGATGCCAGAAGTCCGCTGCCCACGTGAACCTCGTAGCTTGCGGACGCAGTGCTGACGGAGATCATGGGCACACTGCCGATGATATCGCGCGTGCTGCAGCTATTTTCTACGAGGTGAAGGAGGAAGAGCCTGCGGCCGGAAAAATCCGGTCGCAAGCCGAGTAGAAGATGGTACGCCGTGCATCATTAAAGGCACGTGTGCGCCCGAGGCGGCAACACGTCTGGTGAGTGTCGGCCACGCTTCGGGCGAGCATGGCGGCCGAACCCTGAAGAGAATCTCCGCCGTCATGCTCTCCCCGTTACAGCGAGAACCGGCGACGAAGTGCTCCAGCAGCACCGACCAGGCCGGTTGCCATGAGCCCGAGTGTGCCGGGCTCGGGAACCGGGCTTGCACCGGGATTGGTGACGAGCGATGACGGAAGGATGAAGTTAATAGTTTCTACGCCGGCGCCGAGGCTGCCGTCGATGTTGACAGTGGCGAGATTGGTGCTGAGCGTCGTGTCAGCTTGAGCCGCGACAGACAGACCAGCTGCCAGGCTAATGCCGGCGGCGTTCGCATCGGAGATGGCGAGCGTGTAACCCTTGCAGGGAATCACCGGACCGACGTTGAGGCAGACATCCGCGATGGTGAAGGTGTCGAGCAGGTTGGACACGTTGGCGTACACAACCGTGACGCTGTTGAGACCATCCGCAGCGACGAAGGTTCCAGGTACGGTCTGAAGGAAGGTGTAGTTCGTGGTGCCGTTGACAAGGCTGAGACTAACGCCTGGCGCAATGCTTCCAGCGTGGGCGAGGGCGGATGTGGAGAGAACAAGAGCGGCAGAGGCGAGAAGGGAAGCAATGGCTTTCATGGGTGTATCTCCTATGCCAGGAGACATTGCAAGGGAGCTGCCAAAACGCGGTTACGTTCGTCCTTTTCTTCTATGTTACTGGTAAGTGCCGGACGGAGCGTAAGTTACCTAAAAGCAGTAGATGGGTAATCTACAAATCGATTACCAACCTTGTCCTAGATAGCCAAGCTGTTCGTGTCGATCGTGGGAAAAAGACTTCTTCGACCCCGAGGAAGATGGAAGAGACTTACCACTTAGATCGAAGTAAGTTGTTACATATGTCTAATTTACGAAGCTTTGGGATAGAGAAGGGAAAGAGTGAGGGTGGCCGTCAGGCAGCAGGCAATCACGGCGAGCGAGAGCAGCGGGCTGATGGGAACGATGCGTTCTATGAGCATCTTCATGGCCGCAAATGCCAAAACCGCAGCAAGACCATAGTGCAGGTAACGAAGACGGGAGAGCAGGCGGGCTAGCAGGAAATAGAGCGATCGCAGACCCATGACCGCCATGATATTTGAGGTGTACGCCAGGAATGGCTGGCGTGTGATCGAGAGCACGGCCGGAATCGAATCGAGTGCAAAGACAACGTCCGTCAATTCGATTGCGATGAGAGCCAAGGTGAGGATGGTAGCCATACGGCTCCCGTCTTCGACCGCGAAAAAACGATCCTGGCGCAGGCTTACCGGATGCAGTCTTCCGAGCCACGCGACCCAGCGCGGGGTTGTTTCTGTCTCGGCCTTCTTTGGCAGAACGAGCCGAACTGACGCGACCAGAAGGACAACCCCGAAGACATAGTTAATCCACTCGAAGCGGGTGAGCAAACCAATGCCAGCGGAGATGAATGCGCCACGCATGAGAATGGCGCCCAAGACGCCCCAGAAGAGCACTCGAGGCTGATGGACCTCCTGGATGCGGAAGGCGGTGAAGAGGAGCAGAAAGATGAAGAGATTATCGACCGAAAGAGCTTCTTCAATGGCGTAGCCGGCCAGGTACTCGGTTGTTGCGAGATGGCCAAACTCGAAGTAAATGAAGCCGGAAAACGCGAACGCGGCAGCGATCCAAAGGATTGTAGAGGCAACCGCTGTTCGATATGCAGTTGCGATGGAGCGCTGGGGTGGGCGATTCGCAGAACGCCGCGCGTACAGGAACTCTGCGATAAGCAGAAGCAAGAGAAAGAGGTGAAAGCCGATCCAGGTGGAGACCGGAGTGGATGAAGGCATGCCCTGTAGGATGCGATTGAGATCGCCGGTATAAGGGTCCCCTGAGTGGGATGGATCAAATGCTCCGTACATTCCATCTGGTTCTTCGGCTCAGAGCCCTGTATATTTCTCTTCTTCCCCGAATCTATTTACCGGCCCCTTTGAAGAAGACAGCAATCTGGAGCGTATTCATGAAGAGATCTATGGGAGCGTTGGTACTGCTGGCGAGTGCGTTCGTCGCGGTTCCCGGGAGAGCGCAGGCACCCGCTGGCGCGACAGGACAATGCAAGGACAACAGCTACACGACGGCAGCCAAGAAGTGGCAGGCGTGTTCCGGGCATCAAGGTGTTCAGACCTGGTATGCGGATGCAAAGCCGGCCGCAGTCGCTGCACCGGCGCCTGCGTCGGCACCAGCAGCGACTCCCGCGGTCGCCAGTACTGCAGCCGCGGCGAAGACGTCGCCCAGCGTGGCGGCCGCGCCGGGCGGAGGTCCAGGTCTGGTCTGGGTCAACACGGCGACTAACGTGTATCACTGCCCGGGCGGAACGTTCTACGGTAAGACGAAAGAGGGCAAATACATGACGGAGGCGGATGCGAAGAAGGCGGGCGCCCGTCCGGACCGTAACAAAGTCTGCAGCAAGTAACTTCCATCGCAGAGAGACGAGACGCAGGTCACAGCTGACAGCGAGAGCCAGCCTCTCTTCATTTAGTGCTGCTGTGACCTCGCCGTCAATGGTGCTGATTGATCAGAGGGATCATGGCCAAAAAGAGGTCGGCCGAGGTCTGCAACGAGTGGGGGCTGATTTTGTCTAAGGTG
This sequence comes from uncultured Acidobacteriaceae bacterium, assembly GCA_964243375.1. GTDB lineage: Bacteria > Acidobacteriota > Terriglobia > Terriglobales > Acidobacteriaceae > Edaphobacter. Next base: position 58,282 of record CAXTEE010000008.1, on the reverse strand, counting down.
TCGAACTCAGTGTGATGATAGCCGCCCTCCGGGTGCTCACTCGTCGGAGCACCGTAGTCGAGATCGATGATGTCGAGAGAAGGAACACCTCGCTTTACAAATGGAAGGTGATCGTCTTCCACCTGTGTCGAGTTCTTGTAGATCGAAGAGCTATGGCCGGTGTTCCTGGCTGCAGTTGTAAGCAGATCCAGTAGCCACGGCGTGGAGTTGGCATCCCTGTCGATGTTGAGATCCTTGTCGCCGATCATGTCCGCCAGCAGCAAGGCCTTGATCTTCGACAGAGTGCCGGTCGAAGACCACTTAGCGGCGAGATGGCGCGATCCGTAGAGGGAATCGGCCGACGACCAAGACTGGATTGCCTCTTCGCCATCAAAGAAGACGAGCCAGACCGAGTAGCCATCAGGCGGGTGCGCTCGGAGGTAGGCGCCGAGTTCGATCAGGAGAGCGGTCGTGGCCGCGCCATCGTTCGCTCCAACGAAGTTGATGTCCCGCAGTGGATAGTTCGTCTCATAATGTGAGCCGACGACGATCACGCCATCTTTCTTGCCTGGATAGCGAACGATCAGGTTCTGCACGGGAAGGAGACCCGCGGGGGTTGAAGCGGAGAAGCTATCCACCTCGAAGTTTCCCTGAGCGGCTTCCGTGGTGAAGTGACTCTTGATGAACTCAACAGCCTTTGCATGGCCCGGAGATCCTACCCAGCGCTTGGGGGCAGCGATCAAATACTGTTTGGCTACTGTGTACACTGCTGTTCCACTAACGTGGGCAATGGCTTGGGCCGCTACTTTAGCAGGGATTGCGAACAACCCGTAGAACACGAGAAGGCGAACAAAAAACGTACGGGCAGACTTGGTCATGATCATGCCGAGAGCTTCTTCCCTCTGGCCTTGCGACGGGCGGGATGCACGATGAAAGCGGCTCCGACGCCGAGCATGTAGAGAACAAGCATGGGAGCGGCGAAGACGCACATGCTTAAAGGGTCTGGTGTAGGGCAGATGATGGCCGCGATCACGAAGATGACGAGGATCGCATATCGAATGTGACGGATGAGAAACTTGCCATCCACGATGCCGAAGAGGGCGAGAAAGAAGATGACAATTGGCAACTCGAAGCAGACACCGAGGCCAAGGACGATTGCGAGGAAGAAGTTGGTGTAATCCTCAATCGTGAGGACGGCGTTGAAGTGCTTGCCGAAGTCTCCGATGAGCACACGCAGGGCTTCCGGAAAGACATAGTGGTAGCCGAACCAGGCACCCGCGAAGAAGAGCAGGATGGTCACGGCCATGAACGGAACTACGTAGCGCCGCTCATGCTGATACATGCCGGGCGAGATGAAGAGCCAAACCTGGTACAGGATGAAGGGGCTGGCAAGGATAAAGCCGCCGTAGAGTGCCGTCTTCAGGTAGAGATTCAGCGGATCCGTGGGATGCGTGTAGTTGAGGGCGATGTGCAGCTTATCGAGCGGCGCTTGGATAATGCCGTAAAGCTGTACGTGGAACGCGTAAGCCACACAGAAGCCGACCAGCAGATAGACGGTGGAGTGGATGAGCCGGCGACGAAGCTCGTCGAGATGTTCCATCAGGCTCATGCCGGGTAGATCGGCGCGATCGGAGACGGCCTGCCGGACGTTATCGATCACATCAGCCATGATGGGCGGTCTCAGAGCCGGCTTCTACTTCGCTTGCAGAGACGGAAGTAGAGTTCGGGATCGACTCAAACGCCTGGGTTACGCTCGGGTTGCCGCGACCTATCGGTAGACCAGTGGCAGGCGGCATCATTGTAAGGTCTCCGGACGTGGCAATCGGCAACGGCTCCGACGCGGTCGCCGGAGAAGGTTCCTGCCGATGCCGGTCCGGCGGTTCGGGAATGACGTCCTGTGCGATGGTGTGTTCGGAGAGCACCGTCTCGGGGACTGGCGCGGGACCGGACAAGTTCTCGTGCGGATGCGGCTGGAGGTCTCCCGAAGGGGATGTCGCCGGGGAGAGTTCTGCGGCGGATGCGGGGGCGGCGGCTTCGATGGCCGCGATTTGCTTCTGTCGCTCGGCCTGCTCGGAGATACGAAGTTCGTCTTCCATCTGCATGCGGAAGTCATTGGAGGCGCGGCGAAACTCACCCATGAGCTTGCCAAGCTGGCGCGCCAGCTCGGGGAGCTTCTTCGGACCAAAGAGGAGCAGCGCGATAAAGAAGATGACGGCGCTGTCTTGAAAGCTCATAGAGTCCTCATGATACGGGCTGCGGCGAGGGTGGACAAATGCGGTTTTCCGGAGGTCACGGTACTGCAACGGATGCCGCTCATGATTCGGTCTGGCATCTTGCACGTCTAAGCTGAAGATAAGCGAGGACGGCCGAATGAAGAAGACATTCACATTGGGTGAGGTGCAGACATTACTACCCGTACTTGAGGCTTTGATGGTGAGAGCACAGCAGGCGGGTTTGAAGGCAGGTGTCCTCGGGGCGGAGCTGGAGGAGCTTCGGCAGAGGATCTTCGTCAGCGGAGGCATGCACGTCGACGTGACCGACGTGGCACAGCAGCGATCGCAGCAGACCGCGGCCATCGACGAAGCTAAGGCCTCGGTGGAAGAGATCGAGGGTATCGGCGCCAGGCTGCATGATCTTGGAGAAGGTTTGCTGGATCTGCCATTTCGTGTGGATGGTCGCGACGTAATGCTGTGCTGGAGAGTCGGCGAGTCAGTCGTCGGGCATTGGCATGAGGAAGAAGAAGAGCCAGTCGATCGATTGCCGTTGGACGATCTCTTCGGACGTGGGGAGCGGGAACGGTTGAACTGACCTCAACGGAGTTCAGCCAGCGAGACTTGAACGATACGGGAGCAAGGGCGAAGACGCATGCGACTGAGAAGAGGGATGAGGTTCAATGGACGCGGAGTCCTGATGATGGCGGCGCTCTCCGGTGTCTTGGCGGTGACGGGTTGCGGTGATTTCTTCACCAAAGACACGTCAACCGGAACTGGAACCGGCACGGGGTCGGGATCGACTTCGGGAGTTAACCGCGTCTATGTGCTGGCGGCGAACACAAAGACGATCAGCGGCTTCACGATCGGCACGGGAACATTGACTGCGGTGCCCGGCAATCCCTTGTCTGATTCCTTCGCTCCGCAGGCAGCAGCTATTACGCCCAACGGAACGTATCTTTATGCGGCTGGTCCGGGCAACATCAACCTCTACACGGTCGCGAGCGATGGGTCGCTGAGCCTGGGAAGTGCGGTTTACATCGCGAGTGTGGTGTCTCTCGCAATTTCACCGGACGGACAGTGGATGTTCGGTCTCGATACCCTCAACCAGGTCTTAGACGAATGGCAGATAAACTCAGACGGCACCTTGAACGCCGTGACCCCAGTCTCTTACAGCATTGCCGGGGGTGTGTTTGCGCCCAGATCGTTGACGATCGCTCCATCCGGCGGTCTGATCTTTGCAGCGCTGGGGACCGCAGGCGTGGCGGGATTCACCTTGGACACGTCGACGGGCTTGGCTATGCAAACACAGACTCTTGCGCCGCTGAACACGCAGACCAGCGACAGCGCCGTCGCGGTCAACTCGGGGAGCACGCTGCTTTACCTGGCGCGAAGCGGTTCCGGCGGCGGGCTCAGTGTGTATACGATTGGAACAAACGGCACACTGACCGCAGTTTCCGGGTCTCCCTATGCCATCGGGGCGGGCGCCAGTTCCGTCGCTCTTGAGGGAACGGGTAAGTACGTCTACGTTGCGAATCGTTCGGACTCGACGATCTCGGGCTTTCTTATTGGAAGCGGCGGAGTTCTAAGCGCGCTTACCGGGTCGCCCTTCGCTGCCGGGACCCAGGTGACGTCGCTTGGCTTCGACACAACGGGAACGTACTTGCTGGCAGCTTCGCTTGGGGGCTCACCGGATCTCGCGCTTTATGGTCTTGACGCCACTGTTCCCGGGAAGCTGGACTCCCTCGCGACTCAGTCTGTGGGTACCTCCGCGGGCGCATCTCTCGTGACGCTCACTCGCTAAGCCCGCGCAGTGTCGAGCGGTGTACGGCTTCCTGCGTCCGCTGCGAACAACGATCCTGTGCGTCGTTATGATGGAAGAGACGGCCCGCTGGCCGGCTGGATGGGCTGCACAATCAACGTACACAAACAAAAAGTTGCGAGCCGGGACCTCCTCATATGGAGGCGAAGAATAGCTGTTGCCCTGGTCCTCCTTTCCCCTGTGTTGGGGTGTTCGCGACTGCGAGCGAAGTCAGCCGACACCTTTGTGTATGTGGATGCCAAGCAGACGTTTCTTCGTGATCGGGTAGCCGCCGTCTCCAATCGGACTGGCACCGTCAGCAACGGAGACCGTCTGCAGGTGCTGGAGCAGGGCAGACGCTTTTTACGAGTCAAAACGGACAAGGGTGTGACCGGCTGGATAGACGAGAAAGCGGTCGTGACACAGAGTGTCTACGACGCCTTTGACGAGATGAAGCGGCAATTTGCGTTCCAGGTGCCAGTCGCCTCGGCAGTGGTACGGGATGAGGTGTATCTGCACGTGAAGCCGGGCCGAGATACCGACAAGCTCTTCCGGCTAAGCGAAGGGGACAAACTGAAGCTGCTGCGACGCGCCACTTTGGAAAAGGCGCTTCCGCCAGGGCAGAAGGCTGTGGCACCCGTGCCTGTCGTTCGCCGGGGAAAGAAGTTGAAGGGAGTGGAGGAGCCTGCGGTCGATCCGAATGCTCCGGTGCCGCCGCCAATGGAAGATTGGTGGCTCGTCCGACTGCAGGACGGCCGGACCGGTTGGCTCCTCAGCCGGATGATGGACGTCGATGCGCCTGACACGCTGACCAGGTACTCTGAAGGGCAGCGATTTGTAGGCGCCTATGTGCTTCGGACGGTGAACGATCCGGAGGCTCCCATGGAAGACAAGAACGTCACCGAGTGGGTAACGGTCTCGAGTCCTTTTAAGTCAGGGTTGCCCTACGACTTCGATCAGATTAGGGTATTCATCTGGAACGTCAAGAAGCATCGGTATGAGACCGGGTTTCGTGAGAAAAACATTGCTGGGTTCCTGCCGATTGAGGTGAAGGTAGCTGCGGATCCAACAGGGAAGACTCCTCAGATGAGCGAACCGGCACCCACGTTCAGCTACCGCGTTCTGCCGGCTGACGCAACCTCTGTCGTGCCGGACAAGGTCACAGGAGCGGTGGTTGCACCGCGAACGATCGTCAAAACCTACCGGCTAGAGGGCAACATTACACGACGACTTCTGCCGCCGAATACCGTAGGCCCGGATGAGTTCCACCCTTATCCTGTTGCGGAGAAGAAGAAGGCACCTCGATAGCCTTCTTCCTATCGCCGGGAACACACCTTCAACTCTTGTAGAAATCGGCGATGGTGGCGACGACCCGTTCCTGCTCGTCTTGCTGCAACTCCGGAAAGATTGGCAACGCAAGGACCTCTGCAGCCGCGCGCTCACTTTCTCTAAGCGGGGTGGCTGCCATATCTAGGCTCGCTAACGCCTGTTGCTGATGCAGGGGAATAGGGTAGTACACCTCGCTTGCGATCCCGTGCAGCGTCAGATACTGGCGCAGTTCGTCCCGTCGCGGAGCCCGCAGAACGTATTGGTGAAAGACGTGGGTTGCCCGTGGATCCGTGAATGGAAGAACCAGACCATCAGCGATGGAGGTGGAAGCTCTGGGGGCGGTAAGGCCTGTCGCGTGAAGTTGATCGTTGTATCGCGCCGCGATCTCGCGTCGTTGCTGATTCCAGTGCGGCAGATAGCGAAGCTTTACCTGGAGAATGGCGGCCTGCAGCGAATCCATCCTTGAGTTCCCTCCAACCTCATCATGCTGGTAGCGGCGCCGCATCCCGTGGCTACGCAGCATGCGGGAGCGCTCGGCGAGTTCCGAATCCTTTGTGGTGACCAGGCCAGCATCTCCAGCCGCGCTTAGGTTCTTGGTGGGGTAGAAGCTGAAAGCAGCTGCGTGACCGAGGGCTCCAGCCGGCTGACCCTGCCACGCCGCACCGAACGCCTGCGCGGCATCTTCTATTAAAAGCAGATTGTGACGGTGGGAGATGCTATGAAAGGCATCCATGTCGGCGCATTGCCCGTAGAGATGAACCGGCATAATGGCCCGCACACGCAGGCCGGAATGAGAGTGGCTGATGAATTTAATGGCCTCTTCCACCATAGCCGGTGCCAGGTTGTAGGTCTGCGGATCGATGTCAGCGAGAAACGGAGTAGCTCCGGCGCGCAGAATGCTGCTAACCGTGGCGAAAAAGCTGAAAGGAGTCGTAAGAACAACATCTCCCGGTCCGACCCTGGCCGCGGCCAAGGCAAGCCAAAGCGCGTCAGTGCCGCTGGCACATCCCACGGCATGGGGAGCACCGCATGCCTCTGCCGCAGCCGCCTCAAAGCGGTCGACGGCAGGGCCAAGAATCAGGGCCTGGGAGTCGAGGATCTCCTGGAGGGACGAGAGGACTTCCTCGCGGATGCCGGCAAATTGTCGGGTAAGGTCGAGCATGGGAATGTTGGCGGCCACACTCTGGATCATAGAGCGCTGGCTGGTATGTCAGTCCGCGCGATCGTCGACCACGGAAGGATTGGTGGCTTGTTCAAAGTGAGGCCACGTTTTAGGCTCGCTTTCGACACGCAGCCCCGGAGGCGAGTGTTCGCTGATCGATGCAAACAAAGTCAGCCCCATGCCGTCCTACGAATGACGTATGCTGCCACTAGGCGACTTGATTTAAGGAACAGCTCACGGGAAGTTGAATCAGAAACAGTGGAACAGGAGATCGGCCTACAATGGAATCAAAGCCGGCACAGAACATTCAGGACACATTTCTCAATACGGTCCGCAAGGACAAGAGTCCGATCACGATCTATCTGGTGAGCGGCGTGAAGTTGACTGGCCGTATTCGATCCTTCGATAAATACTCCGTGTTGCTCGAGAACAATAGCCAGGAGCAGTTGATCTTCAAGCACGCGATCTCAACCGTGGTAAGCGGTCGAGCACCGCATAGCGACGGTAGAAGCCTCCCGCATGGCTCCGGAGCCACTCCAGGTGAGTCCAGCCATTCGAGTGGAGGGGGAACCACGGTGAGCGGAACGACTGGTACTCCGCAGCAACATGGTATTTCTGGCGTTTAAGCTGATTGCGACTCGGCGAGTGTGCTTCTCGATCGTTCCGCACTCCCCGCTACAGCCCGTCTATAAAGGCATTTTCCTGCCATGGTGTAGAGAAGTGGATTTGCAAAACACAGGCCGCTAAAGAGGGGAGTGGAGGTGGTTCCCCAATCAAGCGGCCTATGCGACCCAGGCAAGGGTCCGGGTTGGTAAGAGCAGGATAAGCCATCTGGCTCTGTTTCGCTCCGCGAAATCGACTTGCATGTGCACTGGGCGAAGATCAGTGTGTTCGTTCGGTTATCGCCCAATCTCGATTGACACTCTTGAAGCTGCCTTGCTAAAACTAATGCTGTACCCGCATGTCTCTATCTTCTCCTCGCATCTCACTTGCAGCAGCGTGACTTTGCGGTTGAAATCAGTGTCTTAGCGGCGTGATACCGCATCCCCGGAACTCTGGACTTCATGGACATCCTTCAGCAACTCGGCGATCTTGTGCTTGGCTCGGTGCCAACTGTGATCTTCTTTGTGGCCTTGGTCGTTGCATATAGCTTACTCGTGAGTCGGCCGCTCAATAAGGTGCTCGCGGAGCGTCGCGCCCGGACTACGGGAGCCGTGGAACAGGCGCGCGGGGCAATTGCTGCCGCCGAGGCTGAGACGACGGTGTATGAGGACAGACTTCGGTCCGCGAAAGCTGAGATCTTTGCTATGCGCGAGCATCGTCTTGCTACGTGGCAGGCGGAGCGTGACGCGACCTTGAAGCAGGTACGCGAAACCTCTTCCCAGCAGATCGAGCTTGCTCGCCAGACGATCGAAGCGAGCGCGGCTCAGGCTCGCTCGCAGGTAGAAGCCGCAAGCGGTGACCTCGCATCACGGGTGCTTGCAGCTGTACTCCCATCGAACGTGGGTCCGGCGGCGGTCTCTCAGTGAGACACGCGCTAAGACGATGGACCTTGTTGATGAAACTTCGAAGTTACACCGCGGCAGCTCTCGTTCTGCTTGCGTTGTGTGGCGGACCGCTCAGCGCACAAGCAGCGCCGACTGATGACCACTCTGCGGCACGGGAGAGTACGCCGGCGGCGCAGTCCCCCGAAAAGAACCAGCAGGAGCAGGATCAGAACGAGGCGTACAAGCATTCAGCGGTCGTCCAGATGCTAGGTGGCAAGCTCGGCATGACGACCAATCAGGCTGCCGTCGCGTTCGAGGTCACCAACTTTGTTGTTCTGGCTCTGCTGGTGGGCTGGTTCCTGGTCAAAACGCTTCCTGGAAGGTTCCGCGATCGTACAAGCTTCATCCAGAAGAGTCTGGTCGACGCCCGCGCTGCCACAGAAGAGGCGAGTGCTCGACTCAACAGCGTGGAGGGCAGATTGTCTCAGCTCGACGGGCAGATCGCTAAGTTGCGGTCGAAGGCTGAGAGCGACCTTGCCATTGAAGAGGTTCGTGTCCGCGAAGCGCTCAAAACCGAGCGCAAGAAGATTCTAGCGGCGGCCGAACAGGAGATTTCATCTGCAACAGCGCAGGCGCGTCGGCAGATTCAACAATATGCTGCCGAGCTCGCGGTCGATCAGGCGGCCAAAAAACTGACGGTCTCCGCTGAGACGGACCGACTTCTGGTTCAAGAGTTTGCTGCTCGGGTCGTTGGCCGGCGCGGAGAGGAAAACTGATGGCAGCCTTTGCGTCACGATACGCTCGTGCCTTTGCGCAGGTGGCTCGCAGTGCGGATCTAGACCTTGCCGCAGCACAGCAGCAACTCAGCAATTTCGCTGCAACCTTTGCCGGGAGCCGTGAGCTCCGCGAGGTGCTAATGAATCCATCTTTGCCAGTCGATCAGAAATTGAAGGTTGTGGATGCCATCGCGCATCGGCTCGGGATGGAAAAGCCTGTGCGTAACTTCGTGGCGGTCATCATGGATCACCAGCGTCTGGCCGAACTGGATGGAATTCTCGCAGAGTACGCGGCGGTTGCTGATGTCAATGCCGGTCTGACTGAAGTTCAGATCATCAGCGCCCGATCGCTCGACGAAGGCGAGAGGAATAGTTTGATCAACAAGGCTGGCGAGCTCGCTAAGAGTCGAATCCATGCGAGTTTCCGCGAGGACGCTTCGCTGCTTGGCGGAGCAGTTCTCAAGATCGGCTCCACTATCTACGATGGAAGCCTCAAGGCGCAGCTCGCAGCAGTGAAGCAGCGCCTCGTTGAGGCAATTTGAGATTGTTCAGAAACATCTTCGGATTTCAACTAAGATCCGGGCGTCATTGGTTGACGCAACGGGAAGAGTGAAGGCAGAGACTTATGGCAGACGGTACAGCGATTCGCGCGGATGAGATTACGGAGCTGCTTCGGCAGCAGATCGAAAACTACGAGCAGAAGATCCAGGTTGATGAGGTCGGGACGGTCATTTCACTCGGCGATGGAATTGCACGGGTTCACGGCCTAGACAAGGTCATGGCCGGTGAGTTGATCGAATTTCCCCACGGCGTTGCCGGACTCGCAATGAATCTCGACGAAGATCAGGTCGGAGCCGTGCTTCTAGGCGACTACACCGAGATCAGCGAGGGCGATGAGGTCAAGCGAACCGGCAGGATCATGAGTGTCCCGGTCGGGGAGGCTTTGATTGGGCGCGTCGTGAACGCTCTGGGTGAGCCCATTGACGACAAGGGACCCATCGAAACGGATCTAACGCTGCCGATCGAACGTCTGGCGCCAGGTGTGATCGACCGCCAGTCCGTTAAGGAGCCAATGGCTACCGGCATCAAGGCGATCGACACCATGATCCCGATTGGCCGCGGACAACGCGAACTAATTATTGGCGACCGCCAAACAGGCAAGACTGCCATCGTTCTTGACACGATCATCAACTCCGCCAAGAACAACCTGATCTGCATCTACTGCGCGGTTGGTCAGAAACGATCTTCGGTCGCGCAGGTCGTCCAGACGCTCGAGCAGTACGGCGCCATGGCCTACACCATTGTCGTGGCCGCAACGGCTTCCGAGCCTGCTCCGATGCAGTACCTTGCTCCCTTTGCGGCGACTGCAATGGGCGAGTTCTTTCGTGACAACGGCAAGCACGCGCTCGTGATCTATGACGATCTATCGAAGCACGCCGCCAGCTACCGTGAGATCTCGTTGCTGCTTCGCCGTCCTCCCGGCCGCGAGGCGTATCCGGGCGATGTCTTTTACCTTCACTCTCGGCTCCTGGAACGATCGAGCAAGGTCTCGGACAAGCTGGGCGGCGGTTCGCTGACCGCGCTGCCAATCATCGAAACGCAAGCAGGCGACGTCTCGGCCTATATTCCTACGAACGTCATTTCAATCACGGACGGTCAGATTTTCCTGGAGACGGATCTGTTCAACTCGGGCGTTCGCCCAGCCGTGAACGTCGGCCTGTCTGTTTCACGTGTAGGCTTCTCCGCCGCCACCAAGGCTACAAAACAGGTCGGTTCCACGCTGAAGCTCGATCTTGCGCAGTATCGGGAGCTGGCAGCGTTTTCGCAGTTTGGATCCGACTTGGATAAGGTCACGCAGCAACAACTTAACCGCGGCGCCCGACTCACGGAGCTTCTCAAGCAGCCTCAATTCCAGCCGCTTCCATTCGAGAATCAGGTAGCGATTCTATTCGCAGGCACACAGGGTCTGCTGGATGACGTCGAGGTGAGTGACCTGCGGGCTTTCGAAGACGGGTTCTATAAGTACCTTGCGGGACAATCTGATTCGGTTCTGGCCGCGATCGCGTCCAAGAAGGCCTTGGACGATGATCTGCGGGGGAAATTGAAGGCCGCGATTCTGGACTACAAGTCCGGTTTTCTCGCCGACCGTAGGAAGGGCGGAGACGAGAAGAAGCAGGCGATGCCAAAGGAAGTGAAGGACGGGACGGCAAGGGGCTAAATGGCGAACGTACTCGATCTTCGACGCCGCATACGCAGTGTCAAAAATACGCGGCAGATCACGAGAGCCATGAAGATGGTGTCGGCAGCCAAGCTGCGCCGCGCGCAGGAGCGTGCGATGGAAGCTCGCCCATACGCCCGCATGCTCGTCAACGTGCTGGAGAGTCTGGTTCGCCGGACCGATCTTTATAACGATGAGACCGGCGACGTTATGCACCCTTTGCTGGTCGAACGGGAAGAGAAGAATATTCTCGTTCTAGTCATTGCTGGAGATAAGGGATTCGCTGGCGGATTCAACTCCAACATCGGCAAGGCGGCCCAGCGTTTTATCGAGGACCGGCGAAGGGCCGGGCAGACGATTGATCTCGAACCGATTGGCCGGAAGGCGATCGGATTTTATAAACGACGTTATCCCGCGGCTGAATACGAACGTACGGAAGAGCATTACGACAACGACCTCGCAACGCATTATGAGACGATTCGTCATCGCGCAGAGCCGATCGAGGTTGCAGCCGAACACAGCGACCTTCTTGTGAAGGCGACATTCGACGAGGTAGCAAAGCTGGGTCGCACGATCGTTGAGCGCTACGAGCGAAGCGAGATCGATTCCGTGCACATCATCTTCAACGAGTTCAAGTCGGTGCTCTCGCAACGTGTTGTCGTCGAGAAACTACTCCCGATCAAGAAGCTCGGTGAGCATGAGGTAACTACCCTCGAAGCGATGAATGACGATCAGCGAGAGGCGGCGGCGCATGCGGCGCGGACCTCGGGTGTCAGTCTCGACGCTGCAGAAGAAACTGAGATGGATCAGGAGGCGAAGAAGTTCGGGACCGCCGACGTGGACTACGTCTTTGACCAGGATCCGCAGTCCATCTTCCGCAATCTAGTGCCGCGTTACATCTCCACCCAGATCTTTCACGCCCTGCTGGAAAGCGTTGCGGCTGAGCATGCGGCACGCATGACGGCGACGGACGCTGCAACAAAGAATGCCGGCGAACTGATAGACTCCCTAAGCCTCACAATGAACCGGGTTCGTCAAGCAGCCATCACCAAGGAGATCATCGAGATTGTCAGCGGCGCCGCGGCGCTGTGATGAAAGAGAGCTATGGCAGAGACTCAAGAGAATATCGGTAAAGTCATTTCGATCAGCGGCCCGGCCGTCGACGTTCAGTTTGCAGAATCCCGGATGCCGCCGATCTTCCAGGCCCTGCGAATCTCAAGCGAGGGCTTCGACATCCCAAACCCCCTCAACATCATCGTCGAGGTGCAGCAGCACATCGGTGAAGGCCGCGTCCGCTGCATCGCGATGGAGGCCACCGAGGGTATGGTGCGAGGTATGAAGGCGATCGACCTTGGATCAGGCATTGTGGTTCCAGTTGGGCGTGAGACGCTTGGCCGTGTGTTGAATGTGCTTGGCGAACCCGTCGATGAACTCGGTCCGGTCAATGCGAAGGAACATCGCCCCATTCACAGGCAGGCCCCCGCATTCGACGAGCAGTCCACCTCAGAGGAGATGTTCGAGACCGGTATTAAGGTCGTGGACCTAATCCTTCCGTTCCTCAAGGGCGGCAAGATCGGTCTGTTTGGCGGAGCCGGCGTGGGTAAGACGGTCGTCATTCAGGAACTGATTAACAACGTGGCTACGAATCATGGAGGTTTCTCTGTCTTCGCTGGAGTTGGAGAGCGGACGCGCGAGGGAAATGATCTCTGGCACGAGTTCCAGGAGTCTGGTGTCATCAACCTGAAGGACTTCTCCAAGAGCAAAGCTGCCCTCATTTATGGGCAGATGACTGAGCCCCCTGGGGCCCGATTGCGCGTGGCTCTTACCGGGTTGACGGTTGCGGAGTACTTCCGCGATGTAGAGGGTGCCGACACCCTGCTCTTTATCGACAACATCTTCCGCTTCACACAAGCGGGCTCTGAGGTCTCCACGCTTCTCGGCAGAATGCCATCAGCCGTCGGTTACCAGCCGAACCTCGCCACAGAGATGGGTGAACTGCAGGAGCGCATTACGTCCACAAAGAAGGGTTCGGTCACCTCGGTTCAAGCCGTCTATGTTCCGGCTGACGACTTTACTGATCCCGCACCGGCGACTACCTTCGCGCATCTCGATGCGACCATGTTGTTGTCGCGGCCACTTTCAGAGCTAGGAATCTATCCAGCTGTCGACCCCCTAGCGTCAACCTCGCGTATCCTCTCTCCGCGAGCAGTGGGACAGGAGCACTACGACGTAGCACAGGGCGTCAAGCGAATCCTTCAGCGATATAAGGACCTGCAGGACATCATCGCGATTCTTGGAATTGACGAATTGTCTGAGGAAGATAAGATCACCGTTGCTCGTGCTCGCAAAGTGCAACGCTTCCTGTCACAGCCCTTCCACGTCGCCGAGATTTTTACAGGTATCCCTGGCGCATACGTCAAGGTGGAGGACACGGTCCGATCGTTCAAGGAGATTATTGAAGGCAAGCACGATGACATTCCGGAGCAAGCCTTCTACCTCAAGGGCGGTATAGAAGATGTCCTTGCTGCAGCCGAGAAGATGAAGCAGACAGCCTAACCACAGATCTGACCGTCCTACCAGGCCGGTCAGATCAGTAGCACACTGGAAACTATGGCAGACACAGCAGGTACAGGCGGAAAACTCGCAGTTCGACTCGTCACTCCTGATCGCGTGCTTCTGGACGCTACAGCGGACGCGGTAGAACTGCCGAGCTCTGCGGGCTATATGGAGGCTCTCTACGGCCATGCTCCGTTGCTCGCAGAGCTAGGAGCGGGTGAGGTGCGGCTACACGGCGGCACGGCGGGCGAGCAGAAGTTCTTCGTGGCATGGGGATTTGTAGAAGTTTTACCAGAGCGTGTCACAATTCTCGCGGAAGAGGCTCTTAAGCCAGGAGAGATCGATCGCGGAAAAGCAGAACAAGACTTGCAAATGGCTCAGAAGGCTTGGCATGACGCTGGAGATGATGGTCAGGCTTATGACGACGCCAATGCGGCATCACGCGAAGCCGAGGAGAAGCTGGCAACCGCTTCCGAGTCGTAGACGCGTTGTTTTACACAAGACAGAAGAAGTTTCTTCGGGTGCGCTCTACTGCTTTGAGGAACCAGCTGTCACTCTAATGGCGGATTTGCTAGGCGTCTTTAATCCCTTCGGTTTTAGAGCTGAATCCATTGAACGTTTCTTCAAGACCGGTTTGAACTCCCTAGGAGACTCGGGAATTTAGGTAAGGGTTTCTCTTCGCCGGCGATCTCTTGCCGCAACGAATGTAGGACAACTCGGAGCATCTCTTCTTCGGGAGCAGGTTTTCCGGTCCAGATCTCAAATTGACGCGCGCCCTGTTGGACGAACATCTCGACTCCGGTGATAACCGCAATACCCTTCTGCCGGGCCAGACGCAGGAGCGGAGTTTCCAGAGGTCTGTAGACGAGATCGAAGACGAGCTTGGCACGCAACTCTTCGACGGTCAGCGGTGAAGTCGGTTTGCTACCTGCCATTCCAATCGGGGTGGCATTGATGACTAAGTCGAAGTCGGTCTTCGTAAGAGCCTCGCGCTTGATGGTCTTCGCGGCTGCCTGTCGAGCAAGCTTCTGTGCTGTCTCAATTGTTCGGTTCAGGATGTAAACCTCAGCCCCTTTTTCGCGTAGACCGAAGACAGCGGCGCGCGCCGCTCCGCCGGCTCCAAGAACTAGAGCTCTCATACCTTTGAGACTGGAGAGACGACGCTCCAGGGGAGTGATGATGCCGGCGACATCTGTGTTGAAACCGTAGAGTTTTCCATCCTGAGCGCGAAGGACAGTATTGCAGGCACCTATTCTCGCTGTAAGCGGATCTGTATGTTCAAGAGAAGGCAGAATCTCCGTCTTAAGCGGCATTGTTACGCTGAAGCCTTGCAGCGGAATCTCGTGAACCAGCTTCAGGAGATCCTTTATTTTGCTTGTTTGCAACGCGAGATAGACGGCGTTGATGGTCTCTCTTCGAAATGCGGTGTTCAGCATGAGTGGGGAAAGCGAGTGCAGGACCGGATTTCCGGCGACGCCGTAGACTTTTGTCGCGGCGTCGACCTGATCGATGCGATACGTCTCGATCAGCGAACGGGCGGTGAGTTGCCCAGAAGCTGTTTGTTCTCCTTCACTTGCGGCGGCAAAGGTGAAGGCGGAGCCGGCGCGAACTCCTAAGACTCTGGAGATGACGCCTGCGTCGCCCATGCAGATGCCGACAATATTGGTCGAATCGGCCATTTTCTCTAGGAAGCGGATGAGGAGGAGGTTATCCGCCAGGTGTTTTGCGGTGGGAACGATTTTGATGAGGTCAGGATTGAAGCGCTGAGCCCTCTGCGCAAGCTGTTCGAGATCTTTAGTGATCGAAAAGTCGTGATGACTCAGTAAGATAGAGGCACCGGTCGAACGAAGGCGATCGAGATCGGAGCTCTGGAGGGCTTCAGCGGACTCGAGCGGCAGGTCGACGATCTGGCATCCCGCGCCCGCGGCCTGGACTAGTATCTCTAGTTCTTGCAACAACTTGCCTGCGAACTTGCCCCCGTCGGAGACTCTCCGGCAGGTGGCAATAACGGTAGCTGTAGAGTGATCGAGGAGAAACTGCTTGATGCCGGGGATGGCGCTCGACGGATGGCGCAGGTAGTCAAGCCGGAACTCCAGGAAGTTGTTGTCTTCTAGGGTAGTTACGGCTTTCCCAAGCAACTCGTCGGACGTGGCGCCGGTGATGGCGACGCACACCTTGCCGATGCGGGAGCGAAGAAGTTGAGTGGATCGTGTGGGCACGGTGAGCTCGGTAGGTCGAAATTTGGCAACATCTTACGACGCTGCAGCTGTGGATGCAAGTTATTGCTAGATCAAGGGTTGTTCCTCAACGGGAAACGAGACCCGCCAGCGTTTCAGAGCGTATACAGGCTTTAGACGTTCGGCGAGAGCAGCGGAAGCGAAATATTTCAGCAGCTATCGGACGGCGTTTCGGGGCGGAGCGATGAACGACAACGTGGTGCGACGGATTCCGGAATGGAGTCATTTCGAGTGGTTTTCGGCAGGGTTCAGCGGACGTTTCGGAGGGGTCTCGCACGGTTTCGGCGAGGTCTGGGAAGAGGGGCTGCTGAATCTCGGATTTGGAGTGGCGGACGATCCGGCGGCGGTTGAGGAGAACCGGCGAAGACTGGTGGCAGAGGCTGGTGGAGAGGGATGGAGTCTGGTAGTCCCAAGACAGGTGCACGGCATCGACGTGCGTGAGGTGACGCTCGCGAATGTAGATGAGGCTATGGCGGACGGACGGGGGCAGTGGGAGGCAGACGGGTTAGTGACTCAGGAGCCGGGGATGTTGCTCGGGGCTGGCGCGGCGGACTGTGTGCCGCTGCTGGTTGCTGATCTGCGGCTGCGGGTGGTGGGGGCGTTCCATGCGGGGTGGCGAGGAACAGCGGCGGGGATGGCCGGCCGGGGACTGGCTCGGATGCAGGAGGTATTCGGGACGCGGGGGGAGGATTGCGTAGCGGCGGTCGGGCCGTCGATTAGCGCCTGTTGCTATGAGGTCGGGGACGAGGTGCGGGAGGCGTTCGAGCGGAGGAGCGACGGAGCGGGGCTGGTCTCGCGGCACGATGGAGAATGGCGGCTGGATCTGTGGGAGGCGAACCGACGGCAGCTAGTAGGAGCTGGAATACCGGAGATGGCGGTGACGGTGATGAGGGAGTGTACGGCGTGTTCCCGGGACGCGGCGGGGCGTCGGCGATATTTTTCGCACCGAGCGGAGAAGGGGAAGACGGGGCGGATGCTGGGGGTGATTGGGGTGCGGCGCGAGTCGGCGGGCTGATCTCAGGAGGTGTTTGACGAGATTGCGGAACGGAATAGATAGTACGCTACATAGGGTAAGCTTTCCGGGAGCTTACCTATGTGCGGAGGTGGGATGCTGGAGCTTCGTGAGGTGAGCAAGCTCTACTCGGGGATTCCTGCGCTGAAGGGCGTGAGCCTGACAGCGCGTGCGGGGGAAGTGACAGGGTACCTGGGGGCGAACGGATCGGGCAAGTCGACGACGCTGAAGATCGTGACGGGTCTGATTGAGCCGACGACGGGAGAGGTGCTCTTCTACGGGAGGCCGATCCGGAATGACATGATGGGCTTCCGGACGAGGATGGGATACGTGCCGGAGGAGCCGCACCTCTACACGCACCTGAGCGGGCTTGAGTATCTGGAGATGGTCTCGGAGCTGCGGCTGATGGACGGGGCGACGGCTGCGAAGCGGATCGATGGCCTGCTTCAGCTGTTCGGCTTGTATGACGCGAAGGAGGGTTCGATCTCGGGATATTCGAAGGGGATGCGGCAGAAGGTGCTGCTGTCGGCGGCGCTGCTGCACAATCCGGATTTGATCCTGCTGGATGAGCCGTTCTCCGGTTTGGATGTCGGGTCATCGCTGGTGCTGCGCAGCCTGATCCAGGAGCTGGCGGAGCGTGGGAAGGTGGTGTTGTTCAGCTCCCACGAACTTGAGACGGTGGAGCGGTTGTGCACGCATGTGGCGATCCTGCACCGCGGACAGATTGTGGCGGATGACTCGATGGAGGGCCTGAGAAGGCTGATGGCGCTGCCGACGCTTGAGGGAATCTTTTCGCAGCTGGTGGTGGAGCAGGATGCGGGATCGATCTCGAGGCAGATCGCGGACCTGATCCGTGCATAGGTCGAACTCAAGATGGAGCCGCGGACGAGGGGCACAGAAGCAGCTGGGGGTGCTCTTTCGCGTGTTCCTGCTGCGGCTGGTGGATCTTGATCTGCTGGCACAAGAGGTAGATGTGGTTCGGCTGGCCGGACAGTTTGTCGCGGTGTTTGCCAGTGTGAGCTTCCTGTTTGCGCTGCCGCTGCTGCTGCTGGGCGGCGGGCGGATGCCGCGCGCGAGTGCATGGACGGTGGAGCACTTTTTTCTCGAGCTGACGATGACGACGGCGGGCGTGCTGATGGTGCTGTACTGGGACGCGGCGATACCGGATTGCGGCGATCTGCTGGTGTTGTCGCCACTGTCAGTGGGTACGGGAACAATGTTCCTAGCGAAGATTGGCGCGTTGCTCGCCGCGCCGGGACTCGCGATGCTGGGGCTGAATGTGTTCTCCGGTTTGGTGTGGCCGGGAGTCTTTAGCAGGGCTGGCGCGAGCGGGCTGGGACTGCTGCGGGTGTGGCCGGCGTACTGGATGACGATGCTCGCGGGCGGCACCTTCACCGTGTGTGCGGTGCTGCTGCTGCAGGGAGTGGCGAGCCACCTGCTGCCGCGACGGGTGTTCCTTCGCAGCTCCGCGTTGCTGCAGGTGGGAACGGCTTGCCTGCTGCTGAGCGTGTTGTTTCTTGAGCCGCAGCTCGAGTCAGTGGAGGCCCTGACAGCGACTGGCAACCAGCCGCTGCTGCACTGGCTGCCGAGCTACTGGTTTCTGGGTTTGTTTCAGCAGCTGAATGGAGGGATGGAGCCGGCGTTTGCGCCGCTGGCACGACGGGCCTGGGTTGGGCTGGCGGTGGTGGTGTTTGGAGCGGGTGGATCGCTGCTGCTGGGGTACGTTCGTCTGCTGCCGAAGATAGCGGAGCAGGCAGATCTCCTGCCGGGGCGGGGAGGAGCGCGATGGCTATGGCGACCTCGCGGATCGCTGGCGCATGCGGTGACGCTGTTCAGCCTGCGGAGCCTGTTGCGAAGCCGGCAGCACCGCATTTATCTCAGCTTCTATCTGGGAGTGGGTCTGGCGGCGGTGCTGAGTACGGGAGGGCTCTCGCGCGCGATGGGGAGCGGCGGGGAAGGTGAAGCGTCTGAAGCGTGGCTGGGGATGAGTCTGCTGTTGATGCTGATGTCGACCCTTGCGCTTCGCGTGCTGGGGCCACTGCCGGTATCGCTTCCGGCTAACTGGATCTTTCGCGTGACGCAGGTGCGAGCGGCGGTGGCGTACCGGCGGGCGGTGCGAATGGCGTGGATTGCGTTGGGAGTGGTTCCTGGTCTGGTGCTGGTGGTTTTGAGCTCGATGGTGACGATAGCTCCGCGTCGGCAGATGCTTACTTATTTGCTGGCGCTGCTGCTGCTGGGCGGCCTGGTGGTTGAGGTGGGTCTGCGCGGCTTTCGGAAGATTCCGTTTGCGTGCTCGTATATGCCGGGCAAGGCGAAGCTGCCGCTGGTGTTCTGGGGAGGCGTGGCGCTGCTGACGAGCGGGCTGCACGCGCTTGTGGTGGCGGAGCGATGGGTCCTGCAGGGGAGGGGACGCGTGGTGGCGATGCTGGTGGTTCTGGCGGCTGCTGTGCTGGGGGTGGCTTGGCGGACGGAGAGGCGCGGACGGGCGATGGGGGAGCTGGTCTTTGAGGAGACGAACGAGGACGAGCTAACGGCATTGCGGCTCAGGTGAGGGTTGGGTTGGTTGCGGTGTGCGTGGGTGAGGACACTGAGAGCCAGTTCTTGGCGGCGGCGAGGTAGAGGAGGAGGAGGAGCTCGAGGAGGAGGAAGAAGTAGCCCCAGACGAGGATGTTCCAGAGGATGAAGACGGTGAGGGCGATGGACATGGAGCGGAGGAGGCCGGGGAAGGTTCGGCAGCTGCGGGTGATGACGCAGGCTGCGAAGAGGGCGGCGAGCAGGAGGGCCTGGACGAGCTGGAGGTGATGCGAGCCGACGAGGGTGGCGGTCCAGAAAGAGAGGTTGACGGGGCGGGCGCTGACGAGGGTATTGCTCCAGTGGGAGAGGACGCCGAAGACGAAGGGGTGGGGACCCCAGAGAAGAAAGGGCAGGGTGATGACGGCGGCGGTAGTGATTGCGGTGAGACAGCCGAGGAGGGCGGCGCGGGTGCCGTGACGCTCGCGCAGGAAGAGCAGGAAGAACGGGAAGAGCACCCAGCTGAACTGTGACAGGCTGATGCTGATGCCGAAGAGGATGGCGGCCCAGGTGAGTCGGCTGCGCGCGAGGAGAAGAAGGGCGGTGATGGTGGCGAGCCAGTGCGGTTGGGTGTAGAGCTCGTGGCGGTAGAGGAGGTAGGGCGAGAGCAGCCAGAGGCTGAGGAGTGCGGCGAAGGTATCGCGATAGATGGGAACGATGTTGCGCAGGAGGGTCAGGGCGAGGGCGAGGACGAAGAGGAGATTGAGGAGGCGGGGGTCGATGTGGAGGAGGGTCGCGGGGAGATAGGCGAGGAGGGTTCCGGGAAGGTAGGTGAGGAAGACGGTTTCGGTGGGAAAGGTGTAGAGGTGGTAGGGGTCGGTGGTGGTGAGGAGGGAGCGGCCGGCGGCGAGGAGGAGTGGCAGCATGTCGGAGCGCTGGATGTTGAGGGGAAAGCTGACGATGGAGAGAAGTGAGATGGCGGTGAAGGAGGCGAGGGTCGCCGTGGCGAGGGTTTTTGCTTTGGGTGCAAGGGCGACGGCGGTGATGGTTGCGAGGAAGACTGCGGCGGTAGCCCAGAGGTGCAGGTGGTAGCCGAAGGCCTTGTAGAAGCGGGCGTTGACGATAAAGAGAGCGAGAGAGAGGAGGAGGAAGACGAGGGTCAGGACGCGGAGGGAGCGCGGTTGCGCGAGGCGGTGCACGCCGCGGGAGAGTCGGCCCTCTGGCAGGCGGGGTGGAAAGAGGAGAGCGGCGACGGTGGCGCAGAAGACGAGAGTAAAGGGGAGGAGCAGGAGCTGCTGGCGAGCGGGCGAGCGGGCCAGGCGGAAGCCGTCCAGCTGGAGGTTGAGGAAGAATAGAAGGAAGGTGAAGAGGGTGCTGCGGAGATCGGCTGCGGTGGCGGGCTCGGGTGCTTCCACTGGCTCTCGTCTCCTGGGAGGGCTCTTAGGACGTTGCTGCCGCGGCAGGTTTCATTTGCGGTGCGGAAAGGTCAGCTCAGTGTAGCGCAGGGTTTGCCGCAAAACTTCCGAAGTGGCGGTGCGCGTGCGAGGGAGGGTGTCGCGCGGGTGGTCTGCGATGGTGTAGGTTGGTTTGGATCTTGAGAGAGTGTGCGGGGTCGTGTGGAATGATCCTGCAATGCGGATGAGAGGGAGTGCGATGGCTGGACAGACACGACGGGAGTTTCTGGTGGGGAGTGCCGCAGTGGCGGCTGCGATGGCGAGTGCGCGGGCGATGATGGCGTCGCCGTTTGGGCTATCGCTGGGGCTGCAGTTGTACTCGGTGCGGGAGCTGCTGCCGACCGACTACGAGGGAACGCTGAAGCAGGTGGCGGCGGTGGGCTTTCGCGAAGTCGAGGCCGCGGGGTTTTCCAAGCACACGGCGGATGAGGTGAAGAAGGATATGCAGGCGGCGGGGCTGCGCTGCGTAAGCGGGCACTATCCTTCGGGTGAGCTGCATGCGCGACTGGACGAGATCATTGCGTTCCACAAGGTACTGGGGGCGGAGTACATCATCTGCTCGTCGCCGGGGCACAAGGACGGGGCGGGGACGGGCGAGCTGACGCTGGAGGACTGGCGGTGGAATGCTGGGGAGTTCAACACGTTCGGCAAGAAGGTCAAGGCGGCGGGGCTCCGGTTCGGGTACCACAATCATGTGGCGGAGTTTCACAAGCAGGATGGAGTTGTGCCGTATGACGAGCTGCTGAAGCTGACCGATCCGGCGCTGGTGACGATGGAGATGGACTGCGGCTGGGTGACGGTGGGCGGTGGCGATCCGGTGGCGTATCTGAAGCAGTACCCGACACGCATCTCTATGCTGCACTTGAAAGACTTCAAGCCGAAGGAGGCAGGTGAAGAGCCGAAGGCGGCGGAGCTGGGGCGGGGGACGATCGACTACAGGGTGATCTTTGCGGCGGCAAACAAGGCGCAGATCAAACATTGTTTTGTAGAGCAGGAGGCCTTCAACATGGCACCGATGGACTCATTGAAGGTGGATGCGGAGTACGTGAAGGGACTTCCTGCGTAACGAGCAGACCGGCCGGACGCTCTGAGCCCGCGGGGGTGATCTCGCATCTGATTGCTTTTGCGGCTCAGCGCGTTTGGAGGAGTGATGGAGTTTCGGATTGCGACGACAGAGACGCACCATGTCTATAACCTGCTGATCGGGTTGGTGGCTCCGCGACCGGTGGCTCTGGTGACGAGCCTGAATGAGGATGGCGGTGTGAATGCCGCGCCTTACTCTGCGTACAACTATCTTTCGATCGATCCGCCGGTGGTGGGACTGGGGATTGCGGAGCGCAGTGGCGGCGGTGGCGCGGCGTGGGATGCGAACGCGAAGGATACAGGGCGGAACATCCGGCAGCGCGGCGAATTTGTAGTAAATGTTGTTACAGAAGACCTGATGGATGCAATGACGGTCACGGCGATCGACTTTCCGGCGGGGGTGAGCGAGATCGCGGAGGCGGGGTTACACACGGCAGCGTCGAGCGTGGTGGGTGTGCCGCGGATCGCGGAGGCGCATGCGGCGCTTGAGTGCGTGGAGCTGCAGACGATTCAAATTGGGCGGAGCCGGATTGTGCTGGGACAGGTGGTGTCGATGTGGGTAGAGGACAAGTATGTTGACCCGGCAGGACCATATATTCGCGCACAGGAGCTGCACGCGATGGGGCGGATGAACGGGCAGGGAGCCTACGTACGGACGCGCGACGCCTTTGTGACGATGGAACGGCTGAAGTACTCCGATTGGAAGAGCAAGGGAGACGAACGGGTTTAGCTGTTGCTCGACCTTTTGTCTGGCGGCGGGGTGTTGATGGGGCGGGAGCGCTCGCCGATGCCTAGGAACCCTGATGCCGCAGGTCGCATCCGACGGTTTCATGGGCGCGACGGCAGGAACGGTAAAGAAGAGCAAGCGGAAGACGATAGCAATTGTGAAGGATGTGCTCGCGAAGGCCGCGGGGGTGAAGCGAAGGCAGACGACTTCCGCTGAGTTACCGGTGGAGAGTGTGACGGATCCAGCGGAGTCGGCGAAGGCGGCAGGACTGCGGTATGTGAGTGATGCGAAGCCGGGGCTGAAGCGAGTGAAGCGCGGAAAGGCTTTCCGGTATACGACGGCCGAGGGGGGCGCGGTAAAGGATGCGGAGACGCTGGGCCGGATCAAGTCGCTGGTGATCCCTCCGGCGTGGAACGATGTCTGGATCTCGCCTTGGCCGAACGGACACCTGCAGGCGACGGGACGAGATGTGAAGGGACGAAAGCAGAGCCGATACCATCCGCGATGGCGGGAGATCCGAGACGAGACAAAGTATGAGCGGATGAGTCATTTTGCGGATGCTCTGCCGACCATTCGGGAGCGAGTGCAACACGATCTCGGGTTACCGGGTCTGCCGCGGAAGAAGGTGCTGGCGACGATTGTGAGCCTGATGGAGGCGACACTGATCCGCGTGGGGAACGAGGAGTATGCGCGAGAGAACAAGAGCTACGGGTTGACGACCATGCGGAACCGGCATGTGGAGGTGCATGGAGCGAAGATCACGTTCACCTTCCAGGGAAAGAGCCGGGTTCATCACACCATCAACCTGCAGGATCGGCGGCTGGCGAAGATCATTTTGCGATGCGAGGAGATTCCCGGACAGGAGTTATTTCACTTCTTGGACCACGAAGGCAATCCGCACACGATTGATTCGTCGGACGTGAACGAGTACCTGCAGGAGATCTCGGGCGAGCACTTTACAGCGAAGGACTTTCGGACGTGGGCGGGAAGCGTGCTGGCGTGCATGACGCTGAAGGAGCTGGGGCCGTACGAGACGGTAACGCAGGCGAAAAGAAATGTGGTGGAGGCGATCAAGTCGGTGGCAGAGCGCCTAGGCAACACACCGTCGGTGTGCCGGAAGTGCTATGTGCATCCGGCGGTGCTGGAGGCGTACCTGGGTGGGACCTCGGTTGAAGAAGCTAAGGAGAAGATTGAGGAAGAGATCGAGGAGCATTCCACGGCGCTGAAGCGCGAGGAACTGGCGCTGCTGGAGCTGCTCGAGTCGCGAAAGCTGCTGGCATGAGAACAGACTGTGAAGATTAGCCGCCGCTAAGCAAAGTCCTGCAAGGTCGATGTTGAGAGACTGACGTAAGTCTGAGAAACGATTGAGTGACGGTTTGGAAGGTGACTTGCAATGTGGGGATGCAGGTCGGTCGTGTTCGTTTGATTTTGGACGGAGACGCTATTCGGCTGCTGCGACTGGGCCCCTTACCAATCAATCTTCTTGGAGACCTTCAATGAATCGACATCTATCTGTCTTCCGTGTGGCGGCTGCCTTTGCTCTCTTGTCGAGCTCAGCTTGCTTTGCCGATATCACCCAGATCAGCGAATCAGCGTTTAATGCGAGCGCCGGGCTGATCACCTTCAGCGAGTTTGCACAAGGCACTATGAACCCGGTGTACACGCCGACGATCTACGGTGGTGGAGCGGGGTCGCCGACGGTGACGTTTGGCGGATTTTATGTAGGCCAATCGCTTGGCACGCCCGGAACATGTCCGGCGGGCGCGGCGGTGACGGGATGCGTCGTCGGCACTGCGACCGGGCCGCTGGCGATTGACCCCAAGTCTCCGTCGACGTTTATCACGGGTGATGGTGCGATGCCGACCGCCCCGATTCTTTCCGGATCGCCAACCTATAACGGACCGATCGCCATTCTGTTCTCCACGCCGCAGGTTGGGGTGGGACTCGATGGTGGCTATTTTGACAGTGTCGGCAGCACGGCGATCACCGCGTTCGCGGCGGATGGCTCCGTGATCGGCTCGGTAAAGAACTCGCAGACTGGCGACGAGTTTCTGGGGCTGGTGACGAGCAATGGCGCGGCGACGATTTCCGGTTTGGAGTTTTCGCTGGTTGGGGATGAGCCTTTCGGGTTCGACGTGGACAACATCCGGTTTGGCGTTCAGGGCCAGGTGACGGTTCCGGGTGGTGGAAACTCACCGGTTCCGGAGCCGTCGTCTCTGGCGCTGCTGGGTACAGGCCTGCTTGGTCTGGGCATTGCGGCGAAGAAGCTGAGCTAATTCGCGGCGCGACACTGTGATTCCACTGCGAGCCTCCGGTATGGAGGCTCGCGGCTTTTAAGGGCTCACTTGCGTCGGCTAAGGGCGATTGCTTTGGATGATGAGAGACTAGTCGAACCTGCGCGATGTGCGATGCGCGGCGGGCGTGAACGAGGAGTTTGACGATGCGGATGGTGGCACTGTATGCGATGGCGGGAGCTTTGATGACGGGAATGGCGAGTGGAGCGGCGATGGCAGACATGACGAATGCAACGGCGGTGGGGAGGCCGACGGATCCTCTGCATGCGTGGGTGGGGTTGAAGGATGCTGCCGGGCTGGAGAGCTGGGTGCAGTGGCACATCAGCGAAGAGAAGCGGTTAATTGCGGAGCTCACGGCAGTGCAGGGCAAACGGACGGTCGAGAACACTCTGGCAAAGTACGATGAGGCCGCGACGCACCTGCAGATGGCTGGAAGCCAGGCGTACATCATGTTTTCCGTTAATCCAAATAAGGTGATCCGCGACAAAGGGCAGGCGCTGGTGCAGGTGATCTCTGCCGAGCAGACGGGGTTGGCGTTGAACCAGGCCGTGTTTACGGCGTTGCAGTCGATGGACGTGACGGCGGCAGATGCGGCGACGAAGCACTATGCGGACCGGCTGCTGCTGGAGTATCGCCTGTCGGGTGTGGACAAGGATCAGGCGACACGAGACAAGGTGAAGAAGCTGCAGGACGAGATGACGGAGATCTCGCTGAAGTTCAGCCGCAATGTGCAGGACGACGTGCGCAAGGTGACGGTGAAGGGTGCCGCCCAGTTGGACGGTTTGCCGGCGGACTATGTTGCGCGTCACACGCCGGCGGCGGACGGGACGATCACGCTGACGACTGACTCGCCCGATTACACGCCGGTGATGAGTTATGCGAAGGATGCGGGGCTGAGGCGACAGATGTATCTCGCGTACAACGACCGGGCGTACCCGGTAAACAAGGCGGTGCTGGAGCAGTTGCTGCAGGTGCGGCAGGAGATGGCGACGACGCTGGGATTTGCGACGTGGGCGGATCTGGCGACGGCGGACATGATGATGCAGTCCGCGGGAAAGATGAAGGCGTTTCTGGGTGAGGTCGACGAGGCCTCACGCGATCGGGCGGAGAAGGAGTTTGCTCGACTGAAGGAGTTTGCCGCGGCCACGGATCCGAAGGCGGCGGCGGATCTGACGCAGTCAGACAGCCAGTACTGGAACGAGCAGTTTCGGCGGGCAAAGTATGACTTTGATTCGCAGAGTGTGCGACCTTATTTCGCCTATGCGGAGGTGGAGGCAGGCATTCTGAAGACGGCGGCGCGGCTGTTTCATGTGGAGTTCCGGGCGGCACCGGATGCGGCAGTGTGGGATCCGGCAGTGCACGCGTATGACGTGTATGACGCAGGGAAGAAGGAGGGGCGGATCTACCTCGACATGCATCCGCGCGAAGGAAAAGACAAGTGGTTTTCGGAGTCGCAGTTAGTAGCGGGAAAGAAGGGCGTGCAGCTTCCGGAGGCGACACTGATTTGTAACTTCTCTGGTGGCGTGGCAGGCGATCCAGGGCTGATGCAGTTCGATGAGGTGGTGACGTTCTTTCACGAGTTCGGGCATATGATGCATGAGGTGCTGGGTGGGCGACAGCAGTGGGCGGGGCAGAGCGGAGTTTCAACAGAGGGGGACTTCGTCGAGGCGCCGAGCCAGATGCTGGAGGAGATGTTCCACGACCCGCATATTCTGCAGAGCTTCGCGAAGCACTACAAGACGGGTGAGGTGCTGCCGCTCGGGACGATCGACCGCATGAACCGGGCGAGCTACTTTGGCCGCGGGAGCTGGGTGCAGCGGCAGCTGCTGTATGCGACGTATGCGCTGCAGATTCACAACGAGGCGCCGAGCAAGGTGAATCTCGATGCGTTGTGGCAGCAGGATGCGGCTCGATTCAGCCCATACAAGTTTGTGGATGGATCGTACTTCTACGCCAGCTTTACCCACCTGACGGGGTATAGCTCGAACTACTACACGTATGTTCTCGACAAGGTGATCGCGGTGGACTTCTTCTCGCAGTTTGATGAGAAGGATCTGCTGGATGGACCGGCGGCGCTGCGGTATCGGAAGGCGGTGCTGGAGCCGGGGAGCTCGAAGCCAGCGACGGAGCTGGTGAAGGATTTTCTCGGGCGGCCGCAGAGTCTTGAGGCCTTGAAGACTTGGATGGACAAGGAGTTTGAGACGCCGGGAACGGCGACCGCAGCCAAGTAGTGCCTCGGTGTGGGCGGAAGAATATGTCTCCCGCTGCGGCGCGATGTGCCTTCGGTCGAGATAGCGGGGTACAGGACCGCATGTCTTGATTGGGGCGACTGGCTTGTGACAGGAATGGCTGCAGTGGCTTAGGCTACGGGCATGGACGATCTGTGTGGGCGTGTGGTGTCTCGAATGGTCGGCGGGTTAACGGCAGGAGTGATGGCGGCTTTTTCGTTGATGGCAGCGGGCGCAGATCGAGCGGCGCTGGTGAATCCGCTGGTTGGAACGACGAACGGTGGGAATGTATTTCCGGGCGCGACGATGCCGTTCGGCATGGTGCAGTTCAGTCCGGAGGCAACTCCGGTGAACGCGAAGCGAATGATCGCGGCACCGGGCGGGTATGAGTACCGGGCGACGAAGATTCGCGGGTTCAGTCTGACGAATGTGGAGGGGTGGGGGTGCGCCGGCGCGTCGGGCGACGTGCCGCTGATGCCGATCACGGATGAGATAGGCGATTCGCCGTCGAAGGACTTCCGGCAGGAGTATGCGGCGACGTTCACGCATGCGGATGAGGTGGCGGAGCCAGGATCATACCGGGTGAAGCTGGGTAGTGGCGTTGGTGTGGCGTTGGCGGCCGGAGTTCGGATGGGGGCGGGAATGTTCACATTTCCAGACGGCAAGGCCGCGCGGGTGCTGGTGCGAACGTCGGACTCCGAGGTGGGGTCGACGGCGGCAGAGACACGGGTAGACCGTGCGACGGGAACGGTGACGGGATCGGTGACGAGCGGCAACTTCTGCGGGTATATCGGCACAGAGGATCGGCGGCCGTACTACACGTTGCACTACGTGATGAAGTTCGACCGGCCGGTTACGGAGACGGGTACGTGGACGGATACGACAGTAACTCCGGGCGCGACCACGGCAGCGGGTGGAACGGGATTTGGTCCGAAGGGTTTTCCGGAGGCTGGACACGGGTCAGGCGCGTGGGTTGGTTTCGGGACAGGTGGTGTGGTGCGGGTCCGGGTGGGGATCTCCTATGCGAGCGAGGCGAATGCGCTGGCCAATCTGGAGGGCGAGAGTGGCGGCGGCGCGACGTATGAGCAGGTGGCGGCGAGGGCGAGGGCGGCATGGAACAAACGGCTTGGGCAGATTGAAGTGGAGGGTGGAACGGACGAGCAGCAACGCGTGTTTACGACCGCGCTGTATCACGCCCTGCAGACGCCCACGACGTATAGCGATGTGAACGGTGAGTACACCGGGATGGATGGAAAGGTGCACCGCACCGTGGCGGGGCAGGCGGTGCAGTACGCGAATTTCTCCGGATGGGATGTGTACCGGTCGCAGTTGCAGTTGCTGACGTGGCTGGATGCGAAGCAGGGAAGCGATGTGGCGCAGAGCTTATACAACCAGTCGCTTGAGGATGGGGGTCGATGGGATCGATGGACGCATATGGGCGGGGCGACGCATGTGATGAACGGCGATCCGGCGGCGGCGGGGGTGGCGGATGTCTGGGCGTTTGGTGGTCGAGGGTTTGACGGGAGAGTAGCCCTGGCGAGCCTGGTGAATGCGGCGGATGTTCCGACGAAGGAGGATCTAAGCCATGACGGGTGTCCGGTTGAGTGTGTAGGGCAGCGACCGGCTCTCGATCAGTGGCTGACGCTGCACTATATTCCGGTGGGCGCTCCGGCATGGGGACCGGCGGCGGATACTCTTGAGGATGTGTCAGCGGAGTTTGGGATTTCGGCGCTGGCGGGGCATCTTGGAGACGAGGCGGTTCGGGCGCGATTTGCAGAACGGGCGCAGTATTGGAAGAACATCTGGAACCCGAAGGCCGCGCCGGATGGCGGGTATTTTATGAATCGAAATGCCGATGGCAGCTGGCCGATGCTGGACAAGGATGACGACGACGATAACGACCAGACGCCGAAGCCATTTACGCCGGCGACGGGCGCGGGATTTGTTGAGGGAAGCGCGGCGCAGTATGTGTGGATGGTGCCGTTCAACGTGCAGGGCCTGTTCGAGCAGATGGGTGGGCGGGATGCGGCGGTAGCGCGGCTCGACAGGTTCTTTTATGACGAGAAGGGTGCGCCGGCGGTGACGAAGGCCGGGCCGCTGCATGCGGAGTTGGACAACGAGCCGTCGATCGAGACGCCATGGCTGTATGACTTCGCGGGGCAGCCGTGGAAGACGCAGCAGCTGGTGCGGCAGGTGTTGAACATCCTCTGGGTGAACAAACCGAACGGGATCCCGGGAAATGACGATCTGGGCGAGATGTCGTCGTGGGCGGTGTTTGCGTCGATGGGACTGTATCCGGAGATTCCGGGAAGGGCGGAGCTGGTGCTCGGAAGTCCGCTGTTTACGAAGGTCACGGTCCATCGAGCGGGTGGCGATGTGCGGATTTCGGCGCCGAAGGCAAGCGCGGCGGCCTTCTACGTCAAAGGTGTGAAGGTGGATGGGAAGGCGAGCTCACGGACGTGGCTGCCGGAGAGCTTTGCTCTGAAGGGCGGGCGGCTGGAGTTCGATCTTGTTGCCGCGCCAGACATGAGTTGGGGCGTGGGGAAGGGCGACGAGCCGCCATCGTTTGGAGGCAGGTAAACAGTGCAGAAAGGCCCGGTCGCAGACCGTGCCTATGGCGTTCAGGGTGCAGGATCACATTGCGGGCGGATGATGTTTGTCGATCGTGTCGGCGATCTCTTTTTCGACCTTGGGGGTGAGGTGGGCCTCGATCTCGCCGCCGTGGGTCTTGGTATTGACGGTGTCGCGGAGTTCCTTGGAGGGCTTGAAGAAGGGAACCCGTTTGGCGGGCACGTCGACGCGCTCACCGGTCTTGGGATTGCGGCCGATGCGTGACTTGCGCTGCCGCGTCCGGAAGCTGCCGAAGCCGCGGATCTCGATCTTGTCCCCCTCTTTCAGGGCGCCGATGACGGACTCGAAGAGGGTGTCGACGATGACTTCACCGTCGCGGCGAGTGAGATCGCCGAGAGAGGTCACTTTGTCGACGAGGTCGGCCTTGGTCATCGTGAGGTCCTTTCGGGAGGCGAAACTTGGCGATTCTGTCTGGATTCTATTGTAGCCGAAGGGGTTGGCTGTGACAGGGCGTCAACGCAAGGACGGCGCCCCCCCCTCTCAATGGAAACTCCTGATGCTAGCTGGCGACCTGAACTCGCTCGGCACGTTCTTCCACGTAAGCAGCAAAACGTTTGCCGAGCACGATCATGGGTGCTTCTATCAGGTGGTACGACAACCAGGCGATCAACGCCAGCGAAAGGATCTCCACGGTAAGTTGCAGAGCCAGGGGTTTGCCAGGCAGGAGGTAGATACCCAGGACGAGAGCGAACGGATGAGCGAGATAGATGCCGTAGGAGTATTTGGCAACCTGATCCGCAGCCCAGACGAGCCACCCTGTTCGGAATTGATGAAAGAACGGCAGAGCCAAACCGAGTGCCAGGTCCACCAGCCAGCCCTTGCGGTTGGTGGGTCGGTGCATGCCGAAGCAGATGACGGCGGTGAGGAGAAAAGGGAAGGTCCAGGCAGGTAGGCGCGGTTTGCGACGAGAAAAGCCGACATAAGCCATGACTCCTGGGAGAAACATGGGAACGACGGTAAGCAGATTGAGGTCATTGGGATCGACAAACTTCTGCATGCCAAAGGCGGCGACCAGAATCCAGAGCAGGAGAAGCGGCCAGACGAGGCGTTGGCTGCGGGCGAAGAAGAACAGCACAGGGAGGACAACGTACATCTGGACCTCAAGAGGGAGGCTCCAGGTTACGTCAACGATCTGGCTGGGGTGTGGCATGAAGTTCTGTACTAGCAGGAGGTTTGCGATCGTATCGGCGCGGGAAAGCGGATGGTACTCAAAGAAGTTTGCGACAGGACCCTGTAACGGAGCGTGGGTAAACGAGGCAATGAGAATCGCAACGATCACCAAAGGGTAGATGCGAAAGAGACGGCGGATGTAGAAGTCGAGAGTGTGAGGTTTTCGCTCGAGCGACCACATCAGCACGAGTGCAGTATGGACGAAGAAGATGAAGACGCCAAGGGTGCCGAGCCATGCGGGATCCCACCTACCAAGTGAGTGCCGGCCGAGCGCAAGCATTGTGTGGTCGAGAACCACGAGGAAGACGGCGACAGACCGCATGAAGTCGAGGTTGGGAAGAGGTCGCATGAAGAGGTGGGTCAGGCGCAGAGATCCGAAGTATGCGTCGCAAGGCGACGCATACCGAACCGCCGGCTTTTACTTCCACATGAAGTAGAAGCCGGGTGCGCGGTTGAGGAGCTGCGATGGATTGGGGAAGAGATCGTCCGGGTCCGAGTTGAGGAGGGCGAGAAGACCGCGTTTCTGGCTGGCCGGGCGGGCGATCGAAGGCTCGCCTGAGATGCCGACCGAACGGGCGGTGTCGATTAGAGCGACGCGGAAACCGCCTACTTTGTCGATGAGGCCGAGTGAGAGGGATTGCTGGCCGGTCCAGACCTGGCCAGTGGCGAGGGGCTTGATCTTGTCGTCGGAGGTGTGGCGGCCGATGGCGACGTCATGAACGAATTGGATGTACATGTTATCGACGAGGCCCTGGAAGTAGGCGGCCTCTTTGGGGGTGAGATCACGGCTTGGGTCGCCTGCATCCTTGAGTTCACCGGCGTGAATGACGATGTTCTTGAGTTTGGCCCAGCGGAGGAGATCGCCATAGTTGGTCCACTCCATAATGACGCCGATGGAACCGACGACAGAGGCATCGTTGGCATAGATGCGATCGCAGGCGGAGGCGATGTAGTAGGCGCCCGAGGCACCGACGGACTCGACCGAGGCGACGATCTTTTTATGGTTTTCCTGCCGGACGCGGAGGACCTCGTGGTAGATCTCCTGCGAGGCCGCGGCGCCGCCACCGGGGGAGTTGATATGAAGGATGATGGCTTTGACGGAGGAGTCTTCGCCAAATTTGCGGAGCTGGGTGTCGATCTTGTCGGCGTCTAGGATGACGCCTTCGACGTCGATGACGCCGATCTGGCTGCTGTTGAAGGCTGCGGACGCGGAGGTATCCGCGCTGCTGCGCATCATGGCCCAGATGAAGAGCCAGAGGACAAAGAAGATGGCGGCAACGGAGCCACCGATGGCCGCGATGTAGAACCAAGCGGAGCGGCGGCGCGGGGGAGCGGCCGCAAAGGCTGGGTAGGCCGGGTACGCGGGCGGATTAAACGGGGCGGCGTGCTGCGGCGGAGCCTGTGGCGCGGGAGGTGGCGGCGGTGGGGGAATAAAGTCTTCCGGCATGTCGGGAGTGTAGCAGGGGTGTGGGCCGCAAGAGGTACGCTGGAAGCGATTGCTGGCGCTCAGTCGAAATGCGTATGCGGTGTGGACTTGGTGGCATCGAGTTTGCGTCGTTCCGGTGTATTCGAACGTCTTATTAGTAACGTATGATGAACGGCGGCAGCGGCCGGCTTGAACGATTCTGCTGCACATCGAGGGTCTGTCCGCAAGGCTGGCACTGACGAGAGAGGTCGATGGCACATCCGGAACTCAGTATCGTGATTCCCGCATATAACGAAGCTTTGCGGATCAACGCGACGCTCTCTCGTGTTCTCGAGTGTGTTGCGACGCAGGGTTGGGACGCGGAGGTTTTGGTCGTCGATGACGGCTCGACGGACGAAACGGCGGAGATTGTGGAGCGGTGGATGCGGATGCCTGGAAGGGCGAATGGGAGGCTACACCTCATTCAGAATCCGGGGAATCGCGGCAAGGGATATAGCGTTCGAAATGGATTGCTGCAGGCGGCCGGCGAGATCGTAATGTTTACCGACGCGGACCTTTCGGCTCCCATGGAGGAGGCGGAGCGGCTTCTGACGGCGATTCGCGAGGGGGCGGATGTCGCGATCGGGTCGCGGTGGCTGGATCGCCAGCGGCAAACCATTCAGCAGCCGCTCTATCGGCAGATCTTCGGACGATGCTTCAACTGGATTACACGACGGGTAATGAACCTCCCGTTCCATGACACACAGTGCGGCTTCAAGGCGTTCCGGCGTGAGGCAGCGCAGGTGATCTTTCGGCTACAAACGATTGAGCGATGGGGTTTCGATCCGGAGATCCTTTTTATTGCGCGGAAGTTGAAGTACGTGATCGAGGAGGTTCCGGTGACGTGGGGACACGATGAGCGGAGCCGGCTTTCCTATCTCAAGGACGGCATGAAGATGCTGGAAGAGATGGCGGTGGTCCGGAGGAATTCACTGGCCGGTCGCTATGACCAGGCGATTGCCGCGATGACGGACACAAGTGAGATGGTGACACCGCAGGTGGATCGAGCGGTGAAGACACCCAACGCGCCGGCACGGCAGACCTCAATCTGATTTGGGATCAGTCCACTTTTCGATCGCAATTCGGACGAGAGCGGTACGGTCGCACAGCCGGGTCTGTTGTAACGCACGCCTGCGGCTGCTTCATGATGTTCGAGTTGTTCACCCTGCGGATAGATCGAGAGACCAGCCGTTCTACGGCAATCGCGTGGCGAGGAGCTTCGCCGAAAGTCGTGGTCGCGTGGGAGAATGAAGTGCTCCCGCCTGGCGACGAAGACGCGCCGACGAGGAGCGGTGCGCCCCAGGGTTCGAGATGTGCAAAGGCTGGGCGCAGGGTCTCCGTGAAAGGGTTTTGCCGGTGCTTCGATCCACGTTTCTTGCGCTCTCCAGCAACACTGCCTTACGTCGGTTCTCTGAACAATCCGCTGCGGGGCGGCGTGTATCGCAACGGTTTGTGGCGGGAATGAAGCCATCGGAGGCGATTGCGGCGTGCGAGGCGCTGAACCGTGAGGGCATGTCCGTTACCCTGGATTCGCTCGGAGAGAGCGTGATCGAGGAGAGGGCGGCGCGGGCGAGTGCGGATGTGTACCACGAGCTGCTGGACGCAATCGAGAAACGAAAGCTCCATGCGAATGTGAGTGTGAAGCTGACGCAGGTGGGGATGGATATCGATCCGGCACTGGCGGAGCGGATCGTCGGCGAGATGCTGGAACATGCGGCCGCGGTGGACTCGTTTGTGCGGATCGATATGGAAGGCTCGGCGTACACGGATGCGACGTTGGCGATGACAGAGCGCCTGCATGCGCGGCCAGGGATGCAGGGACGTGTCGGCACAGTGCTGCAGGCATATCTGTACCGTACGGCTGATGATGCGAAGCGGCTGGTGGAGCAGGGAATTCGAATTCGGCTATGCAAGGGCGCCTACAAAGAGCCGGCGGAGAAGGCGTTTCCCGAGAAGCGAGATGTCGATGAGAACTATGTCGCTTTGATGACGTACCTGGCGACCAGTGGTGTCTTCTGCGGGATTGCGACGCATGATGAGCGCATCGTGATGGCCATGCGCGGCTTTGTGCGGCGATACGGTATCCCGAAGGACATGTTCGAGTTCCAGATGCTGTATGGCATTCGTCGCGATCTACAGCGCGCGCTGGTGAGCGAGGGCTACAACGTCAGGGTCTATCTGCCGTTTGGTACGGAGTGGTATCCGTACTTCATGCGGCGGCTGGCGGAACGGCCGGCGAATGTGCTGTTTCTTGCGAAAAATTTCCTGAAGCGCTAACGAGGCGGGACGTTCCCGGGATAGCGCGAGGGAGCCGGTGGAAGTAGCGGCTCAACGGCGTTCAGGTTATTGAGCGTGGAGCGCTCCTCAAGAGAGAAATCGGACGAGAACCGACCGGAGTTGATGGCCTGCTGACGCTGGTCTGGGGGGAGATTGCGCAGTTCGCGGAAGGCGCGGGAGACGGCGCGGCGCCGATCCTCAGGGAGACTCGAGAGCTGCTGCATCGTGCCGCGGACGCGTTGCCGCTGCTCGGGTGCCAGCTGCTCCATGGCCTCTGCACGATCGAGGACGTGCTGACGCTGCTGCGGCGGCATGTTGTTGAGCTGGGTGAGACGATCCCGCATGCGCTGCTGTACCTGCGGGGAGAGATCCCGGAAGCCTGGCTCCCGCTCTAGGGCGCGTTGCTGGTCGGAGGCAGGAAGGTTACTGTGATGACTCATCCACTGGGAGAGATGTTCCTGGCCCGGACGAGGACCGAGCGTTCCACGTTGCGCTGGCTCTCCACGCTGCTGGGGATAGCCGCCCCGGGGACTGGAGCCAGGGCCTCCGGACCAGCCGCGACCGGCAGCGTCCAGCGGAGCCGCCGCAGCCCATAGGAAAAGGCCGCCAAGCAGGGCGGAGACGAAGGGGCGGGTTGGAACGAGGCTGCGCATTAAGCTTGTGTGATGGCACGACGCGATCGGAGAAGAACCTCGAATAGCGTATCGTGCGATGCAGGGATCGAGAGCAGAAATCCAACAACTGGGCGAGGATGCTCGTCAGCTGGCTGGCTACGAGCTGCCTCCATCGTCCGTGGAATCATCCTGTAGAAGCTGGTCCATGGTTTGGAAGGCCTGATCGTTTCGATCGATAATCTGCAGATCCTGAACCGCCGCTGACGCCTCAACAGCCTGAGGATGCAGTACATGCGAAAGTGTGAGTGCCGTACCGCCGCTGATCGCAAGCACTAGAGCCAAGGCGCCAGCGAGAGCGGGTCGAAGCTGACGGCCAGTCGAGAACAGCAGCGTGCTCCGAAGGCGTTCAAAGAAGCTCTCTGGCACGGCTGCTTGTTCGTCGCGAAGGCGCGCCATCAAGCGGCTATCGAACCAAGGGCTGGGTTCCGGTGCTGTCCATTCGTCAAGGGAAGCGAAGGCAGCACGCAACTGAGTTAACTCCTGATGGCAGGCGACACAGTCTACAAGGTGCGCCTCCGCAGCCACGGCCTTCTGTGAACCAGGATCGAGCAGAAGGTCGGGGAGTGTGGCCTGGCATTCGCTGCAATTCATGGCGGTGATCCTTTCTTCCGTGATGGCTGCAAAACCAGAACGGACGGTGTGAGTAGAAGGTCTAGACAAAGTCTTTCAATCTGTCCCGCAAGGTCTGATAAGCGCGGAACAGGAGTGATTTGGTGGCGGATTCAGATAGCTTCAAAACCTCGCCAATCTGCTTGTAATCCATGCCCTCGTACTTGTGCATGAGGACAGCTGTTCGCTGCCGATCTGGAAGCGCGAGCACGAAATCTCTAATTGCCGCCATACGCTCGTCCTGCACCATCCGGGTCTCGGCGCCAGGAGTGAGGTCGGCAACATCAGGGGCCGAACCAGTCTCCTCATCGGTCTGATCCAGGTAGATGGTGGAGGCGGTTCGTTCGTGACGCGTATCGCGGGCGTGATTGACTCCCAGGTTGGTTGCGATCCGATATAGCCAAGTCGAAAATCGCGCTTCAGCTCTGTAAGTCTCCCGAGACCGATAGACCCGGAGGAAGACCTCCTGTGCGAGTTCCTCTGCCACAGCCTGGTTGCGCACCATGCGGAACATAAAGTGGATGATCGGCTTGCGGTACTTCTGAAGAAGAACGTCAAAGGCTGCCATGTTGCCGGATCGCAGTTCCAGCATGACCGCGGCGTCATCCATTCCGTCGAAAGCGCGCGCGGAGCCTGCCGTACGTACATCGGCGGAAGCAGGGCGGCTGCCAGATGAGCTATGTGGAGTCAACGCGGGATTGAACGCCAGGGTTGCCATACTAATAGGAACCCGACTTTGCCTCTCTGGTTGCGGTGTTCCCCAGGAATCAATCGTGTGGGTGCTGAGGAGCCGTACCTGGAAAAATGAGTACTCATAGCGGCAGAGCTATTGTATCGCTGTCGTACAGCCGTAAGGGGCAGACGAGGATGCTGAATCTGAACCGAAGGTGGTGGTATTCTAGCAATCGAACGGTTCCTCGCGGTGGAAGCGACGGAGTCACGACTCGGCGGGACAGGCGATGTTTCCTTGTATGCCAGACGGGCGCATAACTCAGCGGTAGAGTGCCACCTTCACACGGTGGAAGTCGTAGGTTCGAATCCTGCTGTGCCCACCATCAAATCAACAACTTAGGCTTGCTGCCGGGTCAGTTCGCCGGCTAGGGGGAGTTTCCCACACGATCTGTTTGGCCGCTGCATCATTGACCTTCGCAGCGCGTCTTTTGCGGTTCGCTAAAGCTCGAAGTAGCCTCGTTGCAACGCGATGGTTACTGCATGGGTGCGATCACTCGCGTTTAGTTTCGAAAGGATGTTTGTGACGTGGGCCTTCACTGTATCTTCCCGGATCCGCAGCCGATCAGCGGCTAACTTGTTCGAGTGTCCGCCAGCGATCAGCTTCAGGATCTCAATCTCGCGAGGCGTAAGCACCTCGTCGGCGGTGTGTTGCGCAAGCTCGGCTGCGACTTCGACTTGCACACGACGGCTGCCAGCGTGAACAGCCCGTATGGACTCTCTGAGATCGCGTCGAAGGGAAGCCTTTAGCAGGTAGCCGCAAGCTCCCGCCTTTAGAGCACGACGCGCCTGAACGTCGCCAACATACGTCGTTAGAACAATAACTCGCGCGCTCGGGTGGAAGGTACGGAGTCTTTCCAGAACCTGCACACCGTCGATGTCGGGCAATTTCAGATCGAGCAGCATGACATCCGGTAGGAGTCTATCGTACAGATCGATAGCTCCCTTTCCGGTCTCTCCCTCTCCCACCACCTCCATATCCTCCTGATTCTCGATCATGGACGCGAGTCCATCCCGCACGACCGGGTGGTCGTCGATGATCAGGATGCGAATTCGAGAAGGGGTGGATGTCGTCACTGGATCTCCTCTCAACCAACAGGATGCCATGGGAAGGCAATCCTGCTCAGGCATGAAAACGATTGGGAATGCTGCCAATCGTTCGTGGTGAGCTCCCATCACTCAGATTAGAAGCCTTGCTGCGCCACGGAGAGAGGCTGTGAACTTCGGCTGTTCACGAGTAAGGTTTGTCAGTCTATTGTGTACACCTGAGTTCCCTCAATGCAGACCCCCCTAAAAGGGGGTGTTACTACCGCGACGATGCAGCTATACCGTTTGGCTGCATAATCCAGGACAATCACTGAGTGATCGGTTCTCGCCATTCTTGTATTGGATCTCGCTCGGAGTTGTCCGGAAGTTGGGCGACTATCCCTCTTCGATCTCAACCTCAAAAACCTGAACCTAAAACCGTGTTGATCGTAGCCATGGATCCGGTAAGACCCCTTGAACTGTTTGGGCTCCTGGAAGTATTCCATGAAGCGAATCGCATCTCCGGTTCAGAACAGATCTACGATGTGCGCCTTGTCAGTGCGTGTTCAAGTCGAAGGCTGGATACTTCCACCGGCATGTTTCTGGAAGCGGATCTCACCTACCAGGATTGGAGAGATAGAGCAGATACGGTTCTTCTGTCAGGTTCAGAGTGGCCCCACCCCTGTGTCCAAGATGATGGTTTTGTGAGCTGGCTGCGGGAACAGGGACGAAAGAGCAGAAGAATGGGCTCGGTGCATACCGGGACTCTTGTGTTTGCTCGTGTGGGGTTGCTGAATGGCCGCAGAGCGACGACCCACTGGCAGTGGTGCGATGAGCTGCAGGGTAAGAACCCGGGTGTTTCAGTGGAACGCGATGTGATCTATGTGCGCCATGGAAATTTCTACAGCTCGGCAGGGGCGACAGCAGGAATTGATTTAGCCCTTGCTCTTGTGGAAGAAGATCTCGGCACAACCGTCGCTTGCAAGATTGCCCAGATGTTTCTGCTTTTCTCCAGACGTTCCGGAGGGCAGCCGCAGGTAAGTGCGACACTTGCAGCTCAATTTAACGAGATGCGCCCTATGGGAGAACTACTGTCATGGTTGCCGGATAATTTGCAGCAGGCTCTTCCCGTGGCCAAGCTGGCACGGAAGGCTGCGATGAGTCCACGTAACTTCGCTCGTTCTTTTCGCGCACAGTTAGGAACTACGCCCGCCAAACACATTGAGCGTTTGCGACTGGAATCTGCACAGCGGCAACTGGAGACTACAACGAGAAACCTCGATGGCGTTGCTGCTGCTTGCGGCTTTGCAAATTGTGAGACGTTACGGCGAGTGTTTCTTCGTCACATCGGCATGACGCCTGGTCAGTACCGCGCCTCTCGTAGATCACAAACCGGCGGGAATGCAGGTGTTGCTCCGGAAGACCGTCTGCGTGACGTAAGAGCTTCTGCTTAGCGAGCCGAGCCTGGATTCGCTGCGGTGTAATGTGTCACGCAGAGCCTTGAATTTAAATGCTCCTCGTGAAACATCACCCTTCATCAGATGCTGAGCTCCCATAGCCCCTGCTTGAAGCTAAGGTGCTCTAACAATGGAACACGCGACAGATTTCGGATTAGTCGTTGATGCGTACCTCGAAGCTTTCAACGAGATGGACCTAGATGTTGTTATGCAATATTTCGCGACAGACGTGTTGTACCAACCGGGGGATGGGAGCGAGTTTCGCGGCATCGAAGCGGTACGAAAAGTCTTTCTGCCGCAGTTCTCCTATGTGTGGGGCAGGATGACGTTTGCGGAGGAGAATCGCATCGTAGATGCGTCTAAGCACACGGTTGTGCTCACCTGGACGTGTCACATTAGTGCGGGAAGTGCGAAGCCACGTTCTCTGGGCAGGTTTCTTGTGTTGATGCTTGGACGACTCAGATTTGGAGAGCAAGCGAGTTGGAAGGGCTTGGACATTCTGCATTTCAACGAGGCCGGGCAGATAGATTGCAAACTGACCTACGCGAATTACTCTCTCCTCCATTTATTTGGGAGTCGTTCTGAAGCGAATTAATGGCATCAAGGAAAGTAGGTAGACATGCTGACTGAAGAAGTGACACTGCTTCTGCTGGAGTACCAGCCGGAGATCCTAGCGAGCAGCAAGACCGTCTCAGGAGAAGAACTGCGTCGCCGAGCTCGGCTGACCTTCGCTGCGGCCGAAGCCCTACAGATACGAACGCTTGTGAGCATCGTGCCGCTTGCTTCGGATCAAGTACCATCCCTTGTTGAAGAGCTTGCGTCGGTCGAGCCGCTTATACGAACTACGATGAGCGCTCTTGATGATCCGACGGTAAAGGAACGCCTGTCTGTTACACGGTGTAAGGCAATTGCGGTGGGCGGCGTCTCTTCAGAAGTTGCAGTGTTGCAAACTGTACTCCAGGCGCGGCGACAGCAGTTCGAAGTTCACGTTTTGATGGATCTATGCGGAGGTCTGAGTGAGCGGACAGAAGCAACATCGGTTCAGCAGATGGCGGCTGCAGGCGCTATTCTAAGCAACGTCTCCAGCTTTCTATCGTCTTTCGCTCCGAAACTCTCCAGCCCGGAGGGGCAAATCGTCATGGCGACGATGGCGCAACTGTGGGGATGGTGAGATTCAGCTGCGTCTGTTAGAAGATCGCGGTCCCCTAAGAGAATCCGGAGGAGACGAAGGACGATCATCTAACCTACGACCCGGAAGTCTTCAGGTTCTCCAGAATGCGGTGTGTGCCAGCCACCCGCTGGTATGACACGTATGTTTTCTTCGCTAGGACCCCACGTACCTGGCTCGTAGGTGCAGTTTGGAGTGTCTCGCTTTAGGACGGAATCAACGATGCGCCAAGCCTCTTCAACGTAGTCTTGGCGCGCAAAGAGAGTGGCATCGCCTGCGAGAGCATCTGTCAGGACGCGCTCGTAAGCCTCCATCTCCTGCGCTCCCGGATGGCGGCTTGCAATCAGTTCGACGGCCTCACGTTTGCCGGCGGCGTCCGGGGATGAGACGGACATCGACATGGCGACGGTCATCTCGGGACTGATCCGAAACCGCATGTAGTTTTGCGCCGCTCCGGTTTCAGCGATATCGATTGCGGGTGGCTTGCGAAAGCGTGCAATCACCTCCATGCAAGTCATCGGCAAATTCTTCCCGGCGCGGATGTAGAAGGGAACCCCTTCCCATCTCCACGAGTTCAGGTGCAGCCTCATGGCAGCGAAGGTCTCGATCCTGGAGCCAGGCGCGACTCCCGGTTCATCAAGATAGCCACGGAACTGCCCGCGAACCAGATCCTTCGCTTCCAGCGTTGCCGTCGCTCTAAGAACCTTCACTTTTTCATCGCGCAGAGCTTCTCCTGCTTTGCCTACAGGTGGTTCCATTGCAAGATTGCACAAGACCTGAAAGACGTGATTCTGGATTACGTCACGAATCGTCCCGGTCTGGTCATAGAAGGCTCCTCGGCCCTGCACCCCGAAGTCTTCGGCCATCGTGATTTGTACACTTTCGATGTAGTTGCGATTCCAGAGCGGTTCCAGAAAAGAGTTTGAGAAGCGGAAAGAGACCATGTTATGCACAGGGCCTTTTGCAAGGTAGTGATCAATGCGGAAGATGGAGCTTTCCGGAAAAGCGTCAAGAAGAATTCTATTCAGCTCACGGGCAGAAGCAAGATCATGTCCGAAGGGCTTTTCAACGATCATGCGCCCACCCTTCGCGGATCCTGATTGGACCAGTTCATTGACGACCTGAGCGAAGAGAGAAGGCGGAATTGCGAGGTAATGTGCCGGCCGCTCTGCCGAACCGAGTTGCTTTCGCACTGCACAGAATGTGGCGCTGTCTGAGTAGTCACCGTCGACGTACTGAAGCAGAGCCTTGAGTTTGTCCCACGCCGCGGAATCGATTCCGCCGTGCTGTTCGAGACTGCTTTGCGCCCGTTGTTTAAACTGATCGAGGTTCCACCCAGCTTTTGCAACGCCGATCACGGGCACATTGAGCGTGCCACGCTTCACCATTGACTGGAGTGCAGGAAAAATCTTCTTGAAAGCTAGATCACCGGTCGCGCCAAAGAAGACAAGCGCATCGGAATGAGGCTGGGTCACGTGCATCTCCTGAGTGGAACAGGTTTGCTCTTAATCCTTTTTCTCCAGATGACCGCCAAACTCATAACGCAGAGCGGAGAGAAGCTTGTTCGAGAAGTCCGCCTCTCCTCGCGAGCTAAAGCGGGTGTAAAGTGCCGCGGTCAGAACGGGTGTGGGTACACCTTCATCGATACCAGCCTTGATGGTCCATCTGCCCTCGCCGGAGTCAGACACTCTGCCACTGAACTTCGCCAGTTGTGGATCTTCGACGAGGGCTGTTGCCGCAAGCTCCAAGAGCCAAGATGAAATGACACTTC
Organism: uncultured Acidobacteriaceae bacterium; assembly: GCA_964243375.1. Classification (GTDB taxonomy): domain Bacteria; phylum Acidobacteriota; class Terriglobia; order Terriglobales; family Acidobacteriaceae; genus Edaphobacter. The sequence goes on along the minus strand of CAXTEE010000008.1, from coordinate 16,241 downwards.
CTCGACGCCAGACTTCGGTCACATCAGGCAGATTGAAGTCGTATTGGTAGAGATCGGGATCCCGCAAGGGAGTCGTCTCAGCATCGATTTCTGCCGTATGCTTCCCGATGTTCGCTGCGCGCAGCACACCCAAACCCTCAGCATAGGCAGCCATCATTCCGTACTCAATCCCGTTATGCACCATCTTCACGAAGTGGCCCGCGCCGTTGGTTCCGCAGTGCAAATAACCTTCCTCCGCAGTCCCGGGCTTGTCCTGACGACCCGGTGTTAGCGGAACATCGCCGCGTCCGGGAGCGATTGCTTTGAAGATCGGATCGAGGTACTCGACCGTCTTCTCAGAGCCACCAATCATCATGCAGTAACCACGTTCCAATCCCCAGACGCCTCCGCTGGTTCCGACATCGACGTATTCAATGCCCTTCGTCGCAAGCTCTCTTGCGCGGTGGATATCGTCCACATAGTAGGAGTTTCCCCCGTCGATCAGGATGTCGCCCGCGTCGAGATGGGGAACAAGTTGCGCGATCGTCTCTTCGACAACGCCTGCGGGAATCATCAACCAGATTGCTCGCGGCTTAGCTAACTTGCCGACCATATCTTCCATTGAGGAGGATGGAGTGATGCCGTCATGCACCGCAAGATCTTCAACAGCCTTCGCCGACCGATCATAAACAATAGATTCATGTCCCTTTGTTGATAGACGTCGAGCCATATTGGCGCCCATCCTGCCAAGACCTACCATTGCAAGCTGCATCGAGAACTCTCCTTCTTACTTTGTCTGGCCATGACCAACATCGCTTTCACGTCGCCCTAGATGCAAATCAGTTGTGGCACTTTTACTCAGGTTTAATGACCAGCGTGATGGACGGGTCTGGATGTGTATTGAATTGACTCAGCGTCTTCCGCTTCGAGTCCTGACCTCGGTAAATCGCCCAGACATCGTAGTCGACATCTGTTTGAATTCGTTTAAAGCTGAAGTGCCCGCTCCGATCCGTGATGTAGGTCACCACACTGTGCGTAGCTTCATTTTCTAGATACACGACTGCCCCACGTAACGGTTCATGATGCCCGTCCTGCACGGTGCCCACGAGATCGCGAAGCGCTTGCTGCCCCTGCAGAGGTGGAAGATCAAGCATCCCGACCATCAAGCCAACAACTCCTGAGAGCGTTGCAATGACTTTTTTGCGAGTCAAGCCGCCGACCTCTTGAGTGGGTGCATACTATGCCTCTCCCGCTGAAGAATGTGATGCATTCCATTTGCTTCGCGAATCGAAGCGATGATTGCTTGACAGTAGCAGCTTCGCCCGCTTCTCCACAACGCGCATCCTCGTAACGCGGCGGACGCATCTCGCAAGATTGGACGGGACGGCTGAAGACTTCGGTGTACCTCGGAGGAGAAGCCCATGGCGAGGGAGCAAGCCTCACCTTGGTACGACACGCGGCGCGCTAGACGGTATCCTTACGGCGGACATAGACGTGCCCCGCAGACGTGGTACGGACGCTTTCAGCAGAGTGAGGTGTTTGTGACGACGAAGAAAGAGGACCCGGTCGAACTCCTCTCTACTGGTGGACACGAGGTGCGAGTGACGCATCCGGAGAAGCTCTACTTTTCAAGAGAGGTACGGCTCACCAAACTGGATATCGTGAACTACTATCTTGCGGTCGCGGATGGTGCATTGGCGGGTATTCGCGACCGCCCCATCGTGCTCAAGCGCTTTGTAAATGGAGCGGAAGCAGAGCCGTTCTATCAAAAGCGGGCGCCATCAGATCGACCATCGTGGATCCGTACCGTCACACTTTCGTTTCCGTCCGGCCGCACCGCGGAAGAGATTGTGGTGGACGAGAGTGCCGGTCTTGCCTGGATTGTCAATCTAGGCTGTCTTGAACTGCATCCGCATCCTGTCCGTTCGGCGGATCTTGACCATCCTGATGAGCTGCGCATCGATCTAGATCCTGGTCCGGGAGTTGGCTGGTCTGATGTTCGCAAGGTTGCGTTAGAAGTTCAGCAGGTCTTGGGTCAAGTTGGCCTATGTGGCTGGCCCAAGACCAGCGGCTCGCGTGGTATCCATGTCAACGTTCGTATTCAACCTCGATGGACCTTTACCGAAGTCCGTCGCGCGGCTCTCGCTCTCTCGCGGGCAGTTGAGCGACAGGCACCCTCGCTCGCCAGTTCGAAGTGGTGGAAAGAGGAGCGGCACGGAGTCTTTCTCGATTACAACCAGAATGCAAAGGATCGCACAACCTGCTCGGCCTATTCGGTTCGACCGCTGCCCGATGCTCGGGTCTCCGCGCCGCTCGCATGGAGGGAGGTGGCTGAGTGCGATCCAGCAGACTTCACTGTCCTCACCATGCCGCAGCGCTTTGCGGGGATCGGGGATCCTCATGCCGGGATCGACATGGAAAGAGGTTCGCTTGAGCAGTTGCTCGAGCTTGCGAGCAGAGATGAGGCGGAGGGTTTAGGGGACGCGCCTTGGCCCCCGCACTTCCGCAAGACGGAGGGTGAAGCGCCGCGGGTTGCGCCATCTCGCGCCAAGCCGGCAGTGAAGGCCTTCTCTCAGCAGCTGGGAGAGGGCTTCGGTCAACAGCGCTTCCGTAAGCGATCCGCGGCACTCACGGACGCAACGGAGCAGGTCAATGCTGCGTCCGCATCGGCGGAGGTGCCCAGATCAGTGCCACGGACGCGAAAGCAGCGTCCTTCGGCTCGACTCCTGATTACCATCGCAAACTCCGCCAGTAAGGACGCAGTCCAAGCGGGTTTGGAAAGGTGGAGAGCGGCGCATCCTGAGGTCTCGATGCACTTGGCTGCCGACGACGTCCTGCTCGACCGTATGCGCGGTAGCGCCTACGTTTGGTATCGCATACGCCTCAATCTTCGAAACGTGCCGGAGGAGTTACGTCCCGCTGAAGGAGCTCCGGACCCCGATGATGTCCCGACATGGACTAAGAAGTAGCTTGCGTCTTTAGTCACCGGGCTGAGAAGATCTCGGAGAGCTCCTGAGGGCTAACGACTTCCAGCTGAGCGTAGGTACAGTGAGCTGGCGACTTGTCATGTCGCCACCGACGAAAGTGTGCAAGGTGCCGAAATCGATTGCCCTGCATGTGCTCGTAAGCCACCTCGACCACGAGCTCCGGGCGTAGCGGGACCCAGGAGAGATCCTTTCCTTGGCTCCATCGACTTTGTCCTCCGGGCACTCTCTGCATGCCATCCGTCCCGATATCGGGTTCGGTCATCCAAGGGTGCACCTCGTCGGCTCCGAGACGGTACGGCGCTAGGTGCTCGATCAAGTTTTGTCTTTTCTGCTGCGTGAAGCTGGCACACACACCTACGTGCTGCAGCTCACCCTGGCTGTTGTAGAGGCCAAGCAGAAGCGAGCCTACGGCAGTTCCGGCTCCCTGCTTGTGCCAGCGAAACCCGGCTACAACACAGTCGCAATCGCGTTCATGTTTAACCTTCAGCATGATGCGCTTGTCTGGCTCGTAGCGTCCATCCGTTCGCTTCGCCATCACGCCATCCAGGCCTGCACCTTCGAAGCGGTGAAACCAATCGGCAGCGATCCTCGAGTCCTGTGTGGCGGGGGTGATATGCAACGGCTCTTTAGAATTTGCGAGCACGCCTTCCAACTCGTGCCGTCTTTGCTCAAATGGCAAGTGCGTTAAATCCGCGTCTTCGAGGGACAGAACATCAAAGAACACGATCGAAGCAGGCGTCTGCTCGGAAAGCATCCGAACTCGCGATGCCGCTGGGTGTATGCGAAGCTGCAGCGCATCAAAATCCAGCGCTCCACTGCGTGAGATTACGATCTCGCCGTCAAGAACGTAGCGCACAGGCAACTGCTGCCGCAGAGACTCGAGCAATTCGGGAAAGTAACGGTTCAAAGGCTTCCCGTCCCGACTCTGTAGCAGGATCTCTTTGTGGTCTCGGAAGATCATCACTCGGAATCCATCCCATTTAGGTTCAAAGATCCACGACCCCTCCTCGGGAAGATTGGCTACTCGCTTTGCCAGCATTGGCAGGACGGGCGGACTGAGTTGAAAGGCCATCGATCTTCTAACCTCGTGAGTGCCTGTTCTAAATAAAAAAGGGAGGCTCGAGCTGTCGCTCGCACCTCCCAAGGTCACTGCTGTGGGGCGTTACTTTGCTGTTCCGTCCTGAACTTTTTGTTTGTCCTGAGTCAGTTGATCCTTCGTGTCGGTTTTGGCTTCACGGGTCCGATCCTGCACCTGGCTCTTCTTGGCAGCCTTAGGATCGAATACCTTCTGGACGCCTTCTTTGGACCGATCATAGGCTTTTACCGAGGTTTCCTTCGTCTTGTTCACAGCAACTGTGCCACCTTCTTTGGTTTTGTCGGCGGCCTTCGCTGTGCCGCTCTTCGTCTCAGCCGTCGCCTTCTTGGTCGCGCGTTTCGTCTTATGGTAGGTGTGTTTTGTGGTTTTCTTTACGGCTTGACCGCTATCAGAGGCAGCATTTTTCGTGTCAGTACCGGCAGCATGCGCATCTTGCCCGGCGGTCTGCGCGATTGACATGGACGGTAGTGTCAGGAGGGACGCGACGGCGAGGCTGGCCAAAATTGAAGGAACTGTGACATATCTCATACGCAATTAGGGAGCGGTTGTATGAAATTGGTTGGACGACACGTAGAAATCGACGCATCCTTAATCCGTTTGCTTTGTGCTTGCTTTATGAGCGATGCGCCAGACATGAGAAAAGGATCTACCGGTGGTTCTCCTCATCTCCGGCTCTGACATTCTCGAAGGAGACTGGACCGGAAGTCCGAAGGCGCTCTTGTGACACTTTGCGCTGTTCTACGGCCTCCCTGGCTCGGTTGTCACATCAACTGTATGTTCTTCCTCAAACGCCGCAGCGCGGTCTGACTTCGTCTGCGCCTCAAACTTCGCAGCTTTCGCACGATCGATCAGCGCGTCGCCTGCATCTTTAACGTTGCCCCAAGCCTCGCGTGCCGACCCATCGAGCTGATCTTCCTTGCCAGCGACTTTGAGGTTCTCACTGTTGACCAAAGCTCCGGCCGACTCTTCCACCCGGCCGCCCACCTTCTGCAAAATGCCCTTCACCTTATCTACGTTCATAGGGATCTCCTTACTTGTCTTAAGGTGCGTTCTGCACAAGCAGGGTTGGCTGCCAAATGGTGCGGACGACGCGGGATTGGATCGCGAACGCGATCGGTCAAGCTTGTGTTGATCTCCATGCCAAAGTGAAGAACCATTCTGCAACTTTCCGGTCATAGCATCGATGCAAATAGGCTATGTAGTGGCGAACAGTCTAGGCAGAAGATAGCTCTCAGAGGCGGCACGAGCCGCCCACCAAGGAGACTCCCTTTATGATCCATGATCTTGTTCTCGCCGCGGTATTTCTCGGAATGATCATCGCCCCAGCGCTCTTGGCAATGCGCTCCGGTCGGGAGGAAAACGACGCTCTGTGATGCAGTCGCGCTCCCTGGTTCCGGCCGGGGACACCTGTTGCCGGCCCACGCCTCACTTTGTTGTGCACCGCATTCCCGGTCTGGCCTTCAACTTCAGCTCTATCCTGCCCCAACGCATCAACGGGCCCATGAACGAGGCAGAACCATTACGCGATGTACCTCGGCTCACCATCTGCTCACGCCGAGCGATCCTCACCGATAACCCGTTCCAAACAACTTTAATTGCCTGCTAGAGACCTAAAAACAGGCCGCTTCCAAAGGGGAGGCGGCCTGTTTCTCTGCTTGCATCCGCTCCGACAATTACCCTCGAAGTGCCATCTGCTCAGTGAGGATCTGCGTGAGATCCGGCTTCCTGAGCCCATGCTCGCGCTCGTTAAACTCATCCACCTTGCTGGACCAGTTCATTGAGCAGAACTTTGGTCCGCACATCGAGCAGAAGGCCGCCTCCTTGTAGTAGTCGTCCGGAAGTGTCTCATCATGCATGCCGCGCGCGGTTTCTGGATCGAGTGACAAAGCGAACTGCTTGTCCCAGTCAAAGGTGTATCGCGCGTGCGAGATGGCGTCATCTCTGTCTCGAGCTCCTGGCCGGTGTCGTGCAACATCCGCCGCATGCGCCGCAATTTTGTATGCGATGATGCCATCTTTTACGTCCTTTTCGTTTGGGAGTCCGAGATGTTCCTTGGGAGTCACGTAGCAGAGCATCGCTGCCCCGTGCCAGCCAATCATCGCCGCCCCGATCGCGCTTGTGATGTGATCGTATCCCGGTGCGATGTCAGTTACCAGCGGACCCAGCACATAGAAGGGCGCGCCATCACATAGCTCCACTTCCTTCTCCACCTGTTCCTTGATCTTGTCCATCGGCACGTGGCCGGGACCCTCGATCATCACCTGAACATCGTCCTTCCACGCCTGGCGAGTCAGTTCACCCAATGTCTTCAGCTCCGCGAACTGCGCTTCGTCACTTGCATCCGCAATCGATCCTGGCCGTAAACCGTCGCCAAGCGAATAGCTCACGTCGTACTTGGCCATTACCTTCGTGATACGGTCGAAGTTCTCGTACAGGAAGTTCTGCTTGTGGTGCGCCGTCATCCATTGCGCCAGAATTGCTCCGCCTCGGCTCACGATTCCCGTGATCCGCTTGGAGACCATCGGGATGTATTGCACCAGCACGCCTGCATGGATCGTGAAGTAGTCCACTCCCTGCTCCGCCTGCTCTTCGATGACCTCTAGATAGAGATCGATATTCAAATCTTCGACGCGCTTGACCCGGCTTAGAGCTTCGTAGAGAGGTACCGTTCCGATCGGAACGGGCGAATGCCGCAGGATGGCCTCCCGGATCATGGGAATGTCGCCTCCGGTCGAAAGATCCATGACCGTATCCGCCCCATAATGCACCGCGGTGTGCAGCTTTCTCAGTTCTTCGTCTACATTGCTCACGATCGCGGAGTTACCAATATTGGCGTTGATCTTGCACAGGCTTTCGACACCGATCGCCATCGGTTCCAGCTCCGGATGATTGATATTGGCCGGAATGATCATCGTCCCTTTGGCGATTTCGCACCGTACCAGCTCGGCCGAGATCTTTTCTTTCTGCGCCACGAACGCCATCTCTTCCGTGACTATGCCCTTCCGTGCGAAGTGCATCTGGCTCATGTTCCAGTCGCCAGACCGCGCCGCTTCCTCTTTTCGCTTCACGATCCAGTCGGTTCGGCCAGTGGGCACGCGATAGTCATTTCCACGCGTGGGAGCGCTGCCGGTAACAAGACCGGACCCGCTGTTACTTTCCCGTAAACCAGTCTCACTACCACTCATGTGAATCTCCCTCTGCACAGATACACCCGTTCGCGATCACGCCCTTTTGAGAATCAGCGTTTGCTAAACTATACGCCGGAGGCCCGCCGTATTCCTCTCTGGCGGCGCACCAATTCCTGTAGACTTTCCCCACCGATGCCGACGAAAAGTGCAGGACCCTTCTCGCTTGTCATACTGATGATCGAATCCGAGCAGCCGGAGGGCATCTCCTCGCGCAAGCTCGTCGTCGAGACAGCAAAGCACAATGTAATCACCGCGTACCAGCCTGATACGGGTGTTGCTCTCCTCCGCCGTTTTCCCGCTGTCGATGCCGTCCTCATTCACGCGACGGTGCTTGACCATCTTCCCCTCATTGCACAAATTCGTGAGGTCAGTCCCTACGTTCCGATCATCATTGCGACGCCTCGGCCTGCTGATCTCTACGAAGGCGCTGACTACACCGTCCCATCGCATGAACCGCAAGCTTTGCTCGATCTTCTGGCTCGTGTCTTCCAGATCTCGAAATCTACGTCGAACACCTGAGCGTGCTTGGAGAGTCTTTGGCTACATCACATCCGCGACTTACACTTAGCAGCGAACCTCCTCGGCGCGTCGTAAACTAGAATCATGGTCGCCGATACACGTAAAAACCACGCTGGCATCATCACCGCCACGATCGTAGTCATTATGACGATCGCTTGGCTCGCCTTTACTGGTCAGCGTGAAAACAAGAGTTACTACGTCACCATCGGTGAGCTCCAGACTCTCGGCAACAAGGCCTATACGCGCCACCTGAGAGTGGCGGGAAATGTCGCGCCAGGCTCTATCGCGCGTGTCGGCACAAATGCTCAGTTCACACTGCTCGAACAGGGCAAGACTCTGCGCGTTGATTACCGTGGGTCGGAGCCGCCGCCGGACACCTTCAAAGACGACGCACAGGCTCTTGCAGTGGGCACCTTTGGGCGGGACGGCGTCTTCCATGCGACCCAGATTCAGGCCAAGTGCGCCAGCAAATACGCGCCTGCGGATTTGAAAAAGGCCCAGCAGCCAAAGCCTGTTGCCTCAGCTACGATTCCTTCTCGGCCCTGATCTGATCAGAGTTCCTCCACATGATGTGACAGCCGGCTCTATACTTTCCAAGTGCCTCTTTTGTCGACTGCCGCTGCTGTCCAGATCACCGATGTCGCTCGCATCTTTGGTTCGTTCGCCGCGTTTCGTCATTGTTCCGCGATGATCCCATCGGGAACGATTTCGCTCCTCCTCGGAGAGAACGGCGCCGGGAAGTCGACCCTGCTCCGTCTTATCGCCGGCTTGGGCATGCCGTCTCGTGGCTCCATTCGTGTCTTCGGCGAAGATCCGCACCTGTTGCGAAATCGAATCGCCTTCGTGAGTCACAGCACGATGCTTTATGACGAGCTCACAGCGACTGAAAATTTGCAGTACTTTGCTAGCCTGCAGGCCGACGGTCCGGCCTGCGCCTGTAGCTCTGGGTCGCCGGAGATGGCTCTTCGCGCGGTAGGCCTCGATCCTTCTCTCAGTCGACCGGTCGGGCAGTTTTCTCAAGGGATGCGGCAGCGCACAGCTCTCGCTCGCGCTCTTCAGACGGACCCTGACCTGCTTCTGCTCGATGAGCCGTTCTCGAATCTAGACGTCGCTGGTGTGCGCCAGATGATCGATCTTCTCCTGGATTTCCGCACCTGGCCAAGCAAGACCTCACCTGCCGGCCGCACCATCCTTCTTGCGACGCATCAGGCCGATCTTGTTCGTCCAATCGCTGACGCCATTTTCACCCTTGCCGACGGCTCTCTCTGTGTCGAGTCTCCGGTGAGTCGCACGGCATGAGTCGATCCGCAGCGGGGCTCAAGACCAACGCTGCTCGCGCTCTTGATGCGCTTGGCATTCCTTATGAACTCCGCACCTATGAGGTCGACGACTCGGACCTTACTGCTGTCTCTGTCGCCCGCAAAATTAATCTTCCAGCAGAGCAGGTGTTCAAAACCCTCATCACTCGTGGGCACTCCGGCACTCACGTCTTTGCGGTCATTCCCGGAGATGCTGAGCTCGATCTCAAGAAGCTTGCCGCCGTTGCAGAAGAAAAGCGTTGTGAGCTTGCGCCGCTCAGAGAAGTTGAGCTCCTTACCGGCTACATACGGGGAGCTGTCACTGTGCTGGCCGCGCGCAAGCCATTTCCGGCCTTTATCAACGAGACTGTCGAGCTTCATGACCTCATCAGCGTCTCTGCCGGTCAGCGAGGTCTGCAGCTTGTTTTGAGCCCATCTGACTACCTGCGTGCGACAAAGTGTACCGTTGCCGATCTCACAAGAGAGCCGACCGGCTCATGATCTTTCTTCGCCATACCCTTAACCATCTCGCGAAAGACCTGCGCATCGAGTGGCGATCACGCGAGAACATCAATGGCGTCCTCTTTTTTGCCCTCCTCGTCGTCATCGTTGTTTCACTTGCCTTCGATCCAACTTCAAATCCCACCCTCGCTCGAGAGATTGCCGGAGGCATTCTCTGGATCGCGATTCTCTTTGCGTCAGTTACGGCTCTTAGTGGCTCCTGGACTCGCGAGCAGCGCAATGGCGTTCTGGATGCCCAGCGCCTTGCACCTTCTTCTCCTGCCGCCCTGTTCCTGGGCAAGGTCCTGGCGAACTTTCTCTTTGTCTCCGTCGTCGAGCTTATCCTGGCTCCTGTCTTTGCGGTCTTCTACAACCTTCATCCCCTCGGAGAGACCCGCCTCCTTCTGGTCATCCTGCCCCTTGGCACCTGGGCGCTCATCGTCAACGGCACCTTCTTCGCCGCGCTCAGTCTGCGCACGCGCTCGCGTGAGCTCCTGCTTCCCCTCCTTCTGCTTCCCATCATCCTGCCGGCGCTGCTCGGCGCCATCCAATCCACCGCGGGCGTTTTGACAGCTGAGCTCGACCCTGGGTACATTGCGTTCTGGATCCGCTCCCTTCTGGCGTATGACATCATCTTCACGACCCTCTCTCTCCTTCTCTTCGGCACCGTTCTGAATGCCGAGTAGGACACACTTGCGCTGTACGCAGGTCCTCCAAATGAGCGAGGTCGGGACCTTCCGCTCCGCGATAAACTGACGGTATCGTGCATAACCACCTTATTCGGATAGCCGATCGGCCGAAGCTCCCACCCGCTCTTCTCGTTGGCTTCGTCGCGTCGACGTTGATGCTGGTTTACGGCGCCCATCTTGCACTCTTTGTGGCTCCCACTGAAGCGACGATGGGGAACGTCCAGCGCATCTTTTATTGGCACGTTCCCGTGGACTTTGGAGCCCTTATCTTCCCCTACGTCAATCTCGCCGGCTCGGTCTGGGTGCTCGCAAGTCGCAACAAGAGTCAGTCACAAGCTCTCGTCGCCGATGCACTCGCCGTCGCTGGCGCGGAACTCGCGCTTCTTTATACCTCTCTCGGACTTATTACGGGTGTCTTGTGGGCGCGTCCGGTGTGGGGAATCTGGTGGACGTGGGATGCCCGTCTGACCACCTTCCTTCTTCTTTGGGTGCTCTACGCGGCTTATCTTCTTTTGCGACGCTTTTCAGCTACTGGACAAGCGACGACCCAGACGGCCATTCTTTCTGCAGTCCTCGGAATCTTTGCCGCTATCGATGTTCCGATCACGTACATGTCCATACGCTGGTGGCGCACGCAACACCCGGCGCCGGTACTCACAGGGGAGGGTCACCTTGATTCTTCGATGGTGCCGGCCTTCCTCTGGAATCTGTCCGGGTGGCTCTGCTGGGGCGTGTGCGTTCTCTGCCTGCGTTTCTTGTTAGAACGACGTCGGCAGGGAATTGCCGAAGCCGAAGCTCTTCGCTCGCTCGATCTTCCTTTGGAGGCTATCCGTTGACCCTTCACGAGCTCTTAAATCTCTCTTCGATGGAGCATCGTCACCTTCTCGCCTCCTACGGCGTAGTGCTACTCCTGCAGCTTGGCTATGCGGCCTGGGCTCTCCGCAGCTTCCTTGCGCGCTCACGCCGGTGATGGGAGTCCTTCTGCCCGATCTCAGCAGGTGCCCTAAGACGAGTCTCCAGCGACGGATCTCCGGCCTGTACGGCTGCCTGCTCTAAACTCGTGAGAGTGTCTTTCTCCTTCCAGCGCACCAGCCTGCTCGCGATCCCTATGCTCCTCGCAGGGTGCAGTCGTCACAGTTTCCCTGATGTTCCTCCAGATTTCCACGAGTTCGCCTACATCGCGAACTCCGGCGCGAATACGGTCAGCGTCCTTGATCTTGTTTACCTCCGCCCCGACCGTACGGTGAAGGTAGGCGATACTCCCGTAGCCCTTGCAACGAATCCTGTCCGAAATGAGGTTTACGCTGTAAATCGTTCGTCAGCGTCTGTCTCCGTCATCGATGCCGCAACGAATCAAATAGCCGGGACGATCACCGTACGTCGCCAACCCACGGCTGTAGCGGTCGCCCCGGATGGGCGCCGCGCCTTCGTCCTGAACTCCGGCGCCAACTCCGTCAGCATCCTTGATCTTGACGCACGCCGGGAACTTTCAACTGCGCCCACGGGAATGATTCCTGTGGCCCTGGCGCTCTCGCCCGACGCACGCTCGCTCGTAGTTGCAAATCGCGCGTCTGCTACAGTCTCGATCTTCGCTGTCGTTCCTACCACTCCTGATCAGGGCAGCCGCCCCTTGGAACTCCGCACCACGATATCCGGTTGTGCCGGAGTCTCCGCTGTCACCATCCTTCCAGATTCCTCCAAAGCGTTTGCTGCCTGCACCTCGGCGCATCAAGTCATGGCGATCTCGCTTGCCGCTGCTCCCGGATCGTGGGCCCTTCGGCAAAATGCTTCTCTAGCCGCCGACCACCTTCTCACCCTCCTCGATGTTGGCAGCAATCCTTCTTCGATCGCCTTGAAGCCCGATGGTGGTGAGATCTTCGTGTCGAACTCTGGATCCGACTCCATTTCCGAGATCTCCACCTTTCCCAATGAGGTTGGTGGCACCTACACCATCGCGAGCCATCCTTCCCAGTCCCTTGCCAGCGCTGATAACAGTACCCTGTGGATTGCGAATCTCACCGCCGACACAGTCGGGATCTACTCCATCGATGATGGCCGCCTTACCGGAAGCGTTCGGACGGGCTCAGGCCCGACTGCCCTGGCCTTCTCCGCAGACGAACACCTTCTGCTCGCCGCCAACTCTCGTTCGGGTGATGTCGCCGTGATTCGCACGGATAGCAAACAGGGTCCTGCTCTCTTCACCATGCTTCCTGCCGGGGATGCTCCAATGGCCATTGTGACAAAATCATTCACTACAAAACACTGATAGCCGCTAGTTCGTGGACTTGGTTCGACGGTTTGCCTATCGATCTGGAAGCAATGTGCCTGTGATCTGCGGAACGCGTTGCTTTCTCTTAGAATGGTGTGCCATGCGACGCTTTCTCCCCATCTTTGCTCTCTCGGCTATCTTCGCTTCAGCTTTGGAGGGACCGGCACAGGCGCCAGTTCCACCCGCTCTAGATACGACCTCTTCTCCTGCCACGGTGGCGGCCCCGATGTCACGGCCATCCGAGGTGCTGCAGGCATCATTGACTGCACTGCAGCAAGCTCTAGCCGCGGTACGTCTTGAGAAATGGAAGATGTCCGGTGAGCTGAGGGACGCCGCGGACCAGGATATTCGCTCCATAGAGCATGACTTCCAAGAGACGTTGCCGCCACTGCTGGCGACGGCAGACTCAGAACCAGGGTCCGTAGCAAAGGTACTTCCGGCCGTTCGGAACGTCGACGCGGTCTACGACGTTGCGCTACGCGTGTCTGCGATGGGACGGCTGACTGCGCCAGCGCAGCAGAGCGCAGCGCTGGACCAAGCGCTGCAAGGGCTGGCAGAGTCACGCAAGAAGGTGGGGGATCAGTTACAACTAGCGGCGATTGCAGAAGAGAGCCGGGTCGGCGAGCTCCAGGCGTCATTGCGGGCGAGTCAAGCGGCGGTCGCAGCAGCAAGCCAGCCTCCGGTAGCAGCACCAACGCCGAAATCTCCAGTAAAGCTCAAAAAGAAGGTACGGCCTAAGCCAGCGTCCCCTCCAGCTGAGGGAACCGCCCCTGCGGCGAACACAGGAAGCAAGTAGCCCCCGCAACTAAGGCCACCTTGCCTTGCATCTCTGACCAGAGCGGCGCAAGGTCGCTACTCCGGAGTCAAAGTCAGGGTTTGTGTGCCCGTGTTCGTTCGAAAAGGCAACGGGAAGGTAGAGTTGTCGCGCCACGCGGAAAATTGATCGCGAAACCATCGGCTGACGGGATTGCCAGACTCCCCTAGCGGAAGAACGAGGGTGCCAGCTTCCGGATCTGCCAGATCGGCAGTGAAGCGCTCTGATGGACCAAACGTGCGGCGGGATTGACGAACGGTCAACCCGTTTCCAGACTGCGGAGACGCGCCGGAGCCCGTGGGGAGGCCGGCGAGACGACTGAGTGTAGGCAATTGAGCAAAGAGTGGCAGCTGAATGTCAACCGGATTTGCTTTGCCGCTGGACCATTTGGCGAGATTGTTCGGAGCGTGAGCATCGAGCAAACCTTTGTCTACTGCTGCGGCAAGAAGATCATCCCAGGTGGCGTAGGCCGAGGGCAGCCACCGTGCAGGTGTATGGGCGACGAGCTGTTCAAGAGCGAAGTTGCGTTCACCCCAGGTGTAAAGCCGCGCGGGGTCGTTTTGCCGAGAAGATGAAGCTCCGCCGTGTGCGCCACGTTCGAGAGAGAAAGCGGGAGTTGGTGAAGGCCCAAGTTTCGGCGTTAGAAGCATAGGCCAAAGAGCCTCGCGGGCAGCGGAGGTGATTGCGGCAGCCGCCGATGTGGAGACCACATTTCCGTCCCATGCGCGGAGGAGATCGGCGGCAGTGCGGAGACGTTTTGTTGCCTTGGGCGAATGATCGATGGCATAGGCAAGGCGTTGAGCAATGAGGTGGTCTGAATCAGAGAACACGTCCGTCTGCACGCGAAGCATATCTTGCGACGTCAGGCTGGAACGATTTGTAAGCATCCGCCAGATACGCTCGTTACGGTAGGGATCCGCCCAGTTGAGGGTGACGGGATAAGGGTAGGCGTCGGGGGTGATACGGGCGTTGGCCGTGGCGAGCAGGCCGCCCGGAGGATCACTGGTCGTCGGAAGCTGGTCGAATGGAATAGTGGAAGACCACTCGTGAGCAGCGGCGTCCGGAGCCCTTACGTCGGTCGGTATAGGGGAAAGTGGCGAAGGTACGGGGGATGTACCCCGAAGAGGAATACGGCCAATGGCATGGTACACAGTGTGCCCAGCATCATCGGCAGCGATCAGATTCTGTGCGGGGCCAGTATAAGTACTGACAGCTTTTAGGAGAGCGGAGTTGGAGCTGGCTGCGTCAATAGCGGCGAAAGGAAGAGAGAAACGATCCGTGTCATAGAGCGACCAGCGGAGAGAGAGAGCACGGCTCTCGGACGGGAGAACGGCATTGAGGAGCGGGGTCTCCACGCCACCGTGCAGGGTTGAGAGAACGTTGAAGGGGATATCGCGACCACCGCGCACGTGAATCACCTCGGAGCGGGAGTGAACCCGCAGCCACCTGCCAGTTGCGTCCTGGAACTGGCTTTCGGCGTTGGTGGAGCTCGCTTGTAGTTCGTCTGCTCCTCCGGAGCCACGCAGGTGCTCGATGTAGAGGTCCTGAACGTCCGCGCCAAGGTTGGTGAAGCCCCAGGCGACGTGGTCGTTATGACCGACAACGACATAGGGGACGCCGGGAAGAGAGACGCCAGAGGCGTGAAAGGCGGTCTCCTGGTCGGGTCCCTTGTCGGCCGCAAGGTTGGCGGCATACCAGATCCCGGGAGCGCTGAGCGATAGGTGCATGTCATTTGCCAACAGCGGTTTGCCAGATGCTGTGTGAGCTCCGGATACGGCGAAGTTGTTGGAGCCGGCGCGACAGTCAGGGCAGGCCGGAGCCGTCAATGCCGTAAGAGCGAGAAGATCAGTGGGCGTGGCCGTGGGCCGACGAAGTTTTACCTGCGAATCATCAAGCGGAATTTCGGGAAAGTCTTCCAGCGGCGTGGTGAGGTCAGTTGTCGGTGCGCTTGGCGGATGATCTCGCCAGGAGCCGACAGGGTAAAGATCGGTGAGCAGCTCCGCGCGCTGTTCCGAAGGAGAAGAGAGGGCAAGACGGGCGGTCAATGCCTCGCGGTTAAGCTTGCTGGGGAAGGTATTCGTCAGATCCTCGAAGAGGATAAGCGAGACTAGCACCGAGTCTCGAGGAGTCCAGGGACGAGGGTCGTAGGCCAGGACTCGGAACTCGAGCGGAAGGTGCGCACGCTGCACTTCAATCGCCGCGTTGACCCCAGCAGCATAACGTTCGAAGTGCCGCAGCTGATCGGGCGGAAGCTGCGTAAGGATGCGATCGGCGGCAGGCGTCAGCGAAAGAGTACGTTGCAGGCGATCGTGAGGGACAAGGCCGGAACCGAGGATCTCAGCCAGTTCTCCGGTGGCATGACGGCGGAGCGTGTCCATCTGAAAGAGTCGATCCTGAGCGGTAACGAAACCTTGAGCGAAGAGTAGGTCGTCGAAGGTCGCGGCGTGAAGGGTTGGAACACCGCGGGGATCGCGGGTAATCGTGACTGCAGTGGCGAGACCACGAACGGCAATCGATCCAGAGATTTGCGGAAGATTGTCTCGCGCAACAGAACCGAGCCAAAGCCGCACAGCGAAAACAGCGGCCACAGCAAGGAACAGGATGGAGCACACCGGAATTAGGCCGAAGCGAAGGAAACGTCGCGGTTTGCTAACGAGGGTTTTTGGTGAGAGGTGGACAGCGCTCGGGCGGGGTTCTGCAAAACCAGCGGGCTCAAAAGTCATCGCGTTGAGTTCGAGTCTAAATGGCTGGCGGCGAACGCTTTGGGAGCGTTGTAGTTCAGAGGTAAGGCAGATGGGAGGGCACTCAGGTGAATTTGGCCCGAGAGAGGTAGAAGTTTGCCACGTTGGTGTGGTGGTGGAAGTTACTTTCCCTACGATTTGGGGTACCTGGGTGCAAACT